>JBFLXY010000002.1:0-271342 GCA_040757055.1 Thermodesulfobacteriota bacterium | reverse complement strand
GGTGCTGGACGCACTCTTGGCCGCCGGCTTTTCCTTGACGGCCTTTGCCGCTTTTTCCGCCTGCTCGCGGGCCTTCTCGGCATCCCTGGCCGCGGCTTCGGCCCGGGCGGTTTTGAGCGCCTGCATCTCCTGGGTCATCTGCTCGGAGAGCTGGGACAGCCGGGCGGTGATCTCCTTGACCTGGCCGTCCATGGCGTCAAGCCGGCTATTCACCGCGGTTTCTCGCTCCTTCTCGATCTCCTGGCTGCGCTTGCCGCTCTGCACCCGTTCGTCCAGGCGGCTCTCCAGCCGCAGAAGACGGTTGTGCATCTGGTCGAGGGTGCTGGCCACCTCGTCCTGGCTTTTCGCATAGCGCTCCATCTCGATGATACGGGCATCCATGGTGCGCATCCTGAGATCCAGTCCGGCAACCTCCTTTTCCTGGGCCACGCACTGGACCAGCAGGGGGGAAAGGCCGACCAGCAGGGCGTGGCTGAGGAATCTCTTTTTCATACGCTGCCTCCTGTTAATGGACATCCAGCCGCGGCGACCACTGCGGGGTGCCCTGGTTGCCCGGTTCCCCTTCGTAAAGCACCCGCAGGCCGCTGCCGTTCTTGAAGATGACGCAGAGTTGGGTACGGCCCTGTCTCTTGCGGGAAAAGACAAGCTGCCGCCCGTCCGGCGACCAGGAGGGAGATTCGTGGTCGCCCCAGAACTGGGTCAGCTGAACCGGCGTTCCGCCCGTGGGTTTGATCAGGAATATGTGATGGGTGGCATCCGCCCGCCCGGTGTAGGCGATCCAGTCGCCCTTGGGTGACCAGGCGGGAGTGGTGTTCTCGTTGCCGCTCATGGTGATGCGCTGCACACCCCGGGTCTGCATGTCCATCACATGGATCTGGGGGCTGCCGCTGCGATCGGAGACAAAGGCAAGCTTTCTGCCGTCCGGCGACCACGAAGGCGAAACATTGACCCCCGGGCCGTTGGTGAGGCGCTGCACGATCTCGCCACTGGTATCCAGCAGGTAGAGGTCCGGGTTGCCGTCCTTGCTCAGGGTCACCGCCATGGTCCTGCCGTCCGGGGACCAGGCCGGGGCCATGTTCAACCCCGGTCGCCGGGAGATGGGCCGGGTGGTCTTGAGCACGCGCAGATCGGTGACATAGAGGTTCGGGTTGCCGCGATGGTAGGAGGTGTAGGAAAGAAAATTGCCGTCCGGCGAAAAACGCGGCGAGACCGCGAGATAGCTGTGTCTGGTGACCTGGGTGATGTTGGTACCCAGGGCATCGGCCAGATGCACCTCCTTGTGGCCGCTGCGATCGCTGATAAAGGCGATGCGGGTGAGGCTCACCCCGCGTTCGCCGGTGAGCTGCTCGATGATGTCGTCGCAGAACTTGAGCACGATCTGGTCGTGCTTGGCCCACGGGCCGCGGTAGCGGCGGCCGAAGATCATCTGTCCCTGCTGGACGTCGATGAGCTTGAGTTCGATGCTGACGCTGGAAAAATCGGTGTCAAACTGGCCCAGAACCGCAAATTCGGCGCCGAGTCCGGCCCAGTCGGCATCCTGGCGTCCGCCATAGAGCGAGGGCTCGACCACGTTGATGAAGCCGTGAAAGGCGAGGCCGCGGGCCATGAGCCCCGCCATCTGCCGGCCGCTGGCCAGGGTCTCGCCAGGCTTGGTCTTTTCGATGAAGTAGGGCACTGCCACCGACACCTTGCGAAGTTCCGGCGAGGTGATGTCGAGATAGACCCGGGCCTGGCTGGCCGGGGGAAAACCCATCAGGGCGAGCAGCAGAAGGGGGGCAAGGACGGCGCGGGCGAAACGGTGGCGGATGGTGGCGGATGACAGGTTCATGGGCATCTGGTTGGCAATGGCTCCTGATGATAATGGTTAAAAGACGCGTCCGGGCCGGAAGCGCAGGCCGATTTCCATGTCCTTCTGCTCGAAGCCGGCCGGAAAGGGCGGCAGCGGAGAGGCCTCCCTGATCGCCCGTTCGACATACTGGTTGAAAGTGATATTTTCCGAGCGGTGTTCGAAGAAGGTATCGACCACCTGGCCGTCGCGGCGGACCCGGATAACGATGATCGCCTCCAGGGTATTTTTCCAGGGCTGCGATTCCGGCAGTTTCCAGTGTTCCTGTACCCGGCTGTTCACCGCGATGAGATAACGCTTGAGCACCTCGTCCACCTGGACGCTGCCGCTGGGCCCGCCGGCCACGGCATCGGCACCGGCCTTCTGGGTGGTGCCCGTCGCTGTGGCCCCTCCGGCAACGGCCTTGGCACTCTGGGTCTGGAGGGATTTTCTGAGGGCATCCACTGCCTCCCTGGCCCGTTCCTGGGCGACCTTTTCCGCCTCCTTGGCCTTTTGCTCCGAGCTGAGAGATTCCTTGAGCTTTTTGAGCCGGTCCAGGTCGGCCTTTGATTTGGCCGGCAGCGGCTGGGTGGAGATAGCCTTGGGCGGGGCGGCCGCCGGAGGGGGCGGCGGAGCGGGCACCTCCACCTTGGGCGGCGCCTTTTCTTCGGCTTTCTTTGTCTCGGGTGCGGCGGCGGTCACCCTGGTCTGTTGCGGCATGGTAAGCCGGGCCGCCCCGATGTCCTGGACATTGAAGAGATTGACCGTGTAGACCTCGGGAATCTTGCGGCGCTGTTGGAAGAGGTAGGGCGAAAAAAAGGCGATCAGGAAGACGAGCAGATGCACGCCGATGGCCAGGGCAAAGGGGATGCCCCTGGGCCGCTCCTGCAGATAGGGGTGGAAGCCAAGGGGTTCCTGGTTGGCGCTGGGATGGGGTAGGGTGGGCATTACTGCCGTTCGCTGCGGGGTTCAGTGACCATGCCGAGCTTGTCGAAGCCGGCGCCCTTGATGTCGGCCATGACCCCCACCACCAGACCGTAGGGCACGTCCTTGTCCGCCTTGAGCAGAATGGTGCGGTCGGTGCCCCGCTGGGCCAGGGCGCTGAGTTGCTCACGCAGCATGGCCTGATCGCCCCGGGCGCGGTCCACGAAGATTTCGCCCTTCCTGGTGACGGTGACGATCACCGGCGCCTCGTCCTGCTGGAGCGGCCGGGCCGTGGTCTGCGGCAGGTTGACATCCACGCCCTGGGTCATCATCGGCGCAGTGATCATGAAAATGATGAGCAGCACCAGCATGACGTCCACCAGCGGGGTGACGTTGATGTCGGAGACCAGGCCGCGTTTGCCGTTATTCTGTGAAAAGGCCATGGCGGTTGTCCCTGTCAGCTGTTGTGTCGGGCGATGAAATCGCGTTCGATCAGGTTGAGGAAGTCGGTGGAAAAGCTGCGCATACGGCCTTCGATGCCGTCGAGCAGGTGCGAATAGTAGTTGTAGAAGACCACCGCCGGGATGGCGACCACCAGGCCCGCGGCGGTGACGATCAATGCCTCGGAGACGCCCGGCGCCACCACCGCCAAGGAGGCGGAGCCCCGGAGACCGATCTCCCGGAACGAGGTCATGATGCCCCACACCGTACCGAAAAGACCGATGAAGGGGGCGGTGCTGCCGGTGGTGGCCAGGAAGGGCAGGGAAAGGCCAAGCCGGGAAATCTCCAGAGTCTCGGTCTTCTGCACCGCCCGTTTGAGCGGTTCCATGCCGGCCAGCCGCCGCTCCAGGGTCTCGGCGCCGCTCGAATTCTGGCTTTTGCTGAGTTTCTGCAGCTCATGGTAGCCGGTGAGGAAGACCGCCGCCTCGGGGCAGACGGTGGTCTTTTTCGCCGCCTTGTGGGCATCGGCAAGGTCGCGGCACTCCCAGAAGGTGGCGACGAACTCCTCCGATTCCTGGCGGGCCTTGCGGTAGAGACTGAACTTCTGAAAAACGACGTACCAGCTATAAACCGAAAAGCCGAGCAGGAGGAGCATGACGCATTTGACCACCAGGTCGGCATTCCAGAAAAGGGCGAAGACGTTGAGGTGTTCCACGGATGTTTTTTCCCAAGCAGGTAAAGGTGAACTGTGGTTCGGCGTGATACGGAACGCAAAAGGAGCGGAGCCGGGCCTTGTGCGCTTGCCGGCTGCCTCCGGTATCCGGATGACAAAGTGTCCTAGTTGTAAATACTTTTGCCCATAAAGTCAAGGCGCACTGCGCGTCACCGGCCTCTGACGGAAAGGGCCGCACCGGCGCCGGAGCGCCTTTGCAGCCTCATTATGCTTTGACATTCCGGGGTAAAGAGGGTAATGGTGTGTACCATTTCTTGAATAAAAACCCCGAGGTGTAAGGACAGCGTATGAGGGAAATTCGGGTTGGACTGATCGGATTCGGCACGGTGGGCAGCGGCACCGCCGAGGTGCTCCATCTCCAGGCGGAGCGGTTGCGCGCCAAGACCGGTGCCAACACCAGGCTGGTGCGGGTGGCGGACATCCGCGCCGAATCCCTGCCGGCCCACCTTGCCGGGGTGGAATTGACCAGGGACGCCGACCGGGTGCTGACCGCCGATGATATCGATATCGTGGTGGAGCTGATCGGCGGCATCGAGCCGGCCAGGACCTTTATCCTCAAGGCCATCGAGCACGGCAAGCACGTGGTCACCGCCAACAAGGCCCTCGTTTCCCAGCACGGCCGGGAGATTTTCGAAGCGGCGGCGCGGAAGAACGTCGAGGTCGGCTTCGAGGCCAGCGTCGGCGGCGGCATCCCGGTGATCAAGGCCCTCAAGGAGGGGCTGGTGGCCAACCGCATCGACGCCATCCTCGGCATCATGAACGGCACGGCCAACTACATCCTCAACAACATGACCGATCACGGCATGGCCTTTGCCGACGTGCTGAAAGACGCCCAGGCCAAGGGCTTTGCCGAGGCCGACCCCACCTATGACGTGGAGGGCATCGACACCGCCCACAAGCTGGTGATCCTGATGACCATGGCCTACGGCTCCCATGTCAAGCTGAGCGACGTCTCCATCGAGGGCATCTCGCAGATCGACCCCATCGACATCGAGTTTGCCCGGGAGTTCGGCTACCGCATCAAGCTGCTCGCCATCAGCAAGAACCACGGCGACAGCGTCGAGGCACGGGTCCATGCCACCATGGTGCCGGAGAAGCACATGCTGGCCAACATCGGCGGCGCCTTCAACGGCATCCAGTTCGTCGGCGATATGGTGGGCGACGTGCTGCTCTACGGCCTTGGTGCCGGCAAGATGCCCACCGGCAGCGCGGTGGTGGCGGACATCGTCGATATCGCCAGGAACATCGTCAACACCGCGGTGAACCGGGTGCCCGCCCTCTCCTGGCTGCCGGAAAAATTCCAGGAGGTGGCGATCACCCCCATGGAGCGAATCCGCGGTCCCTATTATTTCCGCATCACCGCCCAGGACAAGCCCGGGGTGCTGTCGAAGATTTCCGGCATCCTAGGCAACCACGGCATCAGCATCGAGTCGGTGATCCAGAAGAGCCGGGAAAAAAAGGGCACGGTGCCCATTGTCATCCGCACCTATGCGGCCGAGGAGTCGGCGGTGCGCAGGGCACTGGCCGAGATCGACGCCCTGGATGTCTGCGCCGCCAGGACCGTGAAGATCCGGATCATGGACGATGAAGGTTGATGGCTTGAAATATGTGATCCTGGTGGGCGACGGCATGGGCGACGAGCCCATCGCGGCGCTCGACGGCAAGACCCCGCTCGAAGCCGCGAAAACCCCGGCCATGGACAGTCTTGCCAGCCAGGGGCAGCTCTTCCGGTTGCGGACGGTGCCGGAGGGCTATCCGCCGGGCAGCGACGTGGCCAACCTTTCCCTGCTTGGCTATCTGCCGGAGGAGTGCTATTCCGGCCGGGCGCCGCTCGAGGCGGCCAGCATGGGGGTCGCGCTGCCCCATGGGGCTACGGCCTTCCGCTGCAACCTCGTTACCCTGGAACGCCAGGGTGAGGCGGTGCGGATGGTCGATTACAGCGCCGGCCACATCACCAGCGAAGAGGCCGGCGAACTGATCGCCTTTCTCCAGCAGGAGCTGGGCAATGACCTCTGCCACCTCCATCCGGGCGTGAGCTACCGCCATCTCCTGGTCTTCAGCGGTCATTGCGATGGCTTGCAGACGGTGCCGCCCCACGACCACACCGGCCAGCTGGTCACGGAATACTGGCAGCGTTACCAGCCCTATCCGGCGCTGATGGCCCTGATGGAGAAGGCCAGCGAACTGCTGGCCGACCACCCGGTCAACCAGAAACGCCGGGCCGGCGGCAAGAACCCGGCCAATGCTGTCTGGCTCTGGGGCGAGGGGAAATCCCCGTCCATGCGGACGCTCAAGGAACAGTACGGTGTCACCGGCGCCCTCATCTCGGCGGTGGACCTGCTCCGCGGCATCGGGGTCTGTGCCGGCATGGAGATCATCCGGGTACCCGGCGCCACGGGCTATCTCGACACCAATTACGCCGGCAAGGCTGCGGCCGCCATCGAGGCGCTCAAACGCCACGCTCTGGTCTTTGTCCATGTCGAGGCGCCGGACGAGGCATCCCACCAGGGGGAGCTGCACCTGAAACTCCAGGCCATCGGGGATTTCGACCAGAAGATTGTGCAGCCCATCGTTGACGGCCTTAAGGAGCGCGGAGTTGCTTTCCGGCTGGCGGTGACCATGGACCACTATACGCCGCTCAGTATCCGCACCCACTCCCGGTCGCCGGTGCCGCTTTTTGTGTACGACTCGCGGCTCGCGGCCAGCGGCGCTTCCTATTGCGAAAAGAACGCCGCCACGGCGCCGCTGCTGGCCACCGGCCGCGACTTCCTCAACCTGCTGCTGGAGCGCTAGCCCATGGCCGGAATCGACTTCGAGCTGCGCGAGCCGGTCCACCGCTCTTCCTGCCGGGTGCGTTACGGCGACACCGACTCCGGCGGGGTAGTTTACTACGCCAACTATCTCCGCTACTTCGAGGCGGGCCGCACCGAGTACATGCGCGAACTGGTCGCCTCCTACCGCGACCTGGAGGAGCAGGGCTTCATCCTGCCGGTGGTGGAGTGCCACGCGCGCTACAAGGCCCCGGCCCGCTACGACGACCTGCTGGTGATCGAGACCTCGCTCACCGAACTCCGGCCCGCCTCCTGCCGCTTCACCTACCGGATCAGCCGGGAAGACGGCAAGACCCTCGTGCTGGGCTCCACCACCCACGCGGCAGTGGACCGGGCCGGCAAACTGGCGAAACTCCCCGCGGCGCTGGTGGCGCGGCTGCGGCAGCTGACGGAAAAACGAGAAATCTCCGGCTGACGCCTTGACTTTTCCCGGGAAAAGGGTAAAGTAGGCCACTCGTGACGCGGGGTGGAGCAGTCCGGTAGCTCGTCGGGCTCATAACCCGAAGGCCGCAGGTTCAAATCCTGCCCCCGCTACCAGAAAAACCAAGGGGTTAGGTGAAGAACCTAACCCCTTTTCTCGTTGCGTCAGGCCTCTCGCCCGGCAAAAACCAGGAGCGCGGCAATGACCCCCCAGGAACAGGAAACCATCCGGCGGATTGCGCGGCTTTTCCAGGAGCACAAAGATGCCATCCTGCAGAACTGGATCACCATCATGCACCGGGAAGGGCTCTTTCGGGACAACGTCGAACTGGAATACTTCAAGTTCGGCTTTGAAAAGCTCCTGAACGACTTCATCACCCACCTGGGCCACGGCGATCTGGAGGCCTACTATCAGGGCAACCGGGAAATCGCCCGCCAGATCAGCTACAACGACATCTCCTATGAGCACTTCATCGAGGCATTTCACCTTTTTGAAGACAGCTACATGGACATCCTTGCCGGCGCCAGGGAAGGAAAGGACGTCTGCGGCTGCCTGAGCGCCATCGACCGGCTGCACCACAGGACCATCGCCATTGTCGCCCAGGCCTTTTTCGAGATCCACGACAATACCGTCTTTGCCCTGGCCAAGCTCGCGGCCATGCGCGATTCCGGCACCGGCCGCCATCTGGAGCGAACCAGGGAATACGCCACCCTCCTTGCCAGGGAGGTGCACCCCGGAGGGGATTTTCCTCACCAGATGTACCGGGTGGGCCCCCTGCACGACATTGGCAAGACCGCCATCAGCGACGCCGTGCTGCTGAAGGAGGGGCCCCTCACCGACGAGGAATACGCGGTGGTCAAATCGCACACCCTGATCGGCGCGGAGACCATCGACCGCATCATCGGCAGCCACAAACTCAACCGGGGCTACCTCAAGATGGCGCGCGACATCGTGCTGCACCATCATGAACGCTATGACGGTTCGGGCTATCCCATGGGATTGCGCGGCGAAGAGATTCCGCTGGCGGCAAGGGTTTTCGCCGTGGCGGATGCCTATGACGTGATCACCAGCGACCGGCCATACAAGAGCGGGCTTTCCCATGCGGAGGCCGTGGCGCGGATCGGGACGGCAGCGGGGAGCCATTTCTGCCCGCTGGTGGTCGGGGCCTTTCTGAAAATTCATCCTGCATTCGAGATCGTCCGCGACCAGTTCCGCGACTGAGGCGGAGGCGGGGGGCAGGGTACCAACTCAACACAGCATGAGGGAGCCGCAATGGCAGCAACTGTAGAAGAGATCACCATCAATTATGAGGAGGACGGCGTCCAGCTCGTCAGGGAACTCGACAAGGAAATTCTCTCCAAGGGCGCCTGGACCACCATCCTCTTCCGCTACCAGCAGTGGGACGCGAAAAAGGAGGCCTACGGTCCGGAACAGTATTCCATCCGCCGCTACCGCAAGGTGAAGGGCGAGTACATGCCGCAGTCCAAATTCAACATCTCCAGCCCCGACCAGGCCGGCAAGATCGTCGAGGTGCTGAGTCGCTGGCTCAAGTAGCAGCGGACCTTGCCGACCCGGAGCCATGCATGGGTTAGTGGTTGACGATCTCTGGCGCATCGGGCTATAAGAAGTGAACTTTGGGGCAGCTGCATTGGCGCGGAACATCAGGCGGCATGGTGTCGGGGTATGAAGCGGGGAGCGAAGCGGGAACTCATCGGCAACGAAGGGATGGTGATCCTGGATACCGTGCGGCGCCTCAACCGGCGCAACGCGGTGGACCATCTCCTGAAGCTCCTCAAAAAGACCCACCCGGCGGATACCGCCTGGGTTTTTCGCCATCTCACCCCTGCCGAACGCCGCAGCGTCTTCAACATCATCGCCCAGACCGATCTGGTCGGCGATTTCTTAAGCGAACTCGACCAGTCGCTGATGCTCGAACTGGTCAGCGATCTCACCCCCCAGTATCTCGTCTCCATCATCAACGAGATGGATCTCGACGATGCCGCCGACCTGCTCGAGGCACTCCCCGAGGAGCTGGCCAACGAGATCCGCAAGCTCATGCAGAAGACCGACCGCGAGGAGGTCGACCAGCTTCTCCAGTACGAGCCGGACACGGCCGGCGGCCTGATGTCGCCGGAGTACATGGCCCTCGACGAGGAGATGAGCGTCGGCGACGCGGTCAAGAAGATTCAGGAACGCAGCGAGGAAAAGGAGATGTCCTTTTACCTCTACATCACCCACGGCGACGAGCAGATGCTCTCCGGCGTGCTCTCCCTGCGCGAACTCCTGCTCCATCCGCCGTACCGCCAGCTCAAGAACATCATGAACAGCAAGGTGATCGCGGTGAGCGCCGACACCAAGCAGAGCGAAGTGGCCCATATCGTCTCCCAGTACAACATCCTGGCCGTGCCCGTTGTCGACTCCTCCTACAAGCTGGTGGGCATCGTCACCGTGGACGACGTCATCGACGTCATCCGCGAGGAGGCCACCGAGGAGTTCCTGCAGATGGCCGGTGCCGGCAAGGACCAGGAGATTCTGCTCAAGTCCACCGTTGCCAACGCCCGAACCCGCGCCCCCTGGCTCTTCGCCACCCTGATCGGCGGCATCACCGCGGCCTTCATCATCTCTTTCTTTCAAAACGAGCTCCAGCAGGTGCTGGCCCTGGCCTCCTTCATTCCGGTGGTGGCGGGCATGGGCGGCAACATCGCCACCCAGTCCAGCACCATCGTGGTACGCGGCATCGCCACTGGGCGCATCAACATGAACGAGCTTTCCCGCGTCGTCCTCAAGGAGATGCGGGTGGGGCTGCTGCTCGGCGCCCTTTACGGCCTGGTGCTGGGAACGCTGGCCCATCTTGGCCATACCCAGCCGCCGGAACTGGGTCTGGTGGTGGGCTCTTCCATCCTCTTCTCCATGACCCTGGCCGCCACGGTGGGCACCGGCGTGCCGCTTATCCTGCGGCGTCTCAACATCGACACCGCGGTGGCCACCGGCCCTTTCGTCACCACCGCCATCGACATCCTCGGAGTCTCGGCCTATTTCCTCATTGCCAAATTCTTCCTGAGCTTTTAGCCCATGGAAGCGCCTCCGAAAGATCACCAGACGCCATTGCCGAAACGGCGAGTTTCTTCGCTGGTTGTGGTGCTGCTGATTCTCGCGGGCTGGTGGTTTCTCTTCCGGCCTGGCCAGAAGCCGGCAACCGGTCCCGATGCCGGACCGCAGGCAGTGGTGGCGCGGGGGGATCTCGCCAGCGAAGAAAAGACCGCGGTGGAGATATTCCGCAACTCTTCGCCGGCCGTGGTCTACATCACCACCATCGAGCTGCGCCGCAACCTTTTCAACCTGAACATCTACGAGATTCCCAAAGGCACCGGCTCCGGCTTCATCTGGGACCGTGAGGGCCGCATCGTCACCAACTACCACGTCATCGAGGAGGCCAACCGGGTGGAGGTGACCCTGGCGGACCAGTCGGTGTGGAAAGGGGTGATCGTCGGGGTGGCGCCGGACAAGGATCTTGCCGTGCTGCGGATCGCCGCGCCTGCGGAAAAGCTCCGCACGCTGCCGGTGGGCGAGTCGCGCGATCTGCTGGTGGGACAGAAGGTCTTTGCCATCGGCAACCCCTTCGGCCTCGACCAGACCATGACCTCGGGCATCGTCTCCGCCCTGGGCCGCGAGATTCAGGCGGTGACCGGCCGCACCATCCAGGGGGTGATCCAGACCGATGCCGCCATCAACCCCGGCAACTCCGGCGGGCCGCTTCTGGACAGCGCCGGCCGGCTCATCGGGGTGAACACCGCCATCTACAGCCCGTCCGGCGGCAGCGCCGGCATCGGCTTCGCCGTGCCGGTGGACGTGGTCAACCGGGTAGTGCCGGAAATCATCCGCCATGGCCGGCTGATCCAGCCGGGGCTCGGCATCTCGGTGGCCCACGACGCCCTGGCCCGGCGCCTCGGGGTCGAAGGCATTCTGGTCATCAATGTCGAACCGGGCAGTTCCGCGGCCAGGAGCGGCCTGCGCGGCACCAGCCGCAGCATGGGTGAAGTGGTGCTGGGCGACATCATCGTGGCGGTCAACGGCCGACAGGTCGCCACCTTCGACGGTCTGCGCAACGAACTGGAACAGTACCGGGTGGGCGAGGAGGTAACGCTGACCGTGGTTCGCGACGGCCGGGAGATGCCGCTGCGGGTGGTGCTTGAGGAGGTGGGTTGATCGTGGCCTGGCAGGGGGACGGCGGCCGATGATATGGTGGACCAAGGCGCTGCGGAGCCTCATCTCCGCCGAGGAGGAGGACCGGCTCGATCTCTTCCGCCTCTTTCCGAGCATCCGCCGCTTCCTGGCGGCCAGGCACCACTACGCCTACATGCGCACTGCCGGCGATGCCCTCTTCATCGTGGTGGTGATCTCCGGCCTTTTCGGCCCCGCCGACCCGCAACGCAACGTCGCGGTATTCTTGAGCTGGGGCGTGATCTGGCCCACCATCGTGCTGAGCTGGTTCTTCGTCGGCCGCATGTGGTGCGGCATCTGCCCGTTTCCGGGGCTGGGGGTCTTCCTCCAGCGCAAGGGGTTGACCTTCAACCTGCAGGTTCCCCGCCTCCTGCAGAAATACGGGGTGTACGCCTCCGTCTTCCTGCTGGCCCTCATCATCTGGATCGAGGTGGTGGCGGGGCTCGACCGCTCGCCGGTGGGCACCTCCCTCTTCGTTCTTTCCATCGTGCTGGGCGCGGCCCTGCTTGCGGTCCTCTACCCCGGACAGGCATGGTGTCGCCATCTCTGCCCACTGGGTCGCATCAGCGGCGCGGCCGCCACCCTGGCCATCACCGAATTCCGGCCGGATCACGAACGCTGCCGCGGCTGCGAATCCTTTGCCTGCAAGAAGGGGCTTGCCGGCAAGCGCGGCTGCCCGGTTTACCTCGGAGCCTACAACGTGCAGAACAATCTGCACTGCCTGGTCTGCGGCCACTGCCTGCCGTTCTGCGACCGCGACTCGCCCCAGCTGCTGTTGCGCAACCCTTACTCGGAGCTGATCCGCAACAAGGGCCGCTACATCACCTGCTCCTACATTGTTCCCTTTCTGATCGGCTCCCAGCTGGCCCGGTTTTTGCGTTTGCAGCCGGCCTATGGCGAAATCCAGCGGCTTTCGGGGCTGAACGACGCCCTGCTCTTCAGTCTGCTGCTGGTGGCAGGCTTTGTCTTCATCCTCGGCATCATCCGTTACGGTTCACGGCTCTTCGGCATCACCGAAGACCCCACCTTCGGCCGCTTTTCGCCGCTGGTGCCGATCCTCATTCCCATGGCCTTTTCCGGGGAACTGGTGTATCGCATGGGGTACTTCGCGGGAGGGGTGGGGGACTTCCTGCCCACACTGGGCCGGCAAACCGGCTTCGGTCTGCTGGAACGGCTGGCCTTCGCCATCCCGACCTTTCCGGTGCAGGTGCTCTCCGCCTTTTTCCTGCTCAATGGCGCGCTGGCCGGCTTCTATATTCTCTGGCAGTTCTGCCTGCGCGAATTCGAAGGGCTGGTGCCGTTCAAAAACTTCCTCGGCATCAACCTACTCATCAGCGCCCTGCTGGTCTGCTACCTCGTGGTGATCTTTTAGTTCCACCTGTTGCATGGCCTGGCGCTTCTTCCGCGCCAGCTCCCGCATGTCCTGGGTCTGGTCGGTCTCGTCGACGATCTCCCGGCCCACCAGTTCCTCAATGATATCCTCAAGGCTGATCACGCCGGTGAAGCTGCCGTATTCGTCCACCACCACGAAAAGGTGGCTGCGCTTTTCAAGGAAGTCGAGCAGCACCGGGGTGAGGCGGGCCGATTCCGGCACAAAGTGCACCGGCTGCATGAGCTGGCCCAGGGTGGTCTCCTCCCTGTCTGCCGCCGCGCAAAGCAGGACGTCCTTGCGCAGCACGATGCCCACCACGTCGTCCGGGTCCTTGTCGTAGACCGGCACCCGGCTGTGGAAATTCCACTTCTTTTCGAATTCCTTGGCCTCGGCCACGGTCAGATGGGCGCTCAACGAAAAAGTGACGGTGCGGGGGGTCATGGCCTGGCGCACCTCCTTGCGGCGCAGTTCCAGCACGTTGGTGATGACCCGCTCCTCCTGGGTGTCGATCTCTCCGGCCTTGCGGCTCAGGCGGGCAATGGCCTGCACCTCTTCGGCCGAGACCAGCAGTTCCTGCTCCCTGGCGCCGGCCAGCCGGGTGACCACGTGGATGAGCCACAGGGCCGGGGAAAAAAGGGTGACCAGGGCCTGGATCGGCACGGCGATCCAGGGGGCCAGCGCCTTGCTGTGGCCGACGCCGATGGTCTTGGGCAGGATTTCTGAAAAGAGCAGGATCCCGACGGTGAAGGCGGCGGAAAACCAGATGAGGTTGTGCTCGCCGAAGACCGAGGCCGCCAGGGCGCCGGAGATGGCGGCGCCGGCGGTGTTAGCGACGGTGTTGAGGGTGAGGATGGCGGCGATGGGCTTGTGGATTTGCTGCTTGAGCCGCCTCAGCAGGCGGCCGGAAAATCTGTTGCCCTGGGCCATCACCTCCACATGGCTCAGGGGCACCGAATAGAGCGCGGCCTCGAACAGGCTGCACATGGCGGAAATGATAATGGCGCAGCCAACGGCAATGACGAGGGAGGTCAGCACGTATCTCTCCTTTGGAGGCGAGGGGGGAACAGGCGCATTCTTGCTGTGTTACCTTATGAGTACCGCATTTGCGGTGACGAGACCAGCGCAAATTCGCCAGCGCATGGGCGGAGGCCGCCGGCAGAGGAAGGAAATTGCAATGGCGCCGTTGAACAGGTATACCAGTAACAGGGGCCGCCGCGTCGCAGAAGGGGCGGCGCGATGAGGCAAACGATCCACGGCAGAGGCGAGGGGTGTTCATGCTGAAAGTACACGTCAAGGCGGCACCGGCCGCCAGTGAGATGACGGTCTATTTTGTGCGGCAGCAGGCCAAAGGAAAAATGCGCTGCCCGGAGCCGCTGGCGGACGAGCTGCTGCAGCGGGCTGTTGCCGTCGGGGATTTCACCGGCAAGGAAGGGCAGAGTGTACTTTTTTATCCATCGGCCCGGGAGGGCCGGATGGCAGGGCAGCGAATCATGCTGGTGGGGCTTGGCAAGGAAAAACCGGCCGGCGAACTGATCCGCAAGGCTGCCGGCACGGCGGTGAAACAGATCGGAAAAACCATGGCCCGGGAGGCCGTGGTGAACCTTCCGGAAAAGAGCGGCCCCGCTGCGGCCGAACAGGTGGAATGGCTCGCCGAGGGGCTCATCCTCGGCAGCTACCGCTTCCGCAAATACCAGACCGCAAAGGACCCGGAGGAAAACGGGCCGCAGCTTGCCGGCGTGACGCTGGCCGCTCCCCAGACCAAGGCGGTGCAGGCCGCGCTGGCCCGCGGGGTGAACGCGGCGGTCGCCGCCTGTCTGGCCCGCGACCTGGCCAACGAGCCGGGCAATCACTGGACCCCTACCCACTTTGCCGACGAGGCGAAAAAGATCGCCAAGGGAGGCACTCTCAGGGTGTCGGTGCTGGGCAGGGCCGAGATGGCCAGGCTCGGCATGGGCGGCATCCTCGGGGTGAGTCAGGGCTCGGCCCAGCCGCCCACCCTCACCATTCTCGAATACCGCGTTTCCCCGAAGGCGCCCACCCTGCTCCTGGTGGGCAAGGGGCTCACCTTCGACTCCGGGGGCATCTCGCTGAAGCCCAGCGCCGGCATGGAGGAGATGAAATACGACATGAGCGGCGGCGCCGCCGTGCTCGCCACCATGCAGGCCGTGGCCCGCGAAAAGCCGACCCAGCTCAATGTGGTGGCCCTGATTCCTGCCAGCGAGAACCTGCCGGGCCCCACGGCCCTCAAGCCCGGAGATGTGATAAGCCTTTACAACGGCAAGAGCGTGGAGGTGGTGAATACCGATGCCGAGGGGCGGCTCATCCTGGCCGATGCCTTGGCTTACGGGATGAAGAAATTCAAGCCGGCGGCGGTGATCGACATCGCCACCCTGACCGGCGCGGTGATCATCGGCCTGGGTCACCACCGCACTGGCCTGCTTGCCAACGACGATGCGCTTTGCGCCAGGGTGCTGGCCGCCGGCGAAGAGGCGGGCGAGCCGCTCTGGCGGCTGCCGCTCGCGCCGGAATACCGCAAGCAACTCAAATCCGGCGTGGCGGACCTGAAAAACGTGGACAAGCGCGACGGCGGCACCATTCTGGGCGCCGCCTTCCTCCAGGAATTTGTCGGCAAAACACCGTGGGCCCACCTCGACATCGCCGGCACTGCCTGGAATTTCACCGAAAAATCCTACGTGCCCAAGGGGCCTTCCGGCATCGGCGTGCGGACCCTGCTCACCCTCATCCGCAACTGGGAGTGAGCATGACCGGCAACAAGAACCCCTTGGCAAGGGGAGGTTATTTGATCACCGGCGGCAGGGGGGCCTTGAGGTGCTGGATCACCTTTTCCAGAAAATCTTTCTGGTCCGGCCGCTCCACGTTGAAGGCAAAGGCGTAGAAGGCGGTGTTGCGCTCCTGGGGCTTCAGGTTCCACTCCACCCGCACCACCTGGGCCTGGATGGTCTTGGAATAATCCTCGTTCGTGCCGATGAAAAACTGGATGCGCAGGTCCACCTTGTCGTAGACCGCAAGGTTGCGGCTGAACTGCATCCTGGCCAGGAGCCCGCTCATGCTCAGGTTGACCGCGGTGCCGCAGAGGGAGCCGATGGCCTTGTCCATCAACGAGATCTTGCTGCGCACCGTTGCCACCTGATGGCGGGGCAGGCCGCGCCGCTCCTCGTTCAGGAGCAGGCGGCGGTATTTGACCACGAAGTCGTGGGGGGTGAAGGGCTTGACCAGGAAGTCCGAAACCCCGAGATGCACGGCCTTGGCTATGGCCCCGTCATCGCTGCTGTTGAGGACCATCAGCACCGGCAGCTTGGCAAAGGGCTCCGACTCCCGAAGCTTCACCAGCAATTCCAGGCCGCTCATCTTGGGCAGCCGCCGGTTGACGATGACGGCGTCCACCGTGCGGTGCTCGATGATCTGCCATGCCTCTGCGCCATTGGCCGCTTCCAGTACGGTCTCGCACCCCAATCGATTGGTGAGCAGGTTGGAGAGGAGGATGCGCGCCTTTGCATTGTTGTCCACCAGGAGGATGGTGGCCGGCTTCGGCGTTGCCTCGCTCCTTGATGATGGCGTGTGGTTGGCGCTCATGGCTCTTTATACACCCTCGCTCTCTTCGTCGTCCAGTCCCTGCACGGCCAACTGGCCGCAGGCCGCGGAGATGTCGCTGCCCCGGCTGGTGCGGATGAGGGTGGTGATGCCGGCGTCGCGCAGCATCTTCTGGAAGGTGAAGACCCGCTCCTCCGGCGGCCGCTCAAAGGGGAAGACCTCGTTTTCGTTGTAGGGCAGCAGGTTGATCTTGCAGCGGATGCCGTGCAGCTGTTTGATCAATTTTCGCGCCTGGGCCGGGCTGTCGTTTAAATCCTTGATCAGGATGTATTCCATCATGATCCGCCGCCGGGGCGGCAGGGGGAACTCCTGGCAGGCGGCCAGGAGCTGGTCCAGGGGGTAGGTGCGGTTGACCGGCATGAGCTGGTCGCGGATGGCGTCGTCCGCCGCGTGGAGGGAGATGGCGAGATTCACCGGCACCGCCTCTCCCAGCGCCTTCATCTTCGGCACGATGCCGCAGGTGGAGACCGTGATCCTCCGGCCGGAAAAGTCGTGGCCCCGCTGCTCCATGAGGATGCGCAGGGCGGTGACCAGGTTGTCGAAATTGAGGAGCGGTTCGCCCATGCCCATGAAGACCAGGTTGTTGACCCGGGGCGGCTTGCCGTGCGCCGACAGCCAGTCGGAGGCGGCGTTGACCTGCCCCACGACCTCGCTGGGGGTGAGGTTCCGCGTGAAGCCCATGGTGCCGGTGAGGCAAAAACCGCAGCCCATGGCGCAGCCCACCTGGGAGGAG
Source organism: Thermodesulfobacteriota bacterium (assembly GCA_040757055.1). Classification (GTDB taxonomy): domain Bacteria; phylum Desulfobacterota; class Desulfobulbia; order Desulfobulbales; family Desulfurivibrionaceae; genus JAJZRJ01. The sequence goes on along the minus strand of JBFLXY010000002.1, from coordinate 254,229 downwards.
ACGCAGAGGGTGTGGCGATCCTCCTCGGGGATGAGCACGCTTTCGATGATCTCGCCGTCGGCAAGGCGCAGGCCGAACTTGACCGTGCCGTCGGCAGAGTGTTCCTCCCTGGCCACTTCGAGCTGGCTGATGGTGGCCACCTCGGCCAGTTGCGCCCGCACCTCCTTGGCGATGTCGGTCATCTGGTAGAAGGAGCGGATGCCGGGACGGTAGAGCCAGGCAAAGATCTGGCCGGCGCGGAAGGGCTTGAGCCCCTGGTGGATCACGAACTCGGTCAGCTCCGGCAGGGTGAGGTTCTTGAGGTCCACTTTGTTCATCCGTTACAGACCCCGCAGGTATTCGGGCTTGAGCCGCATCGCCCCGGCCAGGGCCTGGTCGATGGTGGCCAGCACCGCACCCTTGTCCTTGGGCAGCCGGGCATTGATCGGCAGGTAGTTGGAGGCATGGTTGCTCATGAGCTGGCTGCGTGTGAGATTGAGATGCTCCACCATCACGCGCAGTTCGCGGAGCAGGCCTGTTTGATCCGGCAACCGGAAGCGGCCGGCCTCGGCTTCGGCGTAGAGCGGGGTGTTGGGCAGGAGCATGAGCGTGAGTATCCCGATCTGATTGGGCGCCATGGCGGAAAGAACCTTGCCGGTGGCCTCGGCGTGGGCGAGGGATTGGGCCTCGCCGGCAATGCCGAGCAGGGCGGTAACGGAAAAGAAGAGGTCGGCCTCCCGCACCCTTTGCCCGGCCGCAATCATGGCCGCACTGTCCACCCCTTTCCGGATGGCGGCCAGGGTGGGATCATGGCCGCTCTCAAGGCCCATGTAGACCCGGTCGAGCCCCAGCTCCTTCAACTCCCGCAATTCCGCCACACTCTTGCTGCGGACCGCCTTGGCATTGCCATAGAGGCTCACCCGGTTCACCCAGGGCAACTGTTCGCGGATAGCGACAAGCAAACGCACCAGCCGGTGCTGGGGCAGGATGAGCACATCGCCGTCCGCCAGAAAGAGCCGGCTCTGGCGGCGGCAGTAGCGGCTGGCAAAGGCGAGATCCTCCTGGACAACCGCGTCATCTTTCAGGCGGAAGCGTTCCGCCTTGTAGGTGCCGCAGAAGGTGCAGCGGTTGTGGGAGCAGCCCACCGTCACCTGGAGGATGATGCTGTTCGCCTCGCTGGGCGGCCGGATGATGTGCTCGCCTTCGTAGTGCATTCAGAGTGCTGAGGACTAAGTGCTGAGTGCTGAGTGCTGAGTACCAACAGGACTTGAGTCTCTTCGCCTTCAGTCCTCAGTCCTCAGTCCTCAGCACTCAATGCCCCTAGCTCACCCGTTCTTCTTGGCGAACTCTGCCATGAAGGCCACCAGCTTCTCGACGCCCGCTTTGGGGAAGGCGTTGTAGATGGAGGCGCGGACGCCGCCCACCGAGCGGTGGCCCTTGAGGCCGTCAAGACCGATGACTGCCGCCTCCTTGATGAACTGGGCCTCCAGTTCCGGGGTGGGCAGGTTGAAGGTCACGTTCATCAGCGAGCGGGAATCCGGCTGGGCATGGCCCTTGTAGAAGGGGTTGGAGTCGATGGCGTTGTAGAGGATGCCCGCCTTCTCCTGGTTCATCTTCTCCATGACGGCGAGGCCGCCAAGCCCCTGCAACCACTTGAGCACCAGGTTCACCACGTAGATGGCGAAGCAGGGCGGGGTGTTGAACATGGAGCCGTTGTCCGCATGGGTCTTGTAGCGGAACATGGTGGGCACCGTCTCCGGCACCCGGTCGAGCAGATCCTCGCGGATAATGACCACGGTGACGCCGGCGGGACCCATGTTCTTCTGGGCGCCGGCAAAGATGAGGCCAAATGGCTTCACGTCAAAGGGGTGGGAGAGGATGTCCGAGGACATGTCGCAAATGAGCATCTTCTCGCTCTGCGGAAAGGTGTGGAACTGGGTGCCGTAGATGGTGTTGTTGGAGACGAAGTAGAGGTACTCCGCTGCCGGGTCCACCTGGTAGTCGCCCTGCTTGGGCACGTGGTTGTAGTTGGAGGGCTCGCTGGTGTAGGCGACGTGGGCGTTGCCGAAAAGCTTGGCCTCCTTGATCGCCTTCTTGGCCCAGACCCCGGTGTTGAGGTAGCTCGCGGTCTTGCCAGGATTCATGAGGTTCATCGGCACCATGGCGAACTGGGTGGAGGCGCCGCCCTGGAGGAAGAGCACCTTGTAGTTGGCCGGAATGCCCAAAAGATCGCGGAGGAGCTGCTCGGTCTCGTCGGTGATGGCGATGAAATTCTTGGAGCGGTGGCTCATCTCGATGAGCCCCATGCCCTTGTTATTGTAGTTGACGATGTCTTTCGCGGCCTGGGCCAGAACTTCCTGGGGCAGGGTGGCGGGTCCGGGGCTGAAGTTGTAGATGCGGTCCGGCATAATTGCTTCTCCTTTCGTGCGGATATGGTATGCTGTGGGCACTTCCTGCCGGCAGCGCGCGGCGGTGCAGCGAAACAACGGCGTAAAAGGACCGTACTTTACCGAACCGCGCTGATTTCAACAATATTTTTCTCACCCATCCGCACGTCTCGTGGTGGCAAAAAAAACGGAAACGCTCCCCATTGACCATCTCCCTGTGGTCTGCCTCGTCGGCCCGACCGCCATCGGCAAGACCGGCCTTTCGCTCGTCCTGGCCAACGAGCTGCATGCCGAGATCGTCAGCGTCGATTCCATGCAGGTTTACCGCTGTCTCGACATCGGCACTGCCAAGGCAACGCCCGAGGAGCGGCAACGGGTTCCCCATCACCTCATCGATATCGTCAATCCGGACGAGGAATACCACGTGGCCCGCTTCATCGCCGATGCCCCGGCAGCCATCAGGGCCATCCGGGACCGGGGGCGGCTGCCGCTCCTGGTGGGCGGTACCGGCCTCTACCTCAAGGGGCTGCTCGAAGGATTGTTCCATGTTCCGCCCATTCCCCGGGAGATCCGCAACGCCCTGCAACAGCGGCTGGAAGGGGAAGGGGAGAAGGCACTCCATGCGGAGCTGGCCAGGCTCGACCCGGAATCGGCCCGCCGCATTCCACCTGGCGATCGCCAGCGGCTGCTCCGCGCCCTGGAAATTATGGAGGCCAGCGGCATTCCGTGGTCACAATGGCTCTCGCAAAAGGAACAGACCCCTCTTCTCGACAACGTGCTCGTCATCGGCCTCGATTGCGACCGCGAGCGGCTCTATCGGCGCATCAACCGCCGGGTCGCGCAGATGGCGGAGGCCGGGTTGCTCGATGAGGTCCGGGGGCTGCTGGCCAGGGGGTATGATCCGCGGCTCAAACCCTTGCAATCCATCGGCTACCGGCATATGATCCGGTATCTGGGGGGCGAGCTGGGATGGGAGCAGACCCTGGAACTGCTGGCCCGTGACACCCGGCGCTATGCCAAGCGGCAGATCACCTGGTTCCGGCACATGACAGGGATTCAGTGGTTTGCGCCGGAACAGATCGAGGCCGTCCGAGAGAGAGTGGAACATTTTTTGTCGGCGTCGCCGCATGGCACGCCGCCGGCGGGCCCTCTCTTGTAGTGCGTTGCCTGCCCGGAATTGCCCGCCGGTCGGGTATGTTGTGCGAGTCCATCGTTTTTGGGCGCAGGGGGAAGCGCGATGAATCTGCCCAACTGTATCACCCTGATCCGGGTGCTGCTGGTGCCGCTCTTTGCCATCTTCGTGCTGGAGGGCAACTACGAGCTGGCCTTTCTCATCTTCGTGGCCGCCGGAATCAGCGACGGCCTCGACGGGTTCCTGGCCAGGGTCCTCAACCAGAAGACCCCATTAGGCGCGGTGCTCGATCCCATTGCCGACAAGGCCCTGCTGATGACCGCCTTCGTCATGCTGGCGGTGGTGGGACTCATCCCCTCCTGGCTCACCGTGCTGGTGGTGAGCCGCGACGTCATCATCATGGCCGGCATCGGCATCCTGACCTTCAACCAGCACAAGGTGGCCATCCGGCCTTCCTATCTTAGCAAGGTCACCACCCTGTTGCAGCTCGCCACCATCGCCTTTGCCCTGGGCCACCAGCATCTGCCCCATCTCCAGCCGCTGGGCCAGCCGCTGCTGGTGGTGACCGCCGTCCTGACCCTGCTTTCCGGCGCCCATTATATTGCCAAGGGCTTCAACATCCTGGGGGAGCAGGGCAGAGGGGCAGGGCGGCCGGGAGAAGGGGAAGCGCCGCCGGAGTAACGGAGGAGAGGGGCGTCGGCAGGACGCGCACCCCAGATTTTTCCCGAACAGACAACATGTTGCCAGTCACAGATGGAGCAAAATGTCAGAGCTGAACCCGCCACTGCCTTGGCCCATCAGACCCCGCGACCCTGAGGCGTGCGCCGCGCTGGCCGGCGCCGCCAAGGTGCCGGAACCGGTGGCAACCCTGCTGCTCAACCGCGACATCACCACACCGGAGGCGGCCCGCGCCTTTCTCTCCCCGACCCTCGCCGACCTGCCTTCCCCCTTCCTCATGCAGGACATGGAAGAGGCAATGACCCTCCTGATCGAGACCATCCGGACCAGGCAACCGATCGTGATCTATGGCGATTACGATGTGGACGGCCTCACCGGCAGCGCAATGCTGCTGCTCTTTCTGCGCCAGGCCGGGGCCACGGTCACCGCCTTTCAGCCCGACCGCCTGACCGACGGGTACGGCCTGCACGCCCATTTGCTCGAAAAGTTACGCCAGGAGCTGCCTGCCGGGGGAACGCCGCTGCTCATCACCGTGGATTGCGGCATTACCAGCCATGGGGCGGTGACTCGCGCCAGGGAACTCGGGTTTCGCGTGCTGGTCACCGACCATCATCAACCCGAAGCCGCTCTGCCTGCGGCGGACGCCATCCTCAATCCCCACCGGGCCGATTGCCCCTTCCCGTTCAAGGGAATGGCCGGGGCCGGGGTGGCCTTCTACCTGATCATGGGCCTCCGCAGCCGCCTCACGACCGAAGGGGCCTGGCAGACCCCGCCCAATCTCAAGGAGTATCTCGATTTTGTGGCCCTTGGCACGGTGGCCGACATGGTGGAGCTGACCGGCGTGAACCGGGTGCTGACCAAGGCGGGGCTGGAGGTGCTCAGTCAGCGGAAACGGGCAGGGCTTGCCAGCCTCTGCGAAATCGCCGGATTGGGCGCCACCATCCGCGCCGAAGACATCGCGTTCCAGCTGGCCCCCCGGCTCAATGCGGCCAGCCGCCTGGGCAGCGCCGCCACCGCCTTCCGCCTGTTGACCACCGGGGATGCGGAAGAGGCATACCAGTTGGCATCGGCGCTCGACCAGGCCAACCAGGAGCGGCGGAAATTGGCCGCCTCGGTGTACGACGCGGTACGGCCCCAGGCCGAGGCAGCGGTCCGTCAGGGCAAAGGGATGCTCATCTTTGCCGATGCAAGCTGGCACCACGGAGTGTTAGGCATCGTTGCCTCCCGCCTGAGCCGGGAGTTCCAGCGGCCCGCCCTCATTTTTGCCGTCCGGGAGGGGGTTGCCAGGGGTTCCGGCCGCTCCGTCGGCGGTATTGATCTCCTCGGCATGCTTGAGTGCGGGGCGGAATACCTGCAGGAATACGGGGGGCATCCCATGGCCCTTGGCGCCACCCTGGCGGCAGCCGACCTGGCCGAATTCACCGCGACCATGGAAAGGGTCGCCGCCATGGTGCGGCCCGAAGATCGGCCGGCATTCACGGTGGAGCTTGTGCCAGAAGGCAAGGAACTGGACGAACTGCTCGCCTGGTACCCGCATCTCGAACCCTTTGGCGCGGGCAACCCGGAGCCGCTCCTGGCCGGGCGGGCGGTGCCGCAGGATTGGAAGATCGTGGGAGGCAGACATGCCAGGTTTCGCTGGCCGGTCAACGGGCGCGGTTACCATGACGCCATTCTCTTCAATCTTCCGGAAACGGAACCGAAAGAGCAGCCGAACCGTCCCATGGACTTTGCCTTTTCCCTGCGTCGCAACCTCTATCAGGGCAGGGAAAAGTGGCAGCTCCACGGCAAGGCTCTTCATTTTATAACTTCTTGTTTTTTTGTTATTTTATTTTATTTTACATAATATACATTATGCGACATACAGGTAGGACGCAGGCCTTCCTTTTTCCTTGAACCCGACCACCGACCACCAGAAATATCCCCTTGAAACAGGAGCATTTTTTTTTCATTTCTGGTACAAAGAGTCCGGCATCGTCAGCGGCATGCCGCGTAATACTATTACGATAAATCAAGGAAATACATCATATAACGGAGAAAAAGGATGAACCGCGATATCTACCAGGAGCCCCTGGTCAGCCGCTACACCAGCCCGGCCATGCAGGCCCTCTTTTCCGAGCGCACCAAGTTCGAGACCTGGCGCCGCTGCTGGATCGCCCTCGCAGAAGCCCAGCACGAACTGGGCCTTTCCGACATCGTGACCCGCCCCATGATTGAGGAACTCAAGGCGCACGCCACGGACATCAACTTCGAGGTGGCGAGCCAGAAGGAAAAGGAAATCCGCCACGACGTCATGGCCCATGTCTTTGCCTATGGCCAGCAGTGCCCCACGGCCGAGCCCATCATCCACCTGGGCGCCACCTCCCAGTATGTGGGTTGCCACACCGACCTTCTCATCCAGAAGCAGGCCCTGGCCCTGGTCAAGAAGGGGCTGGTCAACGTGATCCACAACCTGGCCCGCTTCTGCCGTGAGCACAAAAACCTCGCCACCCTGGGCTATACCCACTACCAGCCGGCCCAGCCCACCACGGTGGGCAAGCGCCACACCCTCTACATCCAGGACCTGCTCATGGACCTCGACTATATTGAAATGGTCGAGGGCCAGATCAAGGCCCGGGGCGCCAAGGGCACCGTGGGCACCCAGGCCACCTTCCTGGAACTCTTCAAGGGCGATCACCAGAAGGTGCGCCAGCTCGATGGGCTGGTGGCCAAAAAACTGGGCTTTGATCAGGTCTTTGCCGTCACCGGCCAGACCTACACCCGCAAGCTCGACACCAAGATCGCCGAGACCCTGGCCGGCATCGGCGCCTCGGCCCACAAGTTCGCCGTGGACCTGCGGTTGCTCTCCAACCTCAAGGTCCAGGAGGAGCCCTTCGAGAAGAATCAGGTGGGCAGCTCGGCCATGGCCTACAAACGCAACCCCATGCGCTCCGAGCGCATGACCGGCCTGGCCCGCAAGCTCATGGGGCTGCCGGCGGACTTTTACGCCACCTATGCCAACCAGTGGTTCGAGCGCACCCTGGACGACTCGGCCATCCGGCGCATGGACATCCCCCAGGCCTTTCTGCTGGCCGACGCCATATTAAAGTTGTTTGTGAACATTACATCGGGAATGGTCGTTTATCCGAAACAAATTGAACGCCTACTTCGTCAGGAACTCCCCTTCATGGCCACGGAGAAGATCCTCATGGCCGCAGTGGAAAAAGGCAAGAGCCGGCAGGAGATGCACGAGGTGGTCAAGGTCCACTCGGTGGCGGCCGGCAAGGTGGTGAAGGAAGAAGGCGGCGACAACGACCTGCTGGAACGCCTCGCCAATGACGACCGCATCCCCTTCTCCCGGGACGAGCTGGATGCCCTGGTCGGCAACCCCAACGAATTCACCGGCAGGGCTGCCGAGCAGATCGACGAGTTTCTCGGCGAGGTGGTGCTGCCGCGCCTTGGTCGCTACCAGGAACTGCTCGGCACCGTGGACACCACCCTGGCGGTTTGAGGATTTTGCGGTATAAAGGGAGAGTACATGCGGCTCCAGACCATCGAGGCCCGGATCAGCGCCGAGCGCATCCACTTCCTCAAGTTCATTCTGGAGGGATACGACGGCCTGGCGGTGCTCTCCACCCTGGACGAAAAGGCCGGGTTGGTCACCCTCCGCTTTCCCGCGGAGGTACGGTCCGAGGTGACAGCGTTGCTGGCCGACCTGGCCCCGCAGATCGGCCTGTTGACCGAGACATCCGACGCGACGGTATGACATTGCTTATGAACAGATATCTGGTACGCCTCACCCCTCCTCCCCTGCTGCTCGGCGCCACCATGGCCCAGGCCGAGCCCCTGACCCTCACGCAGTGTCTGGCCGAGGTGCTGGCGAAAAACCCGGAAATGGCCGCGGCCCAGGCGGAGCACGAGGAAAAGGCCGCCGCCCTGTGGGTGGCCCGCAAGGACCTCCTCCCCTCCCTTTCCGCCGACTATACCTACCTGCGCCAGCCGGACGACGCGACCTCTTCCCTCAGCCGGGTGCCGGAGAATTACTACAACTATGGCTTTACCGTGTCCCAGCCTCTTTTTCGGGGCGGGGCCCTGGTCAATGCCATGAAGATCGGCGAACTCAACCTGGAGCGCGCCCGGACCGGCACCATCCGCACCCGGAACGACCTCATCCTCGCCACCCACCGGGCCTACTTTTCCCTGCTCAAGCAGCAGAAGCTGTCGGAGGAGAGCCGCCAGGCCGTGGCGCGGCTGGAAAAGCACCGCATCGACGCCAAGAACTACTACGAGGCCGGCCTCATTCCCAAGAACGATTTGCTCACCAGCGAACTGGAGCTGGCCCAGGGCCGGCAGAATCTGGTCCGCGCCGAGAACCAGGCCAAGCTGGCGGCCACCGCGCTGAACATCCTGATGCAGCACCCGGCCGATCAGGAAACCCAGGTGGTTGACGAGTTCACCTACACGCCGAAGCCTGTGGCTTGGAACGCCTTGTTCGACCAGGCCAGGAACACGCGGCCGGAACTCATCCAGGCCCAGCTCGACACCCAGCGGGCCGCCAAGGAGGAGGTGCGCGTGACCCAGGCCGAATACCTCCCTTCCATCACCCTGTCGGCCACCTATGAAAAACAAGGGGACAAACCAGGGGCCGAATCCTACCCCTACGGCGCCAACGAGATCAAAAGCGCCCAGGCGGTCGCCTCCTGGAAACTCTGGGCCTGGGGCCAGAGCCGTGACAAGGTGGCCGCGGCCGAACGCCGCCACCTCAAGGCCAGGGAAGAGGCCACCAAGACGCAGGACACCGTGGTCCTCCAGCTCCGCGAGGCGTTCCTCAACCTAGAGGAGACCCGCGAAAATATCGGGGTCACGGAAAAGGCCATCGCCCAGGCCGAGGAGAATTACCGGATCAACGAATCCCGCTATCAGGCCCAGGTGGCCAGTTCCACCGACCTCTTGGACGCCCAGACCCTGCTGGTCAAGGCCAAGGCCAACTACTGGAACGCGGCCTACGACTACAACATCGCCAGTGCCATGGTGGACTGGGCCAGTGGCGCCACGAGCGGAGGCGGGCAATGAACGCCCCGGCCAGGAGCAGACTGCTCCACATCGAGACCTTCGGCTGCCAGATGAACGAGCGGGACTCGGAGATCATGGCCCAGCTCATGGCCGGCGAAGGCTACCTGGAGACTGTAGCGCCGGAGCAGGCGGACCTCATCGTCGTCAATACCTGCAGCATCCGGGGCAAGGCGGAACAGAAGGCCATGAGTTTGCTCGGCCGCTACCGCAAGCTCAAGCAGCGCAACCCCTCCCTGGTGGTGGCCGTCACCGGCTGCGTGGCCCAGCAGGAGGGCACGGCACTGCTCGAACGCATGGGCCACCTCGACCTGGTGGTCGGGCCGCAGGAGATTTACCGGCTGCCGGAACTGGTGGCCAGTGTCCGGGCGGAGCAGGGCCAATGCAGCGCCATCGGCCAATCCCCGGCCTTTGTCATTCCGCCCTTCCTGCCGGAACTCGGCAGCGGCCCCAGTCACAAGCGCTTTGTCACCATCATGCAGGGGTGCAACAACTTCTGCACCTACTGCGTGGTCCCCTACACCAGGGGCCGCGAGATCAGCCGGGCGCCGGCAGACATCCTGGCCGAGGTCAGCCATCTGGTACGCCTCGGAGTGCGCGAGATCACCTTGCTCGGCCAGAACGTCAACTCCTACGGCAAGGAGCGGGAAGGGCTCCCCTCCTTTGCCGAGCTGCTCCACCAGGTGGCAGAGATTCCCGGCCTTACCCGGCTGCGCTTCACCACCTCGAACCCCAAGGACCTCTCCGAGGAGTTGATGCGCTGCTTTGCCGAACTCCCAACCCTCTGCCCCCACTTCCACCTGCCGGTGCAGTCGGGTTCGGATGCGGTGCTCAAACGCATGAACCGCAAGTACACCCGGGAAGAGTATCTTGGCAAGGTTGCAATGCTGCGGGCCATCCGGCCCGATATCGCCATCACCACCGACCTCATCGTGGGATTCCCCGGCGAGAGCGAGGCGGATTTCGCCGCCACCATGGAGCTGCTCGAAGAAGTGCGCTACCACGGCGCCTTTTCCTTCAAGTATTCCGACCGACCCCATGCCGCCTCGGCACGATTCAACGACAAGGTGCCGGAGGCCGTCAAGGGCGAACGGTTGAACGTTCTCCAGGCCCGGCAGGAGGAGATCACCTTGGCCCGCAAGCAGGAACTGGTCGGTACCGCGGCCGAGGTGATGGTCGAGGGCGGCAGCCGAAACGGCGGCCAATGGAGCGGCCGGACCGCGACCAACTTCATCGTCAACTTCACGGCCGCAGAATCGTTCGCGCCGGGGCAGCTCGTCACGGTCCAGCTCGACGAGGCGTGCCAGAACTCCTTCCGCGGCCACATCATCCACCACGAGGAGCAACCCGCATGATCGATCTCCACACCCATTGTCTCTTCAGCGACGGCGAACTCATCCCGGCCGAACACCTGCGCCGGGTGGAAATCCTGGGCTACAGCGCGGTGGCGATCACCGACCACGCCGACTCCTCGACCCTCGATTTTGTCATCCCCCGCCTGGTGCAGGCCGCAACGGACCTCAACCGCTACAGCGCCACCAAGCTGCTGCCTGGCACCGAGCTGACCCATGTGCCGCCGGAGATGTTCGCCGAACTCACCGCCAAGGCCCGCCAACTCGGGGCGCTCATCGTGGTCGGTCACGGCGAGACCGTGGTGGAGCCGGTGAAACCCGGCACCAACCGGGCGGCCATCGAGGCCGGGGTTGATGTTCTCGCCCATCCGGGCTTCATCAGCAGGGAGGACGCGGAACTTGCCGCGCAAAAAGGGGTGCTGCTCGAACTCTCCGGCCGGCGGGGGCACTCGCTGACCAACGGCCATGTGGTGGCGATGGCCCGCCTGACCGGGGCCAAGCTTGCCGTGAACGCCGATGCCCACGGGCCAGGCGATTTTCTGAGCAAGGAGATGGCGGAAAAGGTGGGGCGCGGTGCAGGGCTCACCGCCGAAGAATACGCCCAACTGCGGGCCGACATGGACGCCCTGGTGCAACGCCGGCTCGGCTAATCGAAGGTGATCTGCGGCAGGATTTTCGCGAGTTTCTTAGGGCCGATGCCGCGCACGGCAAGCAGGTCATCGCTATTGCGGAACCGGCCGTGGGCCCCGCGCCACTCGATGATCCGGCCGGCCAGAACCGGCCCGACGCCGTCGAGGGCGATAAGGGCCTCGCGATCGGCCCGGTTGATGGGAATAGGCTGAAAGGAGACCAGGGCCAGGGAGGCGGGATTGCGATCCGTGGTCTCTTTGGCGGCAGGCTCAGGGGCCGTCCCCTCCCCTGCCCTGAGGAATTCTGGTGGCCGGCCGGCCGACGGGAAGGGCTGCGGCGATATCGTCACGTGGGAGCGGGCGGCAGAGCCCAGCCAGATTACCAGGGCCAGGCCCAGCAGCACCAAGGTGCGCCGGTCGCGATCAGCTGCTGTGGCCGTGGCGCTGTTCATCCTTCATGAGCTTGTAGGTGATGCTGTCCACCAGTGCCTGCCAGCTTGCCTCGATGATGTCGTGGGAGACTCCCACCGTACCCCAGCGGGAAACCGCATCGCCCGATTCCACCAGCACCCGCACCCGGGCGCCGGTGCCGTGCTCGCTGGCCAGCACCCGCACCTTGTAGTCCAGCAGCTCCACCTCGGCCAGCTGCGGATAAAATCGCTTCAGCGCCTTCCTGAGGGCATTGTCCAGCGCGTTGACCGGGCCGTTGCCTAAAGCGGCGGTATGCACCGGCTCGCCGCCCACCTCCAGCCGGATGGTCGCCTCTTCGCAGACCTGGCCGTCCGGATCCTTCTGGCTGATGACCCGGAAACCCTTGAGATCGAAGTAGTGCTTCTGGGTGCCCAGAGCCCGGCGCATGAGCAGCTCGAAGGAGGCCTCGGCCCCCTCGAACTGGAAGCCATGGTTCTCCAGCTCCTTCAGCTCCTTGAGGATGGTGTTGACCAGCGGGTCCTTGCTGTCGAGGTCGATGCCGTACTTTTTCGCCTTGTGCAGGATGTTGCTCTTGCCCGCCTGGTCGGAGATGAGGATGCGGCGGATATTGCCGACCTTCTCCGGTTCGATGTGCTCGTAGGTGAGCGGATTTTTCTTGACCGCGCTCACATGGATGCCGCCCTTGTGGGCAAAGGCAGCCTGCCCCACGTAGGGCTGGTACTTGTTGTGCGGCAGGTTGCCGATCTCGGTGACAAAGCGGGACGCCTCGGTGAGCAGGGCGAGATTGGTCGCGGCATGGAAATTCCGTCCCATCTTGAGGGCGAGGCCCGGCATGATGGAGGTGAGGTTGGCGTTGCCGCACCGTTCGCCGATGCCGTTGATGGTGCCCTGGATATGGCTGGCGCCCATGGCCACCGCCATCAGGGAGTTGGCCACCGCGGTTTCGGTGTCGTTGTGGGCATGGATGCCCAGCGCCACGGCTTTCCCCTGGCCGGCAAAATGCTGTCTCACCGCGTCCACCAGGGCCATGACCTCGTTGGGCAGGGTGCCGCCGTTGGTGTCGCAGAGCACCAGACAGTCGGCCCCGCCGGCCACCGCCTTGCCAAGGGTGGCCAGGGCGTATTCCCGGTTGGCCTTGAAGCCGTCGAAGAAATGCTCGGCATCGTAGAAGAGGTGGGGCACGTGCGGCCGGAGAAAGGCCAGCGAATCCTCGATGATCGTGAGATTGTCGTCAAGGCCGATCCCCAGGGCGTCCCGCACGTGGATGTCCCAGGTCTTGCCGAAGATGGTGATGGCGCTGGTTCTGGCCGCCACCAGGGCCTGAAGGTTCGGGTCCTGATCCGCCGGGTTCCTGAAGTTGCGGGTGCTGCCGAAGGCGGAGACCGTGGCGTGCTTCAGGCGGTAGTTTTTAATTTCCCGGAAATACTCGGTGGAGGCCGGGTTGGCGCCGGGCCAGCCGCCCTCGATAAAGTCGATTCCCAGTTCATCGAGTTTGAGGGTGATGCGGACCTTGTCATCCACCGACAGGTTGAAATTCTCAGCCTGGGTCCCATCACGCAGCGTGGTGTCGTAGATGACGAGCGATTCGGTCATACGCCGTGGCTTACTTTTTCTTGGTCTTGACCGCCGGCTTGGCCTTGGCCGCACCCTTGGTCTTGCAGGCCGCGCACCCCCTGGCACCCTTCTTCGGCGCCTTGTCGAGGCCGAAGGCGGCGTGCAGGGTGCGCACCGCCAGTTCGGTATACTTCTCTTCGATGACACAGGAGACCTTGATCTCCGAGGTGCTGATCATCATGATGTTGATCCCCTCGTCCGCCAGCACCTTGAACATGGTGGTGGCAATGCCCGCATGGTTGCGCATGCCGACCCCCACGATGGAGACCTTGGCAATGTTCTCGGAACCGGTCACCTTTTCGGCGCCGATCTGCTTGGCGATTTTCTCGATGATGGCTATGGCCTTCTTGTAGTCAGGCTTCGGCACGGTGAAGGTTAGGTCGGTGAGGTTTCCGTCGCGGGTGTTCTGGATGATCATGTCCACGACGATGCCCTCGTCCGAGACCGGCGTGAAGATGCGGGAGGCGATGCCCGGCTTGTCCGGCACCTTGCTGATGGTGATGCGCGCCTCGTTCTTGTTATAGGTGACACCGGAGACCGGATTCGATTCCATGGCCTTATCCTCCTCAACAACCCAGGTTCCTTCAGAAGTGGTAAAGGTGGACCGGACATGGACCGGCACCTTGTAGCGTTTGGCAAAGCTCACCGAGCGGATATCGAGCACCTTGGCGCCGAGGCTTGCCAGCTCCAGCATTTCGTCGTAGGAAATGCGGTCGATCTTGCGGGCGGTGGCGCAGATGTTGGGGTCGGTGGTATAAACCCCCTCCACGTCGGTGAAGATATCGCACTGGTCGGCCTTGAGCGCCGCGGCCAGGGCCACCGCCGTGGTATCTGAGCCGCCGCGGCCGAGGGTGGAAAGGTCACCGTTGTCGGTCACCCCCTGGAAGCCGGCGACCACCACCACCCTGCCGGCCTTGAGGTGGCTGCGGATCAACTCGGTGTCGATGGAGGTGATGCGGGCCCTGGTGTGCATGGTGTCGGTGTGGATCTTCACCTGATCGCCCAGGAGCGATACCGCGTCAAAGCCCCGCTCCTTGACCGCCATGGCGAAGAGGGCGACCGTGACCTGTTCGCCGGTGGCAAGCAGCACGTCCATCTCGCGCGGATCGGGCATGGCCTGCATCTCATTGGCCAGGGCGACAAAGCGGTTGGTCTCGCCGGCCATGGCCGAGAGCACCACCACCATCTGGTGGCCCTGTTTGCGGGAGGCGAGCACCCGATCCGCCACCGCCTTGATCTTGTCGGGATTGGCGACCGAGGTGCCGCCGAATTTCTGTACGATCAATGCCATTGTCTTCTCTTCAGCTCCCATCGCGTGATGGTCTTTTCCGGGACGCGAATGCGCCGGCACGAAAAATCGGTTTCAAGGGAAACCGGACGGCCACAGGGGGCGTCCCGCCGCAGACCGCTTCCGTATTTAACAAGAATTCGTCCGTGGGACTACATATTTTTTCACCGCCTGCCGCCCGGAAGAGTTGCCCGCAAGGCGAGGATATTTGGAGGACGGCGAACCGGCGCATCCGGAAAAATGCGGCGGACGGGCGAAAAGATGCTTGTCTTTGCCGGCCCGGTTTGCTAGAAAATACCAAACCATGACTGCACAAGGGCAGCCATGGGAATCATGCCATCATGGGGGAATGATGACCGGAAACGCCCTGCTCCGGAAAGCCAGAACCATCTGGTCCAAACTGAAAACCTTCCACGCCGGCCGGCTGCGGCCGTTCCTGAAAAATGCCCGGCTTTCCTGCGCCTGCTGCCGGCGGACGCTCAAATTCTTCATCAACACACCGCACTTCCCCACCGTGGTCATCGCCGTCAGCGTCGTGGCCACCATCTTTGCCAATGTCACCCCGCCCGATCCCAACAGCGCCTCGGCCTGGGGCCATCTGTGGCAGGGCAGTCGCTCCGCCCCGCCGGAGGACAAGACGTCGTCCGACGGCTACGAATTCACCGGCATCCTCCACCCCGGCGACTCGCTGACTTCATCCTTCCAGCGCTACGAAGTTCCCGACAGCGTCGGCCAGCAGGTGATCCAGGCGTTGCGCGGGGCCATCGATTTCCGCAACCTGCGGCCCCGCGACCGCTACTCCCTGCGGCTCGACAGCCAGGGAGAACTGCAGGAATGCACCTTTGAATCCGGCCCGCTCAACGTCCACCGGGTGAGCCGCCATCAGGATGGCAATTTTTACGCGGAACGCCTCAGTGTTCCCCTGGAACGGCGCACCGTCAAGGTGAGCGGCGAGGTGAGCCAGTCCCTCTACGACGCCTTTGTCTCCTCCCGCGAAGAGCCCCGGCTCATCTACGCCTTTGCCGACATCTTCGCCTCGCGCATCGACTTCAACACCGAGACCCGGATCGGCGACCGTTTCAGCATGGTGTTCGAAAAGTATTTCAAGGACGGCGATTTCGTCGGCTACGGCAAAATCCTGCTCGCCCGCTACGAGCGAACCAATTCCGAGTCGCTGGAGGGGTATTACTACACACCGCCCGGCGCAGACCGGGGAGCCTACTACGATGGCAACGGTGAGGAACTGGGTGCCTTCTTCATCCGTTCGCCGGTGCCCATGGCCCGGGTTTCTTCCGGTTTTACCATGAGCCGCATGCACCCGATCCTGCAATTTTCCCGGCCCCACCCGGGGGTTGACCTGGCGGCGCCCACCGGCACGCCGGTCATGGCCGCCGCCGACGGCCGCGTGAGCAGCATGGGCTGGAACGGCGGGTACGGCAAACAGATCGTCATCGAACACGGCAACGGCTATCGCACCATGTACAGCCATCTTTCCGGGTATCGAGCAGGGCTCGCGGTCGGCAGCCGGGTAACGCAAAAAACGGTGATCGGCTACGTCGGCTCCACCGGCCTTTCCACCGGCCCCCATCTCGACTACCGGGTCCAGGCGAACGGCGCCTACATCAATCCTTTCGCCATGAAGAGCAAGCCGCGCTCCGTGCTCCGGGGGCAGGAACTCGCCAGGTTCCTGCAACAGCAGAACGTCCTGGCACGGCTTTCCGATTCGCTTGACGATCCCAGGGCGGTGATGGTCAACAGCGTCACCGTCACCCCGGAGAGCAAGTTCACCTTCCTCTAGCCATTGTGCCGCGCATGCGCCAGCCGCCCTTCCACATCGTGCTGGTGGAGCCGGAGATCCCGCCCAATACCGGCAGCATCGCGCGGCTCTGCGGCGCCACCGACACCGTGCTCCACCTGGTCAAGCCGCTCGGCTTCAGCACCGACGACAAGCAGCTCAAGCGCGCCGGCCTCGACTACTGGGAGCACGTGCAGATCGTCTACTGGGAGAACCTGGAGGCGTTTCTCGCGGCCCAGGACGAACGGCGCCTGCATTTCCTGAGCAAGAAGGCGGATCGCCTTTACACCGAGGCCCGCTACCAGGCCGGCGATTTTCTCATCTTCGGCAAGGAGACCAAGGGATTGCCCGCCCAGCTGCTGCGGGACTACGGGGAGCGCTGCCTGCGGATTCCGATGACCAACCCCAACATCCGCAGCATCAATCTGGCCATGGCCGCGGCGGTGGTGCTCTACGAGGCGATCCGCCAGAATCCCCGCTAAGGCCGGGGAATCATCGCAAGGGCCAGTTCCGCGGTGCGGCGCGAGGCCCCGGCTTCACCCAGCCTTTCCCGCACCTGGTGCAGTTGACCGATCATCGCCTGGCGATAGGGGGCATCCTCCAACAGGCGCCCAACGGCTGAGCCGATCTTCTCCGGCGTGGCGTCGTGCTGCAGCAGTTCATCCACCACCCGTTCGCCTGCCACCAGATTGACCAGAGACGCGTACGCCACCTTGATCAGCCGCCGGCCCAGGGCATAGGTGAGACCGGAGACCCGATAGGCGACCACCATGGGCACCCCGAGGATGGCCAGCTCCAGGGTGACGGTGCCGGAGGCGGCCATCACCGCCCGGCAGGCGGCCATGAGTTCGTAACGGTCTTCCTCCACCACCCGCACGTCAAGGGAGGTGCCCGACAGACCGCACTGATCGAGGTCGGCCCGGCTCAGGGTCGGGGCGAGGGGAATCAGGAAGGTGAGATCGGGGTGAGCCGCTGCCAGCCGCTCCGCTGCGGCAAGGAAAAGCGGCAGCATGGCGGCGAGTTCCTTTTTCCGGCTGCCCGGCAGCAGGCCGATCAACCTGTTGGCTGCCGGAAGCCCGTGGCGACGGCAAAATTCCTCGCGCGACAGGGTGGTGCGGACCGAGTCCAGCAGCGGATGACCGACAAAATCCACCATCATCCCATGCCGGGCGTAAAATTCCTGCTCAAAGGGCAGGATCACCGCCATGCGGTTGACTAGGCGGCGGATGGTCTTGACCCGGCCGCTTCGCCAGGCCCAGACCTGGGGGCTGATGTAATAGAGGACCGGGATGCCCAGCTTTTTCGCCCTGCGGGCCAGGAGCAGATTGAAATCGGGATAGTCGATGAGCACCACGAGATCAGGCCGCCTGTCGCGGAGGTGACGGGTAAGTGACGCCATGGCCGCCCGGATGTCCCCAAGATGGCTCAACACCTCGAAGATGCCCACCACCGCGAGCCTGGCCGCATCGGCCAACATGGTCGCCCCATGGGCGGCCAGAGCCTTCCCGCCCATGGCGGCGATGGTTACGGAGGGGGAGAGTTCCCGCAGGGCCTCGGCCAGATGGGCGCCATGCAGGTCGCCGGATGCCTCGCCAGCGACGATGAGGATGTGGGGAGCGTCCCGGCCCATGATTCAAGGGGTCCGCAGCAGGTGCTGATGACGTTCGGCGTTTTCGCGGATCTGGGCCATGATCTGCTGGGCCACCGCCAAGGCGACCCGGCCCTGCTGGCCCGAAACCCGTGGAGTGGTTCGCTGGCGGACATTGGCGGCGAAGTCCCGCAGCTCCGCCTCCAGGGCGTCCTTTTCCACGAAACAGGAGGTGATGACCTCCTCCTGGGGCAGCCCCGCCTCGTTGACTTCCTTTTTCAGCCGGATCACCATGAGCTCCTTCTGGGCGTAATCGACCAGCAGGTAGGAACGGGGCTGGAAGATGCGGAGCTTGCGGATGTTGTCCTTGGAGATGCGGCTCACCGTGATATTGGCGGTGCAGCCGTTTTCGAAAATCAGCCGGGCGTTGGCGATGTCGGTGAAGGGGGTCACCACCGGCACGCCCACGGTATGGATGGTGGCGAGCGGCGAGTTGACGATGGAAAGCACGATGTCGATGTCGTGGATCATCAGGTCGAGCACCACGTCCACGTCGGTGCCGCGCGGCTTGAAGCTGTGGATCCGGTGCGATTCGATGAAAAGCGGCCGGGTGATGTACTGCTCCATGGCCAGCACCGCCGGGTTGTAGCGCTCCAGATGGCCGACCTGGAGGATGCGCCCCTTTGCCTGCGCCAGGGCGATCAGCTCGTCCGCCTCGGCCAGAGTGGTGGTCATGGGCTTTTCCAGCATGACGTCCACCCCTCGCTCCAGGCAGGCCATGCCCACCTCATGGTGGAGGCTGGTGGGAACCACGACGCTCACCGCCTCGACCTCGCTGAGCAACTGCCGGTAATCGACAAAGGAGCTGGTGCCGCATTTTTCGGCCACGGCCGCGGCCTGCTCCGGATCGGCATCCGCCACCCCGACCAGATCCACTCCCTCCATGGCGGCGTATTTTTCGGCGTGGAACTTGCCGAGATAGCCGACGCCGATAACCCCAACCCTGATCTGTCGCATATCCTTATGCCATGCCTCTGCTCAGTCTTTGGCGGCGGCGTAGGCCGTCACCCCATTGCGCCCTGCCTGCGCCGTTTCATACCACGCCACCGGGTGACAATCAACTTGTTATCCCTCCCCGGTGTGATATGATTGTTGCTCCTGTTATAATGGATATCCAGAGAAAGAAACCAGACATTTCCCGCGGTTTCCGCCGGTGACGTCGCGCATATGAAAACCTGGCTCAAAATCATCGCCCTGGCCTCCCTCCTGGGCACGCTGGCAGGGTATCTGCTGGTTCCCCAACTGGTCAAGGTCGATCAGATCCGGGAGCGCATCACCACCCAGCTCGGCGAAAAGCTCGGCCGGCCGGTAGAAATCGAATCGGTCCGCTGGCACTGGCTCCCCCTGCCCCATCTCAGCCTTTACCACAGCCGCCTCCGGTACGAAGCCGCAGACCTTTTCCTGCCGGAGACCCGGCTCTACCCCAACTGGTTTTCCATCTTCGGCTCCGAGGTGGAGGTGAGCAAGGTCGTGCTCAAAAAGCCGGAGATTACCCTCAAAATTCGTGGCGACTTCTCGGAAACCCTGCCCGAGTTCACCCTGCCCACGGTCAAGGTCGTCATTGACGACGGCACCCTGCACATGCAGAGCCTCGCTCCCCTCTTCGGGGTGGTGACCAGGACCTTCGACCTCAGCGCCATCTCCGCCACCGCCAGACTGGCGCCGGGCGAGGTCGCCTTCCGGCTCCGGGCAAAATCCTCCTTCAGCAAATCGCTGAAGATGAGCGGCCGGTACTCCCTCCCGGATCGCCGCTATTCCCTGGAAACCGCCTGGGAGGAACTGAAACTCCATCAGGCCATCGTTTCCACCGGCCATGGCACCCTGGTGCCGACGGATTCCACCGCCAACCTCAAGGCCAGCATCTCCGGCACAGGGACCGAGGTCATCAGCGCCGACCTGCAGGGCGAACTCCCCTGCTTCCTCTACAAGCCAAAGAACGAAAAGGTCCTGCTGGACTGCGGCCTGGTCGATCTCCACCTCGACAAGGCCGGCAACGATCTCACCGTCGCCATCAGGGAGCTGGAGATGGAGCAGCCAGGCCTCAACCTGCGGGGCACGGTCAGGCGAACGGTGGCGGCAGAAGACGCGGAGCCCGTCTGGCAGCTCGATCTTGCCGGCCGCAATCTCAACGTCACCAATATCCGCCGCACGGCGCTGACCCTCTTCGGCGACGACGCCATCGTGAAGGACCTCTTCGACATCGTGCGGGGCGGCGTGGCCAAAAAGGCCACCTATACCTTCAAGGGCCGGGCGGTGGACTTCGAATACCTCAAGTATCAGGTCATCACTGCGGAGGCGGCCGAGGCCGTGGTCCACATCCCCGATGCCAACCTCACCCTGGAGGGGGTCAACGGCCAGATGCGCATCGACGGCGGCGTCCTGCATGTCTCCGAAGCGAGCGGCAGGCTGGGCCAGAGCAAGGGAGAGAACTGCACCCTCATGTTCAATCTGCTCGACCACATCGAGAATCCCCCCTTCACCCTGGAGGTGGATATCGACGCCGAGGCCACCGATCTGGTGCGCACCCTCCATGAGCTGGTGCCCTACGAGGATTTCCGCCGGGAACTGCTGTTGCTGCAGAACGTGGAAGGACGCGGTGCGGGGCATCTGCACATCGGTCATACCCTGCAGGATTTCGACGTACGGGTCAACGTCGCCTCCATGGACGTCAAGGGCCGTTATGGCCGCCTGGCCGCCCCGTTCCACATCCAGCAGGGAACCATGCAGTTCGAGCCAGCCCGGCTTTCCTTTGCGGGAATCTCCGGCAATCTGGGCAATCACCGGATTCACAGCCTCACCGGCTCGGTGGAGTGGGCGCAGGAGCCGTTCCTGCGCATCGACAACCTGGACGCCGCCCTGGACGGCGACACCCTGCTGCCGGCCCTTGCCCATTACAAGGTGGTGGCCGACTACCTTGCCCCGGTCCTCTCCTCCCTCTCCGGCTCCCTGTCGCTCACCAGGGGCAGCTTCCAGGGGCCGCCGCTTGATCATGAAAAGTGGCGTTACAGCGCCCACGCCATCCTCAGAAACGTCGGCTGGCGGAGCCCTCTGCTGGGCAACGCGCCGCTCACCGGCCATTCCGGCGAAGTGATCGTGAGCGACAAGGAAATCGCCCTCAGCCGGAACACGGCCCGCCTCCGGAAGAGCACCCTGAGCGTGGAAGGCGTGCTGCGGCATCAGATGCTCGATGGCTGGCAAGGCGAGCTTAGATTGGCCGGCACCCTGGATGCGGAACTCGGCCCCTGGCTGCGCCAGCGCGACTGGCTGCCGGCGACAGCCCTGCCGCGGCTGCCGGCCAGCATCAGTGGCGTGCGTCTCGAATGGGACGACAGGAAATTCGCCGCCACCGGCACCCTCACCGCCGGCGGCGTCAGCCTGCAAAAGCCGCCGCAGCTCAGCTTCGACCTCAAGACCTCGGAGCAGAACTCCCTGATCCTGGCCCTTGATATCGCCGATCAGGAACGCCACGGCCGGCTCCACCTCGACCTCATCGATCAGACGGCGGAAACCTTCCGCCTCGCCTGGCAGGGCGAACTCCGGGCCCAGAGCCTCAAGCGGCTGCTGGCAGACAGCTCCCTGCTCACCGGCGCCGTCAGGGGCAACTGCACCATCACCGTGCCCCCCGACCCCGAACTGCCGGGAATGTCCGGCCAGCTGAACGTCACCGGCCTGCGCCTGCCCTTGGGCGAGGCCGGTTCCCAGGCGCTCGCCATCAGGGAACTGACCATGAACGGCAGTCATGGCAAGGCCGTGATCCAGCGGCTCCTGCTGGGCCTGAACGAACAGGAACATCTGGCGATCAAGGGCGAGGTGACGCCGGCCAAGGGCGGCCTTGTCCTGGCGCTCCAGCTGGCCTCGCCCCATCTCACCAGAACGACTGCGAACGATTTTCTGGACCGGCTCAAAGAGCTCCGCGACCGGACCGCGGCTCCGGAAAAAAGCGACAGGAAACGGACCGGCCGGACCATCACCGGCACCGTCGGCTTCAGTCTCGAAAAATTTATCTCCGGTCCCGGCGACGAAGGGCCGGCCGAGGAGGCGCCCCTGGTCTGGAGCCCCATCAGGGGGGTGCTCACCCTCAAGCCTGAAGGCAGGATGAGCGCGGAGATCGAAAGCGCCCGGCTCTGCTGCCTGGACGCCAAGGGCACCTGGCATTCCGATCCGGCCATGGGGGTGAGCCATTTCTCCCTCGCCACCGCCTGCCCCGTTCCACCGACCTTCGAGGAGGTACTCCCCTGCCTCGGCATCCGGCAGGACCTGATCCAGGGGGAATTCGCCTTAAACGCCGACCTTTTCGGCGAGCTTTCCTTCTGGCACCATGGCAGGCTGCGGGTCACCTCCGACAAGGGGCGCATCCTGCGGATGCGGCTCCTTTCCAAGATTTTCAGCATCGTCAATCTGACCGACCTCTTCACCTCGGACGGCTTCCCCAACTTCGAGGAAAAGGGATTCGGCTACTCGGAACTCATTCTGGAGACCCACATCAAGGACAACGAATTGATCATCGACAAGGCGGTGGTGCGCGGCGAGGGGCTGAATCTCTTTGCCCGGGGCAAACTGAACCTCGGCAACCGCCAGGCGGACCTCACCCTCATGGTGGCGCCCTTCAAGACCCTGGATGCCATCGTCGGCCGCGTGCCCCTGGTGGGGCGGATCATCGGCGGCAAGGAGGCGGCGATCATCACCATCCCGGTGGGGATCAAGGGCGACATCCGCGATCCGGACGTGACCGTACTGGCACCGGAGGCGGTGGGCGAAGGGCTGCTCAATCTGGTCAGGAACACCCTGCTGCTGCCCTTCAACATCCTGAGTCCGATTCTGCCGAAAAAAGGGGCCGGAGAGAGCCCATAACCCCTCACCGCGGCCTCTTTTCCGCGCCATCGCGCCGGAACGTTTCCCCTTCCGTGTCCGGTCATCCATGGTATAGTGGACCAGAATAGAACGATCGAGGGGGGCAAAGCGATGCAGATCGGCATGGTGGGACTCGGCAGGATGGGGTTGAACATGGCGCGCCGCCTCTTGCGGGAAGGGCATGAGGTCGTGGCCTACAACCGCACCCCGGCAAAGACCGAAGCGGTGATGCAGGAAGGCGCCGCCGGCGCCTTTTCCCTCGGTGAACTCGTCGGCAGGCTCACCCCTCCGCGCATCATCTGGCTCATGCTGCCGGCCGGCCGGCCGGTGGACGACCACCTGACCGAGCTTGCCGCCCTGCTCTCGCCGGGCGACATCGTGGTCGACGGCGGCAACAGCCATTACCGGGATGACCTGCGCCGCTTCGGAGCGCTGGCCGCCCAGGGCATCCATTACGTGGATGCCGGAGTGAGCGGTGGCATCTGGGGACTCCAGCTCGGCTATTGCCTGATGATCGGGGCGGAACCGGAAGTTTTCCGCCATCTCGAACCACTCTGCACCAGCCTTGCCCCGCCCGAGGGCTATCTGCACTGTGGCCCGGCCGGCGCCGGCCACTTTGTGAAAATGGTGCACAACGGCATCGAATACGGCATGATGCAGGCCTATGGCGAGGGCTTTGCCCTGCTCGATGCCTCGCCTTACGGCGGCGGGCTCGACTTCTCCCGGGTGGCCCGGCTGTGGAACCAGGGCAGCGTCATCCGCTCATGGCTCCTGGAACTGCTGGAAACCGCCTTTGCCGCCGACCCGAAACTGGAAAAGCTGCAGGGCTTTGTCGAGGATTCCGGCGAAGGGCGCTGGTGCGTGCAGGAGGCCGTGGCTTCCGGAGTGGCGGCCCCGGTAACCGCGCTGTCGCTCTTTGCCCGTTTCGACTCCCGGACCCCGGACAGCTTCGCCAACCGGGTGCTGGCCGCGCTGCGACGCGAGTTTGGTGGCCATGCCACCCGTGGTGGTGATTCTCCGCAAACCTAACGAGGTCGTGGGAATGACGGAAAAGCAGCAGCCTCTTCCTCCACCAGCCGCCGTGGCCGTCGAAGGGCTGGCGGCGCCGTTTTCCGGCACCTGTGCTCCCTTCAGTACCACCGGCCTTGCTCCCTGCACCATCGTTATCTTCGGAGCCACCGGCGATCTTGCCCACCGCAAGCTGCTGCCGGCACTCTACACCCTTTTCCGCAACCGCCGGCTGCCGGAACCTCTCGCCATCGTCGGCTGTGGCCGCACCAGCCTCGACCATGAGGCCTTCCGGAGCACCCTTCGGGAATCCCTGGCAAAAGAATTCCCGGACGACCGCGACGACTGGCCCTCCTTTGCCGCGGGCATTTTTTACCACCCCCTTGCCTACGATGCGGCCGGCGACTACGAGGCCCTGGCACGCCTCCTCGCTGCCCTTGACCGCGAGCGACCCACCGGCGGCAACCGCATGTACTACCTGGCCGTCCCTCCCGTGCTCTATCCGCTCATCGCGGCCCATCTCGGCCAGGCAGGCCTGACGCGGGAGGGAAAAAACCAGGCACCATGGGTCAGGATCGTGGTCGAGAAGCCCTTTGGCCGCGACGAGGCCTCAGCCGCGGAACTCGATCGCATCCTGCACGAGGGTTTTCAGGAACACCAGATTTTCCGCATCGACCACTACCTGGCCAAGGAGACGGTCCAGAACATCCTGATGCTGCGCTTTGCCAATACCATCTTCGAACCGCTCTGGAACCGCGGCTATATCGACCATGTGGGGATCGTGGCCGCTGAAAAGGACGGCATCGGGCACCGGGCCGGCTATTATGAAGAGGCCGGCGTCATCCGCGACATGTTCCAGAATCACATGATGCAGCTGTTGGCGCTCACGGCTCTGGAGCCTCCTTCCCATTTCGAGGCGGCCCGGGTGCAGGACGAAAAGGCCAAGGTCTTCCGCTCCCTCAAGCCGTTCGAGGCGGAGCGCTGGGAGGAGAACCTGGTCCTCGGCCAATACGGCGCGGGAGAAATCGACGGCCGGCCAGTGGCGGGATACCGCGACGAACCGGGGGTGCGCCCTGGTTCCTCCACTCCCACCTTCGCGGTCATGCGGCTTTTCATCGACAACTGGCGGTGGCGCGGCGTTCCCTTCTACCTCGCTTCCGGCAAGCGGCTGGACCGCAAGGAAACCCGCATCGTCATCCGCTTCAGGCAGGTGCCACACTCCATGTTCCGCAACGTCCTGGAACAGGACATCGCCGCCAACCGTTTGGTTCTCGGCATCCACCCCGAGGAGGAGATCAGCCTCACCTTCCAGACCAAGAGCCCAGGCGCCAGGGAATGCCTGCGGCCGGTGACCATGAGGTTCGGTTACTACCAGGGTTATGGCGGACCGGCGCTGGCCGCCTACGAAAAGGTGCTGCTCGACTGCATTGCCGGCGACCACCTGCTCTTCTGGCGGCAGGACGGCGTCGAGCTGAGCTGGTCGTTTCTGGCCCCCATCCTGGAGGTCTGCGAGGTCTGCACCATGACCACCCAGCGGCTGCACACTTACCCGGCCGGCAGCCTCGGTCCGGCGGCGGCCCGCTCCTGGATGCGCCTCCTGGTGGACGAGAAATGACGCCCGAGGTCCGCAGATTCCCTACCCTTGCGGCAGCGTGCCGCAGCCTTGCGGAATATCTGACGGCAATCGCCACGGCCGATGCGGCGGCCAACAACGTCTTTTCCCTGGTCCTGACCGGCGGCTCCACCGCCCGCAGCCTTTACCGCGAACTGGCAGCGCCGGCAGCCATCGACGGGATGCCGTGGCCGTGCACCCATCTCTTCTGGAGCGATGAACGCCTGGTTCCACCGACCGATCCGGCCAGCAATTACGGCATGGCCAAAGCCCTCCTGCTCGATCATGTCCCGGTGCCGAGCGAAAACATCCATGCCGTCGCCACGGAAACCGCCTCAGCAGAAGTCTCGGCGGCGCGATACGAGGAGGAGCTTCGCCGTTATTTCGGCAACGCCGGCGGAGGCCCGCCCGATTTTCCCCGCTTTGACTGCGTCCTGCTCGGCATGGGCGAAGACGGCCACGTTGCCTCGCTTTTTCCCGGTTCGCCGCTCTTGCACGAAAAACGCCGCTGGGTGGCGGCCTGCGGACCGGCAGGCTCGCCGTTTTTGCCCCGCATCACCCTGACGCTGCCGGTTCTGAACCATGCCAGGCGCGTGGTCCTGTTGATCGGCGGCGAGCGAAAGGCGGCGGTTCTGGACGATATTCTCGCCGCGTCGGCAGAAACGGCTTCCCCCTATCCTGCGGCACGAATCCGCACCCCGGCGACCAGGATCTGGTTCGTCGCCCCCTGAGGAGCCACCATGGAAAACTACAAGGGCATCCTGGACCACCTCTACGACGGCATCTACTTCGTCGATGCCGAACGCCGGATCACCTACTGGAACCAAGCCGCAGAGCTGATTACCGGCTACGGCCGCGACGAGGTAGTGGGCAAATGCTGCTCAGACCGCCTGCTGCGCCACATCGACGAACAGGGCACCCCGCTCTGCGAGCACGGCTGCCCGCTGACCGCCTCCCTTGCCGACGGCCAGAGCCGGGAGGCCGAGGTCTATCTCCATCACAAGAAAGGCCACCGCCTGCCGGTGCGGATCCGCGTCAGCCCCATCTTCGACGAGAACGGCCGCATCGTCGGCGCGGCAGAGCTTTTCAGCGACAACAGCGCTGTTTCCGCCATTACCAGCCGCATGGCTGAGCTGGAAGAACTCGCCCTGCTTGATCCCCTCACCCGCCTGGCCAATCGCCGATTTGTGGAAAACGCCATCGAAAACTGCATCCGGGAGTTGAACCGTTACGGCTGGGCCACCGGCATCCTTTTTCTGGACGTGGACAACTTCAAGCAGGTCAACGACGTCCATGGCCATGACGTGGGGGACGAAGTCCTGCGGCGCATCGCCACCACCTTGCGCGCCAATTCCCGCGGTTTCGACCTGTTCGGCAGATGGGGCGGCGAGGAGTTTGTCGGCGTGGTTCGCAATGTCGGGGCGGTGCAGCTCACCGCGGTGGCGGAAAAGATGCGGATGCTCATCGCCCATACCACCGTCCCGTCCGGCGGGGAAAAGGGGCTGACGGTCACCGTCTCCATCGGGGCCACCCTGCTGCGGCCCGAGGATACGGCGGAAGAGGTGGTGCGGCGCGCGGACCGGCTCATGTACCAGAGCAAGAGGGAAGGAAAAAACCGGCTGACAGCGGATTGCTGACCCGCGAGAGGGATCAGGCGCCCTGAGCCGCGCCGAACAGCCGGTGCCACCAGGAATCTTCGCGAACCTTGCCGGCCAGCAACCTTCTGAGTTGGCCTATCTGTTCGTCATCGGCGGCGAGCAGGAATTCCATGCCAAGCTGAAAAGGCTGGCCAGGAAGGGAAAGGATATGGTCGAACCAGACCGGCCGGGCCGGAATGCACAGCGGCGGCATGGAGAGGTCGGCCACCCGGATTTCCAGATAGATGGTCTGCCGGGGGTTGTCGGTGAAGGAATAGAAAAGATGATGGCTGCCGATGCGGATGTGAGGCACGGTGAGCCGCACGCCGTGGGCGGAAAGGTCTTCCAGATGGCCGGGCAGCGCGTCGGCCAGACTTGCGCCGCTGCCGTTGTCGCGCAGCAGCAGCGTCACCGGCAGGGTGCTTTTGAACCGCGGAGAACGACGATTCTCTTTGCCCATCATCCGTTCCGGCCCCCTTTGAGCGTCTTTTCTCCCTTCGCGCCGCCGCCGCGCATCAGCGCAATATCACACTGTTTTTTTATATTATTCCCCTAACGGATTGATGTCAAAGAAAAAAAAACCGGCCTATGGCGCCGGCTGCCCTTTCACCTCGGCCAGGATCTCCTTGACCGGTTGCCCGCTCGGGCCGGCGGCCAAGGGATTGAGGGCCACCAGTTCCTCCCAGATTTTGATCGCCCCCTCCTTGTCCTTCAGGTCGTAAAGCAGCACCACCCCTTTGTTGAAGCGGGCGGTTTCATGCCTGGGGTCCACGGCGATGGCCTTGTCGAAGGACTCGATTGCCTTTTTGGGCTCGTTGTTGCTGCGGTACATGACGCCGAGGTCGGTGAGCACGTTGGCGTCGTTGGGGTTGATGGCCAGCGACCGGGTGTAGGCCTTGATCGCCTTCTGCGGCTGGTTCGAGTCGAAGTAAAGGTGCCCGAGCTGGGTCCATGCCTCGCCGTTGTTGGGATTAGCCGCCACTTCCCGCTCCAGGTTGAGCATGGCGTTCATCTGTTCCGGGGTCAGCTGGCCCGCGCCTTCCTGTTGCGATGCGGTGCCGCCTTGGGGGCCGGGTGCCGGCGCCTTGTAAACGCTGAAGACGATGCCGCCAAGAAAGCCGATGAGCAGGCAGGCACAGGCCACGAGATAGAGGGTTTCCTTTTTCACCGTCTTGGCAGACTCCTTGATATCGCTCGACATGCGTTCTTCCTCCGGAAAATTTTGAGATGGGGGCTGTCAGCTACCTTATTGGTTTTTGCCGCTGCTGACAACGGATTGTTTTCACGACGGGGCTCCTTTTCTCCGCCGCCGTCGCCCGGCAGCCGCCGAGGTGGCGGGACGTTGCCGCTTGACAAGGGGAACGACATCACTCATAGTCACGGCAGCACTTTTCTTCTCAAGACACAACCCGGCGGCGGATGTTCCCGAGAATCATGAAAACCCGGCATCTCACGGCAGCCATCGAACAGTTCCTGGCCGAGGACATCGCCGGCGGCGACCTGACCAGCGAGGCGATCTTCCCGCCGGAGCAAAGCGGCAGGGGGGTCTTCATCGCCCGCCAGGAATTCGTGGTTGCCGGGATCGAATCGGTGGCGCCGCTGGTCTTTCAGACCCGCAACCCGGCGGTGCGTTGCCTTCCGGTCAAGGACGGCACCAGGGCCCGGGCGGGCGACATCCTCCTCACCGTCACCGGGCCGGTGCGCGACCTGCTGGCGGCCGAACGGGTGGCGCTCAACCTCTGCCAGCGCCTGAGCGGCATAGCCACCCTCACCGCCCGCTTCGTCGATGCGGTCAAAGGGCTGCCGGTGAAAATTCTCGACACCCGCAAAACCACGCCGGGCCTGCGTATGCTGGAAAAATACGCGGTCACCGTGGGCGGCGGCTACAATCACCGCTTCTCCCTCCACGACGCCATCCTCATCAAGGACAACCACATCGCTGCCGCCGGTTCCATTGGTGCGGCAGTGAACAAGGTGCGGAACTCTGCGCCGAAAGGGCTCACCGTTGAGGTGGAATGCGAGAACCTGGCCCAGGTGCGGGAAGCCCTTGCCGCCCGGGCCGACATCATCATGCTCGACAACATGACCCCGGCTGCCATGCGCAAGGCCGTGGCCCTGGTGGGCAAGCATGCCGTCACCGAGGCATCGGGCGGGGTGACTCTCAGAAACATCCGCCGCATCGCGGAGACCGGGGTGGATTGCATCTCCATCGGCGCCCTCACCCACTCGGCGCCGGCCATGGACATCAGCATGGAACTGGTCGCCTCCTGACCCCTGTCCCGCCATTCATCTTTTCATGCACCATGCCGATACGCTGGTATGACCAGTCCGTAAGGAGGGAACCATGCGGATCAGCGACACCTCTGTGGCGCTTGCCAGCGCCCACTCGTACCGTGAATCATTCCGTTCCGAAACTTCACTTCGCCTCTGGGTGGGCAGCGAACGCCCTGATTTTGAAGGGGATGGCCCGGCGTCGCGCTCCATGGGCGCAGATCTGGTGACCCTCTCCCAGGCAGGGCTCGACAGACAAAAAAGGATGGCGCACGCAGGGAACAGCGCCGCGGTCGAGCCCCCCGCTCCAGTCGAAGAAGACCCGAAACTTCACGCCATCCGCCTTATCCTGGAGGCACTCACCGGCAAAAAGATCACGGTGGCTGCATTCACCCCGTCTGCAACCATCGCGCCGGCTCCACCCGCCACCGCAA
The DNA here is from genome assembly GCA_040757055.1 of Thermodesulfobacteriota bacterium. Classification (GTDB taxonomy): domain Bacteria; phylum Desulfobacterota; class Desulfobulbia; order Desulfobulbales; family Desulfurivibrionaceae; genus JAJZRJ01. The sequence continues at coordinate 224,436 of JBFLXY010000002.1, read as the reverse complement.
CCGCCGGAGGCGATCAGCCTCCACGCCAGGGCTGGGGCCTGGAATACGACTCTCACGAGGTCTATCGGGAGGTCGAAACCCTCCGGTTTGCCGCCGGCGGCGAGATCCGCACCGCCGACGGCCAGACCATCCGCTTCCACCTGGAATTTGCCATGCGGCGCGAATATGTGCAGGAAACCCATCTTTCGTTGCGGGCGGGGGATGCCAGGCTCATCGATCCGCTGTTGGTCAATTTCAACGGCACGGCAGCGCAGCTCGGCGACCAACGATTTCTCTTCGATCTCGACATGGACGGCAAAGCGGACGAGATACCGCTCCTTGGCGCAGGCAGCGGCTTCCTGGCTCTGGACCGCAACAGCGACGGGGTGATCAACAACGGCGCCGAACTCTTCGGCCCGGCCACCGGCCACGGCTTTGCCGAACTGCGGGAATTGGACAGCGACCGCAACGGCTGGCTTGACGAAAACGATCCGCTCTTTGCCAAACTGCGGATATGGATGCGGGATGCCGCCGGCAACGACGCCCTCTTTTCCCTCAAGGAGAAAAATATCGGCGCCCTGCTGCTCGACCCCGTCGACACCCCCTTTGCGTTCACCGGCAGCGCCAATTCGCTTCAGGACCGGCTACGCGAAACCTCGGTCTATCTGACCGAATCCGGCGGGGCCGGCACCATCCAGGAGGTGGATATCGCCCTCCAGCAGGATGTTGAAAAACCCTGAGCAGCCTGCTAGCGGGCTGGCGGGAGTTCCTCGGCCAGAACATCCCGCATGGCGGCAGCCAGAGTGGCGAGGGTATAGGGCTTCTGCAGAAACCCCTTGACCCCCAGGGCAAGGATTTCCTCCACCCGGTGATCCTTGCGGAAGCCGGAGACCAGCAGTACCTTCACCTGCGGGTTGATGCGGCGCATTTCCAGAAAGGCCTCCCGGCCGGACATCACCGGCATGGCCATGTCGAGCAGCACGGCGCTGACCCGGACCTGATGCTGCCGATAGAGCGCAACCCCCTCCCGGCCGTTGGCGGCGGAGAGTACCCCGTAGCCCGCGGTCTGCAGTGCCTCCTCGGCCATGCGCCTCACCTCCTCGTCGTCGTCCACCACCAGGATCAGCCCCTGCCCCGCTGCCACCGCCACGGGAGCCTCCGGCGCCGCCTCTTCGCCGCTGCGGACCAGTTGCGGCAGGTAGACGCTGAAGGTGGAACCGGCTCCCGGTTCGGAGTAGAGGTCGATGAAGCCATGGTGCTGGTGGACAATGTTGTAGGCCATGGCAAGGCCGAGGCCGCTTCCCCGGCCCTGCTCCTTGGTGGTGAAGAACGGGTCAAAGATTTTGGCCGCGGTCTTGGTGTCGATGCCGACCCCGGTGTCGCTCACCGAGACCTTCCAGTAGGCGCCGGCCGCTGCCTCGGGATGCCGCCGCCGGAAAATCTCGTCGGCGCGGACCTGTTCCGTGGTCACGGTCAGGGTGCCGCCCCAGGAGGCGTCCTGCCGCATGATGGTCATGGCGTGCATGCCATTGATGCAGAGGTTCAGCAGCACCTGCTCCATTTCGGTGGGGTCCGCCAGCACATAGGCCGGTTCCGGAGCCGGATGCACCTCCAGGCGTACCGACTTGTCGAAGGTGTTCTCCCCGATCTTGCAGACGTGCTTGACCGAGAGGTTGAGGTCCACCGGAACCATATCCACCGGCTGCCGCCGGGAGAGGGTGAGCAGCTGCCGCACCATGTCGGCGGCCCGCTGCCCTGCCCCTTCCATCCGCCTGAGATAGTCGCGGAGTTCCGGCACCGGGAGCCCTTCCGGCTTCTGGTCGAGCTTGTAGAAGAGGAGCGAGAGGGTGCCCAGAATGCCGGTAAGGACATTGTTGAAGTCGTGGGCCAGGCCGCCGGCCAGGGTGCCGATGGACTCCATCTTCTGGGCCTGGCGGAGCTGCTGTTCCTTCTGCTCCAGTTCGGTCACGTCGTCGAGGCGCAGGGCGACGCCCTCGACGCCATTGGCCACCAGGGGGAAAATGGTCAGGTTGTAGAGGTGGCCGCTGTTGCCTTCAAGGTGTTCCCGGTGCAGCCTGATGGGCTGCCGGGTCCGGTTGCTGGTATCGACCTGCTGAAGGTATTTGCCGAAGGCCGGCACCACTTCGTGGATTTTCCTGCCGATGGCCTGCTGGGGGGGAATGCCGGTGATTCCGGCGGCGGCCGTGTTCCACTGGGTCACCACCGCCTCGTGATCCAGGGTGACCAGCATGGAGGGCATGGATTCGATGATGTTGTTCAGATAGTTGCGCATGCGGGCAATCTCCTGCTCCGCCTGCTTCTGCGCCGTGATGTCGCGGATCATGCCTTCGTATTTGACCACCTCCCCGCCGGCGCCGAGCACCGTGTGGCAGGTGAGGGAGGCGATGGCCGGCGAGCTGTCGTTCCTGATCAGGGTCAGCTCGTGGTCCTTGACATACCCTTGGGCGAGAATCTGCTGCCGGAAACGGCCATAGGCCTCCTCGTTTTCGAAGATGCCGGCAAAGAGATTCCGGCCGAGCAGGAACTCCCGGGAGTCGCCACCCAAGATGGCGATGAAGGCGGGGTTCACATCCAGCAGCGCGCCGCCGGCGTCCGCCACGAAGATCCCCTCCATGGCCCGTTCGAAGAGATGGCGGAATTTCTTTTCCGACTCCTGCAGGGCCTTTTCCCGGGAGGCGATGGCGCCGGCCATCAGGTGCAGGGCGTCGGCCAGGCGCCCCAGTTCGAAGATCCATCGCGGGCGGGGGATCTGCACCGCAAAATCACCCTGGCTGATGCTGTCGGCAGCCCCCATGAAGCGCCGGAGAGGCTCGCACATGCGCTGGGCCAGGAGCGAACCGATCACCACGGAAAAAATCCAGAAGCAGAGGCCGATCAGGATGGCGTTCCGCTGGATTTTCTGGAGGTGGGCGAGGATGGGCTGCATGGAGAGAAAAATCCGCGTGCTGCCCAACGGCGTTTTGCCCACGGCAATGGAGGCGGTCACCACCAGGTGCCCCCTGGCACGGTCGATGGTGACGCAGAGGCTTTCCTCCCTGGAGATGCAGTCCCCCGGCGGCTCTTCCGGCATGGCGCTGCCCAGCAGGGCGATCTCCGAAGCCGCCAGGATGGTGCCCTGGCTGTCCGCGATCTGGATGGCGTCCACCTCCGAACGGGAAGAAAACTCTTTCACGAATTCCTGGAGCGGCGCGTAATTCTCGGTGACCAGGTCGTCGGCCACGGAAAAGGAGGTGTTCAGGGTGATGGCCTTGCCGTAGGCAGTGAGGCGGTCAATGGCGTGCTGCTGGAAGAGCCTGGAATAGAGCACGATCACCGCGGCGGTCAGCAGCAGGGTGACCGCGGTGCAGTAGAGGATGAGATGGGTGCGGAAGCGGAGGGCGGTCATCAGTTTTGCTGGAGGTATTCGCTTTCTTTGATGACCTGGTAGAACGGCTCGTAATCCGCCCGGGTGGCGGCCACCACCTTCCGGATCTGGAGGCTGTCGAGGATGGCGAGATCCTCCGGCCGGTTCGGTGAGAGCCCGGTCAATATCTCCCGGATGGCGGCGACGGTGCGCTGGTCCATGCCCTTACTGACCACAAAAGGAAACTGGGGCACCTCGGCGGATCTGGCCACCACCCGGAACTGCCCCTTGATGGGGGCAAAGGCGGGCATATCCAGGGTGTCGAGCCGGATCAGGCCGGCATCATACCTTTTGTTGAGCACGCCGTAGATAATGGAGTCGAGCTTGCCGAGAAACTGGATCTCCAGATCCCTCCGGGCGTCGATTTTCCTTTCGTCGAGCAGCGCCTTGAAAAACATGTAGCCGGCATAGGAGTGCCGGCCGATGGCGGCGATCCTTTTTCCGCGACACTGTTCGATGGTGGCGATGGGGCTGTCCTGCCGGACGATGAGTCCGCCCCAGAAGCTGGGCACTCCCATGGCGATGGGCGCATAGCTCGCGGGCAGCATCTTGTAATAGGTGGTCACCGCCGGCATGGCCAGATCGTACTCCCCGGCCAGTGCCCTCTCCAGAAAGAGGGCGCTGTCGGGGGCGGAAACGAGCTGCACCTTTTTGCCGAGCCGTTCTTCAAGGCGGGCGGCAATGGGACCGAAAATCTCGACCACGCTCTTGGGCGACTTGTAGGGAAAAACGGCAAACCTGATGACTCCCCCGGATGCTTCCGCGGCCCGGGCGGCGGGAACGCGCACCATGACCGGAAGCGCAAGAAGCAACACAGCCATCACCGCCATCCTCACCGATCTGACGCCCATCGCCTCGCCTCCGCTTCTCTTTTCTTTGTCTCCGTCACTTCCCTACTATTATCAAATTAGTCTTCTCCGGCAACGGTTGTCAATCAGCGGTTTGGGCCGCATCCGGGGGATGCCGGTGGGTCCGGAAAGGACTTCCCCCGTCCACCTCCTTCGGACCACGCCGGACCGCGTCATCTTTCATTGACTCCCTGCCTCGGAATCAGGTATCAGAAGAGGCACTGACCTGAAACCACGGGGGAAATCCATGACCGCACTCGAAACGCTGATCGCCACCCTTTCCGGCTGGGTCTGGGGGCCGCCCATGCTGGTGCTGCTGGTGGGCACCGGCCTCTACCTCACCATCATCCTGAGGGGCCTGCAGTTCCGCGCCCTGCCCCACGCGGTGAAGCTCATCTGGCAGAAGGAGCATGCCGGCGAGGGCGACATCAGCCATTTCGCGGCGCTGATGACGGCGCTGGCCGCCACCGTGGGCATCGGCAACATCGTCGGCGTGGCCACCGCCATCACCCTGGGCGGGCCCGGCGCGGTCTTCTGGATGTGGATGACCGGCCTGGTGGGCATGGCCACCAAGTACGCCGAGGCGGTGCTGGCGGTGAAATACCGGGAAAAGGGTGAACGCGGCATGCGCGGCGGCCCCATGTACTATCTGGCCAGGGGCGCCAACCTTCCCACCCTGGGCTGGTTCTTCGCCCTCTTCACCGCCCTGGCCACCTTCGGCATCGGCAACATGGCCCAGGCCAATGCCGTCTCCACCATCTTCCAGTCCACCTTCCGGATCGAGCCCTGGCTCACCGGCACCGTGCTCATGCTGCTTACCGGCCTGGTGATCCTGGGCGGCATCAAGTCCATCGCCCGCTTCACCTCGCTGCTGGTACCCTTCATGATCGTGGGCTACATCGTGACCGTGCTCACGGTGCTGGTGATCAACGCCGCCGAAATCCCCCACGCCCTGGCCCTCATCTTCCGCCATGCCTTCAGTCCGGCCGCGGCCAGCGGCGGCTTTGCCGGCGCGGCGGTGGCGGCGGCCATGCGCTTCGGCATTGCCCGCGGCGTCTTTTCCAACGAGTCAGGGCTGGGCTCCTCGCCCATTGCCGCCGCAGCGGCCCGCACCCGCGATCCGGTCAAGCAGGCCCTGGTGAGCATGACCCAGACCTTCATCGACACCCTGGTGGTCTGCACCATGACCGCCTTGGTGATCCTCACCAGCAGTGTCTGGCTGCAAGGAGTAGCGCCGGGTGAACTGACCAGCGCCAGCTGCGGCGAAACCCTGGGCCAGAGCGGCGTGATGCTGGTGGCCGTCGCCACCGCGCTTTTTGCCTATTCGACCCTCATCGGCTGGAATTACTACGGAGAAAAAGCCATTGAATACCTGCTCGGCCCGCGCGCCATCGCGCCCTACCGGGTGGTCTTCGTCTGCATGGTGATCGTGGGCGCCATGACGAAGCTTGAGTTCGTCTGGAATTTTTCCGACCTGATGAACGGCATGATGGCCATCCCCAACCTGATCGGCCTGCTGACGCTGGCGCCGGTGGTCAAGGCGGAAACGGCCCGCTATTTCAAGTGGTAAGGCAGGAGGCGGGAGTCCGGCGGGCAGGGACAGGGCGGCCTGAAACATCCGGCCGCCCCATGCTGTTGCGGCGGCCCGCAAAGGCCTAGCGGCGTTCCAGGGGCAGCCCCGCCTGCTTCCAGGCGGCAATGCCCCCGCCGAGGTTGTATATCTCGGGATATCCCTTGCGGCTGAAGTACTGTCCCACCGCATAACTGCGCCCTCCCACCGCGCAGATCAGGAGCAGCGGCCGGTCATCGGGCAGGGAGAGCCGACCCTGCACGAGTTCCCGGAGCGGGACCAGTTGTGAGCCGGGGATGGACCCCTCGAAAAGCTCCTGCGGCTCCCGCAGGTCGATGAGCGCCAGATCCGGCCGCTCTCGCATCATCCGGTCGGCCTCCCGGGGCGAAATCGAATGGAAGACCGGTCCCTCCTGGCTGGCCGGCCGGTGGTCCGAACAAGCGGCGAGCGCGAGCAGCGCCACCATCCCCATCAGGGCGACAAAACGCTTCATGCAGCAGTTCCTCGATCGAATGGCACCCGTGCCGGGCGCGGATACATCGGCGTCCAGTGTAGCCGCTGACGCCCGTTGATGCAAGCATTGTCGGCTGTCGCCAGCAAACGGAACGCTACCACACGGTGTCAACTGAGGCATCTCTTCCCGGCCGGTGATCAGAACGGCGGGGCGATGGTCACCAGGATGCGCATGTCGGTGATGGCGCGCACGCCGTGCGGCTCGCTGATCTCGCTCACCAGGATGTCGCCGGCAACGGCGGGGATGGCCTCGTGCTGCGAAAGAAACTCGCCGCTTCCCTCCACCACCTGGATGGTGAGCTGCCCTTCGCTGGGATGGGAATGGACCGGGAAGATCTGGCCCGCCTTGAGGTTGAAGTTGAGTACCCGGAAATAGGGCGAATCGTGCAGAAGGAAACGCTTGAAGCTCTTGTCGTCAAAAACGCGGGTTTCCGTCAGGGTCATCTTTTTCATGGCATGCACCTCCGTGGGTTTTGAAAAAACATAGCATGCCGACGGGCGGGCCGCCTTGACCTAAGTCAGTTGCGCCCCCAGCCCACCTCCTGGCGGAGCGCCGGGCGCAGGGCTATGAGCAGGAAGCTGCCCCCTACAAAGAGGAGGACCACCAGGCCGCTGCCCAGAAAGGAAGCGCCGTACGACCAGTGGCGGTTCACCACCCCGGTGAGGACCGCGGCGCTGAAAGTAGCCAGGGTGCGGACGGCGTAGAGCACCCCCGAGTTGCCGCCCAGGCGGCGGGAGGGGAAAAAGAGGGTGGTGAGCACCGAGAACTCCAAGAGGGCCACGGCGTCGCCCAGGGTATGAAGCAGCCGGATGGCCAGCAGGCTCCAGAAGCCGGTGGCAAAGGCGGTGAGGGCCTGAAACAGGGCGGAGAGGCCGAGGCCGGCGAGGAAGAAGAGAAAGACCGAACTCCGCTTGTCGTGCAGATGGCCGACAACGGGCACCACCGCTGCCATCCAGAGCCCCACCACGGCGAAGTAGAGGCCGATGCGCTCCGGCGTGAAGTGCAGGGTCTCGCGCATCAGGAGCGAAATCGAGGTCTGTTCCACCCCGAAATGGGTGCCCAGCATGAAGATACAGGCCATGAGCATGAGCGGCTTGAAGTGGCGCAGGTCGTCGCCGTAGTCGCGAAAGGCGAAGATCCGCACCGGATGGTCATGCAGCCCGAGGGAGACGGCGAAAATCACCAGGGCGCCAGCGCCGGCGGCGGCAAAGAGCAGCCCCTGTGGCACCAGAAAGCTGCCTGCCAGGGGGCCGAGACCGAAGCCGAGATAGGTGCTCAGATGGTAGAGCGCCACCCGTCTGCCCCGCTGCTCCTGGCCGAACTGCTTGAGGTAGAGCGATTCGCTTACCACGATGAGGGCCGCGGCCCCCAGACCGCCGAGCACCGTCACCGGAATCAGGCCGTGCAGGGTGACGGCTCGAGGCAGCAGCAGAAAATAGAGGGCAAAGCAGAGGGCGCCGGTAAGCAGGGTCCGCTTCGGCGAGAAAAAGTCGGAAAAAAGCCCCATGGGCAGCATCAGCAGCATGGAGGAGAGGGCGAAGATGCCCACCACCAGCCCCACCGCCACATCGTCGAAGCCCTGCTGCTTGAGCAGGATCGGCAGATGGGCCAGCACCATCCAGTGCACGAAATAGATCAGGAAACGGATGCAGATGGAGAGCGAAATCTGGCGGTCCATGATCCTTCCGGGATGAACGACAGGGGAAGCGGCGACCGGGGTTATTTCTTGAACAGGGCTTCGAGTTTGGCCCGGGCGTCGTCGCCCTTGCCATTTCCCTGCCCGACTGCCGGCTGGAAGTACTCGCAGCGGTTGGCCTTTTCCCTGTCCCCTACCCGCTCGGCGCTGGATTCCCGGCACTCGTTGCAGGCGCCCGGGTCATGGAAACGGCACTGGGCACAGCTGTGCAGATCCGTGCCGCAGTGGGGGCATTCGTCGCGGAAGCCGACCCGACCGCTGATCGTCACCTCTTTCCGGCAGGAATGGCACTGCATGGCGTCTCAGCTCCGGCCGGCGCAATGGGCGACAATGGCATCCACCAGGGCGGGGATGGTGAAGGTCTCCGGCTGGATGTGGATGGTCAGCCCGTGTTGCTGGGCAGTTCTGGCGGTGATCGGCCCGATGACCGCGATGGTGACCCCGTCGAGCAGCCGCTGCTGCTCCGCCGCGTCGGCGCAGCGAAGCATCTCCAGGAAGTTGGTGACGGTGGAGGAACTGGTGAAGGTGATGCAGTCGATGGTTTTCTCTTCCAGGGCCTGCCGCACCTCGGCATAATCCGCCGGCTGCACGTTCCGGTAGACCGGCACGGTGGTGACGGTGGCTCCGGCCTCGGTGAGGGTTTCGGGCAGGATCTCACGGGCCTTGGCCGCCCGGGGCAGCAGCACCTTCTTGCCGGCCATGCCCTCCGCGAGGAGCGCCGCCGCCAGACCCTCGCCAGTAAACTCCCCGGGGACAAGATCGGCCCGGAGACCTTGGGCTTGCAGCATCTCGGCGGTGGTGGTGCCCACCACCGCGATCCGCGGCCCCTTGAGGTCGCGGGCATCCATGCCCAGTTCCGCCAACCGCTGGAAGAAAAATTTGATGGCGTTGATGCTGGTAAAGAGCAGCCAGTCGTATTCGCTGACGCGGCGCAGCTCCTGGTCAAGGGGTGCCCACGAATCCGGTTCCACCAGGGCGATGGTCGAGCCCTCCAGGCAGTTGGCGCCCAGATCCTCCAGCCGGTGCACCAGCTCGCTGGCCTGTTCCCGGGTGCGGGTCACCAGGATGCGCTTGCCAAAGAGAGGCCGTTTTTCGTACCAGTTGATCTTGTCGCGCAGCGAAACCACCTCGCCCACCACGATCAGGGCCGGCGGCTTGATCCTGGCGGCCTTGACCCTGTCGGCAATGGTGGCCAGAGTCCCCTCCACCGACTTCTGTTCCGGGGTCGAGGCCCAGCGCACCACCACCACCGGGGTCTCGGGGCTGCGTCCGTGGGCCATGAGCTTTTCGGTGATGATCGGCAGGTTCTTGATTCCCATGTAGAAGACCAGGGTGCCGATGCCGGTGGAGATCTTGTCCCAGGCGATGGTGCTTGCCGCCTTGGTCGGGTCCTCGTGGCCGGTGATGAAGGCCACCGAGGTGGTGTGTTTGCGGTGGGTGATGGGCACGCCGGCATAGGTCGCCGCTGCGGTGGCGGAGGTGACGCCGGGCACCACCTCGTAGGCGATGCCGTGTTCCACCAGCACCTCGATCTCCTCGCCGCCGCGGCCGAAGATGAAGGGGTCGCCACCCTTCAACCGCACCACCTGCTTGCCGGCCCGGGCGAAATCGACCAGCATCTGGTTGATCTCCTCCTGGGTGTGGGCATGATGGATCCCGCCCATCTTGCCCACGTAGACCAACTCGGCACCCTTGGGCACGTGTTTGAGCAGCTTCTTGCCGGCCAGGTAATCGTAGACCACCACCTCGGCCCGCTGCAGGAGCTTCATCCCCTTGACCGTGATGAGTTCCGGATCGCCGGGGCCGGCGCCGACGAGGTAGACCTTGCCGGGCCGCTGCGTGGTGTCGTGCGTTTTTTTCTTCATGACGTCCATCCAGAAACAGGAGACCCGGCGGAAGGCCGGGTCGTCTGCGCCGCAATCCCGCGGTGGTTCAGTGAATCTTGGAGCCGTAGACCGCTTCGAGGATCTCCCGGCCACCCATGGCCAGCAGTTCCTCGGCCAAGGTCCGGCCGATGGCGGCGGCATCCTCTGGTTTGCCGGTCATCGCCTTCCTGATGATCCGGCTGCCGTCCACCGAGGCAATGAGCCCGGTCATGGTCAGTTCGTTGCCGGCAAGCGTCGCAAAACCGGCCAGCGGCACCTGACAGCCGCCCTCCAGCCGATGGAGATAGCTGCGCTCGGCCCGCACGCAGACCTCGGTGGCGTAATCCGCCATGAAGGAGAGGCCGGCCAGCAGATCGCTGTCCGCCTTGCGCAGCTCGATGCCCACGGCGCCCTGGGCCACGGCGGGCAGCATCTCCTCGGCGGTGAAGTACCGGGTGGCGCGGTCGCTCAGCTTGAGGCGGTTCAAGCCGGCCGCGGCCAGGATGATGGCGTCGTACTGGCCTTCATCGAGCTTGCGCAGCCGGGTGTCGAGGTTGCCGCGCAGGTCCTCGATAATGAGATCCGGACGCAGGGCCGCGATCTGCGCCTTGCGCCGCAGGCTGCTGGTGCCCACCCTGGCGCCCAGCGGCATTTTCGCGAGGCTTTCATGTTTTTGGGAAAGAAAGGCATCGTGCGGATTCTCCCGCGTGGTGACGATACCGATGTGGAGTTCCTCCGGCAGTTCGGAGGGCACGTCCTTCATGCTGTGCACCGCGATATCGACCTCGCGGGAGAGCAGGACCTCCTCGATCTCCTTGACGAAGAGCCCCTTGCCGCCCACCATGGCCAGCGGCACGTCGAGGATCTTGTCGCCCTTGGTGACGATCTTCACCAGCTCCACGGTGGTGCCGGGATGCTGCGACTCGATGAGCCCCTTGATCCAGTTGGACTGCGTCAGGGCGAGCAGGCTGCCGCGGGTACCGATCTTGATGAGTTTCTGCATGGAATTTCTTTTTTCCTCTGGATCTGAAAAGTTCCGGTTACCGGCAGGTGCTGCAACTGCGCCCTTTGCATCCCGCGCACCTGGAGCCGGCGCCTCCCCCGCTCTTTCCGCCGCCAGTGCGCGCAGAGAAGGTGGACATCTGCTTGGCAAGTTCCGTGCTCCCGCACGCGGGACAGGCCGGTTTCTCGCTTCCCCGCACCAGCAGCTCAAATTCGGCGCCACAGGCGCGACAGACAAAATCAAAGAGTGGCATGGACCCGACTCCGCTCTTTATCCCCTTTTCCGCGGATTTTCAAGACAATACTCCATCCGCCCCCGGTGCGTTCAACCCCTTTCGAGGCGGTCGACCAGGGCCGCGGCCAGGAGGGGGATCATCAGCTCGTGGTGGCTGGTGATGTTGTAACCCTTGCCGCCGCTCATGGTCGGCCGGTTGACCACGTTGGTCATGGGCCGGTAGTGGCGGATGAAATCGAAGTTGGCGGTGACGAAGCGCTCCACCGTGTGGCCCAGGTTGCGGACCACGGTGATCGCCTTCAAGAACACCTCGGGCAGCAGCACTGCCGAGCCGAGATTGAGGTAGGCCCCGCCTTCGAGGTCGGAGATCATGGCGCAGAAGAGCTTGAAGTCCTCATGGCTGGTCCGGCCGATGGCCGCGCCGTCGGCCGAGGGGTGGATGTGGATGATGTCGGTGCCGATGGCCACGTGCACGGTGAGCGGGATGTTGAGCCGGCGGGCGGAAGCGAGGAGGCTCACGTGGTTGTGGGGGAAATTCCTGGCCAGCAGGTAGTCGCCCACTGCGGCGCCCAGCCCAAGTCCCTTGGCCGCTCCCTGGTTGATGGCGGCGTTGATCTCCTCGCCGGTCTCTTTCGCCGCCCCAAAGGCCCCGGCACCGAGCACCTGCTCCACCTCCTCGGAGGTGCGGCCCACCATGGCGATTTCGGTGTCGTGGACAATGCCGGCGCCATTCAGGGCAAGGCCGGTGATGATGCCGCGCTCCATGAGGTCGATCAAAACCGGATTCAGCCCCACCTTGATGACATGCGCCCCCAGCCCCACCACGATGGGACGACCTGCCTTATGGATTGCGGCCAGGCGCCCGACGAGGTCGGGAAAGTCGATGCCCAGAAACTGCTGCGGCAGGGCCGCCAGATAGTCGCCGATGGTGGCTCCCGGCCCAAGGGGTTTCGCAAAATTGTCCACCGTCACCTTGCTGTGGCGGCCATGGAGCGAATAGGTGTGGAGTTCCTTGAAATCGAGCGGGGTGTATTTTTTCATGCCCTCTTCCTCTCAATCCGTTGAAAAACCATCCCTGGCTTTTTTCAACTGTCGGTTGGCCAAAGCGGCTTTGGCCAACCTCGCGATTTTTTTGGCCCTTTCGGGCCGGCAAAATTCGGCACCTCCTCCCTGTGGTGCCAGCAGCCCGTTTTTCAACGGGCTGCTATGCCGCGCCCTGGCCGAAAAGCACCTCGTCCACCAGCTGGCAGAGGAGGTGCTCCACCCAGAGGTGGGTCTCCTGGATGGCCGGGGTCTTCGTGCTCGGCACGTTCAGGGTGAGTTCCGCCACATTGAGCAATTTGCCGCCGCTGCCGCCCGTGAGCGCCGCGGTACGCAGCCCCATCCCCCTGGCCTCCTCGATGGCCTTCAACACATTGGGCGAGTTGCCGCTGGTGGAGATACCGATGGCCACGTCGCCCGCCTGGCCCAAGGCCTGGATCTGCTTGAGGAAGATGTCGTCAAAGGAAAAGTCGTTGCCAATGCTGGTAAGGATCGAGCTGTCGGTGGTCAGCGCAATGGCCGGCAGGGGCCGGCGGTTGATGAGGAACCGGTTGACAAACTCCGCGGCCATGTGCTGGGCATCGGCCGCGCTGCCGCCGTTGCCGAAGATGAGAATTTTTTTGCCCGCGCGGATGGCGTCCGCCATCCAGCCCACCAGAGTGGTGATCGCCGCCCGCTCCCGGCTGGCAAAGGCCTCTTTGGCGGCCAGGGATTCCCTGAGGCTCTCGTCGATGATGCGGTCCATATCCAATGCCATGCGTTACCCTCCTGTGGAATAGCGAGAAACCTTAGTCAGGACGGGAGGTTTTGTCAACGGCGAGGGCGGGGCAAAAGAAAACGGGCGGCCATTCACCGCCCGTTGGCAGGTTTTTCCGGCGGAATCAATCGATTCTGGTGAAGGCGTTCTTGTTGGCGCCGCAGACCGGGCATTTCTCCGGCGGTTCGCTGCCCTCATGGGTGTGGCCGCACACCTCGCAGACGTAATAATCCGTGGCAGGCATGGTGTCGAGCTGATCGAGGGCCTTTTGATACAGCCCGGCGTGGGTTTTCTCCACGGTGTTGGCAAAGGTAAAGGACATCTCCGCCGCCTTGTTCCCTTCCGCCTTGGCCGCCTCGATCATGGCCGGATACATGGACTCGAACTCATGGATCTCGCCGGCCACCGCAGCCTTGAGGTTTTCCCCGGTGTCGCCGATGGCCTTCAGTGCGCGCAGATGGGCATGGGCATGGACTGTTTCCGCATGGGCCGCGGCCCGGAAGAGCTTGGCCACCTGGGGATAGCCGTCCTTGTCCGCCTTCTTGGCAAAGGCGAGATATTTCCGGTTGGCCTGGGATTCGCCGGCAAATGCCTCCCACAGATTCTGCTCGGTTTTGCTCATTGTGGAATACCTCCAGTTCGGGTTTTCTCGCATGATACCACTTCGCAGGCGATTTTCGCTTTGAATTTCAGTTGAAGAGGGGTAAATAACCTGTGATTTTTCCATCACTCTTTCAAAACATGCCAGACAGAAAGGAAGGTCCCTCCATGAAGCCTAAACGCATCGAACTTCCCCACGACCAGCGGGTCACCCAATGGTACAACGTGATGACCGATATCCCCAACGGCGTCAGGCCGCCGCTCGACCCGGAAACCAAGCAGCCGGTGGCGCCGGAAAAAATGGCGCGCATCTTCCCCATGGGGCTCCTGGAACAGGAGATGAGCGACAAGCGGTGGATCGACATCCCGGAAGAGGTGCTCGACATCATCAGCATCTGGCGGCCTTCGCCGCTCATCCGCGCCAATTTCCTGGAAGAGGCCATCGGCACCAGGGCGAAGATCTATTACAAGTACGAAGGCGTCTCCCCCTCGGGCAGCCACAAGACCAACTCCGCCGTGGCCCAGGCCTACTACAACAAGCGCGAGGGAGTCAAGCGCCTTGCCACCGAAACCGGCGCCGGCCAGTGGGGCAGCGCCCTCTCCTTTGCCACCCATAAGTTCGGCCTGGAGTGCAAGGTCTACATGGTGCGGGTTTCCTTCGACCAGAAGCCCTACCGCAAGGTGATGATGAACACCTACGGCGCCCAGATCGTGGCCAGCCCCAGCCCCGACACCCCCACCGGCCGGGCCATTCTGGAGCGGGATCCGAACACCCCCGGCTCTTTGGGCATCGCCATCAGCGAGGCCCTGGAAGATACCGTGTCCCGGGACGACACCAAATACGCCCTGGGTTCGGTGCTGAATCACGTCTGCCACCACCAGACCATCATCGGTCTCGAAGCCAAGAAGCAGCTCGCCATGGTCGGCGACTATCCGGACGTGATCATCGGCTGCTGCGGCGGCGGCTCCAACTTCGCGGGGCTCGCCTCGCCCTTCGTGCCGGACAAGCTCGACGGCAAGAAGATCCGCCTCATCGGCGTCGAACCCGCCTCCTGCCCGACCCTGACCAAAGGGGTCTATGCCTACGACTTCGGCGACGTTTCCCAGCGCACCCCGCTACTCTATATGTACACCCTGGGCCACGACTTCATTCCGGCAGGCATCCACGCCGGCGGCCTCCGTTACCACGGCATGGCGCCCATCATCAGCGCGCTGCAGCGCGAGAACCTGATGGAGGCCATGGCGTTGAACCAGCTCGAATGCTTCGAGGCGGGCGTGCTCTTTGCCCAGACCGAGGGCATCATCCCGGCGCCGGAATCCTGCCATGCCGTACGGGCGGCGATCATTGAGGCCACCAGGGACAAGAACGAGCCCAAGACCATCCTCTTCAACCTCTCCGGCCATGGCCTGCTCGACCTGTCGAGCTACGAGAAGTATTTCGCCGGCGAACTGAGCAACTACGAGTACCCGGCCGAGGCGATCGCCGAGGCCACCAAGAACCTGCCCAGGATCTGAACCACACCGGCGGCCCCTGCGTCCACCAGCCAGGGGCCGCCGTTTTCTTCCATGCGCACCGCCTCTCACCTGCCGCATCGGACCCGCACCAGAAAGGGAGCCGTGGCATGGCTGCTCGCCTGCTGGCTGCTCACCCCATCCCCACTCCTGGCCGGCGCAGGAGGAGCAACACCACCTGCTTACGTGCACAATGGCGGCTATCTGCTGGAACGGAACGGCCGCATCATTGCGGCCCACCGACCCGACACCGCCCTGGTGCCTGCCAGCATCTGGAAAATCGCCACCGCGTTCCAGGCCCTCACCCTGCTGGGGCCGGATTTCCGCTTCGAGACTTGCTGCTATTACGGGCCGGACCAGACGCTCTCCCTGCAAGGCAGCGGCGACCCCATGCTGATCTCCGAGGAGGTCGCCCGCATCGCTGCCCGACTGCACGCCGCCGGTGTGCGGGAAGTCCGGAACATCGTGCTGGACGACTCTGCCTTCCATCTCTCCCCGGCTGCCGCGGATGGCGCCACCAGTACCTTGAACCCGTACGATGTGGCCAACAGCGGACTGGCCGTCAACTTCAACACCATCCACATCAGCAAGGAGCCGGACGGCACCATCCGTTCCGCCGAACCCGAGACTCCCACCCTGCCGCTCATGATCCGCCTTGGGAGGGGATTGCCCGCCGGCACCCACCGGATCAACATCTCGCAAAAAAAAGAAGAGATGAGCCAATACGCGGGGGAACTCCTGGCCGAGGCGTTGCGGGAACAAGGGATTGCGGTCAGCGGCTCCATCCGGCCCGGCGCCGTTCCGGCGGGACTTGCGCCCATCGTCCGCCATCTTTCGTCAACCACCCTCAACGAGGCGGTGCGGGCCATGCTGGAGCACTCGAACAATTTCATCGCCAACCAGCTCTTCCTCGCCTGCGGAACCAAACGGTTCGGCGGTCCCGCCACCTGGGAGAAAGGGCAGCGCGCCCTGGCCGAATTTCTGCGGGAGAAAGCGCGAATTGCGCCCCAGGAATTCACGGTGGAAGAAGGCTCGGGACTGTCGCGGAAGAACCGGGTCACGCCGCAGGCCATGATAGCCCTTCTCCGCGCCTTCCGGCCCTATGCGGATCTGATGCCGATGCGCGATGGCGTGATGGTCAAAACCGGCACCCTCAATGGGGTCTATAGCTATGCCGGCTATTTCCAGGGACCGCTGGGGCTCGATCCCTTTGTGCTCATGCTCAATCAGCCCCAAAACCGCCGGGACCAGCTGTTGCGATATCTGGAATCACTCCACCACGGGCGTTAAGCAGCGCGCCTGAGCAGCACCATGGTCTCCAGATGGTGGGTCTGGGGGAACATGTCGACAAGCTGCATCCGCTCGATGGCATAACCCTGTTCGCCAATCAGGCCAAGGTCGCGGGTAAGGGTGGCGGGATCGCAGGAGATGTAGACGAGGCGCTCGGCACCCAAAGCGGCCAGATGCGGCACCACCTCCTTGCAGCCGGCCCGCGGCGGATCGAGCAGCACCACATCGAACCGCTCCCCTGCCGCTCTCAGCCGTTGCGCCCCCTCCCCGGCCCCCATCTTCTCGAAGCGGCAGTTGGCCAGCCCATTCAATTCGGCATTGCGCTTGGCACTGCGGATGGCGGCACCCTGAAGGTCCATGCCCACCACCGACCGTGCCCCTGCCGCCAGTGGCAACGAAAAATTCCCCATGCCGCAGAAGAGATCGAGCACCGACTCGCTGTCGCCAAGGCCGAGCCAGGTCAGGAGGGTGGCGATCATCGTCTCGTTCTGTTGCGGGTTCACCTGGCTGAAGCCGCCCGGCTCCACGGTCAGGGCAAGGGACCGGCCGGCAATGGCGGCCGGGATGGTGAAACGGATCTGGAGGAGGGCAAGGTCGTCGGATATTCCGCTGCTGGTGACAACCGGGCCAAGCGCCTTTCCCGGCACGCTGAAGAGGATACCCTTGAGCCGCGGAAGGGCCGCGCACAGGGTCGCGGCATGCTGGCGGTCGGCGGCCCGCACCTCCCGCTTGGTGTGACAAAGAAGGATCAGCCGCCCTTCCGCCGGGCTGAGGATGCACTCAAGGGCCACGGCATGATCGAGCAACGGGCGGGCCGCGGGATGGCGCAACAGTTCGGCCACCAGTTCGTTGATCACAGGGGCTGCCAAGGGGCAGCCGGTGACAGTCACCACCTCGTGGGAATGGCGCCGATAGAAGCCGGGCCGGCCATCCGGGGCCACCTGGAGACGGATGCGCTGGCGGTAGCCAAACTCCTCAGGTGCGGCGGCCACGGTGAGAGGGACCTTCTCCCCTGCGCCGGTTATCCCGCCACGCGCCAGCAACTCCCGGAGGATCGACTCCTTGAGCAAGAGTTGGGTGGGATACTCAGCGTGCTGCACATCGCAGCCGCCGCAACGGCCAAAGTGCGGGCAGGGCGGATTCCGCCGGCCCGCTGCCGGGGTCATCACCTCGACCAGCTGCGCCTCGCTGTACTGCGTGCGGCGCCGGGCAATCCGGATGCGCACCTTCTCCCCCGGCAGGACATAGGGCACGAATACCGCCTGACCGCCGGGCTGATGGCCCAGGCCCAGGCCGCCGGCCACCACCTTGTCGATGTCGAGTTCGTTTTTGGCGCTCACCGGTCTCGTTCCCCAAAAAAAATGCCTCCCTCCCGACGCCGGAAGAGAGGCATTGAGTCCGTTCTTCGGGCTTGCCTAGTAGTTTTTGTCGGCGTAGGCGAGCCAGCCGCCGGCCTCGACCAGCTTGCGGTCGAATTCGTTGAGGGCGAAACGGCAGGTCATTGTCTTGTTGCCCTTGGCGGTCAGCTCACCCTTGGCCAGGTCCACCGAAATCTCCACCTCGCCGCCCAGGGAAAAGAGGGAATTGATCTCCCCCCTGGGCAGTTCGATGGCCAGCATGCCGCAGTTGTACATGTTCTGCCGGAAGATGCGGGCAAAACTCTCGGCGATCACCACGTTGATGTCGTTCACCTCGAAGACCCAGACCGCATGCTCGCGGGAGGAGCCGCAGCCAAAGTTGGCCCGGGTGACGACCACCCCTTTGCCCGCCACGTCCCGCCTGGGATCGAAGCCGCCCAGCTTGAGGTCTTCCAGCGCAAAGGGCTGCAGCGCCATCTTGGTATTTTCGGTGAGGTACTTGGCCGGGATGATCTCGTCGGTATTGATGTCGCTCCGGTCCAGGAACAAAACCCTGCCGCTGAAATTTTTCATGTTCGTTTCCCCTTACAGATACTTGCGCGGATCGGTGATGTGGCCGGCCACCGCGGCGGCCGCGGCCGAGACCGGGCTCATCAGGTGGACGATGCCGCCCTTGCCCATGCGGCCGTTGAAGTTGCGGTTGGTGGTGGAGGCGCAGATCTCCCCCTCGGCCAGGACGCCGTTCGACATGCCGAGACAGGCGCCGCAGGTGGGGTTGGTGACGCAGAACCCCGCCTCCATGAAGATGTTGATAATCCCTTCGGCCAGTGCCTGGTTATAGACCTGCGGCGTGGCCGGCGAGAGGATGCCGCGCACCGTTTCGGCAATGGTGCGGCCTTTGAGCACCTTGGCGGCCTCGCGCAGGTCCTCGATGCGGCCGTTGGTGCAGGAGCCCATGTAGACCTGGTCCACCGGGCGCCCTTCCATCTCGGTAACGTCCTTCACCTCGTCCGGCTTGAAGCCGTAGGTGATCTGCGGCACGAGGCTGGAGACGTCGCAGGTCAACTCCTTCCAGTAGGTTGCATCCGGATCGGAATGCCACTGCGCAAAATCGGTGACCGCCTGCTCCAGGGAACCATATTCGTCCTTGATGAAGGGCCAGAGGTACTCGGCCGTAACCCGGTCGGGCAGGCAGACGCCGCAGGTGGCGCCCGCCTCGATGGCCATGTTGCAGAGGGTCATGCGGCTCTCCATGCTCATCTGTTCCACCACCGGGCCGACGAATTCCATGATGGCGTCGGTGGCGCCGTTCACACTGATCTGCCGGATGATGGAGAGGATCACGTCCTTGGCGTAGACCCCCTTGGGCAGGGTGCCGGTGATGGTGATCTTCATGGTCTTGGGCAGCCGGAAGGAGCAGACTCCCTTCAGGATGCCGACTTCGAGGTCGGTGGTGCCCACGCCAGCGGCAAAGGCGCCAAAGGCCCCGTGGGTGCAGGTGTGCGAGTCGCCCATGATCACGGTGTAGCCGGGGCGGATGAAGCCCTTTTCCGGGAAGAGGGCGTGGCAGACGCCGTTGCGGCCCACGTCGAAGAAGTCGCGGATCTTGTGGCGCCGCGCCCAGTCACGGAGGATCTTGGCCTGGGTGGCGGTCTTCGAGTCCTTGGAGGGGGTGACGTGGTCGATCACCACCTTGATCCTGTCCGGGTCGAAGACCCGGTCCATGCCGCGCGCCTCGAGATCGGTCACCGCAATCGGGGTGGTGATCTCGTGGCACATGACCACATCGAGATCGAGGATCACGTTGTCCGGTGTCGGGTTGTCGCGCCGGTGGGCGTCGAATATCTTTTCGGTGATGGTCTTTCCCATGGGGTTGTCCCTCCTGAGCGGGCAGAAAACGAAGCCCGTGCCCTTAAAGTCAATCATGCGGCCGGCATGCGGCCGGAGACGGTACTCGTCATGAATCCTTTTATGTACCATACGTACCGCCGCGGATGCATCTGAAAAACGCACTCCCGCAACGCTTCTCCCTGTCCTGCCGCCACGGCGGAAAAGTCCGCCGTCAGGCGTTCTCACAAAAGATAACCGCGGCGGCGAATATCCGATTGACCATTGCCGCCACCCCATATACCATGAAAAAAATCAACAACAGGGCGCAACGCCCCCGGACCCATGGCAACGGTGACAAAGCAACTCAAAACCCAGGTTGACGCGAAGAGCACCCGGCGGCAGAACACCATCGACCTTCTGCTGGCCATCGTCAAGGAGGAATACGGCCGGGTGCCGGCCCGCCTCGACCGCCTGATCCGGGATGTCGCCGACCTGTACGAAGGGCGCTGGCCCACCCACGAGGCGTGCGAGGTGCCCTACCACAATTTCGGCCACGCCCTCGATGCCGCCCTCACCGTAACCCGCATGGCCGCGGGCTGGAACCGCTCCGGCAGTCCAAAATTCTCCGAGGAACTCTTCCTTTGCGGCATTGCCGCCGGCCTTTTCCATGATTCCGGCTACATCAAGGACAAGGGCGACCACGAGGGGCGGGGCGGCAAGTACACCTTCACCCATGTCCAGCGGGGCATGGAAATGGCCGGACGCTATCTGACCGAAAGCCGCTGGCCCTCCCGGTCGCAACACTTGGTGCCGGCCATGATCTCGCTCACCGACTACCGCCACGAGCCGGACGCCGAAACCCTCTTCCCCGATCCGCTGGAACTGGCGCTGGCCCGGATGATTCCCACTGCCGACCTGGTGGCCCAGATGGCCGATAACGAATACCTGCCCCGGCTCAGGGATCTTTTTGTCGAGTTCAAGGAGGTCTATGAGCATGAAGGCACCGAGCAGATACGGCAACGGGGCGCGCCGGTGTACAAGTCGGCCAGGGAACTCAAGGAGGGGGTGCTCCAGTTCTACGAAGATTTCGTGGCGCCGCGGCTTGCGCGCCACGGGCGCATGGACCGCTACCTCACCATTTTCTTCGGCGAGGGCCGCAATCCCTACCACGAAAACATCGCCGCCAATCTCTCCTCCCATCTCCTCGATCTCCGTGGCCAGTGGCGCCGCCTGGGCGACGTGCTGCGGGAGATGGGCCTCGCCTCCTGCGAACAGATCAACGCCGCCCTGGCCGCCCAGCAGCAGCGCAAGCAGGTCCGCGCCAACAACGAGAGCCTGACCGCCGCCATCAAGGAATGCCTCCTGCCGTGGATCGATCGCCACACCAACGGCCGCTGCCTCGGCGACATCCTGATGGACATGAACGCCATCAGCCCCTCCGCCCTCGCCCGGGGCCTGCTCCACCAGATGCTGCCCGAAGCGCTGCTGGAGGGGATGGACCGGGCTGAGGTGGCGACCATGCTCCGCATCTCCATGCTGCTGCACAACATCTGCAAAGGACCCTGGATTCTCCACGAGTCCCTGGAGATGGCCAACACCCTCCTGGGCTGCGAGGCCAGCTCCATCCTGCTCGCCAGGCCGGGCACCGAGGAGATGCTCATCGCCCTGCCCACCGGCCCCCGAAGCAAAGCCCTGCAGGGACAGGCCATCACGGTCGAGATGGGTCTGGCCGGCTGGGTGTTCCGGAACTGCCAGCCGGCCATCGCCGCCAACGTCCTTACCGACGCCCGTTTCGACAAGGCGGTGGACCACCGCTTCGATTTCGAAACGCGCTCTCTGCTTGCCGTTCCCCTGCGGATCAACGGCATCTGCATCGGCGTCATCGAGGCAGTGAACAAAAGGGATGACAATTTCAGCGAACATGATATGCATGTCCTGACGATGCTGGCCAACATGGTTTCTTCGGCCCTGCTGAACATCATCCACGAGCATCTGGCTCACTGATTCCCGGAGACCCCTATGCGTTGCCCCCGCCGCTCCGGCCTCTGGCTGGCGTGTTTTGCCGCCCTTGTCTCCCTCTGCACCGCGCCTCCGGCCCTGCATGCCGCCCACGGCATCAGCATCGACGGCAAGCTCAGGTACCCGGCCGGTTTTGCCCGCTTTGACTATGTTTCCTCCCAGGCGGTCAAGGGCGGCCAGCTCCTGCTCCACGACCTGGGCAGCTTCGACAAGATGAATCCCTATACCCTCAAGGGCACCGCCCCCGCCGGGCTGGAGGAACTGGTTTTTGAAACCCTCACCGTGCCGAGCCTTGACGAGCCCTTTGCCGCCTATGGCCTCATCGCCAAGGATATCGAACTGGCCAGGGACCGCCTCTCGGTCACCTTCACCATCAACGACCAGGCCCGCTTCTCCGACGGCACGCCGATCACCGCCGCGGACGTCAAATTCTCCCTCGACACCTTGAAAAGCGGCAAGGCCCATCCCTTTTACCAGGCATATCTCCACGACATCACCGGGGCGGAAATCCTCGACCAGCTGCGGGTCCGCATGCACTTTGCCCGCGCCAACCGGGAACTCCACATGATCGCCGGCCAGCTGCCGGTCTTCTCCAGCAGGTTCTACCGCTCCACCCCCTTCGATGCCGCGAGCCTCACCCCGCCCATCGCCTCCGGCCCCTATGTGGTGAAAGAGGTGGTGGCCGGCAAGACCATCACCTACCAGCGCAACCCCAACTACTGGGCGCGGGACCTCAATGTCCGCCGCGGTTTCTTCAACTTCGACACCATCACCTACAAATACTACAAGGATCAGATCGTGGCGCTGGAGGCCTTCAAGGCCGGCGAATTCGATTTCATGTCCGTCAACATCGCCAAGCAGTGGGCCCGCGACCTCAAGGGGCCGCGTTTTGCCCGCGGCGAACTCAGGAAGGAAAACCTGCCCCACCGGAACAACGCCGGCATGCAGGGCTTTGTCATGAACCTCCGCCGCCCCCTGTTCCAGGATCGGGCGGTGCGCAAGGCGCTCACCATGGCCTTTGACTTCGAATGGGCCAACCAGGCCCTTTTTTACGGCGAATACACCCGCAGCGCCTCCTACTTCAGCAACTCGGAGCTGGAAGCCCGCGGCGTGCCGGAGGGGCTGGAACTCAAGCTGCTGACCCCCTTTGCCGACCAGTTGCCGCCGGAACTTTTCACCACCCCCCCCACCCCCCCTGCCACCACTCCGCCGGCCAGTCTGCGCGCCAATCTGCTGGCGGCCAAGAAACTGCTGGAGGATGCGGGCTGGAAGGTGAAAGAGGGGGTGCTCACCCATCGGGACGGCCGCCCTTTTTCCTTCGAAATTCTGCTGGTCTCGGCCTCATCCTCCTTCGAACGGGTGATGGAGCCTTACGTGCAGAACCTCGCCCGGCTGGGGATCAAGGCCACCTACCGCACCATCGACCCGGCCCTTTATGTGCGGCGACTCAATACCTTCGATTTCGACATGACGGTGCATGTCTTCGGCCAGTCCCAGTCGCCAGGCAACGAGCAGCGCGACTACTGGCATTCCTCCGCCGCCGGCCGGGAGGGCTCCCGCAACCTCATCGGCCTCACGAACCCGGTGGTGGACCATCTGGTGGAGCGCCTCATCTACGCCGCCACCCAGGAAGAACTCACCGCCGCCGCCCGGGCCCTGGACCGGGTGCTGTGGTACGGCTACTACGTGGTGCCCAACTGGTACCTCAACCACCACCGCATCACCTACCGCACGGTCTTTGCCCGGCCGGCCACCCTGCCCCTCTACTATTCGCCGATGCAGGCACTGATGACCTGGTGGAAAAAACCGACTGTCAGGGCATTGCCCCCTCGATGATTCCAGCATTTTCCCGCGTTTGCGGTTGACAATGGCCGGGGTCCGCGAGTAAGGTGAAAACCGTATTGATATCGCCCTTCTCCGCCCCATTGTCACCGCAGGGGATGGGTCAGGGCAACCCCAAAACGACCCCCTTGGTTCCACCAGTGGGACAGTGGCAATTATGGTCAATCCGCTCCGCATCCTGGTGGTGGAAGACAACCCGGTGAACCAGAAGCTGCTGAGCCTCATGCTGCAGCAGTTCGGATACAGCAGCGTGATCGCGGGCAACGGCAAGACCGGCCTGGACGAATACCTGAACGGCAGGTTCGATCTCATCCTGATGGACATCCAGATGCCGGTGATGGACGGCTTCGAAGCCACCGCCGCCATCCGGGCCCGGGAAAACGAAACCGGCGGCCATGTTCCGATCATCGCCGTAACCGCCCACGTCATGCCGGGCTACAGGGAAAAATGCCTGGAAAACGGCATGGACAACTACCTCGCCAAGCCCTTCAAGATGCAGGAGCTGAAAGACATCATCGCCGAAACCCTTCAGCAGGCCAACGTCATCCCGTAAGCCTTGCCCATGATCGCCTATATATTCCGTCGCATTCTGCTGATGATTCCCACCCTGATCGGAATCATGCTCGTTACCTTCACCGTCACCCAGTTCGTGCCGGGCGGTCCGGTGGAGCGCATGCTCGCCGAGATCAAGGGCCACAGCGCCGGCATGGGCGGCGAGGTGCGGGCGGTGCGGACCAGCGACCTCTACCAGGGCGCCAGGGGGCTTGATGAAGAACGGGTGGCCCAGCTGACCAGGCTTTACGGCTTTGACCAGCCGCCGGTCACCCGCTTCGTCACCATGATGCGAAACTATTTCCTCTTCGATTTCGGTGAGTCCTACTACCACCACCGCAGCGTGGCCGGACTGGTGATCTCCAAGCTGCCGGTTTCCATGTCGCTGGGGCTGTGGTCCTTCCTCATCGTCTACGGCGCCTGCATCCCCTTGGGCATTGCCAAGGCGGTGCGGGACGGCTCGCGCTTCGACGTCCTCACCTCCACCGTCATCCTCATCGGCTACGCCATCCCCGGCTTCGTGCTGGCAATCCTGCTCATCGTGCTCTTCGGCGGCGGCAGTTTCTGGAGCCTCTTCCCTCTGCGCGGCCTTGTTTCCGACAACTGGCAGGAGCTGAGCCTCGTCGGCAAGGTGCTCGACTACCTCTGGCACATGGTTCTGCCCATCGCCTCCAGCGCGGTGGGAAGCCTTGCGGTAATGACCCTGCTCACCAAAAACAGCTTTCTCGAGGAAATCCGCAAGCAGTACGTGATCACCGCCCGGGCCAAGGGGCTCTCCGAGAACCGCGTGCTCTACCGCCACGTCTTCCGCAACGCCATCATCCCGATCATCACCGGCTTTCCCGGCTCGTTCATCACCGCCTTTTTCACCGGCAGCCTGCTCATCGAGACCATCTTTTCGCTGGACGGCATGGGGCTGCTCGCCTACGAATCGATCATGAACCGCGACTACCCGGTGGTCCTGGGCACCCTCTACTTCTTCACCATCATTGGCCTCCTCTCCCGGCTGCTCACCGACCTGAGCTATGTGGTGGTGGACCCGCGCATCACCTTCGAAGGCCTCGAGTCCCGCTGAACCCATGAGCAGCAACCCGAAACAGACCCCGGCCCGGCGCCGTTGGCAACGCTTCAAGACCAACCGCCGCGGCTATGTCAGCCTCATCCTCTTCAGCCTCTTCTTCGTCACCAGTCTCTTTGCCGAGGTGCTCTCCAACGACAGGCCTTTTGTGGTCTATTACAAGCAGCAGTTCTATTTCCCGCTTTTTGCCGCCTATCCGGAGACCACCTTTGGCGGCGAATTCGACACCGAGGCCGATTACCGCGCCCCGGCCATCCGCGAGCGGCTGACGAGCAATGGCAACTGGGCGCTGATGCCCCCCAACCCCCACAGCTACGCCTCCATCAACCTGGACATCGGGGGGCCGGTGCCCTCGCCGCCGAGTTCCGTGAACCTGCTCGGCACCGACGATCGCGGCCGCGACGTGCTGGCCCGCCTGCTCTATGGCTTTCGCCTCTCGGTGCTCTTCGGCCTTGCCCTCACCCTGGTGGGCACGGTGATCGGTATTCTCGCCGGCGCCATCCAGGGCTACCTCGGCGGCCGCACCGACCTCTTCCTCCAGCGCTTCATCGAGATATGGAGCGCCATGCCGGAACTCTACCTGCTCATCATCTTCGCCTCCATCTTCAAGCCCAGCGCGCTGCTGCTGCTGATTCTCCTTTCGCTCTTCGGCTGGATGGGGCTTTCCGACTACGTGCGGGCCGAATTCCTCAAGGGCCGCAACCTCGACTACGTCAAGGCCGCGAAAGCCCTGGGCGTGGGCAACGTCACCATCATGTTCCGCCACCTCCTGCCCAACGGCATGACCCCGGTCATCACCTTCCTGCCCTTCCGCATGAGCGGAGCCATCCTGGCCCTGACCAGCCTCGACTTCCTCGGGCTGGGGGTGCCGCCGCCCACCCCCAGCCTCGGCGAGCTGCTCGCCCAGGGCAAGGCCAACATCGAGGCCTGGTGGCTTTCGCTGGGCACCTTCATCGTGCTGGTCGGCACCCTCATCCTGCTCATCTTCATCGGCGAGGCCCTGCGCGAGGCCTTTGACCCGCGCAAGATCCAGTCATGAAAGAACTGCTCACCATCGACAACCTCTCCCTCGCCTTCAAGGGCGCCACCGGCCTCAGCCAGGTGCTCAACCAGGTTTCGCTCACCGTCCATCAGGGCGAGACCGTGGCCCTGGTCGGCGAATCGGGCTCCGGAAAATCGGTCACCGCGCTCTCCATCCTGCAGTTGCTGGAACGGGAAAGCGTTGTCACCAGCGGCCGCATCCTCTTTGCCGAGCGTGGCGACCTCCTCGCCCTTTCCGAGGCGGAGGTGCGGGAGGTGCGCGGCAACCGCATCGCCATGATCTTCCAGGAACCGATGACCTCGCTGAACCCGGTCTACACCATCGGCGACCAGCTCATCGAACCGATCATGCTCCATCAGAAGCTGCCCCGGGAGACGGCACGGGAGTATGCCGTCGATCTCATGCGGCGCAGCGGCATCCAGGACCCGAACCACCGCATCGACGCCTTCCCGCACCAGCTCTCCGGGGGGCAGCGCCAGCGGATGATGATCGCCATGGCCCTGGCCTGCAAGCCCGCGCTGCTCATCGCCGACGAACCCACCACGGCGCTCGATGTCACCATCCAGGCGCAGATCCTTGCGCTGATCAAGGAAATCCAGCAGGAAATGCAGATGGCGGTGCTGCTCATCACCCACGACCTCAACATGGTCAGGAAGGTGGCAGACCGGGTGGCAATCATGAACCAGGGCGCCATTGTCGAGGAAGGGGCCACCGAAACCATCTTCGCGGCGCCGAAGCACCCCTACACCGTGCACCTGATGCACAGCGTGCCCCACGGTGAGCCGGCGCCCAAGGAGCCCAGCGAGCCGATAGTCGAAGTGCGCCACCTGCGCTGCCACTTCTCCATCAAATCGGGGTTTTTCCGCCGCACCGTCGGCACCATCCGGGCGGTGGACAACGTCACCCTTGCCATCCGCGAAGGCACCACCTTCGGCGTGGTGGGCGAATCCGGCTCCGGCAAGACCACGCTGGGTCTTGCCCTGCTGCGGCTGGTGAACAGCCAGGGCCACATCCGCTATCTGGAGCACGATCTCGCCGCCCTCAAGAACCGGCAGCTTCGTCCCCTGCGGCGCGAACTCCAGGTGGTGTTTCAGGACCCATACTCATCGCTCTCGCCGCGCATGACGGTGGAAGAGATCGTGGGCGAGGGCCTCAGGGTGCACTGCATCGGGACGGCGCGCCAGGAACGGCGGGCCCTGGTGGAGCAGGCCCTGGAGGAAGTGGGGTTGGCACCGGAGATGGCGGACCGCTACCCCCACGAGTTTTCGGGCGGCCAGCGCCAGCGCATCGCCATTGCCCGGGCGGTGGTGCTCCAGCCGCGTTTTCTGGTGCTGGACGAACCGACCAGCGCGCTGGACATGACCATCCAGGCGCAGATCATCGAACTGCTGAAGCGCCTGCAGGAACGGCACCGGATGACCTACCTCTTCATCTCCCACGACCTGCGCACGGTCCGGGCCCTGGCCGACGACGTGGCGGTGATGCAAAACGGCCGCATCGTGGAATCGGGACCTGCGGCCCAGGTCTTTGCCCGGCCCCGCCACCCCTACACCAAGACCCTCTTTGCCGCCGCCTTCGATTACGGTGCATGAGAGCGCTTCAACCGGCGCCTTTCCTGCCTAAAACCGGGGAAGCTCCGAGGCTGCCGACGATGGCGACGCTGCCTCCCGCCCCGGACTACCGGCGACCGGCCGCCCTTCGCCATCTGCATGGAAAAAGGCGATGGCCTGCTGCAGGGCCACTGACTGCTCGTGCATGGTCTCTGCATTGGCAGCCATCTGCACCGCATTTTCCGCCAGATCCGCCGAACTGTCGTTCAACTCCCCCGAGGCCGCAGCATTCTGCTTCAGCACTTGGTCAAGACGATGCAGGGCCTGGTTCATCTGCTCCACACCGGCGTTCTGCTCATTACTGGCGGCACTGATTTCCTGAACCAGTTCCGCTGTTTTCTGGATATCCGGCACGATCTTCGCCAGAAGCAATCCCGTCTTCTCGGCCAGCTCGACGCTGGAAGCGGAAAGCGCATTGATTTCACGGGCCGCTTCCTGGCTCCGCGCCGCAAGTTTCCTGACCTCGGAGGCCACCACCGCAAAACCCTTGCCGTGCTCTCCGGCCTGTGCCGCCTCGATGGCCGCATTCAGGGCCAGAAGGTTCGTCTGCCGCGATATTTCCTCGATGACCCCGATCTTGCCGGCGATTTCCTTCATCGCCGCAACGGTCTCGGTCACCGATTGCCCGCCCTTGCGGGCGTCCTCGGCCACATGCATGGCGATCCTTTCGGTTTCTGCCGCATTGTCCGCATTCTGCCGGATGCGCGCCGCCATCTGTTCCATGGAAGTGGCAGCCTCGGCGGCGGCCGTTTCCTGTTCAACCGCCCCGCGCGACAGCAGATCGGCGGTGGCGCTCAACTCCTCGCTGGTCGAGGCGACATGCGCTGCGGAAGACTTGACGTCCTCCGCCATCCCCTGCACCTCGTCCGCCGCCGCCCGCACCTCTCCAACCACGGCGCGAAGCTGCGCCACCATGGCATTCAGCGCCTGGGCCAACTGCCCCATTTCATCCGTCTGCGCAACCTCCATGGTGGCGGCGAGATCGCCACGGGAAACGGTCATGGCAAAATCCGCGGCCTTGCGGATGGGATGCGCCAGCACACCGGCGAACAGCATGGCCGTTCCCACCGCCAGGCCCAGGGCGGCCACAAAGGCAATTGCCGAATTGCGGGCAATGGCCCAGGTTCCCTGGCGAACGAGGCTGTTGATCTGCTGCATGGGAATACCGAGAAAAAGGATGCCGTACACCTGGTTCTGCGCATCCACCAGTGGGTCGTAGGCCGTGAGATAGTTTTCGCCGAGGATGACCGCCCTGCCCACATAGGTGGTACGCTGCAGCACCGGCTGGTAGGCGGCGCTCTTTGCGCCGAGGGGCGTACCGATGGCGCGATCCCCGTCGTCCTTGCGGACGTTGGTGATGACCCTGACAAAATCATCGCCCTGGCGTACAAAAACTGTCGCCACCACCCCGAGATCACGGGAAAGCTGATCAACCAGTTCGTAACGACCGGCAATCGGCTGGCCCGATGCGTCGATAAGGATGCCGCCCGCGAGCCGCAACGACCCGAAATGCTGCTTCACATAGGTGCGCATGGCATGGATGTCGCCGGCCAGCTTCATGCGCAGCGTGTGTTCCGTCAGGCGGTTGACCATTTTGCTGGCCGACAGATAGGAAACCGCGATGAGCAACAGGCCAAACAGGAGGACCAGGCCGATCATCACCACGCTCAACCTGGCCCTGATGGACATCTCTTTCTTCATCTCTCCCCCCTTGGGTCGCTGCTGCGTTCGCCACCAGGAAAACGAAGAAAAATATATGTTGGTTCCCAATTATAGCATAACCAGGTACAGGGGGCGACTTTTCCCGCAAGGGGGGATCGGTGGCCGGGGAAACGGGAAGAGGACGCATTTCACCGCAACACCGGCACCATGGCTCACCCGGTTCAGGCGAACCAGCGGAGATACCGGGGAAACAAGGCGGGCCAGGAGAAGCGGTTGGTAAGGTCCTGCGCTGCCGGGTCGGGGAGTCTGCCGGCGGCGAGGCACTGCGTCAGGCGCTCGGCAAATTCCTCGTCCTGATAGAGAAAGTGATCTGGAAAGAGTTCCCGGTAGGCCAAACGGTCCGGCACCAGGGGGCGGCAACCGGCCCTCACCGCCTCCAGCACCGCCATGCCGTAGAATTCGTGCCGGGCGGTGGAAACCACCACGTCGGCCCGGCGAAGGAGGCACGCGTAATCCTCACGGCCTGCTGCATAGCCGAAGTGAATGATCCTGTCGGCCAGCCGTTTCTCCGCCTCGGCAAAGATCGGCGGCTGGGCGCGGAAGGACTGGCCCAGCACGATGAGCCGGAAGTCAATGCCCTGGGCAGCCAGCCGAAAGAGGGTGCGAAAGAAAAAATCCGGATCCTTGTCGTATTCCCATCGATGGTTCCAGAGCACCACCGGCGGGCCGCCGTCGCGCGGCATGACAGGGGTCGCGTCGATCCCTGAAAAATCGAGGCCCGGATACAGGACTTCCGCTTTGGCGCAAATCGCCTCCTCCCATCCCGGCAGGGCCATGTCCGGCATTTTGTCCAGCAGCCCTTGCGCCCCGGTCAGAAAAGACTCCAGGTTGCAGCGGGAATTGAAGGCGATTTTGTCGGCAGCCAGGGCGGTGGTCAGGTTGGTGAGGGCGAAGTGCACGTCCCGCTCCTCATGAAGCTGCACCGGATAGGCGAACTGATTTTCGTGGAAATAGACCAGCAGCGGCAGGGCCGCAAGGGGTGGCGGCAGCAGACCGCGGAAGGCCGCCACATCGAGGATGGAAGAACAGAAGATGGCGTCGTACCCCTGCCCTTCCGCTCCTTGCTCGCGCAGCAGATTGGCAAAGTGCGGGGCGGCCAGGCGCATCCGCCATTTCCAGTGCCGGGCCGGCAGGGTGAACAATTCGGCGGCGTGGGGCAACTCCCGCAGCAACTCGTCCAGAAACGCCTTGTGCGAGCCGCTGTAATAGGGTTCAACCACCAGAAGTTTCATGAATGATGTTTCCTGCCGCGCCCTCTTCGGCTGAGATGAGCAAAAGGCAACAGGGTTGCCTCACCACACAAAAACGGGGCCGGGCACCAGGCCCGACCCCGTTGAGGACGCGAAGGCATGCAACAAGCCGGCTCAGACGGCTTCGGAAGAGCCCAGGCCCGAGGTGATGGTCTTGGCGAGCTTTTCCTCCACCGCCGCGGTGATCTGCTCCTGGGTGTAGAGGGCGTCCTTGCGGATCGACTTGGAGATGTTGCCCAACCCCATGCGGAGCTTCTTGTCGCTCACCAGATCGAGGGCCTTCTTGATCCGGACCTTCACCTCCTCCGGGTTCAACCCCTCGGCCTGGCCCAGCGGCCCCAAGGCCTGCATCTCCCTGGTGAACTCGGTGATGAGCTTCACAAAGCGCGGCGCCTCGGCAGCGGAGGCCCACTGGAGGCCGAACCGTTCCGGCTTGATGCCCACTTCGGCAAGGACTTTCTTGATCACGGCGTTCACGCCCATCGCATCGTAATTACCAACCTGGTAATGGCATTCACCGAGTTGTCAGCCGCCGGTGAAGATGCCGTCCGCCCCCTCGGCAAAGCCGCGCAGGACGAAGGCGGGATCGAGCCGCCCCGTGCACATGATGCGGATGGTGCGCAGGTTGGGCGGGTACTGGTAGCGTGAAACGCCGGCACTGTCGGCCGCTGCGTAGCAGCACCAGTTGCAGAGGAAGCCCAGAATCCTGGGATTGAAGGTCGCGTTGCTCATGGTTACTCCTTGTTGCTCGTCTCGCCAAAGGCCTTGATCTGCGCGGTAATCTGCTCGTCGGTAAAGCCGCCCATGGAGATGGCGAATACCGGACAGTGGGAGGCGCAGATGCCGCAGCCCTTGCACGAGGCGGTGATGGTCTCGGCCTTGCGCTTGCCGTTTTCGTCCTTGGTGATCCTGATGGCCTGGTACGGGCAGAGCGACTCGCACAGGCCGCAGCCGATGCACATTTCCTTGTCCACGCTGGAGACGGTGGGCTCCACCGAGACGTAGCCCTTGACCAGCGGGATGGCCGCCTTGGCCGCCGCAGCCTGGGCCTGGACCACGATCTCGTCCACCGGCTTGGGCGAATGGGCCAGACCGCAGACGTAGACGCCGGAAACCGGCAGCTCCACCGGCCGCAGCTTCACGTGGGCCTCAAGATAGAACTTGTCCTGGTTCACCGGCACTTTGAGGAGCTTGCTCGTCTCCTCGGTCCCCTCGGGCACGATGCCCACGGAGAGGGCCAGCACCTCGGGCGCCATGGTGACCTCCTCCCGGAGGATCGGGTCATAGAAGCTCACCTTGAGGGTCTTGCCGCTGCCGGAAATCTTCGGCTTGGCGTCCATGCTGTAGGGAATAAAGACCACGCCCTTCTCGCGCGCCTCGCGGTAAGCGTCTTCGGCGTAGCCATAGGTGCGCATGTCGCGGTAGAGGACAACGATCTGGGAGTCGGGATTGATCTCCTTGATCTTGAGCGCGTTTTTCACCGCATGGGTGCAGCAGACCTTGCTGCAGTAAGCAAGATCGTCGCCGCGGGAGCCGGCGCACTGGACCATCACCACCGACTCCGGAGCGCGGTCCTTGCCCTTGCCGGCCAGGCGCTTTTCAAGCTCGCTCTGGGTGACGATCTTGGCCGAGTACTTGATCTCGTTGTCGAGCACCTTCTCGGGACGGTGTTCGCGGCCACCGGTGGCGATGATGATGACACCGTGGTCGATGGTCGACTCCTTGGCGGACTTGCCCTTCCTGGTGACGAGCCGCGAGGAGAAGTTGCCGACAAAGCCGGTCACCTCGGCGATTTCCGTATTGGTCATCACCTCGATGAGCTTGTGCTTTTTCACCTGCTCGCTGATGTCCTTGAGCTGCTGCACCACGTTGTCGCCGCGCAGGGTGTAGCTCAGATGCAGCAGGTGTCCGCCCAGGCCGTCGGCTTTTTCGACAATGGTGGTATGGAAGCCCTGCTCCGCCAGATTGAGGGCCGCGGTCATGCCGGCGATGCCGCCGCCCAGGACCAGCGCCTTGTTGATGACCGGCACGGTCTGTTCCGGCAGCGGCTTGCTGAGCCGCGCCTTGGCAATGCCCATCCGCACCAGATCCTTGGACTTGTCGGTGGCAGCGGCCGGCTCGGTGGCATGCACCCACGAACACTGGTCGCGGATGTTGACCATCTCGAAGAGACAACGGTTGAGGCCGGCATCCTTCAAGGTTTCCTGGAAGAGCGGCTCGTGAGTCCGCGGCGAACAGGCCGCCACCACGATGCGGTTCAGGTTGTGTTCCTTGATCTTCTGCTTGATGACCTCCTGGGCGTCCTGGGAGCAGGAGTAGAGGCTCTGGGCGTGGTACACAACGCCTTCCATGCCGTCGGTGTATTTTTCCACCGAGGGCACGTCCACCACGCTGCCGATGTTGATGCCGCAGTGGCAGACAAAGACGCCGATGCGCACTTCGTCGTCGGCAGAAAGTTGCTGCTCCTTGGGGTAAGACTTGACCACGTACCCCTTGTTGCGATCCTTCTTGATGAGTGCCGAGGCAATGCCGGCCGCGGCACTGGACTGGGTGACGCTCTCCGGGATGTCCTTCGGGCCCTGGAAGGCGCCAGCCACGAAAACGCCGGGCGCGGTGGTGAGAAGCGGGGCAAAGGTCCCGGTCTTGCAGAAATCGTAGTTGTTCAGCTCGAAGCCCGCGATGGAGGCGAGGTTCCTGGCATCGGCCGGGGCGTCCAGACCCACGGAGAGGACCACCATGTCGAAGCCCTCGAAACGGTGGCTGCCATCGAGGGTCGAATAGGTCAGCTTGAGCTGCTTGTTCCACGGCGTGACGTCGGCCACCCGGGCGCGGACGAACCTGATGCCCTTGGCCTCGGCCTTGAGGCGGGCCAAGTCGAAGTCCTTGCCCTGGGTCCGCATGTCCATATAGTAGATGGTGATCTCCACCTCCGGGTCATGTTCCTTGGCGACCAGGGCCTCCTTGATGGCGTACATGCAGCAGACCGAGGAGCAGTAGCCGTTGTCGCAACCGAGATCACGGGAGCCCACGCACTGGATGAAGGCGATCTTCTTCGGGTGGCGGTGGTCGGTGAGGCACTTGACCTCGCCTTCGAAGGGACCGGAGGCGCAGAGCAGACGCTCGAACTCCAGGCTGGTCATGACGTCGGCATGCTTGCCGTAGCTGTATTTGGCCAGGGTCTCGTTGCTGATCCGGCCAAAGCCGGGGGCCATGACCACGGCGCCGATCTTGAGCTCCTTCTCCTCGGGCTTCTGGGAGAAGTCGATGGCCCTGGAACGGCAGACCGGCACACAGATCTGGCAGGTGCCGTGCTGCAGGTGCAGACAGACGTCGGGGTCGATGAAATAGGTGGCCGGCACCGCCTGCGGGTAGTCGATGTGGATCGGCCGGGTCACGGCCAGCCCTTCGTTGTACTGGTCCACCAAGTGGCGGGGGCAATACTGGGTGCAGAGGCCGCAGGCCGTACATTTGTCCGCGTCGATGTAGCGGGGGCGCAGACGCAGCTT
Organism: Thermodesulfobacteriota bacterium; assembly: GCA_040757055.1. GTDB lineage: Bacteria > Desulfobacterota > Desulfobulbia > Desulfobulbales > Desulfurivibrionaceae > JAJZRJ01. Next base: position 190,294 of record JBFLXY010000002.1, on the reverse strand, counting down.
GGCGGTAAAGTTCCCCGGCTTGCCGGAAAGGTCCAGCAGATCGGCGTTGCTCAGAATCTCGATGTTGGGAGACCGACCGGCCTCCACCAGCTTCGGCGCGAGTATTCAGAGCGAGCAGTCGTTGGTCGGGAAGGTCTTGTCGAGCTGCGCCATGGCGCCGCCGATAGCCGCCGACTTCTCGACCAGATAGACATAGTAGCCAAGCTCGGTCAGATCAAGCGCCGCCTGGACGCCGGCGACACCGCCGCCGACCACCATGACCGCCCCTGATTTCGTCTCCTTTGCCTGTCCCATACAGTAACTCCACTCTCAAAAGTTGGTCGGCCCGGCCCTGCGTGGGCAGGGTCACGGCTGACAATTAAGAAACTACGTTAACTTTCCACCACCTCGACGTTCACTGCGCAGAGCTTGTATTCCGGGGTGCGGGACAAGCGGTCCAAGGCGTCCAGGGTGAGGAAGTTGACCGGCGTCTCCACGTAGTTGTACGTAGTAAACACGGTGCCTTCCTGGCTGCGCTCGGTGATGGTGGCGCGCATCTCCACGGAGCCGCGGCGCGAGGTGATGCGGATCCGGCTGCCCTCCTTGATGCCCATGCGGGCGGCATCGGCCGGGTTGATCTCGGCAAGGCACTCGGGGGCGATGACGTCGATCTCCGGGGTCTTGCCGGTCATGGAGCTGAAGTTGTAGCGCGCATACTCGCGGCCGGTGGTAAAGAGCATCGGGTATTCCTCGCTCACCGGCTCCCGCGGCGGGAGGTACTCCTCGGCCACAAAGAGGCCGCGGCCGCGGGTGAAGGTCTTGGTGTGGAGCACCGGGGTGCCCGGATGATCCTCGGTGGGCACCGGCCACTGGAGGCCCACTTCATCGAGCCGCTTATAGGTGATGCCGGCATATTGCGGCAGCAGCTTGCGTACCTCTTCAAAGATATCCTCGGCGGAGGAGTAGTCCATCTCGTAGCCCATCTTCTTCGACAACTCGCAGAAGATCTGCCAGTCCGGCCGCGCCTCGCCCGGCGGCTCGACGGCCTTGCGCACCCGCTGGACCCGACGTTCGGTACAGGTGAAGGTGCCGTCTTTTTCGGCAAAACAGGCAGCAGGCAGAACCACGTCTGCATATTTGGCCGTGTCGGTGAGGAAGAGATCCTGCACCACCAGGAAGTCCACCTCTTTCAGAGCCTCCTGGACATGACCGATATTGGCGTCGGCCACGGCCGGATCCTCGCCAAAAACGTAGAGGCCGCGGATATCGCCCTTGATGATGTTCTCCCACACCTCGGTTGCAGGCTTGCCGGGCCGGCGGGGAAGCTTCACCTTCCAGAGCTTTTCGTACTGGTCGAAGAGCTCTTCGTTATTGAGGCCGCCATACCCCGGCAGGGTGTTGAAGAGCGCGCCCATGTCGCAGGCGCCCTGCACGTTGTTCTGGCCGCGCAGCGGGTTGCAGCCGCCGCCCTCCACGCCAACCTTGCCGCAGAGCATGGCCAGGTTGGCAATGGACTTCACCCGGTCGGTGCCGGTGGTGTAGTGGGTGATGCCCATGCCGTGGAAGATGGCGTGGCGACCTGGTGCCGCGAACATCCGGGCGCACTGGGTCAGCTCCTCTTCGCTCAAGCCGGTGATCTCGGCCACGTGGGCCGGGGTGTACTTTTCCACCACCCTTTTCAGTTCATCAAAGTCTTCGGTCCGCTCCTCAACGAACTTCTTGTCCCAGAGGTCTTCCTTGAGGATGATGTGCATCAACCCGTTCAGGAAGGCCACGTCGGTGCCTGGCTGGATGCGCAGCCAGAGGTCGGCACGCTCGGCAAGCCTGGTCTTGCGCGGATCGACCACGATGAGCTTGGCGCCCCGGTCTTTCGCTTGGTGGACACGAAGGCCGATGGTCGGGTGGCTCGTATCCGGGTTCGACCCGATCATCAGGAAGAGGTCGGTCTTTGTTGTATCCGCGATGGAGTTGGTCATCGCGCCGCTGCCGAAGGTGATGGCCAGACTGGCCACCGTGGGAGCGTGTCAGAGTCTCGCACAGTGATCGATGTTGTTCGTCCCGATCGCTGTGCGCATGAATTTTTGCATGAGATAGTTTTCTTCGTTGGTCGCCCGGGCGCAGGAAAATCCCGCGATGGCATCAGGGCCGTACATGGCCTTGATGTCGAAGAAACGCTTGGCCGTGTAGCTGAGCGCCTCTTCCCAGGTGGTTTCCACCAACTGGCCGCCACGCCGGATGAGCGGCCTGGTGAGGCGGTCCTTGTGCTGCACAAAGTGGAAGCCGAAACGGCCCTTGACGCAAAGCGCGCCATAGTTGGGGGCCAGATCCTGGTCTCCGGTTACCTCCAGGATGGTATCGCCCTTGACCCGCAGCACCATCTGGCAGCCGGCGCCGCAGTATGGGCAGGTGGTGCGGACCTCGCGGATCTCCTCGTTCACCACCGGCACGATCTGGTCCTTCTTGTTCAGTGCGCCGGTGGAGCAGTTGTCCACGCACTTGCCGCAGGAGATGCATTTTTCATTGAATGTGAGCGAAACCGAACGCGGCCGCCCCTTTTCGTCGAAGTTGCCGCCCACCAGATCCAGGGCATTGTACTCGCAGGAATTCTTGCAGCGCTGACAGAAGATGCACTTGTTGAGGTCCACCACGATGGTCGGGTGGCTGTAATCCTTGGCATAGACCGGCCTGGTGCCCATGCCGGTCTTGTTGGGGTCGATGCCGTGGTCAATGGCCAACCGCTTCAGATCGCAACGGTCAAAGGCGGTGCAGCCGCAGGAAAGGCAGCGCTTCGCCTCGGTGATCGCCATCTGCTCCGAGAAGCCGAGCTTGACCTCGCCGAAGTCCTGGATGGCGATTTGCGGCGGCCGGGTCGGCATCTTTTCGCGCAGTTTGACGTTGATCCCCTCGAAGTTGCGGAGATCGACATCGTCGAAGCCCTTGCCGCGGGTGAAGTTGAAGCGGCTCTCGCCGGTATCCCGCGCTTCGCCGGTGAGCTGGGCGTGGATGTTTTCCGCCGCACGGCGGGCGCTGACCACCGCCTGGATCACCGAGCGCGGGCCGCTGGCCGCGTCGCCCGAGGCATAGATGCCCTTGAGGTTGGTGAGCGAGGTGCGCGGATTGACCTTGATGTTGTTCTTGGGCGTCAGCTCCAGGGTCGCTTCCAACTCGCCGCCAGCGAACTTGTCGGCACAGGCGGACTGGCCCACCGCCGCCACAACGGTATCGACCCGCAGGCGGATACTGGAGCCGGGGATCGCCTCGGGGTAGCGGATGCCTTTGTCGTCCGGTTCGCCAAGCTTGGTGCGGATCAACTCCATGTCGAGAGCGCCGTTCGCCTCGTTGATTTGCACCGGCTGGGCCATGAGCAGGAACTGGACACCCTCCCCTTCTGCCTGGCGGATATTGCGCTGGTTGGCGGCCATTTCGGTCTGGGCCCGCGGGTAGATGACGGTGACCTGATCGACCCCGCAGCGCAGGAGGGAGCGGGCCGCCTCCATGGTCACGTTGTTGCCGCCGATGACCGCAGCCCGCTTGCCATAATTGCGGGGGTGGCCCTCATTGATTTCACGGAGCAGCCTGGTGGCTGGAATGACCTGAGGCAGACCGCAACCGGGGATATCCATGGTCTCGTCGACACCGGCGCCGACGGTGATGAGAATCGCCTCAAAACCGCTGTCCTTCAGGGACTGGAGCGTGAAGTCCTTGCCCCAGCGCTGGTTGAGGCGCACCGAGATGCCCATGCGCAGGATGGTGTTGATCTCGTAGTCGAGGATATTGTCGGGAATCTTGTATTTGGGAATGCCGTAGCGCAGCATGCCGCCCAGTTTGGGGGCCGCCTCGAAGACCGTGACGTCGTGGCCGTTCTGGGCCAGGTAGTAGGCGCCGGTGAGACCCGAGGGGCCGCCGCCGATCACCGCCACCTTCTTGCCGGTGGCAGGAGCCGGGGCGAGCTTGAGGTCCACCTTGTTGGTCATGCACCAGTCGGCGACAAAGCGTTTCAGGTGGTTGATGGAGACCGGTTCGTCCACCAGAATGCGGCGGCAGCGGGTTTCGCAGAAACGCGGGCAGACCCGGCCCACCGAGAAGGGGAACGGATTGCGTTCCATGACGAGGCGCACCGCCTCTTCATACTGGCCCTTGGCCACATGGGCGATGTAGCCCTGGACGTTGATCTGGCCCGGGCAGGTCAGGTTGCAGGGGGCTTTGCAGTCGCCGAAGTGGGTCTCGGCCAGGGCGGAGAGCCGCTCCTGCCGCATCTTCTTGAGGGCTGCCGAATCGGTGGTCACCGCGAGGCCGCTGGCGACCGGAGTAGCGCAGGCGCGCACCGGTGCTTCCTTGCCTTCCACCTCGACCACGCAGAGGCCGCAGGGCACCTCCGAATTCCTGCCCTCGACGCTGCACAGGTTCGGGATGTGGATGCCGGCCTTGCGGGCGGCCTCCAGGATGGTTGCATCCGGGGCGGCGCTCACCGTCTGGCCGTTGATGGTGAAGGTAATCGTCTCTGCCATAGAAATCTCTACCGTCTCTTCCCTCTCCGGTTTTCAAACCGGTTGGGGGTCGGAGGCGATACGCGGGGAAGGCGCGTCACGCGGCCCGCCCCCCTCGCATTGCCCGTTGTTGTTCCGTCGGCCCCCCCGATCAGGCGGCCGGCTTCCACTCCTTCAAGAAGGCCGGGAGATGACCAGCCTCGCGGGGACCGATGGTGATGGTCCAGCCGGGCAGCTCCTCCTCCAGCTCACCCTTCATGGAGGCAAGGTAGCCGGGGATGATGAGCTCGCGGTGCTTGACCTTGGACTCGATCTCCGCCTTCTTCATGAACTGGGCGATCATGTCGGCGCCGAACTTGCCGGCGGCCCAGGCGGTGAGCACGGAAAGGCCCTCGGTGTCCTTGATGAGGAGCCAGCTCGGCACCTTGCTGCCTTCGATCTCACCGGAGACGATGAAGTAGGTGAGCGAGAAGTTGCAGGTGATGAGCACCGGCGAGTTCGCGTCGGGGCCGTTGATGGGATAGACATCCTGCTGCACCACCATGGGGCGCTGCGGGTCGGTGAAGATATTGAGCCGCTCGAGGAGCAGCGGGAAGAGCACGTCGCCCTGCAGGTCGGAAAGCACCACGATGCCGGCGTACTTGGCGATGAGAACGGAAGCGATCATCGCCTCCATCATGGTGTCGTCGGTCATCTCGCACGGGAAGACGATGGTCGGGAAACCGAGCGGCTTGTACTTGGTCTTGATCGCGGCGCGGCGGGAGATCACGTTGTCTTCCAAAGCGGCGCGCACGGTGCGGGCGCCGGTGTCGATGATCAGGTCCTTCAGGCCGGCCGCCATGAGCTTCTCGCTGATGGCCACGGTGTCGTCCACATTGCCGCCCTTGACGCCCACCGGGCAGCCCAGTTCCTTGGCCGCATTGGCAAAGGCATCGGCATTGCCCATGGTGGCGCCGTAGATGAGGGGCTTGCGGTCACCGCACGCCTTGGCCGCCGCGGTCAGGTTGTCGATATTGTCGCTCATCAGGATGAGCTTGGCATCCGCCGCGCCAGCCAGCACCTTCTGCACCAGGCCAGTGAAGGCTCCGCCATCGCCCTTGGTGTCCTTCACCGCAACCAGGTCCGCCCGGAGCATGACGCCGACGCGCTCGTACCGCAGCGACTTGTACCGGGCGAGTCGGCCCTCCACATCGGCGTCGCTCATGTCGGTGGTGATGAGCACCGCGAGACCGGTGGGGTTCTCAAAGCGCTTCTCGTGGCGGAAGAGACAGGTCTCGCCGCCCACGGTGAAGGTGTGCTCGGCCGAGCCGATTTTCACTGTCCGGATCGGCGGGGCCGAAGCCTCACCGATCTGCTCCTTGACCTCATCGCTCACATAGGGGCATTCGCCGATTTCGGCCTGGCCTGCGGCCACCTTCATGGCAAAGGCGAGGCATGTCGGGATGCTGCACTCCCCGCAGTTCTTCTTGGGCAGCATCTTGAGGATCTGTATACCTGTGAGAGCCATTTGTGCGTTCCTCCGAAATAAAGTGCTGAGTGCTGAGCGCTGAGGACTGAGTAACAGCGGTCTGTCGCCTTCTTCTCAGTCCTGAGTCCCCAGTCCTGTATTCTTTAAACAACGGCTTCCATGGTCAGGGCCGGATGGCCGACCTTCTTCAGGAACGCCAGGATCTCTTCCTCGGTGGTGCCGTTCTCCTCGGTGGCGATCATGTCGTAGAGCTCGGGCATGCCGATCTCCTTGCAGCGCTCGATGAGCTTGTCCTTGATCTCCTCCTTCATCATCTTGGGCATCCACACCATGCGCTTCAGGCCCCCTTCCGCCAGGAAAAGCTTGGGGCTGGTCATGTAGTGCTTGGAAACGCCCATGAAGCCAGGGGTCTGCGCGCCGCCGCCGGCCATGCCGGCCAGGGTGGTGAACTTCATGCCCGAAGGCGTCATTCCCATGAAGTCGCGGTTGACCACCATGATGCCGTTGCACTGGGGCAGCATGGCGGCAATGGCCTCGAAACAGCCGCAGGCGGTCATCGGGCTGTTCATCAGAGAGTAACAGGCCAGCTCGGTCACCGCGCCACGGGAGGCCTGGCCCACGAACTCGTTGATGCCCTGGAAAATGCCGAGAGCCGGATCGAGGCAATCGCCCTTCTGGATCGGCTGGTTGGGGCCGGTGGGGTTGATCTGGTAGGAGGCCTTGCCATCCAGCCAGTTGTAGGCGCCGCACATGCCGATGCGCTCCGGGGTGATGACGCAGACGTGGCTCGGGGCGAAGGACTGGCACAGGGTGCAGGAGTAGAAGACCTCCTCGGTCTCGTCGGTCATGGAGCCAAGGCGTTCGTCGCGCTCGGCGTAGACCCTTTTCGCCAGCTCCATGACCTCCTCGACCTTGGCCTTGTCGGTGTAGATCTTCACCTGGATTTTGTCGACGATGGCGCCGAACTCCTGGTGGAGCTTGCCATGGAGCACCTTGCCGAGGTGGGTGAAGGAAAGCCCCTTCTCCACCGCACCCTTGCCTATGCGGACCCACATGATGTTCCGCTGGCCCATGTGCATGATGCCCTGGATGTAGTTGATCAGGTGGTGGAACTGGCGCTCCAGGATCGGCTCGAAGTCGGACTGCATCTCGCGGCCCGCCACCTCGACCAAAATACCAAGCGGCAGGTTCTGGCCCTGCTGGATGTCCTTGATGTCGGGCCCCTCGATGGTGACCTTGCCGTCCTCCACCTCGCTCATGTCTTTCGAGATGAGCACCTCGACACCCGGGGTCCGGCCGCCGCCGCATTCCATGAAGAGGTCGTCCTTGCGGATGCGCTCGCCTTCGAAGGCGGGGCCGAAGGACATGGGGATGTCGATCTTGGCGACGGAGACCTTGAGGCCGCGCACCTCGATGGCCTTCTGCACGATCTCCTCGTGGGGCACCTTGCTCACCACGTGCTCGTAAGTGCAGATGCCAGTGGGCAGCACCTGGGGGATGTCCCAGTCGGAGATGGTCGGGAAGCCCCAGTTGATGGCGCCGGCGGCGTTGGCGTACCACTCGTCGGAAACCTCACCAAAGGCCATGACAAAAGCGAAGGTACGGTCCTTGTTGTAGATCAGGTTGCCCTTGAAGTCGCCCGGCTTGATGCCGCCGAAGGCCATGGCCACGCGGCAGGCAAAGCCGATGGCAAAGACCGCCGAGGTGTAGTTGGGGGCAAAGGGGACAAGGCGGGTATTCCAGCCAATCTGCACCCCGCTCTCCCTGAGCTGGTTGGCCATGTGCACGCCATTGGTCTGATCGTGCATGAAGATGTAGAGGTTCTTCTCCTGGAGTTCCAGCGCGATCTTGCTGGCGATCTCCTTGGTTGGCGGCGCGCCCATGATGGCGGCAAAGCCGGGGGCGGTGCCGTCGACAAACTCGACGCCGCGCTTCCGGAAGATGACGTCATCGGCCGCGCCCAGCCAGATGTTGTTCTCCAGCGGATCCTCGGTCTTGGTATAGAAGTCCGGGGTGTCGAGATAACGGATCGCCTCGTACATCTCCTCGGCAAAGAAGGTGGCCATGCCCGCATCAAGGGCCGGGGCGAGATAGGGCAGCCAGACGTTGTCGCTGACGTAGTCGGGCAACAGCTTGCGGCACTCGGCGAAGATGTCCTTCATGTCGCCCAGGCGTTCCACCTTGGCGCCCAGCATGGAGTAAATGATGGGGAGGAAGTAGGCGGTGTTCGGGTAATGCACCTCCTGCTCGGCCCCATATTTCTTGATGGCCTCCTCGAACTTCGCCTCGGCCATGTCAACGATCTTGTGGGCACCCCGGATGGCGGCGGAACAGATGATTTTCGACATATCACTTCTCCTCTCTACTCGTTAAACGAGGGGTTCTGGTCCAACTTATCCCATCAGGCCGTTGACCAGGGACTTGGTCATGGCGATGGCCTTGGGGTGCCGCATGACGAGCACCTCGCCGCCGGCCATCAGCATGCAGCTGGCGGTGATGGCCTCCATGAGCACGCCGCGGGTCTCCTGATCTCCGATCATCTCGTCGGAGGGCAGGCGGCATTCCTTGGCCTTCCAGACCTCGCGGCCCAGGTTGCAGATGAAGGGCACCTGCAGCTTCTCGTCCTTCTGGGTGAGGGCGGCCAGGCGGATGCGCTCCATGACCGAGTAGGTGTATTCGATGCCGTAGCCCAGCGCGCCGATGGAGGGATCGATCAACACCGAGCTGAGCGGTACGCCCAGGTTCTCGAGCAAGATATTGAGCTGTTTGGCCAGGTTGACGTCGATGGGCGACGAGGCGACCATGGCGTGCTGGAAGGCCATGGCGGTGGCGCCCAGAGAACGGTAGTTCTTGTCCTCCAGCGGGGCCAGGCAGACCTTCTTGTCGCCGATCACGGCGGTGAGTTCGCGCAGGGTCTCGGTGTCCTTCTCGCCGTTGCCGCAGCCCCAGACGATGATCGGCACCTCGATGGCCTTGACCACCTCGGCGGCGATTTTGGCAGCCTCGGAGGCCGGGCGGTTCATGCCGTTGGGATCGGTGGAAACAAGCGAGATGCAGATCGCCTCGGCCTGATATTCGTTCACGCACTTCTGGGCCCAGGCCACCGGATTGTCGAGCACACCTTCGAAATGGCGGGCAAGCGGGACCGGCCACTCCTCGGGCTTGATGTCGAGGACGTCCATGGCGATGAGCGGCTTCTTGGGCATGGCGCCTTCGAAAAGCTGGAACGGCAAAGTCGAGGTGCCACCCACCTGGATGATGTTGCTGCCGGAGCCGAGGGAGACCTCGCGGATGGCGCCGCTGTATGCCTGGGTGTAGGACGCGGCCGGCACCTTGCTGGCGCGGGCGGCCAGCGGGGTTTTTTCCACCGCCAGTTCGGGAACGGTGATACCGGCCGGGGCCGCAGCGGCAGGCTTCGGGGCAGCCGGGGCAGGAACAGCAGGCTTCTTGGCCTCGGCAGCTTTTTTCGCCTCTTCCGCGGCCTTGGCCTCGGCAGCGGCCTTGGCTGCCGCCGCCTTCTTCGCCTCATCGGCGGCCTTGGCCTCGGCAGCCTTCTTGGCCTCTTCCGCGGCCTTGGCCTCGGCGGCCTTCTTTGCCTCGTCCACCCCAGGAGCGGCCGGGGCAGCCGGAGCCGCAGGTTTCGGCGCCGGGGAGGCGGCCGGGGTGACAGCAGGAGCAACGGCAGAGGCCGGCTCGCGCTTCAGGATCGCCTCTGCCCCGGCAAACTGCGATACGGCAGCGAACTGCTCGTCGGTCAGGCCAAAGGCCTTTTGCAGCGCGGCAAGGCCCGCACGGACCGACTCCAATGCCTGTTGACGTTCTTTTTCGTTCATCTCGTCTTCTCCTGCTTCAATTGCACTCATCGCCTCGGCCGCCAGGGTCTTCACCGCGGCAGCATCACCGCCCTCGGCCCTGGCCAGCATTTCCGCAGCCGACGCCTTGGCGGCGGCAACAATCTTCTCCGCCTCGGCAAAGGCTGCGGCGAGAACCTTTTCTCTGTTTTCCGTTTCGGCACCGGCTTCGGCCACCACGATCGGTCCTGCGGCAGCGATGCGAACCGCGCCGGGTTGATCGGCGAAGTGGGGCCGCTCGGAAAGCCCGGCCCTTTTCACGATCTCGGCCACGGCGCTTTCCCATTCGATGGCCATCACATGGACACCGGCCACCCCTTTGATCTCGCGGACCTGATTGATGATGTCCACGCAGATGTTGATGCCTTCTTCTTCCTTGTCCCTGGCGCCCTGCATCCGCTTGATCACCTCGTCGGTCACGTCGAGGCCCGGCACCGAACTCTTCATGTAGCGGGCCATGCCCAGGGAGCGCGGCGGGGTGACGCCGGCAAGGATATAGACCTTCTCGTGCAGCCCCAGGTCGCGCACCGCGGCCATGAACTTGGCAAAGCGCTCGACATTGTAGATGATCTGGGTCTGGACGAAGTCGGCGCCGTTCATCACCTTCTTGGCCAGGCGGGCGGCGCGGTATTGTTCATTGGGTCCGGCAAAGGGGTTGGCCGCTGCACCCAGGAAGAGGCGCGGCTCATGGCTCTTGATCGCCTCGCCGCACTGGAACTTTTTGCCATCGCGCATGTCGCGGACCATGCCGAGCAACTGGATGGCGTCCATATCGAAGACGCCCTTGGCGCCGGCATGGTTGCCGAACTTCTGGTGGTCGCCGGTGAGGCAGAGCAGGTTCTTGAGCCCCATGGCGGTGGCGCCCAGCAGGTCGCTCTGCATGCCAATGCGGTTGCGGTCGCGGCAGGTCATCTGGATAACCGGCTCCACCCCTTCGGAGAGGGTGAGAAGGCCGGCGCCGATGCTGGACATGCGCACAATGGCGGTCTGGCAGTCGGTGATGTTGACCGCGTCGACATGGCCTTTGAGCAGTCGGGCCTTTTCCTGCACCACCTCCGGGTTGCCGCTCTTGGGCGGCCCCAGTTCGCCGGTGACCGCGAAGGCGCCGGACCGCAGCACCTGTTCAAGCCGGCTCCCGGATTTCATCGCTGTTTCCATATCTCCAATCTTCCTTCAGAGAGGGTAGTCAGATACGCCATCACGCGCCGCCGGGACCATGGCAGCCGACGCCGGGGATGCCGGCGGTGAGGTCGCGGCGCATCGCCATGTCGAAGAGGACGCGTTCCGTCTTCTTGTTGATGCCGAGGGCGTCGCGCTTGGCCTCGATGGCCGCGATCATCAGCCTGGCGATCTCAAGCGGTTCCGAGGCCACGTTCCAGTGGGCGCCCACCTGCCCCATCAATCCCTCGAGCAGATACTTGTTGAAGGCCTTGGCCCCACTGGTGGGCAGGCTCTGGAAGACAACCTGGGCGCCGCTGGCCACAAAATACTGGCCGATGGCCACCGCCTTCTCGCTCATCCACAGCGGCGCGGTGCCGATGGCAGGCAGGTCGGTGATGTCCTCGCCCAAGCCGCCCTGCTTCACCATCTGGGTGGCGGCGATGAGGATGCGGCTGTTGTCCACGCAGGAGCCCATGTGGAGCACCGGCGGGATACCCACGGTCTCGCAGATCTCGGCCAGGGTGTCGCCGCAGTACTTGGCGGCCTCCGGGGTCATGAGTCCGGCCCGGCCCAGTGAGGTCGCGGCGCAGCCGGTGGCCAGCACCAGCACGTTGTGCTTGATGAGTTCGCGGGCGATGATCTCGTGGGCATCGTCGGCCAGCTTGAAATTGTCGCAACCGACAATGGCGGCCACGCCGCGGATGCGGCCGTTGATGATGTTGTCGTTCAATGGCCGGTAGCTGGCGCGGAAACGGCCGCCGAGCATGTAGTTGATGGTCTCGTGGGAGAAGCCCACCACCACGTCGAGCTTGGTCTCCTTCGGGATGAAGAAGTCGCGGCGTTTCTTGAAATTCTTGATGGCCTGGGTGAGGATCTTCTTGGCCGACTCGAGCGCCGCCTCTTCCTCGAACTGGATATGGACACCGCCGGGCAGCATGGCCCGGTAGTTGGTGGTGATGATGTCGGTGTGGAAGTTCTTGGCCACCTCGCTCACCGAGGGCATGATGCACTGCACGTCCACCACCATCGCTTCGACAGCACCGGTGGCCAGGGCGATCTCCTGCTGGACAAAGCCGGCTGCCACCGGAATGCCGCGGCGCATGAGGATCTCGTTACCGGTACAGCAGACGCCGGCGAGGTTGATGCCCTTGGCGCCCTGCTTCTTGGCCAGGTCGAGCATGTCCGGCTCCTGGGCCGCGATACAGAGGGCCTCGGCCAGCAACGGCTCGTGCCCGTGCACCGTGATGTTGACCTGATCGGCCTTCAGCACCCCGAGGTCGACGATGGCCCGGCGCGGCACCGGGGTGCCGAACATGATGTCGGTGAGTTCGGTGGAGAGCATGGAGGAACCCCAGCCGTCGGCCAAGGCGCAGCGGGAGGCCTGGAGCATGATGTTCTCGTACTCCTGGTCCACGCCCATGTGGGTGCGGTGCATCATTTCCACCACCTCGCGGTCCACGCCGCGGGGGGCCATGCCCAGCTTGTTCCACAGGGCCTGGCGCTTCGGCACCGCCCGCTTCAACATGGAGAGCGGGGTGTTGTCCTGCTTGCCGAACTCGGCCAGGGCCTTCTCGCCCAGTTCGATCGCAATCTCCTTGACCTCGCGGCCCTCGGTGGCGATGCCAAAAACCGCGGCCAGGGATTTGAGCTTCTCCACATCCTTGATCTGGTGCGGGCCATGGCCCTTGGCGGTCTCGAGGAAGCCGCGCACCATCTCGCGGGCATGGTCGGTATGCGCGGCGGTGCCGGCGGCGACGATGCGGGCGAAATTGCGGGCCGCCACGGTGTCGGCGTTGGCGCCGCAGATGCCGAGCATCTCATCGACGCCGTCGATGATCTGGCACGGCCCCATGTTGCAGTTCCGGCAGCAGGTGCCGCCGGAGCCAAAAAGGCAGGCGGACATGCCGCGCGACTGCACGCGGTCATAGGCGGTCTTGACGTTTTTGGCGACTTCGTTGGAGAGAACCTGCTTGGTGGAAGCACAGGTGATTTCCGTGCAGCCCTCGCATCCGTTTCTGGTGGTAGCCATGCTCGTCCCTCAATAGCTCGGGTGTAGTCGTTTTCGTTATCGTTAGATCAAACCGGCGGCCTGTTTGGCGGCCTGCACGGTGTTCTTCATCAGCATGGTGATGGTCATCGGGCCGACGCCGCCGGGCACCGGCGTGATGAACGAGGCCTTTTCCTTGACCGCGTCAAAGTCCACGTCGCCGGCCAGGATCGCCTTGCCGGATTCGCTCATGCCGATGCGGTTGACGCCCACGTCGATGATGACCACGCCGTCCTTCACCATGTCCGCGGTGACCATTTTGGGCACGCCGACCGCGGCGATGATGATGTCGGCACGTTTGCAGTGGGCGGCCAGATCCCTCGTGCGGGTGTGGCAGAGGGTGATGGTGGCGTCGCCGGCCTCGCGCTTCTGGAGCATGAGGTTGGCGATGGGCTTGCCCACGATGTTGCTGCGGCCGATGATCACCACCTCGGCGCCCTTGGTCTGCACGCCGCTCCGCTTCAGGAGCTCCAGAATGCCGTGCGGGGTGCAGGGCAGGTAGCATTGCTCACCAAGGACCATCTTGCCGACGTTGACCGGATGGAAGCCGTCCACGTCCTTGTCCGGGTCGATGGCGTAGAGCACCTTGGTCTCGTTGATGTGCTTCGGCAGGGGCAACTGCACCAGAATGCCGTTGATCTTCGGGTCCTTGTTGTATTTGTCCACGATCTTGAGCAGGTCCGCCTCGCTGGTGTCGGTGGGCAGGGTCACCTGCTCGGAATGGATGCCCAGGGCATGCGCGGTCTTGTTTTTGGCGGTCACATAGGACTGGGAGGCCGGATCCTCGCCCACCAGAATGGTAACCAGGCCGGGTACCACGCCGTGCTTGGCCTTGAGTTCGGCGACTTCCGCCGCCAGTTCCTCGCGAATCGCCTTCGCGACCTCGGTTCCGCTGATGATCTTGGCACTCATTGACCGTCTCCTTCCACAAAGGGTCTCTATGGGAAATTGCAGATGTGCGATGTGTCGGTCGGGAGGGCTAGCCGTATCCTGCCAGACCGCCGGTATTGAGCGCATGAGACCGCTCGCTTACCACACCGTAACAGCTCGTAGCCCAAACCGATTGGCGTGATAAGGCCGCAAAATCCGCAAAACGAGCGCATCAAGAGCCGGAACCAAAATCCTTAACGAATTTTGAACCGTTTTTCAAGACAATTTGTGAGAAATTTAGGAAAGAGTGAAATTCTGCGAGAAAGGAACAGCAGCGGGTTGCAGGACGGGCTCAGGCGCCTGCCTGGCGGGCGCGCTCGTTGGCGAGCTTGACGATGATGCTGTTGGCTTGCCCCAGGCGGCCGACCACGGTCCTGAAAAGATACTTGCCGACCTCCGGGTACTTCTCGATGACCTCCATGAGCTTGTCGCCCGGAAAGCGCTTCACCTTGCACCGCCCCTTGGCCACGATGGAGGCACTGCGGGGCTCGCCGGAAATGGCGCTCATTTCGCCGAAATACTCGCCCGGCTCGGTGATCTCGGCGATCTTCTTGCCGTCTTTCACCACCAACACCGCGCCGTTGACCAGCTTGAAAAAATCCTTGTCGTTGTTGTTCTGGCGGATGATGATGTCGCCGTCCTGATACTCCTCGATGTCCGGATGGACCAGGTAGGCGGGCAGCGACTCCTCGGTGACCACGGTACGCTTCAGCACCTCCTCGATGGAGGTCACGCCTTCGCGGATCTTCTGGAGACCTGCCTCGCGCAGGGTGGTCATGCCGTTCTGCACCGCGATCTTGCGTAGCTGGTCCTCGGGCACCTGGGCGTTGATCGCCTTCGATACCTCCTCGGTGATCTCCATCAGCTCGAAAAGGCCGACCCGGCCCTTGTAGCCGCCACCGTTGCAGGCCGGGCAGCCCTTGGGACTATAGATTTTGAGGGTCGCCAACTCCTCCTCCTTGAAGCCGATCTTGAGAAGTTGCTCCCTGTCGAGGGTGGAGACGTCAACCGGCGCCTTGCACTTGGCGCAGAGGCGGCGGGCGAGGCGCTGGGAAAGGACCATGGTGATGGCCGAGGCCACCATGAAGGAGGGCACGCCGATGTCGATGAGGCGGCCGATGGTGGCGGGACAGTCGTTGGTGTGCAGGGTGGAGAAGACCAGATGGCCGGTCATGGCCGCCTTGATGGCGATTTCGGCCGTTTCCATGTCACGGATCTCGCCCACCATGATGATGTCCGGGTCCTGGCGCAGGAAGGCTTTCAAGGCCGCGGCAAAGGTCATGCCCACCTCGTTGCGGACGTTGACCTGGTTGATGCCCTTGAAATTGAACTCCACCGGATCCTCGGCGGTGAGGATCTTGGTGTCCTCGCTGTTGAGCGCATTCAGCACCGAATAGAGGGTGACGGTCTTGCCGCTGCCGGTGGGGCCGGTGACCAGCAACAACCCTTGGGGCCGATAGATGCAGCGCTTCAGGGTGTCGAAGGTGCGCTGCTCGAACCCGAGCTTGGTGAGGTCGACGTTGAGGCTCGACTTGTCGAGGATACGGAGGACGATGGACTCGCCAAAGAGGGTCGGCAGCGAGGAAACGCGGAAGTCCACCGCCTTGGTGCGGCCCAGCTTGATGCGGATCCGGCCGTCCTGCGGCACCCGACGCTCGGTGATGTCGAGCTGGGCCATGATCTTGATCCGCGAATTGAGCGCATTTTTGATGGAAAGCGGCAGATTCATCGACTTGTAGAGCGAGCCGTCCAGGCGGTAGCGCACCTGGAGATTCTTCTCGTAGGGCTCGATGTGGATGTCGCTGACCCCGTCGTTGACCGCCTTGATGAGGATGCCGTTCACCAGCTTGATGATCGGCGCATCGGAGGCCGAATACTGGTCGGCGCCGGCCGCCTCCTCGAAGCTCTCCAGCTCCATGCCCTCGGCGGCCTCCGATGCCAGGGAGCCGAAGTCGTCGATCTGGGTGACCGGCACCTCCTCCTCTTCCTTGCCCCCCTCGTGGGCCATGAGGGAGTTGTATTCCTCGTCGCTGATCTTGTAGTAGGTCCGGTAGGCCTCGACGATATCCTTCTCCGTGGAGACGCAGACGGTGAGCGGCATCTTGATCTCGGCCTGCAATGCCTCCACCGCCCCGGTGTCGGTGGGCTCGGCCATGGTGACCTGGAGGTTCTTGCCGATGATGCGCAGCGGGAAGGCGAGATAGCGCTTGGCCGTCTCGAAGGTCATCTTCTGGAGCGCGTCGGGCTTCGGCGGCTCGCGGGAGATGAAAACCGACTGGTAGTTGTGCTGGCGGCTTAAGAAATTGAGGACGGTGGTGTCGTCGATGTGGCCGAGCTTGAGCAGGATGGTGCTCAGGCGCCCACCGGATTTTTTCTGGATGTCCAGGGCCTCGTCGAGCTGGTTGCTGCTGATCTGGCCTTCCTTGCGGAGCAGCTCGCCGATCTTCACCTTGCCGGCGCCGGACTGATCCTTGACCGAGGCGCGGAGGGTCGATTTCTGTTCAGGGGCCGCCATGGGTCGTGGGCCTACCGGGCGCCGCCAAAGGGGTTTGTCTGCATACGCATCAGATTAGCAGAGAATTCCCGGACAAGGCAAGCTTCATGATGCCCGGAGTTCCTTTTTGGGCAGCAGCCGACAGGATGCGACGCCGTCGGAAGGAAAAGGGGGCATGGGGAAGACGCTCCCCATGCCCCGCAGGCAAGATATGCAGACCAGACAGCCCCAAACGCCCCTCAACTGCAAAAAAACACTGGTCAAAAGACAGGCGTCTTTTGACCAGTGCGGGATGGAACCATGGGAGACAGTTCTTAGAACAATCCTGAAACCTTCCCTGTTTCGGGGTCGACATCGATGCGGCGGAAGGCCGGATTCGAGCTGGTGCCGGGCATCAGGCTGATGGTTCCCGCGCAGGGGCAGAGGAACTTGGCGCCGGAGTAAATCAGCACGTCGCGGATCGGCAGACGCCAGCCCTTGGGCACGCCCTTCAAGGTCGGATCGTGGGAGAGGGAGAGATGGCTCTTGACCATCATGGTGGCATAGTCGGCATACTGGGGATCATTCTCCAGCATCTTGGCCTTGGCCAGCGCCTCGGGAGACCAGTCGACACCGTCACCGCCGTATACTTCCTTGGTGATCAGCTCTACGCGGTCGCGCAGCTTCATCTCCAGCGGGTAGAGGAACTTGAAGTCGTTCTCCTCGTTGCAGGCGTCGATGACCGCATCGGCGAACTCCAAGGCGCCATCGCCGCCCAGCTCCCAGTGGCGAGACTCGGCGCAGCGGGCGCCGGCAGCCTCGGCGATCCTCTTGACAACCTTGCACTCTGCATCGGTGTCGGTATAGAAGCGGTTGATGCAGACCACCGGGTTGATGCCGGCCTTGCGGATGACGTTGATCAGGTGGACCATGTTCTCGCAGCCCTTCTCGACCAGCTCGACGTTCTCCTTGGTGTAGGCATCGTCCAGCGGCTTGCCGGGCACGACCTTGGGGCCCCCGCCGTGCATCTTGAGCGCCCGGATGGTAGCGGTGAGCACGGAGACATGGGGCTTCAAGCCGGAGTAGCGGCACTTCACGTTCCAGAACTTCTCGAAGCCGATATCGGCGGCGAATCCGGACTCGGTGACATTGTAGTCGAAGAGCTTCAGGGCGACCCGGTCGGCAATGATGGAAGACTGGCCAACGGCGATGTTGGCAAACGGCCCGGCGTGGACCAGGCAGGGGTTGTACTCCGCGGTGCACATCAGGGTGGGGTTGATGGTATTCCGCATGAAGGCGGCCATGGCGTTGCCGACTTCCAGATCCCGGCAGGTCACCGGCTTGCCGCTCTTGTCAAAGGCCACGGTGATGTTGTTGATCCGCTCCTTGAGATCCGCCATGTCGGTGGCGATGGAAAGGATGGCCATGAGTTCGGAGCCCACGGCGATGCCGAACTTGGACTGCATGGTGAAGCCGTCGGTGCGGCCACCAAGACCGATGACGATGTTGCGGAGCGCCTGGGCGCAGAAGTCGATGATCCAGCCGAACTCAACCCGGGTGGGGTCGATGTCGAGGCGGCGCATGCCGGTAAGTCTGGCGAGCTGCTCGTCGTTGTAATTCCGCTCATGCTGCATGCGGGCGGTGAGCGCCACCATGCCCAGGTTGTGGGCATTCATGATGTCGTTGATGTCGCCGGTGAGCCCCAGGGAGAACTCGGTCATGGGGATGAGCAGGGAGTTGCCGCCGCCCGCCGCCGTTCCCTTGACGTTCATGGTCGGGCCGCCGGAGGGCTGCCGCAGGGCGCCGCCGACATTCTTGCCGCGCTTGCCCAACCCTTCCATCAGGCCGCAAGAGGTGGTGGACTTGCCCTCGCCCAGCGGGGTGGGGGTGATGGCGGTCACCTCGATGTACTTGCCGTCCGGCCTGTTCTTGAGGCGATTGATGATCTTCAGGAAATCGAGCTTGGCCAGTCGGCCCATGGGGAGAATTTCGTCTTTCTCCAGCCCCAGCTTATCACGCCACTCCTCGGGGGTGGGCATGTTCTTCTCGGCAGCCTCGGAGATCTGCCAATCCGCCATGTTCACAGCATCAAAAGCCATTTTTTTCTCCTTTTTCTAAAAATTAATGATTTTAAAAAAACATGCATCGTATCCTAGCCGGTTCATAACAATGCATCGTATTCTCAGCAGAGTGCTCAAGCCGCCGGCTCGACACCGTCGAAGATGGTGGCAAACGTCTTCTTCATCGCAACCAGCAGCGGATTCATCACCTCGCGCATGGAAGGCTCGGCCGCCAGGGTGGTGCGCAGCCGGAAGATGTGCAGCCATTCGAGAAGATTCGCGTAGACGATGATCTCGGTCTTGCAGGAGTTGGGCAGCACCGTGCGGGCCGCCTGGGGGGAGGAGGTTTCGAGGAGCTTCAAATAGATCGCCTCGGTCTCGGCCATGGCCTTCTCCCACAGCCGATATTCCTCGCTGCCTTCCTGAAAGAACATCGGCTTGATGAAGGTCACCTCGTTGCCGAACTTCTCCTCGGAATAGCGGCAGTAGCGCTGACTCTCCTGGAGATAGGAACAAGGCCGGTGGCGCACGATCTCGTGGGTCACTGCCCGGTTGGTGACAAAGCGCACCGCCACATAACGGTGCTTGGCCCGCAGGTCGGCGGAGAGGTTATCCACCTCGGCCAGCGAAAGCTTTGCCACCGTGACCCCGTCCTGGGGAATCCAGCCGCGCTTGGGGGCGAGATCGAAGTAGAAGAGCGGATAGCGCTCCCCCAGGAAGGCGGAGATGGCCTTGATGATCTTGACGTTGCCGTGGTCCCGGGCCAGTTCGCGGAAGGCGCGCACGGTGCCGGTGATGAGCAGTTCCTTCTTGTCGGTCCGGTCGATCTGGAGAAACTTCGGCTGGATGCCGAAGAACTGGGTGGCCATGGATTCGGCGTCATAGGCAACCCGGAGGCTCAAGGCGGCCATCTCCATCACCGAATTGTGGCCGTGCTGGACAATCCGCTTGATGAAGGGCTCGGTGGAGCCGGCCACGATCTTGTCCTCGCTCTTGTAGCAGAGCCGGCCGCACAGTTCGATGCGGGTCGCCATGGACTGCTGATCGAGCGACTCCAGGATTTCAAACGATGCCGGGATAACCCTCATGGAGCACCTTCCCTAGGAACATTGGCATTTGCAGGCAGCGCCGCCGACGCTGCCCTTGTGGGCGGTCTGCCAGAAGGGCGACATCGCCCGCAGCTTCTCGATGATGGGCGGCAGTTTTTCCAGCACGTAATCGACCTCGGCCTCGGTGTTGTAGACACTGAGGCTCAAGCGCACCGAGCCGTGGGCCGCGGTAAACGGCACACCCATGGCCCGCAGCACGTGGGAGGGCTCCAGCGACCCCGAGGTGCAGGCGGAGCCAGAGGAGGCGCAGATGCCGAACTGGTCGAGGTGCAGGAGAATCGCCTCCCCTTCCACGTACTCGAAGCTCACATTGGTGGTGTTGGGCAGCCGGTCGGTCTTGTGGCCGTTGAGCATGGCGTTGGGGATGGCGGCGAGCAGCCCGTTTTCCAGCTTGTCCCGCAGGGCCTTGACCCGGCTGTTCTCCTCCTCCATCCGGCTGGCCGCCAGTTCGCACGCCTTGCCCAGACCGATGATGGCGGCCACGTTCTCGGTGCCGCCGCGGCGGCCCTTTTCCTGATGGCCGCCGATGAGGAAGGGCACGAAGGGGGTGCCGCGCCGCACGTAGAGGACGCCGATGCCCTTGGGCGCATGGAGCTTGTGGCCGGAGACCGAAAGAAAATCGATGGCGGATGTGCTCATGTCGATGGGCACCTTGCCCACCGCCTGCACCGCGTCGGTATGAAAAAGAATGCCGCGGCTCCTGGCGAGGCGGGCCATCTCCTCCACCGGAAAGAGCACGCCGGTCTCGTTGTTGGCCCACATGACGCTGACAATGGCGGTATCCTCGGCCAGGCTCTCCTCGTACTGCTTGAGGTCGAGGCGCCCCTCGCGGTCCACCGGCAACTGGGTCACCCGGTGCTTGTGGCCGGTGAGCTTGTCGAGGCTCTCGCAGAGGTTTTTCACCGCCGGGTGTTCCACCCGGGTGGTGACGATGTGGCGTTTCTCGGGAAAGGACTGGAGGGCGGAGAGGATGGCGGTGGAGTCGCTCTCGGTGCCGCAACTGGTAAAGAGAAGTTCCTCGGGTTTTGCCCCGATGAGGCTCGCGATCCGCTCGCGCGCGGCGGCAAGCTTCCGGCCCACCTGGCCGCCAAAGGTGTGCATGCTGGAGGGGTTCCCGTAGAACTCGGAGAAATAGGGCAGCATCTCCGCCAGCACCTCGGGCGCCACCATGGTGGTGGCGTTGTTGTCCATGTAGATCACCGGGGTGCTCATGGCTTGGCCTCCTCCACGATCAGGCTTTCCAGCACCTGCTCGCGCAGCTTCTTCTCCACGTATTCCTTGAGGGTGGTCTGGGATTTCTTGCAGGTGCCGCAGGCGCCGCGCAGGGAGACCACGACAAAGTCGCCGTCCACGTCCACCAGCTCGATGTCGCCGCCGTCCTTCCTGAGCGCCGGCCGGATCTCCCGCTCCAGCACCTCCTCGATCATCTTGATCTTCTGGATATTGGTCAGCCGGGCGGGCCGGTGGTCGGGGATGATCTTCTGCAGGTCCTGGTGCACCTCGCGCAGAATCGCCTCCAGCCGCTCGTGGCACTTGCCGCAGCCACCGCCGGCCTTGGTGAAGTTGGTGATCTCCTCGACACTCTTGAGATTCGATTCCTGGATGGCGCGCCGCACCTCAAGATCCGTGACCCCGAAACATTCGCAGACCACCTCGCCCTGGGCCATGGGCAGCGGGGTGCCGCGGTAATTGGCGATGGCCGCCTCCAGGGCCTCACGGCCCATGACCGAGCAGTGCATCTTCTCCTTGGGCAGGCCGCCCAGATATTCGGCAATGTCCTCGTTGGTCACCTTGGCTGCCTCATCAAGAGACAAACCCTTGATCATCTCGGTGAGCGCCGAGGAGGAGGCAATGGCGCTGGCGCAGCCAAAGGTCTTGAACCTGGCGTCGTCAATCCGGCCGTCCGCACCAAGCCTGAAGGTGAGTTTCAGGGCGTCGCCGCAGGCGAGCGACCCCACCTCTCCCACGCCGTCGGGGTTCTCGACCTCCCCGACATTGCGGGGGTTCATAAAGTGATCCCGGACCTTATCGGTGTACTCCCACATCGTATCATCCTCGTGAAAACGGCAGCAGGTGCCAGTAATGAGACAAGATGAGCAATCTATTCAGTCGGCAAAACCAAAGCAACATAATTTTTTGAGGATCAAAACGCAACAGCTAATCCTCGGCCGTCAAGGTGACGGGCCGCTGGACGCAGCCGGCTGCACCCCCTGGTGGATGACCCGAGCCAGGGCCGGGCCGATGCCCGGCACCGCGGCGATCTCGGCAGGATCTGCGGCAGCCAGGGCGCGCAGGCTGCCGAAATGGCTGAGCAGGGCCTTCTTCTTGGCCGGACCGATACCGGGAACGGCGTCCAGCGCCGAGGTGAGGGTTGCCTTGCTGCGCAATCGCTTATGGAAGGTGATGCCGTAACGGTGGGCCTCGTCGCGGATGCGCATGAGATAAAGCAATGCCGGCGAGTGGCGCGGCAGCAGGATGGGATTCCTGCGGCCGGGCCGGAAAAGCTTCTCCCCTTCGGCCTCGCGTTCCTTGGCAATGGCTGCCAGTTCCGGTGTTCCGGCGAGTCCTGCCTCTGCCATCGCCCGCACGGCGATATTGAGCTGCCCCTTGCCTCCGTCGAGGAGCAGCAGGTCCGGCAGCCCGCCCTCGTCTTGGCCGCGCGAGAGGCGGCGCGCCAGCACCTCGGCCATCATGGCGTAATCATCCGGCGTTTTCATGGCGCGGATGCGGTAATGGCGGTAGCCGGACTTTTTCTCTTCTCCCGCCTCGAAGCGGACCAGTGATCCCACCGCCTGCCTGCCGCCCAGGTTGGAGATGTCGAGGCATTCGATGGCGTGCGGCGGTTGTGCCAGATGCAGAGCCTTTTGCAATTCCCCCGCCAACCTCTCCCAGGAATGGGCCCTCTGCCTCTGTTCGGCGAAGAGCTGTTCGGCATTGGCGTTGGCCATCTCGATGAGCCGGGCCTTGTCCCCCCGTTGCGGGGCCGCGATGGTAACCCGTTTCCCTTCCCGCTCACCGAGCCACTCGGCAATGGTGGCCATCTCCTCCACGGCAAAGGGGATCAGGATTTCCCGGGGCACAAGGCGGCCGGGTTCATAAAACCGTGGCAGGAGTTCCGCCAGGAGCGAGGCATCGTCCCCCACCGGATCGGTGAGGAAATAACTCTGCCGGCCGCTCAGCACCCCCTGACGGATGAAGAGCACCATCACCGCCACCCCGCTGCCCTGCCGGACCAGGCCGAAGACATCCTGATCGCGGCGATGCGCGGCCAGCACCACCTGTTTTTCCAAGGTCTGACGAACCGATCGGAGACGGTCGCGGCAGCGGGCCGCCTCCTCAAAGCGGAGTTCCCGGGCCGCCTGTTCCATCCGGCTGGTCAGTGCCGTCAGCAGCTGCCCGGTTCTCCCCTCCAGCACGAGGAGCACACCCTCGACCATGGCGAGGTAGTCGGCGTGGCTGATGCGGCCGACGCAGGGGGCCAGGCAGCGGCCGAGCTGGAAATTGAGGCAGGCGCGGGTCTGACGGCTGAACGATCCTCCTTTGCAGCGGCGCAAGGGAAAAAGCTCATTGAGCAGGCGCAAGGTTTCCCACATGGCGCCGGGCGAGGCAAAGGGGCCGAAATAACGGGCGCCGTCAGGCACCCGCCGCCGGGTCATCACCACCCGCGGCCATTCCTCCTGCACCGTCACCTTGATGAGAGGGTAGTTCTTGTCGTCGCGCAGGATCACATTGTATTTGGGCCGGTGCTGCTTGATGAGGGCGGCCTCCAGGATCAGGGCCTCCTTTTCGGTGCGGGTGAGGATGGTCTCGATGGTCCGGATCCGGGAAAGCAGCATGGCGGTCTTGGAGAGATCGCCGCCAGAATGGCGGGCATAGGAGGCGAGGCGCTTCCGGAGGTTGACCGCCTTGCCGACGTAGAGCACGGTGCCGCCTGCGTCCCGCATCAGGTAGACCCCCGGCGCCTCGGCCACGGTGGCGAGGAAGTCGCGGCCCAGCGCAAAGGGCGGGGATGTGGCATGGGACTGACGCGGCATGGGGTCTCCTTCCCCGCCTTCATACCACATTTTCTTTCCAGCCACACGCCTGCCGGTCATGGCCCTCCAAAGCCCGACAAGAATTCTTGATCCGTCATCCGGGTTGATGGGTCGCCTTCCGCGCCCGCCGCAGCGACCAGAACCGTTCCGCTCTGCGCATCAATAAAACTTTATGGGGTTGCCCGCCGCCCTCTCCACGCAACCCTTTGTTGCGACAGGAAAAAGAACCAGGTCCGGGACTGGCATGGTTTTTCCAATATGGTTGGGGCAAGGGATTCGAAGCCTCTCTGCCTGCACGACGAACGGGGGAACCATGCGCCTGAAAAATCTGGTGCGCATCAACAAGGAGTATCTGGTTGCCGACGACCGGGTGCTTGACTTCAACATCTACACGGTGCGCTCGAGCGACGACACTCCCGTCCTGCTGGTGGGCAAGGACTCCAGCGTCTCCAACATCAAGGAGACCCTGCGGCGCAGACAGCTGGGCCAGCTTTTCGTGGACAAGCGGGACTACAAGCGGTTCCAGCTCTTCATGGAGGGCTCCATTGGCGCCCTGATCGACGACGCCGCCATCCCGCTCCAGAAAAAGTCCGAGGTCATCTACACCTGTGCCAAGGAGATCATGATCGATGTCTTCGATGATCCGCGCAGCGGTGAAAATCTCCAGCGGGCCCGGAACATCTCCGACAGCATCATCCGCTTCGCGCTGACCAGCTACGAGTCGATCCCCTCCATCCTCAGGCTCGGCTCCCGGGACTACTATACCTTTTCCCACTGCATCAACGTCTCGGTCTTTTTCATCGGCCTGTGGCTGATGATCGGCAACGGCTCCGAAAGCGACCTCCAGGAATGCGCCCTGGGCTGCCTGCTCCACGATGTGGGCAAAAGCGAAATCGACGACCGCATCCTCAACAAACCGGGCCGGCTCACGGATGCCGAGTTCGAGGTCATGAAAGGCCATCCGCTGATGGGCTATAACCTGATGCGGGGCTTCCTGCCCGACCGGTCGCTGGAGGTGATCCTCCACCACCACGAAAAGATCAACGGCCGGGGGTATCCATACGGCCTCAGGGAAGATCAGATCTCCGACTGCGTCAAGGTCGCCACCATTGCCGACGTCTACGACGCCCTCACCACCGAGCGGCCTTACGCCAATGCCCGCTCCCCCTTCAATGCCCTCATGCTCATGAAGGAGGAGATGGTGGGTCATTTTGAACACAAGAAGTTCACCGAATTTGTCACCTTCCTCGGTGGGCAGTACAACGGCAGCCCCCCCTGCTGCTGATTTTCTTCTCTCTCTCTCTTCACGCAAAAGGCCCGCTTCCTGACGGAGGCGGGCCTTTTGTCTCTCCAACCTGAAAAATCGCGGATCTACTTTGTATCGTCTCCCTCGTCCTTCAGACCCTGCACCACCAACGCCCCGGCCAGACCGAGCAGGCCGAGGTTTTTGACCTGCTGCGCCGTGGATTTCATGACCTGCGCCATCATGGTCCGGCGCAGATTGGCCTGCGGCATGCTCTTCGGCGTGGAGGTGGCGGTCAGCAGGTGGATGTCACGCTTGCTGCCGTAGTAGCGGACATTGGGCCCGATCTTCACCTTGCTGCTCTCCAGCCGCACCGCGCCCTTCTTCACATATTTGGCCACCTCGGAGTTGGGGTCGGCAAGGTCGCCGAAGATGCGGGCCCGGGCAAGACAGGTCTGCACACAGGCCGGTTCCAGCCCCTGGGCCAAACGTTCGACGCAGAAAGTACATTTGTCGGCCTTGGGCTCGGCCCCCTCTTCGTTGACGTAGCGCGCGTTGTAGGGGCAGGCATCGGCACAGGCGCCGCAGCCGATGCACCGCTCCTTGTCGATCTGGACGGTACCGTCGAAGGGGTCCTTCCAGGTGGCGGCCACCTGCATGGTCTTCCTGGCCCCGCTCTTCGGGTCGGTGAAGGTCATTTCCACCTTGTCCGCCGGGCAGACGTCGACGCAGGCCGGCTTGTCGCAGTGGTTGCAGAGGCCGGGATAATAGGTGGAAGAGAGTCCGTGGGGGGTCTTGCTGGGACCGAGGCGGTTCACCCAGTTCCGCCGCCGCTCGCGGTCGGCGGAGTCCTTGCCGGTGGGCACCTCCCATTCCGCGCGGCAGGCAATGGAACAGGCGTGGCAGCCGACGCATTTGTCGAGATCTATGATCATTCCGTATTGACTCACGGTAATACCTCCATAAATGTACAGAAGTTATTCTGATTGCTTGCAGTCAGCGGATACCGGCAGCGGCTCAGGCCGGAATGCTCAGTTCCTTGCCGTCCTTGATGAATTTGACAAAGCAGTTCCGCATGCCGTGCGCCCCGGTTTCCGGGTCCACCGCGCTCCTGCTGATCAGGCTCTGATCGTCGATGCCCTTGCCGGCGCCCAGGGTCATGGCCTTGTTCATGGTGCCGTATCCATGGGCCATGTACACAGTATCCTTGCGGATGCCGGGCGTCACCTTGACCACCGAGGTGGTGCGGGACTTGACCCCGTCCTGGTTCACCAGACTGATCCGGTCGCCATCCTTGAGCCCCATTCTCCTGGCGGCCTCATCGTTGAGCCATACCGGATTCTCCGGCATCTCGTTGACCAGCCAGGCGTTGTTCTGGGAGCGGTTGAAGGTATGCATGGGCGCACGGCCGTAAACCAGGCGGGCGAAGCCCTTGGGCGGCTCCGGCACCGGCAGGAAGGTCGGCACGCCGGGGAAGCCGGCATCGGCGATCTCCTGGCTGAAGAAATTGACCTTGAGCGTCTTGCCGTACGGCTCGGTGCCGGGCTGGACGTGGATGCCGCCTGCCGCGACCAGCTGGTCGATGGAGAGGCTGGCCCCGGCCAGGATCTTGTTGGTCATCTCCACCTCGGACTGCACCGGGATGTGCTGGCCGTACCCCATGCGCCGGGCCAGTTCGTTGGTGATCCACACCGAGTCCTTGCGCTCGTGATCGGCCGCGGTGGGAGAGACCAGCGGCATGCGGGCGGCGATGTACTGCTCCTGCCTGCCGGAGAGATCCCACTGGGTGCCGGTCTTGATCTGGTCATACCGCTCGAGATAGGAGGACTCGGGCAGCAGGATGTCGGCATACATGGTGATGTCGGTGGGCATGACGTCGCAGACCATGACAAAGTCCATCTGCTGGAGCATCTTGATGGTCAGCGCCTGGTCCGGGATGGTCTGGATGGGATTCTGGCCCCAGGCGACAAAACCCTTGATCGGGTAGGGCGTGCCGGTGACCGCCGCGTTGCGGATCAGGTCGGTGGGGGTGCCGGGCGGGGAAAACTGGTATTTTTGGGCCATGGTGTGCAGGGCATGCGCCTCGGCGTGCTCCGCGTTCACCTTGGGCCAGCCGGGGGCCTTGCCCACCTTGGGCCCCTTGCCTTTGACAAAGCCGCCCTTGACGCCGATGGCGCCGAGCAGGCCGGTGAGGCAGGCCAGGGCGCGCTGCCGCTGGAAATCGTTGCCGTACCAGCTCACGTGGCGACCCGGATGGATGGAGACATTGGGGGCGTTGGCCGCCAGCAGCTCGGCCACCTCTTTGATCTGCCTGGCCGGCACGTCGCAGATTCTGGCGGCCCAGTCCAGGGTGGCGTGGGAAATCCCGGCGGTGAACTTGTCGAAGCCGACGCCGTTGGCCTCCACGTAAGCCTTGTTGTACTTGCCGGTCTTGACCAGGTGGTTCATCATCGCCAGCAGAAAGGCGGTGTCGGTGCCGGGCTTGATCTTCACCCAGATGTGCGCCTTGGCCGCAGCGGCGGAGAAGCGGGGATCGACGACGACGAGCCTGGCGCCGTTCTCCAGCCCCTTCAGATAGCGCTTCACGTGGGAGACATGGACGTTCTCGCCAAAATGGCAGCCCAGCAGCAGGATCGCTTTGGCATTGGCCATGTCGACGTTCTCGTCCGGCGGGGTTTCCAGGGTGGCCACGTAGGCGGTGTCGCGGATGCCGCGGCACTGGAAGAAGGATGCCTCGGAATTGTTGGGGGTGCCGACCACGTTCTCGAAAAAGGTCATGGGGTACTTGGCCGATGAGCCGTGGGGGAAGATGGCAACGCCGTGGGGGCCATATTTGTCGACGACGCCCTTGAGGCGGGTGGCACACTCGTTCAACGCCTCGTCCCAGGAAATCCGCTTCCACTCCGGGGCGCCGCGTTTGCCCACGTTCTTCATCGGGAATTTCAGGCGATCCGGATCGTAGAGGAGCTTCACGCCGGCGTTGCCACGGGCGCAGATGCTGACCCCGTTGTCGATGCTCTTGGGGTTGCCTTCAAGCTTCACCAGCTTTCCGTCCCGTACCTTGCCCACCACCTGGCAGCGCCAGAAGCACATCTCGCAGACGCCTCCCACCACGGTCTTGGTGTCGGCAAAACTGCCGGGGGCGGTGAACGGTTTCCTGACAAACGGCGTGGCCGCCGCAGCCCGGTCGGCAAAACAGCCGGAAACCGCAGCGGTTGCCGCCGCCAGGGAAGCGGTTTGCAGGAATTTACGTCTCGTCAGATCCAAAGCCATTGTCCAGTTCCTCCCTTGTGAAAAAATCGATAAGATTGACCAGAACCCTGTAGAAGGGATGAGAAGCCGCTGCCATGACCCTCGCCCGGAAATGAGGGAACCATGGCCGGAAATGGTCCCGGAGAAAGAGCGTCTCCTCTTCGCCGCGGCCTTCTTCCGCCAGCAGGGCGAGAAACTCCAGCTCCAGAACGAGATGGTCCGGGATATCGGCCTCGCCGGGGAGGTCGAAGCCCATTTCCCGATAAAACTGTTTGGTGCGGACGGCGCTGGGGCCGTAAAGCATGGCGTCGTCGCTCAGGTAGGGCGAACCGTACGGTGGAGCGATGACATGGGGAACAGCGTTGAGAAAAAGCCGGGTGTGTTCGACCTGGAGGGATTCAATGGCCGGCACGCCTTCCGCGCCCAGCCGTCGTATGGCCTCGGCCTCTTCCCGCCATCCCACCGCGTCGAGCAGGGATGAAAGGGCGTCGCAATAGGCGGCATCGAACCAGGACGCCTCGGGAAAGGACATGGAGCGGGCGAGGAAACGATAAATGGGGGTCAGCTTGGCTAAATCGTGGTCGTCGGCCACCGGTTGTTCACGTTGCTGCATCCTGACTCCTGGGCAGGCGGCCACCGGTGGCGGCCTCCCGGCTCTTTCAAGCGCAAAAAAAGAGCCGTGTCGCCGAAAAAAATTGTGGTACCTTGGAGGGGGTTCCACCGGCGATGGCCCTGCCATCAAATAGCGTGCGTTCACCGGAAGGGTGGCGGATGCCTTTTCCAGGGGGAGCCGCCCCGGGAAAATCCGCACTCCATCCGGTGAACGCCGGGGGAGAGGAAAGAAAACACAGGAATCTCATACCATGGGAAACCCGCCCTGCAAATGCGGCAAATTGTCGCACCAGGAACCAGCCGCCGGGGCAGGAGATACTGGCCCGCAACCGTCAGGTCTGCCGCATGAATGAACCACTCCCGCCCCTTCCCGTTTCTTCCGGAACGCCTCCGGTCGCCTTCCGCTGGCTGCTGCGGCTGCGCTGGGGGGCGATCGGCGGTCAACTGCTGCTGATCGGCATCGTTTCCCTGCTCTTTGCCATCGACATCCCCCTCTTTATCCTGCTCGCCATCATCGGTTTCGAGATCGCGAGCAACCTTGTCTTCCAGCGCCGCCTCGATCGGGGCGTCGCCGTCGCCGACCGCACCTTCGCCTTGATCCTGCTGCTCGACATCCTGCTGCTGACCGCCCTCCTCTACTATACCGGCGGTCCGATGAATCCCTTCACCCTGCTCTATCTCGTCCACGTCACCCTGGCCGCCCTGCTCATGCGGCCCGGCCATTCCTGGGCCATCACCGGCCTGACGGTACTCGCCTACGCCACCCTTTTCTTCCTGCCCCACCACGAGATGACGGCCCACGATCTCGGCACCCCCACCCTGGACGACCTCCTCGCCCTCTGCCATTTCCGGCCGGCGGGGCTCGAACTGCTGCGCGACCCCATGGCCGTGCACCTCCAGGGCATGCTGGTCGCCTTCGGGGTCAGCGCCGGCTTCATCGTCTTTTTCGTCGGCCGGATCCGCAAGGCGCTGGAGGAGCACCAGCAGACCCTGGCCGACCTGCGGGAACAGAAACTTCGCAATGAAAAACTCGCTTCGCTGGCCACCCTTGCCGCCGGCGCCGCCCATGAGTTTTCCACCCCTCTGGCGACCATCGCGGTGGCCGCCGGCGAGATGCACCACACCCTGCGGAAAAGGGGCGCGGATCAGGAACTGCTGGAGGACGCGGCGTTGATCCGCAGCCAGGTTGACCGATGCCGGGAAATCTTGTATCACATGGCGGCCGATGCCGGCGAACACATGGGCGAAACACTGGACGAATTTCCAGTCCAGCGGGCAATCGACGAATGCCTGCGCTCCCTGCCCGCCGAGGCGCGATGCCGCATCAGCGTCACCAACCAGGCGGGCGACCTGGGCATCCGGATGCCGTTCCGCACCCTGAGCCGTATCGTCCGCGGTCTGCTCAAAAACGGGCTGGATGCCTCGCCGCCGGAGGCACCCATTGACCTGATCTGCCGGCTCGACGGGCCGCACCTGCTCTTCGAGGTGCGCGACCACGGCAGCGGCATGGATGGGACAACGCTGGCCAGGGTCAGCGAGCCCTTTTTCACCACCAAGGAGGCGGGCCGCGGCCTGGGGCTCGGTCTCTATCTGGCCCGCTCCGCAGCGGAACGCTTTGGCGGCGGGCTTGCCATCACCTCGCGTCCCGGCGACGGCACCACGGTGCGACTGACCTTTGCCCTGCGTCAGATCCGGCCGGACGCGAACGGATAATTAACGTTGGGGGTTACAGGAGGGTTA
This sequence comes from Thermodesulfobacteriota bacterium, assembly GCA_040757055.1. Classification (GTDB taxonomy): domain Bacteria; phylum Desulfobacterota; class Desulfobulbia; order Desulfobulbales; family Desulfurivibrionaceae; genus JAJZRJ01. Next base: position 159,848 of record JBFLXY010000002.1, on the reverse strand, counting down.
TCATGGAGCAGACCATCCTTCTGGTCGACGACGAGGAACTCTTTCGCGAGCGCCTGGCCAAGGCCTTTGCCAGGCGCGGCTTTACCGTCTTCACCGCCGCGAATTACGAGGAGGCCATGGCGGTGATCGCGGCAAAACAGCCAGCCATGGCGGTGGTCGATCTGAAAATGCCGGGCAGGTCCGGCCTGGAACTCATTGCCGCGGCCAGCAAGTCCTCGCCGGCCATGCGGATGGTGGTGCTCACCGGCTACGGCAGCATTGCCACCGCTGCCGAGGCAGTGCGGCTCGGCGCCCTTTATTATCTGCCCAAGCCGGCGGATGTGGACGACATCCTCAATGCCTTTGCCCGCGACGAATCGCTGGGAGTCGCCCCGGAGGACGGCGAGTTCGAGGCGCCCTCCCTGGCGCGGATGGAGTGGGAACACATCAACCGGGTGCTCCACGACTGCGGCGGCAACATCTCGGCGGCAGCGCAGAAACTGGGCATCCATCGCCGCTCCCTGCAGCGCAAGCTCCAGAAATATCCCCCTGCGAAATAATCAGCCCCCTTCCGCCCGCCGCTCCATGGCCCTGTCTTTCAGGCTGCCGGGAAAAACGGCGGAACTCTTGAGTCCTGCACCCGGATCACCGTGGAGACGATCCCCCGGCGATATGACGGCACCAGAAGCCTCCCCGGGAGCCCCGTCGACAAAGGCCAACATTTGCCGGAAGCAAAAAAATGCCCCCGCGACCTTGGGGGAAGGCCGCGGGGGCGACGCAGGGAGAGAAAGCTGAACTGCTAGCGAGATGCCGGTTTGTGCCGCAGGGTGCGCAGGGCCGGGGCCGGGGTTTCCGACTCCGCCCACTTGACGTCGAAATTATAGCCCACCAGCCCATAGTGCACGGACCAGAGGATGCCGTTGACCAGATTGATGAGGGCCAGTTCCGAAAAGGAGAGTGAAACTCCCGGTTCCTGGAAGCCCATGCCCACCACCATGAAGTACCCCGGTGCCCCATGGATCAGGTTGAAGAGGAGCCCCACCAGCCCGAACAGCTTGCCGATGATCGGGACATAGGCGTAGTTCAGAAGGCAGAGGCTCACCGGCGCGACGACCATGCCGAAGGTGATGCCCGTTACCCGCCACAACATCTCCGGCCGGTAGGTCTTGGCGAGAAAATACCCTGAAAGCGGAATCACGATGAGCAGCAGTTGCAGTTGTTCCATGACCTTCCTCCTTGAGTTATATGGTGCATTTTTATTGAGTACTGTTTCTGCAGTCGCACGATCTTTTGTTTCTCCGTTTGTCTTATTACAGAAGCATTTCCCGTGCCAACAAAGGTGTGTTTTTTATTTATAATAAAATCAATGATATAGAATGATTTCCCAGGGTTTTTCCAAGGCCTCAGGGTCGCATCCGCGAGACTGATGCGACACACGCAGTCTCGCGTGCGATACCTTGCTGCACAAAAAGATGGCAGCATTGTGGCGCATCCCCTCTGTTCTGGTTGCAAAAGAACAACTGTATTGCCGACAATTTGACTCTTTGAGTAGCGTTCACGAGAGAAGCAGTGCGACACTTGGTGGCAAAAATGCAATCGAGAGCTGAAAATTGAAGACAAAAGAGGCTGGCAGGATCAGTGCAGGAACGGCAGCAGAGAGAATCCCTGCTGCCGCTGGAAGGTGGATGGCTTCGGCCGCCTGCTAGGCGTTGCGATAGCGGCCATCGAACTCGGGCAGGGAAATCCCGAGACTCTTTATTTTCCGGAACAGGGTGCTCTTATGGATGCCGAGCTCGCGGGCAGCCGCCACCCGGTTGTTGTTGTTGCGCCTGATGGCCGCGATGATGGCCTCGGCCTCGGCCCCATGCAGCACCTTTTCCATCTCACTGGCGTCATGCTGCACCGACGGCGGTTGCCAGGAGCGATGCTGCGCGCTGAACTCCTCGGGCAGGCAGGCCGGAGTGATGTAGCCCTCGGAGCAGAGGACAAAGGCGTGCTCCACGAGATTTTCCAGTTCCCGGCAGTTGCCGGGAAAATCATGGGCCATCAGGAGCGCCATGGTCTCCTGGGTGATGCCCCTGACCATTTTGCCCTGCAGCCGGTTGAACCGCTTGATGAAATGATCCACCAGCAGCGGAATGTCCTCCTTGCGGCTGCGCAGCGGCGGGGGCTCCACCCGCACCACGTTGATGCGGAAGAAAAGGTCCTGACGGAATTTCCCCTCCTGGACGAGGTCGGCCAGGGAGCGGTTGGTGGCGCAGATCACCCGCACGTTCGCCTTGACCGAATGCACTCCGCCCAGCGGCTCGTAGGATTTCTCCTGCAGGACCCGCAGCAGGCGGACCTGCAGCGCCGGGCTGATTTCACCGATCTCGTCAAGGAAAAGGGTGCCCCCTTCGGCAAGGGCGAAACGGCCCAGCTTGTCCTTGTTGGCGCCGGTGAAGGCCCCGGCCTTGTAGCCGAAGAGTTCCGACTCGAGCAGGGTGTCGGGCAGGGCGCCGCAGTTGAGCGAAATGAGCGGCATGGAATTGCGGTTGCTCATGGAATGGATGGCCCGGGCCAGCAGTTCCTTGCCGGTGCCGGTCTCCCCCTGGATCAGGACGGTGCTGTCGCTGATGGCGATCTGGGGCAGCACGTCGAAAATCTTCCGCATGGAGGGACTCTTGGTGACGAGATCGCCCAGCTGGCAGCGCCCTTCCAATTCCCGCACCAGGGTTTCCACCAGGGTGAGGTCCCGAAAGGTCTCGGCCCCGCCGATGGTTTCACCTTCGCGATTCCGCAGCAGGGCGGTGGAAAGGGAGATGGGCACCTCCCCGCCTTTGGCATTGAGGATGTGGGCGGACTTGTTGATGATGGAGTTTCCCGTGGTCAGCGTCTCCTTGAGGGCGCAGTGGCTGGAACACATGTCGGAGCGGAAGACCTCATGGCACGGTTTCCCCAGCGCCGCAGCGCGCGGGATTCCGGTGATCTGCTCGGCGGCGTGGTTGAAGAAGGTGATGCGAAAATTCTCATCCACGGTGAAAACGCCATCGGAAATGCTCTCCAGGATGGACTCTGCCGGAGCCTGGTAAGGCAGCTGCGGCACCTTCTTCGCCAGGGCGGAAATCGACATCACTCCGCTCACCCCACTTACTCCGCTGAATTCCTTGAGCATCGCTGCACCCCTTGTTGATGATCCTGCCGTCACGCCTCCGCCCCCTGCACCCTCTCTCCTCCTGGGCCAGGAAGAGGGTGCCGGCGCCTGGCCGCCTCTGCCCACCGGGGGCTGTTCCTCCTGGCCTGCCCTCAATGATGTTCCTCATAGCCGGTGATCATGGCCTTGAAGTGGGCCAGCGGCGTGTGGCCCAGGGTCGCCAGATAGCAGTGCACAATGATGAAGGCGGTAAAGAAGAAGAAAAGCAGGACATGGATGGTCGCCACGATCTTCACCCCGCCAAGCAGGGTGATGTAGTTCTCGAACCCCCGCACCCGCCAGAGAAAAAAGCCGGAGGCGATCTGCGCCGGCAGCAGGAGGAACATGATCCCGAGATAGGCCTGCTGCTGCATGGGGTTGAACTTGTTTTCCGGTGTCATGACGTGGGGGTTGGGCTCCCCCTTGAAGATGCCGTAGCCGTAGTATTGCGCCTGCCGCAGGGTGTCTGCGGTAAAGGCGCGGAAATTCGGGAAGTAGACCCTGACCTTGCCGGTGCCCAGGTAGAAGAAGAGCCACAGCAGGTAGTTGGCGATCAGGAGAAACCCTGTGTAGTTGTGGACCTTCACCGCGCTCTCCAGGGAAAAGAGGCCAAGGAGTTCGGGAAAGCGGATCTGGGTGCCGGTGGCGATGAGAACGAGGAAGGCAAGGGCATTGATCCAGTGCCAGATGCGGACCGGGGTGGGATGAATATAGATGGCGTCATTGTGTTCCATGGCGAACCTCCTTTAATGATCAGCTCGATGCTGTTTTTCTTCCATTTCCTTTCTGGCCCGGCGGACGGGAATGGTGGCCAGCCGCACCCCGAGATGTCCCATGACCACGAGGACGCCGCCGACCAGGAGGGCGAGCCCCACCTTGTCCAGCAGGCGGACCCGGGTGCCGCCGATGGCATAGAAATGGCTGACGTGAAAGCTTTCCAGCGCCCGGCGATCCACCATGTGGTGGCTGACCGAGCCATCCTCCCTGCTCAGGGCGATGGTCACGGCATCGAAGAAGGGCGACGCCGCCGAATGGCAGGCGACACAACTGCGTTCCGCATCCTTGCTGTGGATCTGATGGGCCTGCGGCTGCATCTCGGAAACCAGTTCGGCGTGGACCGTGGTGTGCAACCCCTTCTGGCGCAGCAGCAGGACCAGATTGTCGAGCTCCGCGGTGTCGATGGTGGCGTTCCTGTTCTGGTCGATCAGCGGCATGAAACCATCATGCTCCACCTTGAGGGCCCGCAGCACCTCGTCGCCGCTGAGGAATTTCTTGCCGCCGAGATCGTAGAAGGTCAGATGAAAATGATGGGGAACCTTGGTGGCATGGCAGGCGGTGCATTGGGTGAAGTCGAAATGCGCCTTCTTCTGGGGCAGCCAGTCGTGGGACTGATAGGGATTGTGGCACTGAAGGCATTTCTGATTGCGCTCCGTCACGTAGAGCGCCTCCTGGTGGGTGGAGTAGTGGTAGTCGTGGCACGCATAGCAGCGCATGATGATGCCCTTGCCCCGAACCTCGCCATGCACGCTGTGGATGAAGGTATGGCCCTGCTCCCCATGGCAGGTGGTGCAATCCACCTCCTTGAGCCGCTTGGGGTGGGGAACCTCCTGGTTGTAATCGAGCTTCTTGATGTCGCTATGACAATCAACACAGGCAATGCCGCTGAGGTGGTGCGCCGAGTGCTGGAAGCGTTCCTCATCCACCGCCAGGTTGACCCGGGCATAGGTTGAGGCATAGGTGTTCTCCACGTTGCGCTGCAGGCCCTCGTCCCCATGGCAGGCAATGCATTCGGAATTTTCGATGGCATAACACGGCGCATGCCACCACGAAACACTCATGGCGAAACACAGCAACAGCACCCTCTTTCCCGTTCTTTTTCCCATGCCACTCTCCTCCAGAAAAGTTATACGAATCATGAAAATGATGAAGCGTTCCTGGACGAATCAGGCCGTTTCCGGCCCAGCCCCGATTCCTTGCAAAAGTGAGAAGAGAGACTCCACGGACCGGGGCAACGCGACCCTCTGCTGGAGAAGAAAGCACAGAGCATGCCATCTGCCGCGATTATTTTTTTCACTGAAAAAACAGATCATTACCAGCGAAGAGGAGGCTGTGCCACGGAACGGTGTCGCATTGATGCAACACCGTTGCAACAATAGAGTCGCATTCATGCAACCATAGTGTCGCCCTAAAAACCTCCCTGAAAAAGGAACTGCCCGGCCGGAAAGGCCATTCTTCCTCCCGCCAGCCGGGAATCACCTCTTTTGACGTGCCGTCGCGCCAGTTGCCGTGGATCACACCCCAGCCAACCGAGCTGACAACAACAGATGTCAGCATTCGCGTTCTTTTTTTGAACAAAATGCGACCATCCCTTTCTCCCCGGATGCTGACAGCCATTGTTGTCATGTAACTATTTATAATTATTTGCTTTTTTCTATTGCGATCACCGGCGCAATGCTTATAATGAAAATCAGGAAAGGCCCGCAGTACGATGCTGTGTGCGCAAGGAAACAACGACGAGAGGAGGCCGATCATGAAGAACATCGCATTGACACGTACCCGCGTCACCGAACAGGCCACGGCAAAGACAGACGTTTCCAGGGGAGCGCTGGCCACCCTCGGCGTCGCTTCTTCCCTGGTCGGCCTGTGGGCGGTTGCCTGCTTTGTCGGCGGCATGATCGCCAGTGGCGGCCCGATTGCCCTGGCACGGGCATGGGTTACCGCCGTCACCGGCGTATAACCCCGACGCGGGAGCGGCTACCGTCATGAAAGACGCCATTGCCATTGCCATCGCAAAGGCACGCAAAAAGGCCGGAACATTGCGACCGTCTCCACCCCGTTCCGCGGAGATCGATGAGGATATCTCGCGGACGGGGGTGGGAATCCTGCTGTTTGCAGGCGCCGCGGTCGGGATGGGGGGCTTTGTCTGCCTCATCGTCGGCCTCGTCCAGAGCGGCAGCGTGGCGGGTTTGCTGCGAGGATGGGTCTCCGCCCTCGGCGGCGGGTGAAGAGAACGCCGCGAGAGCACCTTTTCGCCCACACCATCCACCCAAGGCCCGGAGCACTGGCACCGGGCTTTTTCTTTTTCTTGGCACCGCGCAAGACCTTCCGGTAAGATGGGGAAAATACCCCCCACCTTCTGGCGCCGGAGTCACTGACACGCATGGGACGGATCATCCAGAACACCATCATCCTCGCCATTCTGGCCCTCTTCGGCGCCGCCGGCTATCTCTTCTACACCCTCGAACAGAAGCTGCCCCCCATCAAATACAACGAGTTCCTTGCCAGCCTCGAGAACAACGAAGTCGTCGAAGTGCACCTCAAAGGCGGCACCGTCACGGTGGTCGACATCTACGGTCGCACCTTCACCACCTTCTCGCCTGATGTCGCCTCCCTGATGCCGCAGCTCATGGCAAAAAAGATCGCCATCACCACCGATTCCGACCAGCCTTCGCCCTTCTGGAACATCGCGACCATCACCCTCCCCATGGCGCTGCTGCTCGCCGTCTGGCTCGTCATCAACCGGCGTTCCCGCCACCAGACCGAGGAGCCCTCCGATTTTGCCAAAGACCGGGCAATCCCGCCGGCGACGGGGACGAAGCCGGTCACCTTCGCGGACGTGGCCGGTATCCCCGAGGCCAAAGAAGAACTGATCGAAATCATCGAGTTTCTGAAGGACCCGCAGCGGTTCAGCCGTCTGGGGGCGAGCATCCCCAAAGGCGTGCTCCTCCAAGGACCACCGGGCACCGGCAAGACCCTGCTGGCCAAGGCCATTGCCGGCGAAGCCGGGGTTCCCTTCTACAGCTTCAGCGGCTCCGACTTCGTCGAGATGTTCGTCGGCGTCGGCGCCTCGCGGGTGCGCGACCTTTTCCGCGAGGCCAAGCAGCACACGCCCTGTATCGTCTTCATCGACGAGATCGACGCGGTCGGTGCCCACCGGACAGGACCTGGAGCCGTGGGCGGGCAGGACGAACGCAGCCAGACGCTCAATGCCCTGCTGGTCGAAATGGACGGCTTTGGCCGGGACGACACCATCATCGTGCTGGCCGCCACCAACCGGCCCGACATCCTCGACCAGGCACTGCTGCGCCCCGGCCGCTTCGACCGCCAGATCACCATCCTGCCGCCGGACGTCAAGGGGCGGCTCAATATCCTCGAGGTGCATGCCCGGCGTGTCACCGTCGCCCCGACGGTGGATCTCTATGAAATCGCCCGCAACACCCCCGGCTTCACCGGCGCCGAACTCGCCAACCTGGTGAACGAGGCCGCCCTCATCGCCGCGCGCGCCAACAAGAGCGCCATCGAAATGGAGGATTTCGAGCGGGCCAAGGACCGCCTCCTCATGGGCGTCGAGCGCAAGGGGCTGGTGATCAGCGAAAACGACCGCCGCACCATGGCCTATCATGAGGCCGGCCACGCCATTGTCGCCCGCTTCATGCCGGAAAGCGACCCCATCCACAAGATCACCATCATCCCCCGCGGCAGGGCCATGGGGCATACCCAGCAGCTGCCGCTCAACGACCGCCACGCCTATTCAAAAACCTACCTGCGCAGCCGCATCACCATCCTGATGGGAGGCCGCGCCGCCGAAGAGATCGGACTCCAGCAGCAGACCACCGGCGCCGAGGACGACCTTCTCCGCGCCACCGAAATCGCCATTCGCATGGTCAGCCAATGGGGCATGAACGAGGTGATCGGGCCGCTGGCCTATGCCAAGAACGATGGCATGTTTCTGGGCAACACCATGGCCTCCACCGCCCACAGTGAAAATATCGCCCGCCACATCGATCACGAGGTCAAGAAGCTGGTGGAAAACTGCTACCATGACGCCCATGCCATTCTTTCCCGCGAGCGCGAATTTCTCCGCCACCTGGCCGAGATTCTGCTCCAGACCGAGACCCTCGACCGGGAGGAGACGGAGATCATCTTCGAGTGTTCCCGGAAGAAATCCAGCGACGCCACCGGGGACTCCGCCGAGATCGAAACCGGGGAATCGCTCCTGCACGCCTGCAATATCTGTCCGGCTTCGGCCCACTGCACGGAAAAGCCTGCCAGAACCGCGGCTGCCTGACTTCTTTCTTGTCGTCGCCCCATCCATTATCTCCGCGTCCCAACCGGAAACCACAATGTGCTATAATGCGGACAACAGGGCTATCCAGAATGCTGACAGCTCAAAATACAGGTTAACCTGTTAAAATTGCATTGTTTTTTCCTTTAAACCAGCTATGCTATACCACAAAGTATCAGTGGCGCGGCATGGGAACCGCACCTGAAACAACAGACCACGACGGGGGAGGAGAGAACTTTGATTCAGGTCACGGACATCATCAAAGCGTTTTTCGGCGGTATTGCCCGGAGCAGAGTCTCGCTGGTGGGCGCCATCATTGCCACCCTCATCTTTCCGGTGCTGCTGGTGGCCACCATGCTCGACATGATGGGGGTGGTGGAAAATCCCTATTTCGGCTTCATCATCTACATGGTCCTCGGGCCCACCTTTCTCCTCGGCCTGGTGCTCGTCTTCCTCGGCCTCTTCTTCTTCAAGGGCAAAGAGGAGGTGGGCCTCTTCACCTTTGAGTATCTCAAGGAACAGTTCACCGCCCCGGACAAGTTCAGCCGGGTGCGCAAACTCATCATGCTGGCCACCGGGCTCACGCTGCTCAACATCTTCATCGTGCTGCTGCTTTCCTATGCCGGCTACCACTACACCGAGTCGGTCGCTTTCTGCGGCCAGTTCTGCCATACGGTGATGGAGCCGGAATACACCACCTACCAGAACTCTCCCCATTCGCGGGTCAAATGCGTCGAATGCCACATCGGCTCCGGCGCCCAGTGGTTCGCCAAATCGAAGATATCCGGCGTGCGCCAGCTTTTCGCCGTGGCGCTCAACACCTACAGCCGGCCCATCGAAACCCCGGTCCACGGTCTGCGCCCGGCCAGGGAAACCTGCGAGGAATGCCACCGGCCCGAACTCTTCCATGGCGAGAAACTCTACGTGAAGGACAAATATCTGGCCGATGAAAAAAATACCCACGTCCAGACCGTGCTGCTCATGAAGGTGGGCCACGGCGGCTACCGCGGCCAGCAGGCCCACGGTATCCACTGGCATGTGGCGCCGGAGAACAAGATCACCTACACCCACACCGACCGTGGCCGGCAGCAGATCAGCGAGGTGGTGCTGGAAAAACTTGATGGCACCAAGATCGTCTTTGCCGCGGACACGGTGACGGAACCCGCAGCAGACGGGAAGCATGAAGGCGGGGTGCGAGTGATGGACTGCGTGGACTGCCACAACCGGCCGACCCACATCTACCTCTCGGCGGACGAGGCGCTCGACCAGAAACTCCTCGCCGGCAGGATACCCACCGACCTGCCCTTCATCAAACAGCAGGCCCTGGTGGCCGTGAACAGGGAATATGCCTCCACGGAGGAGGCGAAAAACGCCATCGCCACCCAGTTGCGCGCCTGGTACCAGGAGAAGTACCCGACGCTCTACAAGAACAACATCGTCATGATCGAAGAGGCCATCGCCGGCGTGCAGCAGGCTTATGCGGAAAACGTCTTCCCCGGCATGAAGATCGGCTGGAACACCTATCCCAGCTTCCTTGGCCACAAGAACGAATCCGGCTGCTTCCGCTGCCACGACGACGGCCACACCACCAAGGCGGGCGGCACCATTTCCATGGACTGCGAGACCTGCCACATCATCCTGGCCGAAGATGAGCCGGCGCCGGAGATTCTGAAAATCCTGCGAGGGCACAAGTAACCGCGCGAACCTTTTCCGGCCGGTGATCCCCGAAGGGAGCCGGCCGGAAAGGCAAGAGGTCAGCTTTTTGTTGACAATTGTCCCCGGCTTCTGGTCATACTTTTCGTAAAAAGCCGGCCTGTGTGGAGTTTTCAATTCCCTGGAGAGGATAATGACAGTCGACCACAGCGCCCCGATCTACCCCATCAGCGTCGCCGCCAAACTGCTCGACGTGCATCCGCGCACCCTCCGCATCTACGAGGAGGAAGGGCTGATCAAGCCGGCCCGCCAGGGCAACAAGCGCTACTACTCCAACAACGACATCGAATGGATCCGCTGCCTGCGGACCCTGATCCACGACAAGGGGATCAGCATCCCCGGCATCAAGATGCTCCTCGAACTCACGCCCTGCTGGGAAATGACCAAGTGCCCGCCGGAAAGGCGCGACAAGTGCTCGGCCTACATCGACCGCTCCGTGCCCTGCTGGCAGCGGGCCAGCACGGCCTGCGCCAAGGAGCTGAGCCAGTGCGAAGGGTGCGAGGTCTATATCCAGGCGATGAAGAAGGCGCGGGAGGCTGCCACCGGCGACGGCACCAAGCCGAACCCCAAGGCCGCCACCCTGTAAACGGCATTGACCGGCATCCCGGCTTCGGCCACGGCCTGACCGGACGGCGCGGCTAAACCTCGCCGCCCGCTGCCATGTAAAGAACGTAATGGTAGCTGGTGAGCAGGCCGAAGAGAAGCAGCAGGACCAGCGACGCCTGCACCGCCCGCCGCTGATAGTTTTCCACCACCGCCCCAAGCCCCTCCCGCCTCCTGCACGGTTCCACCACTGCCGCGGAAATCCCCAGGAAAGTCCCGACAATCAGCGTCGTGTAGATTCCGAAGCCGATGGAATGGTATTCCGGCTTGAGGATGCAGAAGGGGCAGTGGTGATAGGGCATGGCGTAGATATAGGAAGAGATCACCATGGTGATCACCACCAGGGCCAGGCCGAAAAACCAGAACCAGACCACGGCGTAAAAGGCCTGGAGCCACCGCTTCCGCCGCCAGAGGAGGACGCCACCCACAACGGCAAGAAGCACCATGGTCGAATAATAGAGGACCAGTTGCAGCTCCTCCGAACCGATGTCCAGCAGATTCGGCCCGTCGCCGGTGGCAGCACCAAAGACCACGGCACAGCAGGAGGTGATGATGTCCGGTTCGAGCCCGGCGATATGCATGGTCTGGAGGGCAAAATCCCCGGCCATCAGCGGGTAGAGGGCCAGCAGGTAGAGGTACTTGGCCCGTACCAGGGGGTAGGACTCGGAACGGATGTCGAACTGGTGCAGCACGATCCAGAAACCGTAAAAAAAGACGCCCGCCAGTTTCACCAGCAGGGCCGGCATGCCATGGCTGTTGGCGAGCAGGGCGCCGGTGGCGCACATGGCGCCGACGATCACCTGGCAGAATTCGTCGGCCGCCAGCACGAAAAGCACGAGCGAGACGACCTGGAAACCGAGAGCGTAGGCCACCAGGGTGGAGGAGAGCCAGATCTCCCCTTCCAGCCGGATCTGGCGTTCGCTGTCGCTGGCCTGGTTCCAGTGGCGCAGCACCCGGATCGCGGTCCGGCAGGCAACACCACCCAGCACCAGGGCGGCAATGCTGGTGAGGGTAAGCGCCAGGCTCCAGGAGTTAAGGAACATCGAGGCAGCCGTCCTTGACCCCGATCACCCGGTCGATGGCCGGATGCTCGGTCACCAGCGGGTCGTGGGAGGTGATGACGATGGTCTTGCCGGCCTCTTTGAGGTCGGCCATGATCTGCATGAATTCGCGGCTCAGGCGGGAATCGAGATGGGCCGTGGGTTCGTCTGCCAAGATGATGGGCGGATCGTTGATGAGCGCCCGGGCGATGGCCACCCGCTGCAACTCGCCTCCAGAGACCTGGCCGGCCGGAAAGTGCTCCCGGTGACGGATGGCGAGCTGATCCATCAACACACCGGCCCGCTCCCGTCGCGCCTTGGGAGAAACCCCCAGCGGCAAGAGCGGCAGGGAGATGTTGTCCGCCACCGAAAGGGTCGGCAGAATGTTGAAACGCTGGAAGATAAAGCCGATGGTGGCGCGGCGGTGCACGGTGAGGAATCTGTCCGGCAGCCGGGCCAGCGCCCTGCCGCCAACAGTGGCCCGGCCGCTGGTGGGCGCGAAGATGCAGCCGATAATGGAAAGAAGGGTGCTTTTGCCCGACCCGCTCGGCCCCTTGAGGCAGACCATGGCCTGGGGCGGGATGGCGAGCGAGACGTCGGTCAGGGCCTGCACCTCGTTGGGCTGCCCCTGGTTATAAATTTTTGTCACTTTTTCGAGTTCGATCAGCATGGTCTCACCCGCTCAGGGCCGATTCCGCCGGCACGCTGGCCGCACGCCAGGCCGGGATCACGGTGACCGCGAGATACGGCAGCACGGTGAAGGCCAGCAGCAGCAGCACCTCTTTTGCCGTCACCTGCGGCGCCAGAGACAGCGTTGGCCGGAGAACCGACCATCCCACCATCACCGGCTTGAAGAGCGCGGCGCCGCCAAAAACCACGTGGAGATAGGCCAGGGTGGTGCCAAGAAGAAAGGCGAGCCCCGCCACCAGCCCGCCCTCCCAGAAACGGAGGGCCAGCACGTCCGAGGTCTCCCAGCCCAGGATTTTCAGGATCGCGATCTCACGCCGCTCCTCCGGCGAGAGACCCGAGGCCTTGTCCCAGGCCAGAATGGCAAAAGCCGCCAAGGCGGCCAGCAGGCAGACCGAGGCAAAACCGCTGCGCCAGCCAAAGACCACCTGATAGGTCTTCTGGATCTGGGACCGGGTGACCACCCGGGTATCGGGCAGGAGTTGTGATATCTTCTCGGCGATGGTGGCGATCTCGGCGGGGTTGGCCACGTAAACGCAGAGGTCCGTGGCATGGGTGGCGGGAATCCCGAAGAGGTCGCGGGCATCGGCGATGGGCATGGCAATGAGGTCGGCGGTGACGGGTTCGGTCTCCGCCCGGAAGATGCCGGCCACGGTCATGGCCTTGAGCGAGAGGTCGTGCCGGAAGAAGGAAAAAAGCTGGCCGGGTTGCAGATCGAGGGTGTCGGCAGCCGCGCGACCCAGCACCACCCTGCCCTGCGCGGCAAGATTCGTTACGCTGCCTTGCACAGCCCGCCCCAGTTCGTCGCTCTCCGGCATGCCGGAGGCCATGCCGAGCACGGTGTAATTGGCGCCCCGCACCTCGTCGAAATAATAGCCCCAGACCCGCGGCACCACGGCGCGAATGCCGAAAATTTCCTGCAAACGATCACCGTAGACAAGGGGAATCGCCTCCTGCCGGCCGGCGGACATGCGCTGGATGGTGATCTCCGGCGCGGCGGCCAGCACCCGGCTCGCCGTCTCGGTCAGCGCCCCGGCCACCAAATGAAACGAGGCAATGAGGAAGATGACCGAGGCAAAGACCACGATGATGGCGCCATTCTTGAGCCGGCGGCGCCAGAGGGAGGAGAGCGCGTAGTCGAGAATGTTGATGTGCTTTTCGAGAGTGGCGTTCATGGACGGCCGGGCGGCGTCCAGAAGGAGCCGGTGGGGAAGTGTTCCATGGCAGCCGGGTGGTCCATGAAGGGCGCCAGCGGATCGCTCACCGCGGGATGGCGGGTATAGCGCGCCTCGGTGGCGACACAGAGATCGCTTACTCCCAGGGCAGCGGTTACGGTGTGGATGAGCGGCAGATTCCGGTCCAGCGCCTCCCGCCGGCTCTGGCCCGCGGCAAGCAGCGCGGCGTCAGCCGCGAGCAGCAGGAAAACGATCAGCAGCAGCAGACTGGCCGGCCGCATCGTTCAATGCCGCATCTGCTGGCCGGTGCGCAGGGTGTTGACCAGCTCTTCGGTGATGGCGGCAAAGGGCAGCACCTGCTTGCCATGGTGGTCCCTGGCAAAGGCCTGGGCTGCCTTTTCGCTGACAAAGGGGATGAACTCAACCCCCATGGGGCCATAGACGTCGCTGCCCGCCACGAAAAAAGCGGCACGGGCGTCGAGCCACGCCAGGGTGTAATAGTCCTTGGCCCAGATCTCGCGGATGGTTCCTTCCTTGCCGCCATATTGGGCTGGCTGGAAATGGTAGGCCAGGAGATCTTTCATGCCGTCGAAATAGCGGACCGTGCCGTCAGCGAGACGCACCTGGGTAATCCAGTTGGGGTACTTGGCCACGAACATGCCGCAGACCGGACAGCGCTCCCTGGCGCCAATTGTGGCGGCCGGCTCAGCCAGACTCAGGGTTGGAACAGCAAGGAACAGCAACAGTGCGATCAGGACTGTTTTCATGCGTCCTCCTTTTACAGATAGGTACCCAGCAGTTTCTGCAACTCCGCCTCGCTCACTCCGCCCAGGATGGCGGCCACAATCTTCTGCTGCGGGTCGATGACGATGGTCTGGGGGTCGATCTTCACGTGATAGAGGGCGGCGAGTTCGCCTTTGGCGTCGATGACCACCGGAAAGCGGATGCCGAGATCAGCGACAAAATCGCGTACCGTCTTTTCGTCCGGGTTGCGGCTGATGTAGACGACCCGGAGGCCGCGCTCACGGTACTTGTCAAAATAGGTGTTAAAAATCGGAGTGTCGGCCCGGCAGTATTTGCAGTCCGTGGACCAGAAGCGCAGGATCACCGGCTTGCCCCGCCAGGCAGCCAGGGAAATCGTCTGGCCGTCGAGGTCGCGTGCCGTAAAGATCGGGGCCTGATCGCCGATTTTCAGCGGCCTCTCCTGCCTGCCGCCGCTGCAGGCGGCAAGGAACAGCAGCACGAACACCGCCACCAGGCGCCCGGGGAAACGGGTCAGGGGCATCGGTTACGCCGCCTCCTCCAGCACGCCCTGCCGCATGGAGAAAATCCGGGGATTGGCCTGGGTGGCGGCAAGGTCGTTGTTGTGGGTCACCACCAGAAAGGTGGTCCCCTGCTCGTTGTACCTGCGGAAAAGCGCCAGGATCTCCCGTTCGGTCTCCTCATCGAGGTCGCCGGTGGGCTCGTCGGCCAGAATCACCTCTGGGCTGTTGATGAAGGCCCGGGCAATGGCCACCCGCCGCTGCTGGCCGCCGGAAAGCTGGGCCGGAAAGACGTTGGCCTTGTCGCTCAGGCCGACCAGGGCGAGCATCTCCATGGCCTGCTCGCGGCCAGCCTTGGCCGAATCACCGAAGGCAAGGGGCAGCAGCACGTTTTCCAGCACGGTGAGCGAGGGGATGAGGCTGGCAAACTGGAAGATGAACCCGATCTTGCGATTGCGCATGACCGAAAGGGCATTGTCGCCCTGGTGCCAGTTCTCCACGCCGTCAACCACCACCTCGCCGCTGTCGGGCGTGGTGAGGCCGCCAATGAGGCTGAGGAGCGTGGTCTTGCCCGAGCCGGAGTGACCGAGGATCACCACAAAATCACCCCGGTCCACGCGGAGGTTGACCCCTTCCACCGCAGCCACCTGCCGGCCCTCGGCCGCATAGCGTTTCGAAAGATTCCGGCATCCGATGAGTTCCGCCATGGTGACACCCCTGCCCGTCATGGTGCTGATTGTCGCTCCTGGCAGCCGGAACCGGCTGCCCGTCTTTTTCGATCGACTGCACCATACGCGAAACAGCCAATATTCTCAAGAGGCTCGCGGAAAAACTCCGTCGGCCGGCCGACCCCCTGTTGCACCTTGAAACATCGGGCCGTGCAGGCCGCTTTACGGCAACCTGCCACATTGGCCTTGCAAAATATGGCAAAGTCGGTATGTTCAATTCGCTTCACTCTTTGAAAAAGCAGTTGCGAAACTGCCACAGAGTGGTATTAAAATTCAAGTATAAGGACTGATTTCCGGCGGCTGTGAGCCGACAGCCGCCGGATTTTTCGCCTGCGCCGGTATTGCTTTGCCGTGCCGTTGCACGAAAGTCAGTCTATGCCAGTGGTTGGCGGATATTTGTTGTTTCATCACACGTCCCAGGGAGGAAAACACATGAGAATCTCGAAAAGCATCTGGTTCAAAACCATGGTCGCCGGCGCCATGACCGCGGGGATCATTGGTCTCACCG
The DNA here is from genome assembly GCA_040757055.1 of Thermodesulfobacteriota bacterium. Lineage (GTDB taxonomy): Bacteria > Desulfobacterota > Desulfobulbia > Desulfobulbales > Desulfurivibrionaceae > JAJZRJ01. The sequence goes on along the minus strand of JBFLXY010000002.1, from coordinate 143,916 downwards.
CGGCGGCCGACGCCGAGAACTATGCCGGCACGGCGTACATCGCCGGCATGGGCGGCCATTTCGCCAAGGCGGTCTTCAAGATCGACCCCAAGGCGGAGACCCCCATCACCCTCAGCGAACTCGACAAGATCGACATCGGTGACGGCAACACCCACCCCTTCCATGATGCCCGCATCGACAACAAGAACAGCAACATCATTTACTGGTCCACCTACAAGCCGGATGCCAAGGCCAGCAACTCGTACCACTACGGCAAGACCAACCTGAAGACCGGCGAAGTCATGGTTGACAAGACCTTCCCGGTACCGGCCGGCACCCTGAGCACCAAGGCCGGCTACTGCGCCTCGGCCCAGACCCCGAACTACTTCATGCCCATCTCCATGAACAAACCGGGCTACCTCACCGTCATCTCCAAGAAGGACATGTCGGTCAAGCACAACATCTTCTTTGAAGGCACCGACGCCGACATCAAGAAGGGCTACAAGTACATGCACGGCATCAACTCGCCGGACATGAAGGAGGTGCTCCTCACAGTCAACGAAGCGGACGTGACCCAGCAGAACAAGGAACTGGGCGATGGCGTGGGCAAGATGCACATGTTCGCGCTGGACGCCAAGGCCCTGGAGCAGGGCAAGGTCAAGGTGCTGCGCAAGGGCATTGCCGACGGCAACGCCAAGAAGACCATCAGCTTCCGCCAGTACTACTCGCCGGACGGCAAGCTGATCGCCAACGCCACCGGCGACATCCTCTTCCTGGTTGACGCCAAGACCCTCAAGGTCATCGACGCCGAGACCATGGAGAAGCTGGAAGAGACCCACGACGCCATCTTCACTCCGGACAGCAAGTACGTAATGATCACCTCCCGCACCAAGGCGATCCTGCCTGGCTGCGAAGACCCGACCAGCCCGAAGGACGGCGAGTGGCGCATGGACGGCCAGTTGAAGCTCTACGATGTCGCCGCCAAAAAGTTCACCGGCAAGCCGACCTCCGCCTGCCTGAAGTGCCACGACGAACAGCTCGGCACCGGCGACGACGCCCCGCACGCGGTTCTCTGCGGCCTGGACGTCAACTGGGCCAAGGCTGGCAAGGTCGCCAAGAAGAAATAAGGCACCTCGCCGCAATCGCTGTTTTCCGAAGCCGGGGGGCGTTCGCGCCCTCCGGCTTTTCGCATCATGCTTCTCCCGGAAGGACTCCCGTCATGCCGAACGCCCCTGCCGCCTCCATCGCGGCCATCGCCTGGAAAGGCGTCACCCGCAAGCTCTTCCGCAACGTGGTGCTGGTGCTGGCCGTCGCCCTGCTGGTGGCGCTGCTGGTCTTTGCCCTGCTCTTCAACCGGGCGGTCACCGAAGACATCGAGGCGGCGGCCCGGAAGCTGGGGGCGGACATCGTGCTGGTGCCCTCGGAGGCCAAAGGCAATGCCGAGGAATTCATCCTGGAAAGCAAGATCAAAAGCTTCTACATGGACAAGTTCGTTTTCGAGTCGGTCAGCGACCTGCCCGAGATCAGGCAGGCCACCTACCACGTCTATCTCAACACCCTCTCCTCCGGCTGCTGCAGCATCGACGAGGGCCAGGTCATTGCCTACGACCCGGACCACGACTTCGTGATCGCGCCCTGGCTTGAGGTCGGCCCGCCAAAACTCACCTCGGGCGAGGTCTATGTCGGCAGCTACGTCTATGAGTACCTCGGCCTCATCAACACCGCCAGCCTCTTCGGGCAGGGGGTCAAGGTGGTGGGCCACCTGCAGCGGACCAACACCGGTCTTGACCGCGGCGTCTTCATGCGCCTCGACGACCTCGGCAGAATCTCCGAGACCGCCATGGGCGACTACAAGCACGGCACCATCTCCATCATCTTCATCAGGCTCAGGGAGGGCGCCGATGCGGAAAAGGTGGTGGCGGACATCCGCAAGATCAACCCCACCATCGGCATCATGACCCGCGGCGACATTGGCGCCGGGGTCCGCAACACCCTGAAGGACATCACCCGGGTCTTCTCCATCACCATTCTCATCTCCGCCACCCTCGCCGTTCTCCTTGCCTGGTCCACCTTCACCGCCATGGCCAACGAGCGGCGCCGCGAAGTCGGCATCCTGCGCGCCATCGGCGCCCGGCAGGGTCACATCATGCGCATCTTCCTGCTGGAGGCGACCATCATCAGCAGCCTCGGCGGCCTGATCGGCATTGCCGTCGGCCATGTCCTGATCCGCTACCTGGCCAGCGACTTCAACCTGCTCAGCAAGCTGGGAGCGGTTTCCGCCCTGAACGCGGGCACCCTGCTGCTCAGCCTCGCGGCCCTTCTGGCCGGCATTGCCGTCTGCCTCGCCGGCGCCGCCATGCCGACCATCCGCCTGGCGCGCCTGGAACCACTGAACGCCATCAAGGAAGAATAAACGCCTCGCTGCCGCCCTCGCCTGCTCCGCCCGGCGATGCGCCCCCCGGCGGAAGATTTGCAAAAAAACGCCTTCCGATTTATAGTTACCGGGAAAATGCGTCGCGGCACCACCACCGACCGCGACGCCAACGGCTCGCGCTGCCCCAATCCGCTGCCATCGCGACAACCCCTTGCCGGCAAGGAGTGGAATCATGTTCGAGGTACTTGACTGTTCGCCGCTGCCCCAGTTCGCCGTGGGCATCAACAATCGCATTACCTACTGGAACAAGGCGTGCGAGTTGATGACCGGCCTCAAGGCCGCCGAGATGATCGGCACCGACCGCCACTGGGAACCCTTTTACACCCGCAAGCGCCCCCTGGTGGCCGACCTCATCCTCCGCAACGACATCAAACAGTTCCTGGAGCTGTACAAGGAAAAGCATCCCGGCCAGTCCAAAATCATCCCCAACGCCTGGGAGGCATACGACTCCTTCACCATGTGCGGCCGGCCGCTCAACCTCTATTTCATGGCGGCCCCGGTCCTGGACGACCGCGGCAACATCATCGGCGCCGTGGAGACCCTCCACGACCTCTCCGGCCAGCTTCTTTCCTGGGATCCCAAGTACGGCGCCCATCCGGCTCTGCAGGCCAACCACCTGAAGCAGTCGGCGCTGCTCGCCAACAACTTCCAGATGGGCCACCTCATCGGCAAAAGCCAGCCCATGCAGGAGGTCTACACCACCATCGCCAAGGCGGCGGGCAGCAACGCCAACGTCATCATCTACGGCGAATCCGGCACCGGCAAGGAGCTGGTGGCCAAGACCATCCATGAACTGAGCAGCCGGGCGCATCGCAATTTTGTCGCGGTCAACTGCAGCGCCATTCCCGAAACCCTCATCGAGAGCGAGTTCTTCGGCTACAGGAAGGGAGCCTTCACCGGTGCCGCCACCGACCGCGAAGGCTATCTTGACCGCGCCGACGGCGGTACCCTCTTCCTCGACGAAATCGGCGACATCAGCCTTGGGATGCAGGTCAAGCTCCTGCGCGTGCTGGAGGGCAACGGCTTCTGCCCGGTGGGCGGCCGCGAGACCCACCTGCCCGACCTGCGCATCATCGGCGCCACCAGCCGCGACATGGAGGAGCTGGTGCGGGAAGGCAAGATCCGCAAGGATTTTTACTACCGCATCCATGTCATTCCCGTTCACCTGCCGCCGCTCAGGCACCGCAAGGACGACCTCGGCCTGCTGACCTCCCATTTTGTCCGCAATCTCTCCATGGGGCAGCCCATGCCGGAACTGGGCGACGACCTCATGCGACGGCTGTTATCCCACCACTGGCCGGGCAACGTCCGCGAACTCCAGAACGTGCTGCACCGCTACCTGACCCTGGGCCGGCTCGATTTCAGCGCCGAGGCGCAACGCCCCTCCGCCATCCCGGCGCCGGCCGCGGCCAGCGAGACCACCACGTCTTCCCCGGAGACGGAAGGACGCCTGCAGAACGCCATGGCCTCCTTTGAAAAAGAGCAGATCATCGAAGTGCTACACCAGACCCGCTGGCACCGCAGTCGGGCCGCCTCGCTGCTGGGCATCTCGCGCAAAACCCTTTTCCGCAAGATGCGGCAGTACGGGATCAATTAGTCGCTTCATGGGTCATTCGTGACCCAAGAGCTTTTTCTTCGTTATTTCAAACAGATATGTGACGAATTTTTATCTGCGGGTCATCGATGACTCACAGGCGCTTCAGTCCCCTGCTCCGCCAGCCGGCGCGCCATCTGTATTTTCTCTGTCATATCAACATATTGCAAAAAATACGCACCATGGCATGACGATTGCTTAAGTAGGAGGAAGCCCAAACGTAGTTCTTTTTTTCGGCCTTCCTCCCATGGAAGGCCCCCAAGCCCCCTCCAAAGACATTCACTTACCTAGCCGGAATGGGTGAATGTCGCAATGTAATGCCTCCCCGCAAGGGGAGGCATTACATCCTCCCTTCCCGCCTTGCATTCGCCGTTCTTTTCGACTACGCTGCCAGTCAGTTTTTCCCTTATTCAGCAGGACTTCCATGGAAACCTTTGAAGAACTCCTCGACAGATCCACCGCCATCCACGGCCATATCTGCGCCGGCCAGGTGATCGGCGTCCGCCTGGCCATGGTCGGCCTGCGCGAGATCGGCATCAGCGATCCCCGCGGCAGGGAACGCAAGGATTTCTACGTGCTGGTGGAGATCGACCGCTGCGCCACCGACGCCATCCAGAGCGTCACCGGCTGCACCCTGGGCAAACGTTCCCTCAAGTGGCTCGATTACGGCATCATGGCCGCCACCTTCGTCAATCTCAAAACCGGCAAGGCGGTGCGGATCACCGCCTTGGAAGAGGCCCGGGAAACGGCCAAGAACTACTGCCCCGAGATCGGCGACCGCTATCGCCAGCAGTTGGAGGCATACCGCATCATGCCGGAGAACGAACTCTTCCGAATCCAGCCTGTGACGATCCAAGTGCCGCCGGAGGACATGCCGGGCCGGCCGCTCAGGCGCGTGCGCTGCGAGGCGTGCGGCGACTGGGTCCAGGATTGCCGCGAGGTCGTGCAGGAGGGCCGGACCCTCTGCCGCCCCTGCGCCTTTGGCCGCTATTACCAACACAACGGATGAAACCATGGCCAAAACCGTTCCCGTAGACGAGGCAGTGGGCATGATCCTGCCCCACGACGTGACCGAGATCCGGCAGGGCGAGTTCAAGGGCCGCGCCTTCAGAAAAGGACACATCATCCGGCCCGAGGATGTCGGCCATCTGAAGCGGCTGGGCAAGGAGCACATCTACGTGCTGGATTTGACCGCCGACGACATCCACGAAAATGAGGCCGCCGTGCTGATGGCCCAGGCGCTGGCCGGGCCGGGCGTCACCTACCCCAGCGACGTGGTGGAGGGAAAAATCAGCTTCCACGCAGCCCGTTCCGGCCTTCTTCAGATCAATACCGAAGCGCTCTATCGCTTCAACCTGCTGGGCGAGGTGATGTGCGCCACCGTGCACACCGGCACCGTGGTGGCCAAGGATGATCTGGTGGGCGGCACCCGCCTCATCCCGCTGGTGGCCAAACGGCAGATGGTGGAAAAGGCGGCGCGGATCGCCAGGGAGGCCGGCGGGGTGCTTTCGGTGCTGCCCCTGCGCTCCGCCAGAGCCGGGCTGGTGATCACCGGCAACGAGGTCTTCCACGGCCGGATCAAGGACGCCTTCGAGCCGGTGCTGCGCAAGAAAATGGAGGCCATCGGCTCCGAAGTAGCGGCGGTGCGTTTCGCTCCGGACGACGTGGAACGGATCGCCGCTGCCATCCGTGACTGCCTCGATGAAGGAGCCGACCTCATCGTCACCAGCGGCGGCATGTCGGTGGACCCGGATGACGTGACCCGACTCGGCATCGCCGCGGCCGGCGCCAGCGACATCGTCTACGGCACCCCGGTGCTGCCCGGCGCCATGTTCCTGGCAGGACACATCGGCGCGGTGCCGGTGCTGGGACTGCCCGCCTGCGGGATGTTTCACAGGATCACGGTCTTCGACCTGGTCCTGCCGCGGGTGCTGGCCGGGCAGAAGATCACCCGCGAGACCCTGGCGGCCATGGGCCACGGCGGCCTGTGCCGCAACTGCCCCCAGTGCCGCTATCCAGTCTGCCCTTTCGGCAAATAGCCGCCATCCGCAGCCCCTGACGTCCCATTATTTGATTTGATGGGAAGCGGTTTTCTGGTACATCTCAGAGCATGACCAAGCCACTGCGCCCTGACCACGATTGCATCGAATGGATGACCGCCATCCGCCGCCATCTTCACCGCCATCCGGAACTGGGCTACCAGGAGCATGCCACCGCGGCCTTTATCGAAGAAAAACTCGCGGAACTCGGCATCACACGGGCAAGGCGCCTGATGCATACCGGGGTGGCGGCCTGGCTGGGCAGAGAAGAATCATCGCCCACCGTGGCCCTGCGGGCGGACATCGACGCCCTGCCCATTGCCGAGCAGACCGGACTGCCCTTTGCCTCGGATCGTCCGGGGGTCATGCACGCCTGCGGCCACGACGGCCATGTGGCCATGCTGCTCGGCGCAGCGCGCCTGCTCAAGGAGTGCCCGCTGCCAGGGCGGGTCGCCCTGATCTTCCAGCCTGCCGAGGAGGCGGATGGCGGCGCCCAGGGCATGATCGCCGGAGGGGTGCTGGAGGGAGCCGCATTCATCTTCGGCGGCCACATCGAGCGCCTTTATCCGGTGGGCCAGATCGCGGTCCAGCCGGGGATCATCTGCGCCTATACCGACGAATTCCGCATCACCATCACCGGCAAGGGGGGGCACGCGGCCAAGCCCCACGACTGCCGCGACAGCATCGTGGCCGCCAGCTCCCTGGTGCTCCAGATGCAGACGCTGGTTGCGCGGGAGACCGACCCGGTGGCCCCGGCGGTGGTGACCGTCGGCACCATCCAGGGCGGCAGCGCGGCCAATGCCGTTGCCGAGGAGACGATCCTCACCGGCACGATGCGCACCGTGGATGCCGCCACCCGCGCCCTTCTCTTTGCCGGCATCCGCCGGATGTGCGCGGCGATGGAACAACTCCATCAGGTGCGCGTGGAGGCGGCCATCAGCGAGGGCTACCCGCCGGTGGTGAACGACGAGGCCGCCAGCCGCATTGCCCGCCAAGCCGCAGCGGCGGTGGTGGGTGCCGCCGGGGTCATCCCCCAACCCAGGCCGAGCCTCGGCGGGGAGGATTTCTCCTTCTATCTCCAGCAGGTGCCCGGCTGTTTTGTCCGCTTCGGCGCCCGCAAGGCAGGGCATGAAGAGGAATCCGCCCACAGCCCCCGCTTCGATTTCGACGAAGGCGTTTTGCCCATCGGCGCCGCCTTCCTTGCCGAGGCTGCCCGGGCCGCCCTCTCCGGGCCATGATCCGCCCATGCAGGTGAATCCCATGGGAAGCGAACAGGACCACCCGGCTGCCGATGCAGTGGCCGATTGCGACCTCTTCTTCAACATCATCAACCGCTTTGTCGGCCTCTTCACCAGCGCATCAAACCGCGCCACCCAGAATGATCTCGGCCGCGAATACCCCTTCGTGGCCATGGACACCCGCCAGGTCTATGCGCAACTCTGCTTTGCCAAAGAGTATCTGGGCCTGCCTGCGGACCCTGATGCCGCTCCACGCCCCACCCTGCTCGACATCGGCTGCGGCATCGGCAATGTCCTGCTCTTTGCGGAACAGCTTGGCTTTGATGTCTACGGGATTGAAAAAGACCCCTACCCCTGTTCCATCGCCCGGCAGCTCTTTGGCGAAGAAAAGGTGGGACAGCATGACATCTGGCAGTATGAACGCTACGGGGATTTCGAGGTGCTCTACTACTTCCGGCCCTTTTCCGATCGCGAACCCCAGCAGCGCTTTGAACGGATGATCGAGGAGCGGCTCAAGCCGGGCGGCCTGCTCATCGCCAACCACAAGAACAGCAACGACATCGACCGCGATCCCCGTTTTGTCCGCCTTGCCGCCGATCTCCCCATCTGGGTCAAGAAAGCAGGCTGAGCAACCGCGATCCCCCTCGCCTAACGGGCCGCAGCCTGTTCGTCCAGCAGTTGCCGGACGAGGCGGGCCAGTTCGGAGCCCTGCAGGGGCTTGTAGGCATAGCGGCGGATGCCGATCTCCCTGGCCTTTTCCTCGTTGACGACGGAGCTGTAGCCGGTGCAGAGCAGAATCGGCAGATCGGGCCGAATGGCCAGCACCTGCCGCGCCAGCTCCGAACCGGGCAGATGCGGCATGGCCTGGTCGGTCACCAGCAGGTCGAATCCGCGCGGGTTGTCGCGGAAAAGACGCAGGGCCTCCAGGCTGCTGTTCACCGCGGTGACGGAATAGCCCAGCCGGGAGAGCCACTGCTGCGCCGTCTCGGCAACCGCGGGCTCGTCGTCCACCAGCAGGATGCGTTCGCTGCCCGGCGGACACACGGTGGCCAGGGCGGGTTCCGGCTCCGCCGGCTGATCGACCGCGGGAAAAAAGATGTCGAAGGTGGTGCCGGTCCCGACCTCGCTGATCACCCGCACCATGCCGCCGGAACCCTGCACGATGCCGTGCACCACCGCCAGCCCCATGCCGGATCCCTTGCCAAATGCCTTGGTGGTGAAGTAGGGGTCGAAAATGCGCTGCCGGGTTGCCTCGTCCATGCCGCAACCGGTGTCGGCCACGGCCAGCCTGACAAACCGGCCGGGTTGGCCGCCCATGGCGGCCGCCTCCTCCGGCCCGACCTCGACCACCGCCAGGGAAACGGTGAGGGTGCCGCCCTGCTCCTCCATGGCATGGCTGGCGTTGGTGCAGAGGTTCACCACCACCTGATGGAGCTGGACCGGATCGGCCAGCACGGTGCCGTCGGGGTCGCGGATCTGGGAGACGATCTCGATGGTGGCGGGAATCGAGGCGCGGAGGAGTTTCAGCGCTTCCTTGACGATGGGTGCCACCGTCACCGGCCTCCGCTGCTGCTCGCCCTTGCGGCTGAAGGCGAGAATCTGCTGGACCAGCGCCTTGGCCCGCTTGCCCGCCCGGATGATTTCCTCGATGTGCTTGCGGTGGGGATCGGTCTCCCCGGTCTCGTAGCGGATCAGGTCGGCATAGCCGAGGATGGCGGCAAGGATGTTGTTGAAGTCGTGGGCAATGCCGCCGGCCAGGGTGCCGATGGCCTCCATCTTCTGGGCCTGTCGTAGCTTTTCCTCCGACTCCTTGCGGCTGGAGATGTCCTCGCAGAGGCCGGCGAAGCTCCATACCCTGCCGCTCTCGTCCCGGAGCGGCACCGCCTTGGCCTTGATCCAGCGCAGGGTGCCGTCGGGTCTCCTGATCCGGTATTCGGGAAATTCTGCCTGCGGCGGCAGGTCGTTCCCCCGGGCGAGGACATCGATCACCGCGGCGACCGCGGGCCGATCCTCTTCCACCACCGCCGTGAGCCACGAGCGCGGGTCGGCCAGCAGACTCTCGCAACTCCGGCCCCAGACAGCCTCGTAGGCGGGGCTGATGAAAAGCACCTGCCGGTAATCGGCGGAAACCATCCAGAAGACCTCCTGGATGGTGTTCACCAGCATGGCGTAGCGTTGTTCGCTTTCCCGCAGGGAGGTCTCGGCCTTGACCCGCTCGCGGTTCTCCCGCAACAGCTCGACGTTGACCTGGTGCAGGGAATCGAAGGTGCGCTTCAGATCCTGCCGCATGGCGTTGAAGGAGTGGACCACCTGGTCGATTTCATCCCTCTCTTCGTTGCGGGATGCCTTCTTTTTGTCGAGCAGCAGCGGCGTCTCCAGCCGGCTCGGCTCAAAGCGGCGCAGGTATCCGGCCATGGCCTTGAGATGACGCCCCACCAGGCGGTGGAAAACGAAAAGAACCAGGGCGACAAGGGAGCAGGTGATGACCACCTGGGCGGCCAGCAGAAGGAAAAAATGCTCCAGCACCCGTTGCCGCACCGACTGGACATCGGCATGGACGATCAGGGAGCCCAGAGAGACCATCTCCCCTTTGTAGCGGTGTTGCAGCTGAAAAACCTGCGGCACCACGCCCTCGCCCGCTTCCCTGCCCACTGCGACAAGGCGGCGGCCGCCGGCAACGATGGCCACGAAACGGATCTCCGGCAGCCGCTGGATACCCTCGGCCTGCACCCGGAGCATCTCCCAGTCGGCGAGCCAGAGGCTGTTCTCCATGGCCGGGACATGGCTGCGCTGCACGTCATCCACCCGTGCATTGAGGAGCCGCATCTCGCGGGAATAGTCGAGGCCGAACTGGAGCCCCGCCCCAGCGACGACCAGGAGGAGGCTGCTGCCCAGAACGGTCAGCATGAGCCGGGAGGCGATGGTCTTACGGAAGCGCATCCCGGGCCTCCTTGCGCACTTCCTCCGGCAGGGTCTGACGCGCGATGGCGCCGTAGCTGCCGTCCTGCTTCATGCTCCGGAAAACGGCGGCCAGCCGGGGCGCAAGCCCGGCGTGCCGGCGGTGGAGATAGAGGTGCATGGGCCGCACCGCCAAAGGCGGCGACAGGGCCACTGCATCGCTGATGCCGAGCCGGTGGACCAGCCCCCATCCCTCCTTGCGGGCATAGACCGCCGCATCGATCCGGCCGTTTTTGAGAAGCTTGAAAAGCTGTTCCTGGTTCTTCACCCTGGTCAGTTCCCGCACGCCGGCCAGGTTTTCCTCGAGAATCTTCCAGCCCCGGACAATGCCGACGGCGTAAGGAGTAAGACTTGACCATTCCACCGACCCGAGCGCCAGATGACGGGTAAAAACCACGAAGTGGAACTCGTCGAGCGGCTCCGGCACCATGACCAGGTTGGGATAGCGCTGTTCCAATCCGGCGATGCGGACAAAGTCGCCGTCGTCGATGCCGGCATTGGCGTTCAGAAGCGACCGTTCCGCCGGCAGATGACCGATGGTGACATGCAGGCCGAGACGCTGGAATGCCGCGCTGAGAATGCGGTCGTAATAACCGCTCTGGTCCGGTGTGGAGAGAGGCGGGCCGGCAAAGGTGTTGAGGCGGAGGGAGGGTTCGGCGTCAGACCGCCCCGCCAGAGCGAGAAAAAAGACGACCGCCAGCAGCAGATGCCGCATCTCCACCCCCTCAGGAAAAAAAGAAAAACATTCCCTTTTTCACTGCCCCCAAGGCATCCTACCACCTTTCTGGCGCAGTAGACAAGAGGGGCGGCAACCGGCGGTATCAGCGGCAACCCGGAGAGGAGAGAGTTGGATTGACGATATGGAAGGCTACGGCGTGATGAGCATCCAGAAACGCACTGCGGTCTTGCCGCTCGCCTTTTCCCTGGCGCTCACCATCACCCGGTTCATGGGCCGGGTGAGCGGCTGCTGGCTGGCGATGGCCGCCACCCCGTCCTGCAGCCGGACCCTGCTCCATCCCCGCTCGCTCACATAGATGCCGAAACTCCCGGGATCGTAACGCTCCGGATGGATGACCCGGGCGCCGATCCGGGCCGGGTTGCGGTTGACCAGAGGACTGAGGCCCGGAGCAAGATCGGCCAGGGGCAGATCGACCCGGCCGAGCACCTCCCGGAAGTGGGGCATGGCGGCCCACTCCTTGCCGAGGATCGGCTCGCGGGGAAGCAGGAACGGATCGGTCTCCGGCCCCACTGCACCGCCATCCTGGGTGAGGATCGCCTCGTAGCCGAGTTTTTTCGCCTCGTCGAGCACCAGGGTGTTGTACTGGCCGTAAGGGATGGCGAAGAAACGCGGCGCCTGGCCGAGTCGGGCAGCGAACACCTGGCGGCTGCGCATGAGATCGTCGCGGATCCACGCGCGCCAGGCAGCCTCGTCCGCCTTGCCGGGCCGAGTGGCCAGACGATGGTGAAAATAGCTGTGGTCCTGAAAATCGACCCCTGCTGCCTGCATCTCCCTTACCTGGGCCCAGGTAAGGTAGTTGCTGTAGCCCCGCTCCAAGCCCTCCGTGTAGAGGAACACCGTGAAGGGAAAGCCGTACTGTCTGAGCAGCGGCCAGGCATTGGTGTAGGTGGTGCGGTAGCCGTCGTCGATGGTGATGACCACGGTTTTTTCGGGCAACGGTTTTTTGTCGCGCAGGAGCCGGATCAGTTCGGCCAGCGGGATGACGCGGTAGCGTTCCGCCGCCAGATGGGCGAGCTGCTGACGGAAGGCCGCCATGTCCACATTGGTGGTGGGATAGCGCAAATCGCCGAAATGGTGGTAGATGAGGACTGTGGCGCTGCCGCCCGCCCCCTGCCCCCCGGCGGCGGCACTTTCGGCCGCCGGAGAAAGCAGCGCCACGAGCGCCGCTATCCCCGCCAACAACAAGCGGCAGCGGCGCGAAAGGAACATGTCAGTCGCTCAGGCTGGCCAGCCTGAGCGCCCTGGCGTCACGACCGCCGAGCCCGGAGGCAAGCACGCATTCGTCGTATTGCTGCAGACGGTTCTGCTGGATGAAGGACTGAAGCCCGGCCACATAGGCATCCCGCTTCTCCGAATAGCGCAACAGGCCATGGGCCAGCCGCAGCGGATCCATGGTCTGCTCCCGCAGGGCACGAAATTCGCGGTAGGCGGCCTGCCGGTTGATCATCAGCAGGTAGGAGCGGGCCGAATCGAGGATGGTATCGTACATGGCCACCAGATGGCGCTTGCCCGCCTCGCGCCGTTGCGGCATCATGCCGCTCTTGCCCCAGGTCCAGACGCCGAAGAGGTTGTTGCCCTCCGAGGCGAAACGGGAGCCGCCCCAGGAGGATTCCAGCGCCCCCTGGGCCAGGATGAGACTCACCGGCACCACATTGACCCGCCGCACCAACTCGTCCATCCGGGTGGTGCGGTACTTGTCGCCCAGTTGCTGGAGAAAATAGAGTTCGCTTTTGTTCAGGCCGCTCGACTTGATGTCCGCTTCCCTGTCGGCCAGAAGGGCGTCGGGGTCGCAATCTCCCATTTTGTCGAGAAGGGAAAGGAGGGTGGCCCGTTCCTGCTCCACCTCGGCATTGGCCACCATGGCCACCGGGAGCAGGGTGTGAAGAAAGACGCGCTTCTTGAGATCGAAATCGATCCGGCCGAAATCATCGGGGAACTGGGTGAAGACCACCGGCGGCACCTCGGCCCGGGGGCTGACTTCCCACAGGGAAAGGGCCTGGAGCTTCTCCACCAGCTTCTCGCTGCTCCGGACCCGGATGATCTGGAGCGCATCGGAAAACTGGTAACGGCTCAGAAGAAGGTCCATGGGCGGACGGAGGACGGCCAGCACCAGCAGGACCACTGCCAGCATCGCCCCGGCCACGAAGCGGACCATGTCCGGATCAACGGACCGGCTGCCGAACAGAGCCGGCTGATGCGGCTTGCCGGCCTGGTGCCTGTGCGGCGAAATCTTTTCCAGCCTCTCGTGCGCGGTCGAATGCTTCATAAAAAAACCTCGCGGCTTGGGTTGCAACTTCTTGAAAATACGAGTTTTTCCCCTCACCTCACCCCGTGCAGCGCGGCAACACACGATACAATATTACCCCAAAAAAGCAACCCCCACCCGCCAAAAAAACATCTTTTTTGGCCAGAAAACACAATATGTAGTACTCAAAGAAAGTTTGGACACCACAAATAGGGGGTCGCCCCCGCCTGCCCATTCTCTGCTTGCCATTCCGGGGGGTATCGGTTTTGATGTCGGTCGATCACCTCCCCGGACCGGGAAGGACAAAAAGAAACCATTCCAAAAGGTTACAGAGGAGCACGCCATGCCTGTCCGCTTCGAGACCACCCTGGGCAATTTCACCGTCGAACTCTTCGAGGCCGAGGCGCCGATCACGGTGGACAACTTCCGCCAGTACGTGCGCGACGGCTTCTACGACGGCCTCATCTTCCACCGGGTGATCCCCGGTTTTGTGGTGCAGGGCGGCGGCATGGAGCCCGGGATGCGGCAACGGCCCACCCGGGCCCCCATCAGGAACGAGGCCGGCAATGGCGTGGCCAACCTGCGCGGCACCCTTTCCATGGCCCGCACCGGCGTCATCGACAGCGCCACCAGCCAGTTTTTCATCAATGTGAAGGACAATCCGAACCTGGACCACCGGGGCGAGAGCCCGAACATGTTCGGCTACGCGGTCTTCGGCAAGGTATCAGAGGGGATGGAGGTGGTGGACAAGATCGTCAGCGTGCCCACCACCTCGGTGGGGTTCCACCAGGATGTGCCGGCGACTGACGTGGTGATCCTCAAGGCGTACGAAACAGAATAGCTGTCAGCGACCAGCCATCAGCTTTCGTCTGATGCCTTTCCCCGGCCGCCTTTCACTGACGGCTGCGGGCTGGCGGCTGACGGCTTGAACAGGGTGGGCTGCACCTCCGGCTCCGGCGATGGCGCGGCCGAGGCGGCAAGCTCTTCGAGTTTCCGCACCGGCCGCAAGGCCAGCCGCTTGCCGATGGCGCTCGCCCCCTTGATCAGGAACTCGTCGAATCGCACGTCTTCCCTGTTGCTGCGCGCCCGTTTCGAGGGCGCGTAGTGCACCCGCACCGTGAGCCCCGCGCCGGCCTTGAGGAAGAGCACCTCGGAACGCTTGTGCTCCGGAAAGAGGCGGTATTCCTTCTCCAGAATGAACTTTGGGGTCTCAAAGCGCTTGACATAACAGACGTTCTGGCTGCCGTCGCGGTAGATCACGTTGAAGACGGTCTTCTCTTCCACCTTCCCCACCCAGACCAGCTCATGGCCGACAAAGACCTTGTCCGGCACGTTGACCACCCTGTAGCTGCCGTTCTTCGCGATGAGCAGAAGCTTGTCGTATTCCGAGCAGGCAAAGCCCTGCTCAGCCGGCACCTTTACCGTGTGACCCAGAAAGCCGGATTCGCGGTCGTATCCCATGGTGAGATTGGAGAGGGCCACCTGCCGCACCTGCACCTCATCAAAGGCGGCCAGCTCGGTGCGGCGCGGATAGAGATGGCCATAGCGGTCGAGCAGGTCATCCAGGTAGCGGCCGGCAAAGGCGATCATGTCCTTGAGGTCCCGCTCCACCGCCTTGATCGCCTCGCGCACCGCCTTGACCTCCTTGCGCTTCTTGTCGATGTCGTAGCGGGAGATGCGCTTGATCCGGAGTTCCAGCAGACGGTCGATGTCTTCTTTGGTCACGTCGCGGATGAGCTGCCCGCGGAAGGGTTCAAGCGCCTCCGCAACGGTGGAGATCACCAGCTCGAAGGTCTTGCACTCCTCAATTTCCTTGTAGATCCGTTCCTCGATGAAGATCTGTTCCAGCAGGTGGGCGTGGAGCTTCTCCCTGAGCCGGCCCAGTTCGATGGTGAGCTCCTTTTCGAGGTCCGCCACCAGTTTCTCGGTATTGGCCCGCAGCACCTCGCTCACGGTGAGGGTCACCGGGTTGTTGTCGCGGATCACCGTCAGGTTGGGGCTGATGGGCACCTCGCAGTCGGTGAAGGCATAGAGCGCCTTAATGGTATCGCCGGCGTGAACGCCCCGCGGCACCTTGATCTCGATCTCCACCTCCTCGGCGGTGTAGTCGTTGATGGAGACGATCTTGAGCTTGCCCCCCCGCGCCGCCTTTTCAATGGACTCGCTCAGGCTCTGGGTGGTGGTGCCGTAGGGAATGTCGCGGACGACAATGGTCTTGTCGTCCTTTTCCTCAATGCGCGCCCGGCAGCGGATGCGGCCGTTGCCGTCCTGGTAGTCGCTCACGTCGAGCAGTCCGGCCTGCTGGAAATCCGGATAGACGACAAAAGGCTCGTTGCGCAGGATCTTCTTCTGGGCTTCCAGCAGTTCGCAGAAATTGTGGGGCATGATCTTGGTGGCCATGCCCACGGCAATGCCCTCGGCCCCCTGCATGAGGAGCAGCGGCAGCTTGGCCGGCAGGCTCACCGGCTCCCTGGCCCGGCCGTCGTAGGAATCGACGAACTCGGTAAGATCGGGGTTGAACATGGTCT
This sequence comes from Thermodesulfobacteriota bacterium, assembly GCA_040757055.1. GTDB lineage: Bacteria > Desulfobacterota > Desulfobulbia > Desulfobulbales > Desulfurivibrionaceae > JAJZRJ01. The sequence goes on along the minus strand of JBFLXY010000002.1, from coordinate 128,162 downwards.
CCCGCGCCAGCGGGGTGAGGCGGCACTCGATGTAGCGGGCCGCCGAGGCGCTGTCCCCGGTGTAGATGTTGCCGAAGTTGCCCTGGCGGTCGATGAGGAACCCCTTGTTGGCCAGGTTGACCAGGGCGGCGAAGATGGAGGCATCGCCATGGGGATGGAGCTTCATGGTCTCGCCCACCACGTTGGCCACCTTGTGGAACCGGCCGTCATCCATGTTGAAGAGGGTCTGGAGGATGCGGCGCTGCACAGGCTTGAGGCCATCCGCCACGTCCGGAATCGCCCGCTCTCGGATGACATAGGAGGTGTAGTCGAGAAAATTCTCGTCAAAAAGCTGGTGCAGCTCGCCGTACTGGGTGGTTTCCATGGTTCAGACCAGATGCTCCATGATGTAGTCGCGGCGCTCGGGAGTGTTCTTGCCCATGTAGAATTCGAGCACCTGGGGCACCTCGCTCAAGGTGTCGATGTTCACCTGGCGTAAACGCATGTCGGCCCCGATGAACTGCTTGAACTCCCTGGGTGAAATCTCGCCCAGCCCCTTGAAGCGGGTGATCTCCACCTGGCGCCTGTTCTTGCCGCTGCCGCCGAGTTTCTTCTCCGCAGCGGTCTTTTCCTTGTCAGAGTAGCAGTAGATGGTCTCCTCCCTGGTGCGCACCCGGAAGATCGGGGTTTCAAGGAGGTAGACATGGCCGCGTTTGACGATGGACTCGAAATAGTGGAGGAAAAAGGTGAGCACCAGATTGCGGATGTGGAGGCCGTCCACGTCGGCGTCGGTGGCGATGATGATGCGGTCGAAGCGGAGATTGCCCACCGAGTCTTCGATGTCCAGCGCCCGCATGATGTTGTACATCTCGTCGTTCTTGTAGAGGAGCGCCATGGGCTGGCCAAAGACGTTCAATGGCTTGCCCTTGAGGGAAAAGACCGCCTGGGTCATGGGGTCGCGGGCGCTGACAATGGAGCCCGAGGCGGACTGTCCCTCGGTGAGGAAGATCATGTTCTCGCGGCCCGGAGCCGAGGGGCGGCCCGGGGCGGGATGGTACTTGCAGTCCTTGAGCTGGGGCACCTTGAGCGCCACCTTCTTGGCCTTGGCCTTGGCCTCCTTGCGCACGTGCTGCAGTTCCTTGCGGATGCGGGCGCTCTGCTGGACCTTGTCGATGATGATCCCGGCGATGTCGGTGTGCTTGTAGAGATATTCACTCACCGCCTCCCGCACCGCATTGACGATCTCGGCGCGGATCTCGGTGTTGCCGAGCTTGTTCTTGGTCTGGGACTCGAAGATCGGGTCCTTGATCTTGACGGCAATGGCGCCCACCACGCCCTCGCGCACGTCCTCGCCCTCGAACTTCTTGCCGGAAAATTCGTTGACCCCTTTCAGAATGCCCTCGCGGAAGGCGGAGAGGTGGGTGCCGCCCTCGTTGGTGTAGGTGCCGTTCACGAAGGAGAAATAGGATTCGCCGTAGCCGTCGGTGTGGGAGAAGGCAAATTCCACCATCCTGCCCTTGGCGTGAATCGGCTCGTAGAGCTTGGTGCTGCGGGTTTCGTTGTCCAGGAGATCCAGGAGGCCGTTTTCGGAGTAAAAGGTCTCGCCGTCCAGGAGCAGGGTGAGGCCGGCGTTGAGATAGGCGTAGCGCCAGAGCCGTTTGCGGACAAAGTCGAGGTTGAAGGCGTATTCCTCGAAGACTGCCGGATCGGGCCGAAAGTGCACCAGGGTGCCGTTTTGTTCGTTTGTCTTTCCCTCCTCCTCGCCGGTCAGCTCGCCGGCGGCAAAGGTGGCCCGGGCGAAACGGCCATCGCGAAAGGAGGTGACGGTGAAGTGCTCGGAAAGGGCGTTCACCGCCTTGGTGCCCACGCCATTGAGCCCCACCGAGAACTGGAAGACCTCGGTGTTATACTTGGCTCCGGTGTTGATCACCGACACGCATTCCACCAGCTTGCCCAGGGGAATGCCGCGGCCGTAGTCACGCACGGTGACGGAGCCCTCCTCGCCGATGGCGATCTCCACCTCCTTGCCTGCCCCCATGATGAACTCATCCACCGCGTTGTCGATCACCTCCTTGAGCAGCACGTAGATGCCGTCATCGGGGTGGGAACCGTTGCCGAGGCGGCCGATGTACATGCCGGGCCGCAGCCGGATGTGCTCGATGGAACTCAGGGTCTTGATCTTGCTCTCGTCGTAAATGGCGGCGGAGTCGGGATTCGCTTTTATCATAGACACGGAATAGGGCTCAGGACAAATGGTTCGGGCACTGGGGCGGCCGTCTCGTTTCATGCCGGGGTCTGGTGGCACCCACGGCGGGCCGGTCCACGAGGAACGCAACGGGCTGGTTCTGGCGAAAAACGAGCGGGAACACTCTCATCCGGTTGCTGGAACACCTGTATGCTGCTATAACCTGGGCAACACTCTATCTGATGCGTACGACGGCGTCAAATATCATTTTCGCAGGAGCACACCATGACCGAAGCTCTGAACGAACAACTGGCCACCACGGCGGTACGCTGGAATCTGGCCGATTTGTACAGCGGAACAAAGGACCCGCAGGTTGAAACCGACATCGCTGCCTGCGAGGCCGAGGCCAGGGCGATCCGCAGTGAATTCGCCGGCAAAATCGCCACACTGGATGCGGGGCAACTCCTTGCCCTGGTCACCCGACTGGAAAGCCTGGAGACCAGGGCTGCCAAACTGGGCACCTTTGCCTTCCTCAACTTCACCACCCAGACCAGGAACCCCGAGGCCGGCGCCTTTTTGCAGAAGATCAAGGAGGCAGGCAGCCGCATCAGCCGGGAGACCGTTTTTTTCGAGCTGGAATGGAGCGCCGTGAGCGAGGAGACGGCCGCATCCCTGCTGTCCCTCCCGCTGCTTGCCCACTACCGCCACTATCTCAGGAATGTCCGGCGCTATGCCAGCCACCTCCTCAGTCAGCCGGAGGAGACGCTGCTCATCGAAAAATCGCCGGTGGGCCGCAGCGCCTGGACCAATCTCTTCGAGAAGGTCATGGGGCATCTCGCCTTCGGCGAGGCGGGCCGAACCGAGGAAGAGGTGCTGAACGACCTCTATCATCCCGACCGCGGGGTGCGGCAGCAGGCAGCCATTGACCTCACTGCCGGCCTCAAAAGCCAGCTCCACGTCCTGACCCACATCTGCAACACCCTGCTGGCCGACAAGATGATCGACGACCGGCTGCGGAAATACCCCTCGTGGGTCAGTTCGATGAACCTCTACAACGAACTTCACGACCGGACGGTGGAGGTGCTGGTGGAAGCGGTCACCAGCCGCTACGACATCGTCCAGCGCTACTACCGCCTCAAGCGCAGCCTGCTGGGCCTTGATGAGCTGATGGATTACGACCGCTATGCCCCCCTGCCCCATCTGCCCACCGCCTCGGTCCCGTGGCCCGAATGTCAGGCCATGGTGCTCAAGGCCTTCCATGGTTTTTCACCGGAAATGGCCGAGATCGCCGGAATGTTCTTCGAAAGGCGGTGGATCGACGCGCCGGTGCAGGAGGGCAAGCGTGGCGGCGCCTTTGCCCATCCCTGCGTGCCGGAGGTGCACCCCTATGTGATGGTCAACTACGTCGGCAGTCTGCGGGACATCTCCACCGTGGCCCACGAACTCGGCCACGGCGTGCACCAGTCTCTGGCCGCGGCCAACGGCCATTACAACAGCGGCACCACCCTGGTGCTGGCCGAGACCGCCTCGGTCTTCGCCGAGCTGCTTCTCTTCAATTCCCAGCTCGCCCTCATCGGCGATGCGGCGGAACGCCGGGCCTTTATCTGCCAGAAGCTCGAATCGATCTTTGCCACCGTTTTCCGGCAGGTGGCCATGAACCGCTTCGAACACCTTACCCACACCGGCCGCCGTGAACAGGGCGAACTTTCCGGCGACGAACTGTCGCGCCACTGGCTGACCACCCAGCGCGCCATGTTCGCCGATTCGGTCACCCTTTCCGATAACTATGCGGTGTGGTGGTCTTACATCCCCCATTTCCTCAACTCGCCGGGCTATGTTTACTCCTATGCCTTTGGCGAACTGCTGGTGCTGGCGCTCTACAACCGCTACCAGCAGGAGGGAGCGGCCTTTGTGCCCAAATATCTGGCGCTGCTCAAGGCGGGCGGCAGCGCCTCGCCCTATGATCTGGTCAAGCCCTTTGGCGTCGATCTCGACGATCCTTCCTTCTGGCATGGCGGGCTGACCACCATCGACGCCATGCTCCGGCTGGTGGAGGCATGATTGAAGGGATGCCGCGACCGTCGCAAACAGCACTTTCTCGTCGCAGCAGCAAAAAAAACTTGCTCCCCCCTTGGAGATGGGGTACATAATCATATGAAGTGCAGTAACTGTTTGTAGCCTCCGGATACGAAACCGAACCGCACATCAGGCAATACGAGTGCGGTTTTCTCGTTTCAGGGCCAGGAAACAGGTGCTGCAGGGCCGGTTGGCACAGTGTCGGCCGGACCAATTAGAAAGTGGCCCGAGCAGGGCCGAGTACAGAAGGAGTAGTTCGCAATGGCAGAAGGTACAGTAAAGTGGTTTAACGCTTCCAAGGGCTTTGGTTTCATCGCTCAGGACAACGGCAAGGACGTTTTCGTCCATTACTCCGCGATTCAGTCCGACGGGTACAAGACCCTTGAAGAGGGCGCCCGGGTTCGTTTCGAGATCGTGGAAGGCCCGAAGGGACCCGCAGCCGACAAGGTTATGCCGCTGTAACAGCAGTCATCCCCTTCGACACCAAAAGCCCCGCCCTGGCGGGGCTTTTTTTATGTCCGAATTCCGGCCGATCTTCAATCGGCCGCACTCTCCGGCGGACGCAACAGAATGCGGCAGTCGGCCACCGAGCACCCCTTGCCCTGCTCATGTACCATGAGGGGGTTGATGTCGAGTTCAACAATTTCCGGATGGTCACAGGCCAGCATGGAAAGACGCAAAAGACAGCGCTCCAGCTCCTCCTGATCGGCCACCGCGGCGCCGCGGGCGCCGTTGAGCATGGGATAAGCCTTGATGGAGCGCACCATGTGGCGGGCCCCGTTGTGCCGGATCGGCGCCAGCCGGAAACTCACATCCTTGAATATCTCGACAAAAATGCCGCCCAGACCAAACATGAGCAGCGGGCCAAAGGCAGGATAACGCTTGATGCCAAGGATCACCTCCACTCCGCGTGCTGCCATGCGCTGCATGAAAACGCCGCGAACATCCGCATCCGGCTGATGCTGGCGGGCCGAGGCGACGATTTCCTCGTAGGCTCGCCGGGCCGCGTCGGGGGTGGAGATTCCGACCCGCACCCCGCCCACATCGGATTTGTGAACGATCTGGGGGGAGACGATCTTCATCGCGCAGGGGCCCAGCTCTGCCACCGCGGCCGCGGCCTGGTCAGGGCTGGCAGCGAGCCGGGCCGGCAGCATCGGGAAGCCGTAGGCCGCCAGGATCTCGTTGCCCTCCACCTCGCCCAGATAACGTGTTCCGGCCTGCAACGCCCGGCGAATCACCTTTGCCGCAGCGATCCTGTCCACCGCCAGGTCGAGCTCCTTCAGGTGCTGGCGGTGCAGCCAGCAGGAATACTGATAGAGGGCGCTCATGGCCCGGGCCGCCGCCTCGGGAAAATGGTAATGGGGAATGCGGTGCTGCTCCAGAATCTCGATCCCCCTGGAAACGTCCATGAGTCCCATGAAGGAGGCCACCACCGGCTTGCCGCTTCTGTGCGCCAGAGCCGGGATGATGGCCGCGGTTTCCTCGATCTCGGTCATGGACTGCGGGGTGAGAATGAAGATGACGCCGTCCACGTTTTCGTCATTGAGCACCGCTTCGAGGGCTGCCTGATAGCGGTCCGAGCGCGCATCGCCGATCACATCCACCGGATTGTGGATGTTGGCGGTGGCCGGCAGGTGGCTACGCAGCACGTCGGTGGTGGCCTCGCCGAGTTTGGCCAGCCTGAGACCGGAATGGATGGTGACGTCGGTGGCGATGATCCCCGGCCCACCGGCGTTGGTGATGATCGCCATGCGGTTCGCCCGCGGCAGGGGCTGGTTGGCGAAGGCGACGGCGTAGTCGAAGAGTTCCTCGATGGATTGCGCCCGGAAGACCCCGGATTGCTCGAACAGGGCGTTGTACACCGCCTCGGAGCCGGCCAGCGACCCGGTGTGAGAACTCACCGCCGCCGCCCCTTCGGCGGTACGGCCCGCCTTGATGGCGAGAATCGGGGTGGGGTTGTCGCCGCCGGTGATCTCCCGCACCGTCTCTATGAATTCGGCGCCGTGGCGCAGTTCCTCGACATAGAGCATGATCACCCGGGTCTGCGGGTCATCGTGAAGGTAGCGGATCAGGGCCAGTTCGCCGATGTCCGCCTTGTTGCCCACCGAGATGAACTTGGAAAAGCCGATGTTCTTCTTGGCGGCAAAGTCGAGGACCGCGGTGCACAGCGCCCCGGACTGGCTGATGAAGGCGATGTTGCCGGGCCGGGCCTTCTGGCGGGCAAAACTCGCATTGAGCCCCCTCTGCGGGTCGGTGTTGATGATGCCCAGGCAGTTCGGCCCCACCAGCCGCATGTCGTTTTCGAGGCAGACCGCCACCAGTTCCTGCTCGATGGCCGCTCCGGCCGGCCCGGTTTCGCGAAACCCGGCGGAAATGACGATCAGAGCCCTGACTCCCTTGGCCGCGGCCTCCCGCGCCACAGCCGGAGTCTGGGCCGCCGGCACGATGAGCACCGCCAGATCGACCTGATCGGGGATCCCGCTCAGGCCGGAGTAGGCGCGCACCCCGCAGATCGACTTGGCCTTGGGGTTCACCGGATAGATGATGCCTGAATAATCGCTCTCCAGGATGTTTTTAAAAACCGCCCGCCCCACACTGCCGGCCCGGTTGGAGGCACCCACCACCGCCACCGAGGCCGGGGTGAAGATCGCCGCCAGGCCTTGGGCCGACACCGCCTTGGCCTTCTGGGCCAAAACCGCCTTGCCGCAAGCGGCGACCTCGGCTTTTCCCTGCTGTGCGCCCATCCCTTTTCTCCTTCGTGCGCCTTCCATTATGGGGACGACCATGGCTGGCTGTCGAGTTGTTTTTCCAGTTCCGCCGGATCATGGGTCGGCTGGCTGCAGGCATAATTCTGGCAGAGATAGGCAGTGGGCCGGCCGTCGAGCCGCTGCATCCCTCCGACAGGGGAAAGGCGCTGGCCAAGCCATGCCCGGCCGCCTTGCCCATCGGCCAGCAGCACCCCGAGGTCGGGCAGAAACCGCTCCTGCACCACCTTGAGCAGCCGCCTGGTTCCCTCCTCGTCCTTTTCCCCAACAATGATGAGTTGCCGCGGGGGGTGGCGGGAAAGATCATAGGCCACCAGCATCTGCGGCAGGATGGGAGGATATTCCCTGAGGCGATGGGCAAAGGCGGCAATGGTATTCTCCGCCATGACGCGCCACTCATCGTTTCCGGTGATCCGGGCCAGGCGCAGAAGGTTGAGGGCCGCAATGGAATTGCCCGTGGGCTCGGCGCCGTCGTAGTCGGATTTCATGCGCACCAGGAGATTTTTTTCCGCGGCGCCGCCCTCAAAAAAGCCGCCGGCCCCGGCATCGTGGAACAGGGCAATCTGTTGCTGCGTCAGCCCAACCGCCGCCTCAATCCAGGCGACGTCAAAATCGGCTTCGTAGAGATCGAGCAGGGCCTGGACCAGAAAGGCATAATCGTCGAGCTGGCCGGCCAGACCAGCCAGGCCCTCCCGATACCGGCGGTAAAGGGTGCCGCTCTCCTTTTCCACCAGGTGGTCGAGAAAAAAACGCGCCGCCCGGAGTGCGGCGTTGCGGTATTTCTCGACTCCCAGCACCTGGAAGCCGCGGGCCAGGGCGCTGATCATGTGGCCGTTCCAGGCGGTGATGACCTTGTCGTCGAGGTGGGGGCGGGGGCGTTCGCTGCGGGCGCGAAAAAGCCGGCTGCGGGCCTGGTCCAGCAGATCCCCTGTCTCGGCCGGGGTCTGGTCGAAATGGCGGGCTGTTTCCTCCACCGACCGGCCGACGAAGAGGATGTTGCGGCCGGCAAACTCGCCGTGGGGGTCGTCAGGCGCGTTGCCGCCAGGCTCGATTCCGTAGTGATGGCAAAAGATCGCCCCGACCCCCGGCCCGAGCAGACGCAGTATCTCCGCCTCGGTCCAGAGATAGAAAAGCCCCTCTCCATGGCGCTCGGGCTGATAGGGATCGGGGCTGTCGGCATCTTCCGCCGAATAAAAGCCTCCTTCCGGGCTGGCCAGATCCCGCAGCACGTAATCAAGGATATCGGCGGCCACGCTGCCGTAAAAGGGATCGCGGGTGAGCTGGAACGCCTCCAGATAGGCCACCGCCAGCTGCCCCTGGTCGTAAAGCATCTTTTCGAAATGGGGTACCCGCCATGCCTGATCAACGGAATAGCGGTGGAAGCCGCCGCCCACATGATCGTACATGCCTCCGGCCGCCATCCGCCGCAGGGTGACGAGCACCATGTCGCGGGCCCGCGCCTCCCCGGTCCGGTGGTAATGACGGAGCAGGAAATTGAGGACTACCGGCCGGGGGAACTTGGGCTGACGGCCAAAACCGCCAAAGGCCGGGTCATATTCGCTGGCCAGCAGGCGATAGCCCTGATGCAGGAGGGCTTCATCGAGCTGGGCGCCGCCGGCGTCCGTCGCCTGCCCCCGCAGATGATCGGTGACCGCGGCGGCCGAGGCCAGCACCTTGTCCCGCTTCCCATGCCACAGGTCATGGACGGCGGTGAGCACCTGCCGAAAACTCGGCAGATTATGACGCGGTTCCGGCGGGAAATAGGTGCCGGCAAAAAACGGCCTGAGGTCCGGGGTAAGGAAAACCGACATCGGCCAGCCGCCGCTTCCGCCCATGGCATGGGTCGCTGCCATGTAAATCTGATCGACATCCGGACGCTCTTCACGATCCACCTTGATGGCGATGAAGTGCTCGTTGAGGAGAGCGGCCGTTGCCTCGTCGGCAAAGGATTCGTGCGCCATGACATGACACCAGTGGCAGGTGGAATAGCCGATGGAGAGGAAAATCGGCCTTTCCTCGGCACGGGCCCTGGCAAAGGCCTCTTCGCCCCAAGGGTACCACGCCACCGGATTGAAGGCATGCTGGAGCAGATAGGGGCTCTGCTCGTCAATGAGACGGTTGGGCTTTTTGCCGCGGGCCAGTTCCCGGGCGACGAACTGCGCAACGGTGTTGACTCCTGGCATGCGTCCCTCCTGCGCCGTGAACGGTGAGCGGCTCCGCCGGACAAGCCCGGCGACACTGACGCCACGCTGACGCCAGGCCATGATAACGAAAAGCCGAGAGGAAAGGTCGTGATGCTGTTCAGTGTAGCAGAACCTGGAACGCAGATAAAGGAGCGATGGAACCCGGCCGCCGTGGCCAGCGGAGATGCGGAGGAACACAAAGTTCCGCTGGTTTTTCCCTGCCTCCTTTGCTAAAATAGTGAGGTCAGGCATTCCATGACGCCTATGGTCCATCCTTCGTCAATCCGATGCACTGAAGGAGACACGCATGGCCCCGGAACTCGACACCACCACCCCGCAGCTGGCCCGTGCCCTGGTCGGCCAGCGCACCCAGGCCCTGCCCGGAGCAAACCAGCGACAGAGCGACCAGCAGCTGCGGCAGGCCGAATCACGGCGCCAGGATGCTGCCCAACGGGTACGCGCGGCCCGGGCCGACGTCCAGGATGCCAGTCGCCGCCTGCAGGAGGCCATGGCCCAGGAACAACAGGCAGGCCAGCAGGTCCGTGCCGCCCGGGCCGAGCAACAGCAGGCCTTGCAGAACAGCCAGACGCAGACCCGCGGCACCTTCGTGAGCGTCCTGATCTGACCCCCAGATCCTCAGGCGAACACCGGCCGGCCATCTGCCATGCCTTACCGCCTTCTTGCCGATGCCGTGGTCCTGCTCCATCTGGCCTTTATCCTCTTCGTCGTATTCGGCGCCCTTCTGGTTATGCGCCATCCCCGGCTCCTCTGGCTCCATCTTGCCGCCGCCTTCTGGGGGGCGGGCATCGAGTTCACCGGCGGAATCTGTCCCCTCACCCCGCTGGAAAACCGTTTCCGCGCTCTGGGCGGCGATTCTCCCTATGCCGGCGACTTCATCGAGCACTATCTGATCCCGCTGATCTATCCGGACAACCTGACCCGCGGTGCGCAGATGCTGCTGGGGTTCGGCTGCCTTGCCATCAATCTCCTGCTCTATGCGTGGCTGTTCCGGAGAAAACGGCGGGAAAAAAGGGAGAGGGAAGAGACGGAATAGGGGCCTTCAGTCGGCGATGGAGCGCACCGTGAGACCAAAGGCGATGGCAGGGGCGACGATGAGGGTGACGACAAAGAGGATGTTGCGCTGGAAGCCGGAACTCCTGAGCATCTGCACCAGAGTGTCGCCCAACTGGTCGGCCAGCAGCACCACAAGAATCGGATAGAGCAGAAAAAGCAACGCACAGAAAAAAAGTTCGGTCACGGCCAGCTTCTTGCCGAAGACCCGCAGGGTATCGAGGGCGATCCGCACCTTCTCCATCCTTTCGGCAATGGGAGAGAGCGCCTTCACGTCGGCAAAACCCTCCGCCAGACGGCTGTTCGCCATCGCCAGGCTTTCGCTGGCAATGGCGCGCGCCTCCACCAGCCGGCGCTTGCCGCGGCGCAGCAGCTCCTGAAAATGCCGGAACAGCGGCCTGTAAGGATACTGTTCCCACATGGCATTGAACCGGCCCCAGTGGAGAACGGCCTCGTCGACCCGCTCGTTGAGCTCGTCGAGCTTGGCCTCCTGCAGCCGTGGCGCGGCGTGGCTGAGCTGGCGGGCCCGGGCCGCCACGTCGAGAAAATCATAATAGGCCTTCCGGGCATACTGCTCCTCCAGCTGGTCGAGGGCATGCAGGTTTTCCTGCAGATCAGCGTCCTCGCCGTCGAACCATTTCTTCAGCGCCTCGTAATCGGCGTTGGCCTTGGTGAGGGCATCAACGGCCAGCCCGCCGGCATGCTGCACATGGGCGACAAGGATGTCCTCCACCAGACCCTGCACCGGTAACAGCACCGGGTCCATGAGTGCCGTCATGAAATAGAGGCGGTCGGCGTCGATCAGCTTGGCGATGAGCTTCAAGGCCTTGGCGCCCTGCCCTTCCCTTACCAGCAGCTGCACCTTGCGGTAGAGGGCCTCGCTGCAATCCACATAGAGGTTGAGGATCGACTGGATGGCATGTTCGGCCTTCCAGGGATGACCGACCAGGTCGAGATACCGCGACAGCAGAAGGCCGGCGTAAATCTTCTCCTTTTCGCAGGCGGCCATGCCGGCGGCAATCTGGAGATGGTGGCCCATTTCATCAAGCCGGTCGCGCTCCAGGGCGACAAAGGCCAAACCCACCGTGGCGTAGAACTGTTTGCCGCCCATGAGCTGGTTTTCGGTCATCAGCAGCTCGTAGGCCTGGTTGTACTGGCCCACCCGCAGGCAGTCGAGGCCAAGCTGCAGGTTGCGGCTGTCCACCTTGATGCGTTCGCTCTGCCCGGTGCCGTCCCATACCGGGTGCACGGAAAAGGCGATGCGCCGCAGGTAGCGCGGCTGGTAGATGAGGGTAAGATCGAAATAGGCAACAAAGACCTGCAGGGTCTTGTTTTCCCGCAGATCCGCGCTGCTGACACCTGCGGCCAGAATTTTCTCCAGCTTCCCGGTATTGGCCATCGCCGTCCGGAAATGGCCGGCCAGTTCGGCAAAGGAGAGGTAGCCCACATCCTGAACCGCCCGGTTCTCTGTGGCCAGCAGCCGGCTGGGACAGGAGCCTGCCTTGTGGGTGGCCATGCCGCAGTAAAAACATTCGCGCTGGCCGCTTTTGACCATGAGCTGACGATGCGGGAAAAGCCGCTCACGCTTCAGTCCGGACTGGCTTGCGAACCTCAGCGGGTAGAGTCCTGATTCCTCGGCATCGAACTGATGGGGCGGCAGATTTCTGCCGGCCACAACCTGCTCCCATTGCAGCTTCAGCGCACGGGAAACATGGATGGTCTCGTGTTGCACCCCCTCCCAGATGCGGCCCGAGGCCACGCGAAACGGCGGCGGCACTTCGCCCTTTTTTTCCAGGTGAAGAACAATCTGAAGCGGCAGGGTTCCCCTGGTCCGCTCCCACTGGTATTCCCTTTTGACCTGCTCGAAGCTTTCAAAAAAGGCGGTGATCGCCGTGTGGGGATGGTCGTAGTTGAAGAGCAGCAGTTCCGGCCGGCTGTCCGGCGATTCAATGCCGCTGGAACGCAGCAGCAGGCGCAGGTCGTGGATGAAGTTTTCCCATCGTCCCGGCAGGAAGCGCTCGCCCATGAAGGGCAGGTTGTGGATCGCCAGCAGGATGGGATATTCCTTCGACATGAAAAAACCGCGATGGCTCAGGGGTTGAAGATACGCCGGCCGTGGATTCCCCCGGTGGGTCTGACGATGGCGGCCATGCGACTCATGAAGACACTATAAAAAATAAGGGGGCAGGGGGTCAACAACTCTCGATGGCCACACGAAAAGTGTTGCCAAGGAGGCGCTGGTCGGGGTTAGTATGAAAAAAACAGGTACAGCGCATGCTCCTTCCCTCCACCGACCTCTTTCTCCGGCTGGTCGCGGAAAACGACCTGGAAAAACGGCGCTTCAGCCAATGGATTTTCAACCCCGGCATGCTCTTCCGCACCGTGGAAAAGTGGTGGGATGCGACCACGGCCCGCGGCATCCCCCATGAGGGGCTCGATGTCGCCGCCTTTCTCACCAAGGGCGGCCAGGTGGAGTGGCTCACCCCGCAGACCCGGATTCCGGCGGCCTATGGCGGCACCATCGCCCGTCTCCAGAAAGACTTCCTGGGTTTTACCTGCTTCCTGCGCCATGACCAGTTCCGGCGGGGCAACCGGGCACTCTACAGTATCTACGGCCATATCGAGCCCTTGCCGGGGCTCAGGGAAAAAGAGGCGCTCAAGGCGGGCGACATTCTCGGCACCCTGGCCGATACCAGCCGCAACAAAACCCCCATCCGGACGCATCTCCATTTCAGCCTTGCCTGGATCAGTTCCACGCTACCAGACCACGCCCTCAACTGGGAGAGCATGGGCGACCCGGAAGCAGTGATTCTCATCGATCCGCTGTCGCTCCTGACCGGCGCCTTTTCGGTGATGTATTAGCCAACCACCAGGGCCAGCCAGGTGGCGGCAAAGAGGGTGAGGCTGATGAGTCCGTTCATGGTGAAAAAAGAGAGCTGGATGCGGGAGAGGTCGCGCGGGTTGACCACCAGGTGCTGGTAGAAAAGGGCAGCGGCGGTGAAGGCGATGCCCACGTAATACGGCCAGCCGAGGCCGGTCAGCATGCCGGTGGCCAAAAAGAGCGCAAAAGCCGCCACATGGAAGGCGACCGCCAGGCGGAAGGCACGCTCCCGGCCAAAGCGGGAGGGCAGCGAAAAGAGGCCGGCTTGACGGTCGAAATCGGCGTCGAGACAGGCATAGACCGTATCAAACCCCGCCACCCAGAAAAGCACCCCCAGCGACAGGGCAAAGGGATAGTCGATGAGTGTCCCCCGCACCGCCACCCAGCCGCCCAGCGGCGAAAAAGCCAGAGCCACGCCGAGCACCACATGGCAGAGCCAGGTGAAGCGCTTGGTGAGGGAGTAGAAAAAGGTGAGCCCCAGGGCAAAGGGCGAGAGGATCAGGGTGAGGCGGTTCAGGCGGGAACAGGCGAAGAAGAACAACGCGGAGGCAAGCGTCACCATGAGCCAGGCCTCGGCCAGCTTGACGTTGCCGGCCGGCAAGGCCCGGTCGGCGGTACGGGGATTTGCGGCGTCGAAACGGCGGTCCACGATGCGGTTAAAGCCCATGGCGGCAGTACGGGCGCCCACCATGGCCAGCACCACCCAGAGGAAGGTGCTGGCGGACGGCACCCCGCCCTTGGCCAGAAAGGCGCCGATAAAGGCAAAAGGCAGGGCAAAGACGGTGTGCTCGAATTTGATCATTTCGAGCAGAATCTGAATCTTCTTCAGCACAACAACTCCTTTACGACTCTTGCGCCACGAAACCCTCGAAATCCACTAACCTTTCGTGTTGTTTGGTGGATTTCATGACCGTTTCCCGCAACACTCGCCTCAGTCCTCGGTTCTCAGTCCTCTGCACTTTCTTTTTCCCCCCAGCGCGGCAGATCAGGCAGGTCGAAACCCAGCAATGCCGCCACCCGGCCGGCGAACGCTCGGGCCATGGCCGTGAGATTTTCCGGCTGGTGATAGAAGGCGGGCATGGGCGGACAGATAATGGCCCCTGCCTCGTCGGCCTTGAGCATGTTGGCAAGATGCACGCGGTTGAGCGGCGTTTCCCGCACCGCCAGCACCAGCGGCCGCCGCTCCTTCAGGATGACGTCGGCGGCGCGGTGGATCAGGTTGCGGGTGAGGCCATTGGCAATGGCCGCCAGGGTTCCCATGGTGCAGGGCAGCACCGCCATGGCATCAAACCGGCTGGAGCCGCTGGACATGGGGGCGGCAAAGTTGCCGATATCGTGCCACCGGGCCACATACGGAGAGAACTCGGACGTGCCAATCCCCAGTTCCAGCCGCAGCACCTGTTCCCCGGCCTCAGAGATGATGGCGTGCACCTCGGCATCGGCGGCGGCCATGAGCTTCAAAAATTCCAGGGCATAGAGCGACCCCGTGGCGCCGGTGATCCCGAGGATGATTTTTTTCTTCATGATTGCGCCCACATCAGTTGGTTTTTCGCCACGGGACCCTCGACACCTTCACAATATTTTCGTGTCTTTCGTGGATTTCGTGGCCATTTCCCTCTTACTTCACTCCGACATAGACAGTGACGATGCCAAAGGTCAGCTGCTTGCAGGACGGGGACTTGAACCCGGCGGTGCGCATCATGCCGAGCAATTCGTCCGGCTCATAGAAGGCGGCAATGGAGGAAGCGAGATATTCGTACGCCTCCTTGTCGCCGGAAACCACCCCGGCAATCCGCGGCAGAACGGCATTGAGGTAAAAGTTGTAGACCGGTTTGACAATGGGGTTCCTGGGGCGGGAAAATTCGAGGATCAGGAGCTTGCCGCCCGGTTTCAAAACCCGGTGCATCTCGTGCAGCCCCTGCTGGGTGCGGGCCAGATTGCGGACGCCAAAGGCCACGGTGATACCCCATACCGAATTGTCGCGCACCGGAATCTGCTCGCCATCGCCGCACACCGGCTGGATCCGCGCCCGGCGGTCGTCCTGGGGCAGATTCTCCACCCCGGCCCGCAGCATCTCCTCGCAGAAATCCACGGCCAGCACCTGGCGACGCCTGGCCTGCCGGGTCAGTTCCAGCGACAGCGGCAGGGTGCCGGCACAGAGGTCGAGCACCGCGCCATCGGGAAATTCCTTCAGCTCCCGGGTGGTGACCCAGCGCCAGTAGCGGTCGATCTGGAAACTCAGCACCGAATTGAGCAGGTCGTATTTTCCGCTGATGGCCGAGAACTTGGAGCGGACAAAGGCCTTTTTTTCGTCGGGTGTGTTCATAGTTTACTCATTGGTACCATAAAGTGACCGGCTTGGGCGACAAAGATC
Organism: Thermodesulfobacteriota bacterium; assembly: GCA_040757055.1. Taxonomy (GTDB): domain Bacteria; phylum Desulfobacterota; class Desulfobulbia; order Desulfobulbales; family Desulfurivibrionaceae; genus JAJZRJ01. Next base: position 112,648 of record JBFLXY010000002.1, on the reverse strand, counting down.
AGCCGCAGATTTTGAGAGGTACTGCGCCAGGGCTTGCCTCGCCGCGCTCGATGAGATACCGGTAAAAAAGGGACAACCCCTCCTGTTTGCGCGGCTCAAGATCGTATTCCATGCCGCTCAAGTATGCATGGCACGCCTCCACAGTCATGGGAATCCGCGGCGCCACGCTCTTGCTGATCTCCCACAGACCCTGCCGTCCCTCATCGAGGCAGCGCAGGAGTTCGTGATGGATGGCGACCATCTGATCGGGCTCGTTTTGGCAAAACGCCTCACGCACCGCCCAGACCGCGAAGACAAAGGGCAGACCAGTCTTACGCTGCCATGCCTCACCAAGGTCCAGCTGGTGTGGGTAGCGGCCCTCTTTGGCCAGGAGCAAAGCTTCATCGCCGATGGAGAGGACGGCATCCACGCACGACAGATCGGAACGCTCGGTGGCAAGGCCGGTCTCGTAGCGCGGCTGCACCCGATAAAATTCCTCCAGGATGATCTTGATAAGATGCACCGAGGTCTGGGAGTGGGAACTCAGAAGCACCAAGCGGCTATCCAGCTCGGCCGGCGCCCGCCGGCTGAAGAGGAAGACGCTCCCCACCTTGCCGGTGGCCGAGATGGAGAGGTTGCCGAGAATCTTGTACTCCTCCGGATGGAGCGCGTACTCATGGGAAGAGATGAAACCGAGGTCAAGCGACCCTTCATGGAGAAGGCGGTTCAGGGTGGCGGGCGGCGCCTCGGTGACCTGCCACTCCGGACGAGAGACCGTTCGTTTCCATACCTCATAGAGGGGCGCGGTGTTGAGGAAATTGACCATGCCGATGCGGGCTGTGGGCTGGGAGGCGATGGCGGTCATGGCGATTCGATCCATTCCAGCCGGATGGCGGCGCCGCGGCTGGTGAGATATTCCAGAACCTCGCCCTCCCTCGCGGCGGCACACTCCACTGCCAGAAGCGAGGAAGAAACTCCTGGAGCGATCGCCCCGAGTTCCGCTTCCAAACCTAGAATGCGGGCGCCGTTTTGGGTCGCCATGGCCAGGACATCGGCGGGTGGAAGCGAGGGATGGTCCGCGCGGAGCATCGCCATCTCCTGCCACAGGCTCAAATCAGGATTGCTGGCCAGACTGTCGCTGCCGATGCACGGCCGCAGCCCCTGTGCCAACATCGCTGCCACCGGCGCCTTGCCCACTCCCATATACCGGTTGCTGCCGGGGCAGAGGCAGACCTTGGCTCCACGCTCCGCCAGCAGGACAATTTCCTCCTCTGCCACATGGACTGCGTGGACACAGAGGGTCTGCTCATCCAGCAGGCCAAGACGGTCGAGATAGGCCACCGCACCCACACCCGGCGGGATGAAGGAGCCGTCCCAGGCGCCCCGCCCGACCAGGAAATCACGGAAACGGCCGGAGCTGTTCCTGAGCAACTCGATTTCGTCGGCCGATTCCGCCACATGAAGAGGGAAGAGGCAATTGCTGCGGCTCGCCCGCTCCTTCAATGCCTGCAACAGGGTGGCGCCGGTGGAGTACGGCGCATGGGCGGTGCAGCACAAATCCGGAGGCAGGGTCTCAAGCCGGCCCAAGGCCGCTTCCTGCGATTTCCTGGCAAAGCCGAGCAGTTCGAGATAAAAGAAGATTCTGGTCTTGAACCCCTCGCCCAGGGCGCGACTCTCGGGCTGGTTGCCGATGTCGATCACCGCACCGCAGCCGCCGGCATAGAGCCTGGCCAGGGCATAACGGGCAGCATCGGCTGCATCTTCAGAATCGGTGGCTTCGGCTCGTGCAGCAAGCAAACTGCTGATCCAGGCCGGCATGTCGCCGGGTCGGGAGTTGGGCTCACGCCCCAAGGCAGCCAGGTGCGACAACTCCAGGTGGGCGTGGCCATTGACCAGGGCCGGCACGATCACATGGCCTTCATAATCGACCAGTTCGGCATCCGCGTCATCTTTGAGATCAACATAACGGCCCACCGCCTTCACCCTGCCCTGCTCGGTGATCACCGCGCCGTCGGGGATGACCGGGCTGGCCACCGGCACCACGAAAGGGGCACGGTATATGTAGCGATCCGGCTCCTGCATGGCTAAACCAGACTATAATCCATCCGGCGCTGACGCGGGGTGAATCCCACCTCTTCTACCAGGGTTCGGATCTCCTGCTCGGAGAGGCGGAAGCCCACACCAGCCGCAGCCACGACGTTCTCTTCGATCATGGTGCTGCCGAAATCGTTGGCACCGAAGAAGAGCGAGAGCTGGGCGATCTTCGGCCCCTGGGTGACCCAGGAGGCCTGGATATTGGGGATGTTGTCGAGGTAGATGCGGCTCAACGCCAGCATCTTGAGGTACTGTACCGCCGTGGTCTTGGGGAGATGGGCGAGTACGGTATTGTCCGGCTGGAAGGGCCAGGGGATGAAAGCAGTAAAGCCGCCGGTGCAGTCCTGGAGGGCGCGCACCCGGTCGAGATGCTCCAGCCGCTCGGCCATGGTCTCGATGTGGCCGAACATCATGGTGGCGGTGGTGCGCATGCCAAGCTTGTGCGCCTCCTCCATCACGCCGATCCACTCGTCGGCCGAACATTTGCGGGGCGCGGTCTCCTGCCGCACGCGGTCGGAGAGGATCTCGGCCCCGCCGCCGGGGATGGAACCGAGGCCGGCCTCTTTGAGGCGGATCAGCACCTCGCGCACCGAGAGCCCAGAGAGCTTGGCAAAGTGGCACACCTCGGGCGGCGAAAAGCCGTGGATGTGGATGTCGTAGCCCTTGATGAAACGAAGCATCTCTTCATAAAACTCGAAAGGCTTATCCGGATGGAGTCCGCCCTGGAGCAGGATCTGCGTGCCGCCTAACACCTTGGTCTCCTCGATCTTCTTGCCCAATTCCTCGTTCGTGAGCACCGAGCCTGCAGCATCCTCCGGGGCCTTAAAAAACGCGCAAAATTTGCAGGCCGAGATGCAGATGTCGGTATAGTTGATGTTGCGGTCGATGACGTAGGTCACCATGGGCTCGGGGTGCTTTTTCTGGCGAATGGCGTTGGCCAAAAAGCCAAGCTGGTAGAGATCGCCCTTTTCGGCCAAGGCGAGGAATTCGTCGCCATTGAGCCGCTCACCGGCCAAGGCCTTGTCGATGATGGTCTGCATAGTGAACGCCTAGTATGTCTTGATCACGTTGTAAAGGGTGTCGCGCTCAATGGGCCTGCGGCCCGCCTCGCGGATGAGGCGGATCAGCTCGGTATCGGCCATGTGGCCGCCTGATTCGCCACCTGCCATGTGGGTGATCCGCTCCTCCTTCACGGTGCCGTCCATGTCGTCGGCGCCAAAGGAAAGGGCCACCTGGGCGAGCTTCGGCCCGATCATCACCCAGTATCCCTTGATGTGGGGGAAGTTGTCGAGGAAGAGGCGGCTTACGGCGATGTTCTTCAGATCCTCGATGCCGCTCGTCTTGGAGAGATCGGCTAGTTCCGTGTTCTTCGGGTGGAAGGCGAGCGGGATAAAGGTGAGGAAACCGCCTGTTTCATCCTGGGCCTTGCGGAGGAGGTCGAGATGATCCAAGCGCTCCTCGATGGTCTCAATATGGCCATAGAGCATGGTGGCATTGCTCTTAAGGCCGATTCGGTGCGCGGTTTTCGCCACCTCAAGCCACCCCTCGCCAGAGAGCTTTTTCTCGCAGGTGAGCTTGCGGATGCGTGGACTGAAGACCTCGGCCCCGCCGCCGGGGATGGAACCCAAGCCCGCGTCCACCAGCTCCAGCAGGGTTTTTTCCACCGACTTGCCGGCCAACTCCGCCAGATGGGCGATCTCGACACAAGTAAAAGCCTGAATATGAATCTCCGGCCGCACCTCCTTGATACCCCGCAGCATGTCGAGATAGTAGGTGTATGGCAGATCAGGATGGATGCCACCCACCACATGCACCTCGGTGATCGGTTCGTTCAGGCGCTCACGGATCTTGGCCTTGACCTCCTCCACGCCCATCTCGTAGGCCTGATCCGACTCCTTGGGTTTGCCAAAGGCACAGAACTTACAGAGGTTGGTGCAGATGTTCGAATAGTTGACGTGCTGGTTGTAGATAAAATAGGCGTTATCGCCATTCTTCCGCTCCCGCACCAGATTGGCAAGGTAGCCTACGGCCAGGAGATCAGGGCTCCGGTAAAGGCGCGCGCCATCCTCGATGCTCAGCCGCTCGCCATTCTTGACCTTGGCCAGAATATCGCCAAGGCCTGCTTGTTCAATCATCTGCTCCATCTGATTACGCTCCCTTGTCTGCCGGTGCCAGGCCATCGCGCAGAATGGCAATGACCCCATCGATCTCCTCCAGCAACTGGTGCTGCTTCTTTCGCGCCAGTTCCAGACCGCTATCCAAATAGGGCTTGGCATAGCCCTGTAAAAAACGCTCAATCACCGCATCGAGCAGGAAGATCACCGTGGCGGTGTCGGCATCGGCCCGAATATCGCCTCGCGCCTTTGCCGCAGCCAAGAGAGGGGAAAAATACTCGGCAGAAAAAAGGCGCAACTGCGCAACCAACCGCTCCCGCTGCGGCACGTCCTGTTCAAAAAGAATCTTGAGATAGAGTTCAAAGGCCTGGGGATTGGCATCGATAAAGGCGATGCCCGCAAGCAAGACCCCACGCACATGGGCAAAAAAGTCAGCCGCAGTCTCCTTCCCGACCTGTGCCTTGACCTCCCGCTTGATAAAGAGGGCAAACGCTTCGAACACATGGAGAAAGAGCGCCTCCTTATTGGCAAAATACTGGTAGATCGAACCCTTAGCGATCCCCGCCTGCCGGACAATGGTGTTGAGACTGGCCCGCTGGTAGCCGTTGGCCGCGAATTCACCAATGGCCGCCGCCGTGACCCGCTGCTGTTTGTCCGGCGGGAGATTGGTAAAAGTTGAGCTATGTGTCGGTGCCTGCGTTTCCATGTGACCAGGTGGTCATAATACCCACAAAAAAATATCCCGCAACCGCAAATTACTGGAGAGGGATGATTTTGGCTCGTGTCGCGGGGGCGACAGAATCGCTCCCAAGAGGCGGCAGAACCGCCTCAATCTCTTTAGGCGTATATTCAGCCACCACTTCCTGCAATACCCGTTTAATCCCAGCGGCATCATGCTGCTGGGCATACTCTTTCAGGCGAGCCAGAGGCCCCTCAAGCTCCATCAGAGAGCAACCGTCACCTCGCAGCACCATGATCTTTTCGTGACCAGTCGGAACGATCCCCTCCCCTTCGGTTATCAGCTCCTCATAGAGCTTCTCACCAGGCCGAAGGCCGGTGTATTTGATCTCGATCTCGGTATCCGGCTCCTTGCCACAGAGACGGATAAGGTCGCGCGCCATCTGGGCGATGCGGACAGGCGTACCCATCTCCAGAATGAAAATCTCCCCACCCTTCCCCATGGAGGCGGCCTGGAGGATGAGCTGGCTTGCCTCCTCAATGGACATGAAATACCGGGTAATCTCGGGGTGGGTGACGGTTACCGGCCCGCCCAGTTCGATCTGCCGCTTGAAAAGCGGAATCACCGAACCGGAAGAGCCAAGGACATTGCCAAAACGTACCGCCATGAACCGCGTCCGCCTTTGGCTCCTGACTCCTGGCTCCTGCCCCCTGACACCTGACTCACAGTACGCCTGCATGATGCGCTCGGTCATCCGCTTGGTAGCGCCCATGACATTGGTGGGACGGACCGCCTTGTCGGAGGAGACCAGAATGAACCGCTCCACCTCCTGTTCCGCCGAGGTGCGGATCAGGCGCCGGGTGGCGAAAACATTGTTGTAAATCCCCTCCCAGGGATTCTTCTCGACCATGGGCACATGCTTGTAGGCCGCGGCATGAAAAACGATCTGCGGCCTGTAGTGCGTGAATACGCTGTCCAGGACTTCCTGGTCCTGGACGCGGCCAAGAATGGCCACATAGCTGGCGAAACCATGCTCGTGAAGAACCTCCATCTCCAACTGATACAGGTTTTCTTCGCTGGCATCCCACAGCACCAGCAATCGCGGCTGAAATTTCAGAATCTGGCGGCAGAGCTCCGAACCGATGGAACCGCCGGCGCCGCTCACCAAAACGGTTTTGCCGCGCAGTATCTCGCCGATTTTCTCCTGCTCCAGGCGCACCGCCGGCCGGCCAAGCAGATCTTTGTAAGAGACATCGCGGATCGCCCTGATGCTCACCTTGTCGTTGATGATCTCGCCAAGTCCGGGCACAGTTTTGTAAGGCACCCCGGAATCGCGGCAGAGATCCACGATCCGGCCCATCTGGTCCCGCGTGGCGGAGGGCATGGCGATAAGGATTTCGTCCACCCGCATCTTGGACAACACTTCCGGAAGCTGGAAGGTGAAGGCCAGAACGGGAAACCCGTGGATGTGCTTACCGACCTTGAGCGGCGCATCGTCGAGAAAGCCGACGATGCGGTAAGGCAGGGCAAGATTATCCATGATCTCGCGCGTCACCTTTTCCGCCGCGTCGCCGGCGCCCATGATGAGCAGCCTTTTACCGTTCCGCGCCTGCGAGGATTCGTGGAGGCCCGCCCGCCCTGCCTGGAATCTCTGGTAGAAAAGGCGGATGGCAATCCGGTGCCCGCTGATGAAAAGAAAGGTGAAGACCCCGTCCAGCAGGAAAACCGAGCGGGAGAACCCTTCGAAGCGGTTGAGATAGACGATGGCGCAGATCGTGGCCAGGGTGACCACCACGCTGGCCTTGAGGATGTTCAGGAAGTCCACCACCCCGGTATAGCGCCACATGCCGCGGTAGAGGCCGAAGCCCATGAAGACGAACATCTTGCCGGCCAGCAGCCAGGGCAGCACCAACCGAATAGCCTGCCAGATATCCGGCGTCAGGCGGCCGTCGAAACGGGCAATATACGACACCACATGGGCGGCAGACAGGAGGAGGATATCCGTCAGCAGCACCAGCCAGAATTTGATGTTTTTCGCCTGCCGACGGAAATCGTTCCACATAACAATTTTCCCGTTATCCCTCCTGTCCGGCTCCGGCCCACAGAGAGACTCCGACCAGCGGCGCCAGGGCCGCCCCGGTCAGCCACGCCCCCTGGCCAGGATACCAGGTTGCCGCCATGGCCAGCGGAAAGAGCCATAACACATTGACGGCCACCACTCCCAGTGTGACCTTTTGGTGGCTCCGCCACCTCCGGGCGAGTTGCTGGTAGGCGTGGGAGCGGTGGGCAACGTGGAGCTGTTGCCCACGCAAGGCCCGCACCAGCAGCGTCACCGTGGCATCCACCAGAAACACCCCCAGAAGGATCAGCCAGCTCCAGAGGCTCATTTTGCTCTGTGCCGGGACATACAACGAGAAAACAGCCAGAATGAACCCCAGGAAACCACTGCCGACGTCGCCCATGAATATTCTCGCAGGCGGCCAGTTCCAAACCAAAAAACCAGCGGCAGCGCCGGCGAGAATCAGGAGAGCAAGATTACTCCCGCCACCATTCCCTGTCATCCGAAGGATCATAAGCGCCCCCAATGCAACGCTTATCGCCTCGGCCCCGGCAAGGCCATCGATGCCATCCATAAAATTATAGAGGTTAATCAACCACACCACAAAAAACAGAGCCAGCCCGGTTTCCCAGACCGGCCCAACGGAAACCGCTCCTCCCAATGCAAGGACCGGTGTTTTCCCAAGCCAGACAAGCGCCCAGGCCGATGCGCAAAAATGAACCAGCAAGCGCCATGCGACCGGAACCCCCCCCCGGTCATCGAGGAAACCGACCAAGGCAACACCGCCACCGCCGGCAAGGGCGAGCAGGAGGCCGGGAGAAAAACTTTCTTGACAGTGGAGCCAGAAAAAAAAGCTCAACAACACGACAGCAATGGCGATCCCGCCGCCGCGCGGAGTCGGCGCGGCATGGGAGCTGCGACTGTTGGGCCGGTCGATCATGTCGCGGCGCAGGGCATAACGACGGGCGAGTCGCGTCAGCCACCACGAAAACGCAAAGGAGAGAAAAGGCATGACGGCCAATGCCGTCTCTGTTTTCAGGAATTCAGTCATCCAGCCGAACACCCCATGATCCCAAAACGGCATCGGCCATTCCCAGTTCCCTGCCTCGGCTGGCGACACCTCATCACGCGAAACTGTATTCGAGGCAATCCAACCATAAAAGCTAAAGCGGGCAGGCAAGCAACTCACGATAGAGCCGCAAGGTTTGACGGTTGACAATATCCTGTGAAAACTCCTCAATGACGAGACGGCGGCCTGCATCCCCCATGCGGCGCCTCAATCCGGGAGAGTTCACAAGGCATTTCAGGGCAGTAGCCAGGGCCACTACATCCCTGGCTGGCACCAGAAAACCGGTCTCCCCCTGACGGACTATCTCGCGACACCCAGGGACATCAGCAGCAACGATCGGCTTTGCGCAGGACGCCGCCTCGAGAAGAACCTTGGGCAACCCTTCGCGATACGACGGCAGGCAGACGAGATGGGCCTGACCGAGAACACGGGGCATATCTTTCTGATGTCCCCACCACTCAACGGTTCCGGCCTCCTGCCATATCCTGAGCTGTTCCGACGGGATAGCGGCAAAATTCTCGGGGTCGCTCTCGCCCACCAGGACAAAGCGGGCAGCCACCCCCTCGCGCCGCAACAACGCAGCGGCTTCCACAAAATCCCCCACGCCCTTGTCCCAAAGCATCCTGGAGGCAAGCATAACCACCGGTTTTCCCGTTGACTCGGGGGCGGGGCAAAACCGGCGTGTGTCCACACCGGCCCCGCGGATCAACGTGATCCTGCCCGAATCAACGAGTCCGCTCCGCCGGAACAGTTCCACATCATCCCCATTCTGCAGGACGAGCCGGCTGCCGGGATAATTGAGCAGAAGGCGGAATGCCTGCTTTACGAATTGACGCAGAACCTTTGCCTTCTTCTGGTGCGAAATGAAAATGTACCCCAGACCGGCTATGGCGTTGACAACCCTTTTACAACCGGCAAATCTGGCCGCCATGGCGCCGTACAGAACCGGCTTCATCGCGACGTGATGCACGATGTCCGGTCGCTCCATGCGATATATCCGCCAAAGCACGAAAACCATCGCTGCCTCCCGCAAAGGATTCATGCCCCGGCGCGACATCCTGAGGGGGATAAGCCGCACGCCAGCATCGGTGATGGTTTTTCCATGTTCGCTGACCCGGGTTATCACCGCAACGTCGAAGCCTTCTTCGATGGCCGACACAGCCAACGCCAGGCGATGCGAACAAAAGTACCAGTCCTCGGTGACAAAAAAGAACAATTTAGCGCGTGCCACGATTGGCCTCCAGCCACGCCTGGCACATCAAGACCCCCCACAAATGGTACGCCCAATTCCGTTTCCCCGAAAGATGTTCCCCCCACTTCCGGTGAATCGGCAAAGGATTGAAGAGGCCCTCCCGCCGTAAACACTCTTCGGCCAGCAACTCCTCGGCCCACTCCCGCAGAGGTCCACGCAACCAGGCATCAAGGGGAATGGCAAAACCCATCTTGGGACGTTCGACCAGGTCCTTTGGCACATGCCGGTACAGCAGTTGCCGGAGCAACCACTTGCCCTGACCATCCCGAATCTTCATGGCAAGCGGCAATCGCCAGGCAAATTCCACCAGCCGATGGTCGAGGAAAGGGATCCTGGTTTCCAACGATACCCCCATGGCAGCCCGGTCCACCTTGACCAGGATGTCATCCGGCAGATAAGAAAGGAAATCGAGGCACATCATTCGATGGGCGAAGTCCGGCAACTCCGGAGGTGCCGCCAGGGCCGAGAGAGAAGGACAAGATAAGTCCCGCCCGCCCGAAACGAGAGTCTGCGGTTCCTTCCAGAACGAAACCAGGGCCTGATAGAGATCGTTCCTGGTTTTGGCCGGCAGTATCTCCGCCAGTTTGTGCAGCTTGTCGCCGGGATTGGCATAACGCCATTGAGGAGGAAGAAATGTGCCAAGGATGCCGAAGACAGCATTCCAGGCCCGCGGGGGAAAAACGGTGAGGATCGAGGCCAGGGCTGAACGAAGAGGAACAGGCAGCGTCCCGACACGCCGCCAGATGCTCACTCCCCAGAAGTATCGATTGTACCCGCCGAACAACTCGTCGCCACCATCACCCGACAGGGCGACCGTCACCCGCCTTCTGGCCAACTGGGCCACCAGGAAGGTCGGAATCTGCGAAGAGTCGGCAAAAGGCTCATCATACAAAAAAGGCAGCCGGGGAATCACTGCCATCGCCTCTTCGGCGGTCACATAGAGTTCCGTGTGGTCGGTGCCGAGATACTTCGCAACCTCCCTAGCCTGTTGCGCCTCGTCATATCCTTCGCCTTCGAAACCCATGGTGAAGGTCCGGACGGGATGCCCGCCGGCATTGGCCTGCATGAGCGCGACAACCGTGGAAGAGTCCACCCCGCCGGAAAGAAAGGCGCCCAAGGGAACGTCCGCGACCGTCTGGCCATTCACCGAACGCGTGAGCAGTCGTTCCAGTTCCTCCAGCGCCTCGGTTTCGTTTCCTTCAAACAGATTTTTCTGGCCCTGTTCGGCCGCCGATCGCAATGACCAATACGGCCTGGGGGCTTCCGCCGCTCCGCTTCCGATATCTGCCTCGACAACGAGGTGGGTTCCCGGCAACAGCTTGCGGATTCCTTGATAAATCGACCACGGCGCCGGGATATAATTGTGGCGCAGGAAAAGGGCCAGGGCCTGCCTGTCGATCCGGTTCTCGAAAGCTGGGTGATCCTTCATTGCCTTCAGCTCCGAGGCAAAAAGGAATACCCCCCCCTGCCATCCGTAATAGAGGGGTTTTTCTCCCATGCGATCCCGGGCGAGATGAAGCAACCGTTCCTCCCGGTCCCAGAGGACCACGGCAAACATGCCAACGCATTTTTCAAGCGCCGCCTCCACCCCCCAGGATTCAAGCGCAACGAGCAGCGTCTCGGTGTCGGAATGGCCCCGCCAGGCATTGCGCCCCAATTCCCGGCGCAGTTCGTTCTGGTTGTATATCTCCCCATTGAAAACAAGAATAAACCGGCCACTCTCGGACACCATCGGTTGTTTGCCGGCAGGAGACAAATCGAGAACGGCAAGGCGCCGATGGGAGAGCGCGACACCGACCTGTTGGTCAACCCACACCCCTGCATCATCCGGACCACGGTGTGCCAGGCAGTCGGCCATCTTCACGGCGAGCTGCCGGCCGACGGACGCCTCGAAGCCGGCCGGCTGCCAGAATCCGCTCAGGCCGCACACGACGGTTGCCGTCTTTTTTCGTGGATCGTGACCAGCATGGCCAGGGCCAGGGAAACCATGGGCATCCAGAAACCGAAGCGCATGCGGTAAACAGTTCCCATATTCGTGATGGCCATGACAAAAACCAACAACGATAACAAGGAATATGCCATGAAAATCCCGATCCCCTCCCTGTTGGGCCCCCTGGCCGCGGCCCAAAGGCAGAAGGGAAAGAGGCCGTACCATATCACCATTTCAAAGGCGATGATTCTCCGCAGGAAGGTGTTGACGGCAATGGATCCTGGCGCTACCCAGTGGGTTGGAAACGGCGCGAACAAACCGATCTGTACAGCCCGCGGCAGGTAATGCACCACATCCCGGACGTTCATAAAGGTCACCGTCTGGTCGATGGCACTCGCCGCCGCAGACTGGGCGGAAATATATCCCTGTCGTGCCGCAGCCAGACGCTGCAGGCTCTTTTCGACAAAATCAGGAACGCCCCGCGACATCTTCCAACACGCTCCCGCATTTTCCTGCACCGGAACCGGACCACGTACACCAGGCTGTTCCGGTTTCCCCTTGTCGACACCTGTTCCCTTTTGCTGCGCACGCAGATTGCAGGGAGCCTCCCCCACCACCAGCGCTTCTCCCGGCGCACCGCTCTGCGCTGCCGTAATCCCGAGCAGCACCCCACCATCCACCATCACCTTGAAAACAAACACCAGCAGCCACAACATCAGCAAACCGGGCCAGGAGGCATGAGCCAGACGCCAGCGATGCCGCAATGCGCGGAACAAGAACAAAATGGTTGCCAGCAGAGAGATGACTCCTCCCGCTCCCATCATGATTTCAAGCGCATAGGGACGAACGACCCACACCAGCCCCCCCCCCATGATGCCGAGCACAAATGGCGCCACAAGACTCCGCTTTGCCTCCGCTTCCTTGGCCTGGCCAGCGACACCCAGCCGCAACAAAGACCACAGAAACATCATGCTTCCGCAGACACTGAAAGCATCCTTGTGTGGAAGCGCATAGAGGAGCGCCCCCGATGGGAAAAGAAGCAGCGGCAATACCCCCACGATGGCAGCGCGCCTGGTGAAGCCGCACTGCTGCAAACACAAAAAAAGCAAGGACGCCGATGAGGCAAAGAGAGCGGCATAGAGAGGCAACACCACCCAGGGCTTCGGCGGAAGGAACACGAACAGGGCTGCCATGATTCCAGCAGGTGCCTGCCCGAATGGCCTCAGTTCCCAAGCCCCCCAACCCTCGGCACGAATCTGCCCCGACAGGTCAACAGCAAGCTGATAAAACCAGGTGCTGTCGTTTCCAAGCAGCAACCCGTGGCCGGCATGAAAAGAGCGAAAAACCACCGGGAGAAGAAACAACTGTATGACCAACCCCGTGATCAGGGCGAACACAAAGGAAAATGACCACAAATTTCCCGGGGTTATTCGCTCACCGCGCAGACAGCCCGCCAAATGTTCGCTGCTTTCTTTTAAAAACAATCCGACACGCATCATGAGAAGCCGATTGTCCGAAAATCACGCCACGATACGGAACTCGCCGGCCAGAGAGGCTGGCGGACAGACCGTCGGCAGTGGAGATTGCACCCGAAGTGCCTGATAGAGCATCGCATAATTCCCTACACAGACTTCCACATCAAAAAAATCGACAACCCGTTCCCGGGCACTGGTTCCCAGAGCAATGCGCAACTCCCGATTGTCGGCGAGCTTTAGCAATGCCTTGCCAAGGGAGACCGGGTCATGGGGAGGGACAACCAGGCCGCAAACGCCGTCAACAATCGCCTCGGCATTGCCTCCGACATCGGTGACCACCATTGGCAGACCGGCCGCCATGCCCTCCAGCAAGGCATTGGAAAAACCCTCCTCGTGCGAACAGAGGACCCCGAGATCCGAGGCGGCAAGAATCTGCTCAACATCCCGCCTCTTTCCCAGCCAGCGGACATGATCCTCGATCCCCGCCGCAGCCGTCATGTCGCGGAGGGCCGGCAGGATGCCGCGGTCTTCCCCAACAGAGACCATAACCCAGTTCCGCGGCAATTGCCGCTGAATGATGCCAAGGGCCGCGATGAGATCGGCATGCCCCTTGTAAGGAATAAGATTCGCAACCACCGTGATCACAAGGGCTTCCTGGGCGAGACCAAGCATCTTGCGAACCATTGACGGGGAAGGCTTCCTGTCCCGCGAGCAGGGCCTGCCGCTGGCATCGATCCCGTTATAGAGTAAACGCACCCTCTCAGCAGGGGCACCCTCTCCCAGGAGGTCAGCAACGACACGAGACGAATTGCCGAGGAGCAGATCGGTGTGCCGATGCAGCCAGCATTCGACCCTGCCAAGCTGCGGATGCCTCTGTTGATAATGATTTCGGCTGCGGCGGCTCATGATCCGGCAGGGAACACGACCTATAAACGCCGCCAGGCTGCCAATCAGGTACGCCTCCGGGAGAAACATGTGGATCATTGCCGGCCGGAGTCGGACGATCCACAATACCAGGGCCAGCAGCGTCAGTGGCAACCTGACAAATCGCCTGACAGGTCGCGGCAACCGTTGCAGGGCGGACGCACCGATCACGGTTCTCACCGGAACTCCTCCGGCCTCAAGCTCTGCAGCCAAATCGCCCTTGTCGACAAGGGCATAGACAAACGGTTGGATGCCGCATCGCCGCAGTCTCGGCAGAACAAGGGCAAGGTGGCGCTCGGCTCCCCCGAGGGCCAGCTCGCCAATCACATAAAGAATACGCAACGCCGCAACCCGATCAGCAGAAACACAACGACAAAACCCACGGCAATCAGACGATTTCGGCTGATGCTGCGGCGTGCCGTCATCTTCATCATGCACAGCAGGGGTACCGCCAGAGCGCAACTCGCGATGAGATTCAACTGCTTGTCAAAAGACATGCCCAGAAGGGGTGCGAGGATGAGAGAGAGAATCCAGGTAAAGGAAAGCAGGAGGAAATCGAAACTGGTCAGCTGCAAGATGGGATCCGGCCGGCTGCGAATGGTGAAAAGGATAAAAAGGGCCGCCAGGACGCCAATTGAATACCACGGCCAGCGCGGCCAGTCCTGCTGAAAATAGACATACAGCAGCAACACTGCCGCAGCGTAAAACAGGCCATGCGCCAGCACCATCTGCTGCCGCTGCCCAGCCCACGGATAATAGAGGCAGATGATCAGAGCCGCGGACCACGAAAACAAAGCGGCCAGCGACGAGACGTTGCCCAGAAAAAATACCGGCAGGGCGCAGAGCACTCCAAGCAGAATTCCGCCTCCCGACATCAACTGTTCGCGCAATGTCGGGCGAAAAGACTGGTTGTCGCTCCTGATTCGGTAGGTCAACCGGAAACGTCCGATGAAACCATCGAGATTCACCTGCCTCGCCTCAAGCACGGCCATGGTTCCATAGAGCAGCACAAGGCTCAGGACGCCGCCGTGGAACCGCAGCCAGTCCGGCTGCCCCCGTGAAAGCCAGGAAGCCGTACTGAAAAAAACCATCAGGGTGTATATGATCGTCACGGTGCTGGAGTGACCGAGGCCCAAGCCCATCAGGCGGTGGTGCAAATGCGTCTTGTCCGGCTGAAAAGGGGAGCACGCCTTCAGGATGCGCCGGCACATGACCCAGATGGTATCGGCAATGGGAAGCGCAAGCAGGAGCGCCGGAGTAACCGGGCTTGCGGGCCGCACGCCGCCCGCCGATCCCTCGACCAGTCCAACGGCCAGAACGGCAACCCCATAGCCGACCAAAAGGCTGCCGGTGTCTCCCATGAACAACTTGGCAGGATGGATGTTGTAGCGCAGGAAACCGAGCAGGGCGCCAAACAGGACCACCGCGATATAGACGAGATGCCAGACCTGGTGCTCGTAGGCAAAGGCCGCCAGGAAAAGGCAGGCAATGGCGCCAAGCCCGCCTGCCAGGCCATCGAGCCCATCCGAGAGATTGAAGGCGTTCATCACCCCCGCCATGCAGAACACCGTGACAACGGGAGAGAGTGTTCCCAGGCCGACATTCCCCAGGCCGAAAAGATTTCCGAGACCACTGAGACTCATCTGGGCGGTGAGCATGAAGGCCACTGCGGCCAGGATCTGCCCACCCAGTTTCAGCCGGACCGACAACCTGAACTTGTCGTCCAGCAGGCCCGTGAACGCGACAATGGCAGCACCCAGACAGAAGGCCACCACCACTGGTTTATCCCGGGCCATGCCCAGAAGGGTTAGCAGGACCGCGCAGGCGATGGCCAAACCACCCATGCGCGGGATGGCGTCCTTGTGTATCTTCCTGGGACAGGGACGGTCAATGACACCGACCAGCCGGGCGATCCGGCTGGAAAACGGTACCAGCACCAGGGAAATCGACAGAGAAAGGGCGAACAGCGACAGTATGAAAACGAGTTCCGAGTTCATCGCCCCTGCCCGACCCTTTTGGGGAACGAATTCCCGGCGACCGGCGTCGCCGCACGGATCAGTTCATCCCATATCCCGAACACCTTGTCGTCCGCGAATATCTGGACAGCCTGCTGCCCCGCACGCCCGAGGCGGATTCTCAGGTCATGCCGCCCGGCAAGTTCCCGCATGGCCGCCGCCAAGGCATCCACGTCATCGCAGGGAAAAATCCAGCCGCTTTTCCCATGCTCCATGATTTCCAACGCGCCGGCGATATTGCTGCTCACAATGGCGGGCACCCCGCAGCTCATGGCCTCCCAGAGGGCATTCGGCGACCCCTCGTACCGGGAGGCCATCACGAAAAGATCCGCCGCCTTGTAATAAGGAAACGGATCGGGAAGATAGCCCAGGAAGTCGACCCGCCCCCCGATTCCCAGCTGATCGCTCAACACGCGCAATTCGCTCTCCAACGCGCCCGCCCCCAGAATACGCAGCCTCCAGCCAGCCATTGCCGGGACTGCCACGCAGAAAGCCTTCAGCAGGATATCGTAACCCTTCTGATGATGCAAGCGTCCCACCGCCAGCATCACATGACTTCCATCCTCCCGTTTCGCCGCGTCGCATGAATTGGGGTGCCGCAACGGATTCGGCACCCATGTCAGCCGCTTCGACACCCCCATTTCCGCCAGAGTCGCCACCGCCGCTCGACTGTTGGCGGTAACAAAATCCGCCAAAGGATAAACAACCCGCCGCAACAACTTCCATACCCAGGGTATTTTTTGCAACCGGGGATCGTTACGTTCGGAGACGATGACTCGGCAGCGCAGCCACAGAGATGCCAAAATGGTCAACACATTGGTGGCGGTGACAAACGACAGGACGACCCCAGCCCCACTCTCACGAAGGGCGCCCCGCAACGCCTGAACACGTCGGAGGTTATTCCGCAACGCTATCAGGAAATTCCGGGAGTTTGCTTCCCCCAAAACTTGCCGGCGTACTGCCTGGGGGACATCGAAGACATCGGTATCGGCAGGGCGGAGTGTTATCAGGTGAACCTCCAGCCCCATTTGTGTCCAGTGGCGCAGCAACGACGCAACGACCTGCTGGGCACCGCCCCCTCCCATACTTTCGATGACAATGATCAAGCGCATCCTTATCCACACTCCGGGACAACCGTCCTATAAATGGCCGCGATAGCCTCGGCATGCGCGTTCACGGAAAACCGCGACAAAGCCCACTCGCGTGCCCTGCCTGCCAAGGCCGATGCCGTGTCGGGCCGCAAAAAAAGGAGTTCGGCAGCAGCCGTTGTCATCTCATTGACGTCATCGGCCTTCACCAGCACTCCCGTGACACTGTCATGCACTATCTCGATGTGGCCACCGGAACTTGAGGCGATCACCGGCACCCCGGCCAGCATAGCCTCGACCACAGCTCGGCCATGGCCTTCATTTACGGCCGGTGCCAGAAGAAGATCGCAACCAGCCCAAAAATCTTCCATCTCAGCCTGGTAACCGAGAATCTTGACCCAATCCTGCAAGCCGTTTTTTACGACCAGATCACGCACGGCGCCGACCTCAAACCCTTCAGCGCGCCCGACCAAGAGAAGCGTTGCGACAAACCCTCTATCGTGCAGGGCTGCCAGAACCTCGACCGCAACAGTTTGACGCTTTTGCGCCTGGATGGTTCCTACCACAGCGATGATAGGCCGCTCATGCGGAAGGCCAAAACGTTCACGAAGGGCTGCCCGGGCAGCACTCCGATCACCAACCCGCGGAGACGAAAAAGGATTGGCGACAACATTTGTCCGGGGCAACATTCTGGCTGGCAAACTCTGTCTCGTAAACTCGGAGATCGCGACAATGGCTGTGGCGGATGCCAAGGCCAATTGGGATATCCTGGAGGGGACCAATCGCGTCCGCTGATGCACTACCAAGGGTATCCCCAAAAGACGTGAGGGCACTCCCCAAGTAATGGCCATGCGTGCGTCATTCACGTGTACCACATCGGCACCATATCGTCTTAACGCCTCGGTTATCCTCGGGATAAGCGCCAGCAAGCGGACGATATTCCGGGGGCCCCCTCCCTCGGATTCCCACACCGGCAACCCGACCGCATCATCCAACGACTCGATACCGTTGGCACGGAAAAATGGGGCAAGGAGTCCTCGGCGATGAATTAGGCAGACGGGCTGGATACCAAGAGATGGTAATGCACTCAGTAGAAGTGCCACAGAATGATGACTGCCGCCGACCGTATCGCCAACAAACGGAAAGAGAACTCTCATCGCCCTGCCGAGTTGGGTTGGGACAACGGAAACGGTACATGGCGGGAAATCGTCTCCGCCAGGGCCTGCGCAAACACCTCATGGCCCTGGAAATTCAGATGCCCCCCCGAATTCTTGCCGTCGAATCCCCGCAGCGTCTGAAATGCCCTCGCCGCCCCCCCCCTGCTCTTTCCGCATTACCTTGGCCAAGTCCTGGTTCCAGTCGACAAACCCCAGGCCCCTGGAGGCAAAGGCGTCTGCCATGGCCTTGACGATCTTTCCCCGCGACTCAACCGATTCAACACAGGTCGGGTCAGGCATCGGGATATCGGCCATGAGATAAAGCACCGGAACCTGAGCCGCCGCGGTCGAGGCGGCAAGGTCATCGAGGAATCTGCTGGTGGCGCGCCAATGAAGCTCGTCGGGCTGCTGTGCCAACCACAACCCTTCCAGCGACCGGAGCACGGAAGCTGCGCAGGGATCATGCTCGACACCCCGTGCCGGAGACGCCGCAGCGGGAAGGCCCAAGATGCGCTGCCACGGATCACGGCTGCGCAGATAGAGCATCCGCGCAACCGCCGAATGCTGGAGCAGACCGACGAAACTCCGGCCCCAGATTGTATCCACATAGCGCACCTGCCAGCGGTTGCGGAAGCCATAGCCGCGCTCAAATTCGCCGCTGGAGGTAGCCACATAACCAGGGTTCTGGTCGTCCCTCAGCAGTTCGCCGGAAAAAAAATCAAAGACGCTCGCATAGCTCACCACCAGGTCCGGGGCCAGGGGATACCCGAAACGCTCCAGCCGGACCAGTTGGCGCAACGGTCCATTCCCCGACATGGCGAGGTTGACGATCTCCGCCGGTCTGCCGGCCGCTGTCAGTTTGCGTTCCGCCAGGGACTCAAAGGTCTGCTCCTGCTCGACCTGCAGCGCCTCGATCATGGAGTCTCCGGTCAGGGCAACACGCAGTACGCCCGGCTGTTTGCTCACCGCAACCTCGCCGTCCCGCAACCCCAGGGAATTGATGCGGATACGCGCCCGGTGCTCGCGCACCCAGGTGCCCGTGGTTCCGGGGGTGAAACTGTACCCGATGTCGCGGTCCGGCTGACCGAGAATGGGCTCGATGACCGGCAGAACCCGCCAAAGCGGCGATGCTTCGATCCCCTGGAGCGCCAGCTCCAGAAGAAAAAGGGAACAGAGCCCCCCAAGCAAGACGCCCATCCCCCTGCGAACAATCGTCGAGGTCAAGGCCATGGCTCAAAACCGGAAGTAGATAAAGGGATTGGCATGAAAGGTCGGAAGCAGCATCAGCAGGACGATTATCCCCACGAGCAGGCCGATGCCGACTGCCCCGTTTAGGCGACGAAGCGTGAACAGGATCCGCCGGCGACCGAGCCGCGCCTCCAGCAAGTGCAATCCGAACAGGGCGGCAATGCCGTAGGCCGCCAGGGCATTGAGCGGCTGGGAGACAGAAGCCATGACACTGAGGCGCAAACCGGCCATGGCCTGCCAGTAAGCGATGGCAAACTCCAGGCTAGGGGCGCGGAACAAGACCCAGAGGGCCACCACCACCGTCATGTGCGGCAACCACAGCCAGCGCGAATTCGCCAGCCGGGCAGGCAACAGCCGCCCCAGGAGAATATAACCACCCCACGCGCCGCCCCAGAGGACAAAGGTATAGTTGGCGCCATGCCACAGGCCGGCAATGGCCATCGTCATCAGCAGCACCGTGGCCGATCGCCAGGCCCCGCCGCCACGGCCCCCCAAGGGGATATACAGGTAATCCCGGATCCACGTCGAAAGACTGATGTGCCACCGTTGCCAGAACTGACGTGGGCCGAGACTCAGATAAGGCGTCCGGAAATTGACCGGAAGCCGAAGCCCCAGAACGTACGCCGAACCTATCGCGATATCGGAATAGCCGGAAAAATCAAAATAGATCTGGAAGGCAAAGAGGGTAGCGCCGATCCATGCCTCGAAAGAGGTGCCCGGCACCGAGGCAAACGCCCCATCGACGAACGGCGCGATGCTGTCGGCCAGGATAATCTTTTTTACCAGCCCCAGCACGCACAACGCCAGGCCATAGGCAACAAGCCGGTAATGACGGTGCGGGGCCGCGGCGAACAGACGCTGCACCTGCGGCAGCAGCTGGTGAGCACGGACAATCGGGCCGGCCACCAGTTGCGGAAAAAAGCTCTTGAACAGGAAAAACGACTTGAAATCACGCGCTGGCGGGCTCGTTCCCCGCGCCACATCGATGTGGTAGGCCAGGGCCTGGAAACTGTAAAACGAGATCCCCAAGGGCAACGCCGTATCGACGTAACTGCCGGCGGTGGCTGCCGACGCGCCGCCCAGAAAGAAACCCTGGTACTTGAAAAAGATGATGAGCCCGATGTTCATCACCGCCGCCACGGCAACTCTTGCCCGCAACGGCGCAATGGCGATCTGGATCAGCCAGTTGCCCATCACCGTGGCCAGGAAGACCGCAAAATCACCGACTCCGGCCACGGAATAGAAAATCAGGCTGCAGAGAATCAAAAGCCCGGCCGGCCGAGCCAGATATCTGGCGCCGGCGACGGCAAAACCCAAAAGCAGCACGTAGGCCAACGAGTTAAAAGGCATGGTCAGATCATGACTTGTTTTGCGGCGGGTGCCGGTCGTAATGGCGATGCCGCGGAAAAAGACGACGTCGCCCCGTGCGCGGCAAAGAAATGCTCCAGAATCAGCAACCGCAACGCCAGGGTGTCGCCCCCCTTTCCAAGTCGACGCGCCCAGATGCCGGACAACGCCTCGGGGCTCAGGCCGCTGGTGCGCGGCGGAGAGTCGCCCACGGTCGCCAGATAGCGCTTCAAGGGAAAAACGAAGCCCTGTTTGGGACGGTCGATGAGAACCGGGGGGAGATAACGCCGCAGCAGCCGACGCAGCACGATCTTCTGGCCACCCAGGAAAAAGGCAGATGGCGCGAACCCGGCAACGAATTCGAAGAGATCCCGGGCAAGATAGGGCGTCCGCACCTCGACGCTGGCCCGCATGCTGCCGCGATCGACCGCCGCGATGTAGCTGGCCGGCAGGGTCTGTCGCAGATCGAATCCCCGCACCGCTTCGAGCAGATCGCGGCCGCAGCCCGCGAAGTCTGGCAATGGCGGCACCCGGATCGCCCCCATCCTCAGGAGTTCGCCAAGTTCGGCGTTTTTCAGGGCCAGGAAACGGGCTGCTGCTCCTCCGCTCAACAGGCGATCCAAGGTGGTCAGGCGAGGAAACAGGCGCGGCACCAGCCGGAGCGGGCGCAGAAATGCCCAGCAGAAGGACGGCACCCGGTAAACAAGGCGATGGCGGTGGAGAAATTCATACTTGTTGTAGCCGTAAAATGCCTCGTCGCCGCCAACCCCGCCCAAGGCAACGATCATCCGCTGGCGGGCCAGGGAGGACATCTGGAAAACCGAAAGCGCGGTGACGTTGTCGTTGGGAACCCCATACAGTGAATCCAGAGCAACCGGCATCTCCCGCCATGCCCCGTCGCTCCGGCTGTCGATAACCTGATGGGGCAACCCAAGGGCGCTTGCGACGGCGGAGGCGGCATCGGCTTCGTCGCTGCCATCAGAGAAGGAGACAGTCATGGCGTCCAACGCCACGCCCAGTTCACGGACGGCCAGCGCCCCGATCAGCGCAGAATCGACCCCCGACGAGAGAAAGAGGCCCACCGGCACGTCGGCCCGCAACCGGCGCTGCAGCAGCCTTACCAGGATCGCGGCCAGGGCATCGAGGTCGGCCTCGTCCAGGTGGAGTTTCCCCTCCGTACCGTCGCCTTGTGGTATGGCCCAGTATTTCGCCTCCAGACGCTGGTGGCTCCGGTCGTAGCTGCGCAGTGTCGCCTGCCCCAGCCACTGGAGACCGGGAAAGCCGGTCTCTGGTGCCGGGATGAAGCCCAGGGCGAGAAACTGCGCCACCTGATCGGACGTCGGTTCGAAGGCCAATCCCAGCAACCGCACCAGCACCGCCGCCTCGGAGGCAAAAAAAACGCCCTCACCGCTTTCGACGACGAACAAGGGCTTTTCCCCGAAAGGGTCGGTGACAAGATGCAGCCGCTCACCATCGAAGAGGGCAAAGGCAAACATGCCGTCGAAACGATCAAGACACCCCCTTCCCCACCGCTGCCAGGCGGCAAGCAGCACCTCGGTGTCGCCTGTGGTGCGGAACACGGAGCCGATCACTTCCAGTTCGGCGCGCAGTTCCTTGAAATTATAGATCTCGCCGTTGAAGGCGACAACCAGCCCCTCCCGCTGCATGGGCTGGTCGCTGGCGGCAGAAAGGTCGAGGATGGCCAATCGCCGGTGTCCCAGATAAAGCCCCCGACCCCGGTCCAGCCATTCGCCCTGGCCATCGGGGCCGCGATGGGAGAGCGTCCCGGTCGCCTCACGGCCCCGCAGGATATCGTCGTCCGTCAGGGGCCGCCGCAACCAATAGCCGAAGAGTCCGCACATGGCGTCAGCGGGCCAGGGTCAGGAACCGGTGCAGCGTGGCCAGGGCCATCAGAAAGGCGGCGCCGCCATCCTCTCCGGTCAGCCATCGCTCTCCCTGGCATCGCAGGACCGGCCAGTCGAACATGGCGAGCGTCTCTTCCAGTTCATCGCTGGACAGGGCGACGCGTACCTCCTCGACCAGGCGGGGATGGCGACGCAGGTAGGTCTCGCTGTTCGGCCAGGTGCGGTCTTCCAGCGCCGGCGCCCGCAAACGGGGATTTCCGGTCAGGTGACGCAGAATTTTGCGCCCCACCAGCCAGGCCGTCTTCACCGCCGGAGACGCCCCGGCAGGCATGCCCCAATTCCCGGTGGGAATCCGCCCGAGGGCAGGATTCATGGTATTCAGGGCATAGCGCATCATTTCGCCCTCCACCCGCAATTCCGGCGGCAAGGACAGGTAGAAGTCGAACAGGTCGTTGTCGAAGCACGGAGTGCGCTGCTCGGCGCAGGTCAGCTTGCTGTCGATGTTGGGATGGGAGTAATGCCGCCCCAGGGCGTGGATGATCAGGTATTCCCAGCGGTCGTAATCGGTGCGGCAGACATCGTCACCATCCCGAATCACCGCCGACACCGCTGCCTGCAGGCCATCCATGGCGGTCGTCCACGCCTCCCTGCGCAGCAGCGCCGGGATATCGGCTCCCTTGACACGGAAAGGGATACCAAACAGGTAGCGATTCACGAGATCGCCGTTGAAAGGCTCCAGCCGGCGGAAAAAAGTCGGCCGCCCGAAAAGCTCAATCCAACGGGCCGGCAGATACATGCCCTGAAAGAGGTAGTCGAGGCCATGGCCATGGAAAACCACATCGGCGACCTCCTGCACCTGCGTCTCCAGGCCGATGAAGAGGGCGTTGAGGAACGAATACAATCCGCCGCAGAGCCTGACCGAATCGTCGAAATGGCGGACCATGTGGTCATCGGGCAGGCAGAGGAAATGGTGGCGGGCACCCACGGCGGCCGCGGCCTTCCTGGCGCACTCCACCTCCAAATTGTCCGAAAAGGCCACGGTCAGACATTCGGGGGGCTCGGGAAAGGCGGCCAGCACCGAACGGCTGTCGTGACCACCAGAGAGAAAGTGGCCATAGCGCCGGGGAAAGTCATCCGTAGTCTGCCGTGCCAGGGATCGGCGCAAACAGGTCACATACTCATCGCCAGCCGCACGGACGCGCCGGTGCCGCTTCGTGAAATCCGGCCGCCAATAACGTTCCTGCCTGGTTCCGGCGGCATCGACCTGCAACACGGTGGCCGGCATCAGAAAGCGGGACGCCGAATCGTAGGTATCATCCAGCAACACCCTGTTGAACCACAGGAACTGCAGCATCACCTCTGGCCGCAGGGCAACCCTGGCGGTCTGCCGCAAGTGCCTGAACAGATCAAAATAGAGATAGGCGCCGACGAACCGGTCGCCCAGGTCGGCCCAATAGACGGGCACGCCATTGAACCGGTCGCTCACCACGGAGAGTTGGCGTTCCCGCCTGTCCAGAACCAAAAGAAGAAACTGGCCGTTCAATTCACGGGCGAAATCACGCACAGACGCGGCAACCAAGGCATCCTCGGCCACGCGGCGGGCCGATACCCGGTTGCCGGCCACCGGCGTGCCGACCACTGCCACCGACCGGAGCGGGTTTTCGAGCACCATCGGACGCGGCCGATAGCCCGCAAGGCCGATCACCAGGCCATCACCTGCGGGAAAAATCCCATCGGCGATGGAGATGGTTGTCGCGCCCTGCTTCTGCCACGAAAAGGTCAAATGGGGAAGAGCGACATTCATTGGCCGAAGACTCGCATCATGCGTTCCATCTGTTTCATTTCCTGGCGAGCAACTGCTCCAGGTGGTCACAAAACAGCTCAGCAGCCATCGGTCCTGCAAGATGGCGACGATAACGCTCCTGCCCCTCCCGTGCCATGGCCACCATCTCGCCATACCCGGACAGGGCCTGGTCAATTACCGCCTCCAGGTCACTGAGATCCCAAGAGTGCGCGAGCATCGTCTCTCCCGCGTCAAAAAGATCCGGCCATGTTTCGAGATGCTGCATGTCTGGCTTGATCAACAAAGTGCCGGAGAGGAAACATTCGAAATCGCGGTAGCAGACTTCTCCGAAACCAAAGGGGGAAAGCGCTATTTTGCTCCGGCGCAACTCGGCGAAATAACGATGCCGTGACACCCTGCCGAAGGAAAAACGGTGCTCCAGGCGTGCGCGGATGGTCAAACGTTGCCAGGCCACGGTGGCCCGGGAATAGCCGACGCCGAAGCGGCAGGAAACCTCGTTGCTCCGTGGCGTCAAAGGAGAAACAAAGGCGCGGGCAGAGGGAAAGCGTACCAAGCCAGGCACAGGGAGGCGGAGAGAACAGGCCGTCCGGTAAAAACCGGGCAACGAATAATCGGCCATGCCCGAATTCCAGCAGACATCGAGCTTGGCCAGAAAAGCGGGATCGGAAACCGCCGCCGACCAGGCTGGTTCGGCATCACAAACGCCATGGATACGGTGGTAATAATCGGTGAATACGCGGTGCCCGTACATGGGCCGCAGATAGGCTGCGCGATCCCGCAAGAGCTGAAATTTCCAGTAGCGATCCACCACCGGCAGCAGTTCCGTCTGCAGCCAGCCGGTGGAGTCGGTGGTGTCGCAGTAGATCACCTTTCCGGCAACGTCCCTAAAACGGACAAAATCAGCCACGATGTCGTCCGGATCGGTGAGCCACCGGTCGCGATGGTATTTGCTGTCCACCACCAGGACGTCACTTGTTCGGAGTCTGTCGGCAGCGTCGACGATGCGTAGCCGTATGCCCCGCCGAGCCAGCGTCTTTTTCCATATCAGCAAAGGAAAAAGCAACGCCCGGCTGTTCGGAAAGACAAAACCGGGGGTGAGGATCTGAACCAGGGGCATCGGCCCGTTCGTCCTCAACGTTTCAAATCGGCACGGGTCATATACGCCTTTACTTTTCGTGCCAGGTACTGTTCATGGCGCCTCCGCAACCATTGCCAGTGTGACTGCACGAAAAGCGGTTTGAGCGGCACCAGCCGGTTGACCTTGGGGGCCGATTTCGTGCCGTGCTTCTTTCCGGCCACGAACTGCGCCACTACGAAGACAAGATGAGCCAGCCGCGGAAAGGCAAAGGGCAGGACGTTGGGAAGAAAACAATGTACCACCGCGAGATCCCGCAATTCCGCTTCCTCCTCCGGGGAAAAGAGACCGGCGCCAACCCTGGCGATCACGGCAAGATATTCCCCCTGGCGCAAGTTCAGGCAGATGGCGGCCAACCACAACAGCCAAAGTCTTTTTTCTTCGTTGGTCAGGGAGGGCATCGCCACGACCGCTTCCGGCCTTCGGAGATAGAGGGCGTCCCCGGCGTGCAGGCCATCAATGGCGGAATGGTTGTAAGCGAGGCCCTGGAGACGAAAACCGGCTTCGCCAAGTGCCAGATGAATCTCCGCGAAATTGTTGGTGCCCCGTGCGGCATGGAATTCCATCTCCGCCTTGACGCAGAGCACCTCTCTCGCCATGGTTTCGCGCGCTCCGCGCAGGACCGCCAGCTCACTGCCCTCCACGTCCAGCTTGAGAACGCCGATGGGCCGGCTGATGGTGCCGTTAGCCCTCAGGGAATCCAGGGTCGCGCACGGAACCTCCAGCGCCTCGTATGTTTCCCGGTAGAGGGCAACCCGGTCGTTCCTGGCAAAAACCGAACCAACCGTGCCGCAGGCATTGAAGGTGATGGTACCATCCCTGTCCAGCAGCGCCAGGTTATGGATTGTCATCCTGACCGCCGGATCCTTGGCCATGGCCGCCAACTTTTCATATTCCTTCGGACTCGCCTCAAAACCGAAATTGTCGGCATATCCCTGCCGGGCAAGGTCGTTAAAGATCGGATCGATCCCGCCGGCACAGCCGGCATCGACCACTGCCATCGGATTTTCCCGGAGCATCCGGTGGAGATGGGGGAAACATTTCTCAATTGGCCACATGCGGAACACCCCCTCCCAAAGATTCAATCGTGAAAACGCCACCAATTACGCCTTGCTGCTGACAACGTCCAGCCCCTCGAGAGGACCGCGCCCCAGCAGCACGGTCCGAATCCCACCTTCCCGGCAGATCAGATCGATGGCATCCTCCTGGCCGATATCCTCAAAAATGGTCCGCACCACCCCATCCGAAGCGATCGTCGCCGTTCCCCGGTACCCCTTGGCCTCGATCAATTTCGTGCCCTGCTCCCAGGAAGAGCCCGCGAGCAGAACGCGATACCCCAGGGCGAAGAACCGCCGCAACGGTAACTCCATGTCGTGCTCCCTGCCGTAGCGGGAGAGGTGGGTTTCGAAGATAACCATCGGCGCCATCTCGCCTCGCTCGATGGCAGGAAGCAGGCCGGCAAACACCTCCACCTCGTGCCCTTCCACGTCCATCCGGATCAGGTCGGGCTTGCGGCCGGCCATGATCTCCGGAACGGTAAAGGTGACAACGTCCACGGTCTTGCCGGACAGGAAATGGGCTCCGCTGCCGGTGTCGTGGAAAGTGTTGAGGTTGGACATCTCGGACAAAAAGAAGCGCTTGGTTCCCGACTGGTCGGAAACAGCGCCCTGATGCACTTCGGTGTCGCCGTAGCCGTTCAATGCCAGATTGCGTCGCAACAGCCCCACATTTGAGGGCGATGGCTCCACGGCGATCAACACCCCCCCCGGTCCGATCAGGCGCTTTTCCATCAGGGCGTAATAGCCGATATTCGCCCCGATATCGAGCACCGTCATCCCCGGCCGCAGCACCTGCTCGAGCATCGCCTTGTGCTCCAGCTCCCGTTCGCCGAAAAGGAGGAGGGTGCGGGAAATGCCCCGGTCGTTGAGGTCGAGCAGCATCCTATAGTCGTAAATACGTTTCTCAAGGTACCGTTTCCCTGCCGCACGGCTGGCCGCACCCAAGAGGTGATACCAGGTTGCCGCCACGGTTTTACGGGCGCCGCGCGCCTTGAAGGTTGCCGACGTACTGGAAACAAGCCGAAAGATGGAAGATGGATTCATGTAGTTTCGTCACGTTGTGTTTGTTCGACAGGGAAAAGGAGATATTCATGAAAGGCGAGATCCGTTGCAGGGCTGCCATCCGCATGGCGGCAGACATACCGCAATGAGCGGATCAGTTCGGCAAGTTCCTCGGGCGACTCACCCAGGCTCCGAATCTGCTGGGGATGGACCGAAAGAAAAACAAGCGGCCGGTCCCGCTCAAGCACGGCGCGGGCCCCTCGCAGGACTCCCAGTTCCGCTCCTTCGACATCGATCTTGATCACCTCGGGCCGAAAGCCGTGGCTGGCACAGTAGGAGTCGAGGCTCACCTGCGGCCTGGTGACTCTGCGGAATTTGCCGTCCATAACGCCCGGCGCGATGGTATTCATGCCGGTCGCGTCATCCAGTTCGAAAAAGGGGACGGACTGCTGTTCCTCGTCGCCCACCAGGGCGCTCTCGACCCTGACTTTTCCCTGTAGGCCGTTCAGTTCCAGGTGACGCAGCAGAAGCCGCCGGTTGGCCTCCGCCGGCTCAAAGGCCGCCAGCAGTCCGTCGTCGGCCATCACCGATGATGCCGCCAGTGTCACCAGGCCGATATGGGCGCCGATGTCGATCACGCACCGTTTGCCCCGGCAGGCCCCGACGCAGTCACGGAACCCGTCGTTGTGTCCTTCTCCCCAGTGGGCGAAATCACTGAAGGCGAAACGGGCATCGAGCCTGAAGGGTCCGTATGGACCGATCATCTGTTCCGTGGCCTGGTTTCTCCCCGCCACGGCAGCCCGATACAAGGTACCCAACCGGACCCAAAAGGGACCAAGGCATCGTAAAGGGCCGTGGCGCAGGTAGCGGAGCAGTTTCAGAACCATGCGTCCTCTCAGGCGGTTTTATCACGGTGCGCCAGCAGCAGTTCCGCCAGCAGGAAATCGTAGGGGGTATCGATATCAATGCTCCTCTCCTGGGGCATCTCGTATCCCAGGGTTCTCTCCCCGTACAGCCTGCCGGAACGGATCACACCGGGACTCGTCACCAGCACCGCTGGCCCGTTGCGCAGCACAAGCTGGCCACAGGAAAAAACGGCGGCATCGACGGAAGCGACCAGCCCCTCCGTGTCGCGCGCCATCAGCTTCACCGGCTTGCAGGCGTTGGGAACCGCCATGACGGTCACGACCGTGTCCGCCCCGGAGGAACGGAACAACGCAATCGCGCCGTCGATGTCCCCGGCGGTCCGCAACGGGGATGTCGGCTGCAGGAGAACCACCGCCTCAACCGTGACGCCCTCCCCCTCGAGCCAGTCCAGCACATGAACCAGCACCGGAATCATGGGGGAGTCGTCCGAGGCGATTTCGGTCGGGCGCAACCATGGCACCTCAAGGCCACAGGCACGGCCAACTTTCGCCACCTGGACATCGTCGGAGGAGAGAATGACCCGGTCGATGGCGTGTGCGGCCAGGGCCGCATCAGCAGTCCAGGCGAGCAACGGACGCCCGGCACACAGCCGGATGTTTTTCCCTGGCACACGTTTTGAGCCTGAACGGGCCGGAACAACGGCGACGACAGCCACGTCAGAACCTCCCGAACCAAGTAGTCATGCAGCGGTTTTTGCACAGCCACCCTCTGGCCATGCCCTGTGCGTTGGCAACCGGAACCGTCATTAGTCGCCACTCCTCACGCTTCCGCCGGTTTTGCCAAAAACTTGGCCTACAAGGGCAGGCAGGCGAGCGAAATCATCAATGACGTAATCCGCACCAAGGTCTCGGGCAGGCACCGCGCTGTAGCCAAAAGAGAGCGCCACGCTGACGACGCCCGCCCCTCGGGCAGCCGCCATGTCGTGGGCCGAATCGCCGACATATACCGCATTCTGAGGAATGATAGCAAAGTGATCGAGAATCTGCCGGACATGCCCTGGATCTGGCTTTGGCTTGAGGGTTTCGTCGCAGGCCACTATGAGACCAAAAAAATCTGTTATCCCGAGGGCGGAAAGAACGCAATCAGTGGCGGAACGGACCTTGTTGGTGCAGATGGCAAGAAGATGCCCCTCCGCCCTCAGTTCATTCAGCGACTCCCATACGCCGGGAAACAGCTTGGTCAGACGCACATCTGCCAATTCTTTCAGATAGGCATCGAGGTATGCATCCGCACTCTCGGAGGAATCGAATCCACATAGCACCATGGCGCGCTCGATGGTGGTTCTCGCGCCATCCCCGACCATGAGCTTGGTTTCCGACTCCGTAACCCGCCGATGCGGTTCAGTCGCATGCAGCACCTTGTTCAGTGCCCGCGTGATGTCCGGCACACTGTCCACCAGCGTGCCGTCGAGGTCAAAGATGACGAGGCGGCTGGAACTTTTCATCTGTTCGCCGTCCCGTGAGTAAGGGACACGTTCGTTGGTTTGA
Source organism: Thermodesulfobacteriota bacterium (assembly GCA_040757055.1). Classification (GTDB taxonomy): domain Bacteria; phylum Desulfobacterota; class Desulfobulbia; order Desulfobulbales; family Desulfurivibrionaceae; genus JAJZRJ01. The sequence goes on along the minus strand of JBFLXY010000002.1, from coordinate 82,940 downwards.
CAGGAGAGGAACAAGGCATGGCCGGGGCCGCTGCCGGCAAGATCCGGATGAGTGCCCTGGAATATTCCGGCCGGATATGGCGTGCGTCGATGAAATTTGTCTCGCGTTCCGTGCCCGGCGCCATCCGCCAATCAATGACGCGCGCCCCGAATTTCCTTTGGATCTGTGCATAAAACGGATCATACGCCGGCAACTTCTGAAGATTCCCATTATAAGAACGATAAAGCGCGGGCAGCACGATGGCCAGCGCGGCCCCATCGCTAGTGATTTCCTCGACCAGGGAAGCAAGATCCCGCAAATTGTTGTCGAACGTCCGATAGGTCTGATAAAAGGCCGTGTCGGTGTTTGAGGTTGCGGCGAGTACCGAACGGAAGTCATAATTACCCGCCAGGATTTCCCTCGTTACCTGATGATAAACCAATGTGCCCCGTGAATCGATGGATCGTGCAACGGTTGGCGTCTTCCCGAACCCTTTGAGTTTATCCATGAGCAGCCTGACGCCATTTTCGGAAAGGGCGCCACGGCCAACGGCTTTTCCATACGCCACCATGCTGTCGGTCGAAGGCACATAGGTCCGGAGATGATGTGTCAGAACAAGCTGCTCCTGGGCGATAGCGTCGTCATTGTAGGCAAAAAAATCCACGCCGACAATAACGCTTGCAGGAACACCATTGATCCGCTTGAAGTGCCGATATGCAGCGAGTGCATGGAGCGGCCTGGAATTGAACAGGGAATAATTGAAAAATCTCCTCCCGCAGCGGTTGCCGAGTTCATCAAGGTCCAAGGTCATCAGGCTCGATGTCCCCAGAATCAGACCATCATATCCTCCGTCCGGCGCCAGATTTTCAACGATTTTCTCCTTGATCTGCATAGAATTGAACGGCGGCGCCCCCCCCAGTTCAATTCCCGTGATCCCCAGGGGGTCCACCAGAAAAAAAGCACACAGATACACAACAAACGGGATGCCGACGCCGAGCAGGAATCTGAAATGGGGCTGCTTCATGCCCCTCGATCGGTCCAGTGGCATCTCTCTCCATCAAAACTGGAAATAAAGGAATTCACCCGGTTTGTCCAAAGCGACCAGGGCGAACAGGAGCAGGACACCAACAACGAAACCATGACGCAAACCGGGACGGAACCGGCACGCCATCCCCAAAACTCCAGTGGCCGAACGGTTGCCATCGCCGGGGAAATTTCCCTCCATCCATTGCTGGGTATTCGGGAACAACCAGACAATTGCAAGTCCCGCAGCTGTCCACAGGACAACATCAAGCCACGGCAAGGCCAGGCTGCCGCCCCCGAACTGAACACCAAATTCTTGGAGCATGTGCAGGGACGAGGCGAAGCGTGTCGGCAACACGACACCGTGGAAACCGAACATTCCACTGAGCAGATTCACGGCCGCACCAAGACTGGCCGAACGGAACGGCACCCAGGCAATGACCACGGCAACAAAGGTCAGAGCGCCGGCGACCACCGTCGAACCAGGCAGAGGCGGCAGGCGCAGTTTGTCGTACACAACCCGCCAGCCATGATTGAGCAACAAATAGATGCCGTGCAGCCCCCCCCAGAACACAAACGTCCAATTCGCCCCGTGCCAGAGACCACCCAGCACCATGGTCACCAGCAGATTCACGTAACGTCGCATCTTACCTTGGCGGTTGCCCCCGAGAGGAATGTACAGGTAGTCACGGAGAAAGGCGGAAAGGGTCATGTGCCAGCGCCGCCAGAACTCGATAATGCTCGTGGCCTTGTAAGGGGAATTGAAATTCAGCGGCAGACTGATGTTGAACATCCAGGAGAGGCCCACCGCCATGTCCGAATAGCCTGAGAAATCAAAATAAAGCTGAAAAGTATATGCCAGGGCGCCTACCCAGGCCTCCAGCAGGGGAAGGCGGCCGTTAGCGGCCGCCAGATCAAACACCGGTGTCGCATACAGGGCAAAATGATCCGCAATAACGGTCTTCTTGAAAAGACCGATTGCAAAAATCGTAAGTCCTACAGTGAGATTCTCGGCATGAGGCCGGTAAATCTCCCGTTGCCCGAATTGCGGCATCATCTGCTTGTGGTGAAGAATCGGCCCCGCAATCAGATGGGGAAAGTAGGTGACAAACAACAGGTAGTGAAGGGGGTTGTATTCGCGTGCAAGCCCCCGATAGACATCGACCAGGTAAGCGATCTGGGTGAAGGAATAAAAAGAGATACCAAGCGGGAGAATAATGTCGGCGAACGTCCACCCTGCTCTCCAGAGATCGTTGGCCGTTGCGATGAAAAAATTCACATACTTGAAGTAGGCGAGCAGGGCCACGTTGCCCCCTACGGCAACCATCAAGAGGGCCTTGACCTGCACTGACGACGGCTGCCGCAGACGCTGCCGTGCGATGGCATATCCCATCGCAAAGTTGAAACCGACCGACCCCAGCAGCAACAGGACAAATCTGGGGCTCCACCAGCCGTAGAAGAACAGTGAGGCCGCCGCCAGCCAGGCCGCCGCCAACTGGTGGCTGCAACGGGCGACCAGAAAAAAAATGCCGATGACGACCGGCAGATAGCCAAAGATGAAGGTGTAGGAATTAAACAGCACCTGTGTTCACGCCGCACATAAAAAACATGGAGTTCCAATTTTTATTGCCATTGATGCCCCTGTTGCCGGTCATCCCGCCCCCCCCCCGACCTGATGATGGCGGGAGCAAGGGCCGGGCCGGTCAGCAAACGATATGATTCCGCAATGTTCCCTCGCCAAGGAACATCTGCACGGTTTCCGCTGCCTTGTAACGCATTTCGCGCCAGGCGTGGTCGGAGAAATAGGCAGTGTGAGGATTGATGATGACCCTCCCCGCGAACCTGGGGTCATTGGCGAGCCATGCATCGATCAGGAGGCCGGGGGTCGGGGGCTCCTCCGGAAGCACATCCAACCCCGTGCCAAGCAGATGGCCACTTTCCAGGGCATCATGGATGGCATCCAGGCTTTGGATCAATCCGCCGCGTGCCGTATTGATCAGAATGGAGCCTGGCTTCATGCGGGCGAGAAACTCTGCATCAATTATTCCCTTGGTCTCGGGGCTGAGCGGACAATGGACCGAAACGATATCCGCCTCCGCCAGGAGTTCGCCGAGGGAGCGCGCCCTATGGTAACCCACCGCCTTTTCGTGCCCTGACGGCTGGTGCGGATCATATCCCATCAGGCGAAGGCCAAAGGGGCGCATGCGCTGCATCAAGGCGGTGCCGGTCCGTCCCACGCCCACCACACCCAAGGTAAGTCTCGATAACCGGGGCAACGGCGGCTGGACATGTTCCTGCCAGCCCGACACGAAAGAACGGCAGGCAAGGTCGTACGACAGTATCTTGCGCTGAAGCGCCAGAATCATCCCCGCCGCGGTGTCGGCCACCTCTTCCGTGCCGTAATCCGGTGTATTGCAGAATGGTATTCCCGCGGCGGTCAGGGCAGCGACATCGATGGCATCGTAGCCAACGCCATAACGGACAACAATCCTGCACCGCCGCAGTGCCTGCGCCGTTTTGGGGCCAATCGCGGCATGCCAGACCAACAGGGCATCCAGCGTGCCAAGCACGTCGGGGTCGAAGTCCGCCTCGTTTTCGCTGTTCAAAAAGACGAAATCCGCCGCCTCGCCAAGGGCCTCCTGTTCGATGTCGAATGGGGGCGTTACGTAGTCCGTGATACCGATCCGCACAGCTCTACCTCCGTCTGATTATATTTCCAAACCTGCCTGCTTTCCTGCTGACCCAGCCAGCCTAAGGCCTCCAGCCGCAACCGCTCCCTGAAACAGGCGAACAACCCTTTCCCGGCTCAGGCCGTCGTCAAAACCAAGGAACTCTTCCACGAGATCCTTGGGCGGTTGCATGGGGCCGTGCTGCCCACCCAGCAGCACCTTGACCGTTTCTGCCAATTCACGGGGACTGTTCGCCACCAGGAAATCCTTCCCAAGGAACTTGCGGAAATAGACATGGCCGGCATGCCGGCCGGTCAGTTCGGCAAAGAGCGGGATCACCACCGGACGCCCCAGAATGCGCGCCTCGATCAGAGCCGTCGAATTGACTCCCACCACCACCATTGACCGCCGAATCAACGCCTGGGCGTCCAGATCCGTCGTGATCGCCAGGTTGGGGATCGAATCCGGCTCCACCCCCACCAGCCTCCGGATCGCATCCCGAATCTTCTCTCCCCAGACCGGCAGCCATTTCGGCTTGATGAAAACAGGAACATGCGGATTGTCGAGGGCCAGACGGGCAATCGCCGCATGGACGAGATCGAAGTACTCGATGCACCCGACCGCATCGGAACACGAAAAACCTCCCCCCTCGTCAGCGGGGCCAAGCAACAGACCGCCTATGTTGTGCCGGAACGAAAAGAGGGTGACGGCATCGCCGGGAGGAGGAAGCCCGTCGTCGGCCAATCGCCGGAAAAGGTCATCCATGCGTATGGCGCCGACAACCGCGACGCGGGATTCGTCCGCCACCCCGCCATCTAGCAGACATTGGCGCTCCTTACGGTTGTATACCGCCAACACGCTCCCCTTGAAACGGTAGCATCGAGCCCGGTAGCGCTCCACCGTCTGGGCAACGATGGCGTCATCCTTCTGATTTTCCTTGTGCAGGCAGAAAAAAGGGATGCCGGCCTTGGGCGCAGCGCTCTCCCATGCCCGGTCCTGAAAATAATAGAAGGTGCAGGTGGCCATGACATCGAACCGCACCCCCCGCCGGAGCTCCGGCAAAAAGAGTTGAAGATAGCGATCCAGGGCGGCAAGGGCCACGGAGACGGCGGGGCGATATTTTTCCTCCCACCAGGCACCCCCTGCCAGGGGTCTGCGCAGCGCCGAGAGAAAGGGGGCCGCCACCATGGCCTGGACCTCTTCCGGCAGGATCAGAACCTCGACCCGAGGATCCGCGGCAAGGATTATGAGATCCGCCTGCCACCGGGTGCTGTTCAGGGCAAGGATGCGGATGGCGCCCGGAGCCTTTGCCGTTCCCGCGGTGGAATCGCCATAGCGGCGGATGTGCCGCGCGGCATAGGCGGCGATGATCGGGACAAATATCCGGCGGCGTGCCAGCATGCGCAGCAACGGCATGAAGGGCCGTCGCCATGCCGCTGCCACTTCCAGCAGCTTCATGCTGCCGGCCCCGGCTGTTGTTCCATCTGAAACCGGATTCCATCCAGGATCGCAGCGCGGACTCGCGTGGTGCTCTGGCCGTCAATGGGCGGAAAACCGGGCGGGCGTGAGCCGACGCCCATTTTGGTCGCCACGTTGAGGGAGCGTACGGCGGCGGCAAGCCCGTCCCGGGAGCCGACCCGGACGACAAAATCCTCAAGATATTCAAGTCCCATGGAGGAAATGCCGTACCAGTCCAAAACCACGGTCGGCACCCCGAGGGAAACGGCCCAGGTGGTGGTTCCGGACCACTGGCAGACAAAAAGGTCCGCCACCGGCAGGGCGTATTTCAGGGCCTCGTCTAAAATCCGGAGACCAAGCCTTTGCGCCAAGGGTTCGTAGCTCGCCCGGTCACAACGCGGATGCAGGCTGATCAGCACGTCGGCGTTGGCGGCATCTGCCAGCGTTGCCAGGATGTACTCCATCTCGGCCCAGTGCGCCGGCCAGTCCAACAGCCTGTGTTCCGCCAGATGGGGCAAGGCGACGATCAAGAGCAGTTCACGGCGGCAGCCGTATTTCCGGGACAGCGAAGTCCGACGCGACCGCCGTTCCTCCTCCGGGAGGCAGAGAATATCGTGGATCTGGTTGCCGGTGACGCGGAGATTGCAGCGGGGCACCCCTCCTGCGACCAACGCCTCGGCCACCAGATGGCTATCGACCAGGCAAAGATCGACGTCGCTGCCGAAAAACCAGGGATTGCTGGGATAGAGGCCGCAGAAGAGGCAGGCCAGGGTCCGACCGGGCTTGAAATAGCTGTAGCGGATTCCTCCAGCGGTGAAGATGTGCCGGGAACCGCGCCACGCCATCAGCCGCTGGATGATGGATACCTGGGGTCCATGGAGCTGGTTGCGGCGGTCATGCGCCCGGTTGGCCACCAGAAACGAGGTGTTCACGAAACCCCAGGGCGCCAGGCAGGTAAACCGGCCAAGAGCGCGCATGCGGGCCAGCAGGGCGTACGACAAGCCGACATGACGGTCGCGCGCCAGGATAAGGCCATGGGGATCGAGCCGCGCCACCACCGCCCTTGCCTGCCGTTTCGCCGCCAGCAGATCCACGATGTCGAAGCAGGCCAGCAGCAGGACGGATGGCAGAGAATTGAGCAGCCAGTCGGCGTGGCGGCCGGCAATCCGGGAGGCGACACGCTCGTAACGGCCGAGCCACCGCTGCCCGGCTCTCGGGGGCTCGGGGCGCCGGTGCACGACAACGCGATCGGAGATCTGATCCGCTGTTTGCGGATCCGGCTGCGCACACAGCCGAAAGGGTTCGCCGCTGTCAAGGAGATGCACCTCGATGCCCGGCGTTTCCGCCAGGCAATTGATGAGCGGCGCCATTTCATAGAGAAACCGCTCCCCTTCGGGGAAAAAAAGGATGCGCGCGAAAAAGGGCGAACTCACCGGAAATCAGGCAGCCTCGTACGGCGTGGCCGTTTTCGTGAATCCGTGGCTGGTGAGCCAGTATTCGAGCACCGGAATCTGCCATTCCACATCGACGTCGAAGCCGAAATCCTTGGCAATGGCCCCCTGCTTCTGCCCCAACCAACGGAAAGGCAAGGCGCCCGCCGTGGCATCGACAAGGCAGCGTTCCGGCCGCACCACCTGCACGCCGAAGTCACAGAAATAGATGTCCCCCATGGCATCGCGGTCAAAGGTATTGGGAATGCCGAGGGCGTCGAGATCAAGGACCGGGGTTGTCGTGCCGTCCTGATTCAAGCGGCGGGCACGCAACGGGGTGAACATATTGTAGTTCGACACCGAGACCACGGAGTCGAGGCTTTCGTCGGCGTCGAGTCGATCCATCGCCTGCTCCAGATATTCGGGCAGCACGTCCGGGCTGTTGGCGAACATCAGGACCAGATACCGCAACGTTCCCACTTCTGCCCTGATGAGATCGTAGGCGTGCTGGAAAACAAACTCGGTCGGCGACTCGGCGCGCGCCAGGTCGGCGGGACGATCAATAACAGTTGCCTCGTAGTTGCCGGCGATTTCCTTGATCACCGGCGAATCGGTGGACACGAAGATCCGGTCGATCCGGCGGCAATGGTATGCCGCCATCAGCGGATACTGCACCATGGGCCGGCCCAGCAAGGGACGATAATTTTTCCCCGGTACACCACCGCTGTTGTGTTTGCCTATCACCAGCGCCGCGATCATGCTCAGATACCTCCTTTTCCACGGGCCACAACATGCGCGGCCAGATCAGCCACCCGCGAGCTGTATCCCCATTCGTTGTCATACCACAGGACCACCTTGACCATGTCGCCTATGGCCTTGACCCATTGCATGTCGATGATCGCCGAGGCATCCTCTCCCACGTAGTCGACACTGACAAGGGACTGCCGGTTGGTCCGCACGCAGGGAGAACGCTCGCAAAGCCCCTCCAGGGCCGCGCAAAGCTCGTCCTCTCCCACCTCACGCGAAAGCCGCAGGCTGAGATCGGCGCTGCTCACCACATTGGTCGGCACGCGGTAGGAAAAACCAACCAAACGCCCCACCACGTCGGGCAGGATCGGCGCCAGGGCCGTTACCGCGGTGGTGTCCTTCGGAATCAACGCCCCGATGCTCGCACGGCCAAGCGAATAGTCCTTCCAGAAATGGCCGGGGTTGGACTGCGAAGGCAGGGGGGCGTCGACCAGATTCTGATAGGAGAGCCACGGATGGAGCGTGGTCACAAACCCGCTCTCGATGCCGAAAGAGCGGTCCAACTCCGCGATGACGTGGGAAATCGCATTGACATCGCAGATGCTGCTGGAGACCACGTGGTCGGTGGCGGCATCGTAGTCGTCGTGGTTCAGGCCCATGACGATGTAGCGGTCTATGCCGGCCTTGGGCGAATGAGTGATGATGACCTTGCCGGCAACGCCGGTTTCGACCAGGCGCCGGGCGGCAAGAACATTGGCACCCACGCCCGAGGCGTCGATGACAACGTCCACCCCGCTCTCCTGCCAAGGTACCGCGGCAATGTCGCGGCAGCAGTGAACGGCGACGCGATTGTTCCCCAGGGTAATTGCCTTGCTTTTCCCCTCAGCGACGATTCCGGCCTGGGTGCGCGCCCGGCCATAGGTGGAATCGAAATTGTACAGATAGGTGAGGTTGTCGGCGTCTTCGGCCACATCGTTGATGGCCGCCAGCACCATGTCCTGGCGCCGTTCCTCAATGATGCGGGCAACTGTACGGCCAATACGCCCAAACCCGTTGATGCCAATGCGAATCATACCACTCCCTTTTGCGTATTTTTTTCAATAGGTAATTCGTTTTTGCACGGTCACTGCCCCCATGGCCGCCAGCACCTCCGCGATTCGCCGGCCGGCGTTGCCATCGCCATAGGTGGCGTCCGACTCGTACGGCCCATGCTCGATCTGCTGGCGGATAGCGCCAGCAATGGCATCGCAGTGATGCTCAACGTCGATGACATTGCCGCCGCGCTCGCGCCCCTGCTGGCGCGTGCCGATGTTGACCACGGGCGTGCCAATGTAGGCACCTTCACGGATACCGCTGCTGGAGTTGCCAACCAGGCAGGCGGTGCGTTCCATGAGCCGCACATACACCTCGACGGGAAGATTCTTGAACATGTGCATCCCGTCGGCGAGATCCTGTTCCCGCCACTTCCGGATGCCGCGGGCAACATCCTCCGAACCGGCATCGGCATTGGGCCAGAGAACGATGGCCGGCACCCCCACAGCCCGCACGGCCCGAAGGGTTTCCGAAATCTGGCGCTCGCCCTCGCCGTATTCGGTGGTGACCGGGTGCTGGGAAACCAGCACAAAGGGCTTGCCGAGGTCGAGGCGGTCTCCCACGCCCATCTCGAAAAGCGTCTCGTCCAGTCCATCGCCGTCACGGCGCAGCAGTTCCGCGATCAGGTCGATGCGCGGGCAGCCGACGAGATGGACACTCTCTTCCGGTTCCCCCAGGCGGACGATACGTTCCCGGGCATCGCGGGAGGCGGGGAAATGAATGTGGGCGAACTTGGTGACGGCATGACGGATGCTTTCGTCGATGGTGCCGCTCACCTCCCCTCCCATGGTGTGGGCGACAGGGATATTCATGTAGGCCGCCGCCAGCGTGGTCGCCATGGTTTCGAAGCGGTCGCCCACGGTCAGGACCACATCAGGAGCCAGCTGTTCGAAGATGGTGGGCAGTTCCAGCAGGCCGAGGCCTGTGGACTTGGCCATGGTCGCCGGGGTTTCGCCTTCGATCAGCATGTGCACCTTCGCGGCGGGCCTGAAGCCATCCGCCTCGATCAGTTTCGACACCGCTCCATAACGGTCGAGAATGGCCGAGGCCGCGACGACCAGTTGCAGTTCGAGAGCGGGATGGGCAGCAACCGCCCGCATGGCGGACTTGATGCTGCTGTAATTGGCGCGGGAGCCGACAACAACGCAGATTTTTTTCATTCGAAATCATCCAGTCTGAAAAGATAGTTGCCCGGAACATCGCAGCGCAACCGCCGGCCAAGAAACTCCCTGTATCTGGCCGCGCTCAACCCTGTTCCCGGTTTTTTGAAAGCCATATCGGCGACACCCAGCACGGAACCGGCAGGCAACGGTCGGGTGCTGACAATGCTTTTTTCAAAGATGCTTTTCATGTCGGAAAAGGCCGAGAGATCGTCCTTGTCAACCGGACTGGCCAGCATATCTCCCACTTCGGCCAGTGCCCCGGCCAGGGCCGCGAACTCCGCCGGCTCACTGCTGTGCCTGGCGTCGCTCCCGTACATAAGACGGGAAAAGGCGAAATGCTTCTCGATCACCGTGGCCCCCAGGGTCGCGGCGGCAATGGCGGCGGTGTTGCCAGTGGTGTGATCGGAATATCCCACCGGCAGGCCATAGCGAAACCGCAATTCCGCCAGCACGTTGAGGCCGACCCGACCAGGGGGCGTCGGATATGCAGAAGTGCACTGCATGACGGTGAGCGGCCCGCCCTGCCGGCAGATCGCGACCGCGCGGTCCAGTTCCTCCCATGAACTCATCCCGGAGGAGAGCAGGATCGGTTTGCCAGTGGCGGCGACCCGTTCGAGCAGAGGGGTATTGGTCACCTCGCCCGAGGGGATTTTGTAAACCTCCACGCCGATTACCTCAAGAAGATCAACAGCCTCGATGGCGAACGGCGAGGAAAGGAACAGGACGCCGCAGGAAGCGGCAACATCCTTGAGCGCGGCCCACTGTTCCGGCGTGAAGGCGGTCCGGCGAAAATACTCCAGCCGGGGCTCCCCCTGAAAATAGGGCGGCATGGGGGCACCGGGCAAGGTTTCTGCCTCGGCCACGTGCGTCTGGAACTTCACCGCCGAAGCGCCGGCAGCGGCAGCCGCCTCGATGAGCTTTACGGCATTGCCGAAAGAGCCGTCGTGGACCGATCCTATTTCCGCAATCAGCTGGATTTTCATCGCAATCCCCTCAGCTCGCCTCCGCAAGGTCGGGCCGCTCGACTCCATTCCCCTGGCCGGGCATGACGCATTTTCCCTCGATCCGGTAAATCCTGTCGGCCAACTGGCAGATGGCGGGCTGATGCGATACCGCGATGAGTGTCACCTGTTCCGCGATCCGACGAAAGGTCCGGCAAAGCTCCAGTTCCGTGGCCTCATCCAGGGCGCTCGTCACCTCATCGAGAATCAGCAGGTTCGGTTTGCGAACCAGAGCACGGGCAATCGCCAGTCGTTGCCGCTGCCCACCCGACAGCTTGAGGCCCCGTTCTCCCACTTCGGCGTCCAATCCCTTGGGCAAGGCACGCACGAAGTCAAGGGCTTCTGCCAGCTGCAACGCGGTAATCACATCGTCATCGGTGATGTTTTCTGCCCGGAAAGTGATGTTGTCCCTGATGGTGCCGTGCAACAATACGGTTTCCTGCGGAACATAGCCGGTCATGCCGCGCCAGAGGGACAAATCGATGTCGCGGATCGATTTCCCGTCGATCCGGATATCCCCTCCCGCAAGGGGGGTCAGTCCCAGCAGGGCGTCGATCAGCGTGGTTTTTCCGCTCCCGGACGGCCCGACAAGCACCGAGAGACTCCGGGCGGGAATTTCCATGTTCACGTTTGCCAGCAGCGCAACCCCGGGGTACGAGACAGACGCTTTGCGGAATTCGATGGAGCTGGTCAGGGTGGGAGCCTCTCCCCCATGGGCCACTTCCTGCTGTCCCTCCAGCCCGGTCATGGTCTTGATGAGCCCGCCCAGGGCGGCTTCGCCCGTCAAAGCCGCGAAATAGCGCTTCTGTATCTGGGCAACCTTGCGCAGAGTCCGCGACATCAGCACCCCGATCACCGCCAGTTCGGCAAAGCCGATGTGCAGCATCTCCACCGAAACATAAAAACAGGCCAGCAGCATGATGGAAAACATCAATTCGTCAAAATTGGTGAGCGCGTGCGAGCTGAGATAGGTATTGCGCTGGGCCATGCGGTGTTTCTGCATATCCACCGTCAGGATGCGCTCCGCGTCAGCTTCCCGCGCCATGGCCTTGATCGGCTTGGCCATATGGATGATCTCCACCAAATGGGAACCGAGCGAGCCGATGGATTTGGACTGCTGCCTGCCGGCATGACGGCCTGCGGCGATAATAGGGCGACTCATCAGCAGCTTCAAGACCCCAAGCCCAAGTGCCACCATGCTGAGACGGACCGAGACCAGACAGGCAGAGGCCAGATAGAGCACGGCGTGGACGATGTCGGAAATCAGGAAAACACCCTGGTTCAGGGTCGGCACCGCCCGATCCGTTTCCGCCCCCAACAGGTTGACATACTTGCCGGTACGCGCCTCGGCAAAATGGCTCCAGCGGGCACGCAGCAACCGGCCAACAATGGCCTGCCGCAAGTTGCAGACCATGTCGAGAATCTTGACGGAACTGTAGGCGCCAACGGCCATCGTCAGCACGACCTTGGCCGCCACCACCGCTGCCGACAGGCCAAGAATCGCCAGCAAAGTCGGCTTGAGGCCGACAGACCCCATGGCCTGCACGATCATCGCCGATATCTGCGAATTGGCGAACTCACTCTGCATGGCGATCTGAAGCGCCGGCAGCATGGTCAGAATGCCCACGTTTTCGAGCAGGCCGGTCACCACAAGCAGAACGATGATGGCAGCAATTTGTGTCGGCGCCGTGCGGTAAAAATACCAGAACTGCCGGGCCATGGTTCGGATGCCGCCGGTTATGAGCCACTGCGTAAAGGTCGTCATGGAAGTATGCGATGTTCCATACCGTCTGGCGGCGGAATTCTTAAAAGGAGCAATGATCACCTTCTCTCGTCGCTAGCCAGCATGGCGGCTATCAGAGGGGCAACAGCGTCCCCGCCGCAATAAAATTCCGATTCCGATACCGCTCAGGATAAAGAGGGCCGGCAGGGCGGGAAGCCGATACCGGTGGTCGTAGTCGAGCAGCGTCAGGGCGGTGAAAAGGGCAAAGGCCAGAATGGTGCCCCAACAGAGCAGAACCATCCAGCGGGTCTCGAGGTCGAGCACGGGGTGAGGACGAAATATCTCGACCAGGGTCACCACCGCAAGGACATAGGACGGCACAAAGACCAGCAGGTTATCGGCAAGATGCAGCAGACCATAACCGGGGATCACCGGCGAATAAAAATAGGCAAGGCGATAGGCCATGACCCGCAGATAGTCCAAAACCGTCGGGTCAACAACCAGATACGTCTCCGGACGATCATGGACCACGGCTCCCTGGGCAAAATAGGAGGCATAATACTTGATGGTCTCCACCGCCCCGCCGGACCCGCTCCACCCGGCGGAGGCGATGAGAAGCCATGCAGTCAGGACCATGAGCGCTCCACCCAGCACCAATCCAACCAAGGTTGCGTATCCCAGGAAACGGCGCCAGTTTTCACTTGCCACCCGCGCCACGGCTGGCGCTGCCAAAAGGCACGGCAGCAAAAATCCGAGCAAGGGCAAGGCCGTTGGCCGGGTAAGGAACGCCAACAGCAAAAGGAACACGACCCAGCATGCCCGGGGAACAAAAAACTCCCGCCGCACCTGGCCGGCCTCTGCCCCCTGGAGCAACCGTGAGGCATTCCACAACACTGCGGAAACGGTGATCAAAAAGAGCAGGTCGGTGAGAATGAATTTTGCCCAGATCACGATGTCGAAGGAAATCAGGAACAGCGTGGCCACCAGGAGGAGCGGCAACACGCCCTCGATTTTCCGGCGGACGAGATCAAGCGCAAAGAAGGCCCCCAGCCCGCAAAACAAGCCATTCAGGACCACGAAGGCAACCGGCCAGAGGGGGCCAAACAACAGCATCGCCAACGCGATCAGATAAACGATTGCCAGATACTGGACCGGAGAGGTGACAAAATCCACACGCTGCAGCAGGGAAAAGGGGTTGAAACCGACGGCGATCAGCGTTTCGGCCCACTCCACATAACGTGCGGCATCCGGCGAAAAGAGCGGACCGGAAGCGAGACCGTAGCCCCCATGCGCCAAGGCGATACACCCAGCGAGCAGGATCACCAGGGCATGGCGGCGTCCCCCAATCACGATCGGCACCCTTTCTTCGACCGCGTCAATGAAATTGACCAAAGCGTTCATGCCACCCCCGCGAAGTAGCGCTGCCCCAAGGTCTGGTCCATACGCTCCGGTGCCATCTCCAGGCCGGCAACCAGAGCCTGCCAGTCCATCATGAGCCGGCCGTCGTCCGCGACCCCGCCCTCAACCAGGGCGCAGCGCGCCGCGAACGGCTGGCGCGCCTCGGGACGTATGGCCAGGCGTCCAAAATCGACAACCACAATAGGATTAGAAGAACGACAGGCCCGAACAAAGGCCGTTGTCTGCGGGTAGTCAAAAAGCAGCACCGAATCGGCCAGGTCAAGATCCTCGAACCGGCCGGCCAGGACGCGCCCATCCACCAGGGCCGCGAGTTCCGCCGGCACGGGATAAACGCTCTCCGGGTGCGGCTTGATGGAGACCTCATATCCCTGCCCCCGCAAAAAGGACAGCAACCGGGCCTGCCAATCCACCATCTGGATGTCGGAAAAAAAGGGAAGAAGATGCACCGTTTCCCCACCGTACATGGTAGGGACATAAATGATCTTGCCAGGACGATGCGCCGGCGTCTTGGGGCAGGAAGGCAGAGACGGCGTATCGGAGCTTTCCAGGCCGCGCACAAAAACCAGTTCGGGGCACCGGCCGGTAAGTGTTCGGCCTGGCTGCCAGTTGCCATGCAGTCCCGCAGCCATTTCCCGCGAAAAGGTCACAAACCGGTCGGCAAAGTCAAACTCCAAGACCGTCTGCACCGGAGTATCCCACAATCCACTACTCATGCCATGATCAAATCCCGTCACCTCACCGCCCCGCTCGCGCACAACCTTTGAAAGTACGCGATAGACGGGGTTGCCGAGGGTGCCCACCCAGAAATGCTTGGGAATTTTGCGCCGGCTCCGCAGATGTGCGAGCTGTTCGGCACCCCACCGGGCAGAGAGGGAGGCAGAGCGGACCAACCAGGCCAGGGCCACGTCCGAAGGCGTTTCTTCCCCTGCCGCGAAGGCGGTTTTCGCCATGCTCCTGACTTCTGCCGACAGATCCGGGCCCCTGCCTGATATCCGCTCCCCCGGCATCAGCCAATCCTCCGGATAGGTGAACAGCGGGCGTTCTTCCTGCTCCCTGGCGTAGTTGGCCAACAAAGATGACTGGTGAAAGATCAGCGGACGGCCGTTAGTAGAACGGCTATAGGGCTGGTGATAGTCGAACCACCCTTTCTGCGGCATCAGTGAGCGAACGAATCTGGCCGCCTGGCGCCAGGCAGGAATCCTTGGCGGACGACGCAGTCCGATGGCAAGCCGTCGAGAAAGAGGTGGCACAACGCCCTCGGCAAGGGCGTCGAGAAAGGGCCCGCGCGGTTGGTAGCCGGCGGCCTTGCACCGCTGCAACAGCGCGATACTATGACAAATCTGGATGACATCGAGACAGAGCACGGGAAACATTATCCAGAGCGCCTCAGAAACGGTGCCGGCCTCGGGAGGTTTTTCCCGCAGGTGCTGATGCAGGGCGTCGATAAACGCCTCCAGCACCGCGGTGGTTTGCCGCGGAGTCACCGGATAGCAAAATGGGGCCACTCCCGAGGGTCCGATGTGCAAGTCAGGCACCGTCAGCCTGAGCGGCGTCAGGGGGGGGGCACCTTTCATCCTGGCTGTCTTGCAACCAAGTTGTAATAGGCCACGCCTGCCCGCTCCTCGGGGAAGAGATGTCGCACGCCGTGGTGCTCAAGGGTGACGATCTCAAAACTGGAAAACACGTCGCGGACGTGCTCCGGCGTCCAGAAATGGACCGTCCCGGTGCCCGCCAAGGGCCCATTTTCAATGTCGCAGCGGGTCCAACAGTCCGGCCCGCCCTTTCCCATAGCGGCCTCCTTCATCTCGGCAGCGAACAGGGAAAGGCAGAACAGCCAGCCCCCTGGTTTCAGCCGTTGCCGGAGCAGGGTGAGGGTTCGCCTTGTTCCCTCCTCGTCGTTGTGAGTGAGCGAGCCTCGGTCGATGACCATGTCAAAACGCCGATCAAAGGGCAGGGAACGGGTGAAGTCGCCAACAGCCAGATGCAGCCGTTCCTCACCGGCAAATCGTTCCTGCAGACGGGCAATTGCCGTGGCGCTGCCGTCGATGGCCGACATTCTCCCTCCGATGGAGAGGACGAAAGGAATGTTGGCGCCCGCCCCCACGCCGATCTCAAGAACTTCCAGGAGACGTCCATCTGGTCGGACATGGCGCATGACAAGCGACACCAGCTCCGACCACGGCCAGACACTGCCGTGCCGGCCAGCAGCATAAATATTCTCCCATGCATCACATGACGTCATCTCGTTCTCCAATGAACTTGCCAGCATCCGGCTCGTTGAACAGGCAGTCGACGATACCCATGAAGGGCTCGAATCCCGGATACTGTTGGGTATATGTCGGGTGGACATAATCCTGAAACACCACCTCGATGTCGGCGGCGGCAAAATCGTCCAGCACCAGATAGTGGCGGCCCAGGCTGCCGGACAGATAGGTTGTCGCGCCCGTCGCCTTGCAGATGTTGAGCACCAGATCGCTCTTCCCTCCCTCGCCCACCTCAAGCTCCGAGGCCCTGACGATCCGCGTGCCGATGCCGAGCATCCTGTTGAACTCGACCATCATCTCCCAACACAGATCCGCCAGCCGCTCCCAGGAACGCAGATAAAATGGCTCCAGCCGCGGGAAAACCGCGTCGAACATCCTGCTGCGGCCGTAGTGCATCATCAGGGCCCTGCGGTGTTTTGCCCGCCAATCGCGCCGGTTGTCGATCGCTATTTCCTTGAGGGGGGTCGTATAAAGTCGCCCGCTCGTCTCCACCGGCACGGTCAGCCAGATCGGCCCTGATTTCGTCCGGATCTTGTTGCGATTCTGGAAACTGTTCTTCTGGTACTGCACCGTATCGAGGTAGATGAAAAGATCCGCGCGCTTGATCTTGTCGAAGTATCCCAGCCAGGGCAGATAGGCTGGCTGGTGAATGCTGACGATCACTCCACGACCTCGTCCAGGGATATCCCCTCGTTGGCCTGTTTGGCCACCCGTAGCCGGCGCCCCCGCATCGCGTCCCACTCTCCGGCAAAACCGCCCTGTTCCGCCCGCTTGAACATCACGAGATCGTCGCACAAAAGGCTTCCCGCAGGGAGCTCCACCCGCGCGATGACCCGGCGCCGCATGATGGAACGACTCGCCTCCTCCTCTACTGCCGGCTCGATTCGGCCATCTCCTGCTGCCTCTTCGGCAAAACGGATGTTTCGGATCATCTCCCGCATCTCTTCGGGGTTCATGGAAAACCAATGATCCGGTCCGGGAAGCCCGTGGTCGAGCGTAAAGTGTTTCTCGATAATACGGGCACCAAACGTGACGGCCAAGGCTGGCGCGATCGTACTTGTGCTATGGTCCGAGAATCCCCACACCACCTGGGGGAAACGCTCCCGCAACGCACGAATCTGGCTGAGGTTAAGGCAGCGGGCATCAGCAGGATAAAGCGAAACGCAGTGCAACACCGCCACGCCGCCGGGAGCGAGAGGCTGAACCGCATTGAGCACCTGCTCGACCTCGGATAGCCCAGACATTCCTTTTGAAAGAATTAAGGGGAGCCCCGTTGCGGCGTAACGGCGAAGATTGAGAAGATGATCAAAATCATCAGAGCCGACCTTGATGCCCTTGAGACCCAATTCAAGCATCATGGTCAGATTTACTGGGTCTTGGACCGTCGTCAGGAATAGAATACCCTGTGCCCTACAAAAATCCATGAGCTCAACCCATTCCTCACGCTGGAATTCAAGACGCTTGAACATCTCGAATTCGCTTTCGGTCACCATCTGCCCCTGGCTTTTATAGGTAAACGTCTTCACGCGGTCGGCGCAGAACTCCTCAGCCGTGAAGGTCTGAAATTTAATACAGTCTGCCCCGACCTCCCGGGCAGCACAGACCATCTCCTTCGCCAGTTTCAGGTCCCCGTTGTGGTTGGCACCAGCCTCGGCGATGACGAAAACAGGGTAACCATCACCAATGCCGCGTCCTTCGATATGGAGGCGTGGCAGCATCATAGATTACCCCTATTCAATCTGTGGAACTTATACTCGAGCAGGTCCCAATCCTCGGGGGTATCCACATCCACCGTGTACTGTGCCGGAACCTCGTATGGCTGGATGCGATTCGCCAGCTTCACCGAGGTGAAGCCTTGCATCGTGTCGAGCTGAAACATGTAAAACAAACCGGCATCCACCAGGGATTTGGGCAGATCCTGGGAATTGGTCAACACCTTGTCCGGGAAGAGGGGCCACCAAAAACCGTCAGGTTTCTGTACCATCGCCCAGAAAGGATGGGCTGTTTCGCAGCTCATCAGGATATCCGGACGGGATGCGGTGTATTGCTCAAAGGCGTCTGTATAGACACTGGCGGGCACCAAGGCGGCCGTTGCCAACGCGAACAACACCTCACGGTCGTGGTTGTGTTCTGCAAAACGACCAATATCGTGATGGATCAGTTCAGCAAACCCGGCCTTGTCATCGGACAGCTCTGCCGGACGCAACCCAAGGCATGTGGCCCCCGCCTGTTCCGCCACCTCGGCAATACGCGGATCATCCGTCGAGACGTGAACCGCGGTGATGAAATCGAGTGAGCGTAGCGTTTCAATGGCATGGACGATCACCGGCCGCCCACCGAGCGGCCGGATATTCTTTAAAGGAATCCTCCGTGACCCTCCTCTGGCGGGTATGTAAGCGAACATACGCGATACCCTCCTAGCTCAGCGGCTCTTTTCCAGCAGATAGAGCTTGTCGATCGTTCCGGCCTCATCGAGGCAATCAAAAAGTTGCTGCCGAACCAGCTTGAGATCTGGAAAACGAGCCATAAAGAGGGCCGCATAATCAGCCTTCCAAAGAAGATTTTTGTGGCCGCGATAATTGATCTCGGTTGGTTCCGGTGCAAAATATTCGAATCCCCAGATATACCGCCCCGATACCCGGTACATCTCGTCCATCACCTTGGGCAGATCGGCTGGCGAGATATGGATGAGAACGTTGTTGGTGTAGACAAGGTTGAAGAATCCGTCTTTAAAAGGAATGTCGAAGGCTGATCCCTCGATGATATCAACCTCGGGATTGAGCTGTTTGCTCTGCTCAACGCAGTATCGTTGAATCTCGATCCCGAAAAGCCTTTGGAAACCAGCCCGTCGCAATGCCCGCAACTGGTTTCCGATATTCGCCCCAACCTCGAGGATCGGGGCGTCGGGGGCCAGGCCGCCCAGCCAATCGGAATTGATGGCATCGCGGGTGAGGCCATAGCGCTTTATGTAAAATGCATTGAAGGCGGCATCATCCTCGAATCGGTTCCGGTTTGTGTAGGCGCGGCCAAATTCACCTGTCCATACCTCGATTTGCTCTGTTGTCATGCGCAACGTCCTGTCGTTTGAATCAATGGTTTAAGTTCGTCAACAATGGCTGTTATACCGGGAGCCGGGAACATCCTCCGTCCGGCGGCGGCCAATTCGGCACTTATCGCGGGCTGCACAAGATCGGCAAATACGTTTCGCACCCTGCCCGCATCCAGGGTGCCATGGCTTCCAAAAGAAAGAGCGGCGCCTCCGGCAACCATCGAGGCGGCAAGTCGTTCCTGATGATCTTCCACCGCCAGCACCGCCATGGCAACCCCAGCCGCCGCCAGCTCATAGCAGGTGGTTCCTGCCGCGCTGATGGCAATATGGGAACGCCAGGCAAAGGGAACCAGCGAAGACGGTCCAATGTGAACTTCTGCGTGAGGCAACCACCGCTTGCAGGCCAGCTGCACCATTTCCGGAGCGGGATGGGCAGGGCCGACGACAATCTCCGTGGACAGTTCACCGATGTTGCCGGCCAACTGTTCAATCAGCCAGCCTGTGTGATTGTGGGGGTCCTCGCCGCCAAGAGTGATCAGTAAGCCGTGGAGTTGTTCTCGCGAAACGAAAAAGTCGGGGTGGACGGTATTAAACGCGGACCCCAGCAAAAGCTTGCGCCCGCTTTGCTGTCCATAGTCGTCCGCCCGCGCCCAGGGATGGTTGTTGATGAGTACATCGCAGGGGAAATCGCGAGGTGCTTCATCGTCGAAACAAAGAACCGGAGCAAACGCACGGCATGTTTCGACGAAGGAGGGGGTCAGTGCCTTGCTGTCGAGTATCAGCAAAGAGCAATCTTCGGCATTCCAGGAAGCAGGATCATCCTTGATGCCAACCGGCACAGCGGACGGTGTCACCTGGTGCCCGGCTCCGGCGACCCGCGCCAAAAGCGAAGAGGGAGCATTGATCAGGAAACGGGAGGATATCCCCGCCTCGGCAAACGCACCCGCCAGCGTGAGACAGCGGGACAAATGGCCCAAACCATGCTCCTGCCCTGCGTCGCACCGAAAGAGTACCGTCCCTCTCAAAGATCCAGCCCCCTGATCAACTGAAAGGCCTCGGCAAAATGGCAGCCGGCGGCTGCACCCCGAAACCGGGCCAGGGCCCGCACCACCTCTTCCGATCGCGGATGCGGCGGAAGATGCATTTCGTCATCATAGGCAGCGAGGGCCCGTACCTTGCGGTCAATGGTCGTGGTCACATCAAAAAAAGCCTGCCCCCGAAAAGGATACTGCGGATTCCACTCGGTACTCGACAGCACTTCGAAGGCATACACAGCCCTGAGGGGTATGGCGCCAAGTGGCCTTGTCGCCGCAAGCACCGCCCGGTGCACGAGGCCGTGATCCACATTGGGGTCGTGTTCCGCGTGGGTAAAAAGGCGGGTCGGCAGGAACTCCCTGACATGATGTTCAATGTGGCGGACCAGATCGATGAGCGGTACCTGATCGAGGCGGCAGCAGTATCTCCGTTCCACAAACACCTGCCCGGCGGGAACACCCAGAACGGCGGCAGCCGCTAGTGCATTCCGGTTGCGACGCGCTGTCTTGTCAACCACAACGGGATCATCAAATTGCTCGGGGAGGTAGCGTGCCGTGATCCCCTCGGCCAGGAAAATAATGCGTACTGCGGCGCCAGCATCGACAAAGCGGGCAATGGTGCCGCCGCACCCCAACACCTCGTCGTCGGGGTGCGCGGCAACGATCAGCAGGCGTTCGGAATGCGCCTCTTTCATACACTCCCCCTTTCCGCAGTTTGCAACTCTTCGGCAACCGAGGCAATGACCATCTCCATGTCGGGCAACACCAACCGGGAAGCAAGACGACTGACATCCATCCGGGTGTCATGCGGTCTTGGGGCCTTCAGGGCGACCTCGGCCAGCGAACCTGAACGCGCCGACGAAGTGGGCAAACCCAGCCGACCAGCAAGACGCAGGGCAAAATCGGCCTTTGACACTCCCTCGCCCATGGCGCCCAAATTGTAGACTCCCTCGACTCCGCCGCTGATCAGGGCCGCCATGGCCGCCGCCATCTGCGTCCCTGAAAGGGGATTGAACAGCACGTCACGAAAAAGCGTGATCGGCCTGCCGGCACGCAAACTCGAAACAATCCACTGGGAAAGGCCGGGGCGCTGGGCGGTGCCGCGGCCAACATAATTGATCCGCAAAACGAGGAAACGATCCAGGGTGCGAACGAGATCCTCGGCCCACAGCTTCGTCCAGCCGTAGATGTTGACTGGCCCCGGGCAAGTTTCCGCATGCGGACCGGGTATCACGCCATAGACCTGATCCGTTGAGACCAGAACCACCGTGGTCTCAGGCGATTCATGCCGAACCCAGTCAACCAGGAGACGTGTCGCATGCACATTCGCCAGAAAGGCCCCCTGGGGATTGCCCTGACAACCATCGACATCGGTCATCGCCGCGGCGTGGACAATCACCCGGGGAGCGACATGACGCAGGACCGCTGCCGACTCTTCAGCGGAGGTCAAATCCGCCCGCAGGATCCCTTCTGCATTCCCGTGGCTCCGGGATACCCCCGTGATCATTGCCCCAATCCTGACCAATTCGGGCCACAGATAAGCACCCAGCCCGCCGGTCGCTCCGGTCAGCAGCAAAGGGAACATTGTCGGACCTTAGTGCTCCCCACGGAGATAACCCAAGAAGTCTTCGCCGCTCAGCCACTCGGTGTTGTTCCCGCTCGAATAGGAAAACCCCTCGGAAACGGGCTTGCACCCCTCGATTTCATAACGCTCCCTGGACCAGAACGCGAACTGGGGCTCGATCACATAGCGGTCGGACAGTTCGATGGTGTTCCTGGCGTCATCCTCCGTGATCATCACCTCATGCAATTTCTCCCCGGGGCGAATACCAACTATTTTTTGCCTCATGGAGGGAGCCATGGCGCGGGCAAGATCGGTTATCCGCATGCTGGGGATCTTCGGCACGAAAATCTCCCCGCCCCGCATCATGGCCAGGCTCGAGACGACAAACTGCACACCCTGTTCGATGGTTATCCAGAAGCGGGTCATGCGATCGTCGGTGATGGGAAGGGCGTCCGCCCCCTGATCAATCAACCGTTGAAACAACGGCACCACGCTGCCCCTTGACCCGATGACGTTGCCGTAACGCACCACGGCAAAGCGGACTTCATCGCTGCCGGAAAGATGATTGGCCGCGACGAAGATCTTGTCGGAAGCCAGCTTGCTGGCCCCGTAAAGATTGAGGGGGCTTGCCGCCTTGTCGGTCGAAAGTGCCACAACCTTTTTGACCCCGGTACGGATCGCCGCGCGAACCACGTTTTCCGCGCCAAGCACATTGGTATGGATGCACTCGAAAGGATTATACTCCGCGGTCGGCACCTGTTTCATCGCCGCGGCATGGATTACGTAATCGACCCCACGGAACGCCATCTCCAGACGCTTGGCATCACGGACGTCACCAATGAAAAATCGCAGGGCCTCACGTCGGGGGTGATCGAGAAACTCCTGGTCCATTTCGTATTGCTTCAGTTCGTCGCGGGAAAAGACAATGAGCCGTGTCGGCTTCGCCTCCTGCAGAACCATCGCCACGAAGGCCTTGCCAAAGGAACCTGTTCCGCCAGTCACCAATATCGATTTTTCGTTGAAGATACGAAAGTCACAAGTCGGTCGTGGTTTTTTCATAACTCCTCTCAATTTCACTTCCTGAAAACATTTATGTTGGGACCGCAATCCACGGCCCCCCATCATCCATCCATTTTTTTCATATCCAATTGCAATTCTTCTATTTCTTTCCGGATCATCTCATACTCCGCCATTTTGTTGAGCAGGAAACGATGGGTCACCCGGGCCTTTTCCTCAAGGCCGCGAGGGGTAAGCGTATAAAGATAGGCTGACTTGTTGGCGGAATTCCTGAAATTGTTCGCCTTGACCGCGCCGACCTCGATGAGGGCACGGAGGCAGAAGTTGGCCTTGCCAAGGGAAACCCCCATGGCCTTGGCCAGTTTCCGCTGTGTCAGGTGGGGCTGTTCGTGGAGAAGTTTGAGCAGCCGGTAACGGATCGCGTCATCCATTGTGGTGTTCAGACGGGAAAGAGAGAGTCAAGCAGGGAAGGAGTTGTCGTGGGTCAGGCTGCCCGCTCGGAATCCGGGCGTGCTACCGCCATTCGGGTGAACAGGACCGTGTTCAACCGATGAACATGCTAGCGGGCAAAGCCTCTCCTGTCAAACGATTTCAGGGAACCGCGCGAAAAAACTGAAACCAGCTAGATTAACGGGGGATTATCTGATCCAGAGGAACCGTGGTCCTGACCAGCCGGCTCATGAGGTTGAGCAGCACCACCACATTCTCCTCACCGCGGATCGAGTAGACCACGCCCGAGGTGACGGTGTCGTTCTCAAGCCGGACCTCCACCGCCGCACCCGGCGAGAGCCGTTGCTTCTGCAATGCCGCCAGAGAGATCGCCCCATCCTCCTCCCGTGCCCTGAGATCCTCCATGACCCACTCCGGCACCGGCACGTACTGGTCGCCGAACCGGACCGGGCCGATGGCGTCGCGGGTGGAGGCAATGGCCACCCAGTTTCTCTCCGTCGGCGCGAGATGGAGAAAGAGATATCCCGGGAAGAAGGGACGGAGCACCTCTTCCCTGCGGCGGGCATGACGCACCACCCTGCGGATCAGCGGCAGGTAGACCACATAGCCCTGCCGCTCATACTGCAGCCGGGCATGCACCTCCCGGTTGGGCTTGGTGCGGATGGCAAACCACTCACGGATCATGCAGGACACACGGGAACCAATACGCGTTACGGGAAAGTGGCCGGAAAAAACATGCTCCGTTGTACCGGGCCGCAGCGGCAGATGTCAAGGCGTTTCCGCTTTCGCCCGTTTTCTCCGCTTGACCCGGCCGCTCTTTCTCGGGTAGTAACACAGGAGGCAGCCCTTCGTCTGTCCCGCCACTTCTTTACCTCCAGGGAGCATCATGGCCAAGGAACTTGAAACCCGGATCGAAGAGGAACTCCTGGCGGGAAAAAGCCGCGCGGAAATCCTTGCCCGCCTGAAGGCGACGGAGGAGCCCCGCGCCCTCCTCTTCCACCTCAACAACATCTCTCTACCGGCCCGCCGCAAAAAATACCAGTATCTCAACCTGCTGCTGGCGGCGGTGCTGACCTTTGTCACCTTCAAGAAACTCCTCGGCCTCTTTGCCTTCGGCCGCCTCGACCTCTTTCTCCTTCTTTCGCTGGTGGTGCCGGTGGTCAACCTCTACCTGCTGCGGGAAATTCTCCGCTTCCACCGCATCGGCTACCAGTTCCTCTTCGTGCTCTCCATCCTCGCCCTGCTCCACCCCGAGAGCCACTTTCTGGTCGAGGTCGCTCTGCAGCTTGTCCTTGTCGCCCTTTCCGGCTTTCTCTATTTCACGATCTTTCCCAAAAGCGAGCAGGTAGCGGAGATCACCACCCCATGAATCCCGGCGCGGCATGAATCCCGGCGCGGGAGGAAAAACGGCACCACCGCCGCTTCGGCGCTTCCTCGCTGGCCGTACGGCAACCCGACGGAGCTGACCCAGATCATGTCCACCATGAGCAACGTCCACAGCGTGGCGCCGCAAGCCGTGATCGATTTCCTGCGCAACATCCTGCCGTTCAACGGGCTCGCTCTGCCTGCCCTGCAGGAACTGGCCCGCCACTCGATCATCGATTTCTTCCCCAAGGGGACCCTCATCTTCCGCCAGGGCCAGACCCCGGTGGATCATCTCTACCTGATCCAGAAGGGCGGGGTCAAAATCTACCTCAAGGACGAAGAGGGCACGGTCACCCTCAAGGATTTCCGGGGCGAAGGGGAGTACTTCGGAGCGCTGGCCATCATCCGCAACACCAAGGCCAATCTCAACGTGGAGACGGTGGAGGACACCTTCTGCTTCCTCTTCCCCAAGGAGGCATTTCTCCACCTCATCCACTCCGCGCCGGCAGTCACCCACTATTTCCTGCGCAGCATGTCGGAAAAGCTGGTCAACACCGCCTATGCCGAACTGCGGGAACACAAGGTCAGCCCGCGCACCGAAAGCGCCCTCTTCCTCTTTTCCGCCCAGGTGGGCGACACCCTCCAGGGCAAGGAACTCCATACCATCGCCGCGCACGATACCGTCCAGAACGCCGCAGCCCGCATGGCCGAGGCCCATATCGGCTCACTGCTGGTGGCGGACGACCAGCAGAAGATCATCGGCATCATCACCGACAAGGACCTGCGCACCAAGGTGGTGGCCGCCGGCCTCGACTACCAGACGCCGGTGACCGCGATCATGGCCAGCCCGGTCCAGACCATCCCGGCCCACGCGGTCTGCTTCGACGCCATGCTCAAGATGATGCGGCTCCGCATCCACCACCTGGCCGTGGAGCAGCAGGAGAAAATCATCGGCATGGTCACCACCCACGACATCATGCTGGTGCAGGGCAGTTCCCCCCTCTACCTCTTCCGGGAAATCGTGGCCCAGCGCACCATTGCCGGCCTCTATCCCCTGGCCCAGAAGGTCCCTGCCGTGATCCGCACCCTCATCGAGGAGGGCGCCAAGGCGAACAACATCACCCGGATGATCACGGTCCTGAACGACCACATCCTCGACCGCCTTCTCACCATGCTGATCGAGGAGCTGGGCCCACCGCCGCTGCCCTTCTGCTGGCTGCTCATGGGCAGCGAAGGCCGCCGCGAGCAGACCTTCAAGACCGATCAGGACAACGCCCTCCTTTATGCCCAGCCGGAAAACGAGGAACAGGCCACGGCAGCAGCGGCCTACTTCAAGGAGTTCGGCGAAAAGGCCATCGGCCATCTGGTGCAGTGCGGCTACCCCCCCTGTCCGGGCGAGATCATGGCCTCCAACCCCAAATGGCGCCAGCCCCTCAGCGGCTGGCAAAACTGTTTCGACCGCTGGATCGTGACCCCCGAACCCCAGGAGGTGATGCACTCCACCATCTTTTTCGACTTCCGGGCCGGCTTCGGCGACACCACCCTGGCCGCCGCCCTGCGGCAGCATCTGGTCGACCAGGTGCCGAAACATGAGATCTTTCTCCTGCACTTGGCCAAAAACTCCCTGGAGGCGCGGCCGCCGCTCTCCTTTTTCCGCAACTTCATCGTGGAAAAAGACGGCGAACACAAGAATTCGCTGGATCTCAAGAAAAAGGGGCTGGTTCCCTTTGTGGATTTCGCCCGGCTCTTCGCGCTCCGGCACGGCATCAGGGAAAGCAACACCCTGGGCCGCCTCCAGTTGCTGGCCGAAGGCGGCCACCTCTCCCGGGAGCTCTACACCGAGACCATGGAGGCTTACGAATTCCTCATGCAACTGCGCCTGGTCCATCAGCTGCAGATGCTCGAGGAAAACCGCACCCCGGACAACTACATCAACCCCGCCGACCTCTCCGACCTGGAAAAACAGACCCTGAAGGAATCCTTCGAGGTGGTGCGGCGCCTGCAGAGCCACATCAAGCAGGAATACCGGCTGGGCGAGGTCTGACCGTGTCCCTTCTATCCCGGTTGGGCCTGGGCCGCCCGCAGCATCCGGTTTTTGCCCGCAATGCCAGCTACTTCGCCGGCCTCGACCACCAGCGGCCCATCGAGGAATACGAGTTCGTGGTCTTCGACACCGAACTGACCGGCCTCAACCCGCGCCGGGACGAAATCGTCTCCATCGGCGCGGTCCGCATCAGAGGGCTGCGCATCCTCCTCGACGACACCTTCCGCGCCTACGTGAAGCCTTTCCATCCCCTGCCCAAGGACAGCACCCTCATCCACCGCATCACCCCGCAGCAGCTGGAGGCAGCTCCCCCGCTTCGGGAGGTGCTGCCCGCCTTCATCGACTACTGCGGCAATTCGCTGCTGGTTGCCCACCACATCGGGCTCGACGTCGCCTTTCTGAACAAGGCCGCCAAGACCCTCTACGGTTCGCCCATCCACAACCCCTGCCTCGACACCATGCGACTGGCCCAGGCCTACACAGAGATGCGCTGGGAGCAGTACCACGACCGTTTCCGCATGAACGTCTCCTACAACCTCGCGGCCCTCTCCGCCGAATACGCCCTGCCCCCCTTCACCCACCACGACGCCTTCGAGGACGCCCTCCAGGCTGCCTATCTTTTTCTGTATCTGGTCAAGAAGATGCGTTCCGAAGGGGTGGTCACTCTCAAGGACCTCTTCAACGCCGGGCAGACCTGGCGCTGGATCATGTAACTCTTCGTTTTCAAAGGTTTTATTTCGTCTTGCCATTTTCCTTTGGTCTGCTAAAGTGGCACTCGGTCAATTTCCGGCGTTACGTTTGGGATTGGGACAGACAGGGACTGGAGGGGAAACCTCCCTGTTGCGCCCGCAGACAACACAACAAAGGAGGAGAAAAGGATGGAAAAAGGCTTGGCAGCGTACTGGAAAAAGAACCTGTCATACATGGTGATCCTGCTTTCGATCTGGGCAGCGGTCTCCTACGGCTGCGGCATTCTGTTCGCGGAACAGCTCAATGCCATCAAGGTCGGCGGTTTCCCGCTCGGCTTCTGGTTTGCCCAGCAGGGTGCCATCTACGTCTTTGTCGCGCTCATCTTCATCTATTACCGGCTGATGGAGAAGCTCGACCGGGAACACGACGTGCACGAATAATAAGCCGCACCTCCCCTCAACCCGAATCACAGACCAACGCTCGAAACAAGGAGAGAGAGAATGTCGATCCTGACATGGACCTATATCATGGTGGGGGCCACCTTTGCGATCTATCTGGGAATCGCCTGGGTCTCCCGCGTCAAGACCACCAAGGGCTTCTACGTGGCCGGCGGCGGCGTTTCCCCGCTGGCCAACGGCATGGCCACTGCCGCCGACTGGATGAGCGCCGCCTCGTTCATCTCCATGGCCGGCATGATTTCGTTTCTCGGCTATGACGGCGCCATCTATCTGCTGGGCTGGACCGGCGGCTACGTGCTGCTCGCCCTCTTGCTCGCCCCCTATCTGCGCAAGTTCGGCAAATTCACGGTGCCGGACTTTGTCGGCGACCGCTACTACTCCGACGTGGCCCGCTTCGTGGCCCTGATGTGCGCGATCTTCGTCTCCTTCACCTACGTTGCCGGCCAGATGCGCGGCGTGGGCATCGTCTTTTCCCGCTTCCTCGAGGTGGACGTCAACACCGGCGTGGTCATCGGCATGGCCATCGTCTTCTTCTACGCCGCCCTGGGCGGCATGAAGGGCATCACCTACACCCAGGTGGCCCAGTATCTGGTGCTCATCGTGGCCTACCTCATTCCGGCCATCGCCATCTCGCTCAAGATCACCGGCCATCCGATCCCGCAGATCGGCTTCGGCGGCACCATCGCCGAGGGCGCCAACAGCGGCCAGTACCTGCTCGATGTCCTCAACCGGCTCAACACCGACCTCGGCTTCGCCGCCTACACCAGCGGCAGCAAATCCATGCTGGACGTCATCTGCATCACCCTGGCGCTCATGGTGGGCACCGCCGGGCTGCCGCACGTCATCATCCGCTTCTACACCGTGCCCAGCGTACGCGGCGCCCGTATCTCCGCAGGCTACGCCCTCTTCTTCATCGCGCTGCTCTACACCACCGCCCCGGCGGTGGCCTCGTTCGCCCGCTACAACATGATCAACACCATCAACAACACCGCGTATGCCGATGCGCCGAGCTGGGTGAAGAACTGGGAAAAGACCGGCCTCTTTGCCTGGGTGGACAAGAACAACGACGGCATCATCCAGTACAGCAAGGGAGACGCCTTCAAGGAGAAGCCCAAGTTCACCAAGGAGACCGGCGCCCTTGGCCAGCGCATGGTGAGCAACGAACTCACCGACAAAACCAACGAGGTCTTCATCGACAACGACATCATCGTGCTCGCCAACCCGGAGATCGCCAACCTGCCGCCGTGGGTCATCGCGCTGGTGGCGGCCGGCGGCCTGGCCGCGGCGCTTTCCACGGCCTCTGGCCTGCTGCTGGTCATCTCGTCCTCCATCTCCCATGACCTCTACTACCGGATGATCAACCGCCAGGCCACCGAGGCCAAGCGCCTCACCGTGGGCCGGGTGATGATCGGCGTCGCGGTGCTGATCGCCGGCTACTTCGGCATCAACCCGCCGGGCTTCGTCGCCCAGGTGGTGGCCTTTGCCTTCGGCCTTGCCGCCTCCTCCTTCTTCCCCATCATCGTGCTGGGCATCTTCGACAAACGCACGAACCGGGAAGGCGCCATCTGCGGCATGGTGAGCGGCATCGGCTTCACCTTCCTCTACATCGTCAACAACAAGTTCCTCGGCGGCACCCCATGGCTGCTGGGGATCAGCTCCGAGGGCATCGGCACCGTGGGCATGATCATCAACTTCGTGGTGACCCTGGTGGTTTCCCGCCTCACCGCCGCACCGCCCAAGGAAGTGCAGGAACTGGTGGAGAGCATCCGCTACCCGCGTGGAGCCGGCAGCGCCATGGACCATTGATCCGCTGCTGTCGCATCGCTCGTTTTCCCATAAATAAAAGCGCGCATGGCCGCAAGGCTGTGCGCGTTTTTGTCTTTGCGGTCCGGCACGATCTGCTACAATACCACCATGCACAGACCCCGCCCCCTGAACCATCAGCCCTCCAGCCCGGAACATGCCGCGCATCCTCGTTGCTGACGACGAACTGAGCATGCGGGAGTTCCTCAAGATCCTCCTCGAAAGCGAGGGGCATGAGGCCCGGCTCGCGGCCAGCGGCACCGAGGCCCTGGCCATGCTCGGCCGCGAATCCTTCGACCTGATGATCTCGGACATCCGCATGCCGGACATGGACGGCCTCCATCTGCTGGAGGCGGCCCGCCGCCAGCACCCCCTGCTGCCGGTGGTGCTGATCACCGCCTATGCCTCGCCCGAGGATGCGGTGCATGCCATGAAGGACGGGGCGTACGACTACATCACCAAGCCCTTCAAGGTGCCGGAGATCAAAAGAATCATCCGGTCGGCCCTGGCCCACCAGCCGCCGGCCGAGCCCCGGCGGGAGGCCGTGGCGCCGGTGGCGGGCATTCTCGGCGAAAGCCCGGAGATGGTCAAGATCTACGACCTCATCGCCCGGGTCGCCCCCACCCCGGCCAATGTGCTCATCCAGGGCGAATCAGGCACCGGCAAGGAGCTGGTGGCCCGGGCCATCCACCGGCTGAGCCCGATGGCGGACCACGAATTCGTGCCCATCACCTGCAGCGCCATTCCGGAGAGCCTCTTTGAGTCCGAGGTCTTCGGCCACGTCAAGGGGGCCTTCACCGGCGCCAGCACCGGCAAGATCGGCCTCTTTGAGCTGGCCAACAACGGCACCGCCTTTCTCGACGAGATCGGCGAACTTTCCCCCTTCATCCAGACCAAGCTGCTGCGGGTGCTGCAGGAACGGGAATGCAAGCGTGTCGGCGCCACCGACACGTTGAGGGTCAATGTCCGGGTCATCTCCGCCACCAACAAAAACCTTGAAGAGGAGGTCATGGCCGGCCGCTTTCGGGAGGATCTCTTCTATCGCCTGGCGGTGGTGCCCATCCGGATGCCGCCGCTCCGGGAGCGCAAGGCCGACATCCCCCTGCTGGCCGAGCACTTTCTCAGGAAATACTCCGACCTTTTCGGCAAGGAGGTGCGCACTATCTCCTCCTATGCCATGGAAGTGCTCATGGAGTACGATTTTCCCGGCAACGTGCGGGAACTGGAAAATATCATCGAGCGCGGCGTCGCCCTGGCCAACTCCACCATCATCCTGCCGGAAAGCCTGGCCCTGGCCGCGCACCACAAGTCGAAAAGCGCGGCCCCGCCGCCCGGCCCGCCCGACGCCGCTTCCCTGACCAGCGAGGAGGGGATTCTTGCCAGGGGGCTGGAACAGGCCCTGGAGGATATCGAACGCCGGATGATCGCCCTGGCCCTGCAGCGCAGCGGCAACTCCAAGACCCGGGCCGCGGATCTCCTCAGGATGAGCTTCCGCTCCCTGCGCTACAAGATCAAAAAATACCAGATCGACAGCTAGCCATGCGCTGCCGCCGGCCCCCTACCGTTCCCAGCGCGGCGGACCAGCTGCTCAGCCGCCAGCTGCAGTGGCTTTTTCTGCTGCGCACCCTCTTCATCACCCTGCTGCTCGGCCTCACCGCCATGATTCTGGCCAGGGGGCAGAACCTGTCGCCACTGCCGGCCGGCCCCCTCGCCTTTCTCGTCATCGGCGTCTACTGCTTCACCCTGCTCTCCGCCGCCCTGCTCCGCGTCATCCCCTGCCTGCGGCAGTTCGCCTACCTGCAGGTGATCCTCGATCTCCTGCTCGCCACCTGCCTGGTCTTTTACAGCGGCAGCAGTCAGTCGGTCTTCACGGCGGTCTATTTCCTGCCGATCATTGCCGGCGGCCTGCTCCTCTTCCGGCGGGGCGGCCTGCTCATGGCCGCCATCGCCACCCTCGCCTACGGCGCCCTGCTCCTGCTCGAACACAGCGGCGAAACCCACTTTCTCCTCGCCACCATGGCCGAACCAGCCGCCCGCACCGGCTTGCTGCTCCACACCTTCGGCATCAACGGCCTGTCTTTCTTCCTGGTGGCCATCCTGAGCGCCACCCTGGCGGAACGGCTGCACAAAACCCAGGCGGTGCTGCACCAGACCGCCGCCAACCTCGACCGGCTCGCCCTGCTCTACAAGCAGATCTTCGACGACATCGCCACCGGCGTCATCACCGTGGACGGCGACAACCGGATCACCTCCTTCAACCGGGCCGCGGAACGGATCACCGGCTACCAGGCCGGGGAGATGCTGGACAGGAAGATCGAGGGGATCTTTCCGGGGCTGCTGCCGGTGAGCGGCACGGAAGGACGGCCCCAGACCGACCTTGTCCGCCGGGACGGCGAATCGATCCCGGTGGGCTACTCCTGGGCCCGGCTGAACACGCCGGATGGCTGCGAAAACTGCCGGGTCTTCACCATCCAGGACCTGAGTCAGGTCAAAAAAATGGAACAGCAGGTGCGGCAGGCGGAAAAAATGGCTGCCATCGGCGAGATGGCCGCGGGCATTGCCCATGAATTCCGCAATCCCCTGGCCGCCATCTCCGGCTCGGCCCAGCTGCTCGCGCAGCAGCTCGACGCCGAGCCGGCAAGCCG
Source organism: Thermodesulfobacteriota bacterium (assembly GCA_040757055.1). Lineage (GTDB taxonomy): Bacteria > Desulfobacterota > Desulfobulbia > Desulfobulbales > Desulfurivibrionaceae > JAJZRJ01. The sequence goes on along the minus strand of JBFLXY010000002.1, from coordinate 50,853 downwards.
CAAGCTCATGGAGATCATCGTCCGCGAATGCGACAGGCTGGAAGGAGTGATTGCCGAATTTCTCCTCTTCTCCCGGCCGGCGGTGCCGGAAAAAGGCTGGCATCGGCTCGGCCAGCTGGTGGACGAAGCCGTGGAGGTCCTGGAGCAGAACCCGGCCTGGGACAACCGTTGCCGGCTGGTTCGCGATTTCCCCGTGGACCTCGCCTGCTGGGCCGATGCCAAACAGTTACGCCAGGTCCTGCTCAATCTCTGCAGCAACAGCTGCCAGGCCATGCCGGACGCGGGGGAAATCGTCATCTCGGCCAGGGAGGAATCCGCCGGCAACGTCAGAAACCTCTGCCTCACGGTGCGGGACAGCGGGCCGGGCATTCCGCCGCGCCATCTGCAGCGGATTTTCGACCCCTATTTCACCACCAAGGAGAACGGTACCGGCCTGGGACTCGCCATTGTCCACCAGATCGTCGCCAGCCACCAGGGCACCATCAGCGTACAGAGCCCGCCACGTCAGGGAGCCGCCTTCACCATCACCCTGCCGCTGCCCTAAAAGGCCACCCCGCGCAGGGCCCCCACCACGGTCAGCACCCCATAGACAACCAGCCAGAGGACGACGAAGCCCAGGGCCCGCCGCCGCCAGACGGCGCCAAGAGGGACCAGCAGCAGGGCGGCCAGGAAAAGCAGCGGCAGGAAGACCCCGGCCCAGAAGGGAGGAAACACCCGCAGCAGTTCCTGCAGGCCAAGAAAAAACCACGGCCCGGCGATGTAGAAGATGCCGGGACGATAAGACTCCAGCGGCGCCTCGATCAGAAGGCAGAAGAGCAGCAGCGCCACGGCAAAGCCGCCATGCTGGCGGAAACCCACCCGGTAGCGGCGCACATGATCCCAGCAGAGCACCAGCCAGAGCAGCCCCAGCCCCACCACATGGTTGGCGTAGACCCGCACCATGCCGTCCCGGGCGATGGAAAAAAGCAGGGCGTTGAGCCATTCGCCGGCCACCGGGACCGAAAGCATGATGTTTTCCGCAATGGCGCCGGCGGCCTCGCCGGTGGCGTCGGCCCGGAGCACATAGCCGGTAAAGAGCAGCAGCACCGTGACCGGCAGGGACGCCACCAGCAGCAGCCACTTGCGATACGGCATGGCCGGGATGCCGGCCGTGACGATCACGGCAAAATGGCAGAGAAAGCAAAGAAAAAAGAGCTGGCTCGCATAGAAGTGGAGGGAGCGCCAGAAGCCGCCAAAAGGGATCAGCAGTTCAATGGTGTTGGCAGAATAGGAGGGTGCGGCCGCGTCGTACTGGAGGGCCACCACCACCCCGGAAATCAGGGAAAGATAGAGGGCGACGAAGCTCTTCTCCCCCCAGCGGACGGCGTAAAACCATCCTGCCGGACCCGGACGGCTAGAGGGTGACCACATATCCCTTTCCCTCCTGCGCCGCCATACGGGCCACGGCAAAGGTCGGCAGATCCTTTCTGGCCGGCCCGCTGATACGCCTGCCTGTCAGGGAAAAACGGCTCTGATGGCAGGGGCAGAGCAGGACCTGCTCCTGCTCCTTGTAGTTCAGGCGGCAGCCAAGGTGGGTGCACTTGCGCGACACCGCCCACGGGCCTTTTTCGCCGACAAAGAGAATGAAATCGTGCTCCACCACGAAGCCGCCCACCGGCGGTTCCTTGTGGACCTTGATCAGCTTGGGCTGTCGCGGCGCATGGTAGCCGAGGAAGCGCACCAGCGGATAGGCCAGCGCCCCGGCCGCCCCCAGCCAGACCACTCCCCAGAGCCGCTCAAGAAAGGTGCGGCGGTCTGCGCAGCAGCGATGTTCTTCCGGGGGCGCAGTCATGATGTGATGATGCGACGCACAGGGAAAGGCCGGCCGCGGCCTAAGGCCGCATGAATCGTTCGCGCAGCCGTTCGCAGACGTGGTCCGGCACCAGACCGCTCACGTCGCCGCCGTGCCGGGCCGCATCCTTGATGATGCTCGAACTGATGAATATCCAGCGGAAACCCGTCATGAGGAAAACGGTCTCCACCTCCCGCTCGATGCGGCGGTTCATGAGGGCGAGCTGGAATTCGTAGTCGAAATCCGACACCGCCCTTAAGCCGCGGATGATCGCCTTGGCTCCCCGCTTGTAGGCGTAATCGACCAGGAGCCCCGAGACCGTGTCCACCTCGATCCGCTGTTCGCTGGCGGGAAAGGAGGCGCGGATCATGGCGATGCGTTCTTCCAGGGTGAAGAGCGGCTCCTTGGCGGGATTCCTGGCAATGGCGATGATGAGCCGGTCAAAGAGATTGAGGGCGCGGTGGATGATGTCCAGGTGGCCCATGGTGATGGGGTCGAAGGTGCCGGGATAGACCGCCACCCGCTGGGAGGTCTCTTCAGGCACAAAGGGTTCGTAGGTACTCATGGCTGCCCCTCCCCGACACGATAAAACCAGAAAACCGCTTCGCCGTAACGGCGCCGCTCCAGACACCGCAGGGGGCCGACCTGCCCGGGCAAGGTCTCCCTGCGCCCCACCTCGGCCACCACCAGGCCATCGTCCTTCACTATATCGAGACCTGCCACTTCTGTCAGCACTTTCTCGGCCAGGCCGGAAGCGTACGGCGGATCGAGGAGGACCAGGCCAAATCCCGTGACCGGTGCCAGATCACGCAGAAAGGCGACACCGTGGGCCAAGTCCCGGACCACTACCCGCGCCTGGCTGCCACAACCGCAGAGGTCGATATTGCGCCGGATAAGTTCGGCAACCGCCCGGTTGCCCTCCACGAAAAGAGCCCCGGCAGCGCCGCGGCTCAAAGCCTCCAGGCCCAGCGCCCCGGTGCCGGCAAAAAGCTCCAGCACCGCGCGACCTGCCACCTCACCCTGGATGATGTTGAAGAGCGCCTCGCGGGCGCGGTCGGAGGTCGGCCGCACCGCCTGGCCGAAGTGCCGGCCAGGGGTGAGGAGGCGCCGCCCCTTCGCACTGCCGCCGATGATCCGCAAGCTACAACGTCCTCGCGAAAAAAGGAAAGAGGCTACAGGTCCGCACCGTGACGCCCAGAAAGGCGTTGCCACCATCGGCATCGCCCCTGGCCCGGATTCCTCTCGGGGTCTTTTCCGGCGATGCCGGCAATTACAGGTAATCCCGGATAAGGACTTCGGCGATCTGTACGGCATTCAATGCCGCGCCCTTCATGATGTTGTCCGAGACCACCCACATGTTGATGCCATGCGCGATGGACTCATCCTCGCGGATGCGGCCGACAAAGGTCTCGAACCGACCGGCACAGTTGATGGCCATGGGGTACTGGCTCAAGGTGGGCTCGTCAACGAGCTGCACACCCGGGGCATTTTTCAAGAGCGCCTTGACCTCGGCCGCGGTGATCTTCTTCTCGGTCTCGATGTTCACCGCCTCGGAGTGGCCGTAGAAGACCGGCACCCGTACCGTGGTGGCGGTGACGCCGATGGTGGGATCCTCGAACATCTTGCGGGTCTCGTTGACCATCTTCATCTCCTCCTTGGTGTAGCCATTCTCCAGGAAGGAGTCGATCTGCGGCAGGCAGTTGAAGGCGATCTGGTGGGGATAGACCTTGTGCTCCATGGGCTTGCCCGCGGCATAGGCCCGCACCTGGGCCTCCAGTTCCTCGATGGCCTTGGCGCCGGTGCCCGAGACCGCCTGGTAGGTGGAGACCACGATGCGCTTGATCCGCACCTGATCGTGGATCGGCTTTAGGGCCACCAGCATCTGGATGGTGGAGCAGTTGGGGTTGGCGATGATGCCGCGCTTGGTGTACTGGGCGATGGCGTGGGGGTTGACCTCCGGCACCACCAGCGGGATCTCCGGGTCCATGCGGAAGGCGCTGGAGTTGTCCACCACCACCGCGCCAGCCGCCGCGGCCGCCGGCCCGAACTCCAGGGAGCGGGAGGCGCCGGCCGAAAAGAGCGCGATGTCGATGCCCTTGAAGGCGTCCTTGGTCATCAGCTGAACCGGGATCTCCTGCCCCTTGAACGTGAGCTTCTTGCCCACCGAGCGCTCCGAGGCGAGCAGGCGCAATTCACCCAAGGGGAAATTCCGACGTTCCAACACCTCCAGCATGGCGCCACCCACTGCCCCGGTGGCGCCGGCCACTGCCACATTGAATTTTCTGTTCGTGCTCATTGCCGTTTCCTTATGGTGCAAAGAAAGAGCGGCCACCCGGCCGCTCCTGGTTCAAATACACGTCACTGCCGGCTCAACCGTTCGCCTTGCCGGGCAGCTCCTTTTTCAGATATTCCAAGCGGTTCAAGGCGGTGAGATAGGCCTTGGCCGCCGCGGTGATGATGTCCGGATCCGCGCCCTGGCCCACCACCACCTTGCCGTTGTCCTCGATGCGCACCAGCACCTCGCCCTGGGCGTCGGTGCCGCCGGAAATCGAGCTGACCGAGAAATAGAGCAGCTTGCTGCCGGTGCGGGTCAGGTCGGCAATGGCCCGGAAACAGGCGTCAATGGGGCCGACGCCGATGGCAGCCTTTTCAGCTTCCTCGCCATGGACCAGCAGCTTCACCGCCGCGGTGGGCAGCGACTTGCTGCCGCTCATGGCGCCCAGATAGAGCAGTTGATACGCCTCGGGAATGCGCAGCACCTCGTCCATGAGGATTGCCTCGAGGTCCTCGTCGAACATCTCCTTCTTGAGATCGGCCACCATCTTGAAGCGGACAAAGACCCGGTTCAGCTCTTCCTCGGAGAGGGTGTAGCCCATCTCGGCGATGCGATCCCGCAAGGCATGGCGGCCGGAATGCTTGCCCAGCACGATGTTGCCGGTGGAGATGCCGATGTCCCTCGGGTTCATGATCTCGTAAGTGGTGCGCTCCTTGAGCACGCCATCCTGGTGGATCCCCGACTCATGGGCAAAGGCGTTGGCGCCGACAACGGCCTTGTTGGGCTGCACCGGCACGCCGGTGATGGTGGTCACCAGCCGGCTGGTCGGATAGATGTGCTCGGTGGCGATGTCGGTGTGCACCGCCATGCGGTCGGAACGGGTGCGGATTGCCATCACCAGTTCTTCCATGGCCGTGTTGCCGGCCCGTTCGCCCAAGCCGTTGATGGTGCACTCCACCTGCCGCGCCCCGTTCTGGATGGCGGCCAGCGAGTTGGCCACCGCCAGCCCCAGATCATTGTGGCAGTGGACGCTCAGCACCGCCTTGTGGATGTTGGGCACATGTTCGATGATATACCGGATCTTGGCGCCGAACTCATCGGGCAGGGCATAGCCGGTGGTATCGGGAAAGTTGAGGGCCGTGGCGCCCGCCTCGATCACCGCGGCAAAGACCTGGCAGACAAAGTCCAGTTCGCTCCGCGAGGCATCCTCGGCGGAAAACTCCACATTGGAGGTGTAGCGGGACGCGTGCCGCACCGAGGCCACGGCCAGTTCCAGCATCTGCTCGCGGCTCATCCTGAGCTTATGCTTGAGATGGATGTCCGAGGTGGCGAGAAAGGTATGGATGCGGGGGTTCTCGCCGCCCTGCAATGCCTCCCAGGCGCGGTCGATATCCTTGACGTTGCAGCGGGCAAGCCCTGCAATCTGGGCGCCGCGGACATGGTCGGCGATGTTCTTCACGCACTCGAAATCCCCCACCGACGCCATGGGAAAACCCGCCTCGATGATGTCCACCTTCAGCTTGACCAGCTGCTGGGCCAGACGGAACTTCTCGTGCATGTTCATGCTGCAGCCCGGCGACTGCTCGCCGTCGCGCAGCGTGGTATCGAATATATAGATTTTATCGGACATGGGTGGATGCATTCCTCCGGCTGCCCAGCCGCAAGCTCACGGAATAGCGCCGTATCGGATGGGGCTGCCCAGCCTGTTTAAACCAACTTTTCCTGTTCTTCAATGACCTTCCTGTCCCTTGCCAATACTCCGTAGACCGCCGCCAGCGGCCCGGAAAGCACATAGGCAAGGGCCAGGAAAAAGAGGGTCACCCGCGGTTCGGTGGCCAGCACCATGATCAGCAGCACCACGGCGACCAGTACGTGAAAGGCTTTCTTGGCCTGGGGCTCCGCCTGCTTGAAGCTCTGATACGGAATGGAGCTGACCATCAGGTAGGAAAGGGCGTAGACCGCCACCACCATGGGAATCTCCATATGCCTGCCGCTCAGTTCAAAGAACCTGCTGCACAACAGGGCCGTGGCGATCATCCCGCCGGCCGCCGGGCAGGGCAGGCCGGTGAAGGTCTTCTTGGCGTCCTTGGCGTCCTGGGTGTTGAAACGGGCCAGTCGCAAGGCGGTGGTGGCGACATAGAGGAAGGCTGCCAGCCAGCCATAGCGGCCATAGGGCTGGAGAACCCATTCATAGGCGAGAATCGCCGGCGCCATGCCAAAGGCGATGAGGTCGCAGAGCGAGTCGTACTCCTTGCCGAAACTGCTGGAAGTCCCGGTGAGGCGGGCCACCCGTCCATCGAGACCGTCGAAGACCGCGGCAATGATGATGGCCACCGCGGCATGGAAAAAATGGCCATTGATCGAGGAGACAATGGAATAAAAGCCGCTGAACAGACTGGCGGTGGTCAGGATGTTGGGCAACAGGCAGATCGTTTTGCCTTTCGGCCCCTCACTGCTCCGGACTGTGTGGTGACGCTGCTTCATCGCTGTTTCCTTCCTCCATGCCGCTCCCCGGCGCTGATCGCCGCGGTCTGTGGTTTTTCATTATACAAAAAGAAACGAGAAATGGGGAGGATAAAGAATGGCGAGGGCCACAGCCCCTGCCGGCCTCTCAGGAAAGATAACCGAGCACGGTTTCGCCGGCCTTCACCTGCTGCCCCACCGCCACCTCCAGCTGGGTTGCAAGGGGCAGATAGAGGTCAACACGGGAGCCGAAACGGATGAGCCCGAAGCGTTCGCCCTTCGGGAGCGAGTCACCCGGCTCAGCCCAGCAGACGATGCGGCGGGCAATGAGCCCGGCCACCTGGACCACGGCGAGGCGCGCACCCTGCCGGGTGCTCATGGTCATGGCGCAGGCCTCGTTGCGGAGAGCCCCCTGCTCGGTATCGGCGGAATAAAAGGTACCGGGCTGATGCTGGATGCGCTCGACCCGTCCCGCATAGGGCGAGCGGTTCACATGGACGTTGAAGACGTTCATGAAGATGCTCACCTTGTAGGCGTGGTCGCGGAGGTGCTTTTCGTCGAAAACGCGCTCCACCAGAATGACCTTGCCGTCGGCCGGCGAAACGAGCACGTCCTCGTCCGTGGGAACCACCCGCTCGGGGTCGCGGAAGAAATAGAGGACAAAACCGGTCAGCAGCAGGCCGACAAGGGCAAGAAAATCGTAATCCAGAAGCGCAAAGAGCAGGGTGGCAAACCCGGCAAGCAAAATGAAGGGATATCCTTCGAGGGCAACTGGCACGCGTGGTCGTTTCATGGGGCTGAATTCCGCAATGGGGGAAAGAGGCGTTTACTCCTGGGGCACCCGGCAAAACCCGGCAGTATCCCGCACAGGGACGGCCTGCCGGCTTCGCCGGGTTGTCGGATCCGCCGCCCGGTTCAACCTTTCTTGGCACGGGTGATGGCGATGGTGCCGGTGCGCACGATCTCCTGGATACCCAAGGGGCGCAGGATGTCGATCACCGCCTGGATCTTGCTCTTGTCGCCGGTCAGTTCCACCACGTAGCTCTTGGGGCCGACATCCACCACCTTGCCGCGGAAGATGTCGATGATCCTGAGCACTTCGGCCCGGGTGTGGGCTTCGGCCTTCACCCGGATCAGCACCATCTCCCGCTCGACATGCTCGTGCTCGCTCATGTCGGTGACCTTGATGACGTCGATCAGCTTGTGGAGCTGCTTGGTGATCTGTTCGATGATGGCATCCTCGCCGTGGGTCTCCAGGGTGAGGCAGGAGGTTTCCCTGTCCAGGGTCTCACCAACGGAAAGGCTGTCGATATTGAAGCCACGGCCGCTGAACAGGCCGGTGACCCGCGACAGCACCCCTGGTTTATTCTGCAGCAGTACGGAAATCGTGTGTCTCATTGGTTCGCTATCCTTTGTTCCTCAAGTTGTTTAGACCAGCAGCATCTCGGTGGTGGCCTTGCCGGCCGGCACCATCGGGTAGACACCCTCCTCGCGGGAGATGACGAAGTCCATGATGACCGTGTTCTTGGTCTTGAGCGCCTCCTTGATCACCGGCTCCACCTCGCTCGGCTTGGTGGCCCGCAGACCTACCGCACCATAGGCCTTGGCCAGGGCGACGAAGTCGGGCGCCACGTCCAGGGTGGTGTGGGAGTACCGTTTGTCGTAGAAGAGTTCCTGCCACTGGCGGACCATGCCGAGATAGTTGTTGTTCAAGATGGCGATCTTGACCGGACAGCCATACTGCCGGGCGGTGGCCAGCTCCTGGATGTTCATCTGGATGGAGCCGTCGCCGGCCACGTCGATGACGATGCGATTGGGCGCCGCCATCTGCGCGCCGATGGCCGCCGGAAAGCCGTAGCCCATGACGCCGAGGCCGCCCGAGGTGAGGAAGGCGCGCGGCTTGTTGAAGAGATAGAACTGGGCAGCCCACATCTGGTTCTGGCCGACCTCGGTGGAGATGATCGCCTCGCCCTTGGTCAGCTCATGGAGCTTCTGCACCACGAACTGGGGCTTGATGACACCTTTCTCCTCCACGTAGCCCAACGGATGCTTTTTCCGCCATTCGCCAATCTGCTTGTGCCACGCCTTGTGCCGCTCCTTGGCCTGCTTCCTGTCGAATTCCTTGGAACGGTCGAACCAGGCGTTCATGGCGGTCAGGGCGTGCTTGCAGTCGGCCACGATGGGGATATCGACCTTGACGTTCTTGCTGATGGAGCTCGGGTCGATGTCGATGTGGATGATCCTGGCGTGCGGCGCAAAGGCGTCGATACGGCCGGTGACCCGGTCGTCGAAACGGGCGCCCACGGCGATGAGCAGATCGCAGTTCGCCACCGCCATGTTGGCAAAATAGGTGCCGTGCATGCCGAGCATGCCCATGGAGAGCGAATCGGTGCCCGGAAAACCACCCAGGCCCATCAGGGTCATGGTGACCGGGATGTCGAGTTTCTTGGCCAGTTCGGTCAGTTCCTCGCTGGCGTTGGAGTGGATCACGCCGCCGCCGGCGTAGATGACCGGCCGCGCAGCCTTCAAGACCGACTGGCATGCCTTCTCGATCTGGCCAGGATGCGGCTCGTAGGTCGGCCGGTAGGTCCGCATCTTGATTGCCTCGGCCTCGGGAAACTTGATCACGGCGTTGATCACGTCCTTGGGCAGGTCGATGAGCACTGGGCCGGGCCGGCCGGTGCGGGCGAGATGGAAGGCCTCGCGGATGGTCGGGACCAGGTCTTCGGCCTTTTTGACCAGATAGTTGTGCTTGGTCACCGGCCGGGTGATGCCGACGATATCGACTTCCTGGAAGGCATCGTTGCCGATGAGCTTGGTCGGCACCTGGCCGGTGAAGACCACCATGGGAATGGAGTCGCAATAGGCCGAGGCAATGCCGGTCACGGTGTTGGTGGCGCCGGGGCCGGAGGTGACCAGGGCCACGCCGACGTCGCCCTTGACCCGGCCGTAGGCGTCGGCCGCATGGATGGCCGCCTGCTCGTGGCGCACCAGGACGTGCTTGATCGTCTTGGTCCGCATCAGTTCATCGTACAGGTCGATGACCGCGCCGCCCGGAAAGCCGAAAATGACCTCAACGCCCTGCTCTTCGAGGCATTTGACAAATGCCTCCGCTCCCTTCATCTTCATACGTCCCTACCCTGCGTTTGGATTAACCGGAAAAAATCTGCAAAAACGCGATGCGTTTTAAAATTTCGTGTCTGCCCCACCGGCCCTGGCCCGCAGACAGGGCAGGCCGGCACGGATACAGCAGGAAATTTTGGAATATAGTATGTCTGCCCCGCTTGTCAAGCACGATTCTTGCCTTTTCGGATGGCAAATCGAACCGTTAGCCAATCACGCCCCCCCGCTCGGGACCACCAGCGGCAGGTCCGGCAGAGACGGCAGGACGCCGGCTGCTGCCCCGCGACGCAGGAACTCCCCGACTGCCGCAAGTCCCTCCGCTCCGAGATTCTCCGAAGAGGCATTGACGTAGAGGCCGATATGGCTGGCGATGACCGTGTCGTCGAGTTCCTGGGCGTGCTGCCGGACATAGGGCATGGCCGCCTGCGGGGCATCAAAGGCCATGCGCACGCTGGCCCGGACTGCCCGGTCGATGGCCCGGATGGCCGCGTCGCCCAGGGAACGCCTGGCCGCAATCCCCCCTAGGGGAATCGGCAGCCCGGTGGTCTCCTCCCACCACTGCCCCAGGTCCTGGATCAGACGCAAGCCGTGCTGGGGATAAGTGAAACGGCTCTCGTGGATGATCACCCCCGCATCCACCGCGCCGCTCGCAATAGCGGGCATGATCTGGTCGAACCGCATGGTCACCAGATTCCCGCACGCGGGCGCAAAAAGCTTGAGCAGCAGGGCCGCGGTGGTATGGCGGCCGGGGATGGCAATGGTGCGTTCGGGCAGGGCAGCCTGATCCAGGACGTTGCGCGCCACCAGCAAGGGCCCGCAGCCCCTGCCCAGGGCGCTGCCTGCGGAGAGCAGCACATAGCGGTCGGCCACGTGACCATAGGCGTGATAGGAAAGTTTGGTGACGTCGAGCCGGCCTGCAAAGGCCCACTCGTTCAGGGTTTCCACATCCGCCAGTTCCGGCGCCGCGAACCGCGGGGTATCGCCACCCAGCAACCCGTGCACCAAGGCATGAAAAATAAAGGTGTCGTTGGGGCAGGGAGAAAAGCCAAGGGAATAGGGACGGCTGGCCATGGTGATCCTTTTCAGCCGCGCAGGGCCTCGGCCAGCATGGCCGTGGCCTCCGCGTTCCGCCGGCAGGCATCGGCAAGGCGCCAGCGCGAGGTGTCACGATCCTCCACCAGGTTGCTTACCACCCGCACTTCAAGGCACGGCAGCGCGAGCTCCCGGCAGACCCTGGCCACGGCCGCGCCTTCCATGTTCTCGCAGAGCGCGCCAAAACGTTCGCGCAGGCCAGCACCACGGGCCGCGGTGGCGGTGGCGGTGCTGACGGTGACAAAGGTGCCGGTCCGGCATACGATCCCGCGGCCCGCCAGCACTGCCGCCGCCTGCCGGCGCAGGGCCTCATCCAGCATCACCTCAATCGGCACCGCCAGATTGCCTGGCAAGGGAAGGACGCGGCCATTGCCTTCAATACCGAGATCGCCCAGCACCTCGCGCTCGGCAAGACAGATGTCGAGCAGTTCCGCGCCCCCCCCCACATAGGCGCCCGCCACCCCGCAATGGAGGATCAGGCCGTATTTCCCGGGCCGGAGAGCCAGAAAGGTGCCGAGCCGCACCGCCGCCTCCACCGGGCCGATGCCGCACACAAAAAAATCGGGTTGCGTCCGCCCCGACACCCGTTCCCGCACCGGCTCCAGTTCCATTTCGGTTGCGGCAACAACGAGCAGCATCGGCGTCTTCCCTGGCCCGGCGGCGGAATTACAGCGAGGGTGCGTGGCCGGTATGGACCCGCTTCTTGATGAGGTTGTCCCTGTCGAGCACGATGATTTTCGGGGCGTACTCTTTCAATTCCTCGGGGGAGTAGAATCCGTACGTCACGATGATGACAAGATCGCCGATCATGCCCTTGCGGGCGGCCGCGCCGTTGAGGGCGATCATGCCGGAATCGGCCGGCCCTTCGATGGCATAGGTCTCGAACCGCTCGCCGTTGTTGACATTGTAGACCCAGACCCGCTCGTAGGGGAGCAGCCCCACTTCGTCCATCAAGGACCGGTCCACGGTGAGGCTGCCCTCGTAATTGAGGTTGGCGTCGGTAACAGTGGCCCGATGGATCTTCGATTTCAGCATGGAGCGCAACATGGCTTGTCCTTTACACCTCGGCAAAAAGATTGTCGTTGTCGATCAGCCGGGTCGTCCCGACCCGCGCCGCCAAGACCAGCACCACGCCGGGCGCAAGCCTTGGGCTGGGGGCAAGCGTCGTCCCGTCGACGCATTCCGCATATTCCACTTCGATTCCCGGCGCCGCGTCCAGTATTGCCCGAACCTCCCGGAGGAGCGCGGCCACATCTTCGAGCCCCTCGCGCACCCGCTGCCTGGCGAGCCCGATGGCACGGGGCAACGCCAGTGCCGACTGCCGCTCCTCAGGAGAAAGATAGACATTGCGCGAGCTCATGGCCAGGCCGTCCGGTTCGCGGACAATGGGATGGCCGATGATTTCGATATCCCAGTTCAGGTCCGTGGTCATCCGGCGGATCACGGCCAGTTGCTGGAAGTCCTTCTGGCCGAAGAGCGCAACCCGGGGCTTGACCAGATGAAAGAGCTTGGCCACCACCGTGGTGACCCCTTCGAAATGGCCGGGGCGCGACGCACCGCAGAGCCCGGCGGTCAAGCCGGAGACCGTGACCCTGGTCCGGCTTCCTTCGGGATACATGGCCGCCGCCGCCGGGGCAAAGAGCACGTCCACCCCCTCCTGCCCGGCCAGGGCGGCATCGCGCTCAAAATCCCGAGGATACCGGGAAAGGTCTTCCAGGGGGCCGAACTGAATCGGGTTGACAAAGAGGCTCACCACCACCCGGCTGGCCAGATCCCTGGCCTGCCGCATCAGGCTCAGATGCCCCTCGTGGAAGTACCCCATGGTCGGCACCAAGGCGATGGAGTCGCCGGCGGCGATCATCCGGTTGGCCCAGGCGGTCATGGCGGCTGGCGTGCGGATGATCTCCATGGGCTCTCACAACAGGCCGAGCTGCGCCTGGGCCGCCTCCCGCAGTGGCGGATAGACATTTTCGAGGGCGATGACCTTCTCCAGGGCCTCCCGCGCCTTGGCAGGATTGCCGGCCAGGGCGTGGACCCGGCCCAGGGCGAGATTGGCCACCCCCGCAAATCCGGCGGTCCCTTGCAGCTTTTCCAGGAGCACCATGGCCTTGTCATAATTTTTCTGGTCGGCATGGATCTGGGCCAGTTCCAACTGTACCAGCGGCTGCAACGGATTCGTGGATCCCATGGCCTGGAGCGCCGCCTCATAGCCGCCCACTGCCGCGACCAGGTCGCCTCCCGCATAGGCAAGGTGCGCCTCCTCAATGCCGCTCAGCAGGGCGGCATCCGTCCGGCCATATTTCTGGCGCACCTCGGCCAGCAGCGCGCGCCGCTGGGCAGGCTCCTGCGCCTCCATGGCCCTGGTCAGCAGAGCGGCTGCCTGATCTTCCCGATTGGCGCTGTACTGGGAATACCAGTTCCAGCCCACGATGGCCGCCACCCCGATCACCACCGCCGCCAGGAGCAGCTGCTGGTTCCGGCGGATAAAGGCGATGGCCTGCGGCGGCAGGTGCAATTCTTCCAGCAGGCCGCGCTTGCCCGTGGTGGCGGCCAGGATGTTTTCCGATTTGAAGGCGCTCTGTTCCGACATGCTTTCTCCCCATCCTTGATCTGCGGAGGTTGTTCTTCGAACCTCGCAATATACTCTAACGTCTGAAAAAAGCATCAATTTTACTCACCCCGCCCGCGGCGAAGGACGCGGGACAAAAAAATCTTGTCCCACCGGCGACCGCATGCTACCTACTGCCCTATGATCATCCCCCATGGCGAGCGCATCCAGACCGTTTCCGAGCTGACCCACTCCATCCGGGGGCTACTGGAAACCACCTTTCCCTTTGTGACGGTGACCGGCGAGATATCGAACCTGCGGCACCCCTCCTCGGGGCACCTCTACTTTACCCTCAAGGACAGCGACGCCCAGATCAGGGCCGTGCTCTTCAAACCGCAGCGGCGCTATGTCGCCTGCACCCCGGGCGACGGTCTCGCGGTGCTCTGCCGCGGCCGGCTCTCGGTGTATGAACCGCGGGGCGAATATCAACTCATCGTGGATTACCTCGACACCAAGGGCGCCGGCGCACTGCGCATCGCCTTTGAACAGCTCAAGGCCAGACTCGCTGCCGAGGGCCTCTTTGATCCGACCCGCAAAAAAAGGCTGCCCTTCCTGCCTGGGAAGATTGCGCTCATCACCTCGCCGCAGGGCGCGGCAGTAGTCGATTTTCTCCGCATGGCCCACAACCGGTTCCCAGGAGTGCCTATAGAAATTCATCCGGTGCGGGTACAGGGAGAAGGAGCGGCCGGCGAGATCGCCCAGGCCATTGACGAGGCCAACCGACGCCGCACCAGCGAGGTCATTGTCCTCTGCCGCGGCGGCGGCTCCAGCGAGGATTTATGGGCCTTCAACGAGGAAATGGTGGCGCGGGCCATTGCCCGCTCCGGACTCCCGGTGGTATCAGCGGTTGGCCACGAGGTGGATGTCACCATTGCCGACCTGGTGGCGGACGCCAGGGCTGCCACCCCGACGGCGGCAGCGGAACTGGTGCTGCCCGACGGCCGGCTTCTCAGGCGCAAGGCCACCGACTGCGCCGCCCGGCTGACGAATGCCGTGCAGCGGCAGGTTGCCCTCTCCCGCCGTCAGGTGGCAACCTGCCAGCGTCTTTTGGGCGACCCGACCCTCATGGTCGCCCATTTTCTGCTGCGGCTCGACCACGCCCGCGAGACCACCGGCCGCGCCACCGAACTCCGGCTCCACCGCAACCGGTCAGCCGTCCGGGAACTCGTCGGCCGCCTGATGCGCAACGATCCCCGGCAGCGGCTGGCCAGCGCCCACTCCCGGGCCCTGGAATGCCGGGAGCGTCTCAGCCTTCTCATTCACCATCAGCTGGAACGCAAGCACGGGCTACTGGCCCGGGACGCGGGCCGCCTCGATGCCGTCAGCCCTCTGGCGGTTCTTGGCCGCGGCTATGCCGTGGTACGCACCGCCGATGCCGGCACCGTCATCCGTTCAGCCAGCCAAACCGCGGTTGGCGAAGGTGTCCAGGTCACCCTGCATCACGGCAGCCTGGAATGCACCGTCACCGCAGTCAACGAGAACGCCGGGCGCCCGACGCCGCCACGCCGTTAAGGATTCCGCCCAGGCTTGCGGCACACGGCAAGGCAAAACGCCCCGCCGCATTATCTGAGTCAATTCAGGGGGACAAAAAAAGGTGGTCGGGATGAGAGGATTCGAACCTCCGACCCCATGCTCCCGAAGCATGTGCTCTACCAGGCTGAGCCACATCCCGACGCTGTGTGGAACGGCCCCGGACAACCGACGCCGTGATGGTTGGCCATAATGCTAAAGTTTCTCCGAGATTGCAACAAAAAACAACATGTCCGGTGACGGCCGCAGACAAAAAAAACAGGCACCCCATCGGGGTGCCTGTCCGTACACACTCTCACTTCGAGAAGAAATTTACTTTACAGCGTCGGCGAGCTTGCTGCCGGCCTTGAAGCGGGCAACCTTACGGGCCTTGATGGTGATCGGCTTGCCGGTCTGCGGGTTGCGACCCTGGCGGGCAGCGCGCTTGACCACGGAGAAGGTGCCGAAGCCAACCAGGGTCACCTTGTCGCCTTTCTTCAGAGCCTTGCTGATGGCGGAAAGAGCGCCACCCAATGCCTTCTCGGCCGCAGCCTTGCTTACTCCACCAGCCTTGGCCATCTGCTCTACCAACTCACTCTTGTTCATTCCTTCCTCCTCGTGCTTTTTTTGGTGTTCTGTTGCCTTTCCCGAGCCGTAACCGGGCATAAAAAGGCTTCATTCCTATGCCTACAGATTGTCAATGAAAAACAAGCCCATGTCAAACAAAAAAAATGCATCAAATGCATTTTTTCCCGCACAGCCGTTGAGATACAGCACATTGCCAATCGCAAGATATTGATATTACTGTTTTTTTATCTATCAATTCGTTGCGTCACCAAAAAAGCCTTAAACCCCTTTTGGGAGGCCATTTTACGAAAGGAGGGGGTGTCAGAAAGGGCATTGAACCGGGGAATATCCCTTTTCCGGACCTCAATGGTGAGCCTTTCCGCCCCCCACCGCACCCGGCACCCCCAAAAACCCTGCCCCATGAGGTATTCTTCCACCATGGCGACAAAGCCAATGTTTTCAGGGGTAATGGGCTGGCCATGGGGGATCCGCGTTGCCAGGCAGGACGAAGAAGGCGCATTCCAGACCGGAAGGCCGATGGCGCGAGCACATTCCCGGACATCCTCCTTGCGCAACCCTTCAGCGGCAAGCGGCGTCCGGACCCCCAACTCGCGGAGCGCTGCCAGGCCGGGCCGCTCGTCGTGCAGGTCATCGGCGTTGGTGCCATCCAAAAGCGCGCTACAGCCGTATGCTGTCAGGGCAGCGAGAAAATGGGAGTAGTTCCGTTTTTTGCAGAGGTAGCAACGGCTGGGGGAGTTGGCCACAAACTCGGGCCAGGCAAAGGGTGCAAAGGGAAAACGCACCAAACGGCAACCGCAGCGGGCAGCAAGCTCCGTGACCCGTTGCTGTTCCGCCGCGGTCTGCAACGGCGAAGCCGCATGAAAAGCGACCACGCGATTCCCCAGGGTCGTTCGCGCCGCTTGGAGGAGCAGCGTACTGTCAACACCGCCCGAGAAGGCTACCGCCACAGCGCCCAGGGGCGCGATCGCCTCACACAGGGCTTGGTACTGCTGGGGAGAGACGGGAGATTCAGACAATGCTCACGAAACGCCGGGCAGTAACTTGATCGGCTTTTCCACGGTGAACTCCCGCCTGCAAATCCACTCCTTGAGCGTCTCGGCAATCTCACGGGCCCGCACCACGCTGGAAAGGGGCGCGGTCGGCACCTTCTGACCGCCCACCTCGATTTCGCCGCTTTTGAGCTGGGCGTAGCTCACCTCGCCGTAATTGCGGGCCACAGCATGGGAGTAATCATAGGAATAGTCGACGATCTGGGTGAATATCTCCGCGTCGGAGACCCCGGTGTAGGCGGCGATCTCCTCGTTGAGGATCGGAATCGGGATCCCGATGCCCACCGCCATTGTGGAGCCATACCCCTGCATGCTCACCCCCTTGATCCAGCGGGAAGACATCTGCTTGAGGTCGCCCTGCACCATGAGGGTTCCCGCCGCCCGCCGGGTGGTTCCGTTTTCCGACCGCAGGGCATTGGGGTTGTGCTGGGTGCCGTGCCAGGTGACGTAGCCGACGCCGCCGCCAAGGAATATCTTGGTGCCGAGCCCTATGGTCAGATAGTAGGGGTCGTTCAGCAAAGGACTCAGTTCGCCGGCGCTGCAGTAGGTGGCGTTGCGGCCCTTGGGCTTGAGCGTTCCCATGTAGCAGTGCACGGTGCGGTCGGAGAGATTGATGGCGCAATTGTAGTTCTGGTAGCAGTTGCGCGGATTGAGCAACAGCGCGTATGGCAGCTCCGCCAGGGTCACCTCTTTTTCCACGAGCCTGGCGGGATAGCAGTCGGTGCCATAGCCGATCACCTTGAGACGCACGCGCTTGCCCGCCACCAGGTCTTCAATGACATGGCCGCCGCCGTAGCGGAACTCGCCGGGATAGACCTTGTTGAGCGGGTCGTCCTCGGTGGGTTCGGTGGCGCCGAGATAGACATCCACCGCCGCCAGCCCCGCGTAGGCAGGAACTTCGTTGAGCCAGACCCGGTGCCCCTTGATGGTGGGGTTGCTGTGGCCGAAGTTGATGAGGGCGCCGGAGGAGCACATGGGCGAGAAGGTGCCGGTGGTCACCACGTCCACCCGGCGGGCCGCCTCCACGGGACCGTGCTTCCTGACGATGGGCACCATCTCCTCGGCAGTCACCACCACCGCCTCGCCCGCCCTGATCCGGGCATTGATCTCGTCGTATGTCTTCTGGACCTTATGTTCCTTCATGCAGACTCCCCATGCCGCTCAATCCACCACCGACACCACCTTGTGACCCGCCTCGGCCAAGGCGTCGACCACCGCGCCGAGATCGCACTCCTCCAGCCGGAAACAATAGAGCTTCTTGCGGGAGGAATGCGGCTCCGTGGCCACGCTGATGATCTCGCAGCCATGCTCCTTGATGATTCTGGTCACCTCTTCGACGCCGCCCTCCTTGCTCGCCAGCACATCGAGGCGGGAGGAGGCCCTGAGCAGCCCCATGAGATTGATGAGGGCGGTGAGCAGGTCAAGGGCAGTGATGATGCCGACCAGTTTTTTTTTGTCCAGCACCGGCAGGCCGCCGATCTTGTATTGATGGATGAGGCGGGCGGCGGTCTCGATGCTGGCGTTGACGTTGATGGTGATGGGGTTTCTGACCATCACCTCATGGACGTATATGTTCTTCTCCAGGGACGGGAAGGCATAATGGCGGATATCGCTTTCGGTGATGAAGCCGACCATCTGGTCGTCCTCCACCACCGGCAGGTGGCGGATGGAGCGCTGCTTCATGAGGATCCCCGCTTCCTGCAGCAAGGCGCTCTTGCCAATGGTCACCACATCCTTGGTCATGCAGTGCTTTACCTTCATGCCGTCAATTCCTCAACCGCTCCGTCCCGTCATGCCGCGCCGGCCGCCCTGAAAGTCTCTGCGCCGCCGGCCATGATCCTGCAAGAACCGTAGAATATTCATCGAATTATTGCAAGCAGATCCGTTGCTCAACGCCAGGCGGCGCGGCAACCGCCGCAGCCCTGTGCCGACCAACGGCGCTCTTTTCCGCCAGGCACCAACTTTCCCCTTTCCTTCCTGCTAAAATTCTTATAAATTTTTGGGCAATTGCCGCACCGATCCGGCAGGAACTGCCAACACCCCGGAACCCCGAAGGAGCTGGAACGCATGGCCAGGAAAGAGGCAACGCTGCCCGAAATCCGCAAAAAAATAGACACCATCGACGACAAGCTCGTTGACCTGTTGCGCAAACGGCTCGGCTACGCCAGGGAGATCGGCCGGATCAAGTCTCTCGAAAACAAGGCTAAATGGGATCCGCTGCGGGAGCGCCAGATCCTCGAACGGCTGCTGGCCCAGAACAACGGGGTCTTCCCCGAGCAGTCGCTGTTGAGCATCATGCACGAGATCATCACCACCTGCCGCCTCTCCCAGAAAAAGATCGAGGTGGCGTATCTCGGTCCCGAGGCCACCTTCTCCCACCTGGCCGGGGTCAAGTATTTCGGCCACTCCGCCACCTTCCGGCCCATGGATACCATCGAGGACGCCTTCATGGAGGTGGAGCGCGGCCGCACCCAGTATGCCATCGTGCCGGTGGAAAACTCCATCGAGGGCGCCGTCACCTCCACCCTCGACTCCTTCATCAAGTACGACGTCAAGATCTGCGGCGAACTCAACCTGCCCATCACCCACAACCTCGTGAACCAGTCGGGGAACATCCGGGACATCAAGCTGGTCGTCTCCCACTCCCAGCCCCTGGCCCAGTGCCGCCAGTGGCTCAAGAAGAACCTGCCGGACGTGCCCTGCCAGAGCGTCATCAGCACCGGAATCGCCGCCAAGATGGCGACCGAGGATCCGGAGGTGGCGGCCATCGCCAGCGCGCTGGCGATCAAGACCTATCAGTTGCAGATCGTGGTCAGTGGCATCGAAGACTACCGCGGCAACACGACGCGATTCCTCCTGATCGGCAAGGAGTCACCGGGCCACAGCGGCAAGGACAAGACCTCGCTGCTGGTCGGCCTCCTCGACCGGCCCGGCGCGCTGAACCACGCCCTGGCCATCCTGGCCCGGCGCTCCATCAACCTCACCCGCATCGAATCACGGCCGGTGAAGGACGAACCGGGACGCTACCTTTTCTTCATCGACATGCTCGGTCACATCGAGGACGAAATCATCGCCGACGGGTGCGAAAAGCTGCGCAAGACCTGTTCTTATTACGAGTGGCTGGGCTCCTATCCGCAGGCCCAGGATTAACCACCGATCCTCGACATCCGGCCATGGCAGTCCCCGGTCTCGCCGGGCTTGAGGCCATGTCCCCTGGGCTTGTGGCGGATGGCCTCGATGATCGCCCTTCTGACCGCCTCATCATCGCCTCCCCCCCGCAAAATTTTCTTCAGATCGGTCTGCCGGTCCGACAGCAGGCAGGAGCGGAGCATGCCCTCCGCCGTCAACCGCAGCCGGTTGCACCGGTCGCAGAAGTGGTTGCTGATGGGGCTGATGAAGCCCAGGGTGCCGAGGCCGCCCGGCAGGCGGTAGAGCCGGGCGGGGCCGCTGATGCCGCTGTCGGCGGCCGGCGCCAGCTCCCCCAGCGCGCTGCCGATACGCTCCATGATCCCGGCCGAAGGGATGTAGCGGCCGCGATCCCAGACCGCGGCGCCGCCCACCGGCATGAACTCGATGAAGCGCACCTGCCAGGGCCGGGAAAGGGTCAGCCGGGCCAACTCGACGAACTCGTCGTCGTTCACCCCGCGCAGGGCCACAACATTGAGCTTGATCTTCTCGAAGCCGAGTTCCTGCGCCCGTTCGATCCCGCGCCAGACCTGGCTGAAAAGATCGGCGCCCGTGATCTCGCAGTAGCGCTCCGGCCGCAGGGTATCGAGGCTGATGTTCAGCTTGCGGATTCCTGACGCGTACAACCCGGCGGCATGCTGCTCCAGAAGGACGCCGTTGGTGGTGATGCGGATGTCTGCCAGCCCCGGCACCGCCGCGAGGTCGCGGATAAAGGAAAGAACGTCGCGGCGCACCAGCGGCTCACCGCCGGTGAGGCGCACCTTACGGACGCCCAGGGCCACGGCAATACGGATGAAGCGGAGCAGTTCCTCGTAGCGCAAAAGTTCGACCCGCCTCAGCTTCTGCCCCTCTCCCGGCGAGCAATAGCGGCAGCGGAGGTTGCACTGGTCGGTGAGGGAAAGCCTGAGATAATTGATCGAGCGGGCAAAGGAATCGACAAGGGCCGGTTCGGTGGCCGTCGGCACCCCGTCCTTCTTGGTCTCGTGCATGAAATATTCGCGTCCTGTGGCAATGTGTGCTACATAAAGAAAGCCCTGCTCTCCGAAACTTCGCAGACCAGGCTACAGAAAACCTGAAAACGCCACCCCGTGCAAGACCAAAATCACCCCCGCCCTGAATTGCCATGCTGATCCTGGGAATCGAAAGCTCCTGCGATGAAACCGCCGCCGCCGTCCTGCGGGACGGCCGCGAGGTGCTGGCCAGCGTAGTCAACTCCCAGGTGGCGGTGCACAGCCCCTATGGCGGCGTGGTGCCGGAACTGGCCTCCCGCCGGCATCTGGAAAACATCCTGCCGGTGGCAACGGCAGCGCTGGGCGAAGCCGGCATCAGCCTGGACGAGGTGGACGGTCTGGCCGTCACCCAGGGCCCAGGGCTGGTGGGATCGCTCCTGGTCGGACTCTCCTTTGCCAAGGCGCTCTCGCTGGTAAGGGATATCCCCTACGTCTGCGTGGACCACATTGCCGGCCATCTGCTCTCGGTCTTCCTCGAAGAGGAGCCGCCGGATTTCCCCTACATCGCCCTGGTGGTCTCCGGCGGGCACTCCAGCATCTGCCGCGTCTCCGGTCACGCCTCCTACGAGCTGCTCGGCCGCACCAAGGACGACGCGGCCGGCGAGGCATTCGACAAGGTAGCCAAAATCCTCGGCCTGCCCTATCCCGGCGGGCCGGCGGTCAGCGAGCTGGCCCGCGAGGGCGACCGGCGGGCCATCGATTTTCCGCGGGCCTGGCTCGACAGCGGCAGCCTCGATTTCAGCTTCAGCGGCGTCAAGACCGCGGTGGCCAATTACGTGATGCAGCATCGGCAGAGAGGAACGGCGCTGCCGCTGGCCGACATCTGCGCCTCCTTCCAGGAGGCGGTGGTGGAAGTGCTGATCCGAAAGGCGCTTGCCGCTGCCGCTGCAACCGGGATCAGCAACGTGGTCCTGGCCGGCGGCGTCGCGGCCAATCCGCGGCTGCGCGAAGACCTCAGGGAACAGGGCGCAGCAGCAGGCGTCCGGGTCTGTCTGCCCTCGCCGGCCTACTGCACCGACAACGCGGCGATGATCGCACTGGCCGGCCATTACCGGTTCAAGGAGGCCATCCGGGCCCTGGATACCGACGTCTATTCCCGCTCCCATCTTGGACGGCCGCCGCACGCCGGGCCAGACAAGCACAGTTACGGCGGCCCGAAACAGGGTGGCGTCCAACGGCCATGCTGAAGCCGCACCGCGCCGCCCGCTATTACTATCTCAAGCTGCTCCGCCTGCAGGGCGATCCGGAAACCCTGGCCCGCGGCGTGGCCATCGGTATCTTCATCGGCATCACCCCCACCCTGCCGCTGCACACCGTGCTGATCCTCCTCTTCGCCTATCTCCTCGGGGGCAACGCCATCGCCGCCCTGATCGCCGCCATGGCGGTCAGCAATCCGCTCACCCTGGTGCCGCAATATTACGTCTGCTGGCGGGTCGGCGACTGGCTGCGGCCCGGCCATCTCTCCTGGGAAAAAATCGAAGCACTGCTCCATGCTGACCTTGGTTTTCGCGAAAGCCTGCGCGCTTTCGGCACCCTCAGCTACGATGCCCTCACCGTGCTCCTGCTCGGCGGCCTTGTCCTGGCCCTGCCAACGGCTCTCATTGCCTACCCGCTGTCGCGGCGGCTCTTTGCCACCATCCGCAAGAAGCGCCGCCAGAAGCATGTTCTCGACTGATTGCCATGCCTGACGAAAGCCTCATCAAAAAGGCGCTCGCCCGCCATGGTCTGGCGCCCAGCAAGGAACGCGGGCAAAACTTTCTCATCCACGACCATGTCACCCGCCGGATTGTCGAAAAATCCGGGGTCCGGCCCGAGGATGTCGTCGTCGAACTGGGGGTGGGTCTGGGTTCGCTCACCCTGCCACTGGCCGCCCGGGTACGCCGGGTCATCGGGCTTGAGATCGACCGCGGCATCATCGAATACCACCGCGAGGCTGGGGACCTGCCCGCCAACGTGACCTTGCGCCATCAGGACCTGCTGACCGCCGACTATCCCGCCTTGGCCGCCGAATGCGGCGGCCGGCTCAAGATCGTGGCCAACCTGCCCTACTCCATCACCAACCCGCTGCTCTTCCGCCTCATCGAACATCGGACGGCCCTGGATTCGGCAACGCTCATGGTGCAGAAGGAGGTGGGGCAACGGCTGACGGCCGGAACCGGCACCAAGGAATACGGCATACTGACGGTGCTTTTCGGAGCCTGCGCCCGCATCGAGAAGGTGCTTGAGGTGGGACCAGGCAATTTCTATCCCCGCCCCAAGGTGGATTCGGTGGTGCTCCGCATCGTCTTTACGCCGCCGGCTGCCTTCGCCGACGCCCCGCCTTTCGACTTTGCGCTCTTCCGGCAGATGGTGGAGTCCGCCTTCCGGCAGCGGCGCAAGACCCTGCGCAACAGCCTCGGCGCCATGGAACAGCATGGCTGCGCGCGGGAGGCTGTAGAACGCGCCCTGGCCGCGGCCGGCATCAGCCCGACCCTGCGGGCCGAAAACCTCACGGCCGGCGACTTTGCCCGCCTGGCAGCCAACCTCACTGGGCCGGCTGCTCGCTGCCCCGAATCGTGATCGACACCTCCGGCGTGGAGATGGTGGTGCCCGGTGCAATCGGCTGCGGCTGGGCCTGCGACGGCGGGGGCACCTCCTTGAAGGAGCCCAGCGGACCCTGATACTCGATCAGGCGGCCGGTGAGCGAGCCGATGATGATCTTGGCCTTGATCAGCAACGGGATGCGGTGCTGGTCGTCGGTCAGCCAGATCTGGGGGTCGCCCATCTTTTCATAATACCCCTTGAAGGTCAGATGGGGCCGCACCTGCAGGGTGGCCTTGTCACCCATGAGCGAGGGGATCGTCTCGCGGCGGTCGACAAAGACCTCCACCTCATGCCGCTTTTTGTCGGCAAAGGTGGGCACCACCGGCACTTCGCCCGCGGCAAAGTGCAGGCTGCGCATGTAGAAGAAGGCGGAAAATTCGTTGTGCACCGGTCCGTCCACCTGGGAAACCTCGGGCGGATTGTCGTTCTTCATGTAGGTGACCAGCCGGCGCTGTTGATCGTAGACATAAAGCCGCCGGTTGAGCCGCCCCCGTTCCTGCTGATCCTGAAAGCAGCGGAGCGGCAGGCGCCGCTCTCCCTCGACCACGGTGACGAAGCGGTCCTCCACCGGATAGATGACGTCCAGCACCCCCGTGGTTCTGGCGGTCACCCGCAGAAAAAACTGCCCCGCCTGCCCCGGATTTTTTTCAATGCGCATCTCCAGTTCGCCGGCCGGGATCCCGAGCCAGGAAACGGCATACCTGAAAACCTCCCCGCCCTGATAGGTCGCCGCCAGCAGCGCCGGGTCGGGCGGCGTGAAGGCCGCGGCGGGGGCGGTCAGCAGCACAACCCCCGCCAGCACTCCCCACAAAATTCTTGCAGCGCTGCACCGCGCAGCCTGCTGCTCCACCGGGAGATTCTCCTGCCTTTGCTTTTTTTTCATCGTATTCCAACTGGTTAGAAGGAAAAAGCAACACCCTTGAAAAAATCCTGCCCCGCGTCTTGATTGTAAGAAATATGTCAGAAAATCTCCCTACATTATTTTCCAGCAGAACGGTCCGGAGCCGATCCCGCCCAGGGAACCTCCGGACGCACGAACCACCAGGAGGGGAGATCACGGTAATGTCTTGGGAACACACGCCGGAATGGCCGGGATTCACGCCGGAAGGGTATCAGATTTACGAAAAGGCGACCCAGCAGATCCGCACCGCCTTGGCCAAGGGCCATACATACGACCAGGCCTGCGCCAGCCTGCATGGCATCGCTGCCAGCACCAGGGATTTCATCAGCAGCGATTATCTCAAGATCATTGTGGCCGAAGAGCATCTGGGCAGCGACCGCTCCCTGGCCGATCTCGCCTTCGCCCTCGGCCTGCCGCACGAACGGCTCGAAGCGGTCGTGGCCTGCCTGCTCCAGGAAATCAACCGGGCAGTCGCCCAAAGCGAGCCTGATTTTCCGCCCATGATCAGCGTCCTGAGCCACTGAACTCTTCTCCTCCTCTCTCTCCTCTTTCCGCGCAGCGCGGACCGGGTCTCCCCAACCATGGTCCGCGCTTTTCCCTTTACGCCGGCCGCAAAACCGCCTATCTTTTCCTTTCCAACCAGGGAGCGCCATGAAAAGCACACAGATCACCCGCATTGCCGTCGTGCAGGAAGGCGAGGCCGGTGCCCTGAAAATCAGCGGCATCAGGGAGTATGGCCGCCACATCGAGATCGCCGAAGTCATCACCGTGCCCACCGGCCTGCCACCCCTGGTCGATGAACCTGAGGCCCATCTGCCCGAACACTTTGCCGGCGACCTCGTCCTCAGTTTCCTCCGGCACCCCGATCTGCTCGACTATCTCGCGGCGGTCTGCGAAAGACAGCGGATACCGCTGGTTGCCTCGGGCCGCAACTGCCGGTATGGCCACACCCCCTTCACCTGCTGCGGGCTCGGCCGCCACCAGGGCCTGGGCCATTACGGCGAACAGTTCGGCTTTCCGGAACTTGACCTCCGTCTCGACGCCCACGGTCGCATCGCGGAAATCGTGGTGCGGCGCGGCGCCTCCTGTGGGGCCACCTGGGAGGCGATCCCGCAGATTCTCGGCCTCACGCCGGAAGAGGCCGTGGTGGCTTACCCCCGGGAGGTCCAGTATCTCTGCCACGCCGACCCCAGCGCCTTTGACCCGATCTCAGGCAAAAGCGCGGTTCACCATGCCGGCCATGTCCATCATGCCGCCCTTGCCAAGGCGCTCCAGGCACAAAAAAAGGCAGGCGCTCCATAACAGAGGCCTGCCCAGAGAGAGGGGGGGGAAAACGTTTCGCCTACCAGCTGCGGTGCGGACCGTAACCACCCTTCATGCCGCCGCCCATGCCCATCATCATGCCGCCACCCTTGCCCGGGCCGCCGCAGAAACCACCGCCCATGCCGGCAGGAAGCCCGGCCGCCTGAGCCTTTTCGCGCAACTGCTCCCGCAAGTCGAACATCTCCTCCGAGAGCCTGGCCGCCTTCTGGCCATCCGGACTGGCGCCGCTCATCAGGGCGTGCATCTCGGCCCGCTTGGCGGTCATCTTCTTGCGAAGTTCGGTGGTCTCCTTGAAAAATTTCTCCTGGGCCTTCTTGGTGGCCGGGTCGAGGGCCTGCTGGCCATATCCCGGCCCCATGCCGGGCCCCATGCCGGGGCGCGCGTCCGCCACCTGAGAGATTGCGAGACCAAGAACCGCTACGGCAAAGATCGTCATGACACTCTTTTTCATACGTCTACCTCCAGTTGGGTGGATTGATGCACCATGTCTGGCGCTGCTGACCGGTTTTTTATCAATATCCGTGCCACCCCTGTCTTCAAAATCGGAACCAACCGAAACAACGTCATTTTTTTTATTTTCCCCCGGCTTTTTCCGCCGCCGGGAGAGACCAGCGGTGTTTCTTTTTTATCCAGTCCTGACGCGCCGTGCCTCTTTTTTATCCAACCCTCCGCACCGGCAGCGTCGTTCCCGGTCACGCCGGCCTGGCCAGCCCCCGTGGACCCCATGCCACCCCCAAGAAGAATCATGCAACCACGGCATGGTTATTGTAAGGTGGTTCCCACGAGAACGAACACACAACCACCGGGGTCTCCATGGGACGCACCAAAAAACTGCCGCAGCACCCTTTGCTCTTCGCCTCGCCGTGGCTGTTGGCCGCGGCCATCGGCATCCTCCTCGGCATCGTCATCTTCTTCACCGTCAACAACCTCCAGCGGGAGCGACGCCTCATCACCGAAAGCCTCTTTCACCGGGGCATGTCGGTGATCCGATTCGTCGGAGCCGGCACCCGCGCCTCGATGATGATGGGCGGCGTTCCTGCCGCCACCCAGATGCAGCACCTGGTGGAACAGGCCGCAGGCGAGTCCGGCATCCTCTACATCGCCGTGGTGGACGAACAGGGCCGCATCCTGGCCCACAGCAACCGGCAACTGGTCGGCACCACCCTCGATCATCAGCTGGCCGAGCCCAGCGAGATGCCGCCACGGGGCGGCCGGCACAGGATACTGGAACGCCCCTCTGCGCCCCACAAGGTCTTCGAGGTCACAAGTCTTTTCCGGCCGTTCCATGGCCGCGGCCCAGGGGCTGGACGTTTCATGCACATGCCGCCGCCCATGGGAGCCGAATCTGAAAACGGCGGCGGGCACGGGATGGGCCCTGGCGAATGGTGCCGGCAGCAACCCATGGGCGGCGCTCCACCGCCGACCGACACCTTTGCCGAGGGCAGGACCCGCTTCATCATGGTCGGTCTCGACATGAGCGAGGAGGAAAAGGTGATCCGTCAGGATCTCTACCATATCCTCTTTATCTCGCTGGCAATCCTGCTGGTCGGCATCGGCAGCTGGATGGCCCTGCTGTCGGCACAGGGCCACAAAAGTGCCCAGCAGACCCTCCGCTACATCCAGGCATTCACGGGCCTCATCATCTCCCGGCTGCCGGTGGGGATCATTGCCACCGATCAGGAGGGATGCATCAAGACCTTCAACGCCCAGGCCGGGGAATTGACCGGCATTGCCGCGGATTTTGCCCTCAACCGCAAGGCGGCCGAGGTGCTGCCGCCTTCCCTGGCTCCCTTCTTCACCCCTGCCACCGCCAACGAGGAACTTCTGGAGCGTGAACTCGATCTGACCAGCGGCGCCAACGCCGTGACCCTCCACGCCAGTTCGGTGCCGGTCTCAGACGATAACGCGACCGTTATCGGCCGGGTGCTGCTGCTCCACGATCTGACCCGGCTCAAGACCCTGGAAAAGGAGATGCGCAAGCACGAACGCCTGGTGTCGCTGGGGAAGATGGCGGCCGGCGTGGCCCATGAGGTGCGCAACCCCCTAAGCTCCATCAAGGGGCTCGCCGCCCTGCTCGGTTCCGCCTTTGCCGAAACGAGCCAGGAGCGCCACTCCGCCAGCCTGCTCATCCAGGAAGTGGAGCGGCTCAACCGGGCGATCACCGAGCTGCTCAACTACGCCAAGCCCCTGCCACTCAACCGGGAATCACTCGACCTGGAACCGCTGCTGGCCAATTCCCTTGCCCTGATCGCCGGTGACGCGGCAAGCATGGGTGTCGCCGTCAGCCATGACGTTGCCCCCGACCTCCCGCCGGCTCTCGGAGATCGCGACCGGCTCAACCAGGTGCTGCTCAATCTCTACCTCAACAGCCTGCAGGCCATGGAGCAGGGCGGCACCCTCACGGTGACGGCGAGACTCGGGGAAAAGCGGGGGACGGTGCAGATTACGGTGCAGGACACCGGCAGTGGCATCGCGGCGGAAATTCTCGACCGCATCATGGACCCGTACTTCACCACCAAGCCGCAGGGCAGCGGCCTGGGCCTCGCCATGGTACAAAAGATCCTGGACGAACACGGCGGCGAGGTGCGGGTGACAAGCAGCGTGGGGGAAGGCACCTCCGTAACCTTGACCCTGCCTGCGGTCTGAAGCGTTGACGAGGGGCGGAACCCCGAATAAGGCGATTATTCTTTTTCGCGCCGGATGCGGGCCCCGACCCTGGACAGTTTGCCCACCAGATCGTCGTAGCCGCGGTCGAGATGATAGACGCGGGAGATTTCGGTGAGGCCCTCGGCGGCCAAACCGGCCACCACCAGCGAGGCGCTGGCCCTGAGGTCGGTGGCCATGACCGGCGCGCCGGAAAGCCTGCCCGTGCCGGTGACAATGGCGCTGTGGCCGTCGATGCGGATATCGGCGCCCATGCGCCGCAGTTCGGCCACGTGCATGAAGCGGTTCTCGAAGATGGTCTCGGTGATGACGCTCAGGCCCTCGGCCATGGTCATGAGGGCCATGATCTGGGCCTGCAGGTCGGTGGCAAAACCCGGATAGGGCATGGTCTTGACATCCACGCTGCGGAGCTTCTCCCCTTTCCTGCGGAGCACATGCATCCGGTGCTTCTCTGCCTTGACGACGAGGCCGGCGGCCTTCAGCTTCTCCGGCAGGGCCGGCAGCAAAGTCGGATCGCACCGGGTGAGGGTCAGCTCGCCGCCGGCCGCACCCGCCGCAATGAGGAAGGTGCCGGTTTCGATCCGGTCCGGAATGATGGTCGCCCTGGCGCCTTTCAGCTTCTTGACCCCTTCCACCACGATGGTTTCGGTGTCGCGGCCCTTGATCCTGGCGCCCATGCCGATCAGCATGTCGATGAGATTGCCCACCTCCGGCTCCTTGGCGGCGTTCTTGATCACCGTGGTGCCGTTGGCCAGGGTGGCGGCCATGATGAGGTTTTCCGTGCCGGTGACCGACGGGATGTCGAAATAGACGGTGTTGCCCTGGAGCCGGCCCCTGATGCTGGCATCCACATAGCCCTGGTCCAGTTCGTACTGAATGCCAAGCTGTGACAATCCTTGCAGGTGGAAATTGATCGGCCGGGCGCCGATGGCGCAGCCGCCGGGCAGCGATACCCTCGCCCTGCCGGCTCGCGCCAGCAGCGGACCCAGCACCAGCACCGACGCGCGCATGGTCTTGACGAGTTCGTAGGACGCCTCGACGTTGTTGAGGTTCGACGAGTCGATGGTCAGCGTCTCGCCCTCCCGCTTCCAGGTGATGCCGAAGGATTCCAGCAGCGCCAGCATGGTGCGGGTGTCGCGCAGGTCGGGAACATTGTGGAGAACGTGGGGGCCAGGAGCCAGGATGGTGGCGGTGATGAGGGGAAGCGCCGCGTTCTTGGCGCCGCTGATGGCGATCTCGCCGCAGAGGGGGTGGCCGCCTTCGATGACAATCTTGTCCATAAAAGCCTTACGGAATTATTCGTTCGCACGACGCCGGGCCACAAGCACCCGGGGCAAGCCGGCATAGTCCGGCTGGACCTCCACCCTATCATATTTGCCAAGCGAAACCAAGCACCGCAACACCAGCTCCCGCTGATCCGCACCGATTTCCATCAGCAGCCAGCCACCCGCCCTGAGCACCGACGCCACCTGCCCCGCGATGACGGCGATATCCCGCATGCCGGCCTCGCCGCCGTTGAGCGCGCCATGCGGCTCAAAATCCCTCACCTCCGGCATCAGGGTCTCCATCACCGCGGCGGCGATGTAAGGCGGATTCGCCACCACCATGTCGAAAACCGCAACCTCGGTGCAGGCGGCAAGCCAATCGGCTCGAAGGAATTGCAGCCGTCTTGCCACCCCGTGCCGGACGGCGTTGCCGCGTGCCACCTGCAACGCCGCCAGCGACCGGTCCACGGCCACCACCTGTGCGGCCGGGAATTCGCAGGCCAGAACAATGGCCAGGATGCCGCTGCCAGTGCCGAGATCGAGGAACCGATAGGGATGATGACGGTCGGGACAGCGCTCCAGGGCCAGTTCGATGATGCGCTCTGTCTCTGGCCGCGGGATGAGTACGGCCGGGGTAACATGGAAGGTGCGGGACCAGAATTCCTGCTCGCCCAGGATATAGGCGAGCGGTTCGCGGGCAAACCGGCGGGTCAGGGCCGCCTCGGCGGCGTTCAGCTCGGCAGCAGGAATCTCCTCTCCCGCGTGGAGGAAAAGCGCCGCCCGGCTCTGGCGCAGAAAATGGCCCAGCAGCAGGGCGGCCTCCACGTCGGCTTCGGCCACGCCGGCGGCGCCAAGGCGGAGACGGGCATGCTGCAGAAACTCACCGATCCGCATGGCGTCCGGTTATTGGGCGACCTTCAGGGCTTCGGCCTGGTAGTGGACCGCCAGGGGCTCGATGACCTCGTCGAGTTTGCCGAGCATGACGCTGTCGAGCTGGTAGACCGTGAGGTTGATCCGGTGGTCGGTGAGCCGGTTCTGGGGGAAGTTGTAGGTGCGGATCCGTTCGCTGCGGTCGCCCGAGCCGACCTGGCTCTTGCGGGCGGCGGACATCTCGGCCTGCTGCTCCTGCTGCATCTTGTCGAGCAGGCGCGCCCGCAGCACCTGCAGAGCCTTGGCCTTGTTCTTGTGCTGCGACTTCTCGTCCTGGCAGGTGACCACCAGGCCGGTGGGCAGGTGGGTCACCCGCACCGCCGAGTCGGTGGTGTTGACGCTCTGGCCGCCAGGGCCGGAGGAACGGTAGACGTCGAACTTGAGGTCGTTGGGGGCGATATCCACCTCCACCTCCTCGGCCTCGGGCAACACCGCCACGGTGACGGCCGAGGTGTGGATGCGCCCCTGGGCCTCGGTTTCCGGCACCCGCTGCACCCGATGCACCCCGGATTCATACTTGAGCCGGCTGTAGACCTGATCGCCGCTGATGAGAGCGATGATCTCCTTGAAGCCGCCGATGCCGATAGGATTGCTGCTCAGGATCTCGACCCGCCAGCCCTTCTCTTCGGCATAGCGGCTGTACATGCGGAAAAGATCGCTGGCAAAAAGCGCCGCCTCGTTGCCGCCGGTCCCGGCCCGGATTTCAAGAAGGATGTTCTTGTCGTCGTTGGGGTCGCGGGGCAGAAGCGCGATGCGCAGATCCTGCTCAAGCTGGCCAATCCGCTCCTTGAGCGTGACGATGTCGGCCTTGGCGAGCTCGACCATCTCCGGATCGCTCTCCTCCTGGAGCAGCAGCCGGTTGTCTTCCATGTCCTGCTGGGCCTTGCGGTAGGCGGAATACAGCTCATGGAGCCGGGCCACATGCGCGTGCTCCTTGGCCGTGGCCCGGAAGCGCGCCGCATCGCCGATCACTGCCGGGTCGGAAAGCTGCGCCTCAAGAAGGCCGCGGCGCTCGGCGATGTTGTCAAGCTGCTCGAACATGGGGTGATCTCGCGCGCAGAAGGCGAAAAAAAAAGAACGCCCTACGGGCAAGAACCTGATGACAGGCAGCCGCAGGGCGTACGCAACAACAACAATGAAGCGAGCTACTTCTCCAGCTTCTTGCCGTATTTCTTGAGGAATTTCTCGACCCGGCCAGCCGAGTCGATGAGCTTCTGCTTGCCGGTGAAATAGGGATGGCAGGCGGAACAGATTTCCACCTTCATCTCCGGCATCACCGAGCCCAGCTCCACCTCGTTGCCGCAGGCGCAGCTGGCCTTGATCTTATGGTACTCGGGATGGATATCCTGCTTCATGTTCATGTCCTCCAGTGGCATCATGCCTCCGCGGACCGGGAGGAACCCGGCCGGGATGCTCTTGCATCGAAACGCGGTATATAAACCGCTTTGATTTTTTTTTCAAGCCCTAAGACCGGGCAACTCAACCATGCATCATCGAGGCAAAGAAGTCGGCGTTGGACTTGGTGCCCTTCATCTTGTCCAGCAGGAACTCCATGGCATCCACCGGATTCATGGAGGCGAGGAGCTTGCGCAGGATCCAGACCTTGTTCAGCTCGTCCTGGGGCAGAAGCAGATCCTCCTTGCGGGTGCCGGACTTGGCCATGTCCATGGCCGGGAAGATGCGGCGGTCGGCGAGCTTGCGCTCCAGCACGATCTCCATGTTGCCGGTGCCCTTGAACTCCTCGAAGATCACCTCGTCCATGCGGCTGCCGGTCTCGATGAGGGCCGAGGCGATGATGGTGAGGCTGCCGCCCTCCTCGATGTTGCGGGCCGCGCCGAAGAAGCGCTTGGGCCGGTGCAGGGCGTTGGAATCGACACCGCCGGAGAGGATCTTGCCGCTGGGCGGCACCACGGTGTTGTAAGCGCGGGCGAGGCGGGTGATGCTGTCGAGCAGGATCACCACGTCCTTCTGGTGCTCCACCAGGCGGCGCGCCTTGTCGATGACCATCTCCGCCACCTGGATATGTCGCTGGGGCGGCTCGTCAAAGGTGGAACTGATCACCTCGGCATTGACGCTGCGGGCCATGTCGGTCACCTCCTCGGGCCGCTCGTCGATGAGCAGCACGATGAGGATGACCTCCTTGTGGTTCTTCAGGATGGAGTTGGCGATATCCTTGATGAGCACGGTCTTGCCGGTGCGGGGCGGAGCCACGATGAGGCCGCGCTGCCCCTTGCCGATGGGAGCCATCATGTCCATGATGCGCATGGAGTAGTTGTCCGGCTCGCGTTCCAGACGGATGCGCTCGTTGGGGTGCAGCGGGGTGAGGTTGCTGAAGAGGGTCTTGTCGCGACACTTTTCCGGCGGATCGAAATTGACGCGGTCCACCTTGAGGAGCGCGAAGTAGCGCTCGCCCTCCTTGGGCGCCCGCACCGGCCCCTCGATGGTGTCGCCGGTGCGCAGGTTCAGGCGCCGGATCTGGGACGGCGACACATAGATGTCGTCCGGGCCGGGCAGATAGTTATAGTCAGGAGCGCGCAGGAAGCCAAATCCGTCGGGCAGCACCTCCAGGACGCCGCTGCCGTAATTCTCGCCATTTCGTTCGGAAGCCGTCTGCTGCGCCTGGAGGAGGGAAAAAATCAACTCCTGCTTGCGCATGGCGCTGTAGCCTTCGATGTTGAACTGCTGGGCAAGCCGGTTCAACTCGGCAATCTTCATCTGTTTCAGTTCAGCCAGGTTCATTCAATAGCCTTTTCCTT
The DNA here is from genome assembly GCA_040757055.1 of Thermodesulfobacteriota bacterium. Classification (GTDB taxonomy): domain Bacteria; phylum Desulfobacterota; class Desulfobulbia; order Desulfobulbales; family Desulfurivibrionaceae; genus JAJZRJ01. Next base: position 17,697 of record JBFLXY010000002.1, on the reverse strand, counting down.
CACTGGTGGCATTGGGGCCGGGAACGAAAATTCGCCCCGGTGACATCTGCGGTCTCGTCACGTTTCCAGCCACCCCCGGTGGCGGTTCGTGGACAAACAGCTTTCAAGTCAGGGAACACAATGGCGGAGAGTCATCACGCCAGAGAGGCTGCCGCGCCTCGCGATCTCGGATTCAAACAATATCGTGTGCAACAACAACGTTTCTGGTCGTCAGGGGGTTCCGTCAGATGTGGTGTACTGCGGTTTGTTCACTGAAATTCATGCCCGGGAAAGAACGATGTCGGAAGGCCAACAAGGAAAAGAGCCGACCATGTTCGATGTTGTGACCTATTGCTGTTGTTCGCGGGGGATCTGGGGAATACGGTATTGCACTGCCTTCTTCCGCAGTAGCCGGAATTGCCCCCATACTATTGGCATGCCAGAGGCGTGTCAAGAGTTTTTTTCCGGCCCCGCCCACAGGAAGGGCAGCATTTCCTCAATCTGCCGCCGGGTCGCCTCCCAGTCTCCGCTGTTGTTCACCACCCGATCCGCCAGCCGCACCTTTTCGGACAGCGGCATCTGGGCGGCGATCGCCTGCATGGCGGCCTGACGACTCACGCCGTCGCGCCGCATGAGGCGTCCGATGCATACCTCCGGCTCAGCCGTCACCACGACCACCTTGCCGAAATCGTTCTGCCAGCCCGCCTCGAAAAGCAAAGGCACTTCGAACAGCAGCCGGCTGTAAGTGGCTGCGGCCAACCATGCCTCGGCCTGCCGGTGCATGGCCTCGCGGGCCAGGGGATGAAGCAGGCCATTCACCCGTTCCCGCATGGCGGCATCGGCAAAAAGACGCTGGCGAAAGCGCGGGCGGTCCAGCTCTCCGTCCGGCCTGAAAAAAACGGGATCGATTGCCTGGCGCAGGGCCAGCCAACCCGCTGCGTCCGGGCGCAGCAGGTCACGGCAGACCGCGTCCGCATCCAGTCTCCCCGCCCCGCTCAGCTCGGCGAGGCACGCAGCCACCCTGCTCTTGCCGGTGGCGATGCCGCCGGTTACCGCCACCGAAGCGGCGCGCACCAAAGGGGAAGTGTTCATCGGCCGTCACCTTCCGGAATCCCGGTGCGGAGCCTGAGCAGCACCGCCTCGATGTCGGGCCAGAGCGGGGCGGTGAATTCCATGGGAGTACCGGTCAGAGGGTGACGAAAACCAAGATGCGAAGAATGCAGACACTGGCGGCAGATGCCGAGAGCGGTCGTTGTTCTGCTCTTGCCGCCGTAGACCGGATCACCGGCCACCGGATGGCCCAGGGCCGCCATGTGGACGCGGATCTGATGGGTGCGCCCGGTCTCCAGTCGCAGCCGCGTCAGACTGAATCCCGCGGCAAAACGCTCCAGCACCTGCCAGTGGGTGACGGCCGGCCGCCCGCCCTCCTGCCGCACCGCCATTTTTTTGCGCTGCACCGGATGGCGGCCGATGGGCAGATCGACAGTGCCTGCCGGACTTCCCGGAACGCCGACCAGCAGCGCATGATAAATCTTGCTGACCGCCCGGCCCTTGAACTGCTCCACCAGCCGGTGATGGGCCAGATCATTCTTGGCCACCACCATGCAGCCGGAGGTGTCCTTATCGAGGCGGTGGACGATTCCCGGCCGCAATTCCCCGCCAATTCCGGCCAGGTCGCCGCAGCGGTGCAACAATCCGTGAACCAGGGTCCCTTCGGCATGGCCACAGGCCGGATGCACCACCACGCCGGGAGGCTTGGAGAGCACCACGATGGCGTCGTCCTCGTAAAGGACCAGAAAGGGGACCTCCTGGGCGGCAAGCGCGGTTTCCTTGAGAATCGGCAGGGTAACCGCCACCTCTTCACCGGAACGCACCACATACCCGGCCTTGCGGCCGGCGCCATCGACCAGCACGTGGCCTTCGCGGATCAGCCCCTGCAATCGGGTGCGGGTGATCTCTTCCCCGGCCAGGGACTCGGAGAGGAAGCGGTCGAGCCGCTGCCCTGCGGCCTCGCTGGTCACCGAGAACGTGAACTGCCGGGCAGGGGCGATGGTATCCATGGTCTGGCAGATGGGAGGGAGGATGGCCAGTCCTGTGAGGCGGCCGTCCAGATAGGGTTCATCCAGGGCTGGCCGAAGGCCATGGCCCTGGAGAGAAACGACGACGGTCCGTTCAGGCGAACATGCGCTCGATGTGCTGCTCCACCTGCCTCTCTTCCACGTCCTTGGCCAGGGCAATCTCCTTGACGAGAAGGCTCTTCGCCGTATCCATCATCTTGCGCTCGCCAAAGGAAAGATCCTTGTCCACCCTGAGCAGGAACAGATCGCGCAACACCGCCGCGATTTCATAAACCGACCCGGTCTTGATCTTTTCCATATATTCACGGTAGCGCTGGTTCCACGGCTGAGACTCGATGGCAATCTCGCGGTCCCCCAGGATGTCGTACACCTTTTTCACCTCACGGGAGGTGATGATGCCGCGGAGTCCGACATTCCGGGAGGTGGTGGTGGGGATCATGATGGTCATGTTGGAGTCGAGGATGCGCATGACATAAAACGACTGCTCCCGCTCCCCCACGGTGCGCTGCTCGATGGCCTCAATCTGGCCAACACCATGGGCCGGATAAACGGCCATGTCGCCAACGCTGAAATTTTTCACGACTTTTTTGCCCATATGTTCCACCTCCACCCGGCGTCTGCGTTCGGAATCAGTCCAAAAACGCAAAAAATGAAAATTCAATATACCATATTTTTCACTTTAATCAAACATCGCCGTGACGTCAGGGAAAGCGGGGGAAATAACAGGAAGTTCCTGGACTGCACCTCCAAGCAGGGAACAACCGGCAGGAGAATCAGCGGGATTCGGCGTTGATCGCGTTCATGGCCGCGGCCACACCTTCGGCCAGCAGGCGCTCCACCGCCTCTTCGAGGCGCGCGAACAGGGACGGCAGCTCCCTTTGCTCATCGCCGCTGAAGCGGGCCAGAACATAATCACTGGCCGGGGTCTCGCCGGGCGGCCGCCCCACCCCCACCCGGATGCGGGGAAAGTCCTTGGTGCCGAGATGGTCGATGAGGGACTTGATGCCGTTGTGGCCGCCGGCGCCACGATTGCTCACCAGCTTGATCCGGCCGAAGGGAAGATCGAGGTCGTCGTGGATCACCACCACCCGGTCTGGTTCCATTCCGTAAAAACGAACCACCTGCCCCACGGCGCTGCCGCTCCGGTTCATGAAGGTCATGGGCTTGCAGAGCACCACCGGCCTGCCCCACAGGGCTCCTTTGGCGGTATCCGCCTGCCACTTGGAGCTCTTCAGGGCCAGCCCGTGCCGGCCGGCCAGGTAGTCGAGAAAAAGAAAGCCGATGTTGTGCCGGGTCATGGCGTATTCACCGCCCGGATTTCCCAGGCCGACAAGCAGAAACACGATGGCACTCTCCGGTTGCGGGGCCTCCCCCGGCCAGCGCAACAACACATTCCAGGGCGTCAGGGAAGTGCCTCGTCCGCCCCGCCACGAATGAAACCAGCCACCGCCAGATCCCGCCCCCAGACGCGCCAGGCGCCGGAAAGAAAGTCAACGGTCATCTGTCGCCGGTCGAATTCCGCCTCGATGTTGGTTTCGATGCTGCACCGACGGTCATAGTTGGTATGGCTCAAAATCAACTTATAGAGCGAAGGCGCGGTTTCAATCACCTCTTCCACATAGAGGCCATGGCCAGTGGGCATCTTGCGCCGGGTGTTGGCAGCCAGGATGAGCACGCTTCCAGGCTCCGGCACCACGGCCGTGTTGCCGCGGCGCTCCTCGCAGGCAAACCAGGTGAGCGGCCCGTTCTCCCTGCCGATACGGCAACTCATGATGCCGCTGCGGCACCGGACATAGGGGATGCACTGCGGCTCACACCGCTTCCCTTTCCCCCCCTGCTGCCAAAAGGGCTCGTAACAGCCGCCATCATCAGGCAGGAGCCTTGAAAGAGGAGAGACAACGCCCGGCGGCAGCTCCAGCGCCGCATCCGGACGGGCGGCCCCCCTGACATCTTCGCCATCCCAGCCAGCCGTCGCCGCCGGTTCCGCCGCAGAGGAGGTGACGCCCCTGTTGGCCGCCTGCGCCCAAAGGGGCAAAGCCATGGCGAGGACGACCACCAAAAACATCGTCACCAACCGCCGCCCCATCCCCTCCCCGCCCGTGGCGGCCGCACTATTCTCCATTCGTTCGTTCCCTCCTCTCCATCCATCAAAAACAAAAACGGCCCTGCCCCGGTGGGGAGAGCCGTTCCCTGCATGCCATGCCAATGGTCAGCACCATGGATTCAGCGAATTGGACCCCTACGGGACTCGAACCCGTGTTACCGGCGTGAGAGAGTGCTCTAGCTCGTACACTTCCTAGTATTTTCGAGCCATTACAACCATCTCACACCATCAAAAAACATCCTGTGGAACTTCAAAAGCCCACACGCGGCCCACACTATACACCAGGCTCGGAGTGGAGCCAAGATCAGGCTTTGGGATCTTCTTCTGTTCTCAAGCGGAAACAAGGTCGAGCAACGCCTCGGGGTGTGCGGCAGCTACTCGGAGCAAAACCCTGGCCGGGCCTTCCGGCTTGCGCCTGCCCTGTTCCCAATTACGCAGCGTGGCCACGCTAATTCCAATAAGCGCGGCGAATTTGTCTTGCGTCAGGCCAAATCGTGACCGCAACTCGCGCACCTCGACTTCCGGAAATTGGAATGACCTGGAGGGACGCGCATTCCCTTTCATGATGGCCGCTCCCTGCTTCACGCTTGCCAGCAATTCCTGAAAATGTTTATCGTCCATGGTATTCCTTCTCAACAACTGCTTTCAATTGCCGCAACTGGCTGGGCGTCAGGTTATCCTGCACGTTTTTCGGATAGATGTAGAGCAGCAAAACAACATCATCCCCGACAAACCAATAATAGATAACCCGGCTTCCACCGCGCTTTCCTCGCCCCTCGGCGGACCCATCGCAGTTTCCGCAATCCGCCGCTATCCGGAATCACCGTACCGGCGTCTGGACTATCCACAAGGGCCTGCTGCAGGAGACGATATTCTTCGTCTTGCAGGATGCCAGCAACCAGCTTGGTAAAAATCGGGGTCTCAATGATGACCATAAGTTACATATACGCCATTGGCGTATAAAAGTCAATGTTTCAATGAATGCAGTTCCCTCTCTCACCCGGCATGTTACAATCCCGTATCTGGATTATGCCCAGGTCAAATTTTCCGCTGAGACCTACGCGGAAAAGAAACGCATGTTCAGGCTCTTTTTCCAGACCGTGGACCATACCCTGCCCACCTCGGCCCTCAAGGCCGGAATGGTCTTGACCCATTTGCAAAGTCTTCGGCTTCGTCCTTCTTCATTCGGAGCGGCGGCGTGCTGTGCTGGCCCCACTCACGAAGCGCAAGGCCGCCGATCTTTTTGCTGGCGCGACGATAGCGAAGCCATACCCCCCTTAACTTATGACTTTTTAGACTTTTTGGGTCCGGAAAGTTCCTGCCGCAGTTCGTTGGTTTTTTCCTGGAATTGCCGGATGTATTGATCGAGCACGTCTTCGGACTCGATCACATGGGGGGTGATCATCACCAGAAGTTCGGTCTTTGTGGTCGTGTTTTTTTCGTATTTGAAGAGCCAGCCCAAGAGCGGAATGTCCCCCACCAACGGCACCTTATTCTCCGTGACGTCCCCATCTTTGCGGATCAAGCCGCCCATGAGGATCGACTGGCCATTCTTCACCGCCAGCTTGGTCTTGATCTCGCGAGTGGAGATGGTGGGCGAATCGATGCCCGAGGTTTTTGTTGTTGACGCCTGACTGACCTGCTGGTTGACCTCCAGAATGATGACCCCGTCGTAATTGATCCGTGGTCGCACCGTAAGGATGGTGCCGGTGTCTTTGTACTGCACGGTCTTGTCCACGACAGGAGTCTCGCTGGTGCCGCGTTCGGTGGCGGTGGTGACGATGGGCACCTGGTCACCGACGTTGACGGTAGCCTCTTCGTTGTTCAAGACCAGGATCTGTGGCGAGGAGAGCAGGGAGACATCGGTTTCCGAGGCAATGGCATTGATGAGCCCCACGATATCAGCGCCGCGGAGCACGCTGTAGGTGAAGCCGCCCGTGGCTGCGGTGGTGACCGAGGAGCCAAAGCTGGTGGAGAAGGTCTGTTCGTAGTTGGTGGGGCCGATTTTGAGCTTGTTGTTCTTGAGAGCCCATTCGACCCCGAACTCCCAGCTGTCGGTCAGGCGGACCTCGGCCACCATCACCTCGATGAGCACCTGGCGCGGCAGGTTGTCGAGCCGCTCCAGAATCTTCACGATCCGCGAGTAATCGGGCTGGAGCGCCCGGATAAGGATGACGTTGCGGGTGTCGTCGGAGAGCAGCATGGGCTCCCCGCTAAAGCGCAGGCCAGCCAGCCCCTTGGCGCTCAGACTCTGGGCGGTGATCCCGCCCTCGGTCGTGTCCGTCTTGCTGCCGGCGGCGGTATCCGATGTCTTGGAATCCTTGTCTTTGTTGGCATCCGTGAACGAACTCTTCGTTTCCTTGGCATCTTTTTTCGTGGTTTTTGTGGCGCCTTTGTCGATTTTTCCCTGCGTTCCGCTCAGATCCTCGCCGCTGATGAGCGAGTTGACCAGGGTTGCCAGCTCCGAAGCCACCGAGTTGCGCACGTTGTAGATGTAGATGTTGTCGCGGCCTTCGGAGGGCACGGCGTCCAGCTCGCGAATCCAGGAATCGGCGGTGTCGAGCAGGAACTCGCTCTTGCTCACCAGCAGCAGGGAATTGACCCGCTCCATGGGCACGATGGAGAGGCTTTCGAACTCCTTCTTGTTGACCTTGAAGGCGTTCATGATCTCCAGCAGCTCGTCCCGCAACTGGAAGAGCGGCGCCTTTTCGATCCGCACCAGCCGGACCTTGAGGGTGGCCAGCGGCGAGACATCGACCCGGGCCAGCACCGAGAGGCTGTCGATCACCTTGCTTTCGAAGTCCTGGATGATGAGGGTGTTCTGGTGCTCCAGGGTGTGGATCAGGCCGCGCTCCGAGAGATAGGGCTGGATGAGCTTGGCCGCCTCGGAGGCATGGAGGTGCATGACCGGCACCAATTGCATGATCATGCGGGAAGAATCCTTGAGGCCGGCGATGGCCGAAGGCGGCTGCACCGTGGGGGTGGAGGGCGCCTTGCTCGGGTAGATGTAGTAGAGTTCACCCTCCCGGCGGATGTCCACCCCGTTGATGTTCAGGATTTTCTTGAACACCACGTAGAGGTTCTCTTTGCCGATGGCCTTGCCGGAGCGGATGTTCACCACCCCCTTGACCTGGGGGTCAACGATGTAGTCGAAGCCGAGCACATCGCCCACCACCTGGATGAACTCGTAGATGTCGGCATTGTCGAAGTTGAGGCCGATCTCCTGGCCGGCGGCAGCCGGGATGGTGATGGGCTCGGGCGGAGTGAGCTGGTAGAGGTGCTCGTTGGCGCCGGTGGCCGTCGGGGACAGGTCCTTGATCCGCGGGGCCTTGTCGCCTGCCGGCTCGGCAGCCTCGACCACCGGGGCGGCCTCACCCTTCTTCTCGATCTTGCTGCTCACCTCGTTGAGATCGACCCAGGTCCGCGCCCGTTGGGGTGCGCAGCCGCCAAGGGCAAGCAACAGTATGACCATGGCGGCAATGCCGCCTGATAAAATCTTTTCCCTCATTCCCCGTCCTGTTGCGTAAAGTTACTTTGTCTATCCTCTATTTTTCGCGAAATGGCAACACGATATCATGCAGTCCCTTATTTGGCCGGCTCCGACGGATAGACCTTGAGCGGCGGTGGCGGTGGCGGCGGCACCAGGGGCGCGCGGGTGGGCGCGTTGCGCTGGGGCGGCGGCAGAGGGGCCGGCGGCGGCATCGGCTGCGGGTTCAGGCCGGGCGAAACCGCGTAGCTGCTCCGCGGCGTGGTGGCGCGGGGCGTTGGCGCCGGTGCGCGGGGCGCGGGCGTTGTCGGTTGCGGTGTCGCGGCTGGGGGAGCGCCCTCCGGGGCGGGGGCGGCAGCGACCGCCGGTACGCCGGGCCGCACCGTCTCCGCCACGGTCCGCTGCTTGCGGGGGGCGAAGAGGGTTTTTTCCACCACCTCGCTGCCCTTCTTGAAGACGATCTTCTTTGGCAGAATCTCGCTCACCGTGTAGCCGCCCACCGAATCGCCGGGCGCCACATGAAAGTATGCCGCCCCACCGCGGGCGGGTGCCCCGGGGCGGACATCGGTGCTCTGGGGGGCGATCGGCAAGGTGAGCAGGGCCTTGCTGTTCTTGCCGAGGATGATCGAGCCGGCATAGACCAGTTCGTGGACATTGGCGGCAGCGATGGTGTTGCCGCTCTTGCCGCGGCCGGCCAGATTCCGCTCGGCATTGAAGAGATAGCCCAGGTGGAGGTCGGGCAGGGTCGGCACTGCAGGGTAAAACTCGATGGCCGGCCGTTCCGGAACGGGCTGGGCCTGAGTTTTGGGCGGCGGCGTGAGTTGCAGGAGCGGGTCGTGGCGCCAGGCATCCACCAGGCCATAGAGCAGCGCGCCGATGCTGGCGGTGAGCAGGGTGCAGGCGCCCAGCCGCAGCAGCAGGCCGGGGTTGTGCAGCAGCGCCGCCAGATTGAGCTTGGGCAGCTTGGGCATGGGCAGGCGGGGGAGTTTCATCGCTTCGGCTGCGCCCCCGCCGCTGGGATGGCGTAGTAGCCCTTGACCTCGAGATAGATCTTGAGATCCTCCTTCCTAAGGGGCTTCACGGTGCAGTTCTCGATGGTGAAGAGCTTCTTTGCCCGGTAGAGCTCCTGGACGAACTGGCCGAAGTTGTTCAGGGTGCCGCCGAGGCGCAGCTTGATGCTGATGGCGCGAATCCCTTCTTTTTTCGTGGGTTCCGGCTTGGTTGCCGCCTCGCTCGGGGTGGGCTGGATGAACTCCGGCTCAAGCCCCGCCTTCACCACCTCGTCCTGCAGGGCCACCTGCATGGCCGAGGCCGCCTCCTCCTCCGAGGCGCCGGTGAAGAGGTAGCTGGTGAGCGTCTGGTGCTGACCTTCCAGGGCCGCGACCTCGCCCTTGAGGGTGTCGATCCGGTTTACGGCCTTGCGGTATTTGGCGAGTTGTTCGACGCGGTCGTCGATGGATTCCTGCCAGCCCTCCACGGCGAGCCAGCCGAAACGGCCGAGGTTCAGGAGGAGCAGGAGGCCGGCCACCCCATAGAGCAGGGTCTTGCGGTCCACCACCCGCAGGCGCTGGAGCAGTTCGGTCAGGGCGGCAAGCCTCATCGCGGCACGATCTCCAGCTGGAAGTAGTTCTGATTCTGGCGGCGGCTGGTGGACTTGAGCTTGACCTCGCCCAGGGTCTGGAGGGCGGCGGTGAGGCTGCTGATGTCGGTGGCGTAGCCGTCGAGCAGGTAGCTGCCCCCCCGTTTTTCAAGGCGGAGCTGGTCGAGGTAGCAGCCCGGTGGCAGCTGGGTGGTGAGCTTGGCCATAAAGCCGACCAGGTCCGGGTTACTGCCGATGTCGCGGAAGAGCGCGATCTGGCCTTCGAGCTTCTCGGCCCGGCCCAGCAGGTCATTGGCCACCTTTACCTGCGGCATGATGGCGCTGATCTCGCGCTCCACCGTGCGGCTGAGGCGGATGGTCTGGAAGAAGCGGAAGCCGCCAAAGAGCACCAGCAGCACTAGGTTGGCGATGAGCAGTCCTGCGATGATGTTGCGGAAATAATCGGGCCGCCGGAAGGTCTCGGGCAGGAGATCGAAGTGTTTGTGCAGCGGCTTGGCGGCCAGGAGCGGGGTCGGGGTGAGCAGGCCATGGCGGGTCGGGTCGCTCGCGCCATAGAGGGTGTCGCTGCCCGCCAGGGCGGCCATCTCCTCTCTCGTCGGCACCTGGCGGCAGAGGGTGCGGCCGCTGAGCTGGCCCTTGTGGAAGGTGAAGAAATAACTGGTGCGGCCGTCGAGCAGGAGTGCCCACGCCGCCTTGGGCACGGCGCGGGTCACCAGGCGCTGGTGTTCGGGAAACAAGCCGGTGAAGGTGTGGCCGGCAGCGGCCAGGGCCTCCAGGGCCGACAGCACCGTTTCGTCCCGCAGGGCATAGAGCAGAATCTTCTGCTGGTCGCCTTCGCGGCGGGTGGTGTAGCGGTAGCGGAAGGTGTTGTCGCCGAAGGGCACCACCATGCCGAGCTGAAAGCGGATCGCCTCGGCGAGCTTGGGGGTCTTGGCGGGCAGGGCGAACTCGGTGGCGAAGAGGAGTTCCTCGGTCACGTAGAGGGTGAGTTCGGTTGCGGTGTGCTGCTGGCTGGCGCAGGATTCGGCCAGGCGAGCGAGCAGTTCCTCCACCGAGGCGCAGGTGGCCAGGGGGGCAAGGCCTCCTGGCGGGAAAAGGGTGAAACCGGATTTGCCGATGACCAGATCGATACCGCTCATGCGCCCCCTTCCTTCCAGAGCACGAACTGGTAAGTGTCGCCAAAGATGCGGACCAGGGTGGTGGTCTTGACCCCGGGCGGCGGGGCCGCGCCTTCGCGGCTCGGCAGCGGCCGGCCGATGGCGGTGATCTCATAGTGGGAGGTGCCGCCGTCCTTGTCAAAGGTCAGATAGGGTTCCAGTTCAGCATAGCGCTGGTCGCCGATGAGCTGGCGAGCCAGGGCCTTGTCGATAACCTTATAGGTCTGCTGCGCTTCCCGAAACGCCTGCATGCGTGCGGAATCCCCCTCCATGACAAAGGCGAGCATCGCCGGAGTCAAATGGTTGGCGTTTATCTTACCCTGCGGATTGTAAACCGTAAATACCTCTTCTGGCTCGAATTTGCCGGCGAGCCGGTCGGCGCCGCGAAGGAGCAGGAGTTCGGCCGGCTCCGCGATCTCGCCGTTGCGCGGGAGATAGGGTTGGCTGAGATTCTGGTAGTAGTCCTTTTCCGCGCCATGCAGCCGCAGGAAATCGTCGTCGTCGCGCCAGTCGCCGAGGGCGTCGGCAAAGGACGCGGCCTCGGCCGCCGTGAAGCCGTGATAGCGGAGAAAGAGGACGAGAAGCGGCCGGGGGGCGTTGTTCGCATCGATCTTGCCACCTTCGTTCACTGCCACGTACCGCACCGTACCGGTGCGGAGTGTTGTGGCGTATTCCACGCCCGGTACCATCTTCTCGTCTTGCGGGGCTGCGGCGATAAGGGGCGTGTCGAGCAGCCGAAAGAGGGCGAGCTGCACCCCGGCCTCGGCCAGGAAGCGGCCACTGGTCCGGCTGGCGGCGTTGAAGGCGGTCTGCTGTTCCGCCCGCAGTTGCAGGGTGAGGGTCGAGGCGAGGAAGCTCGCAAAGAGCAGGACCACGATCACCACCATCAGGGCAAAGCCGCGAGAGCCGAGGTTGTGGCGCATGGCTGCGGAGCGGGTCATGGCCTATTCCTTGACGAGACGGAGGGTTTCCAGCCGGCCGTCGTCGCTTGTTACCCGGCGGAGTTTGAAACGATGGCCTTCCAGGAAGAGTTCCCCCTGCGTGGTGGTTTGGGTGTCGCGCTCAAAGGCCTGGGCGGAGGAGAGCACGCTGCCCCGCTTTTTCGCAAGGCGCAGGATGGAGAGGGTGGAGTGGGAGAAACTCTGGAGGATGGCCACATAGGCCAGGCCCAGGATCACCACCGCCACCAGCACCTCCAGCAGGGTAAAGCCGCTCTGGCTGACACAGGGGCGGCGCATCAGATCAGCCCCTCCACCGAGACCTCTTCCATGTGGCAACGCGGGACAAATTGGTAGTGCTCCTCGCCGAACCCTACGGTGACCACGTCGCTGCCCGTGGCGTAGGCCAGGGTCAGCGGCCGGGCAAAACGGCCGAGGAGCCGCATCTCATCGAGATTCGGCACGAACTCCGGCGTATAGTCGGCGTTGTAGAAGTCGCGTTTTTCCGTGTAGTAAAGGGCGTGATCCGCCTCGTCGTAGCGGTAGATGGCCAGCACCAGTCCGGCATCGCGGTGGAGGAGCGGGAAACGGGTATAGAGCTGGAAGGTGTCCCCCTTCTTCACCGCCCGGATGCGGCGCATTTTCACGTCATGCCAGGCATCGTTCACCTGATGGCCGATGAGTTCCAGCAGCCCCTGCTCCCGGGCCAGCTCTTCGAGGCGCTTCTCCCCCTTGCTGCTGAAACGGACGCTGACGTCGAACATGGAATAGATCATGGTGCTCACCAGCCCCAGCAGGAGCACCGCCACCAGCAACTCGAAGAGGGTGATGCCCCGTGTGTTCAGGGGGGCGATGGCAAGAGGGCGCATGGTCACGACTCGCGGACCGGCAGGCCGGTGAGGGGGTCGATGGTAAAGCGGGCCGCCTTTTTGCCGCGGCTGACCCGGATGATGGCCGGGGTGGCGAACCCTTCGGGATAGAAGGTGATGGTGGCGGGGTCGAAGTGCACGGCGAGGGTCTCGCTGCTGGCGAGCGGCTGCGGCTCGTCGCTGCCTTCGGTCTGCCACCGGTTGTGGCCAGTGATGCCGACGGAAACCGCTCGGCCCTTGCCGGTGGCCAAGAGGCGGGCGGCGCGGAGCTGGGCCAAGAGCGCCCCGGTCTCCTTGCGGAAGGCAAGCTGGTCGAGGAGGCGGCCGGTGGCGGGCGCTGCCACCCCGGCGATCAGCCCGAGCAGGATGAGGACCAGCAGCAGTTCGATGAGCGAAAAGCCGTGGCGGCCGAGGCAGGGACGGCGGCGCATGGCGGCCTCAGCCGGCGATCTCGTTGATGCTCAGGATGACCGAGAGCATGGAAATGACCACATAGCCCGCCACCAGGGCGATACCGAGGATGAAGAGCGGCTCGATCAGGGCAATGAGCCGTTTGACCCGGACGCGCAGCTCCTTTTCGTAGTGGTCGGCAATCTGGCCGCAGACCTCGCCCACCCGGCCCGACTCCTCGCCGATGGCCAAAAGGTCGGTGGCCAGATCGGGCAGCAGCCCCTCCCCTTTCAGCCGTTGGCTGATCTGGCGGCCCTCCTTGAGCGCCTCGGTGGCATGGCCGAGCAGCCGGCGGTATTCCTGGTTGCCCGCCACCCCGCTGGCGATCTTCAAGGCGGTGGCGAAGTGCACGCCGTTTTTCACCAGCACCTCGATGGTGCGGAAAATGCGGGTGGTCTCCAGGGCCTGGACAAAGGAGGCGAGGACCGGCAGCTTGAGCGCGGTTCGGTCGTACCAGGCGCGGCCTTCGGGGGTCTTGAGATAGTAGCCCGCCGCAACGGGCGGCCCCAGCAGCACCAGGGTGGTGAGGATGGGGTGGCTGCTGATCGCCTTGGCGGTGTCCATCATGAGCCGCACATGGAGCGGCAGTTCGCGGCCGAGGTCGCTAAAGAGCACCTCGAAGCGCGGCAGGATCACGGTGAGCAGCACCAGGATGGCGATCAGCCCCACCACCAGCAAAAAGAGCGGGTAGATCGACGAGGAGAGGATGAACTGCCGCAATTCCTGGAAGGTGGCCTGGTACTCGGCGATCTTGCCGAGCATGGTGGGCAGCGCCCCGCCTTCTTCGCCGGCCCGGACGATATTGACGTACATGGGCGAGAAGTCGGGGTGGTCGGCCAGGGCCTGGGAGAGGGATTTGCCCTCCTTGAGCTTTTTTTCGAGCCCGCTGGTGAAGTCGCGGAAGGCGGCTTTGTGGCTGTGCTGCCGGAGGGTGCGCAGGGCTGCGTCCAGCGAGAGTCCGGAATTGAGCAGCATGGCGAGCTGATCGGTGAAAAAGTCGCAGTCGGCGCGGGTGAGTGTGTCCTGCCGGAAACGGGCGATAAAGGGCAGGGCCTTGTGGTGGCCGGTGCGATGCGGCTCGATGGTCAGCGGTCGCAAGCCCTGCTGCATCAGGCGCTTGGCCACCGCCTCCCGGTCCGCGCCCTCCTGGACCCCTTCCCGGCTCTGGTTGGCGGAATCGAGCGCCGTGTACTTAAAGAGCCCCATACTCCGCTCCCCGGCAGACCCGCACCACCTCGGCGAAGGTGGTTTCGCCCCGCCGAACCTTGGCAAGGCCGTCGGCGAACATGGTGGTGAAGCCGCGTTCCTCGGCAAGGCGGCGGAGTTCGTCCAGGTCGAGCCCCTGGGAGATGCCGCGGTTCATTGCCTCGTCGATTACCAGCAGTTCGTAGATGCCGATCCGGCCACTGTAGCCGGTGTGGCCGCAGGCCGGGCAGCCCTTGCCCTCGTAGACCGGGAAGTCGCCACCATTGATCTGCACTCCGAGGCTCCCGATGGTGCCCGCCTCGGTCTTGCAGTGCGGGCAGATGCGGCGCACCAGCCGCTGGGCCAGCACCCCGCGCAGGGAGGCGGAGATGAGGAAGCGCTCCACCCCGAGGTCGAGGAGGCGCACCACCGCCGAGACGGCGTCGTTGGTGTGCAGGGTGGAGAAGACCAGGTGGCCGGTGAGGGAGGACTGCACCGCGATCTCGGCGGTGTCGAGGTCGCGGATCTCGCCGATCATGATCACGTCCGGATCCTGGCGCACGATGGAGCGCAGGCCGCGGGCAAAGGTGAGCCCGATCTCCGGCCGCACCTGGATCTGGTTGATGCCGTGCAACTGGTACTCCACCGGATCCTCGACGGTGATGATCTTCTTCTCCCCGGTGTTGATCTGGTTCAGGGCGCAGTAGAGGGTGGTGGTCTTGCCGCTGCCGGTGGGGCCGGTGACCAGGAAGATGCCGTCGGGCACGGCGATGAGCTGGCGGAAGCGGGCCTCGGTCTCCGGCGCCATGCCGAGCCGTTCCAGGTCGAGGATGATGGAGCCCTTTTCCAGGATGCGGATCACCACCCCCTCGCCGTAGATGGTGGGCAGGGTGGAGACGCGCAGGTCGATCTCGCGGCCGGCGATGCGCATGGAGATCTTGCCGTCCTGGGGCAGCCGGCGCTCGGCGATGTCGAGCCCGGCCAAAAGCTTGGTGCGCGAGACAATGGCCGGCTGCATGGCATGCGGCGGGATCTCGAAGTCGTAGAGGGTGCCGTCGATGCGGAGGCGGATCTTCATGCCGTCCTCGAACGGCTCCATGTGGATGTCGCTGGCCCGGCGGCCCACGGCGGTGTCGATCAGGGTGTTCACATACTTGATGACCGGCGCCTCGGAGGCCATGTCCTTCAGTTTGTCGATGTCCTCCTCGTCGATGGCCACCCCCTCCTCGCCGGCCTCGTGGAAGGCGAGGTTGTAATGGGCCTGCACCAGTTTCTTGAGCAGTGGCTCCGGGGCGAGGTGGAGGAGCGGGGGCGGGTCGCAGATGAGATCGGCCGCGAGCAGCAGATCCTGATCAAAAGGGTCGCTCACCACGAGGAGCGGTTGCGCCACCCCTTCCCGGCCCACCAGGACAAAGGGATGGGCGCGCTGGAAGGGCGGGGAGATGTCGAGCGGCAGGAAGGTGTCCTCCTCCTGGCCGGCATAGAGCGGCAGATCGAGCTGGGCGACCAGGGCATTGGCCAGGTCGTCGTCGCCGATGAGGCCCAGGGAAAGAAGAATCTCGCCGATGCGCTGGGGCACCGAACCCTGGTGGGCCAGGGCGCGCTCCAGTTGGTGCGGTTGGAGCCGGCCGGCCGCAATGAGCAGTGCGCCGAGCCGGTCTTTTTTGGCAAAATAGGCCGAGGGGCTCATCGCACCCGCTTACTGCCAGCTGCCCACGTCGCCGTCTTCCTTCTCGCCGCCGGGCTTGTTGTCGGCGCCGTAAGAGAAGAGGTCGATCTCGCCGTGCTGGCCAGGGTTCTGGTAGTGGTAGGGTTGGCCCCAGGGGTCGAGGGGTACCTCCTTCTTCAGGTAGGGGCCATCCCATTTGTTGGCCCCGGGATTCTGCAGCAGGGCGCCAAGCCCTTCCTGTTCGCTCGGGTAGTGGCCGATGTCGAGGCGGTAGGAGTCGAGGGCGGCCACGAGCATCTCGATCTGGGTCTTGGCCGTATCCTGGCGGGCCCCGCCGAGTTTGCCGAAGAGGCGCGGGCCGACCAGGGAAGCGATGAGCCCCAGGATGACCATGACCACCAGAAGTTCGATGAGGGAAAAGCCCTGCTCGCCAAGGCGGCGGGTTGACAACGATCGGTCGCGGAGATGAAAGAAGAGCATGATTCCCCCTGAGCCATGCATAGGTTATGGAAAGATAATCCTCCCATGATGTGCCATATCGCTCCGGGCAGGGCAAGAAAAATCCCACGGGCGCAACGGCGCACCAGCAGAAAGTTATGGCGGCCATTCTCCTCCCGTTGCCGCGGATTGCCAAGGCCATGTGCCAACACCGCCTCCAGGGCCATGGAGAAACAAGGGGGGCTAGTCTGCCTGACATTTTTTTGTTTTTTGCCTTGACTTCGAATGGATCTTTTTGCTAGCCTGCCGATTACATGTATCGGAAACCGCTCCGATAATGGCAAACCAGGGGCGACCCTGGGGCGCAAAGCCACGGGCCTCAATGAGGCGGCCGGGCTGCCGAAGAGGGGGGATAATTTGAGTTCGTTCGCTTGCGAGCAGAAAGCCCGTCTTCGTTTTATTTCGAGGACGGGCTTTTTTATTGGGCTTTTGAAAAAATCATGCACCAGCAACACAGACGGAATGAGGGGAAAATGAAAGGGCTCACTGTGATTCGGCAAGGCTTTGTGTTGGCAATAATCTGTTTCGTGGCGCTCACCGCCTGTTCTTCTGAAAAGGCGTCGGAAAAAGGCGGGGTGAACGAGCAGGGCAAGGCAACCGCCTTTGTTGCCTCCCATCCTGCGCAGGGCGACATGAGCCCGGATGGCAACATCTTTGTCTCCCTCACCCCTGGCGCTCCGGTATTGAACATCCTCAAGATCGACAAGGAACAGAAGCAGACGCAGCTCGCCCTGCCGCGGCCTGCCGCGGATGTGGTGATGGTCACGCCGGAGCAGGCGCTTCTCTCCTTTGGCCCCAGCGGCGAGGTGGCGGTTGCGGATGTGAAGAAGGGCAAGGTGAGCGAGCCGGTCAAGGTGGGCACCAATGCCCAAGGGCTCTGCCGCGCCCCTGGCAATCAGGCACTGATCGCCGATCCGGATGCCAAGCAGCTCTCTCTCTTCGACCTGGCAACCGGCAAGGTTGTAAAAACCTTTGCGGTCAGCGGCAAGCCGACCCAGATGCGCTGGGTCACTGAAGGAATCGAACTGGAGGCCGCCAATGCCGAAGGCAAGGTTCTGGGCAAGGTCAAGATCACCGAGGCCGCAGCAGCACCAACGGAGCCGGCGAAAAAGTAACTCTGAATAATGTTTGCGGATTGATCAGCGAACCCAGACTTCTCCCACACGAACAAAGGGCTGGCCATGAATCGCCACAAGAAGACCGCCTCCATCCTGTTGACTCTACTGGTGCATCTTTTCGCCTTCGGCTTCGGCTCTGCCTGGGCCACCAGCGCCACCATAAACGTTTCTGGCAACGAGGGGGCGATCACCGTCTCCGCCTCTGCCACGTTTATGCAGGATACCCATTGCGACAACAAAGGAAACTGCTGGGCAGTAAATAGCGGCGTGGTGTACATATATCAAGATGGGTCTGGGCCTATCACGTGGGCTAGCGGCAACGGCTCAGCAACAGCCACCATAATTGTTGACAGTGGCGCTCTATCCCAGGGGGCGCATACCTTCAAGGCAATAGCCCGTGACCATGAGGGCGGATCTGCTTCTGATTCCCAAACAATCACCATCGACAACACCCCAACGGTGACGGTGAACAGCCCTGGCCAGGTAACGGGCGCCTTCGACATCACCGGTACCGCGACCTTCAAGGAACGAGTCTACGGTTCTGAGGGGTCTATTCGCCTCTACA
>JBFLXY010000019.1:0-26923 GCA_040757055.1 Thermodesulfobacteriota bacterium | reverse complement strand
GAGCAAAAAGCTTAACCAGCTCCCGGAATTTGGGCTCCGAAATTTTTGAACGCTTTGCATACTTGTTTTTCATCGTCATAACTAGATGTTAGCACACTTTTTAAAGTGCTGTTCTAGTCATGACCCATATTGAAAAGTGTAGAATTGGCTCTGTGGTGTTGGTGCGCACCCTATCTTGCCGGGCGGTGTGCGGCCTTGATCCAAGTCAAACGGATCAAAAAATCTGCCCACTACGTTACGTTTTTCCTGGGAAAAGTCAACAGGCAGCGGAGGAAAACGGGGAGGGAAAAAAGGAGGGCAGGAGCCAACGCGGATGGTATGATGGGTGGCAAGCATGGCCATGGGGAGGAAATCATGGCCTGGATGGGCAATGGCTTCAGGGGGAATCGGGGGTGATGGTTTCGGTGATGAGCATGGGTGCGGTATTCTGGGTGATGCTTGGTCTGGCTGGCGGCGCGGCGCTGGCGTGGTTCTTCATGCGCTCGCGCGCCGGGCAGCAGTTGGCCCTGGTCGAGCAAAGGCGGCAGTCCGAGGAGGCCCTCTGGCAGGAGCGGCTCGCGGCCAGGGAGGAGCAGGGCCGGGAACTGCGCGAGTTACAGCAGCGGCTTGAGGCGCAAAATGCGGCAGCCCAGGCCGAAGGCCGCGCCCTCCAGGCCAAGGTGGCGGAGCTGGAGGCGAGTCTTGTCAACGAGCAGCGCAACAGCGCGGAAAAACAGGCCCTGCTGTTGGAGGCGCGCCAGGAGCTGGCCGATGCCTTCAAGGCCCTTTCTTCCGATATCTTCCAGCAGAACAGCCGTTCCTTCCTGGAACTGGCCAGGGAGACTTTTGGCAAATTCCATGAGGGCGCCAAGGGCGAACTCGAACAACGCAAGCAGTCGATTCACGAGATGGTGCAGCCGCTCAGGGAGTCGCTGGCGCGGGTGGACACCCAGCTCCGGCAGGTGGAAAAGGAGCGGGCCGAGGCCTACGCGGGCCTCACCGAGCAGGTCAGGTCGCTGGCCACCTCCCAGGCCAAGCTCCACGGTGAGACCGCCAACCTGGTCAAGGCCCTGCGCACCCCGAATGTGCGCGGCCGCTGGGGCGAGATCCAGCTCCGGCGGGTGGTGGAAATGGCCGGCATGGTGGAGCACTGCGATTTCGTGGAACAGGAGTCGGTCACCACGGAAAGTGGCCGGCTGCGGCCCGACCTCATCATCAAATTGCCGGGCGGCAAGAATATCGTGGTCGACTCCAAGGCCGCCCTTTCCGCCTATCTGGAGGCGGCCGAGACGCCGGACGAGGAGAGCCGCAAGGCACGGCTCAAGGACCATGCCCGCCAGATCCGCACCCATCTGGGCCAGCTTGCCAGCAAGGGCTATTGGGAGCAGTTCCGGCCCACTCCGGAATTCGTGGTCCTCTTCCTGCCCGGCGAGAATTTCTTCAGCGCCGCCCTGGAACAGGATCCGGAACTCATCGAATACGGCGTGACGCAAAAGGTGATCCTCGCCACGCCCACCACGCTCATTGCCCTGCTGCGGGCGGTTTCCTATGGCTGGCGCCAGGAGCAGATCGCCGAGCACGCCCACAAGATCGGCGATCTTGGCCGCCAGCTCTATGACCGGCTGCACACCATGGTGGGCCACTTCCAGGCCATGCGCGGCGGCCTCGACAAGGCGGTCTCCTCGTATGACAAGGCGATGCGCTCCTTTGAGACCAGGGTGCTGGTCAGCGCCCGCAAATTCCGTGAGCTTGATTCCTCCATCGGCAAGGAGATCGAGCCGCTGGAGATGCTGGCAACCGATCCCAGCCTCCTCGCCGGTGGCGCCGCCGGAGGGGAAGAGGTGGGCGAGCGGGCTGAAGGGTAGGGTAACTCGGCGCCAGTAGGCGTTTTTGCCCGTTTCGCAACTTTGTCCTTGCCGGATTCCGGCCTCTTTTTTATTATTCCTCGTTTACGGAAGGCGGCACGGGCCGACGCGGAGGCGCGCCGTTTCGCCGTATTGACCACTCACCAGGCAAGGAGAACCGCAGCGATGAAGTTAGGCATCAACGGCCTTGGCCGGATCGGCAAGCTTTCCCTCTGGCACCATGTCTCCCGCAAGCACTTTTCCGAGATTGTGGTCAATGTGGGCCGCCAGATAGGTGGGGGGCTGCACGACATCGCCTCCTGCATCGACCGGGACAGCACCTACGGCCGGCTCGGCATGTACCTGAACGGCTGCAGGAGCTGCCGGGTGATCGAGAACCTCGACGAGGCGGCCGGCACCATGGTGGTGAACGGCGTACCGGTGAAGATCCTGCGCCAGGCCCGTAATCCAAAGGAGATCCAATGGAAGGAGAACGGCGTGCGTCTGGTGGTCGATTCCACCGGCGCCTTCCGTGATCCGACCGCCGACGCCGGCGACGCCAAGGGCTCGCTGCGCGGCCATCTCCAGGGCGGCGCTGAGAAGGTGATCCTTTCCGCCCCCTTCAAGATCAAGACCAAGGGCATGGCCATGCCGGAGGATGCGGTGACCACGGTCATGGGCATCAACGACGGCGATTACAACCCGACCAGGCACTGCGTTATTTCCGCCGCCTCCTGCACCACCACCTGCCTTTCCTTCATGATCAAGCCGCTGCTGGAATACTTTGGGGCCGACAAATTCCTGAGCGCCTCCATGGTGACGGTCCATGCCGCCACCGCCAGTCAGCAGGTGCTCGACCGCCTGCCGGCCGCCGGCGCCACCGACCTGCGCAAGAACCGTGGCATCCTGAACAACATCATCCTTACCTCCACCGGCGCGGCAAAGGCCTTGCCGCTGGTGATTCCCGAGATGAAGAAGATCGGTTTCATTGCCGAATCGGTGCGGATTCCCACCACCACCGGCTCCCTCATCATCCTGGTGCTGAACCTCCAGGATGATCTGGAAAAGCCGATCAAGCGCGACCTCATCAACTCGGTCTATCGCGACTATGCCAACAACTCGCCCTACCTCGAGTACTCGGACGAGCAGAACGTCTCCTGCGACATCATCGGCATGCCGGCCGCCGCGGCGATCATCGAGGGCACCGAGACCCACACCCGCACCGCCACCATCAATGTGAACCTCTCCAAGATGGGGTGCGCCGGGGCGCCGTCCACCCTGGAGGTGCCGGTGACCCAGGCGGTGATCTACGGCTGGTACGACAACGAGCTGGGCAGCTACACCAACATGCTCGGCGACCGCACCGTGACCATCGCCGAGCAGATGGTGTAGGTGCTCCCGGTCCGGATTGATCCTTTTTCCGCCGCGGATCTGGCAGCGGTGGCGGCCATCGAGGCGGAAACTCCGGGGCCGTGGAGTACAGCGCAACTTGCCGCCGAACTGGAGCGCCAAGGCGGCTGGCGCTATGTGGCCCGGCGCGCCGACGGGGACGTGATCGGGTATCTCTGCGGCTACACGGTGGCCGATGAGGCGGAGATTCTGAAGCTGGCGGTCACCGCCTCCTGCCGGCGGCAGGGAGTGGCAGTGCAGCTTGTGCGTCATGCCCTGGCCGGGCTGGCGGCCCAAGGCGTTGCCCGGGTGTTTCTGGAACTGCGGGCCGGCAATCAACCGGCTCGGCGGCTGTATGAACAATTTGGCTTCAGGGCGACCGGCGTGCGCAAGGGGTATTACCGCAACCCGCCGGAGGACGCCGTGCTCATGGAAAAGACCGTCATCAGGGGGAAGGGTTCGTGAAGAACATCCGCGACATCGATATTCGGGAAAAAAAGGTTCTCATCCGGGTCGACTTCAACGTGCCGCTGGACGCCCAGGGCAACATCACCGACGATATCCGCATCCGCGGCGTGCTCCCCACCATCAACCACGCTCTGGATGAAAACGCCAGGATCATCATCATGTCGCACATGGGGCGGCCGAAGGGCCAGCGCAAGCCGGAGTTCAGTCTGGCCCCGGCGGCCAAGCGCCTCTCCCGTCTGATTGCCAAAGAGGTGAAGCTGGCCTCCGATTGCATCGGTCCCGAGGTCCAGGCCATGGTCGACGCCATGCAGCCCGGCGATGTGCTCCTGCTTGAAAACCTGCGCTTCCATGCCGAGGAGCAGGCCAACGACGAGGATTTTTCCCGCCAGCTTGCGGCCCTGGCCGATGTCTACATCAACGACGCCTTTGCCGTGGCGCACCGGGCGCACGCCTCGGTGGTGGGAGTGACCAAATTCTCCAAGCAGTGCGGGGCGGGCTTCCTGCTCCAGAAGGAGATGGACTATTTCCACCGCTCGGTGAGCAACCCCATGCGACCGCTGGTGGCCATCGTCGGCGGTGCCAAGGTGTCGAGCAAACTGGGCGCGCTCCGCAACCTCATGGATCGGGTGGACAAGATGATCATCGGCGGCGCCATGGCCAACACCTTTTTGAAGAGCATGGGCCACGAAGTGGGGCAGTCCAAGGTGGAGGACGACCTGCTGGAGACCGCCCGCGAGCTGATCGACAAGGCCAAGGCCCAGGGGGTCAAGCTCTACCTGCCGGTGGACTGCATTGTGGCCGACCGTTTCGAGGCGCGGGCCGAGAACAAGCGGGTCACTATCCAGGAGGTGCCCAGGGAGTGGATGGTGCTCGATATCGGGCCTGCCACCACCACCCTCTTTACCGAGGCGCTGGAGGATGCCAAGACCATTATCTGGAACGGCCCAATGGGCGCCTTTGAGATGGACGCCTTTTCCCGCGGCACCATGGCCATGGTGCAGAGCGTGGCCAGGTCGCACGCGCTGACCATCGTCGGCGGCGGCGATACCGACGTGGCCGTGCACCAGGCCGGCGAGTCGAACAACATCTCCTACATCTCCACCGGCGGCGGCGCCTTCCTGATGCTGATGGAGGGCAAGAAGCTGCCCGGGGTGGATGCGCTGGAACAGTGCAGATAAGAGGAGGCCGCCATGCGCAGACCCCTCATCGCCGGCAACTGGAAGATGCACCTGACCCTTCCGGCGGCGCGTGCGCTGGCCGCCGCGATCGGCAAGGCGGCCGAAGGCGTTGCCGACCGTGACGTGCTGATTGCTCCGCCCTTCACCGCTCTTCCGGCGGTCCGTGAGGCGGCGGGCAACCGTCTGCTACTTGCCGGCCAGAATGTCTGCTGGGAGGAGCAGGGCGCCTTTACCGGAGAGATCGCGCCGACCATGCTCAGGGAGCTGGGCTGCACCATGGCCATAGTGGGCCACTCGGAGCGGCGTCAGCTCTTTGGCGAGACCAACGGGCTCATCAACAAGCGGGTGGCCGGGGCCATGAAGTTCGGCCTCGTCCCGATCCTCTGCATCGGCGAGACCCTGGCCGAGCGGGAGGCCGGCACCACCTTCACCGTGCTGGAAACCCAACTGCGGGAAGGGCTGGCCGGCGTCAATCTGGCGAGTGGTGGCCAACTGGTGATCGCCTACGAGCCGGTCTGGGCCATCGGCACCGGCAAGACCGCCACCGCGGCCCAGGCCCAGGAGGTCCACGCCTTTGTGCGCCAGACCCTTGCCACCCGCTTCGAGAAAAATATTGCTGGCCAAATAAGAATATTGTATGGTGGCAGCGTCAATCCGGCCAATGTGGACGAATTGATGCGCCAGACGGACGTAGACGGCGCCCTGGTTGGTGGCGCCGCCCTCAAGGCGGAGTCATTCGAGCGCATCATCCACTTTCAGTAAGAAGGTGGGCGAGGCGCTGTTTTTTCTGGAACCATTTGAAAGATGCAGACTCTTTTGATCATCATCCATGTGCTGGTCTGTCTGTTCCTCATCGTGATCGTGCTGTTGCAGCACGGCAAGGGAGCGGACATGGGGGCCTCCTTTGGCGGCTCCAGCCAGACCGTGTTCGGCACCGAAGGGCCATTGCCGTTACTCAACAAGATCACCACCGGCGCGGCCATTGTTTTCATGGTCACCTCGGTATTGCTGGCCTATCTTTCCTCGAGCATGGGCGACGGCACGGTGATGCAGAACATCGATGCGCCCGCGCAGTCGGCGCCGGCTCCGATCCCGCTGCCGCCGGCCGGCGAAGTTCCACCGGTGCCGGCAGGTGGGAAGTAGTTTTTTGGTTGTTTGCTCTGTGAAAAAATTGGCTTCGCCGAAGTGGTGGAATTGGTAGACGCGCAGGCTTGAGGTGTCTGTGGGGAGACCCGTGTCGGTTCGACTCCGACCTTCGGCACCATTTTTGAAACCCGCATCCGGAAACGGATCGCGGGTTTTTTTGTGCCGTGGCCTTGCAGGCGGTGGAGCGTTGCCAGATCCAGAAAAATCTGCTTGATTCAGCGGGGATTTCTCTCCATACTGGTTTTCGTGGCGCCATGGGGCGGGGACAGTGGCGCCGAAGGCCCCATGGAAGGAACTGGCGCGGCTAAACGTCAAGCAGAGTGGGAGGTTGAGGGGGATGTCTGAGCAGAGGGTCCAGGGTAAGGTCAAGTGGTTCAATAGCCCCAAGGGCTATGGGTTTATCGAACGCGAGAACGAGTCCGACGTGTTCGTGCATTTCCGCGGTATCCGGGGCGACGGCTACCGGACGCTGCAGGACGGCCAGCTTGTGGAATTTTCCTTGGTGCAAACGACCAAGGGTGTCCAGGCCGAAGATGTGGCGGTCATCGAATAAGTCGAGCGCCGGACGTGTTGTGGCGTTATAATTCGAGGCTTGAGGGGCGTCCCTCAGGCCTTTTTGTTTGGCTGTGCCGGTTGCGGCAGGGTGTCGCCATCGGGGGATGAGGGCCGAGAGTTCCGCATGGTGTCGTCGAATTTGAAGATACTGGTGGTGGATGATTCCAAGGTCATGCGCCACATCATCAGAAACCACCTGACCGCTCTCGGTTTTACCGACATCCGCGAGGCGGCCAGCGGCCGGCAGGCCCTCGGCCTGTTGGCCAAGGGGTCCTTTGACCTTATCCTCTCCGACTGGGTCATGCCCGGCATGCACGGCATCGAATTGCTTCGGCAGGTGCGGGGCAATGAGGCCACCAGGCACATCCCCTTCGTCATGGTCACCGCCGAAGCGCAACCGCACCTGATTTTCGAGGCGATTCAGGCCAAGGTCAGCGATTACGTGGTCAAACCCTTCACCAGGGAAGTTCTCCAGCGGAGCATCGAGAAGGTGTTCCGGTTTGCCGATACCCAGGAACAGGGAAACGCCATGTGAAAGGCGCCAGCGGCGCCTGCCCGCCGTGGGCAGGCGGCAGGCGCCGAGAGCCGGTCACATCCGGATCTTGGCGTTGGTCTTTTCCGGATGCTTTTCCATGTGCCGGTAACGGTTGGCTGCCGTCTGCGCCATTCGACCGGTGACGTGCTTCAGGTCCGAATTGTCCCATACCTCCCGGAACTCCTGCAATCCGAGCAGCCGTTCGGTCACCTTGAACTGTTGCGCCTCCGCGGCGGGATCCAGGCTGATGTCGCCGTATTCCAAGGCGACCTTGCCGGCAAAGATATTGCCCAAAAGCTCCTGGGTGGCATAGACAAAGAATTTCTTCACGTCCTCGGCCGACTCGGCCCGGTTGATCCGGTCACGGAAATCGGGCATGATTTCGTTTTCGAACTTGCTGAAGGAGAGCTGTTTCGTCATATCCGGTGCTCCTCGTGGGGCATGGGCGACGTCGCCCGATGCCTCATTCATCGTAGGGTTCGTTCCACTCCTCCTCTTCCGCTTCTTCCCGGCCGTGGCCGAATTCCTCTTCCTCCTCGTCCAGTTCGTCGTAGGCCCCGGCCCAGTCCGTCGGGGCCTCGATAGGGTCTGGTGCGAGTTCCTCCCACGCCTCGAAGTCGAGTTCTTCGGTGGTGCCGTCCTCGTACTGGATCTCGATGAGGTCCTCGTCCTCGTCCGCGCTTACCACGAAGAATGCCTGGCTCCGGTCGGGAAGTTCGTACCATTCGTTTTCGATGGGTTCGTTGTCGCGTGACATGGCGGGTTCCTCAACCTGTGGCAGCCACAGCCGGCTAGCTGTGGTACTTGAAGGAGAGGTTCACCCGGGCGCGGTAGGCGACGACCCGGCCGTTTTCGATCTTCATGTCGAGTTTGGTGATTTCGGCCACCCGGAGGTCCTTCAGGGTCTTGCTCGCGGTTTCCACCGCCAGCCGGGCGGCCTCTTCCCATGATTTTTCGCTGGTGCCCACCAACTCGATGATCTTGTACACGCTTTCACTCATCCTGTTCCTCCTTGTTGTGTTTCCTGCGGCGACCGTTCCCGTGCCGCCTGCTGTGGGTTGTACCGGCGCCTCTATTCGCGCCGGGATGTTTCCCTGGCGCGGCCGTGGGGAAGGATCTTCGCCAGGGTGGCCAGTTCGTCCGCCAGAAGTTCGATGAGGTCGTCCAGGGTGAGGATTCCTTCGAGGGCGCCGGCGCTGTTGACCACCACCATGCGCCGGATGCCAAAGGCGCGCATCCGCTGCATGGTCTGCCACAGGCTGTCCCCCTCTTGGGCGGTCACCAGTTCCTGGCTCATCACGTCGCCGGCCGCCACCCGGTCCAGCGCCACTCCGCTGGCCACCAGCTCCAGCACGATGTCGCGGTCGGTGATGATGCCACGCGGGATCACCCGGGCGGGGTCGGAATCGTCGACAATGACCACATCCCCCACATGGTGCTGCCGCATGAGCCGGGCAACGGTCAGAATGTCCGCCGAGGCCGGGGCGATCACCACCTCCCGGTTGCAGAAGGCGCTGGCGCTCATGCCGCCATCGCCATCTTGAGGCAGTCGTCGCGCCAGCAGCAGGCCGTTTGCTCGCACCGGCTCATGGCGGTGGCGAAACAGGGGGTGTTGCCCTCCTGCTGCTGGATGGCGCGGATCAGCTCCGTCTTGCTCATTTTGCCCGGCCTGATGCCAAGCTGTTGGGCTTTGCTGCGGATTTCCGGCATTTTCATGGGGTTCCTCCTTTGCGGGGCTCGCGGTGCTGAGTGGTCACAAGTTTCCGGCCTTCTGGACCGGCAAAATTCGGCGCCACCTCCCGGTGGTGTCAACAGCCCCTTTTTCGACAGGCTGTTAGTGCAGAGGGTTGATAGTCAGTACCGGGCAGGGAGACTCCTTGAGCACCCGCTCGGCGACGCTGCCGAAAATAGTGCGTTCCAGGCCGCGAAAGCCCTGGGTGGCGATGATGATCAGATCACTGCCGTTTTGCGCGGCGTGGCGGACAATCTGCTCGGCCACCTCGCCTTGGAGCACCTGGGCGCGATGGGGGACGGTTTCATCCATGTTCTCGTCGAGAAAGGACGCCATTCTGCGTTCAGCGGCTGCGCGCAGGTCCTGTTCCATTTTTTCCAGGGAGATGTGGGGAATCGCCACCCCGCGATAGCGGTGCAACGACTCCACGACAAAGAGGATGTCGAGCCGGGCTCCCAGCTGGTTGGCCACATAGACCGCCGCCCGCAGCAATTTGGGCGCGTGTTCGGAAAAATCGACGGGCACCAGGATGGTGTTGATTTTCCGCATGGCTCTCCTCCTTGCCTGAAGGTGGGATGGTGGCCGGATGCCCTTGGGTCAAGCACGGAACATGCCACCCGCTGCGCCGGTCTCCCCCGCCGTGATTGCAGCCGGTTAGCTGTCCGGCCGCACGACGGTATCGCAAATCTTCGAAATCCTCTGGCAAAAATGCAAGACGGCTCAGCGCAGCACATCCTCCACGAGGAAGGGGGTGCAGCGCAGGGCCACGCACCTCTTCCTGACCCAGATCCGCACGAAAAGGAACACCTGCCCCTCCACGTCCACCAGGCTGGGCAGCTCCTCGACAAAGGCGATGTCGGCGGAACGGAATTCGTAATAGCTGGTGCTGGTGCTGCAGGGGTCGCTGACCAGGATGACCTTGGTGTCGTCGTAGGGATGTTTGTAGGGCGCTCCGGAAAAGGCCACATGGCTGTCGCGCAGCCGCTTGCCTTCTTTGGGTTTCTTGTAGGACTCCAGCTCGAAACGGGAACTTTCCTGAAGCAGGTCGCGGAGGGGCATGGTTCTCTCCTGAAAACAAATGATTCCAGGGTGTTGCCTGTGCGAAATGGCAGGGTTACCCCATTATATACACAAGTGGCGGCGCAACAAAAGGAGGAAAAAGACGGGGCGGCAGAGCGGCCGGGGAAAGGGGATACAGGGAAAATAACGGCGGCGGCCGGATCAGCCGGCCTCTTCCCGCACCCATTGTTCCACCTCGGCCGGGCTGGGCATGCGGCCGGCGCATTTGACCTTGGCGTTGATGATCAGCGCCGGGGTTTTGGTTACCCCGAAGCGCCAGATGGCGTCGAGATCGTGCACTGATTCCATGTCGGCGGCGAGATGGAGCTTCTGCAGGGCCTCGATGAGCATGGTGGTGAGCTTGTTGCAGCTGACGCAGCCCGGCCCCAGCACCCGGATGGTGAGGGGGGCGGCGATGCCGCTTTCCTGGCCCAGGCGACGCCGGTATTCCTGGCGCAGGGCTTCTTCATAGAGCGGAACCGCGTCGGCCGGCACGTAGTTGTCCCGGCCGATGGCGGCAAAGAGGGCGGCCACGGCCGCGTCCTCGGTAAGACCGGGGGTGGCAATGACCTTGGCCATGGTCTGATCCAGGCCGATGAGTCCGACATGGGCCTTGCCGATGCGGATGGTCGATGGGGTGGGAAGATCGTCGGAATGGTGGTTCATGGCGTTGCCCATCAAAAGAGTTTCATCTGGGTCGCGACGGGTTGGGGCCGCGGCTGCGGCCGCGGGGCCACGCGGGTGAGAAGTGTTGCCGGAATCTCGGCGACAAACCGGCTGGGCTGCTGGCTGAGGCTCTGGCCGTACAGGGTGCGGCTGTGTGCCATGCTGAGGCAGGCCAGTTCGCGCGCCCGGGTCAGCCCGACGTAGAAGAGGCGGCGTTCTTCTTCGAGGTTGCAGGTCCGGTTGCCGAGGGAACAGGGCAGAACCCTCTCCTCCAGACCGGCCAGGAAGACCACCGGAAACTCGAGCCCCTTGGCCGCGTGCATGGTCATCAGCGCGACTGTCTCGGCGCGCGGGTCGTAGGCCGTGGCCTGGGCATGCAGGCGCAGGTGGTCGGCAAAGCCGGCGAGATCGTGACCAAACAGGGCGGCCAGCGACCGCAAGCGCTGGGTTTCCGGGGCGGTCTGATCTATGGCCAGCAGGTCGCATGCCTGGGAAACCGCGGCGGCCAACCCATGCTCCTGCGCCACGGCCCGGAGCTGCTCCTGTTGATGCTGCATGGCGGTCAGCGCGTCCCTGACCGCTGGCGCCAGGTCGAGGTCGAGGGCCGTGCGGAAGAAATCGGGGCAGGCCGGCGGGATGGCCTGGTCCAGGTGCTCTGCCGCGGCAGGGCCGATCCCGGGTTGCAAGGCGAAAAGGGCGAGATGCTCGGCCGCGTCGGCATTGCCGGCTGCCACCCGCAGCAGGATGAAGAGCGGTCGCAGCGGTTTCTTCATGTAGAAAGGGGTGGCGCCCACCACCTGGCAGGGGATGCCGTGTTGGGCCAGGGCTTCGTGGATTGCCTCGGTCTGTTGGGAGAGGCGGCAGAGGATGGCGATGTCGCCAAAGGCGCGGGGCGTGGCCTCGCTCTTTTGGCTGGTGCGCAGGGAGTGGTGGCTGGTGCCGCCCACCAGTTCTTCGATGCGTTGGGCAATTCCTTCGGCCTCGGCGGCCGGGGTGGCGGCCTCCTGCCACTCCAGCCGGCCCGGTGCCGCAGCCTGGGGGAGCAGGGTGGTCTTGCCCTTGGTCTCGTTGTGGTCGATCACCGCGGTGGCGGCGGTGAGGATCTCCGGGGCGGAGCGGTAGTTGCGGGTGAGGTGCAGGGTGCGGCATTCCGCATGGCTGGCAAATTGGAAGAAGAAGCGCAGATCGCTGCCGCGGAAGCCGTAGATCGCCTGGTTGGGATCGCCGATGGCAAAGAGCTGTGCGCTTACGGCCAGGGTCTCCACCAGGGCGTACTGGCTGGCGCTGAGGTCCTGGAATTCATCCACCAGCAGCACCCGGACCCGGCCGGCCACCTGCTGTCGGAAGCGGCTGTCGGTGCGGAGGCGCTGGACAAAGGCCGGGATGACCTGATCGAGATCAATGGCGTTGCGCTGTGCAAGTTCGGCAAGGTAGCGCTGCACCATTGCCGAAGGCGGTGTAGTTCCCTCGCCGGCCAGGTGCTCGCCATGGTCGGTGATGGCGCGGTCGAGCTCTGTTTTGTCCTGGCGGTCGAGGTCCGGGAAGAGGCGGCGAAGCAACCGCTGGCGTTCCTCGCCGCCGACAATGGCGAGTTCCGGTGTTTCCGCCCGCAGCCACTCGAGGCAGAAGCGGTGGAAGGTGCCGACAAAGACCTCGGCCGCCATCGGGCCGATGGCGCGCTCGAGCCGTTCGCGGACCTCGGCTGCGGCCCGGTTGGTAAAGGTGATGGCCGCGCAGTGGGCCGCAGACACCTGCTCTTTGGCGAGGAGGTGGGCGAGGCGGGCCACCAGGGTGAAGGTCTTGCCGGTGCCCGGTCCGGCGGCAATCAGCAGGCGCCGGTCGGTGGCGGTAATCGCGGCCTCCTGCTCTGGGTTGGCCTCGCTAGCCGGGACGGCCGCAGGGGCGGCTCTTGTTGCGGCGGCTTTGGTGAGGAGGGGCGCGTCAGCGGCGCGGGGCGCTTTTTTTTTACGGGCCGGTTTGGCGGCAAAGAGGTCGCCCTGGCCAGCCAGCCGCTGGCGTTCGCCCTCTTCAAAGACGCGGATCACCCCGAATTCGCCGTCATAGCCGGGCGTGCGGATGACGTTGCCGGTGCGCACCCGGCCCACGGCCTCGGCCAGGAGCGGCGAGAACTCCTTGATCTCGTCGAGCGGGGTGGCCAGCAGCAGGGTGAACTCCGCGCCAAAGCGGGCGATGCATTTGCCGTAGAGGGTCGTCACTCCCTTGGTGGCCGGGCCGGCGTCGAGGAGTTCGCCCAGGATTTCGGGCAGGGGGATGATGCTGTGCACCGCCGGCGCCCCGGTCGGGAAGAGCGGTCGGTCGCGGTCGGCCAGTTCCAGCACCCGGTGAAGGACCCCCACGGTGAGCGGCTTGCCGCAGGCGGGGCAGAGGGCATCGAGGTCGCGGGTTTCGCGGGGCGTGAGGCAGACCTGGCAGGCGCGGTGGCCATCGGCGTGGTATTTGCCCTCCTCGGGGAAGAACTCCACCGTGGCGGCGAATCCGCCTTTGTTGGGGTTCTTCAGGGCGTCGCGCAGGGAGAAGAAGTCGAAGCCGGTGTCGAAGATGTTGGCCTCGCGGCCGAGCTTGTTGGGCGAGTGGCAGTCGGAGTTGGAGATAAGGGCAAAGCGGTCCAGGGCCGAGATGCGGCGGTTCATCTCCGGGTCGGAGGAGAGGCCGGTTTCGAGGGCAAAGACGTGGTGGGAGAGGTCGCCGAAACATTCCTCAATGGTGTCGAAACCCGATTTGGAGCCAAAGAGGGAGAACCAGGGGGTCCAGATGTGGGCCGGCACCAGGAAGCCCTCGGGCGCCACCTCAAGCAGGATCTCCAGCAGGTCGCGGGAGTCGAGGCCGAGGATGGGTCGGCCGTCCGACTCGATGTTGCCGATGGCGGCGAGCTTGGCGTTGAGTCTGGCCGCGCTGGCCAAGTCCGGCAGGTAGAGGATGTTGTGGACCTTGCGCACCTGGCCGTGGCGCTTGTAGATGCTGCTGACCTCGGTGGAGAGCACGAAGCGGACCGGGATCGCCGCCGGCGTCACCCCGGGCAGGGCCGTGGCGACGTGTTCGTCCTTGAGCTTGAAGAAGCCCGGCTCTGCCGGCACCAGCTGTTCGCTGATCTGGCGGAACCAAGCAGGGTGGGTGCAGTCGCCGGTGCCGAGAACGTGGATGCCCTTGACCTGGGCCCAGGCGGCAAGGCCGGGGAGGTCGCCCGCCGGGCTGGTGGCCCGCGAGTAGGGCGAGTGGATGTGCAGATCGGCGATATAGCGCATGGTGTCCCGTGGCTGGTCGGATGTGCGGCTCATCTTAGCCATTTTGCCCGGCGCTGTCCACGGCAGAATCGCCGTGCCGCGCTGCTGCAACGCAGGCAGCGAAAGGGTGGTGGGAATGGGAAAAATCCGCTATAGTGCATCGCGGATTTTTTCTCATAAGGAGTGTGGTCATGACGGAACAGATCATTGATGTCTTGATTATCGGCGCCGGGCCGGCGGGGTTGCAGGCCGCGGTGCATGCGGTGCGCAAGAAGGCGAGCGTGGTGGTGCTCGGCAAGCCGGGACAAAGCAGCATCTGGCGCGCCCATGTGGAGAACTACCTCTGTGTGGACGGCGTGGTCGAGGGCAAGGAGCTGCTGGCCGTGGCCCTTGCCCAGGCGAAGCGCTTCGGCGCGGAATTGATCGAGGAGGATGTGCTCCACATCGAGCAGGAGGAGGCGTTCCTCAAGGTGAAGATCGAGAGCGGCCGGGAGCTTGTGGCCCGCACCCTCATCTTTGCCACCGGCACCTCCCGCAAGAAGCTCAAGGTGAAGGGGGAGAAGGAGCTTGCCGGCCGTGGCGTGAGCTACTGTGTGGATTGCGACGCCAACTTCTACCGGGGCGCCAAGGTGGCGGTGGTGGGCAACGAATCCGCTGCCGTGGATGGGGCGCTCACCCTGACCAAGTACGCGGCCGAGGTCCATCTCATTGCCAAGGGGCTGGAGGTGACCCAGCCCCTGCGCGAGAAGCTGGCCCAGAGCGCGGTCCAGCTCCACGAAGGCGTCTGGGTGAGCGAGATCGAGGGCGAGAATGCGGTGACCGGCCTGTTGCTCGATCAGGGCGAAAAGCTGGCGGTGGACGGCGTCTTCATCGAACTGGGCGCCAAGGGCGCCATGGAGCTGGCCACCACCCTGGGCGTGATGCTCGACAGCGAGACCTTCTCCTACATCGCCACCAACAAGCAGCAGGAAACCAATATTGCCGGCATCTACGCCGCCGGCGACATCGCGGGGCCCCCCTGGCAGATGGCCAAGGCGGTGGGCGAGGGGTGTGTCGCGGGTTGGGAGGCGGCCAACTACGCCACCAGGCAAAAGCGCGAGGCTGGGCAGGATTAGGTTGCCAACCGAGCCTTTTGTATGCTATAGAGGCAGACCTCGGCCGATGGAAGCGGATCGCGTCTACATGGAGATCGCCCTCAGTGAGGCGCAGGCCGCCGCGGCCCGCGGCGAGGTGCCGGTGGGCGCGGTCTTGGTCGATGAGTTGGGCAATGTCTTGGCCCGGGACGGCAACCGGGTGATCGAGCAGTGCGACCCGGCAGGACACGCCGAGATGGTGGTGTTGCGCAGCGCGGCCCTTGCCCAGGCCAACTACCGGCTGCCGGGCACCACGCTCTATGTGACCCTGGAACCCTGCGCCATGTGCGCCGGAGCCATGGTCCACGCCCGCATTGCCCGGCTGGTCTATGGTGCCACCGACCCCAAGAGCGGGGCGGTCCATTTCCTCATGCATCTGGGGGACGACCGGCGGCTCAACCACCGCTTCGAAGCGAGCGGCGGGGTGCTGGCCGAGGAGTGCGGGCAGCTGCTCCGGGATTTTTTCCGCCAGCGGCGCGACGGCTAGTCTTTGACAGCAGCGATTTGGGAGAGGTGCCGGAGTGGTCGAACGGGACGGACTCGAAATCCGTTGTGCTCTTCTGGGCACCGTGGGTTCGAATCCCACCCTCTCCGCCACGATGTTGGGCGACCGCCAGGCCTCCTGGCCGCCGCCATTTTGTTCTTTTAAATAGCCAGTATTGATTGTACATTGTCACGGTGACAATGGCTGTATTTCCATGTGCGAACAACGGGGAGAGGTGACCGAGTGGTTGAAGGTGCACGCCTGGAACGCGTGTGTACGGCAACGTACCGTGGGTTCGAATCCCACCTTCTCCGCCATCCGATTGTGAGTGTGATAGCCGGGTCCTGTGCAACAGAGGCTCGCAAACCCCGCCAGGTCCGGAAGGAAGCAACGGTAGCGGGATTCTCTGTGTGCCGCAGGGGTGCCTGGCTATCCTTTTTTGATGATTCCGGCCACCGGCCCATCCGCCGGCACCATCAGGCCGTTTCCTTCTAGGATGTTGAAAAAGTCATCCATGACCTTTTTTAACGACGAACCCGCAGAAGCGAATTCTGCGGGTTCTCGCAAGTCCCGCGAGTTCGTAACTCGCGGGATTGGCGTCCCATCCCTGGGGCGCATGCAGCCTGCCGAAAAAACAAGTTTTTCAACAGCCTGCTAGACCATGTCCTACCTTGTCCTTGCGCGAAAATGGCGGCCCCAGACCTTTGACGAGGTGGTGGGCCAGCAACCGGTGGTGCGCACCCTGCAGAACGCCCTGCGTCTGAACCGGGTCGCCCATGCCATGCTTTTTTCCGGG
This sequence comes from Thermodesulfobacteriota bacterium, assembly GCA_040757055.1. Classification (GTDB taxonomy): domain Bacteria; phylum Desulfobacterota; class Desulfobulbia; order Desulfobulbales; family Desulfurivibrionaceae; genus JAJZRJ01. The sequence continues at coordinate 10,717 of JBFLXY010000019.1, read as the reverse complement.
GTGCGCGGCACCGGCAAGACCACCTTGGCGCGGCTCATGGCCAAGGCGATCAACTGCCGCGAGGGCGCGCCGGACCAACCCTGCAACCAGTGCGACTCCTGCCGGGAGATCACCGCGGGTGCCTCCATCGACCTGCACGAGATCGACGGCGCCAGCAACCGCGGCATCCAGGAGATCCGCGAGCTCAAGGAAAACATCCGTTTCCTTCCCAGCAAGGCCAAGTACAAGATCATCATCATCGACGAAGTGCACATGCTCACGGTGGAGGCCTTCAACGCCCTGTTGAAGACCCTGGAAGAGCCGCCGGCCCATGTCTACTTCATGTTCGCCACCACCGAGCTGCACAAGATCCCCATCACCATCCTCTCCCGCTGTCAGCGCTATGAGCTGAAACGGGTGCCCTTTGCCGAGCTTTTCGCCTTTTTCAAGAAGGTGGCAGGGACCGAGGGGGTGACGATCGCCGATGAGGCCCTGGAGATGATCGTCCGCGAGGCCGAGGGCAGCGTGCGCGATGGCCTGAGCCTCCTCGATCAGATCTTCTCCTACGGCGGCAGCGAGATCACCGTGGCCGAGGTGGCCCAGGTGCTGGGCCTTGTTGACCGCACTGTCTTCGAAAAACTGGCGCGGGCACTCCTGGGCGGCGATCTGGCAACGAGTCTGGCGCTCTTTGACCAGAGCTACCATGCCGGCATCGATCTCAAGCGCTTTGCCGGCGACCTACTCCACTATTTCCGCAGTCTGGCCATTGTGCGGGCGGTGAGGGAACCAGGGCCGCTTCTCGACCTCTCTGACCGGGAGCTTGCCACCCTCGCCGAGATTGCCGGGGCGCACACCGCCGAAGCCCTGTTCCAGTATTTCAACCTGCTGGTCAAGGGGATCGAGGAGCTGCAATATTCCTCGCGGCCGCGGCTCACCATGGAGATGGCCCTGGTCAAGGCGGTGCAGGCAGGCCAGGTGGTGCCGGCCGGTGAACTCCTGAGCCGGCTCGACGGCCTCCTGCAAGGGGTGGCGTTGCCGGCCAAAACGTATGCGCCGCCGGCGGTTGCGGTCGTACCGGCCGTGGTTCGGGAGCCGGAGCCAGCCTCTTTTGCCGCTACCCCGGCTCCACAAAAAAAAACTGAAAATGCCGACCCGGTAGCGCCGCCGGCGCCGGAGACGGCCGCAGTGGTGGCACCGACTCCGGCCGCACCGTCCCGCGACATCCGCCGCCACTGGGATGAATTCCTGCGCCATGTCAAGGAGCGCAAGCTCTGGATGGGGCAGGTGCTCGCCTTGGCCGAGGGTGTCGAGGAGGAGGGGGCGGCATTGCGCATCACCTTTGGCGATGGTGCCGAGTGCAAGATGCTGCAGGAGGCCGAGAATCTGAAGTTGCTTGGTGAACTGGCCCAGGAGTTCTGCCAGCGGGCGCTGGTCATCAGCATCGCGAGCAGCGGCGGTGAGACGAGTGGCGCGGCAGGCGATGAGGCGACTCCGCAGGAGGAGCGCCGCGCCCTGGCCAACGATCCCCTGGTGCAGATGGTGGCCGAGGTCTTCGGCGGCCAGGTGACCGGCGTCCGGTCTGGCACTTCACGCCGATAACGAAATCACGAGGTAGTGTGCATGAACATGAATCAACTGATGCAGCAGGCCCAGCAGTTCCAAAAGAAGATGGCCCAGATGCAGGAGGAACTCTCCGGCCGCACGGCTTCATCCTCCGTGGGCGGCGGCATGGTGCAGGCCACGGTGAACGGCCGTCACGAACTGGTGGGACTCACCATCGAGAAGGAGGCCATTGACCCCAATGATCCGGCCATGCTGCAGGACCTCATCATCGCGGCGGTGAACGACGCCATGAAGAAGGCCGAGGCGATGATCCAGGCCGAGATGGGCAAGCTCACCGGCGGCATGAAGATTCCGGGGCTCTTTTAGGCGTTCCCATGGCCGTGGTGCCGCAGCCCCTAGCCCGGCTCATCGCCGACCTCAACCGCCTGCCCGGGATCGGCAGGAAGAGCGCGACCCGGCTGGCCCTCCATCTCCTGCGGCGGCCGGCCACCGAGGCGCAGAATCTGGCCCGGGACCTCATCGAGCTCCACAAGCTCATCACCCTCTGTGCCAACTGTTTCGCTTTTTCCGAGACCGACCCCTGCGCCCTCTGCCAGGACCCGGCCCGCGACAGCGGCCTGGTCTGCGTGGTGGAGGAGCCGGACGATCTCATGGCCATTGAAAAGACCGCGGCCTATAAAGGAACCTACCACATCCTGCACGGGGTTCTTTCGCCCATGGATGGCATCGGCCCGGAAGAGTTGAAGGTCGAGGCCCTGGTCAACCGGGTCAACCGCCAGCAGGTGCGGGAGGTGCTCATCGCCACCAGCTCCACAGTGCCGGGCGAGGCCACGGCGGCTTACCTCATCAAGCTCCTGCAGGAGCGGACCAGGGCGAAGGTGACCCGGCTGGCCTACGGCATTCCCATGGGCATGGACATCAAGCACGCCGACGAGCTCACTCTGGCGCATGCCATCGAGGCCCGCCAGGAGACGAACCGTTCGGCCCGGTAAGGGGCTTTTGTCACGGGACGGCCGCAGCGGCCGCTTTTCTCCTTGACACCCTGCTGGTTTATTGGTAATTGGTTGCCGGTTGGGGCGCCGGTGTGTAACCTCGCGATCGGCGGCTGTTGTTTTGGTATAGATAGGCGCGTAGCTCAGTTGGTTAGAGCGCTTGCCCGACACGCAAGAGGTCGGCGGTTCGAATCCGCCCGTGCCTACCATTTTTGGACAATACAGGCTTCGCAGGGCGAGCCCTCGTGAAGCCTCACTATTCGGGCAGATTGACCAGGTCAATGTGCTTGTTTTGTTTTTGGGCCGCTTTGTGCGGCAGGGTGCGATGGCAACGATAACCGTGTCCCTCAAGGGGGGCGAAGCCAAAGAGATTCCGGCCGGGACCACTGCGGCGGAGGCGCTGAAGGAACTCCTGTCCAACAAGGAGCGCAAGCAGACGCTGGCCGTGCGGATGGGAGGGGAGTTGCGCGATCTCTCCACCGTGCTCGCCGCCGACTGCGAGCTTGAGCCGGTTTCGGCGGAAAGCGCCGAGGGCGTTGATATCCTGCGCCACAGCGCGGCCCACGTCATGGCTGAGGCGGTGCTCGATCTCTTTGGCCAGGAGGTCCAGGTGGCCATCGGGCCCGCGACCGACGACGGCTTCTACTACGACTTCGACCGGGCCACTCCTTTCACTCCCGAGGATTTCGAGAAGATCGAGAAGCGGATGGCTGAGATCGTTTCGGCCAATGCCCCCTTTGTCCGCCGCGAGATGAGCCGGACCGAGGCCATTGCCCTTTTTGCCGCCAAGGGTCAGAAATACAAGGTGGAACTGCTCAGCGAGATCGAGGCCGACACGGTATCTATTTACGAGCAGGGCAGTTTCACCGACCTCTGCCGCGGGCCGCACCTGCCCAACACCGGCTGGCTCAAAGCCTTCAAGATCATCAGGCTGGCCGGCGCTTACTGGCGGGGCGACGAAAATCGGCAGATGCTGCAGCGCCTCTATGGCACCGCGTTCTTTGACCAGAAGGCCCTCAAAGCCTACCTCAACCAGATGGAAGAGGCCAGGAAGCGCGACCACCGCAAGCTCGGCAAGGAACTGGAACTCTTCACCATCCAGGACCAGATCGGGCCGGGCCTCATCCTCTGGCAGCCCAAGGGAGCCCTCATGCGCCGGGTCATCGAGGATTACTGGCGGGAGGAGCATTACCGCAACGGCTACGAGCTGCTCTACACCCCGCACATCGCCCGGCGCGACCTGTGGAAGACCAGCGGACACCTCGATTTCTACGGGGAGAACATGTTCTCTTCCATGGACATCGAGGAGGTGCAGTATCAGCTCAAGCCCATGAACTGCCCCTTCCACATCGCCATCTACAAGTCGGACAAGCGGAGTTACCGCCAGTTCCCCTTGCGCTGGTGCGAACTGGGCACGGTCTACCGCTTCGAGAAGACCGGCGCGCTTCACGGCCTCATGCGGGTGCGCGGCTTCACCCAGGACGACGCCCATATCTTCTGCCGGCCGGACCAGCTGGAGGAGGAGATCTTCCATATCCTCGATTTGAACCTCCACATCCTGCGCACCTTCGGCTTTGACCAGTACGACATCTACCTCTCCACCCGCCCCGAAAAATACGTGGGTAGCGATGACCACTGGGAGCAGGCCACCAATGCCCTGAAGATGGCGCTGGAGAAGAAGGGACTCAGCTATAAGCTCGACCCGGGCGAAGGCGTCTTTTACGGTCCGAAGATCGACATCAAGATCAAGGACATGCTGAACCGCGCCTGGCAGTGCTCCACCATCCAGGTGGACTTCAACCTGCCGGAGCGTTTCGACATCTCCTACACCGGCGAGGACGGCAGGGAGCACCAGCCGATCATGATCCACCGCGCCCTGATGGGGTCGCTGGAACGCTTCTTCGGCGTGCTCATCGAGCACTATGCCGGCGCTTTCCCGGTCTGGCTGGCGCCGGTGCAGGCGCGCATCCTCAATATTACCGATGCCCAGCTCGACTACGTGGATGAGCTTTTTCAGGAGCTGCGCCGGGCCGGGGTGCGGGTCGAGAAGGACACGCGCAATGAGAAGCTCAACTACAAGATCCGTGAGGCCCAGGTCCAGAAGGTCCCGTATATGCTGGTGGTGGGCGACAAGGAAGTGGCGGAGCGCCAGGTGACCGTGCGCCTCCGTGACGGCCAGAACCTGCCGGCCATGTCGGCCGCCGATTTTGTGGCCCTGGTGGCGCAGGAGACCGCCGCGCACCGCAAGCCGTACCCGGCCGCGTAACCACGAGAAGGTTGGCGAAAACCGTTCCGGGTGGTATGGTGCCCGATGCGGTAGCAAAGATTCACTCAGCGAAGGAGGCACCTTATCAAACCTCAGAAGAAGGCCCCGGCCGGCAACAAAGAGGTGCGGGCGCGGGTAAACGACCAGATCAGCGGCGAGGTTCGACTCATCGATGAAGCAGGGCAGCAGGCCGGGGTGGTTCCCGCCTCCGTTGCCCTGGCCAAGGCCGAGCAGGCCGGGCTGGATCTGGTTGAGGTGTCTCCCACGGCGGTTCCGCCGGTCTGCCGGATCATGGACTACGGCAAGTACCGCTACGAACTGAGCAAGAAGCAGCAGGAAGCCAAGAAGAAGCAGACGGTTGTCGAGGTCAAGGAGATCAAGCTCCGGCCCAAGACCGAAAAGCACGACCTCGACTTCAAGGTCCGCAATATCCGGAAATTCCTGCAGCAGAAGAACAAGGTGAAGGTGACCCTGCGGTTCCGCGGCCGTGAGATTGTCTATGCCGACACCCTGGGTGTCGAGGTGCTGAACAAATTGATCGAGGAACTGGCCGAGGACGGCGTGGTGCTGCAGACTCCCAAGATCGAGGGGCGGCAGATGTCCATGTTTCTTGGGCCGAAATAAGCGGCGGGCCGATCACGGCGCCTGCGCGGCAACCAACAGTGTATCCGGGCGACACAGGGCGGGCCTTGTGTTGTCTTTCGTTTTCCAGAGCAAGGAGTGAACGTCATGCCGAAAATGAAGACCAACAGAGGCGCCGCCAAGCGGTTCAAGTGCACGGGATCGGGCAAGATCGCCCGGAGTAAGGCCTTTACCAGCCATATTCTCACCAAGAAGAGCACCAAGCGCAAACGCCAGCTGCGGCAGGGAACCACGGTCGACGACGCCAACGTCAAGTCGCTGAAGCGTCTGCTGCCGTATCTGTAAGCGGTTGCGGCAGGACGAAGAATGAAAGGCACCGGGCCGGATGTGCGGCCGCGGTGATCATACGTTAAGTAAGGAGAATTGCCATGCCTAGGGTAACACGTGGTTTCAAGGCGCGTCGCCGCCGGAAGAAGATCCTCAACCTGGCCAGCGGCTATGTGGGCGGGAAGAGCCGTCTGTTCCGCACCGCCGCCGAGGCCGTGGACCGGGCGCTGTGTTACGCATATCGCGACCGGCGTCAGAAGAAGCGGGACTTCCGCAAGCTGTGGATCGTGCGGATCGGTGCCGCCGCCGAGGTGCACGGCCTTTCCTATAGCCGGCTGATGGGCGGGCTCAAGAAGGCCAATGTGGATCTCGACCGCAAGGCGCTGGCCTATATGGCCCTGATGGATCCGGCGGCCTTCGCGCAGGTGGTCAAGGTCGCATCCAGCACCAACTGATCGTCCGCTGATCCGCCGTCCGCCATGGAAGAGGATCTGCGCCGTCTCTCTGCCGAGGCGCACGAGGCGCTTGCCGCCATCCGTGCGCCTCAGGATTTAGAGCCATTCCGCGTCAAATATCTGGGCCGCAAGGGGCAGTTTACCGCCCTCATGCGGCAGCTCGGCCAGGCTTCGGCCGAGGAGCGCCCGCGGTTGGGCAAGCTCGCCAACGACCTCAAGGTCGCTTTGGACGAGGCGCTCGCCGTGAAAGAGGCGGAGTTCGGCGCCGGAAGCGGGACGACGGCCAAGGCCGGGGTTGATCTGACCCTGCCCGGCCGGCGCCAGCCCTTTGGCCGCCTCCATCCGGTCACCCAGGTGATGACCGAGGTGTGCGCCATCTTCGAGGGGCTCGGTTTTGCCGTGGCCGAAGGGCCGGACGTGGAGACCGACTTCTACAACTTCGAGGCGCTCAATATCCCGCCCCACCATCCGGCGCGGGCCATGCACGACACCTTCTACGTCAACGACACCCTGCTGCTTCGCACCCACACCTCGCCCATGCAGATCCGGACCATGCAGGAGCAGCGGCCGCCCCTGCGCATGATCGCGCCGGGCAAGGTCTATCGCTGCGATTCCGACATCACCCACACCCCCATGTTCCATCAGGTGGAGGGCTTTCTCGTTGACCGCAAGGTTTCCTTTGCCGACCTCAAGGGGGTGCTCTCCCTCTTCATCGGCAAGATGTTCGACCCCAGGACCGCCATCCGCTTCCGCCCCAGCTTCTTTCCCTTCACCGAGCCGAGCGCCGAGGTGGACATCGGCTGCGTGATCTGCGGCGGCAATGGCTGCCGGGTCTGCAAGCACACCGGCTGGCTGGAGATCCTGGGCGCCGGCATGATCGACCCCGAGGTCTTCAAGAAGGTGGGCTACGACCCTGAGGAGTACACCGGCTTTGCCTTTGGCCTCGGCATCGAGCGGATCGCCATGCTCAAGTTCGGCATCACCGATATCCGCCTTTTCTACGAAAACGACCTGCGTTTTCTCGCGCAGTTCTAGGGCAAGCTGCCATGAAGTTTACCCTCAACTGGCTTCGTGAATATCTGCCCACCGACCTTGATGCGGCCACCATCGCGGCCCGCCTCTCCATGCTCGGCCTGGAGGTCGATGCGGTGCAGTCGCTGGCGCCGGATCTCTCCGGCGTGGTGGTGGCGCGGGTGGAGAGTGTGCAGCGCCATCCCAATGCCGACAAGCTGACCCTCTGCGATGTTTCGGTGGGCAGCAGTGTACTGAAGCGGGTGGTCTGCGGCGCGCCCAACGTGCGGGCCGGCCTCGTTACCGCCATGGCCTTGCCGGGTGCGGTCTTGCCGGGTGGTTTCACCATCAAGCCCACCAAGATCCGGGGCGAGGCCTCGGAGGGCATGCTCTGCTCGGCCAAGGAACTGGGGATGAGTGAGGAGCACGCCGGCATCCTGGAGATCACCGCCGACGTCACCCCCGGCCAGCCGATCGTGGCGGCATTGGGGCTCGACGACACCCTGATCGAGGTGGACCTCACCCCGAACCGGCCCGACTGCGCCAGCGTCATCGGCATCGCCCGCGAGGTCGCCGCCTTTGCCGGCGCCACCCTCAAGAAGCCGGTTACAGAGGTGCCACAGCTCACCGGCCAGGGGCTGCCCTTTAGTGTGCAGGTGGAGGCGGTGGAGGATTGCCCCCGCTATGCCGCCCGCATGGTGCGCAATGTGAAGATCGGCCCCTCGCCCGAGTGGCTGCGCCAGCGGCTGCTGGCCGTGGGGTTGCGGCCGATCAACAACGTGGTCGACATCACCAACTTCGTCATGCTGGAGTATGGCCAGCCGCTCCACGCCTTTGACTTCGACAAGCTCAAAGGCGGCTGCATCGTGGTGCGCAAGGCGCGTGCCGGCGAGACCATCGAGACCCTCGACGGCACCAGCCGGCAGCTTGACCCGGAGATGCTTTTGATCTGCGACGCCGAGCAGGCCGTGGCCGTGGCCGGCGTCATGGGCGGGGCCAACTCCGAGGTGAGCGACACGACCACCACCATCCTCCTGGAAAGCGCCTGCTTCAACCCGGTGACCACCCGCCGCACCGCCGGCCGGCTTAACATGAACACTGATGCCTCCTACCGCTTCGAACGCGGGGTGGACCCGCAGGGCGCGCCGGTGGCCATGGAGCGGGCGATGACGCTTATCGCCGGATTGGCGGGGGGCGAGATCGTGGCCGATGGCATTGATTTTTGCGAGGGGGTCAAGGCGCCCCTTGCCCTCACCCTTCGGGTGGGCCGCACCTGCGACGTGCTCGGCATGGCCCTCGACGCCGCTGCCATTGCCAGGACCCTTGAGTCCATCGAGATTCGCTGCGCGGTGCGCGACAGCGAGACCATTACCGTGCAGGTGCCCTCCTTCCGGGTGGACCTGGAGCGGGAGATCGACCTCATCGAGGAGGTGGCGCGGCTCATCGGCTACAATGAGATTCCCACCACCCTGCCGCTGGTGCCCATGCGTTTCCCGGAGCGGGAGGCGGTGCGCAGCCTGCGCCAGGAACTGGCCACAGTGATGGTTGCCCTTGGCTTCCACGAGGCGGTGAATTACAGCTTTGTCGCCCCCCAACATGCCGACCTGCTCGGTCTGCCGGCGGAGGATGCGCGGCGGCGGACGGTGAGCCTCTTGAACCCGCTGGCCGAAGACCAGAGCGTGATGCGCACCACCCTGCTGCCAGGGCTTTTGGAAAACGCCCGCCGCAACATCTACCATCAGCAGCCCGATGTGCGCCTCTTTGAACTGGGCAAGGTCTTCTGCCGCAAGGAGGCCCATGAGCAGCCCGAGGAGGAGGAACGGCTGGCCGCGGTACTCACCGGCCGCCGCCATCCGCACGCGCCGCTCCTCTACGATGGCGAGGCCAAGGTGGATCTCTTCGACCTCAAGGGTGTGGTCGAGGAACTGCGTGACCGTCTGCGCCTGCCGCAGTTGCAGCTTGTGGCCGCGCCCTCAGCGCAGTCCTATGCGGATTCCGGGTTGGCCATGGCCATTGTGGCCGATGGCCAGGTGATCGGCGAATTGGGCCGGATCAATGCCACGGTGCAGAAGGGGTTCGGCATCAAGCAGGAACTCTTCTACCTCGATTTGAGCTGCCGGGCTCTGCTGGCACTGGCGGCCGCGCCGCGCGCCTTTGCGCCGCTGCCCAAATTCCCGGCGGTGCGCTGGGACGTGGCCGTGGTGGTACCGGAACAGGTAGTGGCCGGCGAGATGGTGGCGGCGATTACCGCAAGTGGCGCCGAGTATCTGGAGCAGGTCGAGCTCTTTGACGTGTTCCAAGGCAAGAACATTGGCCCGGGGCTCAAGAGTGTGGCCCTGGCCATGACGTACCGGGCTGCGGACCGCACCCTGGACGACGAGACGGTGGGCAAGGTCCACCAGAAACTTATCGATCTGCTGCTGTCCCGCTTTCATGGGCAGCTTCGCGAGGCATGAGTCATGAAACGCTCGAACCTGACCCGCAAGGATTTGGCCAAGGCCATCAATGAAAAGATGGGATTTTCGCAGCGCGGCGCCGGCGATCTGGTGGACGCGGTGTTCGATACCCTGAAGAAGGCGCTGCTGACGGAAGAGGCGGTGAAGCTGGTCCAGTTCGGCACCTTCAACGTGCGGAAAAAGGCGCCCCGCAAGGGGCGGAACCCCCGCACCGGCGCGGCCATGGAAATCTCCAGGCGCAGCATGATCTCCTTCCGTCCCAGCAAGATCGTGCGGGAGAAGATCAACCAGAGCTGAACGAGGCCGTGTGACCAGGGAGACGCAATCAGGAACCCCGGAAGGGGCGGGGCCGGATCAGGTACTCATTCCCGACAGGCTTTATTTCAGGATCGGTGAGGTCTGCGAGCTGACCGGCGTCAAGCAGCACGTGCTGCGCTACTGGGAAAGCGAATTCGCCATCCTGCACCCGCAGCGAGCCAGCTCCCGCCAGCGCCTCTACCGCCGGAGCGACGTGGAGAACATCCTGCGGATCAAGCGGCTGCTCAAGGACGAGGGTTTCACCATCAACGGCGTCAAGAAGCTGTTGGCCCGCGAGCAGCGGGGGGAGGAACGGCAGGAGCCGCCACCTTCCGCAGCCACCGCGGTGCCGCCCTCGGTTGCCACCGCCATGCAGGACATCCGCCAGGAACTGCAGGAACTCAAGCGGCTGCTGGAGGACTAGACCGCGGCCGCCGCACTTGACAGGCAGCGGGCAAAGGGAGTAAATAGACCATTCGTCGTTTCGGGCGGCATGGGCAGTCAAATAGGGTCGGGATGTAGCGCAGTCTGGTAGCGCACTTGAATGGGGTTCAAGGGGCCGGAGGTTCGAATCCTCTCATCCCGACCAGTGAAACCAAAAGGGTATGGCCACAAGGGCCATACCCTTTTTTGTTGCCCTTTTTCAGGCAGCGGTGACTGAGTATAGGCAGGCAGATGAAATGAGAAAATTGGTTTAGCTGGATTTGAGGTGGGATTTGCCGGGAATTGATGGGACTTTGCGGGAAATTTGCGGCGCGAAAACCGCGTGAATTTCAATCTCAGAAAATT
>JBFLXY010000018.1:0-34461 GCA_040757055.1 Thermodesulfobacteriota bacterium | reverse complement strand
GCAAAAAGCTTAACCAGCTCCCGGAATTTGGGCTCCGAAATTTTTGAACGCTTTGCATACTTGTTTTTCATCGTCATAACTAGATGTTAGCACACTTTTTAAAGTGCTGTTCTAGTCATGACCCAAAACCGATTATTGGAACCAGAGCCTTCATGTCCTGATTGATCGTCACCTGCCCCGCTGTCATAGCGACCGGGAAAGTATGGGCGAGAATCATCCCCCGCACCACAATCAATACATTTTGGGGAGGGACCAAACCGATACCGGTATCATTTAAGGCTGTGCTGGTAATATGGTCTTCAGAATCAGCAATTATCTCTTTCTTCATGTCTTTTGGTGAAACCCAAGGAATCTCGCCGTTCCAGTATTCTGGATTACCTTTTTCGGGAGTCATTCCACCTTTCATTTTGAAGACATATCGAAATTTATACACCTCCCAATGCGCCGGAATCTCCCCCAGCCACTCGATGCCGGAGTCCTTCATCGGCACGTTGGGGTCAAGCCCTTTGGTCACGGCCCGGCTGATCAGGGCCGTGCGCTTTTCCTGCAACAGTTCGACGAGCCGCTGCTTCCTGGCAATGAGTCCATCAATCCGTGCGGTTTCCCGGTCGAGAAAGGCAGCGATGGCGGTTTGTTCTTCAAGGGGTGGCACCGGAAAAAAAGAACCCCCGACGGCATCTTGCGGGAGACCAAAGCGTGTAACACCATTTGCCGCAACCTTAAATTGATCGCAGATGCCGGAGGCTGAAAAACAACGAAACAAATAGCGTCCCCGCAATTCTGTTTTGTTGGGTCGAATCTGAGCGAGGTGGTAGCCGCAAACCACATCTTCAAAATCTTCCCCAACGCAAGCAGGGACAGCAATATCATCCCACGATTCGGAATCTTTGGTGATAAGTACATCGTCTTTTTGGATTTTGAAGCGGTTGATTTCTTCCTTTGTTGCCGTCGCCTGCATAAACTCGATGTCGGATGAAATAAAATCGTTCTTATAAACATCCACATAGTTGCACAACCGGACAGGCAGCTCTCCCTCCTCAGATTTTTTGTCAACATTGCTAGTTCGAATCTCAGCAAGGAATTTTAGCTTCTTGGCATCCCAATGCGCCGGAATCTCCCCCAGCCACTCTACCCCGGAATCCTTGTATCGCGGATAGGCCGGGTATTTCATGCCATCCACCCCGCGCCGTTGGGGTTTACCCCATATCCGTAGGGTGCGGCGGGTTCGTGGATTTCCATCGTAGGGGCGGTTCGCGAACCGCCCCTACACGAACCGTCCCTACCGGCGCCGCCGAATTCCGGATGATTCGGATGCAATGTATCCATTTCCCATTGGCTGGGATTGTTGTGGATATATTGGCGGATGCGCTGCAATTCCGGTTCGTCGCGGACAATGTGTTCCCAGTAATTGCGTTGCCACAATTTTACGCCCGGCGTCTGGCGCAATTCGTTGATGCGTTTGGTGGATACCGTTTTGAACGCGCCAATCAAACGACCGACCGGTTTGCGTTGTGCCATCGTAGGGGCGGTTCGCGAACCGCCCTTACACGACCCGCCCTTACACGACCCGCCCCTACACGACCTGCCCCTACACGAACCGCCCCTACAATCGTCGGTGATAACGATGATTCCGTGCATATGGTTCGGCATGATTACCCATTCATCCAATTCCGCATGATCGTATTGTCGGGCCAACCATTCCCATGAATCCGCGACCACCCGCCCCAGGTCATTCAACCGCATCTCCCCATCCACGATTTTCCCAAACAGGCATTGCCGTTCCTGGGTGCAAATGGTCACGAAATAGGCCCCGGCCCGGGAATAATCATACCCCTGCAACCGGATGGACCGGCGGTGGTGGATGACCGGATCATATTTCATTTCCGGCCCCTCTTTTTCGCAACTGGCTTTTTCCCCTCAGCCAGTTGCCTGGCCGCTGCCTCCAGTTGCGCAATCGACTCCGCCTCTCCCTGGCTCTCCTTGTATTCCCGGCGGCGTTTGGCGAATCGTTCGTATTCGCCCAGGGCATGCTCTTCCGCGCTCTTCCGGCTTACGCCGCCGGCATTGGGCAAAACCCGCCGGTCGTTGAAGCGCAGAAAGTCGTCGAGCTTCCGCTCCCAGTCCTTCATGAAGACCTGCTTGCGGCGCCGGGCCTGGTCCTCGGCAAAATCGAGCCACATGACCACGATGCGGTTCAGCTCGTCGATCTCCTCTTCGTTCAGGTAGTTCTTGGCAACGGTCACGTCGATCTTGCGTACCTCGCCTGCCTTCCAACTGGTGAGCCCCATGTTGGGCAGCAGGTGATCGGCCCGGGCGCGGACCAGTTCGGGGGCAGTCAGGCCGGTGGCGGCAAAATGCAGCTTGTTCTGGATGATGCTGAAAAACCTGGCAGCCTCGGGCCGGCTCGGTTCGTAATCCGCGGCCATGGCGAAGATCTCCTTCACCCGCAGGTACATGCGCCGCTCGCTGGCCCGGATGTCGCGGATGCGGGCCAGCATTTCATCGAAATAATCGGGCACCGGGGAACCCGGTACCGGCGGGTTCTTCAGCCGCTCGTCGTCCATGACAAAGCCCTTGACGATGTACTCCTTCAAGCGCTGGGTGGCCCAGATGCGGAAGCGGGTGGCGATCAGGCTCTTGACCCGGTAACCTACGGAGATGATCATATCCAGGTTGTAATACTCCAACTCCCGGCTCACCTCTCTGCTGCCTTCTCTGCGAACTGTTAAGAATTTCTTAACAGTTGCCTCCGGCGTCAGTTCGCCCTCCGTAAAGATGTTGCGGATGTGCATGCTGATATTGGGCACCGTGGTCTGAAACAGCTCGGCAATGAGTTGCTGGGTGAGCCAGACTGTCTCGTTCTCCAGCCGGACATCGAGCTTGAGCTTCCCGTCCTCGGTCTGGTAGATGAGCACTTCGCCTTCACCCGGGATCAGGGCTTTTTCGCTCATTTCGTCACCTCGGCCAGCATGGCGAGGATTTCCTGCTCCACCTTTTTGATGTCCGCCTCGATCTCGCCCAGTTCGCGCGGCGGCTGATAGACGTAGAAATGGCGGTTCAGGGGGATTTCGTAGCCCACCCTGGTCTTGGCATGATCGATCCAGGCATCGGGGACATGGGGCAGCACCTCTTTCTTCAGGTACTCCTCGCAGGGCTCCACCAGTTTGGCCAGATCCCGGTCACGGATCGGCAGGTCGATGTCCATGGGCAGGGGGACGTTCTCGGTGTCCCGCAACTCGCTGTCCGGCTCCGGGTTGCCGTCCTTGTCGCGGCAAATATCGGCGGTCTCGTCCCGGTCGGAGAGGGCGGCAACCACCACCTTCCTGAGCGGGGCAGCCAGCTTGAGCCCAGTCTTGGCCAGGGCCTTGTTGAGCACGGCAAGGAACTGGTCGCGGTTTTTGTAGAGGATGTCGCCGTCCAGGGCGCGCAGGGCCGCGATGATCGCCTCCTGCAACTGCCGGCCCTCCTCTTCTTCCCTGGCCGCCGCCTTCTTGTCCTTGCGCTTCTTCGATTCGGCCAGTGCCTGGAAAGACTTCTCTTCCCGCAGTTTTTCGATCCGCTCGGGGCTCGCCTGGAAATTGAGACGCAGGGGGCGTTCCACCACCATCTTGGCAAAGCCGAACTCGCGGTTGTCGAAAATCTTGCCGACGACAAACTCCTTTTCCCCGCCGTTTGCCGGCAGCCGGGCGGTCCGATTATGGCGGAACTCGCCGTAGATGCGGGCCAGCTCGCCGATATGGTCCGGCTCGCCGTCGGCCGCATCGCCCAGCTTGTTGCGCTTGTTGCCGAGGCTCTTGCGCATCTTGACGAAGAATTTGGTGCCGTCGATCAACTGCACCTTGCCGCGACACTGGGGCTTCTTCCTGTTGGTGACGAGCCAAATATAGGTAAAGATGCCGGTGTTGTAGAACATCTGGTCCGGCAGGGCGACAATGGCGTCCAGCCAGTCGTTTTCGATGATCCACTTGCGGATGTTGCTTTCCCCCGAGCCGGCGTCGCCGGTGAAAAGGGGCGAGCCGTTGAAGACGATACCGATCCGGGAGCCTTCCCCGCCCTGCTCCGGCGCCGGATGCATCTTGGAGATCATGTGCAGCAGGAAGAGCATGGAGCCGTCGTTGATCCGGGGCAGGCCCGGCCCGAAGCGGCCATCGAAACCCAGTTCTTCGTGCTCCCCGGTGACCACGTCCTTCTCGGGTTTCCACTCCACGCCAAAGGGAGGATTGGCTAGCATGTAATGAAACTTCTTCTCCAGATGGCCGTCCCTGGTCTTGCCGTCGCCCAGGGTATCGCCGAAGATGATGTTCTCGGTGGCCTCGCCTTTGATCAGCATGTCGGAACAGCAGATGGCCCAGGACTCTTCGTTGTATTCCTGGCCGAACAGCTCCAGATGGGCGCCGGGGGCGTGTTCCTTCAGGTACTCTTCGGAAACCGAGAGCATGCCGCCGGTGCCGCAGGTGGGATCGTAAAGGGTGCGGATCAGCCCCCTGGTATTGAACAGGTTGTCCTCGGTGTCGTAGAGCAGATGGACCATGAGGCGGATGACTTCGCGGGGGGTGAAGTGATCCCCGGCCTCCTCGTTGGCCTGCTCGTTGAACTTGCGGACCAGCTCCTCGAAGATCGCGCCCATGGCGACGTTGGAAACCTGGTCGGGGTGGAAATCCACCTTGGCGAATTCCTGGACGATCAGAAAGAGGCGGTTGCTGTCGTCGAGCTTTTCGATCTCCTGCTCGAACTTGTAGAACTCGAAGATCCGCCGGGCCTGGCCGGAAAACCCCCTGATGTGGTCGAGCAGGTTTTTGGCGATGTTCTCCGGCTCGCCCAACAGCTTCCGGAAGGTGTAGCGGCTGGTGTTGTGGAACTGGTAGCCGCTGATCTTGTTGAGCCGGGCTGAGACGTATTTTTCCGGCTGCCCTTTCAGTCTGGCGTACTCCTTGAGCACGGCCTCCCTGGTCGGCTCCAGCACGCAATCCAGACGGCGCAACACGGTCATGGGCAGCATGACCCGGCGATACTGCGGCGGCCGGTAGGGGCCACGCAACAGGTTGGCGATGGACCAGATAAACCCGATATGCTCTTGCTGGTTGTTGCTCATGTGTCTCGTTCGTTCCCGATTGTAACCTTAATCCTAGCGATCGCCAAACCCCGCGACAGAACTCTTTCCCCGTTCGTTCGTCCAACCGCCACCACCACCTACCAACGCACAACGTTCACCTACGCCGCGCTCACAGTGCTTCCCCGCCTTCAATGAGGATATTCGGCCGAATTCACAGGACATCATACTCAATTCCTGTCAGGCGCCAACAGCAAAAGGCCGGAAAAGTACCCTTTTCTTCCCGTCACACCATGAACAATTACCACCGCAGCACACCCACCAAAACCGGGCCGCGTCACACCGCCGAAATTCCGAACACTCGCAATCCGTTTCACTGTAGCAAAGATCGGTTGTCGCGGGCGGCGAAATAGACTATTATCCAAAAAATTTCAGGGGCGATTAGCTCAGCGGGAGAGCACTGCCTTCACACGGCAGGGGTCACTGGTTCGAACCCAGTATCGCCCACCACTGAAATTCCGGGGCAAAACTCTTTGCCCCCTCCCCCCTTCACTCAGCACCTTCTCACTGCACCACATTGACCAAGGCCGGGCCGCGCTGCACGGTGCGATGATACGCCACCGCCGGCCAGCCGAAGGCCATGGCATAGCCCAGGGTGTGGTTGGCCGGGATGCCGAGCGTGGCCACCACCTCCGGGCAGGCGGCCAGGGCCATCATGCAGATGCCGTCCCACACCGTGCCGACCCCACGGGCCTGGGCCATGAGTTCAAAGGTGGTGAGCGCGATGATGGTGTCCTGCGCCGGGCAGGTCACCTCGGCCGGGGCACTGGTGATGAGAAGATGTGGGGCGCCCCGGAAGATGACGTCCTTGCCCTCCTGCTGCCACGCCTTGACCACGCTGCCGAGATACTTGCCGGCCCGGCCGGCCGGCAGGGTGCCATCCTCCTTCATCCGGGCCAGGCGCTCGATCAGCTCACCCCGCACCCGGTGGAGCACGGCCCGTTCCTTCACCACGGTGAAGAGCACGGACTGCGCGTTGACCCCGGTGGGGGCATGGCAGGCGATTTCCAGAAGTTCGTCGATCAGTGCCGGCTCCACGTCCCGCTCCTGGTAGCGCCGCACCGCCCGCCGCCCCTTGATCAGGGTGACGAGTTGGGCCGGGTCCGGCAGGTTGCCGGCGAGCGGTACGCTGTCGTCGGGATTTTTGCCGAGGATGGAGACCGCTGCCGTGGGGCAGACCGCCAGGCAGTGCTGGCAGCGGATGCAGCCCGCCTCGTTCACCATTCCGGGATACGCATCCATGGCCAGGACGCCCATGGGGCAGTCCTGGACGCATTCGCCGCACTGGATGCAGCGTTCCTCATCGACGCGAAAATCAATCATGCTCCCCTCCTTCCTTGCGATGCGTTCGACCAGGGCCGCGATCGCGGCCGGCGTTTTCCCCATTTTTAGTTCATTTTTCCGCGGAGTGCCATGGGAATAGCGGCTTCTTCGTCGCCGTGGCCGCGTCAGGCAACCAGCAGAGGCGGGCCGACCGGGTTCCGCCACGCACCGCCGACACCCCGCGGCTGTTTGGCCACCCGGATGGCGCAGGCGTTTCAGGCCACCGCAAAAAGAACATTTTGGTAAGAATTAACATCGGGCAAGTTACCAAAAAGAACAAAAAAGTATAATTTCTGCCGGGAAACGCCTCCCCCTCCACGGGCGACTCTCTTTTTGTTTCCTGAAAAATCAAACAGATACCAAACAAACGCATCTGCCGCGAAGCAGGTGGCACGGCTTTTGTTATTGAGCCCTTCCAGAACACCGCGCACTGCGTACAGCGCACCCATGTTTTCATCGCGAAAGGAAAGGAGGAAGCAAATGAAAAAAATCGAGGCGATCATCAAGCCGTTCAAGCTCGATGATCTGAAGGAAGCCATGACCGCCATCGGCGTACAGGGCATGACCGTGACCGAGGTCAAGGGCTTTGGCCGACAGAAGGGCCACACCGAGGTGTACCGCGGGGCCGAGTATGTGGTCGATTTCATCCCCAAGGTCAAGGTGGAGATCGTGGTGGAGACGGAAATGGCGGACAAGGTGGTGAAGGCCGTCATGGACAGCGTCAAGACCGGCAAGATCGGCGACGGCAAGATCTTCGTGCTGCCGGTGGACGAGGTCTGCCGGATCCGCACCGGCGAAAAGGGCCGGGACGCGGTTTAGACCAGAACCCCATGGCGTAATTCGAGAAACGAAAAGGAGTCGTTCATGAAACGTTCGAAACTGTGCACAATCGCGCTGCCGGCAGCCATGCTGCTCTGCTGCCTGCCCTCGGCCGTCCTGGCCGAAGAAGCCGCCGTGGCCGAGATCACCGGCGCCGCGGCGACCTATGTTACCAACAACACCTGGATGCTGGTCGCCACCTTCCTGGTCTTCATCATGCACCTTGGCTTCGCCTCGTTGGAGGCCGGCATGACCAGGGCGAAAAATACCGTCAACATCCTCTTCAAAAATACCGCCATCGTTGCCATCGGCCTGCTGACCTATGCCGTGATCGGCTTCAACTTGATGTACCCAGGAGATTTCAGCCTGGCCGGCTGGTTCGGCTTCTCCGGTTTCGGCATCGGCGCCACCCCGGAGACCATGATGGTCAAGGGCGACGACGGCGTCGGCATCTATACCTACTGGACCGATTTCATCTTCCAGGCGATGTTCGCCGCCACCGCCGCCACCATCGTTTCCGGCGCCGTGGCCGAACGGGTCAAGCTGCACAGCTTTCTCATCTTCTCCACCCTCTATGTGGCGCTGGTCTATCCCTGGGTGGGCAGCTGGAAGTGGGGCGGCGGCTGGCTCGACAGCATGGGCTTTTACGACTTCGCCGGCTCCACCCTGGTCCACAGCGTGGGCGGCTGGGCGGCCCTGGCCGGCATCCTTTTGCTCGGACCCCGGATGGGCAAATATGTCGGCAACACCATCAAGCCGATCATGGGACACAACATGCCCCTGGCCACCATCGGCGTCTTCCTGCTCTGGCTCGGCTGGTTCGGCTTCAACGGCGGCTCGGTGCTGTCGGCCAACCCGGAGGCGGTTTCCTTTGTCTTCGTCACCACCTCGCTGGCCGCCGCGGCCGGGATCGTTGCCGCCATGCTGCTCTCCTGGCTGATTCAGAAGAAACCAGATCTGACCATGGCACTGAACGGCGCCCTGGCCGGCCTGGTGGGCATCACCGCCGGCGCCGACGTGGTCAGCGTCATGGGCGCGGTGGTTATCGGCATCATCGCCGGCCTGCTGGTGGTGCTCTCGGTCATGGGCTTCGACCGCCTCAGGATCGACGACCCGGTGGGCGCCGTTTCCGTGCATCTCGTCTGCGGCATCTGGGGCACCCTGGCGGTGGGAATTTTCAGCGCCAAGCACTCCTTCGTCACCCAGCTCATTGGCGTGGCCGCTTACGGCATCGCCTGCTTCACCCTGGCCTTCCTCTTCTTCCTTCTGCTCAAGCTCACCATGGGCATCCGGGTCGATGAGGAGGAGGAAATGCGTGGCCTCGACGTGGGCGAGCATGGCATGGAGGCCTATGCCGGCTTCGAATTTCACAATACCCCATAAAAACATGCAATCGCGTTTCAGGCCGGCCGGGACCATCGCCCCGACCGGCCTGAAACGCCGCCTTTTCTCCCCCATCGAACAACGCCATGAAACTCCTCGTGTTGCAGCATAGCCCTTGGGAAGGGCCGGGGATTCTCCTCAAAAAGACAGCGCAGAAACTGCGCACCGAACTCGTCATCGCCAGGGTCTGGGCGGAGCCACTGCCCGACTTCCGCCGCTTCGCCGGCCTGCTCATCCTGGGCGGCGGCGCCAACGTGGACCAGGAGGCGCAGTATCCTTTCCTGATCGAGGAAAAACGCCTGCTCCGCGCGGCGGTGGCCGCGGACATGCCCTGCCTCGGCTTCTGCCTGGGCCATCAGCTGCTGGCCCAGGTTCTCGGCGCCACCATCGGACCCAATTTCTGCAGCAGCATCGGCTTCACCCAGGGCCATCTCACCCACGACGGCCGCGAGCATCCGCTGTTCAGCGGTATTGGCCAGACAGTGCCCCTCTTCAAGTGGCACGCCCAGACGGCGCTGGAACCGCTGCCCAAGCACCTCGTCGTTCTGATGACCTCGGCCGAATGCCAGGTGGAGGCCCTTTCCGTCATCGACCGCCCCCACCTCATCGGACTTCAGTTCGACAACCATGCCGCCGCGCCCGAGGATGTCGCCCTCTGGCTCCAGAAGGACCAGAAATGGCTCTCCTCCCTGCAGACACAGGACATCAGTCCCCGCGCCATTCTCGACGCGGCCCAAGTCCATGCGCAAAGAACCGCGGCCGACCTTGCGACGCTCTTTGCCAATTTCCTGCGCCTTCTCCGTTAGAGGCGGCCTCCTCCGGAACGGCGTGGCTTCCTAAAACCGGGGCCGCTCCAGGCCGTACTTGCGCATCTTGTATCCGATCTGGCGCTGGGTCAGCCCCAGTTCCCGCGCCGCCCGAGCCTGCACCCAGCCGTTGCGGCGAAGAGCGGCAACGATCTCCTCCTTTTCCAGATCGAGGAGCCGCCGGCCGCTGCCGCCATCCTCCGCAGGAAAAGACTCTGGCCGGCCATTCAGGGTAGATGTCCCTGCTCCTCCGTGGCGTCTCTCGTTGTCGGGGGCGGCAGAGGGAGCCTCCATCATGTAGGACGGCAGGCTGTTGATCTCGATCCATTCGCGGTCCGCCATGATCACCAGCCGCTCGATGAGGTTCTGCATCTCCCGCACGTTGCCGGGCCAGTTGTATTCTTCAAAGAAGCGCAGCACCGCCCGGGAAAGGCGCACCTCGCGCTGGTTGTTCCGGTTGCTCTCCCGCAGAAAATGATCGAGCAGCAGCGGGACGTCCTCCCGGCGGTCCCGAAGGGGCGGCAGGAGAAGGGGCACCACGTTGAGCCGGTAATAGAGGTCGGGCCGGAAAGTTCCCTCGGCCACGGCGGCTTCAAGGCTGCGGTTGGTGGCGGCGATCACCCGCACATCCACGGTGATGGTGCGGCTGCCGCCGAGGCGCTCGAACTGCCGCTCCTGCAGTACACGCAACAGCTTGGCCTGGAGAGTGATGGGCATCTCGCCGATCTCGTCGAGGAAAAGGGTGCCGCCGTCCGCCAGTTCGAAGCGCCCCTTCTTCATCCCCAAGGCGCCGGTGAAGGCCCCCTTCTCATGGCCCAGCAGTTCGCTTTCCAACAGGTTCTCGGGCAGAGCCGCGCAGTTCACCTTGATGAAAGGATGGTCGTGCCTGGAACCCGCCTCATGGATGGCGCGGGCCACCAGCTCCTTGCCGGTGCCGGATTCGCCCAGCAGCAGGACGGTGGCCCGGCTGGGCGCCACCTTGTCGATGGCGCGGAAGACCTCCTGAGTCGCCTTGCTCTGGCCGATGATGCCGTG
The DNA here is from genome assembly GCA_040757055.1 of Thermodesulfobacteriota bacterium. Taxonomy (GTDB): domain Bacteria; phylum Desulfobacterota; class Desulfobulbia; order Desulfobulbales; family Desulfurivibrionaceae; genus JAJZRJ01. The sequence goes on along the minus strand of JBFLXY010000018.1, from coordinate 23,985 downwards.
GTGGCTGTAACGGTAACGCAACTCCGCCTTGAGGGTGACGTTTTCCTCCAGCAGCACCCGTTCCTTCTGGGAAATGGCTTGGTGCAGATTGAGAAACTGTCCGATCAGGGTGGCCACCACGGTGAGGAAGCGCACGTCCTCCTCGAAGGAAACCTCGGGGCCGAAGAGACGATCGGCGGTGAGCACCCCTACCACCCGGTCGGAGAGCATCACCGGCACGCCGATGAAGGAAATCTCGCCCTTAGGCAGGTGGCTGCGGGCCCCGGTCCGGTTGAGGAAAAGCGGTTCGCGATGAATGTCCGGCACCACGCAGGGGTAGCGGGATTCGTAGATCTTGCCGATGATGCCCTCGCCGCTTTGATAGATACCGCGCGACTGTTCCGCCCTGGTCAGGCCGTAGGAGGCGCGGATGGCGAGGCGTTTCCCGCTTTCGTCCGCCAGCACCAGGGTGGCGCGCTCCATGCGCAGGATCTCGTGCATGGCGCGGAGAATCTCGGCCAGGGCCTTGTCGAGGTCGAGGGCCGAACCAACCAGTTGTGCGATCTGATAGAGGGCCTGCACTTCGAGGTGGTCGGTCTTGCCTGTCTTGTGGGTGTTGCTGGCCATAACCTTCGCTTTGCTCCCGTGAAATTGGCGCTTGCCACTGGCAGGATGTTGGAAAAGTCATCCATGACCTTTTCAACCACGAACCCGCGGAAGTGACGCCCCATCCGTGGGGCGCACGCAGCCCGCTGGAAAAACAAATTTTTCAACGGCCTGCCAAAGAGTTTGCAAATTCCGTTCCCTTGGACGCCAACGTCGATATGCTCGCAACTTGTTGTTTTTACAAATTTTAGCAAAACACGCCCGACTCATAGATTCACATAAATGTACAATTTGTGGTCTGTATAAATACTTTACTTCCTTTTTTGTAGTTTCCCTTGTTCCCCACAGAAGCGGCGCAATTGCTTCCCCATTGTCGCGCTTGCGACAAAAATGAATGGCACCTGCCCTTCGCCACCATTACCGCCTGCGCCCCACACCCTCTGCTCGTCACTCATTTTCATCCATTATTTCAGCATGTTACCAAAAAACAGCAGTGCGCCGTCCACCGCTGGCACACCCCTTGCCCTGGGGAAAGGCATCACAACACGTGATCGATCGTAAAGAACCACGACCCACATACCAAAGAGACGAAAAGGAGGTTTCTCATGCGCAAGGTAGCAATTTACGGCAAGGGCGGAATCGGCAAGTCAACCACCACGCAGAACACCGTGGCTGGTCTGGTGGAAATGGGCAGAAAGGTCATGGTGGTGGGCTGCGACCCCAAGGCGGACTCCACCCGCCTGCTCTTGGGCGGCTTGGCCCAGAAATCGGTGCTGGACACCCTGCGCGAGGAGGGCGAGGACGTGGAGCTGGAGGACATCCGCAAGGCCGGCTATGGCGGCACCTGGTGCGTCGAGTCCGGCGGCCCGGAGCCGGGCGTGGGCTGCGCCGGCCGCGGCATCATTACCTCCATCAATATGCTCGAATCCCTGGGCGCCTATGAGGAGAGCGAAGGTCTTGACTACGCCTTCTACGACGTATTGGGCGACGTTGTCTGCGGCGGGTTCGCCATGCCCATCCGCGACGGCAAGGCCGAGGAGATCTACATCGTCTGCTCCGGCGAGATGATGGCCATGTACGCGGCCAACAATATCAGCAAGGGCATCGTGAAGTTCGCCACCTCGGGCAACGTCCGCCTGGGCGGCCTCATCTGCAACTCGCGGAACGTGGATAACGAGAAGGAGATGATCCAGGAGTTCGCAAAGAAGCTCGGCACCCAGATGATCTACTTCGTGCCCCGCGACAACGACGTGCAACGGGCGGAGATCAACCGCAAGACCGTGATCGAGTGGAAGCCCGAGGCCAAGCAGGCCGACGAATACCGCGGGCTCTCCAAGGCCATCGACGAAAACAAGATGTTCGTGGTTCCCAAGCCGTTAGAGATCGAGGAGCTGGAAAAGCTGCTCATGGACTACGGCCTGATGAACTAAAAGCCATAGGTCCTATAGGACTTATGGGACCTATAAACAGAAAAAGGAGAACATACCATGTTGACCATGATCAGAGCCATCGTCCGTCCGGAAAAAGCAGATAAGGTCCTTGCCGCCCTCATGGAGGCGGGTTTTCCGGCGGTAACCAAATATTCGGTAGCAGGCCGCGGCAAGCAGCGCGGCATCAAGATCGGCGAGGTGACCTACGACGAGCTTCCCAAGGTGATGCTGATGAGCGTCATCAATACGGCGGACAAGGATTTCTTCATCGATACCGTGATGAACTCGGCCCGCTCCAGCGGCAAGGGCGCCTTTGGCGACGGCAAGATCTTCGTCTCCGAGGTGGAAGAGTCCTACACCATCAGTTCCGGCGTCAAGGAAACGCAGTACGCCGCGGAGGGGGTGCCGGCATGAAAGAGGTGATAGCCATCGTACGCATCAACATGATGAACCAGACCAAGCAGGCCCTCACCGACTGCGGCGTCGCCGCCTTTTTTGCCCACGAGGCCCACGGCCGGGGCAGGGGCTTTGTCAGCCCGGCCATTCTCGAGGGAACGGTGCAGGGACATGAGGAAGCCGCGGCCCTTCTCGGCGAAAAGGGCAAACTCTACCCCAAGCGGCTGGTTACCGCCGTGGTGGAGGACAAGATGGTGCCCTGCGTGGTGGAGGCCATTATCAATACGAATCAGACCGGCATGGCTGGCGACGGCAAGATCTTTGTCCTGCCGCTTGGCGACGCGGTCCGGGTCAGGACAGGCGAGACTGGCGTCAAGGCCATCTCATAGGGAGGACATAACTATGGCTACAGCAGCAAAGAAAAAGCTGGTGCAGTGGGACCCCGCCGATATCAAGTCGGAGCTCCTTGGCAAGTACCCGCCCAAGGTGGCCCGGAAACGCGCCAAGCAGATCATGATCAACGAGGCACAGCAGAACGAGACGCCGGAGCTCACCGCCAACGTGCGCACCATCCCCGGCATCATCACCATGCGCGGCTGCACCTATGCAGGCTGCAAGGGCGTCATCATGGGGCCGACCCGCGATATCGTCAACCTGGTGCATGGCCCCATCGGCTGCAGCTTCTACGCGTGGCTGACCCGCCGCAACCAGACCGATCCCGGTCCGGACGGCGAGAACTACATGACCTACTGCTTTTCCACGGATATGCAGGACTCGGACATCATCTTCGGCGGGGAAAAGAAGCTGGCCAAGGCGATCCAGGAGGCGTACGACCTCTTTCACCCCAAGTCCATCGCCGTGTTCGCCACCTGTCCGGTTGGCCTCATCGGCGACGACATCCATACCGTGACGCGGAACATGAAGGAGAAGTTCGGCGACTGCAATGTCTACGCCTTCTCCTGCGAGGGATATAAAGGCGTCTCCCAGTCCGCCGGCCATCACATCGCCAACAACCAGGTGTTCCGCCATCTGGTGGGCCTCAACGACGAGGTGAAGCCAGGCAAGTACAAGATCAACCTGTTGGGCGAGTACAACATCGGCGGCGATGGCTTCGAGATCGACCGGATCTTCAAGAAATGCGGCGTCACCTGCATCTCGACCTTCTCCGGCAACTCGACCTATGACCAGTTCGCCTCATCCCATACCGCGGATCTCAATGCGGTCATGTGCCACCGTTCCATCAACTACGTGGCGGACATGATGGAGACCAAGTACGGCATCCCGTGGATCAAGGTGAACTTCATCGGCGCCAAGGCCACGGCCAAGAGCCTGCGCAAGATCGCCGAGTATTTCGGCGAAAAGGAGCTCATCGACAAGGTCGAGGCGGTAATCGCCGAGGAGATGCCCGAGGTCGAGGCAGCGCTCGCCGAAATCAGCCCCAGGACCGAGGGTAAGACCGCGATGATGTTTGTCGGCGGCTCCCGGGCCCATCATTACAAGGAGCTCTTTGACGAGCTCAAGATGCAGACCATCTCGGCGGGCTATGAGTTCGGCCATCAGGACGACTATGAAGGCCGCCAGGTGATCCCCAATATCCAGGTGGATGCGGACAGCCGCAACATCGAGGAGATCGAGGTCGAGCCGGATGCAACCCGCTACAAGCCGCGCAAAAGCGACAAGGAGATGAAGGCCCTCGAAAAGGCAGGCTACAAGTTCAAGCATTATGACGGCCTGGCCGCAGACATGGACAAGGGCACGCTGATCATCGATGACCTGAACCAGTACGAGGCTGAGAAACTGGTGGAACTCATGAAGCCCGACATCTTCTGCGCCGGCATCAAGGAGAAATACTCCATCCAGAAACTGGGCGTGCCCATGAAGCAGCTCCACAGCTACGACTCCGGCGGCCCGTATGCCGGATTTAAGGGGGCGGTCAACTTCTACAAGGAGATCGACCGTCTGGTGAACAGCAAGGTGTGGAGCTACATGAAGGCGCCCTGGGAGGCCAACCCGCAGCTCTCCGCAACCTTTGCCTGGGAATAGGGAAAAAGCAAAGGCATAGGTCTTATGAGTCCTATAAGACCTATGCGGCCGGTGATTTCACCGGCCGAACCAAAAACACATGAGGCAATAACCAATGCTCTTACGACATACACCAAAGGAAATCACGGAACGCACGGCCTTGACCATCAACCCGGCCAAGACCTGCCAGCCCATCGGCGCCATGTACGCGGCGCTGGGCATCCACGGTTGCCTGCCGCACAGCCACGGCTCACAGGGCTGTTGCGCCTATCACCGCTCAACCCTGACCCGCCATTACAAAGAGCCGATCTCCGCCTCCACCAGTTCGTTCACGGAAGGCGCATCGGTCTTCGGCGGCCAGGCCAACATGCTGCAGGCGATCAACAACATCTTCACCGTCTATAACCCGAAGGTGATCGCCATCCACACCACCTGCCTCTCCGAGACCATCGGCGACGATCTGCCCCAGATCAAGAAAAAGGCGGCTGCGGAAGGAAAGATCCCCGAGGGCAGGCATGTGATCAGCGCCTCCACCCCGAGCTACGTGGGATCGCACGTCACCGGCTTTTCCAACATGGTCAAGTCCATGGCCGGAATGGCTGAGTCCACCGGTAAAAAGAACGGCAAGGTCAACATCATCCCCGGCTGGGTCGAACCTGCCGACATGGAGGAGATCAAGCGGATCACCGGGATGATCGGGGTAAAGACCATCCTGTTCCCGGACACCTCCGGCGTGCTGAACGGCCCGCTCTCCGGCGAGTACAAGATGTTTCCGGAAGGCGGCACCACGGTGGCCGAGCTGAAAAGCACCGGGGACTCCAAGGGAACCCTGGCCCTGGGCGATTGGTGTTCCGCCGACGCGGCCCGCGAGCTCGACAAGCAGCACAAGGTTCCGTGTTCGATATTGGACATGCCCTATGGTCTCAAGGCCACGGACCGGTTCATCGACGCCCTGCGGACCATCGCCGGCGTGACCATCCCCGAGGAGATTGCCCACGAGCGCGGGCAGCTGGTGGATATGATTTCGGACATGCACCAGTATCTCTACGGCAAGAAGGTGGCCCTGGTCGGCGACCCGGATCAGCTCATCGCCATGACCGAGTTTTTAGTCTCCATGGACATGAAGCCGATCCACATCGTCACCGGTACGCCGGGCAAGAAGTTTGAAAAACGGATCAAGGAGATCACCAAGGATATGGGCTGCGAGGTCAACGTCAGGGCCGCGGGCGACATGTTCCTGCTCCATCAGTGGATCAAGAATGAGCCGGTGGACCTGATCATCGGCAACACCTACTGCAAGTACATTGCCCGTGATGAGGACATTCCTTACGTACGTTGGGGATTCCCCATCCTGGACCGGCAGGGGCACCAGTACTTCCCCACCGTGGGCTACAAAGGCGGCCTCCGGCTGCTGGAGAAGATCCTCGGTGTGTTGCTCGACCGCAAAGACAGGGACGATCCCGAGTCGAAGTTCGAGCTGGTCCTGTAGGTTCCTGCTCCGCAGAAGACCTGGGAACAGGATGAACGCCTGTTCCCAGAAACGAGTACACACGGCGGCGCCGGAGGAAGTGATCCCTTCGGCGCCTCTTCCCCCTCTCCCAGGAGGCAGGCGTGACCATTCTCCATTTCCCCAAGAGCAAGCATGGGTGTTGCGGCAAGAGTCCCCAGTGGCTCACCCTGCCGATGGCCCCGCAGGCAGCTGCCCGCATCCGTTTTTGCGGGGAGGAGAAACTGCCCCAGGCGGTGCCTCTGCGTGGCGCACTGACCTGGATTGCGGATCTCCTGACCCAGGGAAACGAACTCGCCGGCCTCGATATCCATGGCCCGGGAGACCCCATGGCCACCGTGACGATGACCAAGGAACTCCTGGCCGCGCTGCACGAGCAGCATCCTGCCTTGCCCTTGGGAATAACAACCCTGGGGCTCGGCCTTACTGAACATGCCGAGGGATTTGCCGGGCAGGGTGTGCGCAGGGTTACCCTGCTGATGGATGCGGCCACTGCCCAGTCGGTGCAGAAAATCTACACCTGGATCAGGCCGGGCAAGCGCAACATCCCCCTGGCGGAAGCGGCCGGGATTCTGATCGAGGAGCAAGCCAAGGGCATCGCGGCCTGCAAGGCAGCAGGCATTGCGGTCTGCCTCCTGACCACGGTCTATGCCGGGGTCAATGAAGAGGAGATTGAAGAGATTGCCCGCAAAGCCGCAGCACTTGGGGTGGAATCCATGAGCCTGCTCCCTGGCAAGGGATGGCTCAAAACGGAAGAGAAACTGCCCCTACCCTCGGAAGAGTCCATGGCGGCCCTGGCAGCAACGGCAAGCCGGCATATCCCTGCTGTGTGTGTGCAGGAGCAACTCCGGGGCGAGGCTCTTCCCTCGGCGGGCGAAGGTGGATTGGACATGCCCAAGCCCACCGCAGCCAGGCCCAATGTGGCGGTGCTCAGTTCCAACGGCATGGATATCGATCTCCACCTCGGTCAGGCCATCAAGGCGTTGATCTATGGCCCGAGGGAGGACGGCCTGGCTTGCCTGCTCGGAGCTCGCGACCTTCCCGAGCCCGGCAGCGGTGATACCCGCTGGCAGCAGGTGGCGGAAATTCTCAAGGACTGCTTTGTCCTTCTCGCCTCCAGCGCCGGGCAAAAGCCACGGGAGGTCTTGGGCCGCCACGGCCTGAGTGTGCTGCTCCTTGAAGACAATGTCGAAGGCTCGGTGGATGTGCTCTACGGCGGCGGCAAAAAAGGAAAAAACAAAAAATAACATTCACCATACAGAGGAGACACCACAATGGCTATTCCAGCGCGTCAGATCATCGTTTGCCAGAGTTTCCGGGTTGCCGGCGACAAGAAGGGCATTTGCCACAAACAGACCGAAGGGTTTCTGCAATACATCGAAGAAGAGGTGCTCGACCGGGGGCTGGACTGCCTGATCAGCGCCACCACCTGCCTCAAGCAGTGCGAGTCCGGGCCCATCATGGTGATCCAGCCGGAGAACTGGTGGTTCAAGGGCGTGGACAGCGAAGAGGCGATCGATGCGATCCTGGACGGCCTTGAGGAGGGCGAACCTCCGGCCAAGTATCTGATCACCGCATAGGGTGGATGGCCCATGACCTTTCGCTCATACCTGGAGTCCAAGGGCACCTGTTGCCCGAAATGCGGGTCCAAGGCGATCAAGGCAAGTGCGCCGGTGGAAAAGACGGGCTCCGACCAGATGCAGGTTTCCATGTTTTGCGCGACCTGCGGCGCCCGATGGCGGGACACATATCTCCTCAGCAAGGCCGAGGATTTGTGATCGACACAGAGGATTTGCACACAGAGCAAACGGGAGATCTCGGAATGGGCCTCAAACCACTAGGATTGGTCAAAACCATTGTCGAGGAGGCAGGCATGGGCATCTCCTATGCCTATGACGATCTGGTCTTTCTGGAGCACAACTCCTTTTTGCTCCAGTTCACCGACAACGACCTGGAGATTCTGGTCCACGTGAACAGCGAGGCGGACGAGTCCGTTGTGCATGGCGATATCGAGCGACTGCAGGAGGCCGCTCGCAATCATGCGGCGCAATGTACCCGAGGGAGGCACTACACCCTGTTCCCGGTGGGAGAGGACTCCATCCGCATCGAATTCAGCAGCTGAAGCGGAGGGAGAGATGGTCCATGCCGTGATCCGCCTCGCCAGGCCCGATGACCTTGATGCCCTGGTCGATCTGCTCCGGTCGCTCTTTGCCATCGAGGCGGATTTTGACTTCGATGCGGCCCGGCAGCACCAGGCGCTGACCATGCTGTTGGCCCACGATGCGGCGGTCCTTTTTGTTGCCGAGGCAGCGGGGCAGGTCATCGGCATGTGTTCCGGGCAACTGACCATCTCCACGGCAGAGGGCGGCTTCGCCCTCCTGGTGGAGGATGTGGTGGTTGCGCAAACGTGGCGAGGCAAGGGCGTTGGGCGGGAATTGCTGGCAGCCCTGGAGCAGTGGGCCGGAGAGAGAAAGATCGGCCGCCTGCAGCTGCTCGCCGACCGGAACAATGGCGCGGCCCTGGAATTTTACCGCAAGCTCGGCTGGCAGCCCACGGAGCTCATCTGCCAACGCAGAAGAATCTAAGACATTGCACCATATTCACTCGAGAAAAGGAGAACGACCATGGCGAGAAAAGACGTAGAAGCATTGCTTATTGCCGGCGGCGGAGACAAACATCTGCGGGCCAAATACGATGTCCCCGGCACCCGGGAGGAGTTTGTCGCCCTGGCCGCGGAAGACGGCTATCACTTCACGGTGGAGGAGCTTGACGCGGTGCTCAAGGAGTCCGGCGATGTCTTTGAAAAAAACGGCAACCCGGCCAAACGGCAGATCTGGTGGGTGTGAAGGGGTGGACGACAGGAACGCGGGGCAGTGAGGCGCAGGCCCACCTCGTCCATCATCTCCATTGCGTCCACTTGGTCCACCCGATAAAACACGGAAACACCAGCAGGCGACCGCCCATGCAGCTCGTGCAATTGGAGGACTGGCGGCAGTTCAACAAGGAAGGCAACGACTACCTGAAAACCGCTCTCGGTGCCGCGACAAAACGGCGCGAGGTCTTCACCGCCGAAGTGCTCTACAACCTCGCGGCCATGGCCATTGAAAAACACATCATGGCCCTGCTCATGTTCCACGGAGACCTGGCCGATAACCACACCATGCGCGACCTCATCCTCTCGCTGGAACGCCACCTTTCCCTGGACCCCGGCCTCAGGGAACGACTCCTCTTCATCGACGCATTCCAGGAAATCTGCGATCAGGAGAGCTATTGCCACACCCCGCCCAACGAGACGGATCTGGCGCAGATCCTCCACACCGCCGAAGAGGTGCAGGCCTTCGTGGCCAGCCACTTCACCCGGTGTGGCAACGGATGAAACGACCGCTTGTCATCCTCAAGGCCGGCAGCGCCATGGAGGCGGTGCGGCAACGCTTCGGCGATTTCGAGGATTGGCTGGCCGCAGGGTTTGGGCTTCCGGCGGAACAAATCCGGCTCGTTCTTGTCGAAGAGGGTGAGAAACTGCCTCGGCCTGAAGAATGCGGTGGCGTGGTCATCACCGGTTCGCACGCCATGGTCACCGACAAACTTCCCTGGAGTGTCGCCCTTACCCAGTGGCTGCCTGCACTGGTAACGATGAGGATTCCCCTGCTCGGCGTCTGCTACGGCCACCAGCTGCTGGCCGCAGCCATGGGTGGCCGGGTGGACTACCACCCGCAGGGTCCGGAGATCGGCACCGTTGCCGTGGAACTCCTGCCCGCCGCAGCAGACGATCCGCTCTTTGCCGGCCTGCCATCAACTTTTCCTGCCCACGCCTTTCACAGCCAAAGCGTTCTCTCCCTCCCACCTGGGGCAACTCTCCTTGCCCGCAACCACTTCGAACCACGCCACGGCTTCCGGATCGGCGAATGCGCCTGGGGTGTGCAGTTCCATCCCGAATATACGCAGGCGGTTATGGCCGCCGAAATCGCAGCCGATAGCGAACAACTGATTGCCGATGGGCTCACCCCCTCCGCCCTGCTGGCTACCGTGCGGGAATGTCCCGAGGCTCATTCCCTTCTTGCCCGCTTCGCTCGGTTGGCATCGGCAACGGCCTGTTGAACCGCGCGCCTTTCCCCTGGCTGGCCCATACATGTCGGTGGAATTTCCCCAAAACGTCTGTTAATCTATCCGCAAGTTATGGCTCCCCAGCGGCGAGCATCTCGCATAACGAAGAGCCCCCCAGCCATGCTCGAAAAAGCAGTAAGCCAATGACCGTATTGGCTCATTCTGCCCAATACAATGTTATGCGGCGAAAATAAAACGTACCAAACCATGAATTTATATGTAGACGAAAGCATTCACAATGACCTTGGGTTTATTGTCTCAGCATTTGTCATTGCCGAAGATGAAATAGATTCAGAAATCAGCTCGGCACTTATTAAAGCTGGGCTCGTTCCTGGAAAAGAAGAATTTAAAAGCGGCGCGAGGATGAGTGGCAATCTTTCGCTACAAAACCTCAGGCAAGACCTATTCGGAATAATAAGAGAACATTGCAGAGTTGCTTTCATGTTCACCGCTGAAAAAAACAGAAAAAATTTGGGAATTGAAGCAATTGAAGCAATGCAAAAAATATTTAGAAAGAACGGTATTTCTCCCGCTGGCGTTGCTGCACACTTCGATGAGGGCATGTTCCCATCGGTTCGTTCAGCCATAAATGCCATGAAAAAATACCCAGAGCTAAATCATCTGCAATTTCACCCAGAACAAAACTCAAAAAACTGCCTTGGCATCCAGCTGGCAGACGCTCTAGCGAATTCGATGTCACAAATAGTCCGTGAGGCAATTACCGGTAAGCCGAAGTTTATCAATATTGGCGGGGAGAGTTCTGGTTACCCTGATGACACTGAAGCCGAGCTAGGATGGACGCTACTTATGGGCATTCGCTATAATTTTTATTCACGGCCAGTTTTGCCTCATGGCTATGATTTTGACCCAAAAACTGACCCTCTAATTTATTCAGATAACGAAGACCCTGTAGATGTTTCAATCAATCCTGAGCTTATTGGTTGGGGCATACATTTGGGAAATGATTTACCCAAAGATGTTAAAGAAACCGTTGAAAAGCGGCTAGACAGAATATGGTTAGGTTGCATACATTGACCGACATGCCGCATAACAAATGCGGCCCAACAACTCGCCGGAATTGCGGGAGCGGCAACTGTCTGATCCGCCCTATCCTGCCGCGACCCGCAAGGCAAAATCAGGCAGATCCTCCGCGGCGAGCGGCCTCTCCTCCGCCTGTTCGCGCAGGGAAGAAACCACCTTCTCAAGTCCGCTCTGTGGCAGAATAACGCCTGCAGCCCGTAGCGAACGCTCCACCGCCTTGAGTCCACTCTTGGCCCCGAAATAGAGACGGCGTTCGCCACCCACCGTTGCAGGGGCAAAGGGCTCGTAGCTCGCCGGGTCGTCGAGCAGTCCCAAGAGATGCAAACCTGTCTCGCAGGCAAAGATTCCCTCACCGATCACCGGCTGCTGTAGGGCAACCGGACGGCCAGCCATCCCGGCCACACGATGGCAGAGGGAACGAAGGCGAAGCAAGTCGTATTTGCCCATGCTTTGCCGCAGGCTACGATACGCCACCACCTCTTCGAGCCGCGCGTTGCCGGCCCGTTCACCAAGGCCGAGCACGGTGGCGTCGATCCAGGTCGCACCCGCTTCCAATGCAGCAATGGCGTTGGCCGTGGCCATGCCGAAATCGTTATGACCGTGGAACCCGACTGCAAGACCGCTCCGCTCCCGCACCCGGGAAACCAAACGGGCAACGGTACCGGGCGAGCCGATGCCCACGGTATCCGCCAAGCGAACCCGGCTGGCTCCTGCCCTGGCGGCACAGGCCACTACGGCATCGAGAAACTCCGGTTCCGCCCGGGTGGCATCCTCAAGGCCGAGGGAGACATAGGCAAAGGACTCCCGCGCCTGCCGGATGGAACGGGCAACAAGGTCCAAGGCCTCGCGCGGCGAGCAACCCATCTTGCTGCGAAGGAGCCGCTCGGTGACCGGAATGGAGAGCGAAAGGACATTGAGGTCGAGATGGCTGGCCAGGGCGATGTCCTCCGCCCGGCAACGCGACCAGAGGGCCAGACGGGGCGCACGGCCATGTGCAGCCCGTATCCCCTGCACCAACTCCGCCACCTCTGTTTCACGGCTGCAGGCAATGCCGATTTCAATCTCCTCGACACCAATGGCCAGAAGCTCACCCACCAAGGCCACTTTCTCGGCCAAGGGAAAGGCGATGCCCACGGCCTGCAATCCCTCCCGCAACGTACTGTCGATGATCGCCATGGTTCAGCCCTCCGAATCTCTCACCGTTTCAACCAACCGCCTTTTCCTCGTGGCCCCGCATTCCCTCGCGCCAGCGGGAGAGGTGGCAGACCTTTTGGCGCCAGCCGCCGGAATTCGCCTGCCGCCGGCCCACCTCGGCCACCCTCCCCTGCTCGAAGACCACCAGGGTATCGCCAAAGACCTCCACATCCGCCGGGTCGTGGGTGATCACCACCAGGGGCACCGCGAAACGCTTGCGCAATTCGAGCAGTTCCAGGCGCATCCGCTGGCGCAGGGTGGCGTCCAAGGCGGAGAAGGGTTCATCCAGCAAAAGGAGCGACGGCCTGCGGATCAGGGCACGGGCCATGGCGACCCGCTGTTTCTGGCCACCGGAAAGCTCATGGGGATGGTTGCCAGCAAGCTGCGCAATCTCGAAACTTGCCATCATCGCCTCCACCGCATCACGAATCGCGGCGGGCATCCCCCACTGCCATGGCTTCTTGAGGGGGTAGGCGATATTCTCCCGCACAGTCAGATGCGGGAAGAGGGCGTAGTCCTGAAAGAGGTAGCCCACCTTCCGGGAACGTGCAGGGAGATCGATCCCTGCGGCCTGGTCGAAGAGCACTTCGCTGCCCACCTGGATCCGGCCGTGGTCCGGGGCAACAAGCCCGGCAATGGCCTGGATGGTGAGGCTCTTGCCCGAACCGGAAGGGCCGAAGATCACGGTGCAATCGTCCGTTGCGGCAAAGGTGGCGTGGAGATGGAACTCCCGCTCCCGGGAACGCAGGGTCTTGTGGATGTCGACCGAAAGCTTCATCATGCGTACCTCCGGCGAGCCATGAGGATATTGGTGGTGACCAGAATCGCAATACAGGTGAGCGACATGATGGCCACCAGGGTGTTGGCCAGGGAATAGTCACCGGCTGCCACGGCATCGAAAACCGCCATGGCCGCGGTCTGGGTGCGGCCCTCGATGTTGCCGGCCACCATGAGGGTTGCACCGAAATCACCCATGGCACGGGCAAAGGCGAGCATCACCCCGGCAAGCAAGCCCCGGGAGGCCAGCGGCAGGGTGATGCGCCAGAAAAGGGCCAGTTCGTGGTCGCCTAAAATACGGGCGGCCTGCTCGTATTCGGCGGGCACCGATTCGAAGGCGGCACGGGCGGATTTAAAGAGGAGCGGAAAAGAGACCACCGCTGCAGCAAGCACGGCGCCCTGCCAGGTGAACATCAGGGTCAGCCCGAGGCGCTCGTGCACCCAGCCACCCAGCCAGCCGTTGCGGCCCCAGAGCACGATGAGGTAGTAGCCGAGCACCGTGGGCGGCAGCACCAGCGGCAAGGTGCAGAGGGCGTCCAGAAGTTCGCGGCCCCAGAAACGGCGGCGCGCCACAAGCCAGGCACAGGCCACGGCAAGGCCCAGGGAAAGGGCCGTGGCCGCGGCAGCCACCTTGAGGGTCAACCAGAGGGGGGCGAGATTGGGCATACGAACCTCCCGGCCGCACTAGGGCCGCTTGAAACCATACTTCCGAAAAATCCCCTGCGCCTCGGACTCGCGCAGAAAACGGAGAAAGGCCGCCGCCTCCTTGGGATGCGGGCTCGTTGCCACCACGGCTGCGGGATAGACAATGGGGGTCGTGGTAGGGACCTCGGCCACCACCCGCACCCGTTCCCGGGCGGCCACGGCATCGGAACCATAGACAAAGCCCGCCTCCACCTCGCCCCGCTGGACATACTCCAAGGCCTGCTTCACCGAGATGGCCATGACGTACTTGGGGGAGAGCGGTTGCCAGAGCCCTTCCTTCTCCAGCGCTCCCTTGGCATAGTGGCCCGCAGGCACCGACTCCGGTTTGCCGATGGCGATCTTGCGCACCGCAGGCGTGTTCAGGTCGGCCAGGGAACGGATGGTAGCATTGGCGGGCGGGGTCACCAGCACCAGGCTGTTGGCCACGAAGTTCACCCGGCTGCCGGGTGCGAGATGGCCGCCCTTTTCGGCACGGTCCATGGTCTCCTGATCCGCCGCCGCGAAGATATCCACTGGAGCGCCCTGCACGATCTGCTGCAAGAGCGGACCTGAGGCGGCAAAGTTGAAGTTGACCTTTACCCCCGGATTGGCTGCGGCAAAGCGGAGGCCGATCTCCTTGAATGCCTCGGTGAGGGAGGCGGCAGCCGAGACGAGCAGTTCGGTCTCCGCCCATGCGCGGCCTGCCGTGGCAAACAGGGCCACGATTGCAAAGAGCAGAAGCAGGCAACTTTTCCCAACCAAAACACTCTTCTTCATGACTTTCTCCTTTGCGTTTTCAACTCTTCCTCATCGCAGAGGAGTTCCTGCAACTCCCCACTCATCGCCTCCAACTCTTTCTGGAAGCGGTCGTGGTACTTCCAGAAGAGGGCAATGGCCTTCTTCCCTGCCGGGGTGAGAGTAGCGCCCCCGCCACCCTTGCCGCCCCGGGCAGTCACAACCAGCGGGCAGCCGGCCTGGCGGGTCATGGAGGCGAGGAGATCCCAGGCATGTTTGTAGGACATCTCCATGGAACGGGCGGCACTGGCCAGGGAGCCGTGTTCTTCTATCCGTTCCAGAAGCACCACCCGGCCGTAGCCAAGGAAGGTGCCTTCCGCTCCTTCCAGCCAGAGCCGCCCCCGCCAGCGCAAGCCAGTTCCCACCGCCTTCTTTTTCCGGTTTTCTTTTTTCATGGGCGTTATATTACGAAAAACATAACGCCCATGCAAGCCCTTTTCTTCCTTACTCCTTGGGACTGTAAGTGCGCACCGAACTGATCTTGTCCCAGTCATAGTAGGTGTTCACGTTGGTGCCGTTCTTCTCCGTCTCGGTGATGCGGACAAACTCGCCGAGGAAGAGGACCGCCTCCTCGTAGACCTTGCCCTCGTTGAGTTGGACCTTCACACCCTTGCGCAGCTTGCGCGACATGGTGCCGTGTACCGGCATGGATGCGTACTCGAATACCTTTTCCCAGGTTGCCTTCATGTGCTTCTCCTTGTCAGTTGTGTCGATAGTTGCGATCAGCTATTACAGCCACCGCCACTGCCCGAGCAGACGCCCTTGGTGCAGGGAACGCGTCGCCCCTTCATGGCCTCAAGGTTGCCGCCGTTGTAAACCGCCTTCAAACCATCCTCGATGAAGCCGCTCATGGCCACCGGCCTGATGCCCGACTTCTCCAGCACCTCACGGGGGGAATCCCCCAAGGCGCTCACCAAGAGGGCTTGGCAATCGTTCAGCACCCGACTCACACTGATCCAGCGCTGCAACCCGCCATTGCCCGCCTTGGGCGCAGGCCGCTCCTCAATCAGGGCAAAGCCCTCTCCTTTCTGTTCGTAAATCTGAAAACGGGTCGCCTCGCCGAGGTGCTGGTTGACCAGCACCCCCTCCATGGTGGCCACTGCCACATAAGGACGCTTTTCCGGTGGTAATGCCGGGGTCGAGGCGCAGGCCGAAAGGCAGCCGCGGAATTCGGCGGACTTGTCCTCGCCCAAAAGCCCAACAGCATCGGCACGACAGCGGGTGCAGTGGCGCATCTGCGGCAAATACTGCTCCGCCTTCTCACGGATCGCTGCGATCTCAGCCTTGCTCGGCTCCGGGATATTGGCAAAAGGAGTGTCCACGTTCGGGAACATGGCCATGCAGTTCAAAAGATCTGCGCCCAGTTCCTTCATCCGCACGGCCACCGCCTCGACATGGTGGTCGTTGATACCCGGGATGACGATGGTGTTGATCTTCACCGTGATGCCGTGTTCCTTCAAGGACCGAACTGCGGCCATCTGCCGGGAGTGGAGCAATTCCGCCGCCTGGTGGCCGCGGTAGACCACATTGCCGTCGCGCACCCAGCTGTAGACCTTTTCCACCACCTCCGTATCCACACCGTTCACGGTAATGGTCACGTGGGAGACCTTGAGTGCCGCCAACTCCGGAATATAAGGCGCGATGCCCAGGCCGTTCGAGGCAAGACAGAGGATGATCTCCGGGAACTCCGCGCGGATCAGGCGCAGGGTCTCCATGGTTTCCTCCGCGTTGGCAAATGGGTCGCCCGGGCCGGCAATGCCGACCACGGTAATGCGCGGCTCCTTGGCCAGGACCTGCCGCAGGTAGAGTACGGCCTGCTCCGGGTTGAGCACGTTGCTGGTCACGCCGGGGCGTGATTCGTTGACGCAGTCGTACTTGCGGTTGCAGAAGTTGCATTTGATGTTGCACTTGGGCGCCACCGGCAGATGAATACGGCCAAATTGCCCTTTCACTGCGGGGTTGAAGCAGGGGTGTTTCGAGATATCCATGCCCATCAAGGTTTCCATAACCGCTCTCCTTTCTCAGTATTGACAGGCAGGGCCGCGCCCTACCCGATTTTCGTATGCAACGCCAGGTGCTCACATGTAGCTGTAGCCAACCGGCGAATCCTCCTGCTTCTTTTCAATGAGGGCATTGACCACCACGTCGAAGAGCTGCTGCGCCCCCTGGTACCCCAGGTGGAGGATACGCTGGCCGCCCAGGCGGTCATGGATCGGGAAACCGACCCGGATGAGGGGAATGCCTGCACGCCGCGCCATGGCGTAGCCCTTGGAGTGGCCCATGAGGAAGTCGGGCTTCGCGGCAATGGCCATCTCCTCGATGTCGTGGAAGTCCACATCCTCGCGCACCACCGGCATGGCCACCGGCAGGTCGCCGAGCACCTCACGGATCGCCTCTTCGAGGCGCCCGCTCCGGCCGCCCGAGGCGCAGAGCACCGGGGTGACGCCGATCTCGGCAAGAAAGCTGGTCAACCCCACCACCAGATCTTCCTCGCCATAGACCACCGCCTTCTTGCCGGAGAGGTACTTGTGGCCGTCCACCATGCTGTCGATGAGACGCCCACGTGCCGCAGCATGACGCTCGGGCACCGGCTGGCCGGACAACTCCGCAAGGGTTGCCAGGAAGGAATCGCTCTCACGGAGGCCGATAGGCATGCCGAGGCGAGAGAGCGGCACGCCGAACCGGTCGGCCAGAATCGGCCCGCCACCCTCCTTCTCGCCCAAGGTCCGGCCGAACTCGATGGTGGCCCGATTGCCGCCCATGGCGCGAATGGCACCAATGGGAGTCCCGCCCTTCGGGATGAGTGGGTAATCGGCCAGGGCCGGGCCATCCAGGGTGTCCGAATAGTCGGGCAACAGCGTGGCGGAAAGACCAAAGTCCGCCACCACATCCTTCAGGTAACGAAGATCCGCTGCCGAGACAAAGCCGGGCAGGAGATTCAGTCCATCACCGCCTTCGCCAGCCTCGGTAAGCTGCTCGACCAGGGCGCGCACCGCACCGTGGAACCCCTCCATGTGGGTGCCGGAATAGCTCGGGGTAGAGACCCGCACCATGAGCGGCATCTCGCCTTCGGCGCCAAACTCGCGGCCATATTCGTTCAAGATCATGGCCACGTCGTCGCCGATGGTCTCGGTGAGGCAGGTGGTGGCGATGCCGATGAGCTGCGGCTTGTACTTGGCCGTCACGTTCTTGAGCCCCTGCTTCAGGTTCGGGCCGCCGCCGTAGATAGCGTTCTTCTCGCCGAGCGAAGAGGAGGCGATGTCGATGGGCTCGTTGAAATGGCTGATGATGTAGCGCCGCATGTAGGTGGCGCAGCCCTGGGAACCGTGGAGAAAGGGCACCGCCCCTTCGACCCCGCGGAAGGCGAGGCAGGCGCCAAGCGGCCGGCAAAGCTTGCAGGCGTTGGTGGTGGAGATATAGTTCGGCAGCTTCTTGCCCATGATGCGATCTCTCCGGTTGTTTCTTGAATCAGATTTCGTGCCCTTATGTGCGGCTTAAGAAAGCGGCAGCTTTTTCGCTTGTCGCCTCACGCTTCACGCCTCACGGCTTCCCGCTCCCCGCCGTGGCACCCAGCGCCAGACCGGGCTCGTCACCGAGGCATAGACCTCGCGGGCGAAGTTGCGCATTCCCTCGAAACCGGCCAACATCTCCTTGCGCTCGTGGTTGTGGTCGCAGAAGGCCACGCCGAGCTTGTAGGCAATGGGCCGCTCCTTGACCCCGCCCACGAAGAGGTCCACCTCCTTCTCCTTGAGAAAGGCGGAGAGCTCCAAGGGGTTCGAGTCGTCCACAATGATGGTGCCCGGATCGGTGATCGCCTGGAGTTCTTCGTAGTCCTCGGGCGTGCCGGTTTGCGAGCCCACCATCACCAC
Organism: Thermodesulfobacteriota bacterium; assembly: GCA_040757055.1. Classification (GTDB taxonomy): domain Bacteria; phylum Desulfobacterota; class Desulfobulbia; order Desulfobulbales; family Desulfurivibrionaceae; genus JAJZRJ01. The sequence goes on along the minus strand of JBFLXY010000018.1, from coordinate 5,581 downwards.
CTGCATGCCGATGAGGCGGAAGGCCTTGACCAGGGAGAAGGCCTTGAAGGCCCCGCCGACGTAGATCGCCGCCTTCTTGCCGGCAAGCGCGCTGCGGTAGTGCGCAAGCTCCGGAAGCAGGGTGGAAAGCTCCTCGCGCACCACTTCCTGGGCCCGCGCCATGATGGCAGGATCGTCGTCGAAGAAGCGCGCCACGGCGTAGAGGGATTCGGCCATGTCCTCGACGCCGAAGTAGGAGACGCGCACCGAGGGGATTTGAAAATCCTTCTCCATCATCCGGGCGAGATCCATGGTGGCGCCGGAGCACTGGACCACGTTGAGGGAGGCGCCGTGGGCCCGCTCTATGTCCGCCACCCGGCCGTCGCCGGTGATATTGGCCACCACCGTGATCCCCATCCGCTCGTAGTAGTGGCGGATGAGCCAGAGTTCGCCGGCGAGATTGAAGTCGCCCAGGATGTTGATGCTGTGGCGCGGGATGCCGCTGGTGTCGCCGGTGCCCACCAGTTGGCGCATGGCGTTGCAGGCTGCGGCATAGCCGGCCCGCTTGTTGCCCTTGAATCCCTCGGACTGCACGGGCAGGACGGGGATTCCCTTCTCCTCGGAAACCCGTTTGCAGACCGCGGCAAGGTCGTCGCCGATGATGCCGACGATGCAGGTGGAGTAGACGAATGCCGCCTTGGGCCGGTGGCGGCCGATGAGCTCCGTGAGCGCTGCATAGAGCTTCTTTTCGCCGCCAAAGATGACGTCCCGCTCCTGAAGATCGGTGGAGAAACTCAGGCGGTGCAGTTCCGGCCCTGAGGAGAGGGCGCCGCGGATGTCCCAGGTATAGACGGCGCAGCCGATGGGACCGTGCACCAGATGGAGGGCGTCGGCGATGGGGTAGAGCACCACCCGTGAGCCACAGAAGACGCAGGCACGCTGGCTCACCGCGCCGGCCAAGCTCTCCTTGTTGCAGGAGATGGCAAAGGGGGCATCCCCCTTGCGGTGGATCTGGTCCTGCCGTTCCTCGAAAATCGCGGTCGCCCCCATGGTCTGCCTCGTGCTGGTTGTTTGCCGTTAGCGAAGAGTAGAGCAAGGGGTGTGCCACAAGGGGCCTGTCTGTAATTACAACGCTATTACAGACAATTAAGAAGAAAGAAGGCAGAGCGGATCAACCGGCAGGGAACCGCTGCGCGGCACGGCTGTCGCAGGGGCGACAATTTGGTATGGAACCGAACAATTTGGTGGGGTGGCCCAAAAACAGCAAAGGGATTTCAGGCCGCGGCCTGAAATCCCTTTTTTCCTGGAGCCACCTTGGGGACTCGAACCCCAGACCTACTGATTACGAATCAGTTGCTCTACCAACTGAGCTAAGGTGGCTATCACTCGTTTTGCCTCTTATACAAAGGTTTTCGGGATGAGGCAAGGTCTATTTGCCCCACGAAAAAACCGGACAAAAGAGGGCATTTGTTCGCATCGTGCGTACAAATTGCGCACAAATACAATCCAGCCTCGTCAGGGGCACATCAACACTCACATCATAAGGAGGGACAACACACATGACTCAATATCGGCAATTCGAAACAGCAAATCCAGTACATTATTCCACCGGCACTTTTGCGTGGAATAATGTGGCGGGTGGTCGGGGTGCGTCCTTTTTGAGCGACAGCGAAAAAAGGGCGGACTCCGATGGGCGTCAGCCCAAACCCGCCCTGGCTAACCTGAAGAATCCAGCGAACCACCAAGGCAACCCTGCCACTCTGTCCAAAGAGGAAGCCTTTAGACTCATCACCCAAGCCAGGGAGCTGGTCCAAAGTTGGGAGGTTCCCTCCCCCGCCACCATGCAACAATACCAGGCAGCAACAAGGCGACTCCACCGAAACCGCAAGTGGCCGGAGGAGTATGCCCAGACCGGGAACGGATACTTTTACTACAGAGCTGCCCTGGTTGCCACCCAGCTTGCGGTTCTCCAAAAAAGACTAGTCACGCTCAACCGGCTGCAGAAAAACAAAGACCCGCTATGGTTCACCGCATGCCAGCAGCTGGAGAACCCCCTCAGGGTGCTTCGCCGCTACCCGCCGGACCAGGAACACACGCATCTGGACGCCAAGATCCAAAGCCGATGGAACGCCGAGGACAAAACGCCGCGTTCGACGGCCAAACGCAAAGGGCTTGGCCGTCTTCCCGCCAACTGGCGCACCTTGTTCTGGAGGAGCTTCCCAAAAAGTTCACCGCACCGCTTGGTGCTGGCCATCATGAGTCTCACCGGGTGCCGGCCCAGCGAACTCGCCAAGGGGGTTCGGATAGAAGTCGATGACGGCGAGAACCTCCGCATGACCATCAGGGGCACCAAGACCCACAACGGCATCTACGGTCAGGAATACCGTCAACTGACCATCCCGGCGGAAGGCGAAGAGGCCCAAGCTCTGCTCCAGGCAACGGAAGCCACAGCAGAGGGGAATCTCATTATTTTCACCAAGAACACCAAGGCACTCGCCGAGGCGATCCGTCGCCATTCAGAAAAACTCTGGCCCAGGCGCACGTATGTGGTCTCTCCCTACAGCTTCCGCCATCAATTGGCAGCGGACCTCAAAAACGACCACTCACCAGCTGAGGTGGCAATGATCATGGGACATTCCGTCTGCCGAACGCAACAGTATTATGGAGTCCGAAACCAGGGTAAAGCAGGTCGCCAGATCCTCAGGTTCGCTGCGGAAAAGGATGTACTGCGCGACGCCGGTCAGTGCACCCGCGACAAACAAAACAACTCAGGAATGCGACCAGAGCGCTTTCGTTGCGGCTAAAGCACCACGCCTGATATTTTTTTGTTTTTTGCCTTGACTTCGAATGGATCTTTTTGCTAGCCTAACGATTACATGTATCGGAAACCGCTCCGATAATGGCAAACCAGGGGCGACCCTGGGGCGCAAAGCCACGGGCCTCAATGAGGCGGCCGGGCTGCCGAAGAGGGGGGATAATTTGAGTTCGTTCGCTTGCGAGCAAAAGCCCGTCTTCGTTTTATTTCGAGGATGGGCTTTTTTATTGGGCTTTTGAAAAAATCATGCACCTGCACAAAAACGGAATGAGGGGAAAATGAAAGGGCTCACTGTGATTCGGCAAGGCTTCCTGGTGGCAACGATCTGTTTCGTGGCGCTCACCGCCTGTTCTTCTGAAAAGGCGTCGGAAAAAGGCGGGGTGAACGAGCAGGGTAAGGCAACCGCCTTTGTCGCCTCCCATCCTGCGCAGGGCGATATGAGCCTGGACGGAAACATCTTTGTCTCCCTTACCCCCAATGCCCCGGTGCTGAACATCCTCAAGATCGACAAGGAACAGAAGCAGACGCAGCTTGCCCTGCCACGGCCCGCCGTGGATGTGGTGATGGTTACGCCGGATCAGGCGCTTCTTTCCTTTGGCCCCAGCGGCGAGGTGGCGGTTGCGGACATCAAGAAAGGCAAGGTGAGCGAGCCGGTCAAGGTGGGCACCAATGCCCAAGGGCTCTGTCGCGCCCCCGGCAACCAGGCATTGATCGCCGACCCGGACGCCAAGCAAATCTCTCTCTTCGACCTGGCAAGCGGCAAGGTCGTAAAGACCTTTGCGGCCAGCGGCAAGCCGACCCAGATGCGCTGGGCCACCGAAGGAATCGAGCTGGAGGTAGCCGATGCCGAAGGCAAGGTGCTGGGCAAGGTCAAAGTAACCGAGTCGGCCCCGTCTGCGGAACCGGCGAAAAAGTAACGCCATAGCTTCTGCGGACTGATCTGCAAAACCAAACTCCTCCCACACGAACAAAGGGCTGGCCATGAATCGCCATAAGAAAATCGCCTACATCCTGTTGACTGTCTTGGTGCATCTTTTCTCCTTCGGCTCTGCCTGGGCCACCAGCGCCTCCATCAACGTCTCGGGCAACGAAGGGGCCATCACCGTTTCCGCCTCTGCCACGTTTATGCAGGACACCCATTGCGACAACCAAGGAAACTGCTGGGCGGTAAACAGCGGCTCACTCGCCGTGTATCAGGATAACAACGGCTACTTGGGAGGGCAAGGTGGCAACGGATCAGCAACCTTCTCCACCATCGTTGACGGCGGCGGGCTTTCCCAAGGGTCACATACTTTCACAGCCATAGCCCGTGACCATGAGGGTGGATCTGCTTCTGACTCGAGGACCATCGTCATCGACAACACGCCCACGGCCACGGTGAACAGCCCCGGCCTCGTATCCGGCGCCTTCGACATCACCGGCAGCGTTACCTTCAAGGAGCGGATCAATGGCCCTGAGGGATATGTGTATGTATACATCGACAACGGTTTCTATGGTTCCAAGACCTTCGAAGGCACCTCCCACAATTGGAAATTTTCTGATTTTCCTAATGGCTATTTCCTAGATGCCGGCGGCTTCAGCCAAGGCACACACACCATACGAATAGTGGCACGCGCGGCCAATGGTGCGATGCACGAAGTCCAAACCACCTTTACCATCGACAACACGCCCACGGCCACGGTGAACAGCCCCGGCCTCGTATCCGGCGCCTTCGACATCACCGGCAGCGTTACCTTCAAGGAGCGGATCAATGGCCCTGAGGGATATGTGTATGTATACATCGACAACGGTTTCTATGGTTCCAAGACCTTCGAAGGCACCTCCCACAATTGGAAATTTTCTGATTTTCCTAATGGCTATTTCCTAGATGCCGGCGGCTTCAGCCAAGGCACACACACCATACGAATAGTGGCACGCGCGGCCAATGGTGCGATGCACGAAGTCCAAACCACCTTTACCATCGACAACACGCCCACGGCCACGGTGAACAGCCCCGGCCTCGTATCCGGCGCCTTCGACATCACCGGCACTGTCACCTTCAAGGAGCGAGTCAACGCCGCCGAGGGCTCCATCTCTATCTACATCGACAATGGCTATCGCGGAGGCAAGACCTTCGAAGGCACCTCCATCAACTGGAAGGCTTCCGATTTCATCGGCATGCTCAATGCCAGCAACTTCAGCCTCGGCGTGCATAATATTCGGGTTGTAGCGCGCGCCGCCAATGGTGCTACAAGTACGGCCGAGGGCACCTTCGAGGTGTCGAAGTGCGACATCAAGATCAACAATTTCAGCGGCACCAGCGGCACGATCAATGCCAATGGCGGTGAAACCGTCACCCTTTCCGCCAACATCATCGATTCCTCCGGCAAGGGCATCAAGTGGACCATGAACGTCGCCGGCAAGAGTTACAGCGGCACCGGCAAGAGCGTTTCCGAACGGTGGGACGGCAAGGACAGCAGCGGGCGGCTCTTGCCCAGCGGCTCCTATACCGCCACCCTGCATGCGGAAACCGACGACGGCAAGTGCTCCGCCGATGCCTCGCTGCCCATCCGGGTCGAGAATGATAACGGCTGTTCCCTCAAGGTGATCTTCGGCTCCACGGCCAATATCGCCACCGGCAATCTGGCCCATGAGCAGGAATTGTTCACCACCAGCGGCACCGGCCTCAATACGGCCATCACCCTCTACTACAACAGCCTCGACAGCCATAATGGTTCGCTGGGCCGCAGTTGGAGCCACACCTACGACATCACCGCAAAGACTGATGTTGACGGCTCGGTGCTGATC
>JBFLXY010000017.1:0-38654 GCA_040757055.1 Thermodesulfobacteriota bacterium | reverse complement strand
CCTTCTTCTGGTACCGGATCGGTACTTGGCGCAACATGGCGCGAATAAGAAAAGGCATCCTCTCGAAAGGTGCTTACAAGAAGGTCTTTTGATGAACCCTATTGACAGATGGCTACATAAGAAAAAACCCGTCGCCATTTCCGGCGCGGGTTTTTTTGTTCTGCAGCAAACAGGGTATGGGGCAAGTGAACATGGCGGAGAGAGAGGGATTCGAACCCTCGGTAGGACTTTTGGTCCTACACTCGCTTAGCAGGCGAGCACCTTCGGCCTACTCGGTCATCTCTCCGCGCAAGGTGAAAACGGATTTGTCTGGCGGAGGAGGTAGGATTCGAACCCACGGAACTTTCGTTCAACGGTTTTCAAGACCGCCGCCTTAAACCACTCGGCCACTCCTCCTCAACGTGCCACCTTATCTACCATCTCGGGCCAGGGCTGTCAATCAGCTTGTCCCGCCAGGGGCCATCACTCCCCCGCCTTGACCAGGGCCAGGGCCTCGGAGAGCTTCTTGGTGCCGGTGACGGTCATACCTTTGATGCCCTCCCTGGGCACGTTGGCTGCCGGGACAATGGCGCGCTTGAAACCGTGCTTGGCCGCCTCCCGCAATCGCGCCTCGCCGTTGGGCACCGGCCGGATCTCGCCGGAAAGGCCGATCTCGCCAAAGACCACCAGATCCTGCGGCAGGGGCTGGTTGTTGAGGCTGGAGACAATGGCCATGAGCAGGGCCAAATCTGCCGCGGTCTCGTCCACCCGCACCCCCCCCACCACGTTCAAAAAGACATCCTGATTGTAGGTGGCGACCCGGCCGTGGCGGTGCAGCACCGCGAGCAGCATGGCGAGCCGGTTCTGCTCAAGGCCCACCGCCACCCGGCGCGGCATCTCGGCGTGGCTGGCATCGACCAGTGCCTGCAATTCCACCAGCAGCGGCCGGCTGCCCTCCCACACCGCCATGACCACGCTGCCGGGCATGGGCTCCTCAAGCCGCGAGAGGAAGATGGCAGAGGGATTCTTCACTTCCTTGAGCCCCTTGTCGGTCATGGCAAAGACGCCCAGCTCGTTCACCGCGCCGTAGCGGTTCTTCACCGCCCGCATGATGCGGTAGCGGCTGTCGAGGTTGCCCTCGAAGTAGCAGACCACATCGATGATGTGCTCCAGCACGCGCGGCCCGGCCAGGTCGCCGGACTTGGTCACGTGGCCCACCAGGAAGATGGCGGTGCCGGTCTGCTTGGCAAACTGGGTGAGCAAGGCGGCGGATTCCCGCACCTGACTCACACTGCCCGGCGCGGACTGGACATTGGCACTCTGCATGGTCTGGATGGAGTCGATCACCATCACGGCCGGCTTTTCCTGCTCGGCCACGGCGCAGATCGCCTCCACCGAGGTCTCGGCCAGGAGCAGCAGGCCGTCCTGGGGCAGGTCGAGGCGCCGGGCCCGCATGGCGATCTGCTGGGGCGACTCCTCGCCGGTCACATAGAGCACCTTCTGGCTGCGGCTTAAGGTACAGCAAACCTGCAAGAGGGCCGTGCTCTTGCCCACGCCGGGGTCGCCGCCGATGAGCACCACCGAGCCCGGCACCAGGCCGCCGCCTAAGACCCGGTCCAGTTCGTGCATGCCGGTCCCGATCCGTTCCGTCTGGTCGAGGGCCACCTGCGCCATGGGCTGCACCGCAGCCAGCGCCCCGGTGTAGCCAGCAAAGCGCGGGGCAGCCTTTGGCGCCACCTGCTCGCTCAGGGTGTCCCAGGCGCCGCACTCGCCGCACTGGCCGGCCCACTTGCCAGAGGTCGCGCCGCAGGCGCTGCACACGAAGGTCTTTTTCTCCTTGGCCATATCCCCCTCTCAGACCAGATCCGCCAGCACCTGATGGGCCACCGGCAGGGCCGCGTTGCTCAACCGCATGAAGTCGCCGGCCACAACGAGCAGGCCACGCTCCACCAGCCTTTCCACCGTTGTGCCATAGACCTCGGCCAAGGTCAAACCAAAGCGCGCAGAAAGCTCGGGCAGCGAGACCCCGTCGAGCAGGCGCAGCCCCATGATCACTGTCTCGCGGTAGCGGGCCTGAAGGCCCAGGGCCTCGGCCTCGGCGTAGGGAAGTTCGCCCTTGGCGATGAGGCTGGCGTAGTGCGCCGGATCGGCCACGTTCTTGAGCCTGAGGCCCGAGAGGCAGGAAACCGCTGCCGCGCCCAGCCCGAGATAGCTCCCATTCTTCCAGTAATTGAGGTTGTGGCGGCATGCGTACCCCGGCTTGGCGTCGTTGGCGATCTCGTAGCGCTGGTACCCGGCCCTGGCCAGCGCTTCCTGGGCCATGGCCTCCATCTCGGCCATGGCATCGTCGTCGGGCAAGGTGAACTGCCCCTCCTCCACCCAGCGCGCCAGCGGGGTGCCGGGCTCCACCATCAATTCGTAGAGGGCGAGATGCTCCGGACCATCATGTTCCAAGGCCACCCCCAGCGATTCGCGCAGATCGGCCAGGGACTGCCCAGGCAGGCCGTAGATGAGGTCGAGATTCAGATTTGCAAAGCCGGCGGCGCGGGCCGCCTGGATCGCCGCAATGGCCTCGGCCCGGCTGTGGCTGCGGCCGATGGCGGTGAGGAGCCGATCACTGAAGGACTGCACGCCAAGGCTCAAACGGTTGACGCCGGCATCCCGCAGGGCTGCGAGTTTCGCCTGGGTCACGGTGTTGGGATTTGCCTCCACCGTGATCTCGGGTTGGGCAACAAAGGCGAACAACGACCGCAGGACGCGGAGCAATCCGGCCAACTCCTCGGCCTCGTAAATGGTCGGGGTGCCGCCGCCGATGAAGAGGGTGGCGAATTGCCGCGCCTGCGACCAGGGCGAGGCCGCCATCCGTTCGGCTTCGTTGGTCACTGCGGCCAGATAATCCGCCGGGGGAACAGCACAGGGGGAGGAGGTGAAGGCACAGTAGCCGCACTTGGAGCGGCAGAAAGGAATGTGGACATAGAGCCCCGGCAACCCTTCGCCGGACTCCGGGGTGATCGTGGGGATACTCATCGCCCGCCAAGGAGCTGCTGGCACTCCTGCCGGATCTCGGCCATCAGGCCGTGGTCGGCAAAGCTGTAAGTCTCGCCGTTGCCGCCGGCAATGACGTGGTCAAGCAACTGGACATCCACCAGGGCCAGGGCAACAAAGAGGCGGCGGGTGAGTTCCCGGTCCGATGCCGAAGGGACGAGGTTGCCCGAGGGATGGTTGTGCGCCACCACCAGGGCTGCGGCGTGGTGCTCAAAGGCGCGGCGGATCAACTCGCGGGGGTAGACCATGGCGCTCGCTATGGAGCCCTCGCTGATGGTCTCGCTGGCCAGGATGCCAAAGGAGTTGTCGAGGAAGATGGCAACAAAGGTTTCGCGGCCGAGGCCGCGCATGGCGTGGATGAGATACTCCGCCACCTCCCTCGTCGAGCGGAGATACTCCTTGCCGATGAGCCGTTCTTTCAGATAGCGGCGGGCCACGCCATGGACAAAGTGGAGGGCAAAGCTGTTGGTGGGGCCGATGCCGTGGACCTGCTCCAGTTCCGCCTGGGAGGCTTCGAGCACCTTGCTCAAAGAGCCGAAGCGGCCAATAAGCGCGCGGGCCATCTCCTTGCAGTCCTTGCGCGGGGTGCCCAGGGTGAGCAAAAGTTCCACCACCTCGGCCTCGGTGAAGGCGTCGATGCCGCGGCTCAGGAACTTCCCCCGCAGCCGCTGCCGGTGGCCTGCCCCCTTTTGCTGCCAGTCGGTTTTCTCCATAGGATAATGGCCACGAAAAGTTAGGAAACGTTTCGTTTCACCGTCCCGTTGTCACGCTGCCGAGCATCGGAGATGCTGCCGAAAAAGGAGTTTGCACTGTCCGAGGCGAAGCCGAGTTTGCAAACTCCCGGCAGCAGCGAGGAGCGCAGGGCATCCCGCCGCAGGCGGGACCAGTGACCGGGTGCCCTTTCTTTTTCGTTCTTTTTCTTTGGGCATGCAAAGAAAAAGAACATCTTTGTTTTTCGTGGCTCTTCGCTCTATTCCGCCAATGCCTTCACGAAGAGGTCGTTGGCCATCTGCGGGTTCGCCTTGCCGCTGGTCTTCTTCATGAGCTGGCCCACGAAGAAGCCCATCACCTTGGTCTTGCCCTCGCGGAACTGCTGGGCCTGCTCCGGGTTGGCGGCGATGATCTCGCGGACAATCGCCTCCAGCTCGCCGATGTCGCTCATCTGCACGAGGTTCTTTTCCTTGACCACTGCCTCCGGATCCTTGCCCGTGGCCATCATCTCCTCGAAGACGGTCTTGGCGATCTTGCCGCTGATGGTGCCCTGCTCCATCATGGTCATCAGCGCGGCAAGCTGTTTCGGCGCTACCCGACACTGGCTGAGGTCGATACCCTCCTCGCCCTTCAGGGCGCGCATCAGTTCGGTCATGATCCAGTTGCCGAGTTTTTTGGGCTGCGCATACTCCGCCAATGCCTGCTCAAAATAATCCGCGAGTTCACGGGTCGAGGTGAGCACCTCGGCATCCGCCTCGGGCAGGTCCAAGGCTTCGACAAAGCGCTTCTTGCGCTCATGGGGCAGCTCCGGCATGGTCCCCTTGATCTCGCTGATCCATGCCTCGTCGAGCACCACCGGCACCAGGTCCGGGTCCGGGAAGTAGCGGTAGTCGTGGGCCTCTTCCTTGGAGCGCATGGAGTTGGTCACCCCGCGGTCGGCGTCCCACAAGAGGGTCTCCTGCACCACCGCCTCGCCGTCCAGGAGCAGGTCGCGCTGGCGGCGCTCCTCGTATTCGAGCCCCCGCTGCACGTTGCGGAAGGAGTTCATGTTCTTGAGCTCGGTGCGGGTGCCGAACTTCGTCTCGCCCCGGGGGCGCAAGGAGATGTTGGCGTCGCAACGGAAGCTGCCCTCCTGCATGTTGCCGTCGCAGATGTCGAGGTAGCGGACAATGGCGTGGAGTTTTTTCAGATAGGCCGCCGCCTCTTCCGGGGAGCGGAGGTCCGGTTCGCTCACGATCTCGAGGAGCGGTACGCCGGTACGGTTCAAATCGACGTAGCTCTTGGGCTCCCGCTCGTCGTGGATCAGCTTGCCGGCATCCTCCTCCATGTGGATGCGGGTCAGGCCGATCTTCCGGGTCTTGCCCCCCACCTCGATCTCGATCCAGCCGTGCTCGGCAATGGGCAGCTCGAACTGGGAGATCTGGTACCCCTTGGGCAGGTCGGGGTAAAAGTAGTTCTTGCGGGCGAACTGGTTGCGGAGGTTCAGGGTGCAGTTGGTGGCAAGGCCCAATTTGATGGCAAACTCCACCACACGGCGGTTCAGCACCGGCAGCACACCGGGCATGCCGAGGCAGACCGGGCAGGTGTTGCTGTTGGGCGGCCGGCCGAACTCGGTGGTGCAGCCGCAGAAGATCTTGCTTTTGGTCTTGAGCTGCGCATGCACCTCAAGGCCGATGACGGTTTCAAAGTCCATGGCCGTTTTCCTTATATCGCGCTGGCCTTCTCCACCCAGGCCTGCATCCTGGTTAATTCCTTGTTCCAGCCGCTGCCGGTGCGCACCTCAAGGAACATGCGATAGAGCTGATCCACGGTGCGCACCACCATCTCGTAGAGGCCGATCTGGTCCAAAAGACGCGCCTCCATGGCCTCGGGTTCATCCGACTCCTCGCTGTTGGCCATGGTCTTGGGCACTCGCACACTCTGGAACTCCAGCAGGCTGCCGCGCAGGGTAAGGTGCCACTCATGGTCGTCGCGGATGAGCTGCACCCGCGCCTGTTCGAGCTTCTTGCCCATGGCAAGCCCGGTGCGCGCCTCTTTCAGTTCGGTCTGCAACCCGCGGCAGATCACCTTTTCGTGCGCCTCGCCCTCGCCGTATTCGAGCAACATGTGCTTTTCAAAGACGAGCTGGATGTCGCTGCCACTCTCGGGCAGGAAGATGGTGCCGCCGCGCTCATCGCTCTTGTACCAGAGCCAGGTGAGGAATTCCTGCCCCAGAAAACGCTTTTCCTCAATGAGATCGACCAGATCCATGACAGCTCCTAAACAAAGATGACCGGCTCAAGCTCGGCCAGGGCCGGGCGCTGCCCCTCGGGCAGAAGGTGTTCAGCCACCAGATAGGGCACCTGGAGCATGAGGCCGAGGCCAAAGACCTCGCGAAAGAATTCCTCGAAGACCTCCTGCGCCTTCTGGTTGGTGGAAAAAAAGAGCACCGTGTTCTCGGCCAGGTTCCAGCACATGTCGTAGACCGCCGGCATGGGCAGGGCCTTTTTCATCAGCGAAAGGGCCACGTTCTCCTTGATCTCCATACGCTGTGCGCGGCTCAGGCGGGGGATCTGCTTGGCCTTCTTGACCCGTTCCTCCTCCTTCTGGCAGAACTTGGCCAGGATCTTGGAGGAGACCTTGCGTTCGTCGATGCGCATGGCAAGCACCAGGTGATCCCCGGCCGCGAAGGAGGCGTAGGCAAAGGTGCTGTCGAACATGTTGGCCACCGAGACCCACCCCACCGAGCGCTCCTCGTAGGATTCGTCGATGTCGCGGAAGGCGTGCCTGGCGATGCGCTCGGCCGCGAAATCCCAGAAATTGGCCACCACCTCGCCCTCCACCGCGTAGCGGACAAAGCTGGCCGACCGTGACAACAGACCCATAGACTCCTCCCTCCAATGGAATGGGTTCGGCCGCGGCGCCGCCACCACCGAACCCACCGACAACGTCTTGTTTCTGCGGAGAAAAACAACCAGGAAGGCGCCTTGGGGAGCGCCTGTCAGGCTTGACAAGATATAGCAAACATACGGCAGGCGAACAAGCACTTTAAGGCCGTTGCGCCAGACCGCGCACGGCCTGTGGCCGCGCCGACATGCTTGACACATCAAATCGACTATTGTAAAAGAGCCTCTTCTATGCTAAATGGGGGTCGTTAACTCAGTCGGTAGAGTATCTGCCTTTTAAGCAGAGAGTCGCGCGTTCGAGTCGCGCACGACCCACCAGAGTCCCCATCGTCTAGTCAGGTCCAGGACACCGGCCTTTCACGCCGGCGACACCGGTTCAAATCCGGTTGGGGACGCCACTGCAACACCTAGGGAATCAACCAGCCGGTTGATTCCCTTTTTTATTGCCCGACGCCAACGGACTGGGATAACACGCCGCCATGGCCCGAATCTCCGCCTGCACCGCCGTAATCAACTCCCGCGGCCCCAGCACCTTCACCTCTCTGCCCCAGGAAAGAGCCCAGCGCTTAATGGCCGCCAGATCACCGGCCGGCAGGGCAAGGGTAACCCCGCCGTCGCGGTGGCGTTTGAGCTGCTGCTCCGGGTGCCAGACCCGTTCCGCCACATAGGGCGCGGCAGCGGGAACAAAGCGCAACCGTACCCGATACCGCCCTGCCCCCTTTCCCAGGCCGAAGCTCGCGGCCACCACCGCAGCCGGATCAAAATCCGCCGGCATCATAAAGGAATCTCCCTGCACCGCGGCCTCGCTCACCCGCGAGAGCGCGAAGTTGCGCACCGCCTGCCGCAGATGGCAGTAGCCGATGAGGTACCACGCCCCCTGATAGCGCAGCACATGGTAGGGGTCCACCTGCCGCGCCTCGTCCTTGGCAGCTCCCGGTTTTTGGTAGCGGAGATGCAGGCGGCGGCCCTTGCTCAGTCCGGCCGCCACCGCCTCCCACACCGCCGGTCCCATGGGGCTCTGCTGTTCCGGTACCACCGAGATGCGGCTGTCGAGCCAGGCGGCATCGCAGGAGACCCGCTCGGGCAGCGACTGCTCGATCTTGCGGAACAGGGCCGCGAGCTTGCCGTGGATCGGGGTGTTGCGATATTGCTCCAGCCCCTTGTGGGCGATGGCCAGCCCGAAAAGGTCGCCCTCGTTGAGGTGGATCGCCGGCAGGGCGTAGCTTTCCTCGGTATAAAAATAGCCCTTGCGCCGGGCATCGTAGGCAATGGGCGCCTCCCAGTGGAGCCGCAGATAGTCGATGTCGCGCAGGATGGTCTTGGTGCTCACCTCGTATTCCGCGGCAAGCCGCGTGCAGTTGGCAAGACGCCCGCGCTGCATGCCCTCGCGGATGGCGCGGTCGATGAAGAGCAGCCGGGCAAGCTGGGATTTGTTTTCCACTGTTCAGCCCTCCTCCATTTTTTTTCGACATAGGACACTCCATGTCCCACTTTATACCCTACCCTGGAGTCGTGGTGCACGGCAACCATCATTCGCGACCAAAAGAGGAGACAACCATGGGAAGCAGCAACGGGAAACAACGGAACAATCAGAAAATAACGTGCGCAGAGAACCGGAAAACCTTGCGGCGCCTGGCCCGCCAGGCCACAATGGGCAACAGCGACCATCAGACTCTTGCCGCCCTGGAACGCTATCTCCAGATCCCCACCTACCGCCGGCAGGGTCGGCGGCTCTCGTGCACCTGGGGCCCAGGGGGAAAAGAGCCGCTCCTTTAGCAGGCCGTTGAAAAACTTGTTTTTCGGCGGCCTGCGTGCGCCCCATGGAAGGGGCGCCAATTCCGGCGAGTTTGCAATTCGCCGGAATTGTGAGAACCCGCGGAATTCATTTCCGCGGGTTCGTGGCTGAAAAAGGTCATGGATGACTTTTTCAACATCCTGCTAGTTGCCGCCGTCTGAAGAGGGCGTTTCCTTGCCGTTGAGCACCCGCTCCGCCACTTGGGGATAAAGCGCCTTGACGCACTCCGGGCACAGGCTGTGGGTGAACTCCGCCTGGGAATGGCGGTGGATGTATGTCTCCACCTGGGTCCAGTACCCCTGGTCGTCGCGGATCTTCTTGCAGGCGCTGCAGATGGGCAGCATGCCGCTCAGGATCTTGACCTCGCCGAGCAGCCGTTCCCGCTCGGCCTCGGCCTGCTTGCGCTCGGTGATGTCGCGGGTGATGGCCACCATGTAGTCCCTGCCGCCATGGATCACGTAGCGCACGTTGACCTCCACGGGGAAGAAGGCGCCGTCCTTGCGGCGCAGAAAGCCTTCCACCGTGGCGGCGCCGCCTTTCCTCACCTCGGCCACGTGCTGCTGCCAGGAGGCACGATCGGGCAGGCGGGTCTCGAAATCGATGATCCCCATGGTCAGCAGTTCCTCCCGGCTGTAGCCGAGACTCTCCCAGGCCTTGGCATTGGCATCGAGGATGCGGCTGGTGGCCGGCTCGATCACGAAGAGAGCATCGCTGGACTCGTTGACCAGTTCCCGGAAGAGCAGCAGGGCGCGCTCCGCCTCGCGGCTCCGGGCCATGCTTTCCCCCAGCTCCCGGTTGAGCTGGAGCACCGAAAAATAGTGCCACAGCGCCATCAGCACCACCGCCAGCAGCAGCCCGCCGCCGGCCGCCATGGCAACCCGCCCCACGGTCCAGAAGGGCTTGGGCGCGGCATACCACCGGGCATAGATCTGCTGATATTCCGGGTTGGCGGTCAGTCCGGCAATGGCGGTGTTGAGTTGCGCCAGCAGCTCCGTGTTGCCCTTGCGCACCGCCATGCCCCGCTTGATGTCGGTGATGGGCCGGCCTGCCACCTTGATCCGCCCCTCCACCCCGCTTTCCCGCGCCAGCTTGAGAAAAGTGGGCTGGGGGCAGGCAAAGGCGTCGATCTTGCCGGCGAGGAGATCGAAGAGGCCGTCGGTAAACCCCCCATACTCCCGGAGAATGAGGTTGGGGCGGGCCTTGAGGTGCTCGTAGGCCAGGCTGCCGCGCACCACCCCCACATGGCGCTGTTCCGGCCCTTCCGGCTCCCACTCCGCTTCCGTCCGGACGAAGAAGACCACCGGAAAGACCTCCACCGGGTCGCTGAATTCCAGATGGGTGCGCCGCTCCGGACTGATGCCCATGTTGGGGATCACGTCGGCCTCGCCGCGCTCCACCTGGGCGATGATCGCCGCCCAGTCGGCGGCAAAGCTGTATTCCACCGTAAGGCCGGCGCGCGCCGCCACCAGATTCATCACCTCCACGGCAAACCCGGCGGCCTGGCCGTCGCTGTCCTGATAGTAGGTGGGCGGCGAATCGCGGGGAATCACCGCCACCACCCGCTGGCCGGCGACAGCCGCCGACGCCAGCCACAGAACTGCAACCAGCCCCAGCAACAGCCAGCCGGCACGACCTCTCATGCGCCCCCCTTTTCATCCAGCGCGGCCCGCACCGCGCTGGCCAGTTCGGCCAGGACCACCGGCTTCATGAGGAAGCGGCGGATGCCGAGCGCCCTCGCCTTTTCCTGACTCATGCCCTCGCTGAAGCCGGTGCAGAGGATGACCGGCAGCTCCGGCCGCACCTGGAGCATCTCGCGGGCCAGGGCCTCGCCGGTCATTTTCGGCATGGTCATGTCGGTGACCACCAGGTCGAAGGAGTGCGGCCGCTGCCGGAAGAGTTCCAGAGCCTCCCCGGCGTCGCCGCAGGACTCGACCCCATAGCCGAGGCCGGCGAGCAGGTGCGCCAGCACCGCGAGGATCATGGCGTCGTCGTCCACCAGCAGGACCCGCTCGCTGCCGCCGGGCAGGGGGCCTTCTGCCGCCAAGGGCGGCGAGTCCAGGGGGGCCGCCACCGCCGGCAGATAGACATGGAATTCCGTGCCCCGGCCCGGTTCGCTGTAGACGGTGACCGTGCCACGCAGCCCCTTGACGATGCCATGCACCATGGCCAGCCCGAGGCCGGTGCCCTCGCCCTTCTTCTTGGTGGTGAAATAGGGTTCGAAGATCCGCTCCAGCATCTCCCGCGGCATGCCGCTGCCGGTGTCGGCCACGGTGAGCCGGAGATAGCGCCCCGGCGCCGGCACGGTCTTCGAGACCATGTCGGCCTCACCCAGGGCCACCATGCGCAGCCCGACGGTGAGGGTGCCGCCCTGCTCCCGCATGGCGTGGTAAGAATTGGTGCAGAGGTTCATCACCACCTGCTGGATCTGGGTGGGATCGGCCAGCACCGGGGCGCAGCCGGGATCGATCTCCTCCCTGATGGTGATGGTGGCGGGGATCGAGGCGCGCAGCAGCTTGAGGGACTCCTTGACGACGAACTGCACCTTGAGCGGCTTGAGCTCCTGCTCCCGCTGCCGGCTGAAGGTGAGGATCTGCTGCACCAGTTCTCGGGCACGGCCCGCTGCCACCAGCACCTGCCTGAGGTCGTCCGCCACCGGACTTTCGGCCGGGAGCTGCTGCAGGGCGATCTCGGTATAGCCGAGGATCGGCGAGAGAATGTTGTTGAAATCGTGGGCAATGCCGCCGGCCAGGGTGCCGATGGCCTCCATCTTCTGGGCCTGGCGGAGCAGACTCTCCATCCGGCCTTTTTCCTCCAGCTCCTGCCGGCTGCGGCTCAGGTCGTGGAGGGTCATGAGGATGCTCAGCGGCCGGCCCCCGCCGTTCCGCACGACCTTCACCGTGATCTCCATGGGCCGGCGGGCCGGGTTGTTCGGATGGTCCGCCTCCAGGGTGATCACCGCATCGCGCAGTTCCTTCTGGGCCAGGCAGACCGGGCAGAGATGCTTTTCCGCTTCGGGATGGACCACCGGCTCGATGTGGCTTCCCGTCAGCGATGCCGGCTCCCGGCCCACCATGCGGCCAAAGGCCTGGTTGGCCCGGAGGATGCGGCGGTCGAGATCAAGAAGATAGATGGCGTCGTCGGAGGCATCCATGGCGGCAACCCACTCCAGCGCCGCCTGCTCCAGGGCCTGCTCCGCCCGCTCCTGCTCGGCAAGGCTTTGGCGGAACCGGACGAAACCGAAGGCGAAGACCGCGGCCCCGGCCAGCCAGATCAGCCCGTGGGCAGTGGCGAGGTCGCGCCGCTGGCCGGCCAGGATGGCGTAATAGGGCTCCAGGGGCACGGCGGCGCTCAGCCCGCCCCGGACATCCCCCTCCTGGTACCCTTGGCCGGCATGGCACTTGAGGCATCCCTTCTCCGTGACCAGCCGGCGCATCACCCGCAGGTAGGGGGCGCCGCCGATGAGGGCCTCGCCCACCACCTCCTGCTCCCCGTCGGCAATGGCCTCCAGGGCCTGGCGCTCCCAGGCGTCCGGCGCGTTGCCGGGATTGAGGGGGGTGAGGCTGGTGATGTGGCCGCGCACGTCATATTCCTCCCTCCCCATCTCGTGGACCTGGCGGGTCATGTAGGCAGGGTTCATCAGGGTCAGGCGGCGGCCCGAGGGGGTAACGATGTTCTGCTCGGGGACGTGGGAGAGGTAGGGGTTGGGCGGCGTCTCCGGCGTGGCCGGCACATAGACGCCGCCGTGGCGGGTGGCCCAGCGGCGGTAGACCAGGTCCTTGTCGAGGCTGATCCGCGCCTCGTTGGCGGCCAGCTTGAGCGTCTGCTTCCCTGCGCCCCGCATCCCCCACAAGAAGGAGAGTCCGATGGCGACAAGCCAGAACACCTGCAGCAGGATCGCATAACGCCGCAACCGGGTCTGCGGCGCCCAGACGCCAGCCATGGCAATCTCCTCCGTCTCGGGTTTTCCCCTCCATCCCTGCCTTTTTTTGTTATAGCACAGGACAAGAACGCTTCAGAAAAAAATCCTGCGACGGCATAATTGGAACTCCGCTTTGACAGATGCCCCTGTCTCCCCTATAATCAAGCCCATGGCGCACCGGCCCACCATCCTGGTCATCGACGATTCCGAGGTCAACCGCGGCATCCTCCGCAACCTGCTCCGCCACGACTACACCCTGCTCTTTGCCGAAAACGGCGCAACCGGCCTGGAAGCGGCCCGGCAGGGCCTGCCCGATCTGGTGCTTCTCGACGTGGTGATGCCTGATCTCGACGGCTTTACCGTCTGCCGGCGGCTCAAGGCCGAGGCCGCCACCGCCGACACGCCGGTCATCTTCATCACCGGCGAGGCTGATCCGCTGAGCACCAAGCAGGGGTTCGAGGCCGGGGCGGTGGATTACATCGTCAAGCCCTTTTACCCTGCCGAGGCGCTGGCCCGGATCCGCAACCACCTGGCCCTGCGGGATGCCCGCCGGCGCCTGACGGAACAGAACGACCTGCTGCGGGAAACCATCCGGGAGCAGGAAATCAGCATCGACCTGGCGCGCAAGATCCTCGCCCACATCAATGCCGCGCCGCCCCGCTATACCGAACTGCCCGGCGGCCTGCTGCTCTTTGCCTCCTGCTGCATCCTCCCCTGCAAGGCCGAAGGCGGCGACCATCTCTTTCTCCGCTCCGTCTCCTCCGGGAACAGCGGCCGCACCCTCTTCAGCCTCAAGGACCAGTCGGGCCATGCGGTCAACTGCGTGCTGCGGAGCATCGCCACCGACCTGACCCACCACGGCCTCCTCGCCGCCACCCCCCTCCTGCCGCTGCGGGAGACCATGACCCGGTTGAACGACACCCTCATCGACGCCGGGCTTTTCGGCGGCGATGATTTCTTCACCGCCATCAGCGGCGAGATCGACCACCAGACCCTGGCGCTCCGTTACATCAGCGCCGGCCATCCGCCGCTGCTCCTGATCCGCCAAGGGAAAACCACCGCGCTCCCCGGCAGCGACGGCGAGGGTGCCAATCCGCCACTGGGGGCCATTCCCGGCCTCTCCCTTGCCGCCGGCCACTATCAGCTCAAACCCGGCGACATGCTCATCGCCTACAGCGACGGCCTCACCGAGATGCCGCGGCGCCAGCGGGATTCGGTGTTCAACAGCGACGACCTGCGGGCCATGCTCCGGCAGATCATGCAGGCCAGCCCGGAAATCCATGCGGAGGATCTGCTGGGCCAGCTGCTGGCAACGGTGGCGGCGGCCAGCGGCGAGACGGTGGCGCTCCCCCGCGTCAACAGCTCGGCGGACGACGTCACCATCCTCGCCCTCGAAATCGAGGATTCCCGCGCCTGCCATTCCCAGACCCTGGTGCCGTCCTCCTTCGAGAACCTCGATGCCATGCTCCACTGTTTTTACACGCCGATTCAGGGCGAACTCGCCGGCCGCGGCTACCACGACCTGGAATTCAAGATCCACGCCGCGCTCTGCGAGGCACTGGTCAACGCCTTCAGGCACGGCAACCGGGAAAACCCCGCCAAGCCGGTGGAAGTACGCTGGCGCTTCGGCAACGACCTCACCGTGGAGATCATCGACCAGGGCGACGGCTTCTGCCCGGCCGGCCTGCCTGACCCCACCGATCCGCGCCACCTGCTCGGCGATTCCGGGCGGGGGATCTTCATCATCCGCAAATTCGCCGACTCCGTGGAATGGCTCGGCCGGGGCAACCATCTGCGACTGCGCTTTGCCGCAAAAACCGTTCCCGGCACCGCAGAAAAAACCGTTCCCTTCCGCCGGAAACCTGAGGCATAATAGGGATGGCGGACCTCCGTCCTCCCCGAAAAACATACCGCAGCAGCGAGGAAAAAGCCGATGGAGATCACCGTAACCCAAAACGCCGGCCGCGCCCGGCTGACGATCAAGGGCGACATCGATGAAAAGGGCGCCGAGAACCTGAAAGCGGAGATCGCCAGGCTGAACCTGAACGAACTCCTTGAGGTCACCCTCGATCTCGGGGAGGTGCCCTACATCGGCAGTTCAGGAATCGGCAAAATCCTGCTCCTTTACAAGCATCTGGCCGCCAGGGACGGCCGCCTGCGACTGGAGCGCGTGACACCCAACGTCCTCGAGCTGATGCGGGAACTGAAGCTCGACACCCTTTTTGCCATCACCGCCGCATGAGAGGGCGTCGGCCCGCGCCCGGGCCCCCACCCAACCGACACCGTCAGCCCTGAGGAGAGCATCCATGGCCGGCACCGACTCCCGCTTGTTCCAGCTCCTGCATCGCGCCACCGTCAATCAGCGGATCACCCTGGGCTTTGCCACCGTGCTGGGCCTCTTTCTCCTCTGCGGTGTCGTCAGCCACTTCGGCATCGGCTCCATCACCGGCAACGCGGAGCAGGTGCTGAACGGCGTCCGGCTGGACAGCGCCCTGGCCCAGAAGGAAACCGACCACCTCGCCTGGGTCAAGGAAGTCAACGCCTTCCTGCTGGACGAACGGATCAGCGAACTCGCGGTACAGACCGACGACCACCAGTGCGGTCTGGGCAAATGGCTTTACGGCGAGGAGCGCAGGCGGGCGGAGGCTCTGTTGCCTGGCCTGACGCCGCTTCTTGGGCAGGTGGAGGGTCCCCATGCCCGGCTGCATCAGTCCGCGGCCGCCATGAAGACCCTGCACCAGGCCGACCCGGCCGCCGGCCGCACCGCGGCCAGGGGCATCTATCTGGAGCAGACGGCGCCGGCCCTGGCCGAGGTGCAGGAGCTGCTCAAAAAAATCCGGCAGGAGGCCCGGTCGGGCATCCTTTCCGAGGAGGCGATGCTGGCCAGCGCCCAACGGACCAGAACCGTGGGCGCCGCCATCACCGCCGTCGCCCTGCTGGCCGGCATGGCCATCTCTTTCTCCCTGGCCACAGGCATTTCGAAACTGCTCGGCAGCCGGACCCGCGCCCTGCGGGACAGCGCCTACCAGGTGGCGGGCGCTGCCGGAGAGATCGCGGGCGGCAGCCAGGTGCTGGCCGACAGTGCGGCGCAGCAGGCGGCCGGCGCCGAGGAATCCTCCACCGCCCTGGCCGAGGTGGCGGCCATGAGCCGGCAGAACACCGAACTGACCGAGGGTTCGGAGCAGCTGATGAAGGAAAATATCCGTTCCTCGGCCCATTCCGTCCAGTCGCTGGCCGAATTGACCAGAAACATTTCGAAGATCGAGCAGGACAGCGACCGGATCCGGCAGATCATCACCACCATCGACAGCATCGCCTTCCAGACCAATCTGCTGGCCCTGAATGCGGCGGTGGAGGCGGCCAGAGCCGGCGAGGCCGGGGCCGGCTTCGCGGTGGTGGCGGCGGAGGTGAAGAATCTCGCCGGCCGCACCGGCGAGGCGGCGCGCGACACCCAGGTCCTGCTCGACGGCACGGTGAGCCGGATCGCCGCCTGCGCCGCCCAGGTCAAGGAGATGAACGAGGATTTCGACCGGATCGTGGAATCCGCCACCATGATCGGCGACAAGAACGCCGCCATCACCGAGGCAAGCCGCCAGCAGTCCCGGAGCATCGCCGAGATATCCAAGGCGGTGGAGGACTCCTCGCAAACCACCCAGCAGATCGCCTCCATTGCCGAAGAGTCCGCCGCCGCCTCAGAGGAGTTGGGCGCCCAGGCCGAGGAGCTGAAGAACGTGGTGGCGGACCTCGCCCGGCTGGTCTACGGCCCCAAGGTCAATCTCGACCAGCTCGGCCGGGAAATGGCCCCGCGCGGGAGCGGCCGCCCACCCCTCCGGCCCCGCCTGCCCGACCGCGGCTGAACATGCCAGCGCGGCCACCTGTGCTGCCATGATCAAAAAGGTCCGCACCGAGGAACTCAGGCCGGGCGTCTTTGTCCATCATTTCAACTGCAGCTGGACCCGCCACCCCTTTCTGTTCAACCACAAGCGGATCAGGAACCACAGAACCATCCAGCGCCTGCTCGACTGGGGCATCCGCGAGGTCTTCATCGATACTGACAGGGGGCTCGATGCGGGCCAAGGCCCTTCGCCGGCCGAAGTCACCCGCGAAACCGATGCGGCCATCACCCGGATCGCCACCGCCACCTCCCCTCCCGCCCTCCATGTTCCGACCCATGAGGAAATGTCCAGGGCCCGCAAGGTGCGCCACGAGGCGATGTTCTTTGTCCACGACATGATGGAGGACATCCGCCAGGGCAAAAGGATCAAGATGGACCGGGCCTACTCCATGATGGACGCCATGGAAACTTCCATCGACAGCAACCGCGACGCCCTGATGTATCTCATGCGGATCCGCAAGAAGGATGAGTACACCATGATGCACTCCATCAACGTCGGAGTGCTCCTTCTGACCATGACCACCCTGCTCGGGCTCAAGCGCGAGGCGCGGCTGCAACTCGCCATGGGCGGCCTGCTCCACGACGTGGGCAAAGTGAAGGTTCCGGACCAGATTCTCAAAAAACCGGAAAAACTCTCCACCGAAGAGTTCATGGAGATGCAGCGGCATGCCCTCTATTCCAAGGGCATTTTCGCCACCTCCCGGGAGGTGCCCCCCGAGGCGATCCAGATGGCGCTGCAGCACCATGAGCGGATCGACGGCTCCGGCTACCCTTTCGGCCTCAAGGGTGCGGACATCAGCGTCGCCGCCCAGATGACCGCGGTGGCCGACGTCTACGACGCCCTCACCGCCGACCGCTGCTACCGCGACGGGGTCTCGCCCATCGACGGCCTGCGCTTCATCTACAGCGGCTGCGGCACCCACTTCAACCGCAAGTTCGCCCACTTCTTCATCAAGTCCATCGGGGTCTATCCGGTGGGCAGCTTCGTCCGCCTGGAAAGCGGGCTCATCGGCATCGTGGTCGGCTCGAACCGCGACCTGCTCCGGCCGGTGGTGCGGGTTTTCTACAACGAGGCCCGCGGCTGGCCGGTGGCTCTCAAGGACATCGACCTCGCCAAGCCGCTGGGTCAGGGCGGTGGCGACCGCATTGTCGGCCACGAGACCAAGAACCGCTGGAAGGTTGACCCGCTCCGCCTGCTGCGGTAAAGATGGGCGCCATGGACGACCTGTTCCACCGATACCGGGAGTTGCTCCGCGAGGTCGAGGCCGCAATGGCGCCGCTCCTGGCGCGCCACCGTGCCACCCTGCGCTGTGCCCCGGGCTGCGCCGCGTGCTGCCAGGCACTTTCGCTTTCGACCATCGAGGCCCTGGTGGTGGGCGAGGCGTTCCGGGCGCTGCCGCCTGCAGCGCAGAAGGCCGTCCGCTCCCAGGCCCAAACCCCTGGCGACCGGTGCCCCTTCCTGCTGGAAAACCTCTGCGCCATCTATCCGGCCCGGCCGCTCATCTGCCGTACCCACGGCCTGGCCATCGGTTACGTGGACGAGGAGCGCGAGGCCATCGAGGTCTCGGCCTGCCCGCGCAACTTTGCCGATGATTTTCCCTTCACTGCCGACGACCTGCTCCTGCTCGACCCGTTTAACGACCGTCTTTCCTTGCTCAATCAGGGTTTTGCCACCGCGATGGGGGGTGAACCCAAGCCCCGCCTGGCAATGGCCGACATCATCCTGGCCAAACCTTTGCCATAAGGCTTTTCCACAAAAAAACGTTTTTCTGTTTTTTTCTCTTGCGTCTTTGCAAAGGAGCCGTTAAGAATATTCTAAAATAAGAATTTACTGAATTGCTTAATGCCGGTGCACACCACCGGCACAGCAGAGCACATACCGGCCACAGGCCGTTGCCAGGTTTTTCTTCCCCCTCTCTCAACGCATGTGGCCGTGGGCTTCCCCGCCCACGGCCACATGCAACCCCCTGAACAACCACATTCCGACAATCGCGGAACGGCGCTCCGTCTCCCGCCCGCCCCTTACTGCTCCTGGTGCTTGGCCAGCAGGGCCTTCTGCGCCTCGTAGGGCACCGGCGCATATTCCTTGAAGCGGCGCTTGAAGCTGGCCCGGCCCTGGGTCATGGATTTCAGCGCCGTGGTGTACTTGTACTGCTCGGCCAGCGGCGTGGTGGCGCGGATGAGCTGGTACCTGCCCTGGGACTCCATGCCGGCGATGATGGAGCGCCGGGATTGCAGGTCGCTCATCACGTCGCCCATCAGTTCCTCGGGCACCAGGATCTCCATCTCGTAGATCGGCTCCAGAATGAGCGGGTCGGCGTTTTTGAACGCCTCCTTGAAGGCCTGGGCCCCGGCGATCTTGAAGGAGATGTCGTTGGAGTCCACCGGGTGCATCTTGCCGTCGTAAACCAGCACCCGCACATCCCGCACGTAGGAGCCGGTCATGGGCCCCTCCTCCATCTTTTCCATGATGCCCTTCAGAATCGAGGGCAGGAATTTCTGGTCGATGACCCCGCCCACGATGCAGTTGCAGAAGACGAGCTTGCCGCCCCACTTGAGTTCGACTTCCTCCTTCTGGCGGATGGAGAGATCGCTGGGGTCCGGCATCCCCTCCACATAGGGCTCGATTCGAAGGTGCACCTCGGCGAACTGGCCCGCCCCGCCGGACTGCTTCTTGTGGCGATACATGGCGTTGGCGGCCTTCTGGATCGTCTCCCGGTAGGGGATGCGCGGCTCGGCAAAATCGACCTTGATGTTGTGGACGTGCTCCAGCCGCCACCTGGCCACGCTGTGGTGCAATTCGCCCTGGCCCCAGAGGATGAGCTGCTTCAACTCCGGCGCGAACTCGGCCTTGAGCGTCGGGTCTTCGGCCTGCATGTCGCGCAGGGCCTCGGAGAGCTTTTCCTCGTCCTTCTTCTCCTTCGGCACCACCGCGGTGCGGATGCGCGGCTCGGGAAAGTCGATGGCCGCAAGCGCCACCGGGAAATCCCTGGCATGGAGGGTGTGGTTGGTCAGGGTTCCCTTGAGTTTCAGGGTGGCGCCGATGTCGCCGGCGGAGAGTTTGTTCACCTGATTGCGGTTCTTGCCGTCCATGATGAAGAGCTGGTTCAACCGCTCGGTCTCGCCGGTCTGGTGATTGGTCAGGTCCGTGGCCTCGGCGATCTCGCCGCTCATGACCTTGAAAAAGGTGATCTTGCCCAGGAAAGGCTCCACCAAGGTCTTGAAGACAAAGAGCACCGCCGGCCCCGCCGGGTCGCAGGTCACCTCCTTGCCGTCCATCGCCTGCTCCGGCAGCATCTCCCGGGCGCTGGGGGCCACGTTGTCGATGAAACCCATGAGCCGGCCGCTGCCCATGTTCTTTTTGGCCGAGAGGCAGAAGATGGGGAAGACGTCGTGGTTGAGCATGCCGATCTTGAGCCCCTGGCGCAGCTCGTCCTCGTCGAGGCTGCCCTTTTCGAAGTAGAGTTCCATCAGGGCCTCGTCGTTCTCCGCCGCCTTTTCCACCAGCGCGTTGTGAAGCTGCTCCGCCCGCTCCTTCTCCGCTGGCGGGATGGGCAGCTTCTCCGGCCTGCCGCCGCCGGCGGGGAACTTGTACATGGTCATCTTGAGGAGGTCGATGATGCTGTCGAATCCCTCGCCCTGGTTGACCGGATACTGCATGACCACGGCGGCCGGGCCGAACTGCTCCCTGATGCCGGCCACGGTGGCGTCGAAATCCGCCTTGGGGTGGTCCACCTGGTTGACCACGAAGATGGTGGGCTTCTTGAAGCGGTCCACATAGTTCCAGGTGACCTCGGAGCCCACCTCCACCCCGTACTGGGCGTTCAAGAGAAAGAGGCAGGTGTCCGCCACCCGCAGGGAGGAGGCGATCTCGCCGACAAAGTCGTCAAGCCCCGGGGTGTCGATGATGTTGATCTTGTAGTCGCGCCATTCGGTATGCAGCGTGGTGGCGTAGACGGAGTTGCCGCGCTCATGCTCGATCTCATGGTAGTCGGAGATGGTGTTCTTCTCCTCCACCGAGCCGCGCCGCTTGATGAGCCCCGCCTCGAAGACCATGGTCTCGGCCAGCGTGGTCTTGCCCGATTTCACGCTGCCGAGGAGAACGATGTTCCTGATGTGCCTGTCGTCATAAAGCTTCATCTGCCACCTCATGTTGGGATTGAACACAGATCATGACCGACGCGGGGACGGTGCGGTTTCAGGGGTCAGGAAAGGGAGCGGACAGGAAAACGATGCGGGACGGGCAGAAGGGCAACCGGGGGAATGGGAGCGTTGTCACCGCCATTGCGTCCTTATCATCGTGGGTCCCGGAGCGGGAGGGGCCGGAGGGTCGACCGGAGCAGGGCCGCCGCAAGGCGGCCCCTTTCTTCTAGAGATAGCACAACGGTTCGAGAAGGCAACGAGAAAAAAGGGGCTGGCGACGAAAGCACGGCGGCGCGCGCTTTGCACCAGGAAACCGACGCGGCTAGGAGGGAGGGGCGGCCGTCTCTTCCCCCGTCTCACAGGCCGGCAGAGTCACGGTAAAGACGGTGCCCTGGCCAGGTTCGCTTTGCACCGTGATGGTGCCGCCGTGCTGTTCGATGATCCCGTAGCTCACCGGCAGCCCGAGGCCGGTCCCCTTGCCCGCCGGCTTGGTGGTGAAAAAGGGTTCGAAGATGCGGCCGAGATCCTCCGGCCGGATGCCGGGGCCGGTATCCTCGACGCGCACCACCACCTGCCCCCCCTGGAAGGCGGTCTCCACCGCCAGGATGCCGCCCTCTTCCTCCATGGCCGCCACCGCGTTGGTGAAGAGGTTGAGCATCACCTGTTTGAGCTGATCCTCCACCGCCAGCACCAGGGGCAGATTTTCCGCGTAATCCCGCACCACCCGGATGTGGTGGCGCCGGCACTCCTTGTCGCAGAGGCGGAGCATGGAGTCGAGCAGCGGGTGGAGGGCAAGCGGACTTTGGGCCCCGGAGGTGGGACGGTTCATGGCCTGCATGTCGCTGATCAGCTTCGTCACCCGCTGGCATTCGCTGATGGCCAGTTCCACCATGGCCCGGTCTTCCCCGTCCATGGCCTCCCGCCTGTGCAGCCCTTCCAGCACGTTGCCGATTCCGCAGAGGGGGTTGTTGAGTTCATGGGCCAGGGAGGCGGTCAGCTTGCCCATGGCGCTCAGTTTTTCCGCGTGCAGCAGTTGACGGTAGGTGGCCTGGAGCTCCTCGGTCCGCGCCGCCACCCGCTGCTCCAGTTCCTGATTGGCCTGCCCCAGCGCATCCTCGGCCCGCTTGCGGGCCGTGATGTCGCGGATGCTCACCACCACCCCCTCCGGCTCCTCGCCGCGCCCCATGAAGGGGGTATAGGTGACATCAAGATAGCGGCGCTCCCCGGCGGCGAAGGAAAACCATTTTTCGTAGCGCACCTGCTCCCCGGCCAGCGCCAGATCAAGCGGGACCTTGAAGGTCGTGCGAAAAAGCTCCTCGCCGCGGACCTCACTGACGGTGCGGCCGATGATCTCCTCGGAGCGCAGCCCCAGGAGCCGGCAGTACTCGGCGTTGACCGCGCGGTAGACGTAGTCGCGATCCACATAGGCCATGAGGTCGCGGGTGACGTCAACGATGCGGCGATAGAGCGCCAGTTCCCTGGTCCGTTCCGCCACCAGTTCCTCCAGTTGTCCCTGATAGCGGGCCAGTTCGTCGTGCGCGGCCAGCAACCCCTTTTCCATGCGAATCACATGGAGGGCAAAACCGGCAAAGAGGCCGGCCGCCAGCAGGACACTGGCCACGGTGAAAAGCGCGGCCGCCCGCTGCTCCGCCACCTGGGAGGTGACGTCCTGCAAGGCGATGATCTCACCGACATCCTGGCCGCCGGCCTCGCGCAGGGGAATGAAGCCGCCCCAGACCGTCTTCTCCCGCAGGGTCATCTTCATGATCAGCGCTTCCTTCTCTTCATGGGGAAGACTGATGTGCTGCCGGAAGAGGTCGGGAATTTCCTCCATGGTCTGGTCGATGATGACATGCCGCGGCAGCTGTTCCCACTCGCCCCGGCGCCCCAGCATCCGGAGCCCTTCCTCCCAGCGGGCCCGGTCCAGATGGCGATGGTTCACCAGCAGAAAGAAATCCATGCCGAGGAGCTTTTTGAGTTCCGGGGTGAGGTGGGCGATGTCGCGACCGAATTCGACAAAGCCGAGGAGCCGCCCCTCCTGGCGCACCGGCTGCACCACCCGCAGGGTGAAGGTACCGAAGGGACCGAGTTCGATGCCGTGCGCCGCCGCGCCCTCGCTGGCGGCCCTGTTCAGGGTATAACGGTCGATGGTGTCGCCGTACCTGCCAGGATTGTGAACCCGCAGGAAACAGGTGCGGTCCGGCAGCAGAAAATAGAAATGGGTGATGTGGCTCTGGGGCCGGAGCTTCGCCAGCACCGGCGCCGCCTGGGCCAGGAGGGCTGCCCGGTCACGGGCGGCAAAGGCCCGCAGCAGCCCCTGGTCTTCCATGGCGAGGGTGAGGAGGTTGCCGATGTGCCGCCCCTCATTGTCCAGCAGCCCCGTCCAAAGACGGGGAACGCTGTCCATCTGCCGCCGCACCCCGGCCTCCAGATGGTGCCGCTGCAGAAAATAGGCGCTGACAATGGAAAAAACCACCAATACCAGCAGGATTCCCGCCAGCGGCAAAAGAATCCGGAAACGCAATCTTGGCGCTGCCCCTCGAACCGCCATGCGGTCGGCCTCCCGTTGCAGAACCCCCCTGTTCCACTATAGCACAGCAGGCCAGCCTGCCAAACACCCTTGTTGGCCGCGACAAAAAACCACGCTCTTGCCGTGCACCTCTTCCCCTTTCCGTCTTGCTTTTTTTCCGCGTTGGTGGGAAGTTGAAGAATGGCATTTACTGGCCGCGCCGTGCCTTCGCCTGCAGGTGCCGCGGAAAGGCTGCAAAAAAGGCTTGCACGAACCCCCTCCTTGAGATAAAAATGGTAATCATTCTCAAAAGAGGTGCGCCATGAAAACTCCCGACTCCAGCCTCCGCGTCACCAAACAGCGCCAGATCATCCTCGATGAGCTGTGCAGCGTCACCAGCCACCCCACCGCCGACGATCTCTACCAGATGGTACGGCAGAGACTGCCGCGCATCAGCCTCGGCACCGTCTACCGCAACCTGGAGACCATGGCGGAACTGGGGATGATCCAGAAACTCGAGGTGGGCGGCACCCAGAAACGCTTCGACGGCAACGCCGCCACCCACTACCACGTCCGCTGCCAGCGGTGCGGCCGGGTCGACGACCTCGATCTCCCGCCGGACACCGATGTGGAAAAGGCGGCGGCGCAAAGGACCCGCTTCACCATCCTGCGGCACCGGCTGGAATTCACCGGCCTCTGCCCGGCATGCCAGGGCCCGTGACGCGTCCCATCCCACACGGGAGGGGAAAAAGCTTGCCAGCGTCCAAGGGCACCCGGGCCGAAGCGAACATCCTCGCCGCCGTTGCCGGCCAACACCACCAACGGGCCCATTTCGAACGCGTCTGCGAAAACTGGTCATCACAACAACAAGGAGGAAAACATGGCCGATCATCTGGGGATATACAAGTGTGAAATCTGCGGCAACATCGTCGAGGTGCTCCATGCCGGCATGGGCGAACTGGTCTGCTGCGGCCAGCCCATGACCCTGATGACCGAAAATACCGTGGACGCCTCCAGGGAAAAGCATGTGCCGGTCATCGAGAAGAGCGCGGGCGGCTATCTGGTCAAGGTCGGCGCGGTGGCGCACCCCATGGAGGAAAAACACTACATCGAGTGGATCGAATTGCTCGCCGACGGCAAGGCCTACCGGCAGTTCCTGAAGCCCGGCGACAAACCCGAGGCGTTTTTCGCCGTTGAGGCCGCCCAGGTAACGGCCCGCGAATATTGCAACATCCACGGCCTCTGGAAGGCGTAAAAACAGGAGGAACCGATGAACACCAAACTGGAAAAGGCGCTGAACGAGCAGATCAACGCCGAGTTCTATTCCTCCTACCTCTACCTGGCCATGAGCGCCCATTTCGAAACGGCCGGCCTGCCCGGCTGCGCCCGGTGGATGCAGGCCCAGGCCCAGGAGGAGTGGTTTCACGGCATGAAGTTCTACGGCTTTGTCCACGAGCGGGGCGGCCGCGTGGAACTCAAGGCGATTGCCGCGCCGCCGGCCAAGTGGACCTCCACCCTGGCGGTTTTCGAGAACGTGCTGGCCCACGAACAGAAGGTCACCGGCCGCATCAACGACCTGATGGACCTGGCGCTCAAGGAAAAGGACCATGCCACCACCATCTTCCTCCAGTGGTTTGTTTCGGAACAGGTGGAGGAAGAGGCCGGAGTCGGCGCCATTCTGGGCAAACTCCGGCTCATCGGCAAGGACAGCGGCGGGCTCTTTGCCCTGGACAATGAACTGGGCCGGCGGGTCTTTACCCCGCCGCCGCAGGAACAGGAATAAACCACCAAACACCAAACGCCGCCCCCGCTCCTTGGGCGGGCGGCGGCTCCATGCCGGAGACATTATGGAAGTCTGTGAACTCAAGAAGGATATCTACTGGGTCGGCGCGGTGGACTGGAACATCCGCGACTTCCACGGCTATTCCACGGACAAGGGCACCAGCTACAACGCCTATCTGGTCAGGGACGAGAAGGTCGCCCTCTTCGATACCGTGAAGAAGGAGCTGAAAAACGATCTCATCCACCACCTTCACCGAGCGCTGGGCGATCCAAAAAAGATCGACTACCTCATCGTCAACCACGTGGAGATGGACCACACCGGCTGCCTGCCGGAAATGATCGACCTCATCAGGCCGGAAAAGGTCTTCTGCTCCCCCATGGGCCACAAGGCGCTCCTCGACCATTTCCACCGGGAGGACTGGCCGTACGAGATCGTCAAGACCGGCGACACCATCTCCCTGGGCAAACGCACGGTGCAGTTCATCGAGACCAAGATGCTCCACTGGCCGGACAGCATGTTCTCCTACATCCCGGAAGAGAAGCTGCTCATTTCCAGCGACGCCTTTGGCCAGCACTGGGCCACCTCGGAACGCTTCGACGACCAGGTGGACATGGTGGATCTCATGGCGCACGCGGCCAAGTATTACGCCAACATCCTGCTCATCTTCTCGCCGGTGGTGCAAAAATTGCTCGAAAGCGTCCGCGAGATGGGGCTGGCAATCGACATGATCGCCCCGGACCACGGCCTCATCTGGCGCAGCGGCCCGGAAAAGATCCTGGCGGCCTACGACCGCTGGAGCAGGCAGGAGGCGAGGGAAAAGGCCGTGATCCTCTACGACACCATGTGGCACAGCACCGAAAAGATGGCCAAGGCCATCTCCAGCGGCCTGCTGGACGCCGGGATCGACACGGTGCAGCTCCTGCACGTGCGCAAGAACCACCGCAGCGACATCATGACCGAGGTGCTGGACGCGAAGGCGGTGATCCTCGGCTCGCCGACGCTCAACAACAACATCATGCCGGCCATGGCCGACATCCTCACCTACATGAAGGGGCTGCGGCCCAAGGACAAGATCGGCGCCGCCTTCGGCTCCTTTGGCTGGAGCGGCGAGGCAGCCAAACACCTCACCGAGATGATGCAGGAGATGCACTTCACCGTGGTGGGCGACCCTCTCAAGATCAAGAACGTGCCCACCCACGAGACGCTCGCGGCCTGCGTGGAGCTGGGGAAGACCATCGCCAGGGCCATCCGGCAATAAAGGAACGGCTGCATGAAGATCGCGGCAGAAAAGAACCTGGTGGTGGACTGTGTGAAATGCAACGAAAAACTGGCGCCGGTGGGCGAATACCAGCCGCCCGGAACCACTTCGGCCCGCTTCGCCATCGAGGAATAGGCTGCAGGGCGTCGGGGTTTCCCCGGCGCCCTTCTCTTCCGCCATGGGTTTTCAGACCGTCAAAAACGAAGTGCTGACCCTCCTCCGGCGCGGCGATCTGGCCGCCGCCCTGGTGCGGATCGGCCAACTCCCCACCAGCCCTACCATCAAGGCGCTCTACTCCGGCATATGCCACGCCGACGAGCTCCTGCACTGGCACGCGGTGACGGCCATGGGCCAGGTGGTGGCCGGTTTGGCGGAGAGGGAGATGGAGGCGGCCCGCATCGTCATGCGGCGCTTCATGTGGAGCCTCAACGACGAGTCGGGCGGCATCGGCTGGGGCGTGCCCGAGGCCATGGCCGAATGCATCGCCATGCACGATGGTCTTGCCGCCGAATACGGCCACATGCCCGTGGCCTACATGCGGGAGGATGGCTACTATCTCGAATACGAGCCCCTGCAACGCGGGCTCATGTGGGGGCTCGGGCGCATCGCCGAGGTGCGGCCGCAACTCCTGCTCGCCAAACAGGTGCTCACCTATCTGCCGCCCTATCTCGATTCGCCAGACCCGGCGGTACGGGGGCTGGCGGCCCTGGCCCTCGGCCGGCTCCATGCCGAGAAGCTTGCGCCACGCATTACGGAACTCACGGCGAGCCAAGCCGCTGTGCGATATTACACCAACGGCACGCTCACCACGCTCAGCGAAGGGGAACTGGCCACCCTGGCCCTCACCCATCTCCGCCCCGGCCTCTCCGGCGCTGTTTGAACCGCTTGAGCCGGAAATACTCCTCCCTTTCCCGCTCGGCGATGTACATGGCGATCTCCTTGATTTCCCGCGAAAGACCGGGCTGCACCCGCTCCTCCAGCACCCTGGTCTTGCGGGAGAGGCGGATGATCTCCTCGCCCAGCCGCTGCACCTTGTGCTCAAAGGCGGCCAGCGGCAGCATCGCCTCGGCCAGCTGCTCGAAGCGGTCGCTGGCCTCTTCGACACGGGCAGTGCTCCGGTAGAAATCGTAGTTGCGCGCCTCCACCGGCCGGCGCACCGCCAGCCCGGCCGCGATTTCCCGGTAACGCACGCCGAGGATGTTCCGCTCCACCAGCGCCACAGGGAATTCCCGCCGCGTCACCTCAACCAGGGCCGCCACCACCGGTTCCCCCTCCAGGGCCCGGCTGGCCGCAAGCTCCGTGAGTGCCTCGGCATAACGTTCGCGCAACAACTGCCGCGAACGGAGAAAAGGGCGCGCGGTTTTCAATAATTCCGCCACCAGGGCCTGACGCCGCGCCTTCAAAATGGCCAGGCTTTCACCCACGGCGCGGACCTTTTCCTTGAGCTGGAGCAGGGTGGTGCGGTTGGGGTTGCTCATGGGGGCGCCTCAAAACCGAAGCGCTGCAACAGGGCAAGCCCGACCTCCAGGGTCTGGACCACCGTGCGCCGCGCGCCGGCCTGGTGCACGAACTCCTCCTCAAAGGCCCGGGCAAAGTCGAGATGGTCGCGGTCGGCCTCGCTCATGCCGTCGCGGCCGACGATCACCTCCAGGCTCCTGAGATCGCGACCGCGCGCATACTGGCGGTAGAGCTGGTTGGCGATGTCCCGATGATCCGCGCGGGTGCGGCCGGGGCCGATGCCCTGCTGCATGAGCCGCGAGAGGCTGGGCAGCACGTCCACCGGCGGGAAGATGCCACGCTGGTGCAGCTCCCGCGAGAGGACGATCTGGCCCTCGGTAATATAGCCGGTGAGATCGGGGATGGGATGAGTAATATCATCCTCCGGCATGGTCACCACCGGCAGCATGGTGATGGAGCCCGGCCGCCCCTTGATGCGGCCGGCCCGTTCGTAAAGCGAGGCCAGCTCAGAATACATGTAGCCAGGATAGCCGCGCCGGCCGGGCAGCTCCTCGCGGGCCGTGGCCACCTCCCGCAGAGCGTCGCAGTAATTGGTCATGTCGGTGACCACCACCAGCACATCCCGCCCCTTGGCAAAGGCGAGGTATTCCGCGGCAGTGAGGCCGAAGCGGGGCGCCATCAGCCGCTCCACCACCGGATCGTCGGCCAGGTTGATGAAGGCGACGTAATCGGAGCGCATGGCCCTGATCGCTTCGAGGTAAAAGGCATACTCGTGGTGGGTAAGGCCGAGCGCCACGAAAACCAAGGCGAAACCGGCACCACCCTGCCCCTCTTCCTCGGCCACCCTGGCGTTTTTGAGGATGGCGGCGACCATCTCGCGGGCCGGCAAGCCGGCGCAGGAAAAGATCGGCAGCTTCTGCCCCTTGACCAGGGTGTTGAGGCCGTCGATGGTGGCAAAGCCGGTCTCGATGAACTCCTGCGGCCGCGCCCGGCTGCCGGGGTTGATGGGGAAGCCGCTGGCCGGCGCCCATGTCTCGGGCACAAAAAGGGGCTGGCCGTCGATGGGGCGGAAGGAGCCGTCAAAAAGCCGCTGCAGCATGGTCTCGGCCAATGGCGCCTGCCTGACGCTGTCGGTGAAAACCACCGCCGTGGCGCTGGTGTCGAGGCCGCGGCTTTCGCCAAAAAGCTGGATCAGCACCGTGTCGTTGCTGATGAGCAGGACCTCGCCCTCCAGCTCGCGGCCGTCCGGCCGGCGAACCCGGACGATCTCGCCCATGCGCACCGCGACAACCTTCTCCACAAAAAGAAGCTGACTGCGGATGGAGGTTACCGTGCTGTAGACGTGTTCTGCCAGCCGCATCAGACCATCTCCCGCAGAATATCGGTGAGGAAATCCCCCCTGGCCAGGCGCTCCTCGGCTGCACTGTGCTGGGCAAGCAGCCGCGCCGCTTTCTCGAAGGTCAACTGGGGGGTGGAAAAGGCATCGCTGTCAAAGGTGCTCTGGCGCAGAAACTCCTGGCGCAGGCGGGCCGCGGTGTGCATCACCAGGTGGTCGAGGTCCTGCAAACCTTCGGCCCCAACGATCTCCGCCACCTCACGCAACTTCTCCTCGCGCTGCAAGAGTGATTGCGCCTGGCGCTTGAACGCGGCCCAGGCCGGGTCCACCTCCTTGCCGAAATAGATGGTCATCTCCTGGTCGTAGAGGGAAAAGCTCTGGAACCAGTTGATCGCCGGGAAATGGCGGCGATGGGCCAGGGCGGTATCCAGCATGAGGAAGGCGCCGGCCGCCCGCAGGCACGCCTGGGTGGTGGGCTCGGTGAGATCGCCGCCCGGCGGCGAGACCGAGAGGATCATGCTGAGCGACCCGATTTTGCCGCCCATGGTCTCCACCATGCCGGCCCTGGCGAAGAAACTCGCCAGCCGCGAGGCCAGGTAGGTGGGATACCCTTCCTCCCCCGGCATCTCTTCCAGCGCCGAGGAGATCTCCCGCAGCGCCTCGGCCCAGCGGGAGATGCTGTCGGCCAGCAGCAGCACATGGCAGCCCATGTCGCGGTAATATTCGGCCATGGTCACGGCGGTGTAGATCGAGGCCTCGCGGGCCGCCACCGGCATGTTCGAGGTATTGGCCACCATGATGGTCCGGCGCATGAGGGTGCGGCCGGTCCAGGGGTCGTTCAGGGTGGCGAACTCCTCCAGCATCTCGGCCATCTCGTTGCCGCGCTCGCCGCAGCCGACGTAGACGACGATGTCCACCGCGGCGAACTTGGCGATGGCCTGCTCCAGTACGGTCTTGCCGGTGCCGAAACCGCCGGGCAGGATGGCGGTGCCGCCCTGGGCCAGGGGAAAGAGGAAGTCGATGATCCGCTGGCCGGTAATGAGCGGCCTGGTCGGCGCAAACTTGCGACGCCAGGGACGCGGGGTGCGGATCGGCCACTCCTCCATGGCGGCAAGCCTGCCGCCGCCCTCCAGTTCCACCAGCGGTTGCGCCAGGGTGACGGGACCATCGGCGGTGGCGGCCACCACCCCCGCCCGGTCGGCAAAAAGGAAATGGCGCGTGCCGTCCTCTTCGATGGCGCCATAGGCTTCACCCACTGCCACCTTGTCGCCGGGCTGCTTCAGGGGCACGAAGGCCCAAACCCGTTCCTGGTCCAGCGCCGGCCACTGGCTGCCCGGCAGAATGAAGGGGCCGGTGGCGGCGGCCACCTCGGGCAACGGCCGCTGGAGACCGTCGTAAATCGAGCCGAGCAGGCCGGGCCCCAGCCGGGCGGTAAGGGGCTTACCGAGACTGACCGCCGGCTCGCCAAGGGCCAGCCCGCGGGTGCTCTCATACACCTGGGCCACCGCCCCTTCGGGCCCGAGGCGGATCACCTCGCCGAAGAGTTGCGCCGCGCCCACCAGCACCCGGTCGTACATCTTGAGGCCGGGCATGGCCAGCGTCACGGTCGGTCCTGCGATGCCGGTAATCCTTCCTTCCACCCCGCCTCCTCAGTGCGGCTCTTCCGCCGCCAGCCGCAAACGATAACCGATGGCGCGGCCAATGAGCTGCTCGGCATAATCAGGCTCGCCGTCCCTCATCCGGCCCGGGCCCGGCAACACCGCCAGGGCTCCGGCATAGCGTTGCCCCATCTCCAGAAAGCGCTCCGGATCGATGCCGGCCAGCAAACGCTCGTCCACCACCACCAACTGCGGCGCCTCCTCGGCAAGGATGGCGCGCAGGACCGGTTCGGCCTCGGCCACGGCCACGCCCTGCTGCCGGAAACCGGCCAGGCCAAAACCGGGGAGTGCATCCGGGGTGGTGAGGAAAACAAAGGTGCTGCCGCTCATGCCGCTGCCTCGCGGCCGCTCATCATCGCCAACCGCCGGGTGGTTGCATGGGCGCCCCACATATAGGCCGCCACCGCCGCTGCCGGCGCCAGCGGATCTTCCAGCCGCCTCAACTGCTGGCGCACCCGTTCGATCAGCACATCTTCCAGGGGCCACGCCCCTTCCTGCACCGCCCGGTCGACCATGGCGGCCAAGGGATGGCGCAGGAGCGACGTGGCACCCTGCCCGGCCGCAACGAGGCGGCGCGGCGCGATGGTGCCGCCGGAGCCATAGCCAAAGGCCTGCTCTGCCCGCCAGCGCCGGCGCTTGGCCAGGGCCATGAGATTTTCCAGGTCGATGAGGGCGCCCCAGAACCCGCGCAAAGCCACGGAGGATCGGGCTCCTGCCGCCAGAACCTGCCGCGTCATCTCCTGCTCCACCGCAGCGGGACCGCCGGCGGCATGAAGCCGCTCAAGCGCCGCCCCGGCTGGCCAGAAACCCGCGAGCAGGCGCACCGCCGCGGCAGCATCCCGCGCCTGCGGAAGGACGCGCTTCACTTCTTCGGCCAGGAGGGTCGGCGGCAGGAGCGCCCGGCACGCCTCGCCTTCCCGTTCCAGGCCGCGCAAAAAAAGAAAAAGCGGCCGCAGCTCAAAATAGACAAAAAGGGGAGCCAACTCCTGCCGCAGACGCCGGTGCAGCTGGCCGTAGAGCCAACGGAACTCGGCGGCCATGGCACCCCATCCGGAGGAGGCAGGATCGTCGCTCCGGGGAGCGAAAACCGCCTCCCACCGCTGCCGCCTGGCGGGAAGCCGCGCCAGCAGGTAGTCGGCCGGATACGTCGGCTGCGGCTTCTCAGCGAGCAGGGCGATCATCGGCAAGTTTCCCGAGTTCGGCAAAAATGGCGGGCAGGATCATGGGCCAGCCCCGCTCAAGCCGCTTTTCCAGGGTATTGACCACCCGCAGCCCGCCCTGGCGGTCCAGCGCTTCCACCCCGCCGGTGATGTCGCCATCCGCCACCACCTCGGCCCCGGGAAAAAATTCGCGGGCCCAGGCCAGGTCGGAGGGATTGACGTGCACCCGCTCCCACGGCCGCTCCGGCAGTTCGCGGGCCAGCCGGACAAACATCTCGCCCCGCAGCTCGTCCTGCAGGACCGGCATCACCCGACGGGCCAGGTGGTACAAGCGTTCGGCCAGAGCCATCTCCGCCTGGCTCTTGAGCTGTCGGCCTTCCTGCGCCGCGGCCCGGCGGATCTCCTGCGTCCTGGCCGTACAGGCGGCTCGCTGCTCCTCTTCCGCCGCCGCCCGTTCAGCGGCCCAGCGCCGTTCGGCGGCGGCGCGACAGGCGGCGGCTTCCGCCTCGGCCGCCTGCCAGATCGCCCGCTTCTCCGCCTCGCCCTGCCGGCGCAGTTCCTCGATGAGGACCGCGTGACTCATGGCCGCCTCACAGCATGAGAATCATGGCGGCGATGACGAAACCGAGGATCGCCATGGTCTCGGGAATCGCCACCAGGATGATCACCGTGGCGGTCAGCTCCGGCTTTTCCGCCAAGGCGCCGGCCCCGGCGGCCCCGATCCGCGACTGGGCCCAGCCGGTGGCGATGGCGCTCAGCCCCATGGCCAGCGCCGCCGCGAATGCCATCAATACCTTTTCGTTTCCTGCCAACGCCTCCATATTCCACCTCCTCAACTTTTGCCGAGCGGCGCGAACTTCCGGCCGCCCATGGTGATGAACTTGCCGAGGAACTCCACGTAATGCAAGCGCAGGGAATGCACCGTCGGCGCAAAAACGCCGAGGACGATGTTGAGCGCATGGAGCAGGCTCGCCACCAGCAGTCCCATCCAGATGCTGCCCACCGCGCCGGCGAGATGGTTGGCGACATAGGCGAGCAGGACCGAAGTCAGGCCGATGGCCATGATGCGGGCATAGGAGACGATGTTGCCGATGGTTTGCAGCACCTCCAGCGGCGCCATGAAGCCTCCGGCAAAGATCAGGAGCGGCAGCAGCACGCCCAGCGCCATCAGCAGCGGCGTGGTCAGCATGGCCAGGGTCTCGACCCGGAAGGAAAAGAGGATCAGCGCCACCAGGCAGATGAGCACGATGCTGCCCAATTTAAAAAGCCCCTCCCGCTTCTCTCCCTGGCGGAAGGCGGCGACCACGCCCAGGGCGAGGCCGAGGCCGATGTGGATGAGCCCGACGCTCAGGGCGAAGGAGAGCATCGGCACAATCGAACCCTGCCGGTCGATGAGGTGCGGCAGATGCATAAAACGACGCCCCACCGCCCCGAAGAGCTCGCCGAAAAGAAAGCCGAAAATCAGGGTATAGACCGCGCAGACTCCGAGAATCTTGGCCGCATCCACCACCAGGGGGTGTTTTTTCGCCGCCGGGATGGTGATGAGGGCGGCCATGAGCAGGATAACGCCGTAGCCCATGTCGCCCAGCATCATGCCGAAAAAGAGGGGAAAGAAGATGGCAATGAAGGGGGTGAGATCGAAAGAGGTGTAGGCCGGAACCGGCAGCAGCCGGACAAAAAGCTCAAAGGGCTGGAAATAGCCGGGATTGCGGAGAACTATGGGCACCCGTGCCAGATCGTGCTCACGGATTTCCTGCTCCTCCACCACCACCTGGCCGCGGAAACGCTGCGCCAGTTCGTCGCGCAGGCGCGGCAATTCGGGCGAGGGAAGCCAGCCGAAGAGCCAGAAGCACATCCCGGTCTCATAGAGGTCGGCCCGCGCCTCAATCAGGGCCAGTTGGGCGTGCAGCCAGTCGTGGGCCAGCAGATAGATGCCGCGCCAGCGGCGGGCAAAGGTGAGCCGTTTCTCTTCGATGAGCGTCAGCCGGTTGGCGAGGTCGCCGAGCAGCTTGGAGCCCTCCTCCCATGCCAGGCGCAGCGACCGGGTATCGAGCGCCAGGGGCGGGTCGAACTCCGGGATGGCCAGGGCGGCCAGTTGCGCCATGACCCGGGCGTTGTCCGTGGCGGGGAAACGGATCACCGCCACCTCCGTGCCGCCCTTCACCGTCCTGCGCTCCACGGCGACCTGATCGCCGATGGCCTCCATGGCCGTGGTCAGGGCCGCCCACGGGGCATCGCCGGGAAGCTCCAAGGCGACAGCAACCTGCCCCTCGGGCGGATGGCGTTCCACCAGGCCGTTCAAACGGTTGATCAGTTCCTGGCGCAGGGAAAGCTGGCCGATTTCGGTGCGAAGCTTGTCGCCGCCGGCGCACCACTCCTTCCACTGGCGCAGGTGGCGGTCGGTCACCTCGTGGAGTGAATGGATCACCGCCTCCTGGGAGAGCTGCGGCATGCGGGAATCCACTTCGGGCAGGCATTCCAGCATGTCGTTCACCCGCACCAGCAACCCTTCATAGAAGGCGCGCAGGGAAAGCAGATTCTCGTCCGGAGCAGAGGGAGAAAAAGGCGCCGCCCCGGTTTCCGGGACCGCGGGAATGGGCGAAAGGTCCGGGTCGATGTGGAGCGCACCCACCTGTTGCACCGCGGCCAGCACCTCGCCGGCAAGGTGCTTGGGGCCCACCACCGCCACCTTGGACATGGGGGAGATCATGGCTGCTCCCTGGGCAGCAGCGCCCTGAGGTGGCGGACCACGATCCTTTCGAGGATGGCATCGTCCAATTCGGCGAACTGGGCCACTGCCCGGCGGGATTGTTCGTGAACGGCCGAGGCTTCGCGGGCAGCGGCCTCGCGCGCGGCCTTGTCATGCGACTGGCAGGTGGCGCGGAAGGCGGCCAGCTGCGCCGCGCCTTCCCGATCGATGGCGGCCTGCTGTCCGGCAAGCCATTCGGCGGCGCGCTGCCGCTCGTTGGCCAGCGCCGCCAGCAGCTCCCGTTCCGCCTCGACAATCGCCTGCAGGGATTCTCCAGCCATGTGCCCCCTCGTCATGCAGCACGCTGCAAAAACCACGCAGCAGTGTTGCTCCGCTGCGTAGCCGGGTCGGATAGAAGGCCACCGCCGCCGCAGGCAGGCGGTTGCCATTTCCCCCGGCGCGGCAACCGGGCAGAAGCGTGCCAGCCGCCCGCCGCTGCCTCATTACAGCATGCGCAACCAAGCGGTGTCAATGGCAAAACCATGCGCCGGAGACATGGGCTGCGTTCTCTTTTTTTCTTGACGCCCCCCTCGCCATGGTTTATTTAGGATAAAAATAATCTTATTATCTTGTTTTGATTTGGAGAGGATATGCGTCTGACCAGGGCAGGAGAATATGCGGTGCGCTGTGTGCTCTATCTGGCACGGCAGGGCAGGGGGGTGCTGACCAGCCGCCACGAGGTGGCCAGCCGGGCCGACATCCCCAGCCACTTCCTTGCCAAGATCGCCCAGCAACTCGCCCGAAGCGGCATCATCGGGATCACCCAGGGCGCGGCCGGAGGCTATCGCCTGCTCCATGAGCCGGAAGAGGTGACCCTGCTGGCGGTCATCGAGGCGATCATCGGCGAAATCTCCCTGAATGACTGCGTTGCCAGGCCGGAGTCCTGTGCGACGAGCCCGCTCTGCACCGTCCACCGGGTCTGGAACCGGGCCGCGGCCCAGCTGCGGGAAACCCTGCGGGAGACCACCTTTGCCGACCTGCTCGATGAGTCATGCTGCCTGGCACCGCTCACCGCAGCCGGCAAATAAATCCTGTTGACCAGCCATGCATACTCTCTATACAAAAAAGAAGGCGGCGGCCGTTTCCGCAAAAAGGCTCCCGCCCGCCTGACAAGGAGGAAGCAATGAGGGGGCTTCTCTTCCG
The DNA here is from genome assembly GCA_040757055.1 of Thermodesulfobacteriota bacterium. Classification (GTDB taxonomy): domain Bacteria; phylum Desulfobacterota; class Desulfobulbia; order Desulfobulbales; family Desulfurivibrionaceae; genus JAJZRJ01. The sequence continues at coordinate 3,228 of JBFLXY010000017.1, read as the reverse complement.
CACCTATGCGATGTACCGCGACGGCTTTGCCGCCATGACCCTGGGCCGCAGGCTCTGGCTCATCGTGGCGATCAAGCTCTTCGTCATGTTCGCGGTGCTCAAGCTTTTCTTTTTCCCCAATTACCTGAAAAGTCACTTTGCCACCGATGCCGACCGGGCCACGCACGTGCTGGGCGAAATCACCACCCAGCCGCTGCCAGCGCCAGGTCGGCACCAATAAGTCGTCGTTGTCTTTTGAACCAGGCGGATGCCGCGGGGCATTCGCCGCCACCCAAAGGAGGTTACCGTGCCGGACCAACTCGCCACAGTGGACTGGGCCCGGGCCCAGTTCGCCCTCACCGCCATGTATCACTGGATCTTCGTGCCGCTCACCCTGGGGCTCTCGTTCCTCTGCGCCTTTTTCGAGAGCATCTATGTGAAGACCGGCAACGAGGAATGGAAAAAGCTCACCAGATTCTGGATGACCCTCTTTGGCATCAACTTCGCCATCGGCGTTGCCACCGGCATCATCCTCGAATTCGAATTCGGCACCAACTGGTCCAACTACTCCTGGATGGTGGGCGACATCTTCGGCGCGCCACTGGCGGTGGAGGGCATCTTCGCCTTCTTCATCGAGGCCACCTTCTTTGCCGTGATGTTCTTCGGCTGGGACCGGGTATCGCGGCACTTCCACCTTTTTTCCACGTGGATGGTGGCCATCGGCTCCAACCTCTCGGCCCTGTGGATCCTGGTGGCCAACGGCTGGATGCAGTTTCCCATCGGCATGGCCTTCAACCCCGACACCGCCCGCTTCGAGATGCAGGACATCCTGGCGGTGATTCTGAGCCCGGTGGCCATCGGCAAGTTCACCCACGCCACCAGCTCCGGCTTCGTGCTTGCTTCGCTCTTTGTGGTGGGCATCTCGTCGCTTTTCCTGCTGCAAGGGCGCCATCAGCTGATGGCCAAGCGGAGCATGGCGGTGGCCGCGGTTTTCGGCCTGCTCGGCTCAATTTTTGTGGCCTTGACCGGCGATGAGGCCGCCTACAACGTGGCCCAGAAGCAGCCGATGAAGCTGGCGGCCATGGAAGGGCTCTATGTGGGCCAGGAGAACGCGCCGGTGGTGGCCTTCGGCATCGTCAACACCACCAAGCGCCCCGGCGACGACGCCCCGGCCTTCTACCAGGAAATCCAGGTGCCCGGCCTGCTTTCGCTCCTGGCCAACCGTGAGTTCGGCAGCTACGTGCCGGGCATCAACGACCTTGCCTTCGGCAACCCGGAACGCCAGATCACCGGGGCAGCCAGCCGCATGGAGCGGGGAAAAATCGCGGTGGCGGAGCTGGCCAGCTACAAGGCGGCGAAAAAGAACGGCGACGAGGCGGCGGCCGCTACGGCGCTGACCCGTTTCAGGGAACATCAAGCCGACCTCGGCTACGGCCATCTGGCCAAGCCCGCCGACGCCGTACCGCCGGTGGCCACCACCTTCTACAGCTTCCACATCATGGTGATCCTCGGCACCCTCTTCCCGCTCCTTTTCCTGCTGGTGCTCTTCTTCACCCTGAAGGGCACCATCGAGTACCAGCGCTGGCTCAACTCCATCAACGTCTTCGCCATCTTCCTCGGCCACATCGCCGGCATGGCCGGCTGGGTGGTGGCCGAGGTGGGCCGCCAGCCCTGGGCGATCCAGGATCTGCTGCCGGTGCATGTTGCCGCTACCAAGCTGGCGCCGGGCAACGTGCAGACCACCTTCTTCATCTTCCTGACCTTGTTCACCGTGCTGCTCATCGCCGAGATCAAGATCATGCTCAAACAAATCACCATCGGACCGGAGGCCTAAGCCATGATCGGCAGTCTGACCCATATGCAACTCCAGGAGCTGTGGTGGCTTATCGCCGCCGTGGTCGGCTCCCTCTTCCTCTTCCTCACCTTTGTCCAGGGCGGCCAGACGCTTCTCTTCACCGCCACCAAGGATGAGGAAGAAAAATCGCTCATCATCAACTCCATCGGCAAGAAGTGGGAACTCACCTTCACCACCCTGGTGCTCTTTGGCGGCGCGCTCTTTGCCGCCTTCCCGCTCTTTTACGCCACCAGCTTCGGCGGCGCCTACTGGGTGTGGATGCTCATCCTCTTCACCTTCATTCTCCAGGCCGTGAGTTTCGAGTACCGCAAGAAACCGGAGAATCTGCTGGGTGCCCGCACCTACGAGATATTCCTCGCCATCAACGGCTCGGTGGGCCTCCTGCTCATCGGCGCGGCGGTGGGCACCTTCTTCACCGGTTCCCAATTCACCCTGAACGAGTACAACCAGGTGACCTGGCAGACCCCGTACCGTGGCCTGGAGGCGGCATTGAACCCCTTCAACCTCGCACTTGGCCTGTTGCTGGTGTTCCTGGCCCGGATTTTGGGCGCCCTCTATCTGGTGAACAACATCGACCACCAACCGCTCAACTACCGGCTGCGCCGTGCGGCCTGGATCAATTTTCTCTGGCTGCTGCTGCCGCTGGTGACCGTACTCGGCAGTCTGGCCACCATGGATGGCTTTGCAGTGGACAGCATCACCGGTGCCGTCGCAAAAGAACCGGGTAAGTATTTGAGCAACCTGCTCGCCATGCCGGCGGTGGCCACCATGCTGCTGGCCGGTCTGCTCTCCGTGATCTATGGCGTCACCGCCGCCCGTTTCCTGGGCAAGACGAGCGGGATCTGGTTCGGCGGAACAGGCACCGTGCTGGTTGGGCTCGCCCTTTTCGCCTTGGCCGGCTACAACCACACCGCCTTCTACCCCTCCACCGCGGACCTGCAGTCGAGCCTCACCATCTATAATGCATCGAGCAGCAAGTACACCCTCACCGTCATGACCTATGTGGCCCTGGCAGTGCCGTTTGTCCTCGCCTACATCGCCTATGTCTGGGCGCAGATGGATGCGAAGAAGCTGACGGTGGATGAACTTACCGGCCCTGAGGCCAAAGAAATGTACTAGGAGGAAACAAGATGACGACCTTATTGCTGATCGGCTGGCTGGGAGTAATCGCCCTCTCCCTCCAGGGAGGCATCTTCGCCCTGAAAAAGGGCGGCTTGTTCTAATTCGAGAGGACTTGACCACAAAAAAGGCGCGGGGAAAATCCCGCGCCTTTTTTCTTATGTAGCCATCTGTCAATAGGGTTCATCAAAAGACCTTCTTGTAAGCACCTTTCGAGAGGATGCCTTTTCTTATTCGCGCCATGTTGCGCCAAGTACCGATCCGGTACCAGAAGA
>JBFLXY010000016.1:24885-38687 GCA_040757055.1 Thermodesulfobacteriota bacterium | reverse complement strand
TATAGGCAGGCAGATGAAATGAGAAAATTGGTTTAGCTGGATTTGAGGTGGGATTTGCCGGGAATTGATGGGACTTTGCGGGAAATTTGCGGCGCGAAAACCGCGTGAATTTCAATCTCAGAAAATTGGCCGGCGTGCTCCTGATTCGAGCGGCCTTTTGCAGGTAATCTCAGAAAGATTATTCCTTGTGCAAATTGGGGCGACGCCCTTTGGCCACCTTTAAAATCCGAACCCATGCGTGTGTCCTGGCTTGATCACTGCAAACCTCATGGATCACCGTCAAGGAATGGTTGGAATAGTAGGTGGTTTCCCATCCGCACGACTGCTGATTAAATCTTTGCAGATCGTCATTTTCCCCTGCGGTGCCGCCAGTTGATAACAAAAGGAAATCGTAAGCACCAGCAATTCCCACGTTGTTCTTCCTTTTGATGTCGGCATATTCCGTATAGGTATATCTGGTCCTTGTGTCGAAACCGATTCCCTTCGCGAGGGCGGCATAGCCAGGTTCTTTCTCTTTTTTGATTACTATCTGATAGACGGCATTCGGATAATACGGACGTGCTGTACTATCATTCGCCACACACAGCCCGCTCCAGCCAGATAAGAAGGCTGCAACGATCAACAATAAAAAGCTCTTCCTCATTTTTATCTCCCCTCGAACCCCTAAAGCCTTCTCCCCACCCACACTACGCGGCCGATGATCTTGAGTCGATCGGCTTTGTCTTCGGAGACTTCCTCTGTGTCGTAGCGAGGGTTGTCTGATTTTACCACAACACTCCCATCGAGTCGTCGCTGTATGCGCTTGACGAGCAGCCCGCCATTGAGTTGCAGCGCATAGATCGAGCCGTCCAGTACGCTCTTGGTGGTCATGTCCAGCAGCACCACGTCACCCTCCGAAAGCGTCGGCTCCATGGAGTCGCCGATCACGCTGATGAGCGCCAGATCGCGCACCGACACGCCCAAGGTGTTTCTTACCCACTCAGCCCGGAACGAAAGATAGTCAACCACCTGTTCGCTATGGATCACGGCGCCGCCACCGGCGCTGGCCGCCACCTCGTAGCGCGGGATTTTAATGTAATCGGCACCATCGGCAAACTCGTCCGCCTGTTGTTCGGCGGCCAGCCTGCCAAACTCGGCGGCTTCGTACCTTGCCCGCAAGCCAGCTAGGGCGGTGGCGAGCTGTTTTTCCGCAGCGGTCTGCGGCTCCGGAAGCTTCTCGCCGCCGATCTCATGCCACACCTGGTTGGCAGAATCGATTGCGGCCCGCATGGCTGACCCAATTTCCTTCGTCTTTTTACTCCTGCGGAGGGCGGCGTCCTTGTCGCCAAGTAGCAAGTGTTTGGCCATGTCGCCCGCTGTGTCGCGGTGGCGCGACTCGATATGCCTCGGGCCGTCTCCGGTGAGCAGCCATGTCGGGTTGGTGTCCGGGTACAATTCGAGAAGACGAACTACGAAATTGGTATCAGGAGTTCTGGCGTCAGTTTCGTAGTTGACAATGGTGTTTTTGCTGACACCAAGCAGCGGGGCGAATTTCTCCCGAGAGGTATCTCCTCTGATGATCTTTATCCGCTCGCCGAGGGTGGTCATGTAACATTCGTGGTTGTCACTTAAGTAATTCCTAAAGTGACAACCAGGCGGCCCAAAAACGAAAGTGGTTGTCACTTGCTTTATCTTGCTGTTTTTTCGTTTTAACTTGAGACAACTTTTTCAAAAGTGGTTGTCGCTTGGAAAAAACGAAGTGTCAACCACTTTTGTGGTTGACTTTACCACAAACATGGTTGTACTCTGTCTATCAGAGTCCGAGCCTTAGACACCCACCAGCCCAAAAGGAGACAAAGCCCCACCATGCAAATCATCACCACGAGCATTCAGGCAAGCTGTGTCTCTGCGACCTGGCTCAATCTTGTCCAGGATGATCTGACTGCTTGCCTCCTAGAATCAACCGAAGAAAAGGACCAGGATCACCAGCCGACGCCTGCCCATCAATCCCGGCCGCAATATGATCCAGAATCATAACAACGATGTCCCTGTTTTGGACTCCCTGCCCAATATTCGCGGCAGTCGCCCGGTACGAGGCTGCGATGTCCTTTTTGGAGGCCACCCCTTTTGTTTCCAGAATGGTGGCCATGTGAACGATGGCCAACTCTGTGCCGACAACCATCCCGCAGATTGCTTTCATTTGGTCACTCTGCATATCGAACCCTTAGTGGTGTGTGTATGAACGATCTCCAGAGACTCTTTAAAGCTCGCGGCATATCCATGAAATATCTCGGCCACGCCATCGGCCACAACTGGCACGCGGTGCAGAAGAACGTCAAGGGCACCCGCAAGAGCAGCCATATCCGGCAGGCCATCGCCGACTACCTCGGCCTGACCGTCGAGCAGTGTTTCGGCCCGCGCGCGTCCCGCTACCTCCGCCCGCTCATCGAGTGCGAAATCAACAAGAAGCGCACCGAATACGAGCGCACGCTCAAGGCCAAGTACCTGAATAACCACACGGTACCAGCGCGGCGGGAAGCGGTCAATGGCTAAAAAGACCCCAAAAATAGACGTGCACCCCGGCCAGATGAGCCTGCTCGACCTGCTGGTGGCAGCACGGGCGCAGCTTGGCAGCCCCGAAGAGGGCGAGGGTTGCTGCAACCTGCGGGAGAGGCTGCGGCTCGCCCTGTGCGCGGCCATCAAACAATGCCCCCTCTCCCGCTGGGAGATCGCCGGCCAGATGAGCCACCTGGTGGGTTGCGAGGTCAGCAAATACATGTTGGACGCCTGGACGGCCGAGAGCAAGGACGGGCACCGGATGCCGGCGGAATACCTGCCGGCCTTCTGCAAGGTCACCGGCGATCTCGCGCCGCTCCGGATCATGGCCGAAACGGCCGGGCTGTTTGCCTTGCCTGGGCCGGACGCGCTCAGAAGCGAGATCAGAAGGCTTGACGAAGAGGCCAAGCGCATCCGCGAGGAAAAGCGCAAGCGGGAACTCTTCTTGAGGGAGATGGAGAAGTGAAAGTCACCACCGCAGACATAGCCGCAGCGCTTGAGGTGTCAGATCGCGCCATCCGCAAACGCGCCTCCTCGCAGAGTTGGCCAGCGCCGGTTGGCAGAGGGAAACGGGGCGGCAACGTTTACGAGTTGGAATCCCTGCCGCTCTCCAAGAGCGAAGCACGAAAACTGAAAGGCCACCTCGAAGCGCGGCAGATCGAAAAGGCCATCGCCACTGCCGTGCCGGCACCGCCAACCACCACTCTCCCAGTTACCACCAAACCGGCCATCTTGCCCGCCCTGGACGAAAACCGCATCCAGCAGGCACAGCACAAGGCGGCGCTGCTTAAACTTTACCGAGAGTCAATCGCCAGCGCGCCGCGCGGCACCCAGGTCACGGCCCGCGACGAGTTCGTGGCCGCCTACAATACCGGCATCCCGTATCCTGAGTTGTTCGCTGCCCTTGGCCGGGTGCATTGGAAGACCATAGAGGGCTGGAAACAGAGGGTCAAGGCGTATCGGGGCGACATCCTTGCACTGGCCGACCTGCGCGGCCGGCACCTGAAGGGGGCGGAAAAAATCAGCCGGGCGGAAAGAGACCTGCTGCTCTCCTTGGTGCAGTCGCCGGTGTGCCGCAACACCCCGAAGGAAGAGCTGATTGTCTCCACCAGGGGCCTTGCACAGGAACGCGGCATCGCCGTCACGGTGAGCAAGGCCACCTACCGTCGCACTCTTGACCGGTGGATCGCCACCAACAACGACACATGGCTCTTCTGGCACAGGGGCATGGCTGCCCTGGAAGGCGAAGGGCTCCCCTACGTGGAACGCGACTACGACCTGATCGAACCAGGGGACGCCCTGGTGGCAGACGGCCACGTGCTCAACTTCACCATCACCAACCCATGGACAGGCAAGGCCCAGCGCATGATCCTGGTGGCCTGGCTCGACATGAAGTCCATGATGCCGGTGGGCTGGGAGATCACCCCCACCGAGAACGTCAAGGCGATCAGCAACGCCCTGCGCCGGGCCATCATCCGCCTGGGCAAACTGCCGAAGGCGGTCTATTTCGACAACGGCCGCGCCTTCAAGGCCAAGTATTTCACCGGCGACTTCATGCAGAGCGGAGAGCCTGGCATCTATGAAAAGCTCGGCATCGAGACCATCGTGGCCCGGCCCTACAAGGCGCGGAGCAAGACCATCGAGCGCTTCTTTAAAATCTTCGGGGCATTGGAGCGCCGGTGCCTGAGTTACGTGGGCACCGATGTGGCCAACAAGCCGGCCCACATGAGCCGGGGCGAGAAGCTGCTCCGGGATCTGCACGCCAAGATCACCAACGGTCAGTCGCCCACCCTGGAGGAGGCCCACGTGGCCGTGGCCTGCTGGTTTTACGAATACGGCACGACCGCCAAGGAGCGGGGCCGGCTCAAGGGCGTGCGGCCCATGGAGATGTTCAACTCCGCGCGGGGGCCAGGGGTGGACGAGACCGCGCTGCGCCTCTTGATGACGGCAGCCAAGGAAGTGAGCATCCACGCCAACGGGGTGAAGATCACGCCGCATGGGCCGTGGTTCTACGATCCTGCCCTCTATGGCAGGAAGCACAAGGCCATGGTGCGTTACGACATGCAGGACCAGTCGTCGGTGCTGGTGTACGACCAGGACGGCACCTTACTCTGTGAGGCCCTGCCGAGGGAGAAGGTGCATCCGCTGGCCAAGTTCGGCACCGAGGAGCAACGCGAAGAACTCGGGCGCCAGCTCGCCCAGGTGGAACGCCTGCGGAGCAAAACCGTGGGAGGGGTGCGGGAATTCATGGGCAAGAACCTGCTGGCCGAGGTGCAGCAGCAGATCGAGAACCACGAGCCCAAGAAAGCTGGCGGCAAGAGCCTGAAGGTCAAGCAACTTGAGGCACGGAAAACCCCGGAAGAGATCGCCAGCGAGGTGGAGAGGGAAGAGGAGGAGAAACGGCTGTTCGCGTCGCGCCTGGCGGCGGAACAGGCGGCACGGCTTGAGGAGATGAGCGAGTTCGATCGCTACGAATACTGGCTGGAAAAAGAGATGCGCGGCGAGGATTTGCCCGCCCAGGCCCGCCAGTTCATGCTGGTTTTCGAGCAGACCGCGCCGGCCCGCGACCTTGAATACTTCGAGAGTCGCCGGGTCGTGCTGGCCGTTCTGCGCGGCAAAAAAGAAAAGGCGGCTGTGGACGCAGCCGCCGGAGAAACCAACCCCAACCAAGAAGAGGAGGTTTGATGAAAGAAATACGTGTTTTACCCAGGTTTGTCAAGACCAGAAACGTCCGCAACTTCCAGGCGATGATCGACGCCCTGATGTTGTCGGCCGGCGAGGGGCGCTTCGCGGCCGTGGTCGGGCCGGCCGGGCGCGGTAAGACCCGCACCGCCCAATGGTACGCGGCGAATAACGGCTGCGTGTTCCTGCGCTGCCTTTCCATCTGGCGGCATAGCGAGCTGGGATTCTTGCAGGCCCTTTGCCGCGAGCTGGGCATCAATAACCCGCCGCACCGTAAAGACCCTGCCTTCCTGGCGGTGATGGACGCGCTCAACAAACAGGAGGGCCGGCCGGTCTTTATCGAGGAGATCGAGAAGCTGCCACGATTGCACCTGGAAACGGTGCGCGACCTCGCCGATCTCTCCACCGCGCCCTTCGTGCTGATCGGCGAGGAGGAGTTGAAGACCCACCTGCGGCAGGTCGGCCGCATGTGGAACCGAACCTTTCAGTTGATGGAGTTCGAGCCGGTCGGGGTTTCCGACGTGCTGGCCTTTGCCGGCGAGGCCGCCGGCATCCAGATGCCCGAGGAGGTGGCCGAGGTGCTGCACCAGGGCGCCAACGGCTGTTTCCGGGTGATGAAGCGCGACACCATCAGCCTGGTCAACATCATGAACGCCAAGCGGGCCACCGTGCCGACGGTCGAGATGGCCAAGGTCGCGGTCAAGCAGAGCCTGAGGGGGTAGCCATGGCACATCAATCATTCGCCGGCCGGGTACTCGAAACCCTTACCAAGCTGGCCGCCACGGCAACGAGCGGACGTGTCCATGCGGACGACGTGTCCAGCGCCCTGATGGTCCAGACGCGGCAGGCCCACAAGCAGGTGTTGAACGCCCTCTCCGACCTCAGCAAGGCTGGCAAGGTCGTCAGGGTACAGCAAGGCGTTTATGCCTTGGCGGAGGACCAAACGCGCAAACCCGACAAGCGCGAGGTCATGTGGCGCGTGTTGAGGATGCGCAAGCGGGTTGTCGTCGCCGACCTGGTGGAGCTGGCCGGGGTCTCGCGGGAGTATGCCAAGGAGTGGCTCCAGATGCTCGTCGCGCGAGGCATTGTCCGCCGCAGCCCGCAACCGGACAATCAGCCGCACCATTATCAGATCATCAATGTCAACGCCGCCGTGGCGATGCCGGTGGACGAGGCCAAGGCCGCCAAGCTGCGCGCGTTGCGGCGGAAGAAAAGCGCGCAGGCCAGGGCCGATCTGTTGACGGCACGGGAGCTGATCGGCAAGGCGGTGATGGTCATCAACGAACTGGAGGCCGGCCATGAATAGCAAGAAGGTGGTCGGCATCGACCAGGCGTCAAGCCGGCGCGAGAAGATGGCGACGGTGGCCAAGGGGATCACCGAGGACGCGGCGGACATCCGGCACGCGCTCAAGGACTCCTTGACTCCACCATGGGGAAAATGGCTTTGGCAGCGGCTGGAGAGAATCGAGCGTGGTGCCAGGTATTTGGCTACCGGAGAAGAGGGCCTTCCGTTGCCGGCGCCAACGGAAGGCCCGGTTGCGGAGCGCCATCGCCAGCGGATGTTCGGCATCCTGCGAGCCGCACATGACCACCTGCAAGAGAAGCTCATCGCCCCAGCCGTCAGCGGGGATGAGTTGCGGGAACTGATTGCGATGTTCGGGGTCTGCGCCGAGGAGATTCGCATCTACAGGGCGTCGGTGGAGATCGAACGAGAAATGCAACTGGCCGGAGGCCAGCAATCAATAAGGGAGGAGGATTGACCATGAGCGAAAAATGCACGGTGCTGTACCGGGCCGCCGCGCCCACCGACATCAAGGGCACGGCCCTGAAGATCATCGACGATGTGCTGACCCTGCAAGCAGCGGTGGGCTCGATGCACGCCGCCAGAACCGAGACCGAGCAGGCGCTGTGCCGCATCCAGCGCCAGGCCCGTGCCTTGCTGGGAGTGAGCGAGGAGCCCCCCTCGGCCTATCGGCTCGACGGGCTGGTCGAGCTGGTTACCCGGCTGGAGCGGGGCGAGGAGGTGCGGCACAACCTGCTGCGGCAGACCCTGGTGACCCTAGACGTGGCCTCGGCCAAGATTAAGCGGTACCTGGAGGCGACCCATGGCGGAGTGGTTCAACCTGCTGCATAAGGCGGTGGCGGCCGAAGGCAGCCAGGCGGCAGTGGGCCGCAAGCTCGACTACAGCACGACCGCGATCAGTCAGGTTTTGAGCGGCACATATAAAGGGAGCACCGAGGCGATCGCGGCCAAGGTGCTGGAAATCTACGGAGGGAAGCGCGTGGAAGAAAAAATACCGGAAGGATTCATGAAGGACGCCAAGGGGCGCCTGGTGCCGATCGGCGCCATCAAGGAGCGCGACCTGCTCTGCGACGACCTGGTGAAGGGGATCGTCAAGCGGGCCAAGGGGTTGAGCGACACGGTGCGCGTGTTCAAGGAGCAGGTGGCCGGCGACATCGACGCCTTTGTGCAGCTCTCCGGTGAGAGGTACGGGGTGCGGATGGGTGGCGCCAAGGGCAACCTCTCCATCATCTCGTTTGACGGCAAGTACAAGGTGCTCCGCGCGGTCAGCGACCACATCGAGCCGGATGAGCGCATCGACATCGCCAAGCAGCTCTTCGACGAGTGCGTGCGCGAGTGGTCCGAGGGGGCGCGGGTGGAGATCAAGGCCCTGGTGATGGACGCCTTCAACGTGGACAAAAAGGGCAAGGTCAGCCTCTCCAACCTGCTGCGCCTGCGCTCCATCAACATCGACGATGACAAGTGGCGTCGGGCCATGGACGCGCTCAACGACAGCCTCCAGGTGATCGGTTCCAGCGTGCATATCCGGGTGTATGAGCGGATCGGCGCCACGGACAGATACGAGCTGATCGTGACCACCAAACTGTCGGAGGTGTGAGCCATGGGCAAACTCGTGAAGGTGGCCGCGGCATGCGACAAGTGCGGCAATTTCGAGGTGGTCAGGAAGCGCCGCCCGGTGCGGCGTGATGGCTGCCCGGACAGTGACCTGCCGCAAAACGTGGTCTGCCCGAAATGCCGGATGTGGGCAAAGATAACCAGGGTCGGGGAGGTATGAGGCATGAAGACACTGGAGGAGCGCAGGGATTTAACCTTGTTGGAGCACCCATTATTCCTGCTGCAGGTGAACAACACGGAATATGCAGGATGCAACGAGTGCGGTGCTGAGGCCGAATTCGCCCACTGGAAGACGGATCGGGTCTTCCTCGACGACGGGGAGGCTCGGGACTACGCACGCTACCATCGCATGGGCCGCGAGAATTATGATTGGCGGGTGTGTGCGACACCGGCCGATGGTGAACTGCGGAATCGTTTGATGTAATTGCGAAACCGGGCCTTGCCCGGTCATCCAGGCGTGGCGGCTTGGGTCTGATGATGCAGCCTTTTTTCACACCACGGGAGAGGTGCCATGAAAAACAAACTGACGGATTTAAATAACCACCTGTTTGCCCAACTGGAGCGGCTTTCGGACGAAGAGGTTGTTGGCGAAAAGTTGATCGAAGAAATCGAGCGCTCCCGGGCCGTGGGGAATGTCGCCCGGACCATTATCGACAACGCCCGCCTTGTCCTTGATGCGCAGAAAGCGCTCAACGACGGGGTGATTCGGCGCGCGCCGCTCATGCTCGAAGGTGTCGTGAATGAAGAGGGGTAAGCGCTACACGGCGGAGCAGCTCGATTTTTTGCGAGCTGGCTACGCCGTGATGGCCGTCCGCGACCTGTGCCCCGCCTTCAACGCCAGGTTCGGTACCGGAAAAACCTGCGACCAGATCCGGTCGGCGCTCAAGAATCACGGCATCACCTGCGGCCGGAAGCCGGGCGAACGGAAGATGCCGTGCCGGTTGTACACCCCGGAGCAGGTACAATTCCTGCGCGAGAATTACCGGGGCCGAAGCGTCGCCGAGTTGGCCGCGCTGTATAACGACCACTTCGGTGAGAACAAGACGCAGCGGCAGATCAAGGCCGCCGTCAAAAACCGCGGCATCGTCTCCGGCTGCTCGTGCCGATTCGAGGCGGGCTCGACCCCGTGGAACAAGGGAAAGAAGGGTTACATGGGGGCGAACGCGACGAGCTTTAAAAAAGGCAACCTGCCGCACAACCACCAACCCCTCTGGTCGGAGCGAATCGGCAAAGACGGATACATCGAAATGTCCGTTCCGGAGCGCAACCCATACACCGGATTCCCGACGAGGTACAAACACAAGCACGTTTGGATCTGGGAGCAGGCCAACGGCAAGAGGCCGCGAGGAACGGCGGTGATCTTCAAGGATGGCAACATCCGGAATTTCGACCTGGATAACCTGCTGCTCGTCACTCGGGCTGAGTTGCTGGCGATGAACCTGCACGACTACAAGAACCAGCCGGAAGAACTGAAGCCGTCGGTGCTGGCGCTGGCAAGGATGGAAGAGAAGGCGGGGATCAGAACCAGACCGGCTCGGGGGCGCAGGGCGGTGGGCGGATGAATACCGAGTCCGTTGAGTGCGAGCCGGAAGAGCAGGGGCAGCCGCAGGAAGAGGAGCGGCCGTATCGGCCCAAGCCTGTGGCGATCAAGCTGCGGCCACCTGCCACTGGCCCGCGTCATCGGTGCCCGGCGTTTCCGACCACCGGGTCGTTGGCCGGCGCCAGTATCGAGTGGTGCCGCAAATCGCGGGGCGCGATGGCGGCCTGCGCAACATGCGACTGGAGGGAGGCGTGACTCCCTGCCGAGGCGGATACTGCGAGATGTGCCCGGTGAAAATACAACTGGAGTGCGAGGAACGGATGACAACACCGATCGACAGACTCGACCATATCGAGCAAATCCTGGTCCGTATGCGGCCAACCATGGGATACGAGTTGGGCGGTGCGGCGGCGATCCGGGCGGAGCTGGCTGCCCTGCGAGAGATATTTGCCCCCCTGAACCAGGTGGTAGAGGCGGTTACCTGCCCGGCGTGCGGCCGGGAATACCAAACCAGCGGCTGTTGCGAGTGCCCGTTTTGCACGCACGAGTGGGACGATACCAAGGGCCTTTCGGTTGGCCCGGCCTCCCTGGAGGCAATGACCAGGGTCGCGCTGAATGGTGACACATGCGGTTGATCTGCCCTGGTTGCGGGCTCACCGCCTCGGCCGAGGCGTGGCTCAACGATGCCGAGGCCCGCGAGTTGTTGCTGGTGGTGGCCAAACTGCCGCCGCCGCTGCCTGAGGCCGTACTGCCGTACCTAGGCCTCTTTCGGCCGGAGCAGAAGGCCCTGGCCTGGAAGAAGGCCCGGCGGGTGGTGGCCGAACTAGCACAGCTTGTCGGCTCCGGCCACGTCCAGGTGCAGGGCAAACCGGCGCGGCCGTGCCCGCCACGGCTATGGGCCGAGGCCATGGGGCAGATGGTGGAGCGCCGGGAGCGGATCACCCCGCCCCTGCCGAATCATAACTACCTGCGGCAGGTGGCGTGGCAACTGGCCGACCAGGCGGACAGCCAAGCCGAAAGGACGCGCACGGAACAGATGCTGGCCGGAAGCTACGCCCGGCCAAGTGTCGCCAGCCACAACCCGCTGGCCAAGCTGATGGGGTATGACGAATGAACTATCTGGTTTCGTTTGCGGGGTGTGTGGTTTTTACAGTGCTGTCGGCGCTTGGGGACTCGCCGCACACTAAATACCTGGTCATGAGCGACGTCAATGTCGCAATCTGGCTATGGGTCGCCTGGGTAACTGACAAGAAGCGGCGTGGCATCGACATCAATCTGACCATCCGCAGAGGTGAATGATATGCCGAGTAGCGCAGACCTTGCCAAAATCCATATCGCAAAAAAAGAGCTGGGCCTCACCGACGAGGCGTACCGCGACATCCTGCGGACGCACTTCCGGGTGGAGTCATCCAGAGACCTCCAGCCCAAGCAGGTGATCGTGCTGCTCAACAAGTTCCGCGCCAAGGGCTGGAAGCCAAAGCAGGGCGCCGTGGTAAAGCACGGTCGCACCGGCACGCGCCGCAAGGCCGACAACTTCATCGAGATCAAGCCCGGCCCGGCGGCACGGCAGCAGCGCTACGCCTTGGCCCTCTGGGCTGCCTTGGGCTATGACGTGGACAAGCTGCACGCCCGCTGCAAAAAGCAGTTCGGCGTGGACCGCTTTGAATGGCTGACGGAAGAGCGCGACCTGTTCGTATTGGTCACGGACCTGCGCCAGCGGTGCATGAACGCCGGCCTCGACCCGGAGCCGAACTGATGGGTGATTTTGATCTGCCGACGCTGGAAGAACTGCCTGGCGATCTGCGGCTGATCGCCGAGGTGTGCCAGCGCATTGTGGGTGATCCGGCCCTGGCGGTGCGGGTGGTGGTGGAGTTGGTGCAGGAGTGCCGGGGCATCAACATCTACTGCCGCAGCCTGGACGATTTTTTCCGCCGCCAGCGAGACCGCCAGATCAGGGCCGAGTTCGATCGCCTCACCGGCCAAGGGCTGTCGGCCAGGCAGGCGGTGACGGCCATCGTCCGCAGCCTCTCCACCCACCGCTACCCGCTGGTGGAGCGCTCGGTATGGCGGGTGCTCGGAAGCCCGGATGAGCGGCAGATGGGGTTGTTCTGATGGGCAGGCTAGTAATCCAGGCTACCGGTCACTGCACCGGTTGTATCCAGGGTGAAAAGTTTTTGCTCCACGACATAGCCACCAAAGGAATTTTTCGCCCGGTACTTCACTCGCACCATAAACCCGCCTTTTCCTTTCACAACACGGGACCACTCAATGAACTCAAGGGAATCGGGATCTTTCAGGTTTTGTCTCAGCCAGGTTTCCACTTGCGCGACCGAACCATCCCATGCGCTGTTTTCAACGACCTCGCGGGGTGCGGCTGGCTTGGAACTGTCGGAACAGTTTGACACGAGCGCAAAGGAGACCACAAAAACGGCCAGGATCGAGAGGCATCCTATCCAGCTTGTTTTTTGTTCCTGTTGCGCCTTCTCTTTTGTTGCGGCAACCACTTCAGCCGTAAGTTGGTACCCACAGTTGGGACAATTGCCGGCGCTTTCGCTGATTTGCTTCCCGCACTCCGGGCAGGTGATCAGGGCCATTGGCTCCTCCCTGGCAGGGGTTGATATCGTGAGGATCATATCCCACTGTTGCCGCGAGATCAAATCTTTCTTGACGTCGCTCCGCCTTTCGGGCTACCGTATCTCTGCCACGGCAAAATCCGTGGCCGGGTTTGACAGCCCGAATGGGACAGGCGGACGCACCGCCACTTCTTTGTTCGGCGGTTTTTTTGCGTCCACAGCGCGGCACTCCCCTTGGGCGGGCCGTGCGGGGAGCCTTCGGGCTCGCCGGGTTGCCTGTCTCCCCGGTCTGTCAACCCGCACGGTTCCGTCCTTTTTGCGTTTGACAGCGCGGGGCGGGAAAATTCCAAAACAGGAGGAGTACCATGAACAAGCAGTATGAGATCGAGGCAGTAAAACGGCACCACAATCTGTTCTTCGGCAACAGCCCGGTCCGGATCGTCGAGGACGAAGAAGGCAACCCCTGGTGGGTGGCCCAGGATGTTTGCGAGATTCTGGGCATCCAATGGAAAGGGACTCAGAGCTTGGCGGGGCTGGATAAAGATGAGTACGGAAAAACCGGACTTGCCAATGCTACCGGGCATCTGCGGGACACTCTGGTTATTTCCGAGTCCGGCCTCTACACCCTTACCATCCGCTCGCACAAGCCCCAGGCCAAGCCCTTCCGCAAATGGGTCACCCAAGAAGTGCTCCCCTCCATCCGTAAGACCGGCGGCTATGCCCACCCGGCGGCGGAGCATATTGCCCCTCCTGCCGAATCCCGGCTGCTGCTCCAGATGGCCGAGGGCGTGGCCAAGACCATGGAGTCGATGGGCCGGGTCATGGAGCGCTTCGACCAGCGCCTCGACCGGCTGGAAGCCGGCCAGACCACGCCGGGCAAATTGAGCGGCCGGCTGCCCAACGCCGCCTGCCAGGTGGGGGCTTTTGTCGCTGCCCGCTGCCGGGAAGCCGGCAACGGCACCAGCCGCAAGGTGCCGCTTTACCGTGAGTATGTGGCCTGGTGCGACGAGGCGGGCGAGGCACCATATGTCTATGGTGTCTTCTTCCGGGCGCTTTACCAGGCCGTTCCATGCCGCTCCGTGGAGGTCCGTCTGCCGGGTGGCAAGCGGGCCAACATGGTGCGCGGCATGGAGGCGTAGCCTATGGATTCGCCCTGCTTCTGTTTTCGCACCGACAACCCGCTGGACATGCTGGACCATGCCGGCGACGTATGCCGCTTTCTGGCGGACGTTTCCCCGGCCTTTTCCCAAGATGGAGCCCAGGTCGGCCTCACCGGCAAATCAGCCAACGGCCTCTGCCTGATCCTGCTGGCCGTTGAGGCCACCATCGCCGAGGCATCCCGCCGCCTCGACTGATCGTCCCACAGGGCGGCCCGATCCGGGCCGCCCTGTTCTCTCTCTAGCGCCACGCTGACACCGCACCGCTGACACGCCTCAGCTTTCCGCCATACCGCAAACCCAGGTACATCCATAACCACAGGGCTACCAACCTTGTATCCATCTTCTTTCTCCCCCATGCGGTGGGGGGGGGGGGGCCCACCCCCCCCCCCCCCCCC
>JBFLXY010000016.1:0-24875 GCA_040757055.1 Thermodesulfobacteriota bacterium | reverse complement strand
GGTGGCGGGGCGGTCGCCAGCCGCCCCGCCACCGCGGCACCACAGGAGGGCAGGATGCACAGGGCAACCAGAAAAAAACTGACCGAAAACATGCGGGCCATGAGCCGCGCAGAGCGGCTGCAATATCTCGCCAACCTGCGCGTCATCTGGGCGTGGAGGCGCAAAATGACAGGCAAAGGCAGCTCGATATGACCCAGGTCACCAAGCATTTCACCCGCGAGGAGTTGCAGTGCAAGTGCTGCGGCCGGATGGAGATCCCCCCGGCGTTCCTCGGCAAGCTCGAAGAACTGCGCGAGGCATACGGCAAGCCGATCGTTATCACCTCGGGCTACCGCTGCCCACGGCACAATGCCGACGTGTCGGATACCGGCGAGGCCGGGCCGCACACCCTGGGCGCGGTGGATATTTCCGTGGCCGGCGCCGACGCCCACCGGCTGCTGCATCTCGCCGGTATCGTCGGCTTCTCCGGCATCGGCATCAAGCAGAAAGGCCCGTTCTCCGGCCGGTTCATTCACCTGGATGACCTGCCGGCCACCACCCACCCGCGCCCGCGGGTGTGGACCTACTGAGGAGGAAAGACCATGGCAAAAGTCACCGGCAAGAAATTTTGGCACTCCAAGACGTTCTACGTGAACCTGCTGGCCATCGCCGGCCTGATCGCCCAGAGCCAGTTCGGCCTTGAGTTGTCGGCCGAGACCCAGGTGTCGGCCCTGGCCGCCATCAACGTGGTGCTGCGGTTTATCACCAAGGAAGAGATCGTTTGGGGCTAGGCCATGTGGGAGGCCCTGGCGGCAATCGTTGTCGGCCTTGCCGGCCTGCTGATCAGGGCCGCCCTGGCTGGCCACAAGGAGAAGGAACGGAGCCATGAAACGAAACGCAACGAGCTGCGTCAGGCGCTGGCGGACGATGATCCTGCCGCTGTGCATGGCGCTCTTGCTGACCAACACGACCGGGTGCGCGAGGCGCTACGTGGTCGTGCCGGGGGGCGAGACCGTGACCATCAGTAAGCAGGAGCTGGACCGGCTCCACGGCGACAACGAGGCGCTGCTTAAAGCCCTGAAGGAGTGCCGCTGATGCAGGGCCACGAAGTGATGGACGAGGGCGATGTGGCCAAGGACTATGCCGACCGCCACAATCAGGAATCGATCAACCGGGTGCTGGCCGAGGCCAGGCGCCCGGTTGGCTTAGGTTTGGAGTTCTGCGTTGACTGCGAAGACGAGATACCGGCGGAACGCCGCCAGAGGCAGCCGGGCTGCTCCCGCTGCGTTGATTGCCAGAGGGCGCACGAACGCCTGCGGGGGGGCTTGTGATGAGGGAGCTGTTGCAATGGTGGCCGGTGATTCTCTTTGTGACCCAGGCACTACAGGGCTGGTTTATTTGGAGCCTCAAGCAGCAGTTCATCAGCCGCTCCGACTGCAAGGAGTGCAAGCGGGACGCGGCGGAGCAGGATAAAGACGCCACCTCCCGCCTCGGCACCCTAGAGGCCGACATCCACGCCCTGCCGGCACGGCCGGAACTCCACGCCCTGGGCAACAAGATCGAGGTGTTGACCGAAAAAATCGGCCACCTGGACGGCCGGGTAGCCGGTATCAACCGGGCGGTGGACCTTATGAACCAACACCTTCTGCGGGTGAACGGATGAATACCCTTGAACGACTCCGCCAGGGCGACCGGCGGCTGCTGATCCTGCAAACCCTGGCGCAGACGCCGGGCTACGGGGTGAACGAGGGCGTGCTCTGTGACTACCTCGCCGCGATGAAGCACCCTGTCGGCCGCGACCTGCTGCGCACGGAGCTGGCGTGGCTGGCCGAACAGGGCCTCGCTTCGACCGAGAGCTTCGAGGGCGTCGTGGTGGCAACACTCTCCGCCCGTGGCCTGGATGTCGCCGAGGGCCGGGTGGTGGTACCGGGCGTAAAAAGGCCGGGGCCGGAGGCATAAATGGGCCAGCCATCCACCATCGAGCGGCTGCCGGCCGACATCCTGGAGAAACTCCAGGAGCTGCTCCGCGATCCGCGCGTGACCCAGCTCGACGCCGCCCGCCGCATCAACGAGGTGCTGGCGGCCGATGGCCACCCGGAGCGCGTGACCAAGAGCGCGGTCAACCGCTACGACCTCAAGATGCGCGAGGCGGGCGAGAAGCTGCGCCAGTCCCGCGAGGTGGCCAAGATGTGGATCGGCAGGCTCGGGGCCGCGCCCCAGGGGCAGGTGGGCCACCTGGTCAACGAGATGCTGCGGACCCTGGCCTTTGACCTCTCCCTCAAGCTCCAGGACACGGAGTTGAGCGCGGAGAGCCTGCCGGGCGTGATCGAGCAGGTGAAGGCCTTGGCCCTGGCCGTGCAGCGGCTGGAGACATCCAGCACGATGAACGTGAAACGCGAGAGCGAAATCCGCAAGCAGGCCCTGGAAGATGCCGCCAAGGCGGTTGGCGAGACGGCCCGCGAGGCAGGCATTTCCGCCGAGACCATCGCCACCATCCGCACCAGCGTCTTGGGGATGAGCTCATGACCACCGGCGCCGCCAAGATAAAGCCGATCAACCGGGCCGCCTTGTTCCTGCCCTATCAGGAGCGGTGGATCAAGGACCGCAGCCGGTTGAAGCTCATGGAGAAGGCGCGGCAGATCGGTATCTCCTGGAGCACGGCCTACGCGGCGGACGAGCGCACCGCAGAGGCGGGCGCTAAATGGGACCAATGGATCAGCAGCCGCGACGATTTGCAGGCGCGCCTGGTGATCGAGGATTGCAAGATGTTCGCCAAGGTGTTGCAGCTCGCGGCCGAAGACCTCGGGGAGCAGGTTATCGACCCGGAGCGCAAGATCAGCGCCTATGTGCTGCGCTTCGCCAACGGCCGGCGCATCCACTCCATGAGCAGCAACCCGGATGCCCAGGCAGGCAAGCGCGGCGGCCGCATCCTGGATGAGTTCGCCCTGCACCCGGACCCGCGCAAGCTATGGGCCATCGCCTACCCCGGCATCACCTGGGGCGGCAATATGGAGGTGATCTCGACCCACCGGGGCAGCGCCAACTTCTTCAACCTGCTGATCCGCGAGGTGCGCGAGCACGGCAATCCGAAGAAGATCAGCCTGCACCGGGTGACGCTCCAGGACGCGCTGGACCAGGGCTTTCTCTGGAAGCTCCAGCAGTCGCTGCCCGACGACCACGAGATCAAGGGCATGACCGAGCCGGAATACTTCGACTTCATCAAGAGCGGCTGCGCGGATGAGGAGTCGTTCCAGCAGGAGTACATGTGCCTCCCGGCCGACGATGCCAGCGCCTTCCTCGAATACGCCCTGATCGCGGGTTGCGAGTACGGCCAGCAGGAAAAGTGGGAGTGGAACGGCCGCGTCGAGACCAGGCCCCAGGGCCGCCTGTACGGTGGGTTGGACATCGGCCGCAAGAAAGATTTGACCGTGCTCTGGGTGCTGGAGGAGCTGGGCGACGTGCTCTACACCCGCATGATGGTGGAGTTGAAGAATATGAGCAAGCCGGACCAGGAAAAGGTGCTCTGGCCTATCCTCGCGCAATTGGACCGCTGCTGCATGGATTATACCGGCCTCGGGATCGGCTGGGGTGACGATGCCCAGAAGAGGTTCGGCGAGTACCGGGTCGAACTGGTGACCTTCACGTCGCGCGTGAAAGAGGCGCTGGCCTACCCGGTGCGCGGGCGGATGGAAGACAAGAAGCTGCGCATCCCTTACCGCCCGGCGATCCGCGCCGACCTGCGGGCGGTGACCAAGGAGACCACGGCGGCCGGCAATATCCGCTTTACCGCCGAGCGCAGCGAGAACGGCCACGCCGACCGCTTCTGGGCGCTGGCCTTGGCGGTCCATGCGGCCTCCACCCCCGGCACCGAGTACGCCTATTACCCGGTCACGGACAAGGATATGCGTGACGCTGGCCATCAGATCAACACCACCGCCGGCTTCGGCCGGGTGCATGGAGCATGGTGAGAGGAGCGATAAATGGCGACCCTGGTTGATCAACACGGCAGACCGATCAGAAAGGAACAGCTCACCGAGGAACTGGCGGCGCCAAGCCTGGCCGGGGTGCGTACCGTCTGGACCAGCGCGGTCACCAGCGGCCTCACGCCGCGCCGGCTGGCGGCACTGCTCCAGGGTGCGGCCGAGGGCGACATGCACGACTACCTGACCCTGGCTGAGGAAATGGAAGAGCGCGATCTCCATTACCGCTGCGAGATCAGCAAGCGCAAGCTGGCGGTCAGCAGCCTGCCGGTAACGGTGGAGGCATACAGCGACTCGGCCCGTGACGTGATGCTGGCCGACGAGGTGCGCGCCCTGGTAAAGCGGCCCGGCTTCCGTGGCCTGCTCACCGACCTGCTCGATGCGCTCGGCAAGGGTTATTCCGTGGCCGAGATCGTCTGGCAGCGCGGGGCCAAGTGGTGGCCGGAGCGGTACGAGTGGCGCGACCCGAGGTTTTTCACTTTCGACCGCGAGAGCCGCCGGCAGCTCCGGCTGCTGGACGAGGCGGACATGGTAAACGGCGTGCCGCTGGCGCCGTACAAGTTCATCGTCCATCTGCCCCACCTCAAGACCGGCATCCCGATCCGTGGCGGCCTGGCCCGCGTGGCGGCCTGGTCGTACCTGTGCAAGAACTACGACATCAAGGACTGGTTGGCCTTTGTCGAGGTCTTCGGGATGCCGCTGCGCGTCGGCAAATACGGTGCCGGCACCGACGCCAAGGACATCAACATCCTCAAGACGGCGGTGGCCAACCTCGGCAGCGATGCGGCGGCGGTGATTCCGCAGTCCATGCAGATCGAGTTTATCGAGAGCGGCAAAAAGGGCGGCGGCGAGGACATCTTCAAGGCGCTGGCCGACTGGCTCGACAACCAAGTGAGCAAGGGCGTCCTCGGCCAGACGGCGTCCAGCTCTGGCACACCCGGCCGGCTCGGCGACGACAAGCTCCAGGCCGAGGTGCGCGACGACATCCGCGACGACGACGCGGTGCAACTCGCCGAGACGATCAACCGCTGCCTGATCAAGCCTTTCATCGACCTGAACCACGGGCCGCAGGAGAACTATCCGGAGCTGACCATCAAGGCGCTGGGACAGGAGGACATCAAGACCCTGACCGATGCCCTGGAGAAACTGGTGCCGCTGGGGCTGAAGGTCGAGCAGTCGGTGGTGCGCGACAAGATCGGCCTGCCCGACCCGGCCGATGGCGCGGAGTTGCTCGGTGTGCCCAGCCCAAAAACGGAGACGGCGGAGAACCGGCAGCGGCTCGGGCGGGCGTTGAACAGCGAGGCCGACACCCAAGACAACATCGATCAGCTCGCGGAGCAAGCCCTCACCGCCGCCGACGGCGCCGACATGGTGGCCCAGGTGTACCGGCTGCTCGAAGAGTCCGGCAGCCTGGAGGAGGCAGCGGAGAAGCTGCTCGACATCTATGCCGGCGTGCCGCTGGCCAAGACAGGCGCGGCGCTTGGCGACCGGCTTTTCCAGGCCGACCTCACCGGACGGGCCGAGATCATCGACGAGGTGGGCAATGGTTGATTACGGCAGCCTGCCTTTCGACGAGGCGGAGAAGTTCTTCCGCGACAAGGTCAACATCCCCACCAGGCGGTGGGATGACCTCAAGAAAGGCGAGCACGCCCGTGGCTTCATGATCGCGGGCGCCATGCGCGACGACATGCTCTGTGACTTTCACGCGGCCCTGCGGAAGGGGATCGAAAAGGGCACCACCCTGGAAGAGTTCCGGCGCGACTTCGATCAGATCGTGGGCCGTTACGGCTGGAGCTACAACGGTGGCCGAGGCTGGCGCACGCGGGTGATCTACGACACCAACCTGCGCACCTCGTATATGGCCGGGCGCTATGCCCAGATGACCGACCCCGACGTGCTGGCGTATCAGCCCTACTGGCGTTACCGCCACGGCGACAGCCAGCGGCCGAGGCCGCAGCACCTGGCGTGGCACGGGCTGGTGCTGCGACACGATGACGGCTTCTGGTCCAGCCACTACCCGCCCAACGGCTGGGGCTGCAAGTGTTCGGTCGAGCCGCTATCGGGCCGAGACCTGACCCGCCTGGGCAAGAGCGGGCCGGACACGGCGCCGCCCAAGGTCATCGACCCCAAGACCGGAGCGCCGGTGGGCATCGATAAGGGCTGGGACTACAACGTGGGGCAGGCGGCATGGGGCAAGCCGCTCTCGGAAGCGGCCATGAATGAGTGGCGGGCGCAGGGGGCGAAGGCGTGGGAGCGCCTGACGCCGGGCAACTGGCAAAGCCATGGCCGGCCGGAACGCATCCCGGCCGACACAGCAAGGGCGGCTCTTGGCCCCAAGCTGACCACCACCGAGGCGGCAGCCAAGGCTTTGACCGGGATCATCGGCGCTGAGGAACGAATCTACACGCTGCCCTCCGGGGGCAGGATGCTGGTGAACGCCGGGAGCCTGGCCGCGCATATTGATCTTGACCGCACACCGTACTTGCCGCTGCTGCCCGAGGTGATCGAAGACCCCTGTGAGGTGTGGCTCGCATTCGAGCAGCACAAGGGCACCGGCAAGGTGGTGCTGCGGCAGCGGCTGGTCAAGTTGGTGCAGCTCGACAAGACGCGGGCGGTGTTGGTAACGGCCCAGGCCAAAGGCGGCGTCATGGAGGCGTGGACGCTGGTGCCCACCTCGAAGCTGGATTACCTGAACAAGCAGCGGGAAGGGAAGTTGTTGTGGGGAAGAGAGGTGGGGCCGTGAGGCTGCTGCGGCAACCTTGGCGCCCGGTTTCGGTTATCGGGACCGCAGCCCAACCGGAACCATCGTGGCCGTAGTATAGCCCAACGGACGGAGAGTGTCAAATGGCAGGGGCCTCTATCAATATAGTGAGCAGGATCGACGACCGGGAGGTCGCCAAGGCGCTGGAGCGTCTGCATCGCCGGGCGGAGCGAATGGCGCCGGCCTTCAAGTCCATCGGCGAGGCGCTGCTGCGCTCCACCCAGGACCGCTTCAGTAGCCAGGTCGATCCGGACGGCCGGCCGTGGCAGAAGCTCAAGCCCTCGACCGTGGCGGGCAAGGCGGCCCGCCGGCATAGCCCCAAGATTTTGCGGCAGCGCGGCTACCTGGCGGACTCGATCCGCTACCAGGCCAACGAGCGTGGGGTAAGGATCGGCACCAACCGGATATATGGGGCCATCCATCAGTTCGGCGGCAAGACCGGGGCGCATGTGATCCGGCCCAGAAACAAGAAGGCGCTGGCCTGGCCAGGCGCCAGGCATCCGGCCAGGGCCGTCAACCACCCCGGCTCGGACATCCCGGCCCGGCCGTTCCTCGGGCTCTCGCGGCAGGACCGCGACCGGGTGGTGGAGGTGGTTGCCGACCACCTGGAGATGAAAACGCGATAAACGGCGCAGGAGCGTTTTTGTGACGCGAGACGCCCCGAGGTATGGGCAATGGTCCAATCGTTCAACCTGGACGAATTTAAACGGGTTTTAAACGGGGGTCTGATTGCCAGACCCAATGGAGGAGTGATGGTCACGAGACAAACCGAGAGGGCACGGAACAACTCTGGCGCCACCGATACCCGCGCGGCGCTGAATTTCGAGATGCCCACGGCGGCGCCGGTGCCGGAGTGGATCATGCTGTTGCCTGCCGGGCCGGAGATCAGCGGACGCGATGGCAGAGCCTGGCGGCTTGACGACCCGCAGGCGGTGGTCGAGATGTTCGCGGCCCAGGGGCTGGACCTGCCGGTGGACATCGAGCACGCCACCGAGATCAAGGGGCCGAACGGAGAACCGGCCCCGGCGGTAGGCTGGGTCAAGGCCCTGGAGGCGCGTGATGGCCAAGTGTGGGGCCGGGTCGAGTGGACCACTGAGGGCGGCTTCGCGGTGGGGGACCGCCGCTACCGTTATATCTCGCCGGTTTTCATCTACGACAAAACGAGCAAGCAGATACTGCGACTGACGTCGGTCGCTTTAACCAACCAGCCGAACCTGGCTGTACAGGCCCTCAACCGAGAGGAGCAAACACAACACGAGGAGGAACCAGCGATGAAGAAGATTTACGCGGCCCTCGGCCTGGCCGAGACAGCCACCGAGCAGGAGGCGCTGAACGCCATCGAGAAGATGCGAGGCGATCTGGCCACCGCCACGAACCGGGCGGAGAGCCCGAGCCTGGACAAGTTCGTGCCGCGCGCGGACCACGACGCCGCCCTGGCCCGTGCCGGCAACGCCGAGAAGAAGCTCGGCGAAATGCAGGCTGCGCAGCTTGAGAAGGAGATCGAGACCGAGGTGGGCGACGCGCTCAAGGCGGGCAAGATCACGCCGGCCACGGCCGACTACCACAAGGCGCAGTGCCGGCAGGAAGGCGGCCTTGACCGCTTCCGCGATTTTGTGAAGGCGGCGCCGGTGATCGGCGACGCTTCCGGCCTTGACGGCAAGAGCCCCGATGATGGCGGCAAAGCCATGAACGCCGAAGACGCCAAGGTCGCCGCGATGTTCGGCAACTCGATCGACGACATCAAAAAGTACGGCAACCAGTAATCGCCGAACAAGACAAGGAGGATAACACATGGCACTCACTGCTGATCGCAACACCACGATGAAGGACGGCGAGCTGATCTCCGTCCCGGTGGCAGCCAACGTCAAGATTTACGCAGGCGCACTGGTGGCGGCCAACGCAACCGGCTACGCCACCCCTGGCGCTACCGCCACCACCCTGACCTACCTCGGCCGCGCCGAGGAGTTTATGGACAATACCGGCGGAGCCGATGGCGCCAAGTCCGTGCTGGTTCGCCGCAATAAGGCGTTCAAGTTCAAGAATAGCGGCGCCGACGCCGTGACCCAGGCCGAGCTGGGCAAGGTCTGCTATATCGTTGACGACGAGACCGTGGCCAAGACCAACGGCACCAGCACCCGCTCGGCCGCCGGCAAGGTGGTTGGGCTCGATAGCGACGGCGTCTGGGTCGAGTAACCAGGGCCGATAACCAATAACGCAAGGAGGACCGTACAATGATTGTCAACGCGAGCACCCTGTCTCAGGTTTTTATCAACCTGAAGACCATCTTCAACAAGGCATTCGAGGCCGCGCCCAGCTTCTGGGACAAGGTCGCCATGCTGGTGCCCTCTGGCACCGCCACCAACGACTACAGGTGGCTGGCCAACTTCCCGCGCATGAAGAAGTGGATCGGCGACAAGCAGGTCAAGGCCCTGGCCGCCTTCGGCTACTCGGTCACCAATGATGACTTCGAGGCCACGGTCGAGGTGGACCGCAACCACATCGAAGACGACCAGCTCGGCATTTATGCGCCACAGGCGCAGATGGCCGGCTACTCGGCCAAGCAGTTGCCGGATGAGATCGTGGCCGACCTGGTCAACGGCGTCTTCGTCCAGAAGTGCTACGACGGCCAGTACATGTGCGACACCGACCACCCGGTCACCGACAAGAACGGCGTGGTGCAGTCGGTGTCCAACAAGGGCACCAAGCAGCTCTCCGCCGCCACCCAGGCGGCGGCAATCGCCTCCCTGGGCGCGGCCCGCACCGCGATGAAGAAGTTCACCGACGACGAGGGCCGGCCGCTCAATATCACCCCCAACGTGCTCCTGGTGGGGCCGGCGTTGGAAGACATTGCCAACGTGCTGGCCACCAACGACAAGCTCGACGACGGCAAGCCGAACCCGTACAAGGGCACCATCACCGTGGTGTGCGATGCACGGCTGACCAGCGACACCGCCTGGTACCTGCTCGACACCACCAAGCCGGTGAAGCCGTTCATCTATCAGGAGCGCAAGAAGCCGGTCTTCGTGCAGCAGGTGGACCCGCAGGCCGACGATGTCTTTATGCGCAAAAAGTTCAAGTTCGGCGCCGAGGCGCGGGCGGCCGGCGGCTATGGCTTCTGGCAGCTCATCTACGGCAGCGACGGCACCGTGGCATAACCCGATGCCTGGGGGCGGCTTGATGCCGCCCCCAGGTTGAACCAATAAAGGAGCGACCCATGATCCGCATTACCGCAAAGACCGATGGCTTCCGGCGCTGCGGCATCGCCCACCCGGCGGCGCCGACCGAATACCCGGATGACCATTTCGGTAAGGAAGAGCTGAAGGCCCTGGCCGGCGAGCCGGAGCTGACGGTGGAGACCGTTGCCGTCAAGGCGGCCACTGGTAACCAGGCCAAGCTCAACGCCAACGATACCATCGCCCTGGTCAAGGCGGCCAAGACCAGCGAGGAGCTGGACGAGTTGGCCAAGGGCGAGGAGCGCACGACCGTTATCGCGGCCATCGAGGCCCGCCGCAAGGAGCTGGAGGCGTAAGCCATGTATTGCACCTTGGCAGACATCCAGGCCACGGTCCCGGCCAGCGACCTGATCCAGTTGACCGACGATACCGTGCCGCCGGCAGCGGTCAACCAGGTGAACGTTGACCGGGCCATTACCGATGCCGGCGAGCTGATCGACGGCTACCTGCGGGGGAGATACGCCCTCCCCCTTTCTCCGGTGCCGGGGCTCATCAACACCCTGGCGGCTGACGTGGCGGTCTACCGGCTCTATGCCCGGCGGATCAAGCTGACGCCACCGGGGGGAGTGACCGAGCGGTACAAGAACGCGCTGAAGATACTGGAGCAGGTCCAGGCCGGCAAGATCACCCTCGGCGCCGAGAGCACCGGCGGCGATGTGACGCCGGTGGCGGGTGGGCCGCAGTTCACCGGCAGCGAGCGGGTCTTTACCCGTGAAACCCTGGGTGACTACTGATGCTGGCGCAGATCGAGGAGGCCATTGTCGGCCGCGTCAAGACGAAGCTCGCCGCCGTGGCCGGCACGCTGGCGGTGCAGCGCGGGGCGGAGGGTCTTCCGCAGCCGGCGGTGTATGTCTCCACCGAGGCGGGGAGGTTCCAGGCCGTTACCCAGCAGAGCTTCCGGCAGGAGCTGACCATTTTTGTCGATGTGATCTTCTCGGAGCTTTCCAGCGAGGGCGAGCGGCGCAAGGGCGTGTACTTGATCCTGCAAGGCATCATCCAGACCCTGCTGCTCCAGCAGCTCGGCCTGGCCATCAAGCCGATCGTGCCGACGAGCTGGCGGAACACCACCACCGAGGAGTACCGGGAGCAGGGGCTCATCGTCTACTCGCTGGAGCTGGCCACCTCGTATGTGATCAGCAAGCTCGACGACGAGGCGACGGTTGACCTGTTGACCGTCGGCCTCAATTACTACCTCAAGCCTGGCGACGACACCGTCGATGCCAGCGATACCGTAACGCTAGCGCCATAGGAGGCAGGCAATGAAAGTGAAAGCCGCGCCGGGCTTGAAATGCCCGATGGAAGACAACCCCAAGACGTACATCACTGACGACCCCAAGGGCACCGTCGTGCCGGACACGAGCTACTATCAGCGCCTGCTCGATGATGGTTCGCTGGAGCTGGTCCTGGCAAAAACCAAGGGAGGTGACCAGTAATGGCATCCAAGAATATCAGCTTTGACACGATTCCGGCCAGTATCCGCAAGCCGGGCAAGTATTTCGAGTTCAACACCCGGTTCGCGGTGCGGACCCTGCCGGCCAACTTGCAGCGCATGTTGGTCATCGGCCAGCGCCTGGCCGCCGGCACCGTGGCGGCCCTGGTGCCGACCCAGGTATTTTCCGATGCGCAGGCGGCGGACTACTTCGGCAACGGCTCGCTGGCCCACCTGATGTGCCGGGCGGCGATCACCGCCAACCGCTATCTGGACCTGACCGTGATTGCCATGGACGATGCCGGCACCGCCGTGGCGGCCAGCGGCACCATCACCATCACCGGGCCGGCCACCACCAGCGGCACCTTGAGCGTTTTTGTCGGGACGCAACGGGTCGAACTGGGGATTGTCTCCGGCGATGCCGCTTCCGCGATTGCCACCAACCTGGTGGCCGAGCTGGCCAAGTACCCGGACCTGCCGGTGACTGCCGCCGCCGCCCTGGGGGTGGTGACCTTGACCGCCAAGAACAAGGGCACGGTGGCCAATCAGATCGACCTGGCTGCCGAGTGTACCGCCAAGGGCGTCACCGCCACGGTGGTGGCCATGGCCGGCGGCAGCGTGGACCCAACCCTTTCCACCGCGCTGGCCAAGGTCTTCTCCGAACAGTACCACGTTGTGGCTACCCCGTATAACGACCAGACCAACCTGGTCACCCTGCGCGACCACCTGGATGCCGTGTCCGGCTCCATGGAGCAGCGCGGTGCGGTGGGGGTCTACGGCTATGACGGCGCCCTGGCCTCGGCTACGACCCTGGCCAGCCAGGTCAATCATGGCCGAGTGGTGGGCGTGTATCTGCGCGGCACCAAGAGCCCGGCCTACGAGATCGCCTGCGCCTTTGGCGCGGTAATGGCCTACGAGGAAGACCCGGCCCGGCCGCTCAATACCCTTGAGCTGAAGGGCATTTCGGCCCCGGCCATCGACCAGCGCCTCTCCCGCACCGAGCAGGAGAGCTGCCTCAACAACGGCGTGGCGCCGCTGGAAGTCGGCCCCGGTGAACGGGTGCAGATCGTGCGGGCAATTACCACCTATACGAAAGACCCGCAGGGGATCACCGACATCTCGTTGCTGGACGTGACCACCATCCGCACCCTGGACTACGTCCGCAAGGCGTGCCGGGAACGGATCAGCCTGCGCTTCCCCCGCGAGAAGCTCTCCAGCAAGACGCCGCCCAAGGTCAAGACCGAACTGGTGGACGTGCTGATCAAGCTGGAGGAGCTGGAGATCGTCGAGGAGGTGGCGGCCAACATGGACGGCCTGATCGTGGAGCGGGACTTGCAAGACCCCAACCGCCTGGACGCCAAGATTCCCTGCGACGTGGTCAACGGCCTGCATGTGTTCGCCGGCCGGATCGACCTGCTGCTCTAAAATGTGAACAATTGTTCATAAAACGGACAAAGGAGAAGCCATGCCTGAATATGTCTCGAAAGTACTGCTGGAGGTGAACGGCCAGGAAGTAAGCGACTTCAAGGCCGTCACCGAGAAAGAGGTGGAGGTCAACCGCGAGGTGAAGCTGATGAACAAGACCGGCTTCGCCAAGGCCGTGGCACGCTACGGGGTCACGGTTGAGTATGCGGTGCCGGCCGATGCGCCGGAGTTCGATTTCAACGCGGTGCGCAACGGCACGCTCACCATCGACAAGCAGAACGGCGTGCGGGTGAGTTACTCCGGCGTCTACTGCCTCAAGGTGGGCGAAACCAAATATGACGGCGACAACGAAGCGACCCGGACCATTGACCTGGGCGCCACCGGGAGGGCCTAGCCGATGATGACGGAGAAAGGAGAGCTGCCGTTCGGGGTCGAGCACAACGGCAAGACCTGCCGGGAGTACACCCTGCGTGAACAGCTCGTGCGCGACTCGGTCGAGGTGCTGGAGGGCGACGATGCCGAACGGGCAGTCAAGAGTGACAGCTTCTATGGGGTCTGCATCATGG
The DNA here is from genome assembly GCA_040757055.1 of Thermodesulfobacteriota bacterium. Lineage (GTDB taxonomy): Bacteria > Desulfobacterota > Desulfobulbia > Desulfobulbales > Desulfurivibrionaceae > JAJZRJ01. Next base: position 11,502 of record JBFLXY010000016.1, on the reverse strand, counting down.
CTAAGCGGCTCTCCATCGCGGGGATCGCGGCGGAAGAGACGACCGCCGCCCTGCTGATGGGGATGGTGCAGGAGGACTACAACGAGCTGGCGGCGGCCGACAAGCGGCTCAAGGAAAAGAGGCGCTCGTTTCGAGGCGCGGCTCAAGCCGCAGCGAAAACTCCAGATCGCACTGCTCAAGCTGGGGTTTAGCCACGACGAGGCGCTGGCCATGCCGGAGGGCGAGGCATGGGGGTATGTGACGGCTTATGCGGCGGCAACCGAACCGCCCAGGGCCGGTAAGACGTACACCGTGAAACGGAAGAAGAAGGGGGCGACCGAATGAACGGGAACATGAAGCTCTTCTTGGAGATGGTGGCAAACGCCGCCGGCCTCAAGCGGGAGCTGACGGAGTCGAAGAGCGCGGTGTCGCGGTTTGTGCGTGGCGCCAAGAGCGAGCTGGACTCCTTCCGCCAGATGGCTGCCTCGGTGCATGGCCAGCTTGCCGGCCTCGGTCTGACGATCGGGGCTGGCAAGATCATGATTGACTCGGCCCGGCTGGACAAGTCGCTCACCCAGATCGGCCAGACGGCGGGCGAGGGCGGCGCCAAGGTGGATGCGCTGCGGGCCAATCTGTTCCGGATGGCCCGCGAGTCTGGCGCCGGGGTCGAGGATCTGCGCGACGGGTTCAACTCCCTGGTGCAATCCGGCCTCAACATGAAGGAGGCCAAGGAGACGCTGGAGGGCATCAATGTTGCCATGGCGGTGACCGGCGCCAGGGCCGAGACCTTGAGCGGCGGCCTTACCGTGGCAGCCACCGCGTTTGAGTTCGACCTGGCCAAGCCGGGGCAGGCGCTGGAGATGCTCGACAAGATGACCGTGGCCGGCCGCCTGGGCAACGCCGAGTTGGAGAACCTCTCCTCGATTTTCGCCAGGGTGGGCGTCAACGCAGCCAGCGCTGGCATGGGGTTCGACAAGACCCTCGCCTTTATCGAGGGGCTCTCGATGGTGGAGCGCAACCCCGAGCGGCTGGCGACCTTGGCCGACAGCACGATGCGGATCTTCACCAACCTGCGCTATATGTCGGAGGCCCAAGGGGCCACCGGGGTCAAGTTCTTTGACGCCGATGGCGCGCGGCGCGATGCCCTGGACGTGCTCACCGACATCAAGGCCAAGTATGACACCCTGACCACGGACCAAGAACGGGCGCTTTTTGTGCAGAAGGCGTTCGGCCATGCCGACCTGGACACCATCAAGGGCATCAGAACCCTGCTCCAGGGCAAATCGCTTGGCATGGTCAAGGATTTCGCTAAGGACATTACCGATGCGAGCGGTACGCTCCGGCGCGACTTCTCCGAGGCGACCAGGAACCTGATCGACCAGACCGGGATGCTGAAGAACGATCTCCGTCAGGCGGCTGATGGCTTCGTTAAACCGATCAATGAGACCCTGGGGCATTTTATCCAGTTCATGCGCGACAAGAAAGAGAACGGCGGAATGGGGCTCGACGGAAAGGATATGATCGTCGGGGGCGCCGGTGGTCTGATTGGCACTGCGCTGTTGGCGCGATACGGCAGTAAGGCTATTAGCGCCCTTGCTGGCCGCCTCTTGAAACATGGAGGTTCTGTCGGGGTTGGGGTTGCCGAGGGTAAGGCGCTGGAGGCTGTGTCGGGGGTGCGTCCGGTCTTTGTGGTCAACTGGCCGGCCGGTTTTGGCGGTGCCCCCACCATCATGCCGCCGGGGGGGGCTAGGTTGCCACCGGCTGTTCCTGGAATAGGGCTGGCCGCGGCAGCCCCCTTGATCCCTGTCGTGACTACGGTTATCGCTGCCGAGGCGTCAATGGCTATCGGAAAGGCGATCACTGACCGGCAAATTGCCGCGACCTCGTCGGCCGATTTACGTGCCACGCGGGCTCGGCACATGGTTATGGGCGGTGGAGCAGACAGCTATCAAGTCAGGGCTATTGATGCCGCCCTGGCCGGCCGAGGTGGCGGCCAGGCAACAAAAAACGACATCACCCTGAATATCGCCATTGACGGCAACGGCCGGGTGATCACCGAAACCGGCGACCGGAACACAACCACCAAGATCAACACCATGCGGCGCGGCAGTTTTGCGCAGACCGCGTCGGCCCACTAGGAGCAACGCATGGCCGATTTGCACGCAGCACAGCTTGACGGACTCGCCCTGGAGATCGAGTCGATCGACGACGCGATCGAGAAGGCGATTATCCGCCACGAGTACCCGTACAAGAACGGGGCGCTGCTGGAAGACATGGGCCAGAAGGCGCGGGTGGTGAAGTTCCGCTGCTACTTCTGGGACGATGGCGCGGACCACGCCACCTACGACACCCACACGGAGCTGCTGAAGCACCTCGACTCGATGGAGACATCCGAGCTGGTGCATCCGAAGTATGGCCCGATGAAGGGCTGCGTCGAGTCCATGGCCGTGCGCCATGACGACCGCGACCGGACGGCCGAGATCGACATCACCTTTGTCGAGGGGTTGATCGAGGAGATCACGGACGCCAGCCATGCCGACGTCGAGGCTTCGGCCGAAGAGGCATACAACGCCGGCATCGCCGAGCAGATGCAGGAGTTCAGCGACGACGTGACCGGCGCCCTGGGCGCCGAGGCGCCGGGCATACTGGCCAAGGTGCTGGACCCGGCCAAGGGTATTGTGGAGCAGTTCGACAATGTTTCCACCACGGCCCGCAACCACCTCAAGGATGTGGAGTCTTACGTGGGCGGGCTGGAGGCGGCGCTGAACACCGTGGCCAACCCGGCCAACTCGCTGGTGGCGACCATCAACTACGGCACAAGCCTGGCCGGCCGGGTGATCGGCAGCGTGACCCGCTGCGTGGAACGGTACGCCCAGCTTTACGACTCGCTCAAAACCTCGCCCGCCCGCTTTGTTGACAGCCTGGTCTTCGGCACCAAGGCGCTCTCCAAGGCCTCGGCGACCTTTGGCGGGACCACGTCCACCGGGGCCAAGGCGATTGCCACCGCCAGCACCTTTACCAAGACCACGACCATTGCCGCCGCGAGCCATACCGCGTTGCAGACCGCCTATCTTTACAAGGATGACCAGGTGCAGCGGGTAGCCCAGAAGAAGGCCGAGGGCGTGCAGGCATTCGACGCCCAGGGCAACTACACCGCCCCCGACCAGGTAGTGCCGGCCATGACCGTGGCCGAGTTGGAGAAGAGCCTGGCCCAGGTACGGGAGTACCTGCAAGAGGCCATCGATCTTTCCCGCCAGATGACCAGCCTGAAAGAGCAGGCCGTGCAGCTCCAGGTCCACATCAACAACATCAAGCTGGAGCGCGAGAAGATTGTCCGGGTGCAGCTCGACAACCCGATGCCGCTGCATCTGGTCTGCCTGCGTCACGGCCTGCCGCATAGCGCCGCCGAGCGGGTGCTGGCGATCAATGCCATGCGTAATCCGAACTTTGCCAGTGGCGAGGTGGACGTGTATGCCGACTGATACCGTGGTCTTGCAGATTGACGGGCAACGCATCGAGCGGTTCCTGGAGTACACCATCGAGGCGGACATCTACACGGCCGACGATGCTTTTTCGCTGGAGCTGGCAAACCCGGAGGTGGAGATCAAGCGGGGCCAGAAGTGCGAGCTGTGGGTGAATAACAAACAGGAGCTGACCGGCGTTATCGATAAGGTCTCCCGCAAGTACAGCAAAGCCGGGCTCACCCTGCGGGTGGAGGGCCGCGACCTGATGGGTTTATTGGTTGACTCCTACTGCGAGCAGTTCGTCACGGTGCAGGGTATGCAGCTCTCGGCCCTGGCGGAGATGCTGCTCAAGACCGTGCCGTTCATCAATCGCAAGAAGATCGTCTACCAGGAAAACATCGTTGGCAAGCTGAAGGGCAAGAAGAAGGCGACCGACCAACCGTTGATCGGCTATCTGGACACGCCGCAGAAGCTCTCCCAGATCGAGCCGGGCATGACCGTCTTCGAGGTGCTGCGGAACTACGCGGCCAGCCGGGGGTTGATGTTCTTCCTCCTGCCTGATGGCACCTTTGTTTTCGGGCGGCCGAAGGCCAAGGGCGAGCCCGTCTACAGCCTTATCTGCACCCTGGCCGGCGAGGGCAACAACGTGCTGGAGGGCGAGGAGATCGACGACATCTCCAAGCGGTATTCCAAGATTACGGTGATTGGCCAGCAGCAGGGGCAGGAAGACCACGGCATGGACGCCACGCAGATACACACCAAGGCCACGGCCGAAGATAAGGAGTTCCCATTCTATAAGCCGTTCGTGACCAAGGATAACAACGACTCGCAGAGCCCGGCCTTGCACGCCAGATTCCTCAAGGAACAGCAGCGGCACCAGGGGTATCAGCTCCGCTACCAGGTGCAGGGGCATAGCCAGAACAGCAACAACTGGCAGATCAACGAGCTGTGCCGGGTGCGTGACGAGGTGTTGGGCATCGACGGCGTCTACCTCATCTACGGGCGAACCATGGAGCGGTCCAGGCAGAGTGGCACCACCACCAGCCTGAAGCTCGGGCCGCCGGGGCTGGTGCAATAATGGTCAGGGTTATCATCAAGTCCGTGGTCGAGGGAGTGATCAAGCGGTTCAGCGCCACCGGCCGAGTGGGCGAGGAGTTCACCGACCGGGAATACTTCCAGCACTACGGCTACACCTCGCGGCCCAAGCCAGGGGCCGAGGGCATCCTCGACGACAGCGTCAGGAACCACATCATCCTGGTCGGCAGCGACGACCGCCGGTACCGCATTGCGCTTGAGGAGGGCGAGGTCGCGCTTTATGACGACCAGGGCCAGGTGGTCAAGCTGAAGCGCGGCAAGGAGGTCCATATATATGGATGTGACAAACTGACCGCCGACGTGGGGGTGGAGACCAAGATCACCTGCCCCGTGGTGCGGGTCGTGGCCGCCACCAAGGTGAGGATGGAAACGCCGTTGCTTGAGGTGACCGGCGAGATCAAGGACCGTTGCGACAGCAGTGGCCGGACCATGAGCGACATGCGCAACGTCTACAATGGGCATACGCACCCGGAAAACGATAACGGTGGCCCGACCGGCGCGCCGAACCAGGGGATGTAATGGACTTCGCAATCACCATACCATCGAACAGTTCGGCAGGGGCGCCGGAGCCGGTTGGCCAGATGAGCTTCGACGAGGTGGGCGACATTGGCAACAACATCTACCTCAGCCTGGCCGTCGAGAGGGGCACGTTCTTTCATCGGCCAGACTTCGGCCTACGGCGCCGGGGGCGGTTGAAGAATACCGAGACCACGGCAGCGCTGATCCGCCAGGATTACCTGGATGCGCTGCGATGGCTGGTTGATACCGGCCGGGCCAAGTCGGTGGAGGTCTTTGTGGAGCGAGACCGGAGACAAAACTTGAACCGCCTGAAGGTACTGATCGAGGCCGTGCAGGCAGATGGCCGCACGGTGACCTTTACGACATTCAAAGAGGTGGTGTGATGGCCTTTGAAAGGTCTTTCGACGAGATACTGAACGGCATCCTGGTGGACTTCCGGAATGTCTTCCCCGGCGTGGATGTTTCCCAAGGCAGCCTGGCCTACATGAAGGCCGCCGGCTACGCCTCGGCGCTGTGGGGGCTCTATAAATACCAGGAGTGGATCAGCCGCCAGGCATTTCCGGACACCGCCGAAACCGAGGCGTTGGAGCACCACGCCTGGATACGCGGTATCCCGCGCACGGCCAACGAGAGCGATGCCGACTACCTGGCCCGGTTATTGGACTACATCCGCCGCCCGCCGGCCGGGGGCAACAAATACGACTACGAGAAGTGGGCCAAGGAAGTTGACGACGTGGCCGCCGCCTATGCCTTCCCGCTGGCCCAGGGCGGCGAGAGCGTGGATGTGGTGATTGTGGCCAATAAAACCACGACCGGCTCGGAGATACCGACCCAGGCGTTGATCGACGAGGCGTCGGCCTATATCGCAGATGTCCGGCCGGTGGGCGCCAGGTTTGTCCGGGTGCTGGCACCGACCATCATCAGCCAGGCCGTGACCATCACCGGCGTGGGGAGCACGATGGCGGCAGCAGTGGCGGCCGACATTGAAGCGTACCTCTCCGGCTTCGAGCCGGGGCAGCCGTTGTACCTGCCGCAGTTGCTCTCCATCGCCACCGACAACGGGGCGGCCAACCCGGCGGTCACCGTGCCGGCGGCTACTGTCTCGCCGGCATCCAGCGAAATGCTCCGGCCAGGGGTAATCAATGTCAGCTAAGGCCAACATCGATACCCTGCGGCTGCTTTTCCCGGTTGAGCTTAGCGGGGACCATGCCGCCGACCTGGCGCTGGACGCCAAGCACCTGGATACGGCGCAGGCCAGCGCCGATACCCTGCTTGCGGAGGTCTTCCCGGATACCACCGAGGGGTTGCTGACGAGATGGGAGCGGGTGCTTGGCCTGACACCGGGAGCGGATGACCCGTTGCAGTTTCGGCGCGAGAAGGTGGTGCGGAAGATCAGGGAGCGGGGTGGGTTGTCTATCCCCTACTTCGCGGCCTTGGCGCAGACGCTCGGTTATGTGGTCGAGATCGTGGAGCCTTTGCCGTTCATGGCCGGGTGGGGCGCGGCTGGTGATGAGTTATTTGATGACACGGTCATCTACCAGTGGGGCCTGGAGATATACAACCAGCCGATTTACGAGTTCCGGGCGGGCGAGTCGGCCGCCGGGGAAATGCTGACCTGGTGGGATTCGCAAACCTACCTGGAGGGGTTGTTCAGGGAGCTGAAGCCTGCCCATACCTTTGTCTACTTCAGCTACATCGAATAGGAGGAGTGACATGCAAAGAATAGGAACGCCAAGCGGTTTGTTCAGTGCCGGCAACCCGGCCACCAACACGAAGGGCACCGTGGTGACGGATGCTTGGTTGAACGCCGTGCAGGAGGAGTTGGCCGGCATCCTGGAGGGATTCGGCGTAGTGCTCACCCCGGCCGATAGTGGTCAGCTCATCGACGCCCTGCTGGCCAACCTGGCCAACATCATCGGCAACGCCTCCAACGTCTTCCGCGTGGCGCAGGCGGTGGGTAACAGTGACGCCGTGCCTCTCGCCCAGGCGCTGCAACTGATCGCTGCCGGAGATCCGGAGAGCACTCTCACCGATCAGGCCACCATCACCTGGGACTGGGCAACCCAGCCCAACGCCAAGATCACCCTGGGCGGCAACCGAACACTGGCCGGGATATCCAACCTGCCAGCCGGCGGATACGCTGCCCTGCGCGTTGCCCAGGATGCCACCGGCGGCCGGGTGTTGTCCTTCGCATCGAGCTACAAGGGCATGCTCAACTATACGCAGTCAACAGGGGCCAATGAGGCTGACTGGCTCCTGTTCCGGGGGCTCGACGGCACCAACTGCGAACTGATCGGCTACCCCACCGGGGTGAACGCATGAAAAAACTAGCCGGCACCTCTGCGTGCTACAACGCACGGAACAGCCTGCTGCTGGACTCCTCGTTATCGCAATATCTCTCCCGCACACTCTCCGTCTCCGGCGACCGCAGGAAGTGGACATGGAGTGGATGGATCAAGCGGGCAAAGTTGTCAGCCGTGCAGGACATCTTCTCGGCGTGGGGTGACGCTGGCGGCAATGGCAACATCTACTTCCTGGCCAACGACAATCTCGCGGTCTATGAGTATTCGGTCGAAGCAGGCGCCACCACCTATAACTGCGAAACGGCCGCGGTATTCCGTGATGTTGCCGCTCACTACCACATCCACATCATTTTCGACTCCACGCAGGCCACGGCCAGCGAACGCATCCGTGTGTATATCAACAACGTGCGGCAGTTATTCAGCACGGCGGCGGTCTACCCGACCCTGAACTTTGAGTGCTACAACATCAACAGCTCGGCCAAGACCCACACGATGGGGCAAGTCAGCAGCGCGACAATGGGCAGGCCGGATCACTATCTCTCTGAGGTCAATTTCATCGGCGGTCTGGCGGTGGAGCCTTCCGCCACCGGTTATTACTGCCCGCTCACTGGCCAGTGGATACCCAAGAAGTACAAGGGCAGCTTCGGCACCAACGGCTGCTATCTCGAATTCCTGGATGCCGCCCAGCTCGGCAAGGACACCTCCGGAAACGGCAACCATTGGACCACCTACGGCGGCATCGTGGCGGCCAACCAGACCGCCGACACGCCGACGAACAACCACTGTGTGTTGAATCCGCTGGATGCTGACAACTATGACGTGGTCACTCCCGCGTGGGCCACGGGAAACCTTCGCTTCACCGCCTCGGGAACCGGGGCCACCGCGTCGCACAGCAGGGGCAGTATGCCCACCAGCGCGGGGCGGCTGTACTGGGAGGCCACGATTGTCACGGCTGGCCCGACTCACCCCATAATCGGCCTCATGGCCGCAAGCGGAGAAAACAACACATCTGGCAGCTATTTCGGCCCCTCCCTACCCACATCTATTGGGTATCGCGCGGACGGGACAAAAACCGTGGCCAACGTCGCCTCCCCTTATGGCGCTGCGTTCACCTCCGGCGCCGTGATTGGCGTTGCGCTGGATCTCATCTCTCTGATGATCGAGTTCCAGAAAAATGGGGTTTCTCAGGGGACGATAGCGTTACCGGCCGGCACATACGTACCGGCGGTGTCTGGGTATGATGGCTCTATCGTTGATCTCAACTTCGGCCAGCGGCCATTCACCTACCCCCCGCCCGCAGGGTTTAAGTCACCTTGTGCCGCCAATCTCCTCCGCCCAGCCCAGCGGGCACAGAACGTCTTTGCCGCTATCACGGCGCCCGGCTCGTCCATCGAGACAACCCTGGCCGCCGCCCGGCCATGGGCCAGCTACATCGAGATATTCAAGGACCGCAGCAACACCCAGAGCTGGAAGTGGCGATTCTCCGATGATCTCCCCAACATGCTTTCCAGCGACAGTCAAGCAGGCAAAACAGCGTTCACCGCCCCCACCGCGGCCGACAACTACGTTGGCTACGCCCTTCGGGTTGGCGCTGCCTACGGCGTATTCACCACAGAAGTGGCGCACGTTAACGGTACCCCCACCAACGTCGCCCATGGACTTGGCACCAACCGCCTCATGGCCATCGGCAAGATCGTCAATACCACAGGCGACTGGCCCGTCTGGCACCCGGAGCTGGCGGCGAATCAGTACCTGCTGCTCAATAGTACGGCGGCGGCGGCGGACGGCCCGAAAATCACAGTGGACACCACCAACGTGATCCTCGCCGCGTCGCTGCCGAGCGGCACGTACCGAGTGATAGCCATCGCCGAGACGTCGGGATGCATCAAGATGGGCAAGCACACCGGTATCGGTGCCGCCGATGGGCCGTTTGTCTATGCCGGGGGGTGTCCATCCGCTGAGCTGATAAAAAGGACGGATATTGCCGGCAACAGCTGGCTGGTGCTTGATGAGCGCCGACCCGGCTACAACGTCACGAACTCGACGCTGGAGATGGACACCGCCAACGCGGAGACGCTGTTGAGTGCCAACGCGCTCGATCTCGTGTCCAACGGCAGCAAGATACGGGACACCGGAGCCGGCGTGAACGCCAGCGGCGGCACATACATCTACGTGGCCATTGCCGCCGCCCCCCTCAAATACGCCAACGCCAAATAACAGGAGGAACCCATGTTCGCATACGTCAAAGACGGCCAGTTGATCAAGGTCAGCAACGAGGACAACGTCGAGTGGGAAGGGGTCACCATCCCCCACGTCAGCCTACTCACCCCGGCCGAGCGCCACGCTGCTGGTATCTATGATTTTGTGCATGCCACCCAGGTGCCGGCATACCACCGGGCCGGCGCGACCACCTACACCATCGACAACGTGGCCGGTACCGTCACCGAGGCGGCGGAGCATATCCCGCTCCCCCTGGAGGACGTGGTAGCCACCCGCAAGGGCGAGCTGGCCGCATATCGATACCAGATCGAGACCGGTGGGGTCACGGTGGGTGGATCGCAGGTAGCCACCGACCGGGAATCCCAGGCGATGATCGCCGGGGCCAAGCTGTTCAGCGACATGAACCCGGCGGCGTTGGTCGATTGGAAGACCGCGACCGGCTGGGTGCAGATCGATGCAGCCACCATCACTGCCATCGCCAATGCGGTGGGCGCCCACGTGCAGGCATGTTTCAGCGCCGAACGGGCTCATTCGGCCGCGCTCGACGCCCTGTCCACGGTCGAGGGCGTGGCCGCTTACGACATCACCACCGGCTGGCCGGTATGAGGCGCCGGGCGCTCCTCCTGGGCCTCTGGCTGCTCTGCCAGCTCTGCCACCTGATTGCCTCGGTGCAGATGCTGGTGGCTATCATCACCGGCAGCCGCCGGGCCTGGAGCATGGCCGTGAGCTACGATCAGCTCGGTAACGTGGTGCTCGGTGGCGACGAGGACACGACCATCAGCGCCAGGGCATGGGCTAACCGCCACACCTGGCGCTGGGGCGCGGTGGTGTGGTTCCTCGACCGGATCGAGCCGAATCACTGCTATAAGGCGTGGCTGGCGGAGCAGAGAAAGAGGAGCACAGAGAATGGAATGGCCTGATAACTGAGGTCGGGACGGGGGGAGTTTGCCCTCCCCCCAAACCATCCACCCGAGCGCCAACTCGGCTGGAGGTTCACAGGGTTCACCTGCTTTGGTCCCGGTGCGTAGGTCACGCAGCCGAGAACCTAGCAGACGCTCTGCCAAAGCACAAGGGGCAATATGGGCTCACTGATACCGTATTTTGGAGGCAAAACCAGACTCGCCAGGCGCATCATCGAGAAAATCACCCCGCACGGCTGCTATGTGGAGGTATTCGCCGGCAGCGCCACGGTGCTTTTCTCGAAAGAGCCGTCGAAATCGGAGGTGCTGAATGACTTCGACCAGGAACTGGTCACATTTTATCGGGTCATCAAACACCACCCGTTGGAGTTCCGCCGGCAGTTCGAGTACTGCCTGGTCAGCCGTGACGAATTCGACCGGCTGACGCGGGTAGCGCCGGACACCCTCACCGACGTGCAGCGGGCGGTGAGGTATTTTTGCCTGCAAAAGAATTGCTTCGGGGGCAAGGTGACCGGCCAGACCTTCGGTACCTCAACCTCAGGGCCGCCGAGACTCAACCTTTTCAACTTGGAGCAATCCATCCACGACGCCTGGGTGCGGTTGGCCCAGGTGACGATCGAGCGATTGGACTTCCGTAAGCTGATCCCCAAATACGACCGACCGCACACGTTCTATTTCCTCGATCCGCCGTACTGGCAGATACCGGGGTACCGGCATGATTTTGGGGAACAAGACTTCCACGACCTGGCGGCGACCCTCAGCAACACCCAGGGGCGCTTCCTGATGACGATCAACGACACGCCGGAGGTGCGCGAGATATTCAGGCGGTTTAAGATTGAGGAGGTGCAGTTGCGCTATTCGATGAGCCGAAATGGCAAGGCGAGGGGGAAGGAGCACACCGAGCTGCTGGTGGCAAATTATTGATGCAAAAACCCGCGCGGTCGGATTAGAATTTTTCTGCGTTTACTTGCAAAATTTTCTTATTTTGCGTGCGCGCTTACA
>JBFLXY010000015.1:0-56578 GCA_040757055.1 Thermodesulfobacteriota bacterium | reverse complement strand
GGGGATCGAGACGCTACCTGAACATGGATTTGCTCAAGGAGCAAGACCTGGAACTGACGATCGCGGCGGAGGCAAGCTAAACTAACGGGGCGCTGCCGGGAAAAGCGAAAAATTCTTTACACTACCCATTGATGCCACGAAAAAAGGGCCGCCCGGCAAACCGGCGCGGCCCTTTGCTTTGTGACGTTTTGTTCGCGGTTACATCTTCATATTCATTTTTTTCTTTTCCAGCCGGCGTTGCCGGATCATGCGGGTATCCTGGTACATGTCCTGGTAGGCGGCGTTGATGGCTGCCTCGAAATCAACGATCTCCCCGCCGTTTTCGGCCACAAACTTGGCCGCGTCATCCTTCTTGGCAAAGGCCCATTTGGCCCTGGCGGTCATGACGCCGTTCACCTTGCCGCCCATGACCCACGCCGCGGTCTCGGCATCGATCAGTTCCTTGCTGTTGTAGTCGCCCACCTTGATGGCGGCCGGGGTCTTGTCGAGCTGGTTGGCCAGATCAAGCGCGGCGCAATGCAGGCTGCAGAGCCCGGCCTTGCTGCCATCGGCGTATTCGATCAGCATCCGGCTGTGCGCGAATTTCTGCCGGTCCATGCCGCAGTACTGGCACGAGGCGTGTTGGGCGATATCCGTCTGGTCAACGGCCAGGGCGAGACCAGTGAGCGAGAGCAGCATGAGGGAGCAGAGCACGAGCAATTTTTTCATATCATTTCTCCTTGGTGGGGTGTGGATCGTTGGCAACTGCGGTCATGCAACAACCAAACGAATCAGGGAGATATAATACGACAAATTGTCTCGTTTCGCGTGCGGAAAAGTGTCGCACCTGCCTGCTCTACCCCGCCGCCACTTTTTTGTTCTGCACCGCAAGACGCGCGGCCTGCAATGCCTCGATGGCCAGGGAACTGCCGCGCATGGGCGGCACCTCGGTGCCGAGGATGAGTTCCACTACCTCCACCGGATCGAGTTTATCCGCCGCTACACCCGGCACGTAGCGCTCTTCTTCGTCGGTCACCCGCCGCAGCATCTCCGCCTCCAGCAGCGCCGCTACCACGCTCCGGACAATGGCCTCCGGTTCGCCGAGCCGCCGGGCCAGGCCGGCAAGATCGGTGACCCGCCGGTTGGTGAAGTCGTGGTGCGCCGCCTCGATGATGCCAAAGGCCAGGGCCAGCCGGGTGATCGGCAGCAGCGGACGACTGGCTGGGCGGTAGCTGTGGCGGTTCTGCACGGCAAAGGCCATCTCGGCGCCGGCCAGAAAGATGATCCAGCAGAGCTGGACCCAGAGCAGAAAGAGGGGCAGGGTGGCAAAGGAGCCGTAAATCGCATTGTAGCGGGCGACTCCCACCTGCAGGCTCACGTAAAGGGAGAGCACTCCCAGCCAGGCGATGCCGCCGAAGAGGCCGCCGGCCAGGGCGGGCAGCGCCCTGACGTGGGCGTGCGGCAGGAAGCGGTAGAGCAGGGTGAAGCTGGCCACCAGCAGGGCCGGCAGCAGCAGGCTCAGGACGAATTCCAGCACGCCGCCCACCGGCAGCCAGCTCTCAATGCCCAGCCGCAGCGTTTCGCTGGCCAGCAGGGTTTCGGTGGCCAGAGCCAGGTTGATCGTGAGTGGCATCAGCACAAGAAAGGCCAGGTAATTCATGACTTTGCGGCCCAGCGACCGTTCCGATGTGGCTTGCCAGATGGCGTTCATCGAGCTTTCGATGCTGTCGAAGACCACGATGACGGCGATGACCAGACCGACGATGCCGAAGGCGCCAAGGGCCGCGAAGTTGGTCCGCTCCACGTAGGCGAAAAGATGATCCACGGCGCGCCGCAGATGGGCGGAAAGGGTGCGCCGTTCCGCCTCCTTGGTCTTGGCCAGGCCAGCCGCTTGCTCCAGGGTGACGGCGTCCTCCTCCATCTCCTCCTCGAAGATGAGGGGTTCGCCGGAGGTTTCCAGCCGGTCGATGAGACGGTGGGCCGCGATCTGCACCTGGCCGTCGGCGCCCAGTCCCTTGAGCACCGCGGTGCCCAGGGCCAGCATCGGCACCAGGGAGAGGATGGCGATGAAGGCCAGGGCGCTGGCCCGCAGCGAGATGCCATCGTGATAGGACTCGCGGAAGAAAATGGCGAGAACCCGCAACAGGGTTCGGCTGTACCGCTGCCACCAAAGTTCGGCGCCGGCGGGCTCGGCCCACAGCCACTCGCGAAATCTGGCCAGACAGGTGCGGGGTTCCATGGCCAGGCCTACATGCCCAGGATGCCGCGCAGCAGTTGCTGCGCCGGACTGGCCGGCTGTGGTGGCTGGTTCGGGTCGGCCGGCTGTTCGCCCTGGGAGCCGAGTTTTTTGTCGAGTTTTTCCAGCAACTTCTTTTTGATCGCCCGTTCCGCCCCTTCGCGGAGCATGGCCGGGTCCGGCTCGGGTCGCGGTTTGCCCAAGGTGCCGCCGATCTTGAGCCGGATCATGGTTTCGCCGGCATCGCTGGTGAGATAGCGGGCAATGGAGGCCTGCTGTTGGAGCTTGCTGCTCAGGCGCGGCGAGAAGCGCATGGTCACCGGCAGGTTGAGGTTCTTGTCGAAGTCGATGGTGCCTGCCGCCTGCACGCCGAGATCCTGTCCGGTCAGGCTGGTGTCGAGCGTCACCACCCGCTTGGCCACCCGGACCGTGCCGGCGGCGTTGGTGAGCGAAAGGTCGCTCAGTTCCGGCATGTTGAGCAGCAGGGCCACTGCCGCGGTGAGCGGGGCGTTGCGCAACTGGGCGCCCTGGACGCTGAAGGAGGCGTCGGCAACCAGGCTGTGCTGGAGTTTGGCCCAACCGAGTCCGCTGCCGGCGAAGGTGCAGGCGCCTTCGGCGCTGCCGCCCACCAGGCTGGCCGCCGCCGGAGCCACGCCCTTCAGGAATTCGCTCACCTGCACCCCCCGCACTGCCAAGTCGCCCTTGAGCCCCGGGTCGAGCTTGTTGAGATCGACGGTGTCGTTGCTGACCACGGCGCCGCCAGCCATGCGGGCGGTGAGGTTGCTGACGGTGAGCACCCCGTTTTGCAGGCGGTAGGGCACGGCGAGCCCGGTGAGGGCAAGTTTCTTGTAGAGCAGTTCTTCCACGGTGATGCGGCCCTGGGCGGTGAATTTTTTCGGCAGTTTCTGGGCCAGCGGCTTGGCCACGGCCGGCGGCGGGCTGCCCTTTCCGGTTTCCTGCGGAGTGGCCGCGAGGGCCATGAGGTTTTCCACGCTGAGTCGCTGGGCGTTCAGATTGAGGGTGGCCTGGGGTGCGGTGAGATAGTCGGCCACCATGCCGCTTAGCGCCACCATGTCGCCCTTGACATCGGCGTTGGCCTTGAAGCTGAGCTGGCGCGGGTCGAAATCAGCCACCAGACCGGTGAGCGGCAGCCGTGGATGGCGGAGGCGGTCGATTTTGACCGTGCCCTTCACGTTGTATTTGACGATGGGCGAGCTCGCCGCCGTTTTTTCCTCCTTCTGGGGCAGGCTGGCCTTCAGGGCCAGCAGCTTCTCAATATCCAGGCTCTTGGCCGCCAGATTCACCGTGGCCTGCGGTGTTGTCCGGTAATCCTGCACCGCGCCTTCGAAACGCACGCTTTCCTGATCGAGGAGCGCCTCGGCCTGGTAAGTGATGCGATTCGTGTCAAAGGCCGCCTTGAGGATGATGCGCGGTTTGATCTTGCCGATGGTGATGGTGGCGGCGAGATCGGCGTTGCCCTGTGAGATGGTTGGCATGCCGGCCGGGTTTGCGGCAAGACTCAGGTCGGCGTTGAGCATGGTTTCCAGGGCGGGGATCGCGCCGGTTTCGTCGCTTACCGCGAGCCGGGCCTCGCGGATGGTCACTTCATCCACGATGATGGTCATCTGCCCGGGGGAGGCGTTCGCTGCCGCTGGTGGTTCTTTCCTGGCCGCGACAAAGGGCAGGGAGTCGAAGTTGAAGGCGCCGGACTTATCGCGGTGGATGCGGACAAAGGGGCGGTCGAGCCGGATTTCCCTGATGACCACCTGCTTTTTGAGCAGCGGCCAGAAGTCGTAACGGAGGATCAATGCCTCGGCCTTGACGAAATCGCTCTGGCCGTCGGCCTCCCTGACGGCGAAGTCGGTGAGCGAGATTCCGGTGAAGAGGCCCACCGAGATGGCGCCCAGCCCGACCTTGCGCTGGAGGGCCTTTTCCGCCGCCGGCACCACCAGGGAGCGGATCCGTTCGTCGGTGAGGTAGAAGCGGATCGCAGCGGCGAGGCCGGCGATAAGAAGCAGCAGGACCGCGACGGTCCCGCCGATGATCTTGGCGTATTTGCCCATGGTATACCCCCTTTGGTGCTGCGCCCCCTTGCACCAGTTTTCATTGTAGCAACAAGGGAGGGGGTTGAACAACTCTTTCTGGACGGCCTGCCGTGGTGTTGCGAGCGGGGTGAGGGACGGAGGTACCTTCAGCGGGCACAAAGGCGAACAAAAGATGGAGAGGGGAAAAACCTTTTCGAGGAGGAAAAAAGGGGGAGCCGATCTCGGCTCCCCCTCGGGGTTCTGCGTGCAGCAGGAACTTCTTACAGCTGGAAGAGCAATTCGCTGTAAGTCGGTACCGGCCAGAGGTCGCGCGGCATGATGGTTTCCAGGGCGTCGATCTCCTTGCGCAGCTCGACCATGGTGATGAAGACCTTGTCGCGGTAGGCGGCAGCCTGCTTCTCCACCTTGTCGATGGCCTGGGCCTTCTTCACCTCGTCCTCCAGCTTGGCCACCTTCTTGGCGGCGTTGCCGAGCAGGGTGGAAACCTGGGCCAGCAGATCCTTCTGCACCGAGCCGTACTTGCCGGCGGCGTTGGCCGAGGCCCCCAGGTCGGTCATGAAGTTGATGGCCGCCGGGATGTATTCCCGCTTGGCCATCTGGATGGCGGTCTGCGCCTCGATGTTGATGTGCTTGGCGTACTGCTCGGTGTAGATGTCGTAGCGGGAATGCAGTTCCTCCTTGGAGAGCACGCTGTACTTGGCAAAGAGCTTGGTCGCCTTCGGGGTGGTGAAAGCTTTCAGCGCATCCACGGTGTTGCGGCTGTTGGGCAGCCCGCGTCTCTCTGCTTCCTTGGCCCACTCGGCCGAGTAGTTGTTGCCGTTGAAGATGATGCGGCCGTGCTTGGCCACGGTATCCTTGAGGATCGCCTGTATCTCGGCATTGACGTTCTTGGCTTTCTCCAGGCGGGTGGCGATCTCGTCCAGCGCCTCGGCGGCGATGGTATTGAGCGCCACGTTGGGGCCGGCGATGGACTGGGAGGAGCCGCACATGCGGAACTCGAACTTGTTGCCGGTAAAGGCAAAGGGCGAGGTGCGGTTGCGGTCGGTGTTGTCCTTCGGCAGCTCCGGCAGGGAATCGACCCCGATCTTGAGGAAGTTGCAGGCGCCCTTCTTGCAAACCTTCTCGCCCTTGGCCACAGCCAGGAGGACGTCGGTCAGTTCCTGGCCCAGGAAGACGGAGATGATGGCCGGCGGGGCCTCGTTGGCGCCCAGACGGTGGTCGTTACCCGAACTGGCGCAGGTGGCGCGCATGATGTCGGCGTGGGTGTCCACCGCCTTCAGCAGGGCGCAGAGGAAGACGAGGAACTGGGCATTGTCCTCCGGGGTGAAGCCCGGATCAAGGAGATTGATGCCGTCGTCGGTGGAGAGGGACCAGTTGTTGTGCTTGCCGCTGCCGTTGACGCCGGCGTAGGGCTTTTCGTGGAGCAGGCAGACCATGCCGTGGCGGAGCGCCACCTTCTGCATGGTCTCCATGACCAGCTGGTTGTGGTCGGTGGCGATGTTGGTGGTCTCGAAGACCGGCGCCATCTCGAACTGGGCCGGGGCGACCTCGTTGTGCTTGGTCTTGGAGGTGATGCCCATCTTCCACAGCTCGATGTCCAGATCCTTCATGTAGGCGGCCACCCGGTCCTTGATGGCGCCGAAATACTGATCCTCCAGCTCCTGGCCTTTGGGGGCCGGGGCGCCGAAGAGGCTGCGGCCGCAGGTCATCAGGTCGAGGCGCTGGAGATAAAATTCTTTTTCCACCAGGAAATATTCCTGCTCGGCGCCCACCGTAGAGGTGACGCGGGTGGAGGTGGTGTTGCCCATGGCTTTGAGCACGCGCAGGGCCTGCCTGGAAACCGCGGCCATGGAGCGCAGCAGCGGGGTCTTTTTGTCCAGCGCCTCGCCGGTGTAGGAGCAGAAGGCGGTGGGGATGCAGAGGGTGACGTCGCCAACCGCGTCTTCTTTGAGGAAGGCCGGGGAGGTGCAGTCCCAGGCGGTGTAGCCGCGGGCCTCGAAGGTGGCGCGCAGGCCGCCGCTGGGGAAGGATGAGGCATCCGGCTCGCCCTGGATGAGCTGCTTGCCGGAGAACTCCATGACCACCGCACCGGTGCCGGTGGGGGCAATGAAGGAATCGTGTTTCTCGGCGGTGGCGCCGGTCAGCGGCTGGAACCAGTGGGTGTAGTGGCTGGCCCCCTTTTCGATGGCCCAGTCCTTCATGGCATTGGCCACCACCGCCGCCACTTCGGGCTGGAGTTTGGTGCCCTGTTCGATGGTGTTGCGCAGGGCCTTGTAGGTCTCCTTGGGCAGCCGCTCCTTCATGACGGCATCGTTGAAGACGTTGGCGCCGAACATTTCCGGCACGCTCATGCTGTTTTTGCTCATTGTCTGTTTCCTCCTGGTAAGGGCTTGTGATGGCTCATTGTCCCCGCAGCGCGGGGATGGGCGTTGTTCAGCCTCCGGCCTCTGCGGCGCGGCGCTGCGGGTTTCCTGGATAAATGGTGTCAGCAGAGAATCGGTCCTCCTTTTCCGGGCAGGCCCGCGGCATGGAGCAGGGCCCTGGTGAGTTCGTCCTGCAAGGCCCGGTCGGTGATCTTGGCGCGCTCGTGGTCGAGGACGTAGAAGACGTCGACGATCTGGTCGCGTTCGCTGCCAATCTTGGCCCGGTAGATCGAGATGCCGAACTCCGCCAGCGTCTTGGTGATGTGATAGAGCAATGCCGGCTGATCGGCGGCATAAACCTCAATGATCGAATAGCGTTTGGATGCCTGGTTGTCGATGAGCACCCGCGGCTCATGGCCACGCCCGAGGGGTTGGCAAAGAGGACGGGATGCCTGCTTTTCTGCCAGCCGGTGGGCCAGCCCCAGGCGGTTACCCACGGCCAGGGCCAGGTCACGGGCGAGCGCCGGCCAGTCCTGCTCCGGGTAGTCGAGGTTGAGGGCGGAGCGAACATTGAGCAGATCGGCCGCGATGCCGTTCTTCCAGGTGAAGATCTGGGCCGAGACCACTTCCAGATTGTGGAGGGCGAGGGTGCCGCAGAGTTTTGCCAACAGGCCGGTGGAATCCGGCGCCATGATGAAGACCGACCAGGAAAGGCCCTGGTCCTCGTGGTCGACGATGATCTCCCGGCTTTTTCGTTCCCCGCTCCGTCTGATGTGGCGGGCGATGGTCTCCGGCGTGAAGCTGAGGAGGTATTCCTCGGGCAGTTTCTGGAGCACACCCTGTTCCTTGCTGGTGAGCAGCGGCGCGACTCGCTCCCGCATCCAGCGGACTCCTTGGGCGGTGTCCGGCGGGGCGAGGTCTTTGCGGTCGAGCAGGTGGGCGATCTGGAGATAGAGCTCGTGCAGCAGGGCCTCTTTCCATTCGCTCCAGGCCGTTGGGCCGGTGGCGTGAGCATCGGCCAGGGCGAGCAGATAGAGCATGTGCAGGCGGTCCGGGTCGGCGATATGGCGGGCGCACTGGGCGATGAAGGTTTCGTCTTCCAGATCGCGGCGCAGGGCGGTGGCCGTCAGGAAGAGGTGATTTTCCACCAGAAAAGCGAGACAGCCGGCGTCGCGGCTCGTGAGGTGGAGGCGCTTGGCGATAATCCGCACCAGTTCCGCCCCCCGCACCGCATGATCCTCGTGGTGGCCCTTGCCGATGTCATGGAGCAGGGCGGCGAGATAGAGCACATGCGGCGAGCTGACCTGCATGAAAATCGGCTCTTTGGTACGGAGGCGGCGCAGTTCGGCCACGGTGTGCAGCAGATGATGGTCCACGGTGTAGACGTGGTAGACATCGTGTTGGGCCAGGGCGCGGATCGCCGCGAACTCCGGCAGGTAGGCGCCCAGCAGCCCGGTTTCCAGCAGGGGGGAAAGGACTTCCAGCGGTTCCTTGGCCTCCAGCAGCACCTCGAAGAAGGCATTGGCCATGCGCTTCGAGTGGCGGAGGCGGTCGTCTACCAGATGGAGGTGCTCGCTGATCTGTTTCCTGGTCCGGTAGTGGAGGGGGATTCCGGTCTTGGCCGACTGAGCGAAGAGGCGCATCAGCAGGTGGGGACGCTTGACGAGGAGTTCGAGGTCGCTCAGATGGATGCGTCCGCCGCGTACGACGATGCCGGGTTCCGGGGTGTTTTCCGTTTCCCGGTCCAGATGGGGATGGATCGCCTCGGCCATGTGTTCGAAAAAGAGGTCGGTGGTGGTCGCCACCGCGCTCAGGTGGCCATAAAGGTCGCGCATGAAGCGCTCCACCCCCAAAAGGCCGCGGTCGTCCTGGTAGCGCAGGGCCCGGGCGATCTCTTCCTGGTGCTCGAAAAAGAGCTGGTCGTTTTTGCGGCCGCTGGCGTAGTGCAACCGGTTGCGGATGCGGATGAGGAACTGCCACGCCTCCTCGAACCGCTGCCGTTCGGCAGGGTTCAGGAGCCCGGCCTCGGCGATGGCGGCAACGTCGTGCAGGCCGAAGACCACCCGGGCGGTCCACAGCATGGCCTGGATATCGCGGAAGCCGCCGGGGCTTTCCTTGATGTGCGGTTCCAATTGATAGCCGTGCCTGCCGAAGCGGTCATGACGCTCGCTGCGAAAGTGCATCATTTTCTTGAGAAATTCACCGCGTTGTCCCTCAATGAAGCGCTGCCGGTATTCTTCGGTCAGCTGGGCGAAGAGCGCCTGGTCGCCGGCAATATACCGGATGTCCAGGAGCGCCACCCGGAAAAAAAAATCCTCTTCGGCTGCGGTCAGGGAGGCCGCCACTGTGCGGACACCGTGGCCGACCTCCAGACCCGAATCCCACAAGGGGTAGAAGATTGCCTCGGTCGCCGCCTGGAGTCGGCCTTCAGCCTCAGGGCGGTGGAGCAGCAGCAGGTCGATGTCCGAAAACGGGAACAACTCTTGCCGGCCAAAACCGCCCAAGGCCGTGAGAGTCATTCCCTGCCGCGCTTCCGGACAGGCCCGGAAAGAATCGGCCAGCGAGTTGTTGATGAGCGTCGAATGCTGGAGCAGCAAGTCGCGGCCGTCCGCCCCCCGGCGCCACAGGTGCTCCAGCGCATCGCGCCGGGCACGCAGTTCCACCTGCATCAGATCGCCTCGTTGCCGGTCTCCCCGGTACGCACGCGGATCACCTGCTCCACTGGCAGGACGAAGATTTTGCCATCGCCGATCTTGCCAGTGTTGGCGGCCTGGCGGATGGTGTCCACCACCGTGTTTACCTGGCTTGACTCAACGATGATTTCGAGTTTGATTTTAGGGATAAAGTCCACCACATATTCGGCGCCGCGGTAAATCTCCTTGTGGCCTTTCTGACGGCCGTAGCCCTTGACCTCGGAGATGGTCATGCCCTTGATGCCGATGGCATTGAGCGCCTCCTTGACGTCGTCGAGCTTGAACGGTTTGATGATCGCCTCGATCTTCTTCATGGTATGCTCCTTTCTGCAACCGGGAGGCGTTGGATCCGCCCGGCCTGGGTGTTCGTTCGCTTACAGGGAATAGCCGATCTCGTTGTGTTCGGTGAGATCGAGGCCCTGGACCTCGTCCTCGGTGGCAACCCGCAGGCCGACGATGGCATCGACCACCTTGAGGATGATGAAGGTGGCGGCCATGGAGTAGGCGATGGTGGTGAAGGCGTCCATCGCCTGCACGCCCAAGAGGGCTGGGTTGCCGTAGAAGAGGCCGTCCTTGCCGTTGGGGTTGACCAGAGTGGTGGCAAAAAGCCCGGTGGCCAAGGCGCCCCAGAGGCCGCCCACGCCATGGACGCCGACCACGTCGAGGGCGTCGTCGTAGCCGAGCCTGCTCTTCATCAGGACCGCGAAGTAGCAGAGCGCCCCGGCAACCAGGCCGATGAGCATCGCCGAGCCGGCGTTGACGAAGCCGGCGCCCGGGGTGATGGCAACGAGACCCGCGATGGCGCCGGAGGCGGCACCCAGGGTGGTCGGTTTGCCCTGGACCAGCCATTCGGCGACGAGCCAGGAGAGAAGGGCCGCAGCGGTGGCTACGTGGGTGGTGAAGAAGGCGTTGGTGGCGACCTCGTTGGCAGCAAGCGCGCTGCCGGCGTTGAAGCCGAACCAGCCGAACCACAGCAGCCCGGCGCCCAGCACGGTCATGCCGAGGTTGTGCGGGTGGAAGGATTCCTTTCCCCATCCCTTGCGCTTGCCGAAGACCAGGGCCGCCACCAGGGCCGCGGCCCCGGAATTGATGTGGATGACGGTGCCGCCGGCAAAATCAAGGCCGCCGTGTTTGCTGATCCAGCCTCCACCCCACACCCAGTGGCAGACCGGCAGATAGACCAGGGTGCACCAGAGGATGGTGAAGAGGAGAAAGGCGGGGAACTTGATCCGCTCGGCAAAGGTGCCGGTGATGAGCGCCGGGGTGATGATGGCGAACATCAGCTGGAAGGCGACAAAAAGCAGGTGCGGGATGGTGGCGGAATAGGGGCCGGCGGTGAGACCGACGCCAGAAAGGCCTGCCCAGGCGAGGCCGCCGATCAGGCCATTCACATCCGGGCCAAAGGCCAGGGAATAGCCGTAGAGCACCCAGATGACGGTGACAATGCCCAGGCAGGCAAAGCTCTGGAGCATGGTGCTCAGGACGTTTTTCGAGCGGACCATGCCGCCGTAAAAGAGGGCCAGCCCCGGGGTCATCAGCATGACCAGGGCAGTGGCCACCAGCATAAAGGCAATATCTCCGGTGTTCATTCCGCGTTCCTCATGGAAAGGGGGCATGTGGGATAACTGTATCGAACCGGCCGGATTCGTGTTTGCCTGCCAAAAAAGCAAGAGCCATGCCAATCGACCATGATTTGTATAAATTCTTGATTTTTAATAAATAATGCTGTGTCGGAGGGTTCCGGGAAAGGACAAAATGCAACAAAAATGTTACAAAATGTATAATGTCGTACAGAAATGTATGGCTTGCGGGGGTGGTCAGCCGAGTTGATAGCGGCTGAAGGTGATGGATTCCACCGGCGCGTCGGGCCACTGTTTTGCGAGCCAGGCCCGGAGGTCCCGCTGGAGTTCGCCGCGGGCGAGCTGATAACGGCGGAGTTCGTCCAGCGTCCGGTTGGCGAAGAACTGGTAGATGATGTCCCGCACCATGGATTCCTTGTCGGGTGGCAGTTCCTCTTCCTCGCCGAGCAGGGTGTTCAGCGTCAGGTCGATCTGTGCGAAGAGCAACGGTCCGCTTTCCTTGCCATCCCGCACCGGGATCAGGAAGCCGTTCAGGGTCAGCTTCTTGCGTATCTTGTCCGGTACCGACGGAACTTGGGACAGTACGGCCTTGGCCTCTTCGGAGAGGGCAGGGGGAGGGGGGGGGGCCGGCACGACCTGGGATGTCGGGGGCAGGAGAAGCCAGAGGGCCATGGTGGAGGTGAGCGGCACGGCCAAGGCCAGCGCGACGACAATGATCTGGCCGCGCACCGGCAAAGCGGTGAAGCGTTGCCAGAGCGAGCGCGGGAGGGAGAGCAGCCGGGCGGGCAGAGTGGTGAGCCTGGCGAAAAGGCCGAGCAGAGGGGCCAGGGAGAGGGAGGCTGGCAGCGGTTTGCCGGTGGTCTCTGCCGTGGCGGGCTGGGTGTCGGCCAAGGCCTTTTCCAGGGCGGCATCGGCGCCTGGTTTGGCCTCTTTGGCCGGCTCTTCCTCGATGAAAAATTCTTCGTCGGCCGAGGCGAAGAAGGCGTCGTCTTCGGCCTGAAAGGCGGATTCCCAGTCAGCCCCCCAGTCGGTCTCGCTGTGTTCGGCGGCGGGGTGGCCGCCTGGGGCGGGAACGCTGGGGTCGGGCCTGGGCTCTTCAGCCATGGAGAATCATCAGCTGCCGAAGATTTTCTGGAGCTTTTCGGCCAGGGTTTCCGCGGTGAAGGGCTTGACGATGTACTGGCTGACCTTGGCCTTGACCGCAAGGATGATGTTGTCCTGCTGGGCCTCGGCGGTGACCATGATGAAAGGGGTGTTGGCCATGCTGGCATCGGCGCGGACCGCCTTGAGCAGATCGAGACCGGTCATCTTCGGCATGTTCCAGTCGGAGATGATGAGGTCGATCTTTTCCGCCTTGAGCACGTCGAGGGCGGTGGTGCCGTCGTCCGCCTCGATGACGTTTTTGTAACCGAGCTGGGTGAGGATGTTCTTGACGATGCGCCGCATGGTGGCGAAGTCGTCAACGACAAGGACCTTCATGTTGGGATTTGCTGCCATAGTTCCTCCCTGTTCCCGCTCGGCGTCCAAAGGCTGCCGCAATTCCGCGGCCCCGGCGGCGCAAGGTGTGCCGGACCGTTATTTTTGAAAATAATAAAAGCTAGTTACAGTTAGTACTTTTTTAAAGAATGCGGCACGGAAAAACAACTCTTTTTTCAAAAAAAGGGCGGGACGCAAGGGGGAGCGCTGATCAGGCGTCGAGGGATTTTTTGAGTTTGGCGCGCAGGCGCAGCATCGCCTTGCTGTGCATCTGGGAGATGCGCGACTCGGTGTATCCCATGACCTCGCCAATCTCCTTCATGGTGAGTTCTTCCTGGTAGTAGAGGGCCACGGTGAGCTTTTCCTTTTCCGGCAGCTCCTCGATGGCCTTGGCCAGTATCTCCCGGACCTGAGCCAGATTGAGGGCGGTGAAGGGATCCCGGTCGTCCTGGGCGAAGATGTCGATAATGTTGACCTCCGCCTCTTCCGTGGCCTTCTGCCGGAGATACTCGATGTCGAGGAAGGTCACCGACTTGGTTTCGTCGAGCAGGCGGTAGAAGTGATCGAGCTCGATACCCAGTTCCCTGGCCACCTCCTCGTCGGTGGCTGGCCGGCCGACGCGCTTCTCGATGTCGGCGTAGGTTTTTTCCAGCCCGGTGATTTTGCGGCGCACCGAGCGCGGCACCCAGTCCAGGGCCCGCAGTTCGTCAAGCATGGCGCCCTTGATGCGGAATTCGGCGTAGGTCTTGAACTGGACGTTTTTGGTGACGTCGAACTTGTTGATCGCATCGATGAGGCCGATGATGCCGCAACTGATGAGGTCGTCCACCGAGACCTGGGGAGGCAGGCGGGCAACCAGCCGGGTGGCGATGTACTTGATCAGCGGCGTATAGGTCATGATCAGCTCGTCCCGTTTGGCCGGGTCGAGCTGTTCATTGGGCGCGAAATACGCGCTGGTGTAGTCCCGGAACTTGGGGGACTGCGGCTTGGTCGTCATGGTGGTGTGGCACGCCCTGTCTGGCAAAGGTTGCTTCCCTCTCTGCGGATTATATTACAGCGCAAAAAGCCCCTGCCAGAAAAATTTGATGTTGCCGTCGTTTTGCAGCGCCGGTCGTTCGCTGGCAAGCTGGCGCGAGACCCTGGCAAGCATCCTGCTTGCCGCGGCGTCGGGATAGAGTTCGGTGACCAGTCTTTGCGCCCGCACCGCCTGCGGCAGCTTGGCGTCGTAAGGGATATGGCCCATGTAGTCGAGGGACAGGGTGTCGAGGAAGCGGTCGGCCACCGCGCTCAGCTTGCGGAAGACCGCGACGGCCTCCTTTTCCGAGCGGGCGAGGTTGACCAGAACGCGAAAGCGTTTGACGTCGTGTTTGCCGGAGAGCACCTTGATGAGGGCGTAGGCGTCGGTGAGCGAGGTCGGCTCCGGGGTCAGGATGATGATGCGCTCCTGGGCCGCCAGATTGAAGTAGACCACGTTGTTGTTGATGCCCGCCGCGGTGTCGACCAGCAGGATGTCGATGGTGCCGGCCAGCGCTTCCATTTCGGACAGGAAGTAGAGGCGCTGGCTCTCGGTGAGGTCGGCCAGTTCGAGGATGCCGGAGCTGGCCGGCAGGATCCTGAGGCCGCCGGGGCCCTCCACCAGGATCTCGGCCAGGGTTTTCTCGCCGGTGAAGACGTGGTGGAGGTTGAACTTGGGGGTGAGTCCCAGCAGGATGTCGACGTTGGCAAGGTTGAGGTCGGCATCGAGGACCAGGGTCCGTTTGCCCTCCCTGGCCAGGGCGTAGGCCAGATTGGTGACGATATTGGTTTTGCCCACCCCACCCTTGCCGCTGGTGACCGAGATGACACGGGGCGGTGGCGTGTTCTTGGCGGTGGCGCCGATCCGTTTCGGGGTGCGGTGCATGATTTTTTCCAGGGTCGCCGCTTGGCTCATGACTTCTCCTGTGGTTTATTGCAGCCAGGCCTGCCGGCCGGCAACGGTGTCGGTGTGCTGCATCGCCGCGAGCCATCCCTGGCAGAAGAGGGTGCGGAGAAAATCCTTCGAGGCCGGCTGGAAATCCTCCGGCACCTTCTGGCCGGTGCAGAGGCAGTTCACCGGCAGGCTTGAGGCGGCGATCTGCTGGCAGAGTACGGCGTAGGCCCGGGTCTCGTCAAGCTTGGTGACGACGAGGCCGTCCACTTTGAGGGGCCGGTAAGCGTCGATGATCTGCTGCAGGTCTTCCTTTTTGGCGGTGGCGCTCACCACCAGATGGATGCCAATGGACTGGCCAGCGGCGAACCAGGTGGCGAGTTCGCGGACGTGATGGGGGTCGAAGGGGCTCTTGCCGGCGGTGTCGATGATGATGAGGTCCTTGTCCCGGTGCTTTCTGAGGGCGCCGGCCAGGTCCTGGGGCCGGAGGGTCACCTCGCAGGGCAGCCGCATGATCCGGGCATAGGTGCGGAGCTGGTCGGTGGCGCCGATGCGGTAGCAGTCCATGGAAAGCAGTGCCACCCGGCACTGCTGGTGGATGCTGAACCAGGCGGCGATTTTTGCGGCGGTGGTGGTCTTGCCGACCCCGGTGGGGCCGACCAGGGCGATGACGGTGGGGCCGTTCTGGCTTTTTACCGCCAGCGGCTTGGCCCGCAGTCGTTCGATGAGCTGATCGCGCCATTGGGCCACATCCTCGGGGCGCGGTCTGGACCGGCGCTGGCCGGAAGGCGGAGCCGGCTGCTCTCCGGCGCCTCGCCTTTGCGGCGGCCGGTCGCTGTGGGGCAGGCGGAGCAGGTCGGCGAAGCGGCCGTGCAGATCCTGCGCCTCCTGGCTGCAGAGGGGGGCATCGTTCACCGCCACGGCCTCGGCGGCCACCGGCTGCCAGGAAGGCTTGCGCCCGTTTTTTGACGGGGCCGGCGTTTCAATTCCGGGAGCATAGGCACCATAGCCGAAGCGGCGGCCGGTGTCGGCGCCAGGCGAAGGGTCGTTTGTTCCGGTGTCAAAATCTACCGCAGCCACCACCTCCACCAGCGGGGAGTCGTGGCGGCCGGCTTTGCTGCCCCGCAGGGTGCGGGTGGAGAGAATCACCGCCTCCGCGCCCAGTTCTTCCTTGACGAGGGCAAGGGCTGCCTTGGTGTCGCGAGCTTCGAAGCGTTTGACCTTCATGGCGTTTTCCTGTCATCCCTACCGTTTGGGGTTGATCTCGATGGTGCCCATCGACCGGATCCGCGTCTGGGTGGTCACCTCGTTATGTGACAAAACCATGACATGGGGCATGAACCGTTCCAGCAGCCGCCGTAGGTGCCGGCGGATCACGGGAGAGCAGAGGATGATGGGCTGGTAGCCATTCGTCGCTGCCTTTTCCGATTCCTGCTGGATTTGTTCAAGCAAACGCTGTGCCAGGTTGGGTTCGAGGTTCAGGAAAGCGCCGTGGTCCGACTGCTGGATTGATTCGCGGATGATATCTTCGGCGCGCTGGGCCAGGGTGAGCACGTTGAGGTTGCCTTCCTGATCGACATGGGGGCTGGCGATGGAGCGCGCCATTTTCTGCCGCACGTATTCGGTGAGGATCTCCGGATCCTTGCCCATGGGCGCATGGTCGGCCAGGGTCTCGCAGATGGTGAGGAGATCGCGGATGGATACCCGCTCCCGCAGGAGATTCTGGAGCACCTTCTGGACCAGGCCCAGCGGCAGCAGGGTCGGCACCAGTTCTTCCACCACCTTCGGGTGGGTCTTGGCCAGGTTGTCGAGGAGCTTCTGGGTATCCTGGCGGCCGAGGAGTTCGTCGGCATGGGTGCGGAGGATCTCGGTGAGATGGGTGGCCACCACGGTGGAGGGATCGACCACGGTATAGCCGGCCACCTGGGCCTCGTCCTTCTTCTCCTCGGCGATCCAGAGGGCCGGCAGGTGGAAGGCGGGCTCGGTGGTGGGAATGCCGTCGATTTCGCGCTTGGCCGCGCCGGAATCCATGGCCAGCAGATGGGCCATCATCACCTCGCCCCGGCCGACCTCCACTCCCTTCATGAGCAGCACGTACTCGTCGGGCTTGAGCTGCAGGTTGTCCCGCACATGAAGCGGCGGGATCACCAGACCCATGTCCATGGCGAACTGGCGCCGGATGGCGCGGATGCGTTCCAGCAGATCGCCCTTCTGGTTTTCGTCCACCAGCGGGATCAGGCCGTAGCCCACCTCCAGTTCGAGGACATCGAGCGGCAGCAGCGCTTCCACCGTCTCCGGCGAGCCGGGGGCCGGTGCGGCGGCTTTTTTCTGTTTTTCCTCCTCCTGGGCCCTGGTCTCCTTTTCCACGGCGTTGCGCTGGAAGGCGAGATAGGCGACGCCGCCCACCAGAAGGCCGAGGGTGATGAAGGGCAGATGCGGCAGGCCGGGGATGAGGCCGAAGAGGATGATGATGCCGGAGGCCACGGCCAGCGCCTGGGGCTGGAGGCCGAACTGCCTGAGATACTCCTTGCCCATGCTCTCGTCGGAGGCGGCGCGGCTGACGATGATGCCGGCGGAGGTCGAGATGATGAGCGCCGGAATCTGGGCCACCAGGCCGTCGCCGATGGTGAGCAGGGTGTAGGTCTCGGCGGCGTTGCCGATTTCCATCTTCTGCATGAGCACGCCGATGAAGAGGCCGCCGATGATGTTGATGATCATGATGACGATGCCGGCCACCGCCTCGCCGCGCACGAACTTGCTGGCGCCGTCCATGGCCCCGTAGAATTCCGACTGGCGGGAGATCTCCTGCCGGCGCCGTTTGGCCTCGGCCTCGTTGATGAGTCCGGCGTTCAAATCGGCATCGATGGCCATCTGCTTGCCGGGCATGGCGTCCAGGGTGAAGCGGGCCGCCACCTCGGCGATGCGGCCGGAACCCTTGGTGATGACGATGAAGTTGATCAGCACCATGATGAGGAAGATAATGAGACCCACGGCGTAGTTGCCGCCCACCACGAAGTGGCCGAAGGACTGGATGACGTGCCCCACCGAGCCCGGCCCTTCGTGGCCGTGGAGCAGGATCAGCCTCGTCGAGGCGATGTTCAGGGAGAGCCTGAAGAGGGTGGTGATCAGCAGCACCGACGGAAAGGCGGAAAAGTCCAGCGGGTTGGCGTTGTACATGCTGATGAGCAGCACCACCAGACCCATGGTGATGTTGAAGGAGAGCAAGAGGTCGAGCAGGATGGTCGGCAAGGGCACCACCATCACCAGCAGGATGCCGACCACGCCGGCCGCCACGAAGAGGCTGGTCATCTCGAGGTTGATCGCCTTGATTCCCGGAGCTGCTGTCGTCTTCTCTGCCATGGTTCGTCAGTCCGTCCGCTTGATTAGGCGCTCTTCTTCTTGAGGCTGTAAACGTAGGCAAGCACCTCGGCCACTGCCTGGAAGAGGGTGGCTGGAATCGCCGCCCCCAGGTTCACTGCCTTGTAGAGGGCCTGGGCCAGGGGCTTGTTCTCCACCAGCGGGATGCCGTGCTCCGCCGCGATTTCCTTGATCCGCTGGGCAATCACCCCGGCGCCCTTGGCCACCACGACGGGGGCGGCCATGGTGAGGCCGTCGTAACGGAGGGCGATGGCGAGCCGGGTCGGGTTGGTGATGACCACGTCCGCCTTGGGCACCTCCGCCATCATGCGGCGGCGGGCCATTTCCATCTGGATCGCCCGGATGCGCCCCTTGACGTGCGGGTCGCCCTCGGTCTGCTTGGCCTCGTCCTTGATCTCCTGCTTGGTCATCTTCATCTTTTCCATGAACTGCCAGCGCTGGAAGGCGTAATCCATGGCAGCCAGCACCGCGATGATCAGCGCTGCCTTGAGGAAGATCCAGAAGGCCACCCGGCTCATGAAAACCAGGATCTGGTAGGGCGGCTCATCCATAAGCGGCAGGATGCCCGGCAGGGATGCCTCCACCTCGCGGTAGGCGATGTAGCCGACAATGGCCAGCTTGGCGACGGACTTCACCATGGTGGCCAGGGTCTGTTTGGAGAAGATGTTGCTGAATCCCTTGATCGGGCTGATCTTCTCGAATTTTGGGGTGATCTTTTCGGTGGTGAAGAGCACCCCGACCTGGGCGTAGTTGGCGATGAGCGCCACCACGATGATGGCCCCCATGACCGGGGCAAGGATCAGGGCGGCGGTGATCATGGTCTCCCGGGTAAGGGCGGTCATGGTGTCCGGGATGATCTGGATGGTGTGCATGTTGGCGAGAAAATGCCGCAGCAGTCCACCCAGGCGGTCCAGCATGTAGCTGCTGGTGAAATAGAGGGTGAGGAGCCCGGCCAGCAGTACGGCGGCGGAGGGCACCTCCATGCTCTTGGCTACGTCCCCCTTTTTGCGCGCCTCCTGGAGCCGTCGGGGGGTTGGGGCCTCGCTTTTTTCCTGGCCGCTCGATTCGTCTGCCACTGTCTATCCTCCCATGCCGCGGGCCAGCTGGGGCAGCAGCCGGCCGAGCATCTCGTAGTTGGTCACCATCAGCGGCAAAAAATAGCCGAGGGAGAGGCCGACGAAGATGAGGCCGACGGCGATGTTCAATGGCATGCCCACGATGAGGATGGGGATCTGCGGCACGGTCTTGGCGATGATGCCCATGGCCACATGGGAGAAAAAGAGGGCGGCGCTGGCCGGGGCCATGATCTGCACCGCCAGCACGAACATGCGGCTTGCCCCCTGCATCATGCCGTCAAAGGTGGCCTGGGTGATGGCGAGGCTGCCCGGCGCCACCCACTGGTAGCTCTCCACCAAGGTGCGGAAGAAGAGATGATGGCCGTCCACCGCAAGAAAGATGAGGATCGCCACCACGTTCCAGAACATGCCCACCGGCGAGACCTGGCTGCCGAACTGGGGATCGATGGTGCCGGCCATGCCCATGCCCATCTGGATGCTGACCATCTGGCCGGCGGTCTCCACCGCCCCGAAGAGGAAGCGGACAAAGAGGGAGAGGATGCCGGCAAAGGCGACCTCGCAGAGGGCCAGCACCACGAAGCCGACGGCAGTGGCGGGAAACTGCTCCACGGTGACCGGAACCACCGGCAGCAGCACCAGCGAGGTCATCAGGGTGAGGAGGATCTTGACCTGGGACGGCACGCCGCGGGAACCGAGGACCGGCATGAGGAAGAGCAGCGGCCCCACCCTCGTCACGATCAGCACCAGGCGCATGATCTGTTCGAGGCTCCAGTTGAGCAGGGCGGCTTCGACCATGAGCGTCCTTCCCCCGGCTACCGGATGAGAACCGGCAGGCTGGTGATGAGGTTGTGGGTGTAATCCACCATCTTGGCGATCATCCACGAGGCGAGAAAGAGCACGGTGAGCATCACCGCCACGATCTTCGGCACAAAGGTCAGGGTCATTTCCTGGATCTGGGTCACGGCCTGGAAGAGCGAGATGAAGAGGCCGACCGCCATGCCCACCAGCAGCACCGGCCCGGCGAGGATGAGGGTGATCTTGACCGCTTCCTGGGAAATGGTGACGGCGTCCTGCGGTGTCATGGCGTCAGACTCCGAAGCTTTTGACCAGCGAACCGACGATGAGATACCAGCCGTCCACCAGTACGAAGAGCAGCAACTTGAACGGCAGCGAGACCATGATGGGCGGCAGCATCATCATGCCCATGGAGAGGAGGATGCTGGAGACCACCATGTCGATGACGAGAAAGGGCAGGAAGAGGACGAAGCCGATGGTGAAGGCGGTTTTCAGTTCGCTGATCATGAAGGCCGGGATCAGCACGGTGGTGGCTACTTCCTCGCGGTTCTGGGGCTTGGGTGCCTTGGCCAGCGAGAGGAAGAGTTCGAGATCCTTCTCCCGGGTCTGCTTGAACATGAACTCCCGCATCGGCACCATGGCGGCGGAGAGGGCCTGCTCGGCGCTGATCTGTTCCGCCAGATAAGGCTTGACCGCGTTCTCGTTGATCCTGCCGAAAACCGGGGTCATGATGAAGAGGGTGAGGAAGAGGGCCAGTCCCACCAGGACCTGGCTCGGCGGCATCTGCTGGGTGCCGATGGCGTTGCGCAGGAAGGAGAAGGTCACCACCAGCCGGGTGAAGGAGGTCATCATCAGCAGGATGGCTGGCGCCATGGCGAGCACGGTGAAGAGGAGCAGCAACTCGATCGCCGTTGCCACCTGCTGTGGCGATTTGGCTTCGTCCACGCCCACGGAAAGGGTCGGCAACGGCACGGCCTGGACCATGGACGGCAGGAGGACGAGGAGGCTGGTGAGGCCGATGGCGGCCAGCCCGAGGCGGCGCTCAGTCATGGCTCTCCTCCTCTTTGTTTTTTTTCGGCGTTGGCCGCAGCGCCTTGTCCAGCAGGGCGGCAAAGCCGGAGTCGCGCCGGATCCTGCCGTTGGCCGCCGTTCTGGCCGGCGGGGCGACCGGTCGCAGCAGACGGCCGGGGTCGTCCAGCCGGGAAACCAGGTTGATCTGCTGTTCGCTCACTCCCAGCACCAGCACCTCGCCGCCGACTTCGACCACGGTCAGCTGTTTTCTGGGGCCGAGCATCCGGGTTTCGAGAACATTGATCATGGCGCCTTGGCTCATGGGGCCGAGGCCGCCGCCGATCCTGCGGAAGAGCCTGGCCATGAGCAGCATCAGGCCGAGGATCAGCACCAGGGCGCCGAGGGCCTTGAAAACCGCGGCGGCCAGCGAAAAGGTGTCTCCGCCGGCCAGCGGAACACCCGCGGCATTGGCGCCGTCGGCCGCCCAGAGGGCGCTGGCCGGCAGGAGCGGCAGGATGAGCGCGGCGGCAAGATTGGGGGGCAGATGGCGCATCGGCGTCTCCGTCTTCAGCCCATGTTCTTGATGCGGTCGGCCTGGCTGATGATTTCCGTGATGCGCACGCCGAAGCGGTCGTTCACCACGATGACCTCGCCCTTGCCCATGAGCTTGCGGTTGACGAAGATCTCCACCGTGTCGCCCGCCGCCTTGTTCAGTTCCACCACCGAGCCCTGGGAGAGCTGCAGCATCTTGTTGATGATCATGCTGGTCTTGCCCAGTTCGACAGTGATCTCCAGCGGCACGTCGAGCAGGAAATCGAGGTTCTGGCTGCCGGTCTGGCCGGGGGTGCTGTCGCTCAACTCCTCGAAGCTCGGGGCATGGGGACTGCCTGCGCCCTGGTCGGCAAGTGCCGCGGCCCAATCGTCTCCAGCGGTTCCTTTTCCTGGTTCGTCTGCCATGGTTCTTCTCCTCTTCCGATGGGGACCCGCCGGGCGGGCCTCAGTCCTTTTCCTGGTCCAGTACCTTCTTTTTGATGAGGAGGGCGTTGTTGCCCCGGTGGACGCCGGGGGTGCCCATGTATTTGCGAACGCCGGCCACAAAGACGGGCAGCAGTTCGTCGACGCGGCGTTCGAGCTGGATGATGTCGCCCACCGCCAGTTCCATGACATCGCCGGCCGGGATCAAGGTCCGGCCCAGTTCCACCCGGAGTTCCATCTCCAGGTTCTTGACGTTCTCCTGGATGGTCCGCCGGATGGAGAGATCCTCCTCGCTCTGTTCGCGCTGGAAGGTGGTGAGGAGCTTGGCCTTGACCGATTCGAGGTTGGCCAGCGGGATGCAGGTGGTGATGCTGCCCACGGCGCGGTCCATGTCCACGTCGTAGCGGTTGATGATCACCACGTCTTCCGGCTGGCAGATCTTGGCAAACTGGGGGTTGATCTCGCTTCGCACATACTGCACCTTGAGGGGCTGCAGCGAGTACCATGCCTTTTCGAGATCATTGAGCAGGATGTTCACCACCCGGCGGATGAGGCGCTGCTCGATGGCGGTGAAGTCGCGACCCTCGATGCGGATGTTGCGGGCGCCGGTGCCGCCCAGGAAGTTCTCGACAAAGGTGAAGACCAGCTTCGGCTCCAGCACGATGAGGGCGTGGCCGCGGAAGGGGGCCATCTTGAAGATCTGCAGACTGCTCGGCACCGGCAGGGTGCGGACAAAGGCGCCGAAACGCTCCAGCTCCATGGGGGCGGCGGTGAGGTCGATGATGCGGCGCAAGGTGGTGGAAAGCGAGGTGCGCACCGCGCGCATGAAGGCGTCGCTGATCGCCTCCATGGCCGGCATCTTGACCTGGACGATGCGCTGCTGCCGGCTGAAGTCATACGGCGTATAGCCGAGCGCTTCCGCATCGATCGGTTCCTCGGGTTCCTCGATTTCGCCGCCGGCAATACCCTTTAAGAGGGCATCGACCTCGTCCTGGCTGAGTATCTGTTCCATGCGCTGATCCCGGTCTCGCGGTTCAGGATGCTCGTGCCTCGCTACTGCACGACGAATTCGGTGAAGTAGATGTTCTTGATCCGGTCCGGCCGCATGACCTGGTTGAAGCGCTCCAGCAGTTCGTCGCGGATGCGGATTTTGCCCTCCGGGGTCATGACCTCCTCAAAGGAAAGGCTGGTGAGCATCATGATCACCATGTCCCGGAGCTTGGGAGAGACCTGCTTGGCTTTTTCCAGGGCGATTGGGGTTTCGAGTTCGAGTTCGACCTTGAGCTTGAGGTAGCGCTTGCCCGACGGGTCGGCCAGGTTGACGACAAAGGGGTCCAAGGGCAGTATCTGGCCGATGGCCGGTTCCGGGGCGCCTTTTTCCCCTTCCGCCTTGGCTTCTTCCACCTTGGCCGGTTTGGGGGCCATGAATTTGGTGTAGGCGAAAAAGCCGCCGCCGCCCAGAAGCAGGATGGTCACGCCCAGGATGATGAAAAAGATGAGCTTTGATTTTTTAGGCGCCTCTTGGCCTTCGGCCGAAGTAGCCTTGTCGTCCGCCATGTCGTCTCCTCTTGTGGTAAAGGTGGACACCGCGTGCCCATGGGTCTGTACACCACGAAGCAAGCACCGTGCCAGTTTGCTGTCCTGTGTCTTTAATGTACTGATTCCACGGCGATTGTTCAATTTTTTTTCCGTTGTTCGCCAGGGGTGCCGTGACGGCCGGTGGCCCCTGTCGTCATAATCTTGACAGATCGGCCGGCGGGGCGTCAAAAAAGGGTCCCCATGACGTGCCGGCCGGAAAGTGACGGCAGGGTGCTGTACAAGTGGTTTTGGGTATGGTAAATAAGCGGTTCTTTAACTCCCCGCGCGGCGCCTTTGCCGCCTTGCGGGAGGCATTTGCCGGGGCCGCTGGGGCCGCTGGCGGTCAGTAATTTCAGGGAGCAGGACATGGGCAAGACAGTGACCGAAAAGATATTGGCCGCCCATCTGGTGGAAGGCCGGATGGAAAAGGGCGCCGAGATCGGCATTCGCATCGACCAGACGCTGACGCAGGATGCCACCGGCACCATGGCGTACCTTGAGTTCGAAGCCATCGGCATCCCCCGGGTGCAGACCGAGCTCTCGGTCTGCTACGTGGATCATAACCTGCTCCAGTCCGACTTCCGCAACGCCGACGACCACCGCTTCCTGCAGTCCATTGCCCGCCGCTTCGGCCTCTATTTCTCGCCGCCGGGCAACGGCATCTCCCACCAGATCCATCTGGAGCGCTTCGGCCTGCCGGGCAAGACCCTGCTCGGCTCCGACAGCCACACCCCCACTGGCGGTGGCCTGGGCATGCTCGCCATCGGCGCCGGTGGCCTTGATGTGGCCATGGCCATGGCCGGCAAGCCTTTCTATCTCATCATGCCCAAGGTCTACGGGGTGAAGCTGACCGGCAAGTTGCGGCCCTGGGTCTCGGCCCGCGACGTGCTGCTCGAGCTGCTGCGCCGCCTCTCGGTCAAGGGCGGGGTGGGCTATATCATGGAATACTTCGGGCCCGGCGTGGCCGAGCTTTCGGTCACCGACCGCGCCTCCATCACCAACTTCGGCGCCGAGCTGGGCGCCACCACCTCGGTCTTCCCCTCGGACGGGAACACCCGCAAGTTCCTCGAAAGCCAGGGCCGGGTAGAAGGTTGGCAGGAGATCGTGGCCGATGCGGACGCCCAGTACGACGAGGTGATCGAGATCGACATGTCCCAGCTCGAACCCCTCATCGCCTGCCCCTCCTCGCCGGACAAGGTGGTGAAGGTAAGCGAGGTGGCGGGCAGGCCGGTGGCCCAGGTGCTGGTGGGTTCCTGCTCCAACTCCTCCTTGCGCGACCTGATGGTGGTGGCCAAGACCCTGGAGAGCCGTACCGTGAGCACCAACGTCAGCTTCGAGATCAACCCCGGCAGCCGCCAGGTGCTGGAGAATCTCACTGCCCAGGGCGACATGCTCTCCCTGGTGCGGGCCGGCGCCCGGGTGCACCAGGCTGGCTGCCTCGGCTGCATCGGCATGGGCCAAGCGCCGCCCACCGGCGCCATCTCGCTGCGCACCTTCCCGCGCAACTTCCCTGGCCGCAGCGGCACCAAGGACGATCAGGTCTACCTCTGCAGCCCCGAGGTGGCAGTGGCCGCGGCCATCACCGGCAAGATCACCGACCCGCGCGATCTGGGCGATTACCCCGCCTTCACCCTGCCGGAGAAGTATCTCCTTGGCGACCAGCGCATCGAAAAGCCGCTGGCCCCGGCCGAGGCGGAAAAGATCGAGATCATCCGCGGTCCCAACATCGCGCCCTTCCCCCGCTTTGCGCCGCTGCCCGACCATTGGCAGGGCACCGTGCTGCTGAAGGTGGAGGACAACATCACCACCGACCACATTATGCCCGCCGGCGCCAAAGTGCTGCCGCTCCGCAGCAACGTGCCGGCCATCAGCGAATTCGTCTACAATGCGGTGGATGCCGAGTTCGTGGCCCGGGCCAAGGCGAACCAGCCGGGCATGGTGGTGGGCGGCGACAACTACGGCCAGGGTTCTTCCCGCGAACATGCGGCCTTGGCGCCGCGCTACCTCGGGGTGGAGGTGAAGCTGGTCAAGAGCTTCGCCCGCATCCACAAGGCCAACCTCTACAACTTCGGCATCGTGCCGCTCACCTTTGTCAACCCGGCGGATTACGACCTGATCCAGCAGGGGGTATCGGTGCGCATCCCGGATATCCGCAAGAAGATCGCGGCCGGCGAGGAGATTCTTACCATCGAGGTGAATGGCAAGAAAGTGGAGGCGCGCCTCGATGCCTCGGAACGCCACCGCCAGATGCTGGTGGCCGGCAGCCTGTTGGGTATGGCCAAGAAGGCATGATGCGCGGTACTGCATTTGTGTGACGTGAACAGGGGTTGGCCGCAAGGTCAGCCCTTTTTCTTTGCGTGCTCAAAGAAAAAGGACCAAAAAGAAAGAGCACCCGATCACTGGTCCGCCTGCGGCGGATTCCCTCCGTTCCTCGATCAGGCCGGGCGCTGCGGAACTCGGGCTTCGCCCTCAGACAGTCCTCGCGCTTTTTCCGGCCGGCTCTGCGGTGCTCGGCTGCGTGATGACGGGAAAAGACCAGACAAAGAGCGATGGAACTCGATGCATTGAGCGTGGGGCTGACCCGCTGCCCTGACTATGACCGGGCGAAAATCAAGGCCGAAGTGGAGCGCCTCTGCGCGGCCCTTGATTTCCGGCCATCGGCGGGTACCAAGGTGCTGCTCAAGCCCAACCTGGTGGCAGGTACCCGTCGCGACGGTTTGCCTTGCACCCAGCCGGAGTTCGTGGCCGCAGTGGCCGAATGGTGCCTCGACTACGGTTGCCAGGTGGCTGTGGGCGATTCGCCTGCCTTTGGCACTGCCCGCATGGTCATGCGTTCCTGCGGCATGGATGCTGCCTTGCAAGGACTGTCGGTGCGCCTCGTCAATTTCAGCAGTCCCCAGCCCTTCACCCTCGCCCACGGCGCCCGGGTCGCGATTGCCCGCGAGGCCCTGGAGTGCGACTGCCTCATTAACCTCCCACGGGTCAAGGCCCATGGCCAGTTGCTCATCACGCTCGCGGTGAAGAACTATTTCGGCACCGTGGTGGGATTCCGCAAACCCCTGCTCCATGCCCGCCATGGCGACACTGGCGCCTTCGAACGGATGATCGTCGATCTCCTCCCTGTCCTCCCCGCTGGCATCACCCTCATCGACGGCATCGTCGCCATGCACGAGCAGGGGCCGGTCAAGGGCAATCCCTTTCCCGTGGGGTTGATCGGCGCCGCGGTCAATCCGGTGGCGCTGGACAGTGCCCTGCTCGCGGTGCTTGGTATCGATCCGTTCCTGAGCCCGATCTGGCGCGAGTGCCGGTGCCGTAATCTGCCGGGTTGCGATCAGGGCCACATCAGGTATCCGCTGTTCACGCCTGCGGAGATGCAGATGGCGGGCTTTGAGGTGCCGCATCATTTGAAGCCCATCAGCTTCCATCCCTGGCACCTCATGAAGGGCGCGGCCAAGCGCCTGGTCAGCCGGCTCTTGTTCAGATAGTGCAGCCGGCCCTTGTCTTTCTCGGCCGGGTCTTATACAATCGGGCCAACGCGGCGGACACGGCAAGGCGAAGAGGACCGCATTCCACGAAGAGGTACGGCCATGTATGATTTGCAGGGAAAGGTGGCGCTGATCACCGGCAGCTCGCGGGGGATCGGCAAGGCGATTGCATTGAAACTGGCGGCGAATGGGGTCAACCTGGTGGTGAATTACGTGCGCCATCGGCAGGACGCCGAGCAGACCGCCTCCCAGATCGAGGAGCACGGCGTCAAGTGCCTGGTGGTGAAGGCCAACGTGGCGGAAGACGACGATGTCCGCGCCATGTTCGACCTGATCGGCGCCGAATTCGGCCGGATCGATTTTCTGGTGAGCAACGCCGCTTCCGGCGTGCTCAAGCCGGCCATGGAACTCTCCGCCCGCCACTGGAACTGGGCCATGGACATCAACGCCCGGGCCCTGTTGACCCTGACCCAACAGGCGGTGCCGCTCATGCCCCAAGGCGGCCGCATCATGGCGGTTTCCAGCATGGGTGCGGTGCGGGCCATCGAAAACTATACCGCGGTGGGGGCATCCAAGGCCGCCCTGGAATCCCTGGTGCGTCATCTCGCCGTGGAGCTGGGGCCCAGGAAGATCAACGTCAACACCATCAGCGCCGGCGCGGTGGATACCGAGGCCCTGAAGAAATTTCCCAACCGCCAGCAGATTCTGGACGGCGCCATTGCCCGCACTCCCCTGGGTCGGCTCACCACGCCCGACGACGTGGCCAACGTGGCCCTCTTTCTTTGCAGCGAGCTGGCCGGCATGATCCAGGGCCAGACCATTGTGGTGGACGGCGGCTACTCCATCCGCGCCTGATCGTGGTCCATTCCTGCTTTCATACGGTGGCGGAACTGGTGCTTGCCTCGGCCTCGCCGCGGCGCCAGCGTTTCCTCCACGAACTTGGCCTTGATTTTGTCGTGCAGCCGGCGGACGTGGATGAGAGCCTGCGTCCCGGCGAGCTGCCGGCGGTCTTTGTCCGCCGCCTGGCCGAGGAGAAGGCGCGGGCGGTTTCCGGGGCAAGCCCGCGGAGTTGGGTGCTGGCCGCAGATACCATTGTCGAGGTGGACGGCGAGATTCTCGGCAAGCCGGCTGACGGTGCCGATGCGGTGCGGTTGCTGCAAAAACTGCGCAACCGCTGGCATGCGGTATGGACCGGCTTCTGCCTCATGCGCGGCAAGGCAGTGACGACCGGGGTGGTGCGGAGCGAGGTGCGCTTCGGTGATTTTTCCGACGCGGTCTGTGCGGCATACGTCGCCACCGGCGAGCCGCTTGACAAGGCCGGTGCGTACGGCATCCAGGGCAAGGGTGCCTTCCTGGTCCGCGAGATCAAGGGCTCCTACAGCAATGTGGTGGGGCTGCCGCTGCACGAGGTGGTGGATGCCCTGCTGGCCCAAGGCATCATCGAACCCCGTTAGCCCCATCTTCAATCAAGAGAACGCGGTCTCACGCTTCTCTTCCCCTCGAAATGGTGGGGCCCTCTCCCCCTCAGCTTCCCTGCTGATTGAGCGCGTACATCTTCGAAAAATCCCCCACCCGGCGGAAGAGGCCGGCGATGGCGGTGAGCAACGCCAGCCGGTTGCGGCGCAGGGCTGCGTCCTCGGCCATGACCATCACCTGGTCGAAGAAGGTGTCGATGGGCTCCTTCATCTTGAGGATTACGGCCAGTGCCTGCCCGTATTCCCTGGCGGTGAGCAGCGGCATTGCCTCGGCCTCGATGGTGCGGAGGCTGGCAAAGAGGCCGCGTTCCGCCGCTTCGGCAAGCAGGGCCTCGTCGATGCGGGTGTCGACGTTCTCCTTGATGATGTTGTTCACCCGCTTGAAGGAGCCGGCCAGCAGGGCAAAGGCCGGCTGGGTGTTGATGGCGATGAGCGCCTCGATGCGGCGGCGGCAGTCCACCACGTCGTCGAACTCCACCGACACCACCGCCTCCACCGCCTCGACGGGCAGGCCCTGAGCGGTGAGGTCGTTCAGGAAGCGGCCCTTGAGGAACTCCAGCACGTTGGCCTTGGCCGTTTCACGCGGTTCGCTGATCTGGCACTCGTAGAGGCCGAGCGCCCGGTCGAGCCAAGGGCTGAGCGGGAGCGCGAGGTTTTTGCCCTGGATGAGGGCCAGGAGGCCCAGGGCCTGGCGGCGCAGGCCAAAGGGGTCGGCGGTGCCGGTGGGCTTTTGGCCGATGCCGAAATAGCCGGCCAGGGTGTCGAGGCGGTCGGCGATGCCGACGACGGTGCCGGCCAGTTCCTGCGGCAGGTCGCCTCCGGCGCGAAGCGGCAGGTAGTGCTCGGCGATGGCGGTGGCCACCGCCGGGGGTTCGCCATTGAGCAGCGCGTAATCGCGGCCGATGCTGCCCTGCAGCGTCGGGAACTCGCCCACCATGCTGGTGAGCAGATCGGTCTTGGCGAGCAGGGCGGCGCGCTTCACGGTCTCGGTCAATTCCGGTGCGATGGCACTGGCCAGTTCGCCGGCCAGGGTCACCACCCGGCTGGTTTTCTCCGCCATGGTGCCGAGCCTGGACTGGAAGATGACGCCGGAAAGGTCGGCCACCCGGTCGGCAAGCGTCCGGTGCTGATCCTCCTTGAAGAAGAAGAAGGCGTCTTCAAGCCGGGCGCGGATCACGCGCTGGTGGCCGTCGGCGCCGAGCACCGGGTCCTTGACCCTGGTGTTGTTCACCGCCACGAAGTGGGGCATGAGCTTGCCCTGGGCATCCACCACGGCGAAGTATTTCTGGTGCTCGCGCATGGAGGTGATGAGCACCTCCCGGGGCAGGGCGAGGAAGCGCTCCTCGAAGGTGCCGCAGATGGCATGCGGTTTTTCCACCAGATTGGTGACCGTGTCGATGAGTTCCTCGTCGGGCAGGATGCGGCCGCCGATGGATGCGGCCGCCTTGGCGATCTCGGCCCGCACCGCCTCGCGCCGTTCCGCCGGATCGGCCAGGATATGGGCAGCGCGCAGGCAGTCGAGGTAGCTGTCGAAGTCGGCCGGCTCCATGGCCTGCGGGGCCATAAAGCGGTGGCCATGGGTGTGGCCTCCGCTGGTCAGGGTTTCCAGTTGGAAGGAGACGACCTGGCCGCTGTAGCGGGCCAGCAGCCACTGAATGGGCCGGGCGAAGTGGAGCCGCCCGCATCCCCAGCGCATCGACTTGGGAAAGGGGATGGTGGGGACCAATTCCGGCAGCACCTCGCGCAGCAGTTCGGCGGTGGGCTTGCCCGGCTGCTCGACGCGCACCATGAGATATTCGCCCTTGGGGGTGGCCACCACCTCGATGGCCTCCATGGCCACGCCGCGCGACTGGGCAAAGCCGATGGCTGCCTTGGTCGGCTGGCCGTTGACGTCGAAGCCCGCTTTTTTCGGCGGCCCCAGCACCTCTTCCACCCGGTCGGGCTGGCGCTCGGCCAGATCGCGCACGCAGATGGCCAGGCGTCGCGGGGTTGCGGCGGTCTGCGTCTCGCCGAAGGAGAGGCCCAGTTCGCCCAAGCGGCGGGCGAGGTTGTCCTGGAGGCTGTTGAGCGCCGGCATGAGATAGCCGGCCGGGATTTCCTCGGTGCCGATTTCGAAGAGCAGTTCGTGGGCCATGACGGACTTTTCCGGAGTGGTGGTTAGTGGGTGTTCCGCCCCCTGGGCCATTCCAGCAGGGCAAAGGTATTGAAGCCGGCGGCGAGATTTTCGACCCGCACGGAAAACCACTTGATATGCGGGTGGTCGGCCAGTCTGCCGCCGATGGCCTTGGTCAGCCCTTCCACCGCCAGGGTGCAGTCCGCGTGCGAATCGATGGGCCAGCAGAGGTCGTGGCTGGTGACCGCCTCGACGGTCTCGATGAGGTCCTCGATCCAGAGGAACTGGCGGCAACGCAGGGCCACTTCCGCCACGCCCCAGTGGCCCAGCGAGCGCGGCATGCCGGCGGCGGGCTGGGTCGGTTGCGGCGGCGAGATGGGCACCCGCACCGACAGAACCAGATCATCCTTCTGCTCCAGCGAGCCGTGCATCCGGCAGCGGTATTCGCTGATGCCGATGGCGTTGGCTTCGTCGCGCTTCAAAAAATAGGGGAACTCGATCTCCATGTGCGCGGCCTCGGCCTGGAGTTTTTCCTTCATCTCTTCGAGGATGAGATGGAAGCTTGCCAGGGTGATCTCGCCGTGGAAGCGGTTGAGGATTTCGATGAAGCGGCTCATGTGGGTGCCCTTGAACTGATGGGGCAGGTTGACGTACATGTTCACCGTGGCCACGGTGTGCTGGATGCGGCGGGCTTTGTCCAGCAGGGTGATGGGGTAGGAGATGTTCTTGACTCCCACCTTCTTGATGTTGATGCGCCGATGATCGCGCTGGCCCTGGATGTCTTTCATGGCGTCTTTTTCAAAAGAAGCGGCCCGCCGCTTTCCGTCGGCGGGCCGCTGGCTGATCGCGGTATTCGGCCAGGGCGGTCACGAAAGATGCTTCCGGACCGCCGCCTTTAACTCGTCGAGGTTGGAAGACTTGACAATGTACTCGTCGGAGGCCCAGGACGCAAGGTCTTGTTTGAACTCCTGGTAGGCGGAACAGAGGATCACCGGCACCGTGGGCCTGATCTCCTTGATGCGGCGCAACGCCTCGATGCCGTTCATGCCCGGCATGTTGATGTCGAGGATGATGAGATCCGGCGCTATGATGTGGAGCTTTTCCAGCGCCTCCTCGCCGGTGAGGGCGGAATGGACCTCGTAGCCGGCCTCTTCCAGCTCCTCGCGGTACAGAAGATGGATGCTCTCTTCGTCGTCCACCAGCAGGATTTTTTGCATCGCTGCGTCCTCCAGGTCGGGCTTGCTGTCGGCTAGATCTCCGCTTCCCGCAGAAAGCGCGCCGCCTCTTCCGGCGGCACCGGGTTGATGTAGAAGCCGGAACCCCACTCGAATCCAGCGACCATGGTCAGCTTGGGCATGATCTCGAAATGCCAGTGGTAGTGGTCCAGCGGTTGCGATCGGAGCGGCGCGCCGTGCAGTACGAAATTGTAGGGCACGCCGGGCATGCATCTGTCGAGCCGCCGCATGCATTCGGAAAAAATTGCCGCCAGATCCCGGAAGGTCTCGTCATCGCTGGTGATGAAGGAGGAGGCGTGGCGTTTGGGCAGGATCCACATCTCGAAAGGCGAGCGCGGGGCAAAGGGCACGATGGCGAGAAAGCGGCTGTTTTCCGCGATGAGCCGGCTGCCCTGGCTGAGTTCCTGCTTGATGATGTCGCAGAAGATGCAGCGCTCCTTGTACTGGTAATAAGAGTGGCTGCCTTCGAGTTCCGAGGCGATCATGCGCGGCACGATGGGCAGGGCGACGAGCTGGGAATGGGAGTGCTCGAGGGAGGCGCCGGCCGCGGCCCCGAAGTTTTTGAAGACCATGACGTAGCGGAAGCGCGGGTCTTTGGCCAGGTCGCCCAGGCGGTCCCGGTAGGAGCAGAAGACCTGAACCATGCGCTCCGGCGGCAGCACGGTGAAGGATTCGTTGTGGTCCGGCGTCTCGATGATGACCTCATGGGCGCCGATGCCGTTCATCTTGTCGTAGAGCCCCTCGCCCTCCTTGTTGAGGTCGCCTTCGATGATGAGGGCGGGGTACTTGTTGGGCACCACCCGCAGCGACCAGCCGGGCTGGTTCGGGCCCCGTCCTGGCGCGGCGCTGTAGGCGAGCACCTCCGGCGGGGTGGTGTTTTCGTTGCCGGGGCACAGCGGGCAGAAGCCGCCCCGCACGTGGTTCTTTTCGATGATGAAGTCGCTGGGCCTCTTTCCGCGTTCCGTCGCGATGATGATCCACCGGCCGATGATCGGATCCTTGCGGAGTTCTGGCATGGCGTGCCCCTAGAAGCCCTTCTGCGCCTTTTCCTGCGTTTCCTGCCGGGTCTTGCACTCGATGCAGAGGGTGGTCACCGGCCGGGCCTCCAGGCGCTTCACCGAGATGTCGTCGCCGCATTCCTCGCAGATGCCGTAGGTGCCTTCGTCGATCCGTTCCATGGCCTCCTTGATCTTCGACAGCAGCTTGCGCTCGCGGTCGCGGATGCGCAGTTCGAAGCTGCGGTCCGATTCGGCCGTGGCCCGGTCGGTGGGGTCCGGATAGTTGTCGTTATGATCCGTCATCTCGTGGATGGTTTTTTCCGCCTCACTGAGGAGCTGCTGGCTCATCTCCTCCAGTTTCTTGCGAAAATGTTCAAGCTGTTTTGGCTTCACGCATTCACTCCTTGGTTCGGCTTTCCTGAGCACAGATCCGGCAGAAAGGTCGCCACTTATTCCTGCCGTTGATACGCACCACTTTTCCCGCCGGTTTTTTTGAGCAACCGGATATTGTCGATGGTCATACCCTTGTCCACGGCCTTGCACATGTCGTAGATGGTGAGCGCCGCCATGGTCACGGCGGTGAGCGCCTCCATCTCCACTCCGGTCTTGCCGCCGGTGCCCACCGTGGCCTCGATCTCCACCGCATGGCGTTTTTCGTCGAGCCGGAACCGCACCTCGGCCCGGTCGATGGCCAGGGGGTGGGTGAGCGGGATCAGTTCGTCCACCCTTTTGGTCGCCATGATCCCGGCAATCCTGGCCACGCCGAGCACGTCGCCCTTGGCCATGGTGCCGGCGGCGAGCTGGGCAAAGGCCGCGGGAGACATGGTGATCGTCCCGCCCGCTGTCGCTTCCCGCGCGGTGGCCGCCTTGGCGCCGACATCGACCATCCAGGCATTGCCGGCGGCGTCAAAATGGGTCAGGGTGGCGCGTTTTGCGGTCATGGTTCGGGCTCTCCGGCTTTGTCGTTCTGGCCTTCCCGGGCCAGTCGCCACCAGTCGATTCTTTCCTTATAGCCACCCC
Organism: Thermodesulfobacteriota bacterium; assembly: GCA_040757055.1. Taxonomy (GTDB): domain Bacteria; phylum Desulfobacterota; class Desulfobulbia; order Desulfobulbales; family Desulfurivibrionaceae; genus JAJZRJ01. The sequence continues at coordinate 23,161 of JBFLXY010000015.1, read as the reverse complement.
CAGCCTAGAAATGAAAGAACTTTTTCAGGAAGCCGGCGCCGACGTTTTCGTCTCCCTTCCCGTCGAGCGCGGCGAATTCCTGCAGCAGTTCCTTCTGTTTCTTGCTGAGTCTGGTCGGGGTTCTGACCTGCACCTCGCAGAGCATGTTGCCGCGGCCATGGCCGCGCAGGTGGGGCACCCCCTCGCCTTTGATCGTGAAAGTCTGCCCGGTCTGGGTGCCGGCAGGGACGGCAAGCCCGTGCGCGCCGTGGATGGTCGGCACTTCCAGGGTGCAGCCCAGGGCGGCCTGGGTGAACGAGATCGGGATGGTGCAGAGGATGTCGTCCCCCTCGCGCTGGAAAAACTCGTGGGCCTCCACGTAGATGATGACGTAGAGGTCGCCGGGGCCGCCGCCCTTTCTGCCCCCCTCGCCCTCGCCCCGGAGCCGCATCCGGGCGCCGGTATCGACGCCGGCCGGGATCTTCAGGGAGACCTTCTTTTTTTTGGCCACGAGCCCCTGGCCGTTGCAGTCGGCGCAAGGGTCGGAGATCAATTGGCCCTGGCCATGACAGTGGGGACAGGTGGTCTGGATGCGGAACGGCCCCTGGGCATGCAGGACCTGGCCGCGCCCCTGGCAGGTGGGGCAGGTCTGCGGCTTGTGGCCGGGGCGCAGGCCGGAGCCCTCGCAGGTCCAGCAGGTGTCGCGCCGGGTGATTTCGATTTCCTTTTCCGCGCCATGCACCGCCTCCATAAAGGAGATGGCCAGATCGTAGCGCAGGTCGGCGCCCGGGCTGGGCCCCTGGCGGCGGGCGCCGGTGCGGCCGCCCATGCCGAAAAGATCCCCGAAGATGTCGCTGAAGCTAGAGAAGATGTCCTCGAAATTGCCGGGGCCGCTGTAGCCGCTGTCGCGCAGGCCGGCCACGCCGTAGCGGTCGTAGATTTTGCGTTTTTCGAGATCGCCCAGCACTTCATACGCCTCGGCGGCGGCCTTGAACCTGTCCTCCGCCTCCTTGTCGCCCGGGTTGCGGTCCGGATGGTACTTCATGGCCATCTGGCGGTAGGCCTTTTTGATTTCGTCGGCTGAGGCGCTGTTGGAAACGCCGAGCACCCGGTAGTAATCGGTTTCCATGCCTAGTTCGCGGAATCGTCGAATGCCTCGGCGGTGAATTCCTTGTTTTCGGCCGGGGCCTTCATTTCCGGCAGGTTGTCGTATTCCTGGATGTTGCCGAAGGAGATCTTGCTGGCGGCGATTTCCCGCAGGGTGGCCACGGTTTCCTTGTTCTTGCACTTCATCAGGAAGGGCGCACCCTTGCGGTGCTGCTTGACCCGTTTGACGGCAAGATGGATAAGGGCGAACCGGTTTTCGTTGCCGATCTGCTTCAGGCAGTCTTCCACGGTGATCCGAGCCATGTGCGGTTGTTCCTCCTGACGGTGGTTTCGACCCGTGGCGGGGTCGCTTAAACTCGCGAAATATAATACAGCGGAACGATTTGTAAATGTTTTTTCGTGGTTTTTGGTGTTTTTTTCTGTTGTTTCAGCTGGTTGTCCAGTGGCCGGTTCCTTCTGGCCCCTCTCCCTGTGGCGATCAGGACGTTGAAAAAAGTCATCCATGACCTTTGCAAGCGGCGACCTCCCAGAAGCGAACGCTGCGAGGTCTCACAATTTCCTGGGGTTGCGCGCGGAATTGGCGGCCCATCCCGAGTCCGCATGCAGGCTGCCGGAAAACAAGTTTTTCAGCAGCCAGATCATGGCATGGAAAGTGCATTTATCTCAAGCGACCCCTTGGCCTTTCTGGCCGGCAATGGCGGGTAGGGCGCTGAGAAGGCGGCCGCCTGGTCCAGGGGCGGGAAGTGTTGCCGGAATTTTTTGCCGGGTGGCGCGCTTTTTTGTCGGATTTTTGACAGGGGCGCGCGGCCGGAGCTGCCGGTTGCCCTTGCGGTGACGAGGAGGGAACGATGCGGAAAATCGGAATCGCGGTGTTGCTGCTGATGCTGGCCGGATGCGCCGGCGGGGTGCGTTCGTCGCTGGTGGAGGCGGATATGCGGATTGCCTCGCCGCTGCTGCGGCTCAACGACCCTGTGCCGGTGGTTTACCCCTATCAGGCCGCAGGCGGCAGCCGTGATCCGATGGTGGGCGCGTACGGCCCCTCGTGGGAAAGCCTGGAACCGCTGTACGGCGACTATCGATTCAACCCCTGATGAAGAGGCACATCCCATGATCCGGAAAATTTGTGCTGCGGCCCTGTTGCTGGGGATCATCCCTGCGGTTGCGACGCCGGCCGCGGCCGACGACGGGCGTGAGGCGGGCGCGGACAGGGAGGTGGCGGCGGTGGCTCCGGCACCGGCCAGGCTGCCGGTCTATCGCTCCTACGCTTACAATTACCCCCATGAGATCCCGGCCGACTATGTCTACCGCACCGGGCGGGTTTTTTCGCCGCAGAACATGGGAAGCGGTCTGTTGCCAAGCCTTGCCGGCGGCAACGGTATGCCGGTGGCGTCCAATGCGGCGCTGGCCACGGCGGTGCACGAGCTGGCGCAGAAGCTGCTGGCCACCAGCCGCGAGGAAATCGCCGACGAATACACCGTGGCGGTGAGCACCTTTGTCAACCTCAACAACCTCTATGCCACTTCGGCCCTCGGGCGTTATGTGGGCGAGCAGATGATCGGCGAGTTGCAGAACAGCGGCGTGGAGGTGGTGGATGTCCGCAAGACGCCGGGCATCATGGTGAGCAAGCACCATGGCGAGTATGCCATGTCCCGCGACATGAAGGAGCTGGCTTACATCCAGAATGCCCAGGCCATGCTGGCGGGAACCTATGCAGTGGCAGAAGGCCGCGTCTATCTCAACGCCCGGCTGCTCCGCAACGAGGACAATATGGTCCTGGCCGCCGCCACCCTGGAACTTCCGCTGGATGCGGTGGTGGCCGGCATGCTGGCCGATGAGGCGATGCCGGTGGGCAGGCCGGCGCCGGTGGCGGTGCGGGCCTTCGGGAAAAAGTAAGGAGGCGGGTCGATGCAGCGAAGCAAGATTCTGCGGCGGTTGGGGTTGGGAGTGGCGCTCCTGATGATGGCGCTCTCCGGCGCGGCATGCGCACCCAAGGTGCATACCGGCGGTACCGCCTCGGTGGTCACCCCGGATTTCTTCGGCCTGGGCGAGGAGGTGGCGCGGCAGCTGGCGCAGAACTTCCATCACGGCAAGGCCACCGGCATGAGCCTCATGCTCACCACCATGGTGGAGGTGGACAACCTCCATGGAACCAGCCGCTTCGGGCGGACCTTCACCGAATCGCTTGCGACGAGGCTCTTCCGCCATGGCTTCGGGGTGGTGGAGATCCGCAAGGCGAGCGAGGTGCTGGTCAAGGGTGACAGCGGCGAACTGGTGCTGACCCGCGACGCCAGATTGCTGGCCAGAGAGCACCGCGTGCACGGCATTGTCGCCGGCACCTACTCCCTGACCCCGCAGACGGTGATCGTCAATGTGCGCATCCTCGACGCCGCCTCGCAGGATGTCCTCTCCGTCGCCGGGGTGGAGATCCAGCGGAGCGGCAACATCAACCATCTGCTGGCCGCATCCGCCGCCGGGTTGCAGGATGCCGGGCTTTCCGCCAGGGAGCGGTAGGAGGGAGTATGCGTCACTGTGTGCTGTTGCTGATGGCGTGTGTGGCCTTTGCCGGCTGTTCGCTCCGGGACCAGCGCTCGACCCTTTATGTCGAACCGCGGACCGGCTCGCCGGTGGTCTATATCCACCCCATGCAGAACACCTACCAGGAGGCCACGGTGGGCGTGCTGCCTTTCCAGGTGCCGGAGAACATCGCCCCGGCGTATGGGACGCAGGTGGCGGCCCTGTTCAAGGATGTGCTGCTTGGCAAGCGCGCCTTCCCGGTGGTGCGCCAATTGGGCCAGGGGTATGGCGATCTCGATGAGGCCATTGCCCGCGGCAAGGCGGCCAAGGTCGATCTGGTGCTGGCTGGCCGGGTCAATTACGCCTTGGCGGCCACTGAGTTTGGCGGCGGCCGGGCCTCGGTTTCCATGCGGCTCATCAATGTCCATTCCGGCAACACGGTCTGGTACATCGAGCAGGCCATCGACCAACCCATGGACTACCCGGAGAGCGGGATGTGGGCCCGGCTCGTCGATTCCTTCGGCATCCCCGAGGTGCGGCCTTCCACCGGCGCGCCGCCAGTGCCCAACATGCTGGCCAAGATCGCGGTGGACATGGCCGAGGTGATGGCGGGCGCCCGCATGGTGAGCCGGAACTGATCGCGCGCCGAACAGTGCGCCAACGAAAAAGCCTGCCGCGTGGCAGGCTTTTTTATGCCATGATGCTTGGTTGTCTGCCTAGGCGAAGGGATTACGGAGCAGCATGGTCTCCTCGCGGCCCGGCCCCACGGAGAGGATATAGACCGGGGTCTCGGTGAACTCCTCGATCCGCTTCACATAGTCGCGGGCCTTGGCCGGCAACTCGTCGATGCTGCGCGCCTTGGCGATCTCCTCGCTCCAGCCCGGCATCTCCTCGTAGATCGGCTTCAGCTTGGCAAAGTGCTTGATGTTGGCCGGGGTGGCGGTGATGGTCTTGCCGTCCACATCGTAGGCCGTGGCCATCTTCAGGGTCGGCTGGCCGCTCAAGACGTCGAGCTTGGTAATCGCCAGGCCGTTGATGCCATTCAATCGGATCGCCTCGTTGGCGATCACGCCGTCGAGCCAGCCGCAGCGCCGCTTGCGGCCGGTGGTGGCGCCGAACTCGCCGCCCTTCTGCTGGAGTTGGTCGCCCACCGCATCGAACAGCTCGGAGGGGAAGGGCCCTTCGCCCACCCGGGTGGTGTAGGCCTTCAAGATGCCGATGACGCAGTCGATGTGCGACGGCCCGAAGCCGCTGCCGGTGCAAGCGTTGCCGGCGATGGTGTTGGATGAGGTGACAAAGGGGTAGGTGCCGTGGTCGATGTCGAGCTGGGTGCCCTGGGCGCCCTCGAAGAGGATGTGCTTGCCCGCCTTTCTTCCTTCGTCGAGAGCCACTGAGACATTGCCGATGAAGGGGGCGAGCCGCTCGGCATGGCGCATGAATTCGTCGTAGATGGCGTCCACCGTTACCGGCTCGCCACCGAATTTCTTGGTGAAGAGGAAGTTCTTCTCCCCGACGTTCTCGGCGAGTTTCTCGCGGAAGAGGGCCGGATCGAGCAGGTCGCCCGCCTTGATCCCCTTGCGCAAAATCTTGTCGCCGTAGCAGGGGCCGATGCCGCGGCCGGTGGTGCCGATCTTCTTGCCCTTGGAAAGAGCCGACTCGCTGGCCGCATCAAGCATCTTGTGGTAGGGCATGATGAGGTTGGCGCGCTCGCTGATCATCAGGCGCGAGGGATGCACCGGCAGGTCGCTGGCGGCCAGCTTGTCCATCTCTTCGAGCAGCACGCCGGGGTCGAGCACCACGCCGTTGGCGATGCAGCACATCTTGTTTTCGTAGAGGATGCCGGAGGGGATGAGGTGGAAGACGTATTTCTTGCCCTCCACCACCAGGGTATGGCCGGCGTTGTTGCCGCCCTGGAAGCGCACCACGTAATCGGCATAGCCGGTCAGGAGGTCGACGATCTTGCCCTTGCCCTCGTCACCCCACTGGGTGCCGACAATCACCACGTTGGCCATTGGTTTCACTCCTTGCTGCGTCGTTCGAAGGGTGCGGCCTGTTTTCCTTCTCCGGCCGCGCCGGGGCCGCCCGCGGCGGCACAGGGCACCTTAGTCAAAGGCGGCTCAAAAGTCAATCGCGCAAAATCGACCGCTGCTGTCCGCGCCTTGACACCTCCCGGCAAATGCCGTAGAGTAGCCGGCCAGAGGGTGCGCCTGGCGGCGGGTCAGGCCAAGGAGGGCGCAAAGGGCTTTGTATGTTCGGAATCGGACTGCCGGAACTCATATTGATCCTGGGGATCGCCCTCATCGTGGTGGGGCCGGAAAAGCTGCCGGAACTCGCCAAGTCGCTGGGCAAGGGGATCAACGAACTGAAGAAGACCGCTACCGCCCTCAAGGAGTCCATGACCGAGGAGCTGAAGGAGGAGGCGGCCGATCCCTGGCGCCAGAATCTTGACGCCACCACCCCGGCGGAGCTTCCCGGCGTCAATGCCCCGCTGCCGCCCACCGAAGCCGCGACACCGGCCCCGGTAGAGACCGATCCGTCAGTCGTTGAGTCGATCGACTCCGGCCCGCCCAAGTCATGACCGTTCTGGCAGGCTATTTTTCCGTCCATCTCCGCGAACTGCGGCAGCGATTCATCGCTATTTTTGTCGCCATCCTCGTGGCCAGCTGCGTGGCTTACGCCTTTATCGAGCCCTTGGTGCGCCTGCTGGTCCAACCGTTGCGGCGCGCCCATCCTGCAACCCGGCGTCTGGTCTATACCAACCTGCCGGAGGCCTTTGTCAGCTATTTCAAGGTGGCGTTGCTCGCTGGCCTCATTCTCGCCTTTCCGGTCATCGTCTATCAGCTCTGGATGTTCGTGGCACCGGGCCTGCACCGTCATGAAAAACGGGCGGCCCTCACCGTGGTGGGCTGGGGTGGCGTACTCTTTGTGAGTGGTGTGCTCTTTGCCTATGGCGTGGTCCTGCCCCAGGCACTTCATTTTCTCCTCAGCTTTGCCGGGCCGGGGCTGACCCCGCAACTCAAACTCGATGCCTACCTCACCTTTGTGGCCCGTTCTGGTCTCGCCTTTGGCCTGGCCTTCGAGCTGCCCTTTCTCATGGTGATGGCGGTGAAAACCGGTCTCCTCGACCGCAATTACTTCGCCCGCCACCGCAAGTACTCCTACATCGGCATCTGCGTCATCGCCTTCCTGCTTACCGCCGGCGACCTTGTTTCCACCGTGCTGGTGGCCGTGCCGCTCTGCGGGCTCTATGAGGTAGGGGGCTTGCTCGGCAGGATGTTCGGGGCGAAGCAACAAACAACGACGGAATAGCAGGTTTCTTAACCTGAGTTGCGGGATTCGCTCTTGACATTCGTCTGGCAGATGTACCTGATGAATGTATACTTGTTGAGGATGGGGGAACATCATGATCGAGGTGAATGTCAAAGAGGCGCGCAACAGTTTGAAGGAGTTGCTCGACCGGGCGGAACAGGGCGAGAAGATATTCATTTCTCGGCACGGCAGGAGGGTAGCCTGCTTGATGCCGCCGGAAAAGCATGACCATCTGCCGTCATTGGTAAAATTTCGTGATTCCGTAGCCGCCGGGGGTGAGGTGATAAGCAGCGTCATTACCAAGCTGCGCGACGAGGAACGCTATTGAATCAGTATTTCGACACCAGCGTCCCGCTTGATAAAATACGTTGAAGGCCAATATGCAGATTCCGCATAGCGACGTATTGACCCATTCTGTCTAATACTAATGCTAGGCGCCATTACGGGAGGGATAAATGAAGGCCTCGGATCGAATAAAACTCATTAAGGGCATCGCGGCCTCCCTGGAAAAGGAGTCATGGCGGCTTATTGATTTAACTCTCAAGCAGTTCAAGCTGCCTTGGTCAAATACCTGGGACGCCAACGATAAGTCCGGTTATGTAATGGAAATGGTGAGTGAGGCCGCCGACGAAGCCCTTGTTGACCTAGCAAAGCACCTCGGCACTATCACAGAACTCGGAAGTACGGAAGCCCCATCATTCTGGCAGCCGGATCAGCCCAGAATCTTCCTCAGCCATCTGTCAAAAGAAAAGAAGGATGCGGGTGCACTAAAGGAAGCTCTTGAAGAGTTCGGTTTTGCATGCTTCGTCGCGCATGATGACATCGAACCTACTCACGAGTGGCAACGTGAAATCGAACTTGCCCTGACAACGATGGATGCTCTCGTGGCGCTTCTAGGCCCGGGCTTCAATGAGAGCAAGTGGACGGATCAAGAAATTGGTGTGGCAATTGGCCGGAAGGTTCCGATTGTTCCTCTGAAGAATGACCTCGATCCGTATGGTTTCATAGGTAAGTATCAAGCGCTTCAAGTCAAAGGCAAAACGGCTGATGCAGTAGCAATCGGGATCATCGAACTGCTGGCAGCGAAGCCTCAAATTGCATCCAAGATTTCGCAGGCCCTCGTCACCTGTCTAAGAGGTTCCAGTTCATGGGCGCGATCGAAGCGACTGATGGACTTGATTGAGAAATGCCGTCAGTTCAGCCCCGATGTGATTGAAGAATTGAAAACGGCAGTACAGGAGAATTCTCAGGTCTCAGCAGCTTGGGGAGTTCCCGAGCGCATTGAGAAAATTCTGGAGGCACATGGTGCCTAGCGTTGCGTTGTGGGTGACGTCTGGCTCGCTACGTGTGTCGCACCCTGCACAGGTGTTGCTAGTACACCTCGTCGTGGCTGCCGACGTTTATCAGGGTGATGGTTTGCTCGGTGATGATCAGTTCGATGGTGAGCCGGTAACTGATATTGATGGAAATGCTGTGCAACCCTTTGAGTTTGCCTTTGAGCGGATGGAGGCGGAGCGAAGGGTGATGGGGATTATGTTCTAAAAGGAGCAGAGCCTTTTCATACTGCTTGAGCAGTTCCGGATGTTTCTTGATGAACGCCTTGGCCCGCTTGATGTAGCTATGGGGGAAGATAAGCCTATAGGCCATCGCTGATCCGGGCGATATGTTCGGCCACGCTCTCGACGATTACCTTGCCGTTGTTCACATCGGCCCTGGCTTCTAGCAGGGCTGTTTCCAGTTCGCACTCCCGCAGATAATTGTAGTGGGCCATGTCCATGACCACGTATTGTTTCTTGCCACGGACCGTGATCGCCACCTCGGGTTCGTTGGCCAGATGGTCTTTGATGGAAGAAATGCCTTTGGTCTTCAGCTCGTTTGCCGTAATGCTCGCCATGAAACACCTCGCTTGTTCGTAGCAAGGGTATCTTACGTGTTTTGTATAGTGCTGTCAATAGCGCTATTGGCAATGCTTTTATGGCTGGATTTCCTGTTTGAGCAGGCAGCAGGAGATGCGGTGGCGGGGGCGGCCGGCCTCGTCGTAGTCGATGTTGCCGGGCTGCAAGAGCTTGTTCATCACGCACCCTTCGGCGATTTCAAGGGAAAAGAGCTTCTTCTCGGTGATCCCCGGTTGTTCGATGAGGCAGTTTTCCTCGATCTGGAAGGTATTGAGCGGGAAGTCCTCGCACAGGGGGCAGAGATAGACCCGGCCGTTGGGGAAGAGGAAGTAGTTCTCCGCCACATTGCCGGCGCATTGGAAGGGTTCGTTTGGCTCCAGATAGACCTTGGGGTAGATGACGTGGATGCCCCTGGCCGCCGCGTCTTGCGCCACCGGCGGCACCACGGCCAGCCATTCCGCCGGCGTGATTTGCAGGTCCGCTTCTTTCGCTTCCTCGGCGGATTTCCCGCGCAGGCCGATCACCTGGATGAAGAAGCGCTTGCAGCCGAGTTCTGCCAGCAGTGCCGGCATCCGGTGCAGATGGTCGATATTCCAGCGGCTCACCGTGTAGATGAGGCTGACGTCAAAGCCTTTGGCCACGGCCCTTTTGAGATTTTGTGTGCAGGCGGCAAAGACGCCTGCGCCCCGCAGCGGGTCGTTGACCGCAGGCGTGGGGCCATCGAGGCTGAAGCTGATCACCGCCTCCTCGGGCGTGATGTGGTCGAGCAGATCGTGGTGGAGAAAGCCGTTGGTGTCCACCGTGACGCTTTGGTAGCCAAGCTGCCGCGCGAACTTGATGATCGCGGCCAGGTCCGGGTGCAGCGTCGGTTCGCCGCCCAGCAGGATGAGGTTGCTTTGTTTGGCTGGATCATAAAAAAGGCGCAGCCATTTTTCGATGGTGGCCAGCGGCAGCGTGGCGGTGCCGTGCTGGGCCGGGTTGATGTAGCAGTGGCGGCAGGCGAGGTTGCAGGCGGTGAGGATGTGGAAAAAGATATTCCGCTCCTGCGGCTTGAAGGAGGGGGTACGCGGCTGGAGGGAGTCGGGGGCGCTCATTGGCGCAGGGTGTAGTCGGCGAGTTGGCTGCCCTGCCAGTAGGACTGTTTGGGATCGGCAAAGAAGCGTTTGAAGAGGGCCACGCTCTCCTGCCGCAGCACATGCGGGGTGACAGTGGGCCGCATGGCCTGGTAGAGCGGCGTAAGCTGCGGCAGCGGCAGGCTGGTGCCGCCGCCCATGATATCCTCGTAGCCATAGACCACGGTGCAGATGTTGTTCAGGAGCAGGGTGGCGAAGCACATCAGGCAGGGCTCCATGGTGGAGTAGGCTGTGATCCGGCTGCGGTCGAGGTCCGGCCTGGTGGCAAAAAGCTCACGCAGGGCCACGATCTCGGCATGGTCGAGTTCGTTGGTGGCCGGCCCCTGGCTGTTCATGCGGCGGCCGCGGGCCACGATCTCGTTGTCATACACCAGCACGCAGCCCACCGGGAATTCGCCGGCAGCCAGCGCCGTTTCCGCCTCGGCCAGGGCGGCGGTCATGAAATGTCGGTCTTGTTCTGAGTTCACGCAATATCCTCTGCTGCGGGCAGGATAGTACGCTTTCCCGGTTCTGGCAAGGCCGGGGTAGGGCTGCCTTGCAAAATCCCGTAAAATGGGTTAGGTGTAGGCCCTTCCGCAGGCGCGGATGGCGCAGGTAAATGGTTTTTGTCGATGAGGTGAGCGAATGAGCGACGACGTCAAGTTCATCCCCTACGAGCTGGCCAAGAAGATCGTTGGCGCGGTGATGGAGGAGGAGCACATCCACGAATCCGGCCGCCGGATTCTGACGGTTTACGACCTGAAGAACCGCGAACTCTGCTGGTACGACGCCGAGGACATCCTGGCCGAGGTGGCGGAGCGCGAGGGCGCCCTTCCTCGAAACAAGGATGAGGTGAAAGTCAAGGCGGTGGAACTGATCCTCCACATGATCCCCCAATGGGCGGTGGAGCAGATCCTGGCGGAGATGGGCCAGGGGCGGTAGCCCTTACTCGACCCCTTCCGGCATGGGCGGCACCGCCTCGCCGCCCAGGGTGTAGCCTCCGTCCATGCGGATGACGCTGCCGGTCAGGTAGGTGGCGTCGGTCAGCAGGAAAAGGATGGCCTTTACGACCTCGGCAATGGTGCCGGTGCGTTTCAGCAGAATGTGGTCGCGCAGGGCATGCCGTTGTTTCTCGGTGAGCAAGTCCCATCCGCGGGTGCCTTCCCCATGGCGGGACTCAACAAGACCCAGCATCAGCTCGTTGACCCGCACCGTGGGCGCCCCTTCCCGGGCCCAGGTCTCGGTGAAGGAGGAGACCGCCCGGTTGGCCGCGCTGTAGCCGTCGTTGAACAGGAGGCCTGCCGGACCGGAACGGCCGACCAGGCCGGCAATGGAGGAGAGCACTGCCACGGCGCCGCCGCCCGATGCCTTGATGAGCGGCAGGCCATGATGCATGACCCACCACTTGGCCTTGAGGGTGGTCGCCATCTCCAGTTCCCACTGGGCCGGGGTGTATTCCCCATGCACCACCGGCATGCCGCCGCGTTCGATATTGTTGATCAGGATGTGAAGGCGGCCGTATCGGCTGCGGATCGTTTCGAAGAGGCGGGCAATTGCCTCGGGCTCCCGCAGATCGGCCTGGACGGCCAGATGGTTGCCGGGGAGCTGCGCCAGCTCTTCCTGCATGGCCGCGGCCTCCTCCGGCCAGTCGTACCAGGTGAGGATGACGTCGGCGCCGGCCCGGGCCAGGGCGAAGCCGATGGCCTTGCCGATGCCCTTGGCGCCGCCGAGAACCAGTGCTGTGCTGTTGCGGAGTTCCATGGGCCGGGCCAGAGAGGCAGAGGTTATCCGTGGCGGGGAGCGGCGGGGATGCCGGGGGCGTGGCTGGAGGTGGCCGCAGTGGCAGGGTAGAGGATCACCTTCTGGCCGATCTGCAACTGTTTCGGATTTTTCAGGCGATTCCAGGCGATGATCTGCTCCACCGAAACCCGGTAGCGTCTGGCCAGGGAGGAGAGGGTTTCGCCGGCCCGGATCCGGTGGACGATGCGGTGGTCCTTCTTTGGCAGCGGTGTACGCGCCTCCTTCTGGCTTTTGGCCTTCCGCGGTTCGGCCTGGGCAACCATGGTATAGGCGGTGGTTGTATAGGGAATGCGCAGCCGCTGCCCCACCTTGATTTTTTCCTTGCGCAGCTTGTTGGCCTTGAGCAGGGCGCTCTTCTTGACCCCGTATTTTTTGCTGAGGCGGGGAATGGTGTCGCCCTTTTTCACCACGTGCTCCTTGAACCGGGTCTCGGTGACGGCCCGTACCCGGGAGAGGTTCCTGAGCACGGCCTCCTTGCTGCCCGGCGGCACCTTGAGTGCGTATACCGCCGGTTCGGGCGGGGTCATGCCGCGGCGCAGTTCGCTGTTGAGGTCTTCAAGGACGTCGAGATTGATGCTGCTGGCCAGCGCCACGGCGGCCAAGGCCGTGCGGCGGGGCACATAGACCGTTTCGTAGCAGAAGGTGTCGTCGCAATTGATGTCGCTGAAGCCGTATTTTCCCGGTTCCTTGGCGATCATGATGGCGGCGATGAGCTTGGGCACATACTGCTGGGTTTCGGTGCTCAGGTGACTGGTGGCGGCAATCTCCCAGAAGTCGTCGGTCTCGTATTTCTGGGTGGCCCGGCGAATCCGGCCTCCGCCGGCGTTGTAAGCCGCCACCGCCAGATGCCACGAGCCGAATTCCTCGTAGAGGTCGCGGAGGTATTCCACCGCGGCCTGGGTCGATTTGACCGGATCGCGGCGTTCGTCCACATACTCGTTGACCGTCAGGCCGTATTGCCTGGCGGTGCCGCGCATGAACTGCCAGGGACCGACCGCGCTGGCCGGAGAATAGGCATGGAGGTTGAAGCCGCTTTCGATGAGCGGCAGGTAGGCGAGGTCCTCGGGCAGGCCGGCACTGCGCAGCTTTTCCTGGATCATCGGCAGATAGCGGCTGGCGCGGCCAAGCCAGTCGCTGAACCGGCGGCGGAGGTTGTTCTGGAAGTAGTTGAGGTAGTGTTCCACCTGCGGATTCATGACCATGGGGAAATCGAAGGCGATTTCCGGGGCGGCGGCGGTCGCCGACGGTCCTTCTTCCCAGAGGGGCTGCTCTTCCGGGTGGAGGGTCTTGCGACCTGCCTCGACGGCTGCCACCGGGGCGGCGGTGGCCGGAGCATCATCCTCCAGGGGGATGGCCGGCGTTTTCAGCGTGAGATGAGGCGCGGCCTGGGTGAAGGTCATCACTGGCGGCGGTACATGGGGGCGGGCCGCAGGAGGAGGAGCGAGGCCGTCGCCACCTCCCTCCATCGGGGCGCAGGCGGTGAGGGCGGAGAGCAGCATCACCGCGGCGATGGCGGCGTAGCGTCTCGGACTGTGGCGATGTCGGAAGCGGTTGGGCGTCTGCACGCCGTCCTCCTCGATGTGGTTCGGGAAGCAGCCGGGAAGAGGGAACGAAAAGGGAGTGGTCATGAGAGCGAAAAGCACAGGAAATCCGGATTGCCGACGATTCGCGTCTATGGTCTTCACCCCGGCGCGGGAGATGTTCGATGATCGGGTTGCCCCGTGTGTGCTCCCTTTTACCCGAGCGAGCCCCGGAAGGCAAGCGCAAAGGCGCCATCCCGTGAATTTTACGCTGATTTTTTGCGGGAAGGGGCGTATTCCGGAGCGGCCGGAGGCGCTCCAGGAAAAGCGGCGCACAATCCCGGCCAGGGTGAGAAAAAAACTTGCAAATGATACTGGGGTTTGGGCACTATGGGGAAGGACCGGGCGCGGTGAACGGCGACCGTCTTTTTCGGCGTGCAGGTCATGGGGGGCTGCCGCCGGAGACAGTGCGGGACGAGCTGGTGTCTGTTTTCTTTGTTGGAGAGGGCTGCGTGCTATGAGTGAAACGGGGAAGGCGGTGTCCAAACTGCTGGATGACATGGCTTTGAAGATCCTGATGGTCGAGCCGGGCGACCTGTCGGTGGTTGGCGACCTGCTGGATCTGGGAGAGCAGCTGGAGACGAGTCCCGACGCCGCGAACACCCCGGTGCTGCAGGGGATGGTCCGCTCCTTCCGGGCGGCCCTGGAAAAGATCATCATGGCGGAATTGCCTGATTCCGCGGAAAATTATGAACTGCTGGGGCGTTGCATCGCCCAGATGCAGGAGGTGGTGCGCAAGGAAGGGGAAGCGGATGAAGCGACGCTGAACGCTTTTGCCGCGAGCCTTGAAGGCATCGGCTATGGCGTGAACGCCGCCGACCTGGCCGCGGCCGCACCGGTGCCGTCCCCGGCGGCCCCGACCCCTCCCGCCATGCAGCCTTCGCCTCCTCCGCCCGCCTCGGCGCCTGCCAGCGGAGCGAGCCCGGCCCCGGATTTTCTTCAGGACAAAGACCTGCTGGGCGGCTTCATCGACGAGGCCTTCGAGCACCTGGAATCCATTGAGATCAACGTGCTGGATCTCGAACAGAATCCCGGTGACCTGGAGATCATCAACAACATCTTCCGGCCGTTCCACACCATCAAGGGCGTTTCCGGCTTCCTCAACCTCAAGACCATCAACAAGCTCGCCCATGCCACCGAGAATCTGCTGGACGATGTCCGCAACGGCACGCGTCCCATGGATTCCGATGTGATCGACATCGTCCTCAACGTGGGCGACTGCCTCAAGGACATGGTGCAGAACATCAAGGAGGTGCTGGAGAGCGGGCCGGAGCGCTACCAGGAGACCGACATTTCCGCCTTTGTCGCGCGGATCAAACAGTTGCAGGAGGGCGAGGCTGCCGCGCCGGTGGAGGAGGTGGTCGGCGCGCCATCGGTCTTCATGGCCGAAGAGGTCGCCGCTCCGGTCGCCGTGGTATCGGCGCCGAAGGCGCCGGCCCGGCCGGCGGCGCGGGCGGAGGTGGTTGCCGCGGCTTCGGAGGCTGCCGAAGAGGAAGAGGGGGGCCGGGGGGCGAGCGCCGCCGACAAGGGCGGCCAGCGCAAGCGGCTGGGTTCTTCCATCAAGGTCGATGTGGAAAAGCTCGACGCCCTGGTCAACGCCGTGGGCGAACTGGTGATCATGCAGTCGCTGGTGCGGCAGAACCCGCTGGTGGCCAAGCTTGCCGACCCGAAGCTGGCCAAGGATTTTTCGCAATTGAGCCGCATCACCTCGGACCTGCAGCGCACGGCCATGGCCATGCGCATGGTGCCCATCCGTCAGACCTTCGACAAGATGATCCGCCTCGTGCGCGATCTCTCCAAGAAGACCGGCAAGAAGGTCGATCTCGTCATGGAGGGAGCCGAAACCGAGATCGACCGCAACATGGTCGATTCGATTTACGATCCGCTGGTGCACATGATGCGGAACTCGGTGGATCACGGCATCCAGACCCCCGAGGAGCGGGCCAGATTCGGCAAACCTCCCACCGGCACCGTCCATCTGCGCGCCTATCAGAAGGGCGGCAACATGGTGATCGAGATCGAGGACGACGGCGAGGGGCTCAACACCCAGAAGATCAAGCAGAAGGCGGTAAGCCGCGGGCTGATCCAGGCCGGTGATTCCCTGTCCGACCACGAGTTGAACAACCTCATCTTCATGCCCGGGTTTTCCACCGCCGAGAAGATTACCGACGTTTCAGGCCGGGGCGTGGGCATGGACGTGGTGAAAAAGGCGGTGGAAAAGCTGCGCGGCAAGGTGGAGGTGCATAGCCAGCCCGGCAAGGGCTGCCTCTTCGTCATCCGGCTGCCGCTGACCCTGGCCATCATCGACGGCATCATCGTGCGTGTGGGCAGCGAGCGCTACATCATCCCCACCATCGCCATCCAGGAATCCATGCGGCCGGAGCGCAAGAATTACAACACCGTGCACAACCGCGGCGAAACATTGCTGGTGCGCGGCGAGCTGATCCCGATTATCAGGCTGTACCAGGTGTTCCAGGTGGCGTCCACCACCTATACCGATCCCTGCGACGCCATCGTGGTGGTGGTGGAGAACGAGGGCCGCAAGCGGGCCCTGATGGTGGATGAGCTCCTCGGCAAGGAAGAGGTGGTGATCAAAAACCTGGGCGGCATGCAGGATGTGCAGGGGGTTGCCGGCGGCACCATCCTGGGTGACGGCCGGGTCGGCCTCATCCTTGATCTGGCCGGGGTGATTGCCTCGAGTGCGGAATAGCACGGCAATGGTGACGGATCGTTCGTCATGAACTAAGGAGGAACGGATGGAAGCTGCGGCAGAGGTACGGTTGGGGGCAGGCGGAGAAGGCGTCGGCAGTCTGGCCGGCAAGTATCTGACCTTTTCCCTGGGCGAGGAGGATTACGGGCTGGGCATTCTCAAGGTGCGCGAGATCATCGGCGTGATGGAGATCACCGCGGTGCCCCACACTCCGAACTACATCAAGGGGGTGATCAACCTCCGAGGCCGGGTCATCCCGGTGCTCGACCTGCGGCTCAAATTCGGCATGGCGGCCCAGGAGTACAACGAGCGTACCTGCATCATCGTGGTGGAGATGCAGGGCCGGAGCGGGGCGGTGCAGGTCGGCATGGTGGTGGATTCGGTCTCCGAGGTGCTCAACATCGGCGCCGGCGAGATCGAGCCGCCGCCCGCCCTGGGGGCCTCGCGGGAAACAAGCAACATCCTCGGCATGGCCAAGGTCAAGGGCGAGGTGAAGATCCTGCTCGACATCGACCAGGTGGTGGGCGAGGGCGTGTTGCAGCGCTTCGAGGGGCGGTAGGGACAGGGGCGAATCCGACGATGAGCGTCTCACTATGACCGCCTTGGCCATGAGCAGAGCCGGGGAACCGGAGAGGCCGGCGGCGGGAGTGGATCTGCCCGAATCGCTGGGGCTGAGCTACCGGCAATTGACCGATGCCCAGTTCCAGAAATTCAGCGCCCTGGTCTATGAGAAGGCCGGCATCTATCTCAAGGCCGAGAAAAAGGAACTGCTCAACGCCCGGCTGGGCAAAAGGCTCCGTGCCCTGGGTCTCGACTCCTTCAAGGAGTATTACGAATACCTGATGCGGGATGCGAGCGGTGACGAGCTGGTGCAGATGATTGACGTCGTCTCCACCAACTTCACCAGTTTTTTCCGGGAAAGCTCGCACTTCGACCTGCTGACCACCCGCGTCCTGCCGGAATTGACCGCCTCGCCCCGCCGCAAGCGGGAGGTTGCCCTCTGGTCTTCGGCCTGTTCCTCCGGCGAAGAGCCCTATACCATGGCCATGGTGGTGGCGGACTTCCTGGAACAGCATCCGGGCTGGACCTTCCGCCTGATGGCCACCGACATCTCCACCAAGGTGCTGGCCCAGGCCCAGCGGGGCATCTACCCCGACGAACGCATCACCAAGGTGCCGCCCGCGTATCTCAGGCGCTATTTCCAGAAGGGCGTGGGCAATTCGGCCGGGTACGTCAAGGTGAAGGAGGGACTCCGGCGGCACATGACCTTCAGCCGGTTCAACCTGATGCACGATTTTCCCTGGCGGGAGGAGCTGGACATCATCTTCTGCCGCAATGTCATGATCTACTTCAACCGGGAGACCCAGCAGGAGCTGGTGGCCAAGTTTTATCGGGCGCTGGTGCCGGGCGGGTATCTCTTCATCGGCCATTCGGAGAGCATAGCCAGCCTCAAGCATGATTTCGTCCAGGTCGACGCCACCGCCTACCAGAAGCGTTGAGGCCGGAAGGATACTGCATGATGCGGCAAAGGACAGAGATCGCATGAAGGTCGTGGTCGGCATTTCGGACATGAAGGTGAGCAACCAGGCCGACGATGTGTTGATCACCTATTCCCTGGGCTCCTGCATCGGCGTGGTGATCTGGGACCCGGTCGCCAAGGTGGGCGGCCTGCTCCACTACATGCTGCCCGATTCCTCCCTCGACAAAGAGAAGGCCCAGGCCAAGCCTTTCATGTTCGCCGACTCGGGCATCCCCCTGCTTTTCAAGGAGACCTACAAGTTCGGCGCGGTGAAGAGCCGGATGATCGTCAAGGTGGTTGGCGGCTCCCAGATCATGGACAACGCCGGCATCTTCAATATCGGCAAACGAAATCACGCGGTGCTGCGCAAGATCTTCTGGAAGAACAACATCATGATCGCCAAGGAGGACGTGGGCGGCACCGGCAACCGGACGGTGAGCCTCGAAATCGGCACCGGCATTACCCGGCTCAAGGTCTCGGGCCGCGGGGAGTTTGAATTATGAGCCGCATCGACGAAATCCTCAACCTGGTCAAGCATGTGCAGCCGTTCCCCAAGGTGGTGCAGCGGGTCATGGAGATGCTCGACGATCCGGAAACCGACGTCAAGGCCCTGGCCGAGGTCATCCAGTACGACCAGGTGATCACCGCCAACGTGCTCAAGATCTGCAATGCCTCCTATTTCGGGCTGCCGCGCAAGGTTTCTTCCCTCAACGAAGCGCTGGTGATCGTGGGCCATGATGCGCTGAAGGACATCATCATCACCAGCAGCAGCGCCCGCTTTTATAAGGGGGCGGTGGGTGAGGGCTACAAGCTGGATCAGGGGGAACTCTGGCGCCATTCCGTGGCCGTGGGGATTCTCGCCAAGCACATGGTCAAACACATCCAGGGGGTGGACCCTGGCATGGCCTATACGGCGGGGCTGCTCCACGACATCGGCAAGCGGTTCCTGAGCACTTTTGTGGCCGACGACTTCAAGCAGATCATGCTCAAGGTGGTGAGGGATCACTGTTCCTTTGTCGAGGCGGAAAAGGAACTGCTGGGGATCGACCACGCCGAACTTGGCGGCATGATCCTCATGAAGTGGGATTTCCCGGAGGAGATGCAGCTGGCGGTGCGCCAGCATCACGACCCGGAGGCATTGAAAAAGGAGCCGCTCACGGCCATCACCTCCCTTGCCAACGCCCTGGTGATCTCCATGGGGATCGGCGTCGGCGCCGACGGCCTGGCCACCAAGGTGCAGGGCGAGGGGTTGAAGCGTTTCGGCATCACGCCGGCGGATCTCGACCTCTGCATGGCGAGCCTGCTGGACGACATGGAGCGGGCGCAGGAGCTTTTTCATATCTGAGGCGACAACCAAGGACTCATGGCAGTGGGCGTGGGGCCAACGTAAGGACAGGAGCGGGGTATGGCGTTCAATATTCTGGTGGCAGACGACTCGGAGACCATGCGGGCCGTGGTCAAGAAGACGGTGGAGATGTCCGGCGTTCCCATCGGCACCTTCCATGAGGCGGCCAACGGGAAAGAGGCCCTGGCGATCCTGGAGAACAACTGGGTCGATGTGATCCTCTCCGACATCAACATGCCGGAGATGGGCGGCATGGACCTGCTGCGGGCCGTCGCCGCCAGTGAGGACTACAAGCGCATCCCGCTGATCTTCATCACCACCGAATCCAGCGAGGCGCGGATGGAGGAGGCCAAAAAGCTCGGCGTGGCAGGGTACATCAAGAAGCCCTTTGTGCCGGAGACGATCAAGACCATCCTCTACGAGGTGCTGGCCAGGGCCTACGAGCACCGGCTGGCGGCGGACATGCCTCCCCAGGGCGGCGAAAGCGGCGACATGGATTTTTAACGGTTCACCTTTTTCCGGCGGGAGACGCCATGGACACCAAGCTGCGGCAGATCATCTACGAAACCCTTTCCGAGGTTTTCGAAACCATGTACTTCACTTTTCTGGAGCCGCTGTTCGAGACGCCGGCCCAGGAGGAGCTCGCTGCGGCCGATGGCTATTACGAAGCCTCCATCACTTTTCAGGGGGGGAAATCGGGGTGTCTGCGTTTTTACCTGCCGCAGAGTCTGGCCCGGGGGATTACGGTCAATTTTCTCGGGGTGGACGAGGTGGACGTCAACGAGGCCCAGATCCTCGACACGGTGAAGGAAACCGCCAACATGGCGGTGGGCAGCCTGCTGGGCCGTATCGATCCGGACGGCACCATGAAGCTCGGTCTGCCGCAGTCCCGGGTGGCGTCCGCCTTTTCCTCCGCCGATCTGCTCGCAAAGCCGGGACTTTTTTTGTTCAATACCGAGCACGGGCTGCTCTGGGTCGTGTACGAAGAAGGGGCGTGAGTAGGCGGCAGAACGCGAAACCCCAGCGAGCGATGATGCACTCATGAAGAAGATACGCGTATTGGTGGTGGATGACTCCGCGGTGGTCCGCAAGGTGTTCAGCGAGGAGTTGTCCCACGAGCAGGATATCCAGGTGGTGGCGACCGCTCCGGATCCGTACGTGGCCCGCGACAAAATCGTGGCGCTCAAGCCCGACGTGGTGACGCTCGACATCGAAATGCCACGCATGGACGGCCTGACCTTCCTGCGCAAGCTGATGAAATACTACCCTCTGCCGGTCATCATCGTCAGCTCACTGACCAGGGAGGGTGGCGCCCTGGCCCTTGAGGCCATGGAGATCGGGGCGGTGGACGTGATCAGCAAGCCCGGCGAGGCCTATTCCGTCGGCGACATGAGTGCCCAGCTTGCCGAAAAAATCAGGGCTGCCGCCCATGTGGACATGGCCAGCCGGGCGCGGCTGGCCGCCACCCAGGCGGTGGCCGCGCCGCAGGCCAAGCTGTCGCTCTCCAAGACCACCAACAAGATCATCGCCATCGGCGCCTCCACCGGCGGCACCGAGGCGCTGAAGGAGGTGCTGGTCCAGCTGCCGCCGAACACGCCGGGGATCATGATCGTGCAGCACATGCCGGCCAAGTTCACCACCAGCTTTGCCGAACGGCTGAACAGCCTCTGTCAGATCCGGGTCAAGGAGGCGGAAGACGGCGACTCGGTGGTGCCGGGCACCGCGCTTCTGGCGCCGGGCAACTTCCACATGGTGATGCGCCGCAGCGGCGCGCGCTATTACGTGAACATCAAGAGCGGCCCTCTGGTCTGCTACCAGCGGCCGGCGGTGGATGTGCTCTTCAATTCGGTGGCCGCCTACGGCGGCGCCAATGCGGTCGGCGTGATCCTGACCGGCATGGGCAAGGACGGCGCCCAGGGCATGCTCAAGATGAAGGAGGCCGGCGCCAGGACCATTGCCCAGGACGAGGCGAGCTGCGTGGTCTTCGGCATGCCCAAGGAGGCCATCGAGACGGGCGGGGTGGACGAGGTCGTCTCCCTCAAGAAGATTCCTGCCGCCATCCTCAAGATGGTCGAGGAGTAGTCTCTTTTTCCCCTTTTTGCCGCTTCCTAGCTGCGGCAGCCTTCCGGCAGGCGCTGCCCCTGTTCCAGCGCCAGTAATCGATGCTTGATTCCGATGTCTCCGGCAAAGCCGCCGGGGCCCTGGGCAGCCACCACCCGATGGCAAGGGATGATGAGCGCCAAAGGATTGGCGTGGCATGCTTGGCCCACGGCCCGTGCCGCAGCGGGCTGGCCAAGGCGAGCGGCCAGTTTGCCATAGGTGCGGCTCTGCCCGTAAGGGATGCGGCGGATTTCCGCCCAGACCCGGCGTTGGAACGGAGTCGCTGCCAGCAGAAAGGGAGAGGCGGGAGAAAAGGGAAGCTGGAGTGGGCTGTGGCCGCGGGCATAGGCGGCGAGGGCCTTTTGTACCCAAAGGGCCAGTGGGTCCTGGCGGGGTAGCGGCTGGACCGGCGTGGCTGCATGTGCCAGAAAATCAAGGGCCTTGGCGTGGGCCGCAGCGGAGAAGCTTAGATGCACGGGCGCTTCCCCATGGAAAACCAGGTGGCAGCCGAAGAGATGGGTTTCACAGAAGAGCCATGCCCAGCAGGGGCTTGGGGAATTGGTCATGACACCATGCTACCACGCGCGGTTGCTTGGAAAAAGAGCAAAAAAAAGACCTGTCCTGCCGCGATGTCTTGAAAGTTGAGAGTACACCATATATCGTGCTTGCTAAATTCTCTGGTGTCAATCGGTTGTGGAGGTGGCAGCGCGGCGATGGCCGTAATAGCTCTGTAAAAACAAAAGGTTGTCAAAAGTGTTTCAAAAAGGGGTTGCTTTTCCCCTCCGGCATGCGATATAGCTTTTTATAGATATCACGATGATTTTTATGGTGATTTCCTGATCTTCCGATAAGGGGAATAAAGGGAGCGGAGCATGATATTCAGGAAGGTCTTCAGCAGAATGGTGATCGCCGGGGCAGCGTTGTTGCTGGCGGCGACTCAGGTGGCGGCCCGTGACGCCGAGCGGGTCGTCGCCTCCAAACATAAACACGCGCCGGCGGCTACGGCCAGCAAGGGGGGCCAGCTGACCAAAAAGGCGAAGACGCCGGTCGCCCCGCAAAAGCAGAAAAAAGTCCAACAGGCGAAGAAGAAGCCGGGGAAGACTTCGGTGGCCGCCAAGAAGACGAATCCGGTCCGGTCCGTCAAGGCGGTGGCGCATTACAGCGATCCGGTCCAGGGTGCGTCCTTTCTGCGTGAGCAGTTGACCTCGCGCAGTGCAGTGGTGATGGATGCGGCGACCGGCGAGATCCTCTATGCCCACAACCCCGATCTGCCGGGCCAGCCGGCCAGCACCATCAAGGTGTTGACCGGCCTGATCGCCATGAAGTCGCTGCCGAACTCGGAACTGGTGCCCGCCAGCAAGCGGGCGGCGCAGATGCCTCGCTCCAAGATTTACCTGCAGCCAGGCAAGAAATATCTGGCGGACGATTTGATCAACGCGGTGCTGCTGGCCTCGGCCAACGATGCCAGCGTGGCCCTGGCCGAGCGGATTGCCGGTTCGGAACGGGCCTTTGCCAGGCTGATGACCAGGAAGGCCGAGGCGCTGGGCGCCACCAATACGGTGTGCAAGACCGCCAACGGCCTGACCGCGCCGGGGCAGCAGACCACAGCCCACGATCTGGCGACGATCTTCCGCCAGGCGATGCGGGATGAGGAATTCTGCCGGCGGATGGCCTTTACGGCGGTGAAAACCAGCGACGGCAAGCTGCTGCGCTCCCACAACCGGGCATTGTGGCAGATCGATGGCGCCGAAGGCGGCAAGACCGGCTACACCAACGCCGCCCGCAAGACCTATGTGGGGAAATTCAGCCGCTTCGGCCACGAAATCGTCGTCGCCATCCTGGGCAGCGAGTCCATGTGGGAGGATATCCGGCACTTGGTGGAATTCGGCTTCCAGGCAAAGATCGGCCAGGGGGTAACGGTCGCCGGGCGCGAGCGCCATGGTGAAGGAGCCGGCGAACGGCAGCGCCACTCGTCCCTGCGGTTGGCCGACGGAACCCGGCACAGTTCCAGCCTTTAATCCGGAAACTGTGAGAACATGAGGCCGGCGGGGGAACCCGCCGGCCTTTTTTCTTATGTAGCCATCTGTCAATAGGGTTCATCAAAAGACCTTCTTGTAAGCACCTTTCGAGAGGATGCCTTTTCTTATTCGCGCCATGTTGCGCCAAGTACCGATCCGGTACCAGAAGAAGG
>JBFLXY010000014.1:0-56773 GCA_040757055.1 Thermodesulfobacteriota bacterium | reverse complement strand
CGCTGTCCGCAGCGCTTGCACTTGCGGCGACCATCGGCCAGTTCATACGCTCGTGTAAAATCACAACCCGGACACTTCTTCATGACCAAATCCTCTCAGATTTGGTCCAGTTTGGTTAGGGATTACCCTATTCTTTCACGGCCTCTTTCTTAATATTTTCTTCCTGAGCAGTTTCCCTTACTGTTGCTTTAATGTTTTCCTTGGATGGTCCTTGTGATGGGGCAAAGGGATCCAAACCTCCTCCTCCAAAAGAAAAATGGTGTATCAGTAGCACTGATGTGCTACCATATGGTACGTTTTCACTTTTATCCCTTTGGAGCCACCCCATGCCCA
This sequence comes from Thermodesulfobacteriota bacterium, assembly GCA_040757055.1. Lineage (GTDB taxonomy): Bacteria > Desulfobacterota > Desulfobulbia > Desulfobulbales > Desulfurivibrionaceae > JAJZRJ01. The sequence continues at coordinate 56,440 of JBFLXY010000014.1, read as the reverse complement.
CGACCACCATCCGTCTGCCGGAAGAACTGAAGGCCCGCGTTGCCGCTGCGGCAAAACGCTCCCACCTGACCCCGCACGGCTTCATTCTTGAGGCCATTGCGGAAAAGACCAGACAGGAAGAACTGCACGCCGAGTTCGATGCGGTGGCGGAGGAGCGCTACAGCCGCATCGCGGCCTCCGGCAAGACGATTTCGTGGGAAAAAATGCGCGGCTACCTTGAAGAGCGCCTTGCCGGCAAAACGGCAAAGCGGCCAACCGCCCGCAAACTGGCGCGCTGACCATGGCGCGCATCGAATTGGCGCCGGAGGTGGGGGACGATTTTGACCGCATCCTCGATCACCTTGCCCACCATGAGATTGCCGATTCGGGAGCGCGCATTCAAGAGATCATCGAGGCGATCAACGTGCTGCCCCACAGCCCCCTGATTGGCCGCCCCGCGAACAACGACAAGCGGGAACTGGTGATCGGCCGGCGTGCGCACGGCTATGTGGCCCTCTACCGCTACCTGGTCGAAATCGATACGGTTTTCATCCTCGCCGTGCGCAGCCAGCGCGAGGCCGGATACGCGGGACAGTAAGAAACGTCACGGGACTGAACCCCGAACACACTGCATGACACAAGGGAAAAAGACCATGCCCATCACCCCCATCACCACGTCATCCCCTGCTGGACAGGCCAAGCTCGCCCAGCTCCGCGACCGCTTCCAGCTCGCCGACAGCAAGTGCCAGGAGGCGGTGGCCACCATCCTTGCCGATGTGCGGAACCGCGGCGACGAGGCCGTGATCGAGTACACCCGCAAGTTCGACGCCCCAAGCCTCACCGCCGAACACCTGCGCGTTTCCGATGAGGAGCTGCGCGCGGCCTTCGATCAGGTGGATGCCGAATTTCTCGATACCCTGGAAATCGCCATCGAGCGCATCTACACCTTCCACGAGCACGAGAAGGAGCAGTCGTGGATGGTGACCCGCGACGATGGCACCATCACCGGCCGCCTCGTCAACCCGGTGGACAGGGCCGGCCTCTATGTGCCGGGCGGCCAGGGCGGCAGTACGCCGCTCGTCTCCTCGGTGCTGATGAACGGCATCCCCGCGGCCATCGCCGGGGTGGAGCGGCGGGTGATGGTCACCCCGCCCAACAAGGAGGGCAAGATTGCCCCGGCACTGCTGGTGGCAGCGCAGGAGATCGGCATCACCGAGATCTACAAGGCAGGCAGCGCCTGGGCCATCGCGGCGCTCGCTTACGGCACCCAGACCATCCCGGCGGTAGATGTTATCGTCGGCCCCGGCAACCAGTTCGTCACCGAGGCCAAGCGCCAGGTTTCAGGCAGGGTACGGATCGACATGATCGCCGGCCCCAGCGAGGTGCTCATTATAGCCGACCACACCGCCGAGCCTGCTTTTGTCGCGGCAGACATGCTGGCCCAGGCGGAGCACGACCCCCAGGCTCTGGCCATGTGCATCACCACCGAGGCCAGTTTGGCCAAGGCCATTGTCACGGAACTGGAAAGCCAACTCGCCACCCTCTCCCGCAGCGAGATCGCCAAGAAATCCCTGGCCGAGCGCGGGGTAATCCTCGTGGCCTCCGACCTCACCGAGGCGATCATCCTGGCCAACCAGCTGGCGGCCGAGCACCTGGAGCTGATGATCGACAGCCCCTTCGAGTGGGCCACCCGCATCAAGCACGCCGGCGCCATCTTCCTGGGTCGCCACACCCCGGAGTCGGCGGGCGACTACCTGGCCGGCCCCAACCACGTACTGCCCACCATGGGCACGGCCCGCTTCTCCTCGGCCCTGGGCGTGGAGACCTTTGTCAAGAAATCGAGCCTCATCGCCTACTCGCAGCAGGCGATCATGGATGACGGCGAACACATCGAGCGCTTGGCGAATCTCGAAGGGCTCACCGCCCACGCCCGCTCGGTGGCCATCCGCACCAGGGGCCGCTGAGCCTCAACAAAAGGCGCGACCGACATGGTGACCCAATATCTGCTCTTCCTGAAACACCGCATCACGGGTAAGAAAACCGCCACCTTTCTTGCCGACCCCGACTTTCAGGCGGCCATGGAAGAGGCACGCAACAAACTCCAGAGCGGCACGGCCCGCTGGCACAGTTACGACGAGGTCTATGCCACGGTCTTGAAACAAAAGGCCAAAGCATGAACTCGTTCTGGCCTGCCCTCTGGATCGCAGTCTACGCCGGGGTGCTGGTGTGGTCGTCCATCGAGCCGTATGACCTGCTCACCTGGTTCCTGGAGACGCTGCCCGCCATGGTCGGCGGCGCGGTGCTGGCCGCCACCTACCAGCGCTTCCGCCTTACCCGGATCACCTACACGCTGATCCTCATCCACGCCGTGATCCTCATGGTGGGCGGCCACTACACCTATGCCGAGGTGCCGCTCTTCCACCACCTGAGCGAACTCTTCGGCTGGCAGCGCAACAACTACGACAAGCTCGGCCACTTGGCCCAAGGCTTTGTGCCGGCCATCATCGCTCGCGAGATTCTGATCCGCAAACAAGTCATCCCGAATGCCGCGTGGCGCAACTTCTTCATCGTCTGCTTCTGCCTGGCATTGAGCGCGGTGTATGAACTGATCGAATGGGTGGCGGCGCTGGTGAGTACAGAGGCGGCCGAGTCTTTCCTCGGCACACAAGGGTATGTATGGGACACCCAGTCCGACATGGCCTGGGCGCTATTGGGCAGCATTCTTGCACTGACGCTGCTTGGCAGACTGCATAACCGGCAGCTTGCAGCCCTGACAAAATAAGAGCTTTGCGGATTTCTCCGCTTTCCTTATAAGATGCCGTATAGGGTCGCAAACCGGAAAAACAGGCGGCTACGGATTGGCAGGCAGGGGCTTTCTACTCCCAGAAACGAGACAGCAAAGAATGCTACCGGCCAAAAAGCGGAAAACTAGCTAATATTATGTTAGCCCTCTCACCTTCGCCTGTTGCGCACTGTCATTCACCATCAACTCAAAGGAAATACAAATGGCGGGAAAATTTAAAACGACGTGGTTTTGGTCTGCTCTCGGCAAGTTCGACGTGGAGCAAGGTTTCATCTTCAAGAAGACAGTGAAAGAAATCTCCAGGCGAAATGTTGACTTTGACGACTATGCCAAGTGCCTTCAAGACGCATACGAAAACCTCGATGCTGATGGCTATGACGTTGTGAACGTCGTCAAAATCTCGATGGGTACTTCAGAACAATGCAATCAGTTAAATGGAAATTACGTCGGTGATGTGGGGTTCAGCATTACTCGCGGAGCCGTCGTCGTTGGCAAGAGAAGAGATGGCTAACTCCACGTTAGTGGCGAAACACATGAAACAAACACGTTACAACCTACTAGATATAGGAATAAAAACAATCACCATCATTATCAGCATCTTCTTTGCTTTTGCCGGTTTCTGGCAATACAAAGAAATAAAAGAAAGGGAATTCAAAAAAGAATTTTACCAAAAACAAATAGAGACAATAGACGAGACAATATCAATACTCACAAGTTTTGAAAAATCAAAAAATGACAAAGAACGTTCATATGCAAGGTTGTGGGATATTTTTTACGGAAAAGGAAGACTATATCTAGATCAAGAAATGTTTAATGTGCTAAGCAAGGCAGCAAAGCATGTTGCCGTCTGTGAACAAAAAATTTACAAAAGTGAAAAAATAAACTGTGAACAATGGTCACCATATGGGTATGCATCGCTTTTTGCAAAAACTGCACGAGAAAGCCTTGGCAAAAACTGGCAATATAATTTTGAGGAAATTACCACCGAAGACCCTTGGAATGTACAGAGATAGTATTCACCTGACACTGCCACCCTTGGCCGGGTGATGAATTACGCCGCTTTCTTGGTTTCCGTTTTTTCCTGTTTCGCTCAATTCCGGGGACACCATACTTAGGATCTATCCGTAAATAGTTGCCACCTTCCGCCAGCAGATGATGGCGGCGGCGAGATGGAGCAAGGCTTCATAGCTCTCCGCCAGCTTCTCGTAACGAACCAGCAGCTTGCGAAAGCGGTTAAACCATGAATGCGCAACCTCGACTACCCAGCGACGATTCTTCCAGGGGCGGCCACGTCTGCGTTTCTTGCGGCAGACTCGCGGAACATAGCCACGGGACGTGATGGCCTCCCTGAGCGCCTCACCATCATAACCCTTGTCCGCATAGAGAAAAGGAGCGCCTCTTTCCGGCAAAACTATGACAGCCGCATCCAGCACCGCTTCGAGCTGGCTCGAATCATGCCGATTCGCCCCGGTGACGATCAGCGACAGCGGGACGCCACGACCGTCCACCAAAAGATGCCGCTTGCTTCCTTTTTTTTCCCCGATCCGTCGGGTTGGGACCGGTAGCCTCCTGGGCAAGCGGCGCCTTGACCATGGCCCCATCTATGCTCTGCCACTTCCAGGCTATGCCTTCCATCTCGTCATATTCCGCAAGCCCGGCCCGCCACAGATCAAGAAAGAAGCCAGCCTTAAGCCATTCCCGGAAATACTTGTGCACCGAACTGGCGCTGCCGAATCGTTCCTTGGGCAGCGCCTTCCACTGACAGCCAGTACGAAGTACGAAAACTATCGCCTCGAAGGTCCGTCGGGAATCCATTCCCTTCCGCCCCCCGCCAGGCTTGCGTCGATACACGACACCGCTGTCTCGCTCCCGCTTCGGGACAAGAGGTTCTACACGCTTCCAAAATTCGTCGGACACTTCCCATGATAGCGTCTTTGCCATATCACCACCTCCCATGCCAGTATAGAGAGGTGATACCATTATTGCAAATTATTTACGGATAAACTCTTAATCATCCCAATCCAAGCCAAAAGGCCAATGACCTGCCGAGCCGGGTCATGGTGTCCTCGTCAAGCCGGCCCACGACCTCCTTTACCTTTTCGCCGGGAAGCGTAATGATCTTGTCCACCATGATCTGGCTGGGCTTGACAAGGCCATTTCCCTCGCCGGGCTCCACGTCGAGACGGAAGAGCGGGGCATCCCGCAAGTGGCCGGTAAGCGGGCAGACCACAAAACTCGGATGCGTTTCATTCGCCAGGTCGGTCTGCACGATCACCGCCGGCCTCGGCTTGCCATAGCTGCCAGGGGCCACAACCAGCACCACATCGCCCCGCTGCACGGACTTCACTCCCAGCCCTCGGTGTCGGCGACCTGCTCGATCCACTTGCCGGTCTCGGCCTCGGCCCGGTGGTCGGCGGCAATGAGCAACGACTGCCGCCGCACCTCGGCCGCCAATTTCGCGGACCGGGTATCCGGCACCCAGATCTGCACTGGCCGCAATCCGGCGTCCCGCAATCTTTCCCGGTACTTCTTCATCTTTTCCGGCGCACTCAAAGCCATGGCATCACCTCGTCATTCAAGCCTTTACCCAAAGATAACATGTTACCGGACTCATGTCAAAGGAAACACGGAGAAGCCCGCCCCCCCAACTCCGGGATTTTTCCTCTCAAAGAGAAAGAAAATTCAGTAGCGTACAAACGCCCTCTCCCGTCCCAACTTGACGTATCCCGTTGCAGTGTCTATACACAAGAATCAGCAATCAAATATCTCCCTGCAACTCTGCCCCCAGGAGCCCATGGACACCATCGCCCACCTGCTCGACACAATTTACGACATCGCCGGCACCACGTTGCCGCGCCAGCTTCTCATCATTCTCATCTACGCGCTGCTGGCCAAGATCGCCGACCTCTTCATCGACCGGGTGCTCAAGAAACTCACCGCCCGCACCAGCATCACCTATGACGACGCCCTCATCGAACTGGGCCATCGGCCGATCTGCTGGACCATCTTCCTGCTCGGCCTCCAGCATGCCCTGGTGCTGCAAACCCTGGCTCCGCCGTGGAAAACTATCCTGCCGGCCGTGATTGAAAGCGCCATCCTGCTCCTCTGGTTCGCCGCCCTCTTCCGATTCATCCACTGGTTTGTCGAGGAGAGCGCCCAGCGCATGGTGGAACGCGGCAAGATCGGCAGCGACCTCTTCCTGCTGCTCAAAAACGTGCTACGGGTGGTGGCGGTGGTGGCCGGGCTGCTCTGGCTGCTTTCCATCTGGAACGTCAACCTCACCCCGCTCTTTGCCTCGGCCGGTATCGCCGGTATCGCGGTGGCACTGGCGGCCAAGGACACCCTGGCCAACTTCTTCGGCGGGGTAAGCATCTTTGCCGACCGGAGCTTCAAGGTGGGCGACTTCATTATCCTCGACAGCGGCGAACGGGGCGAGGTGGTGGAGATCGGCATCCGCTCCACCCGGATCAAGACCCTGGACGACGTGCTCATCACCATCCCCAACTCGATACTGGCCACCACCAAGATCGTCAACGAAAGCGCGCCCACGCCCCGCTACCGCATCCGCATCCCGGTGGGGGTGGCCTATGGCAGCGACGTGGAGGAGGTGGAGGCCATCCTCATGGCCGTGGCCCTGGCCGAGGAACAGGTCGGCCGCGAGCCGGAGCCGCTGGTCCGCTTCCGCGCCTTTGGCGAATCCTCGCTCGACTTCATGCTCTTTGTCTGGGTGGAAGACCCCATTCGCAGCGGGCTGGTCACCCACAAGCTGCTCAAGGCGATCTACAAAACCTTCAACGACAAGGGCATCGCCATCCCCTTCCCGCAGCGGGATGTGCACCTCATTCCGCCGCCGACGGCCGGCTGAGCCATGGCTGCCGAAAAGATTCCCTGCCCGGCCTGCCACGGCACCGGCCAATGGACCTTCTTCGGCGGGGTGAGCCGCTTTTTCTTCACCGTGGAGGAGTGCCCGGAGTGCGGCGGCCTGGGCTTCCTCCTGCCGCCGGAGACGCCGGAACCCCGACCGGGACCGGACAAGGGCACGGCCAGGGCGCGCCGCAAGAAAGAATGACCGGCAGGGCGCTGGCCTTTTTCCCGGCAACCGGGTAGAGTGGTCCAAACACCATACGGGCAGCGGCCCAAAGGAGACGCATTGGCACGGACAAATTTTCAGTATGAGAAACGCCAGAAAGAAATCGCCCGCCAGAAGAAGAACGAAGAAAAACGGCTGCGCAAGCTGAACAAACACAAAGAAGCTGAAGGGGAAGCCGCCCCGCCTGCACCCACGGAAGAATCCGCGGCCGAATAAATCCGCATCATGCCATCCAGCAGCAAACCAACTCCCGGCTTGGTCTATTCCACCGCGCACGGCGCCATCTGCCCCAAGTGCGGCCACCCCAAGAAGCAGTGCGCCTGTTCGCAGCAGAAATCGCTGCCCAAGGGCGACGGCATTGTGCGAGTGAGCCGCGAGACCAAGGGCCGCAAGGGCAAGGGCGTGACCCTCGTCAGCGGCCTGCCCCTCGACGCAGCCGGCATTGAAACCCTGGCCAGAGAACTCAAGCAGCGCTGCGGCAGCGGCGGCACCGTCAAGGACGGGGTAATCGAAATCCAGGGCGACCACCGCGCCGTGCTGGTCGAAACGCTCCAGAAGGCAGGCTACCTGGTCAAGCAGGCCGGCGGCTAGGACGCCACTCTCCCTCCCCAGTTGAACATGCTGTTTTCCCGTTGCAAAAGCGCCGGGGCAGGCGTATATTCGTCCTCACAAAAAAAGAGAACCGACGGACAGCAGCTTCGCAACATCCGCCGTGCACGGGAGACTCCCGCGCGCGGTTTTCTTTTTGGTCTGTGACAGCGAGGAACAAATGCCATGGAGAACGGCACAGAAGGCTCCCAAAAACGGCTTCTCGGAACCGCGGTCCGGGAAACGTTCGCCCAAAACTACAGCATGGCCGACCTGCGCGGCGACCTCTTTGCCGGCGCCACCGTCGGCATCGTCGCCGTTCCGCTGGCCATGGCCCTGGCCATCGCCAGCGGCGTCCCTCCCCAGCACGGCCTCTACACCGCCATCATCGCCGGCGGCCTCATCGCGCTCCTCGGCGGCTCCCGGGTCAGCGTCTCCGGCCCCACCGCCGCCTTCGTCGTCATCCTGCTCCCCATCGCCCACCAGTACGGCATCGGCGGCCTGCTCGTCGCCACGGTGATGTCCGGCCTCATCCTCATCTTCCTCGGCATCGCCGGCCTGGGACGCCTCATCCAGTACATACCCTATCCCGTCACCACCGGCTTTACCGCCGGCATCGGCGTGGTGATCGCCACCATCCAGATCAAGGACTTCCTCGGCCTCACCGTGACCGGCAGCCAGGAACACTACCTCGACCGGGTAACCGCCCTGATCCAGGCGCTGCCGACCCTGCGGCCGCATGACCTGGCCATCGGCGTCGTCACCCTGACCACCCTGCTCATCTGGCGACGTCTCAAGCTCCCGGTGCCTGCCCATCTGGTGGCGCTCACCGTCGGCGCCCTGGCCGCCTACCTGGCCAGCCATACCCTGGCGGGCTTTCATGTCGATACCATCGGCTCCCGCTTCAGTTACACCATCGGCAGCCTCACCGGACACGGCATCCCGCCGCTGCCGCCGGTGCTGGACTGGCCGTGGAACTTTCCCAACGCCCAAGGGCTGCCTGTGGGCCTCTCCTGGGCCATGATCCAGCAACTGGTGCCGGCCGCCTTCACCATCGCCATGCTGGGCGCCATCGAATCATTGCTCTGCGCGGTGGTGGCCGACGGCCTCACCGACACCAAGCACCACCCCAACAGCGAGTTGGTCGGCCAGGGTATCGGCAACGTGGTGGCCCCCTTCTTCGGCGGCATCACCGCCACCGCCGCCATCGCCCGCACCGCCACCAGCATCCGCTCCGGCGCCCGCTCACCTCTGGCCGCAGTGATCCACGCCCTGGTGGTGCTGCTGGCGGTGATCGCCCTGGCGCCGGTGCTCTCCCACCTGCCCATGGCCTCGCTGGCCGCCCTGCTCTTTGTGGTGGCGTGGGACATGAGCGAGGCGAAACACTTCGTGAACATCGTCAAGACCGCGCCCAAGAGCGATTCCGCGGTCCTGCTCGCCTGCTTCGCCCTCACCGTGCTCATCGACATGGTCATCGCCGTGGGAGTCGGCATCGTGCTCGCCTCGCTGCTCTTCATCCGCCGCATGTCCGACCTCACCGGCGCCACTCTCTTGAGCGGCAACGGCCATCCGAAACTCAAGGATATTCCAGACCATGTGGCGGTCTACGAAATCAAGGGGCCGATCTTCTTCGGGGCCGCGGAAAAGGCGCTGAGCACCCTCCAGCAGTTCAACAAAAAGGTGCGGGCGGTGATCATCGACATGACCAACGTCCCCTCCATGGACATGACCGGCATGGTCGCCCTGGAATCCCTCCTTTCCAAGATGCAGAAAGTCGGCGTCGCCGTGGTGCTGAGCGGCCTCAAGATCGAACTGAAGTTGAAGCTCAACCGGGTGGGGATCGTCGCCGAGGAGGACTCCCTCGCTTTCTGCCCCGAACTCGACAAGGCGCTGGAGGTCGCGCTTGAGATGCGGCCGCCGGCCAAAATCGCCGCCTGAAAAAAGTGGCGGGGGGCCAGCAATTCCCATTGACAAGGCCTGCGCCTTCACGTAATAGCGTGGTAAGGGAGTTGCACAGGGGGCCGCAGGGAGCCAGCCGAGCGCCTTTTGCCCCATGCCGTGACCGCGAAAAATTCCGGCCGCGCACTCCCCGAAGCAGCCATAGATGAGAGGCATCAGGATGCTCACCATCAACACCTATCTGGCCCCGTCTCCGGTCCACGGCATCGGCCTGTTCGCGGCGGAACCGATCCCGGCTGGCTCCGTTGTCTGGAAATTCAATCGCCACATCGACAAGACCTTCAGCAAAAAGGTCTTCCTTGCCATGTGCCAGGGCGTTGACCAGTGCTCGCTGCGCCACCTGCTCAACTCCTCCTACCGCCGTGGGGGGCGCTATTTCTACCTGACCGACAATGCCCGTTTCATTAACCACTCCGCAGACCACGACAATGTCGTCTTTCTTGACGACTATACCGAAGTCGCCAGCCGCAACATCCTGGCCCACGAAGAATTGCTGGAAAACTACCTTCATGCCTACGACACCAGCGACTTCTTCTTCCAGGAGATGATCAACCCGGATCCGTACGTCTACCTCGACGCCCTGAGCCTGCCGCGCTACCGCCATGCTTAAGATCCACACCTATCTCGATCGCTCTGCAACCCATGGCATCGGCATCTTCGCGGCAGAGGACATTCCGGAGGGCACCCTGGTCTGGGAATACAACCCGCGGGTCGACCTGACCTACTCACCGGAGGAATGGCAATCGCTCAAGGCAACGGTGGCCCCGGCCAGTTTCACCGCCCTGGAGCGGTACAGCTACAAAGAGAACGATTGCTTTCATCTCTGTATTGACAACGCACAATTCATGAACCACAGTGATTCGAACTACAATGTCGTGAACACGGCGCACAACACCATGCTGGCCCGCTGCGATATCCGCCGGGGCGAGGAGTTGCTCTGCAACTACTTCCAGTACAGTGACGCGGACGATGTCCACGCGGAGAGGCTTGCCGGCTAGAGGGGGGAAACCCACCGGCAGGAATACGAAGCGCGCAGGGGAACCCGGGATCGGGCCTTCGCAACCAACAACCATCTACACACGCAGGGGAGGAAGTAAATGAACAAGGGTGATCTGGTTACCGCCATGGCGCAAGCCGCAAAAATCAGCAAGACCGATGCCGAGAAGACCCTGAACGGCATGATCGCCGCCGTGACCGGCGCGCTCAAGAAGGGTGACTCCGTGACCCTGGTCGGCTTCGGCACCTTCTCGACCAGCAAGCGGGCCGCCCGCCAGGGCATGAATCCGCGGACCAAGAAGAAGATGACCATCCCGGCCAAGAAGGTGGCCAAGTTCAAGGCCGGCAAGAAGCTGAACGACTCCGTGGCGTAAGTACTGCCCGAGCGATCGGCTCCTCCCAGGACCCGGCAGGGGATTTCCCCCCAGCCGGGTTCTTCTTTTTGTTCTGCCCCGCCCGCCACAAATCCGGTTGCTCCATCTCCGGATACCTGCTAATGCATAGGCCATGACCGAAACCTGCGAGACCATACTGCGGGAGGGGCTTGCCCGCCTCGGCCTGACGGCCAGTGATGAGGCAGTGACGGGGCTCTGCCGCTACCACGCGGAGCTGGCCAAGTGGAGCCAGAAGATGAACCTCATCGCCAGGGCGCCGCTTGCCGAGGTGATCGAGACCCATTTCCTCGACTCCCTCACCCTGCTGCCGGTGCTGGAGGAACTGCCGGCGGGCGGCCCCCTGCTCGACATCGGCAGCGGCGCCGGCTTTCCGGGCCTCGCCCTCAAGATTGCCCGGCCGGAGCTGGCCGTCTCTCTGGTGGAACCCCGGCAGAAGCGGATATCCTTCCTGCGCCACGTGATCCGCACCCTGGGGCTCACCGGGATCGAGGCGGTCGAGGAGCGGATCGAGCCGGGCCAGGCCACCCTCAGGGGAGAAAAGCGCGCCTTTCCCATCATCACCAGCCGCGCCTTTACCGCCATCGCCCCTTTCCTCGACTGCTGCGCCGCCCTGAGCCCGCCGGGCGGGGCGGTGATCTGCATGAAGGGGCGGAGGGCGCCGGAGGAGATTGCCGAATGGCAGGCCCTGGCGCCAGGGAGCCCTTACGCTCTGACCAAGACCTTTGAGACGGCTTTGCCCTTTTCCAACATCCCCCGCCGCCTGCTCCTCTTCACCAGGACCGGATGAATCACGCCATGGCCCGCCGCACCCCGGCCCTGATGTTCCAGGGCACCAGTTCCAACGCCGGCAAGTCGGTGCTCACCGCGGCGCTCTGCCGCATCCTGCTCCAGGACGGTCTCAAGGTCGCGCCGTTCAAGGCGCAGAACATGTCGCTCAACTCCTTTGTCACCCGCGACGGCCGCGAGATGGGCCGGGCCCAGGTGGTGCAGGCCCAGGCCGCCCGCCTCGACCCGGACGTGCGCATGAATCCGGTGCTTTTGAAGCCATCGAGCGCGGTGGGCAGCCAGGTGATCGTCATGGGCAAACCAGTGGGCAACATGAGCGTCAACGAGTATGTGGCGTACAAGCCGGAGGCCTTCAGGGCGGCCACCGCGGCCTACGATTCCCTGGCCGCCGAATGCGACGTCATGGTGCTCGAAGGGGCGGGCAGCCCGGCCGAGGTGAACCTCAAGGCGCACGACATCGTCAACATGGCCATGGCCCGTCATGCGCACGCCCAGGTGCTGCTGGTGGGCGACATCGACCGCGGCGGGGTCTTTGCCTCCTTTGTCGGCACCATGGAAATCCTGGCTGCGGAAGAACGGGAACTGGTGGCCGGTTACGTGGTGAACCGCTTCCGCGGCCAGAAGTCGCTGCTCGACGACGCCCTGACCTACATGCTGCGAAAGACCGGCAAGCCGGTACTGGGGGTGATCGACAACCTCGCGGACCTCGGCCTGCCGGAGGAGGATTCCGTGAGCTTCAAGGCCGGCCTTTATGAACAGCCGCCACCGGCAGGCGACCACGTGCGGATCGCCCTCATCGACTTTCCCCACATCTCGAACTTCACCGATCTCGAACCCTTCCTGGCCGAGCCGGACGTCCATCTGGTCATGGTGCGCAAAGCGGGAGATCTTGCCGGGCCGTTCGACGCCGTCATCCTGCCGGGCAGCAAGAACGTGATGAGCGATCTCGGCTGGCTCACGCAATCGGGGCTTGCCACCAGGATTCACGAGATTGCCGCCAAAGACTCCACCGAGATCGTCGGCATCTGCGGCGGCTTCCAGATGCTGGGCACGACGATCCGCGACCCGTACCGGATCGAGTCGGAGAGCGGTACGACCCTCGCGGGCCTCGGCCTGCTCGGCCTCGACACCGTGCTCGAACAGGACAAGACGTTGACCCGGCAACACGGCACCCACCTTGCCTCGGGCCTGGCCGTGCACGGCTATGAAATCCACCACGGCCAGAGCCGCGCCGAGGTGGCCCAGCCCTGCGTCTTCCTGGCGGACAACAGCGCGGCCGGCCATGCCACCGCAGATGGCCGCACCTGGGGCAGCTACCTGCACGGCATCTTCGACGCCAACCCCTTCCGGCGCTGGTTCATCGACCGCTTGCGGGAACGGCGCGGACTGGCGCCGCTGGGACGCGTCGTGGCCCCCTACGACCTGGAGGCGGCCTTCGACCGCCTGGCCGGCACCGTGCGCAGCCAGCTCGACATGGCTGCCATCTACCGCCTGTTGGGGCTCTGATGCGGCTGGAATACCAGATCTGCATCGCCCTGGCCCTTGACCTGCTCCTGGGCGACCCGCAGTGGCTGCCCCACCCGGTGCGGTTGATGGGCTGGCTCACCGCCCGGTTCGAAAAAATCAGCCGCGCCCTGTTGCCTGCCAAGGCGGCGGGCATCGCCACCGTAACGCTCACCCTGCTGGTCACCGGCCTTGCCACCTGGGCATTGCTCGCAGCCGCCAACGCCATCCATCCGGCTTTCGGCACCGCGGTGTCGATCCTCTTTCTCTACACCAGCCTTGCCCTGCGCGACCTCATGGCCCATGGCCACCAGGTCTACTTGGCCCTCCGGCAAAACGATCTGCCCTTGGCCAGGAAGCGCGTCGCCTGGCTTGTGAGCCGCGACACCGGCCACCTCGACGGCCAGGGAATCACCCGGGCCACCGTGGAGAGCCTGGCGGAAAACCTGGTGGACGGCATCACCGCCCCGCTCTTCTTCGCCTTTCTCGGCGGGCCGGTCGGGGTGATGTGCTACAAGGCCGCCAGCACCATGGACTCCATGTTCGGCTACAAAAACGAGCGCTTCCTGGAGTTCGGCCGAGCAGCGGCCCGGCTCGACGATCTGCTGAACTTCCTGCCGGCCCGGCTCACCGGCTGCCTCATTCCGCTGGCCGCCCTCATCACAGGCCTCGACTGGCGCAACTCCTGGCGCATCTTCCGGCGCGACCGCCGGAATCACGCCAGCCCCAACTCCGGCCATTCCGAGGCCGCGACGGCCGGCGCGCTGGGGGTGCAGCTCGGCGGCAGCGGCGTCTACTTCGGCACCCCTACAATGAAGCCGACCCTCGGCGACCCGGGCCAGCCTCTCACGCCCGCCCACATCCTCCACGCCAGCCGGCTCCTGCTGGCAGCCGCGCTTCTCTGGCTTGGCCTCCTGCTGATGGCACGTCTGGTCGCCATCCCCTAGCCCGCTCATTTTCCACATCCCCTCTTGACACGGGATTGCCCCCCACGTAACCTGATTCTGATATGGATGCCTGCGGCAGGACACCGCCGCTCCGCACGCTGCTCCGCTTCCTTCAACCTTCCGGGGGGATTGCCATGATCGCACTCATCGTCAACAACAAAGTCTTCGAGGTGGACGCCGCCCCGGACACCCCGCTCCTGTGGGTGCTGCGCGACCAGCTCCAGCTCACCGGCACCAAGTACAGTTGCGGCATCGGCGAATGCGGCTCCTGCACCGTGCATCTCAACGACGAGGCGGTGCGCTCCTGCCAGGTGCCGGTGCAGGAAGCGGTGGGCAAGAGGATCACCACCATCGAGGGACTGCCGGAGAATCACCCGGTGAAGACCGCCTGGGTGGCGGAAGAAGTACCCCAGTGCGGCTACTGCCAGCCCGGCCAGATCATGCAGGCCGCCGCTTTCCTGGCCAAATTCCCGCAGCCTGCGGATGCCGACATCGACAAGGAGATGACCGGCATCTGCCGTTGCGGCACCTACCCGCGCATCCGCAGCGCCATCCACCGCGCCGCCAAGAACGCGACCAAGGCCGCGCCGGCTCCGCCCACCGCGGCCGCAACGGCCCCGGCAGCCGCCCCGGCAACCGCCACCGCCCCCACCCCAACCGCTGCCACAGGAGGGAAGCAATGAGCGACATCTTCAACTGCAGCCGTCGTGATTTCTGCAAAAGCGGGGCGCTCCTCGGCACCGGCCTGGTGCTGGGCTTCTACCTGCCCGGCTGCCAGAAAAAAGAGGTCATCCCCCCGGCCAGCGGGCCGTTCAAGGCCAATGCCTTCATCCAGATCGCGCCGGACGACACCATCACCTTCTTCGTCAACAAATCGGAGATGGGCCAGGGGGTCTACACCTCCCTGCCCATGCTCATCGCCGAGGAACTGGAGGTGGACTGGCAGAAGATCAGGGTCGAGGCCGCGCCGGTGGCGCCGGAATACAACCACACGCAGTGGGGCGGCCTCCAGGGCACCGGCGGCAGCACCAGCATCCGTTCCACCTGGGATCAGTTGCGTTCCGCAGGCGCCGCCGGCCGCACCATGCTGATCCAGGCCGCGGCCGGGATCTGGGATGTGCCGCCGGAACAGTGCCGCGCCGAAGGGGGCAAGGTCATCCACCCCAAGGGCGAAAAGACCCTCTCTTACGGCACCCTGGCCGGCGCGGCCGCCCAACTGCAGCCGCCCAAGCAGGTGGCGCTCAAGCCGGCCACCGCCTTCAAGATCATCGGCAAGCCGCGGCCCAGGCTCGACAGCAAGGCCAAGGTCAACGGCACCGCCGAATTCGCCATCGACGTCAAGCGGCCCAACCTGCTCACTGCCGTGATTGCCCGGCCGCCGGTCTTCGGCGCCAAGCTGAAGGACTTCAACGCCGAGGCGACCAAGGCGGTGCCTGGCGTCAAAGAGGTAGTGCCGGTGGACTCCGGCGTGGCCATCGTGGCCGAACATTTCTGGGCCGCCCAAAAGGGGCGCGCCGCCCTCAAGGTGGTCTGGGACGAGGGCGCGCTGGCCAAGCTCGACAGCACTGCCCAGGGCAGGGAATATCAGGAGCTGGCGCAAAAGCCAGGGCTGGTTGCCACCAATCGCGGCGACGCGGCGGCAACCCTCGCCGCTGCCGCCAAGAAAATCGAAGCAGTCTACGAAATGCCCTATCTGGCCCATGCGCCCATGGAACCTTTGAACTGCGTGGCCGATGTCCGCGCCGACAGTTGCGAAATCTGGGTCGGCACCCAGATGCAGACCCTGGACCGCAACGCGGCCGCCGAGGTAACCGGCCTGCCGCCGGAAAAGATCAAGCTGCACACCACCTTCCTCGGCGGCGGCTTCGGCCGCAGGGCCGTGGGCGACAGCCATTTCGTCCGCGAGGCGGTGCAGGTGTCGAAGGCCATGCAGGCGCCGGTCAAGGTGGTGTGGACGCGGGAGGAGGACATCCGCGGCGGCTACTACCGGCCCCGCGCCTGCCATACGGTAAAGGCCGCCCTGGGCGAAGGCGGCCTGCCCTCGGCATGGCAGCAGCGCATCGTCTGCCAGTCCATCGTCAAGGGCACCCCCTTCGAGGAGGGGCTGATGCAGGAGGGCATCGACCAGACCGCGGTGGAGGGGATCGCCGACCTCAGTTACGCGGTGCCCAACCTCCAGGTCGAATACCAGATGGCGCCGGCCGGGGTGCCGGTGCTCTGGTGGCGCTCGGTGGGCCACTCCTTCACCGCCTTTGTCAAGGAGTGCTTCATCGACGAACTGGCCCTGGCCGCCGGCCAGGACCCGCTCGACTACCGCAAGCAGATCCTCGGCGAACACCCGCGCCAGATCGCGCTCCTCGACCTGCTGGCCGAAAAGGCGGGCTGGGGCAAGCCGGAAAAGGGCACGGCCCAAGGTATTGCCATCCATGAGTCCTTCGGCTCCATCGTCGCCCAGGTGGCCGAGGTGGTCATCGAAAACAACAGGATCAAGGTGGTGCGGGTGGTCTGCGCCGTGGACTGCGGCCAGACCGTCAACCCGGACACCATCGCGGCCCAGATGGAGTCGGCCATTTTTTTCGGCATGGCCGCGGCGCTGCACGGCCGCATCACCTTCAAAAACGGCCGGGTGGAACAGAGCAACTTCCACGACTACCCCATGCCGCGCCTGGCCGAGATGCCGGCGGTGGAGGTGCACATCATGCCGAGCAAGGAAAAGCCCGGCGGCATCGGCGAGCCCGGCGTGCCGCCCATTGCCCCGGCCATTGCCAACGCGGTCTTTGCCGCCACCAAGGTGCGGCTGCGGACCATGCCGCTGGACCTGGCCGCCCCGCCGCCCAAGGCCCCCGCGGCCGCGGCCAAGCCCAAGGCCGGCAGGAAAAAGAAGTAGGCGTCACCCATGGATGAGCTGGAACTCTACGAGGAGATCGTCCGCATCAAGAAGGAGCGGCGACCGGCGGTGCTCGCCACGGTGATCGACACCAACGGCTCCTCTCCCCGCAAGGCCGGGGCCAAGATGCTGATCTATGCCGACGGGGCCACCAGCGGCACCGTCGGCGGCGGCACCATCGAAAGCGAAACCATCGCCGCCGCGTGCGGAGTGTTGCGGGACCGCACCCCCCGCACCCTGGCCTTCGATCTTACCGAGGCGGCAAACAGCGTCTGCGGCGGCGCGATGACCATCTATCTCGAACCGCTGGTCACCGCACCGCACTGCCTCGTGATCGGCAATGGCCACGTCGGCAAGGCGGTGAGCCGCGCCGCGAATGAGGCGGGATTCCTCGTGACCCTGCTCGGCAAGGACGACGACCTGGGCGCAGTGCTGCGCCACACCGACCACCACACCTACATCCTCATCGCCACCAGCGACCACCAGCAGGATTTCCTCGCCGCCAAGGCGGTGCTTGCCAGCCCGGCCCGTTATATCGCGGTGCTGGGCAGCCGCCGCAAACGCACGGCCATGGAGGAGTTTCTCCGCCAGGAAGGATTCACGCCCCAGGCCATCGGCCAGATCGTTTCCCCGGCTGGCCTCGACATCGCTGCCGAGACCCCGGAGGAGATCGCCATCAGCATCGTGGCCCAGATGATCCAGGTTCGCCGAACCAATGCAGACGCGCATCGCAGCGCTGTTGCTTGCCGCCGGCCGCTCAAGGCGCATGGGCACCAGCAAGCAATTGCTGCCGCTGGCTGACAAGCCGGTCATCCATCACTGTCTCGACACCCTGCTCGCCAGCCCGGCACGGCCAGTGGTGGTTGTGCTCGGCCCCGGCGGCGAAGCGGTGCAGGAGGCCATCGCCGCCTATCCCGTGACCATTGCCTGGAACCACGCTCCGGACGCCGACATGGCCGAATCGGTCCGCGCCGGGCTGGCAGCCCTGCCGCCGGAGTGCAGCGGCGTGTTGATCCAACTGGTCGATCATCCGCTGGTGACCCCTGCCACGGTGCAGGCCCTCTGCGCCGCCCACGTGAGCAATCCCGAGGCGATCCTCATCCCCACCTGCACCAACCGCCAGGGCCATCCCACCCTCTTTGCCCGCACCATCCTCAACGAACTGACGCCCGGAACCATCCTGCGCGACCTCGTCAAAAAAGACCCGGCACGAGTGACGCGCCTACCGGTGGACGACGAGGGCATCTCTCTCGACATGGACACCCCGGCCGACTACGAGGCTATCAAGCTGCGGCTTCTTTAGCGGCTATGTCCTTTTTGACCCAGCACGTACACCGCCCTCAAAAAACTTTACTTCTGCGCCCAAAGTATATATATTGATGTATATACAAAACAAGAGGACGCCATGAACACAGCAAAAATATTCAAGAGCGGCAATAGCCAGGCGGTTCGACTCCCGAAGGATTTTCAACTGGAGGGAAACGAAGTCTACATTAAGCGGGTGGGGAAGAATATCATCCTCACTTCCAAGGATGACCCATGGGCAGGACTGATCGACAGCCTGGGCATGTTCAGCGACGATTTCATGGCAGAGCGCCAGCAGCCGCCGGCTGACCAACGCGAGGAGTTCTGATGCGCTACCTGCTGGACACCAACATCTGCATCTACCTCATCAAAAAGAAACCCCTCCAGGTACTGGAAAGACTCCGCTCCTTGGCCATCGCGGATGTAGGCATCTCCGCCATCACCCTGGCGGAACTGGAATTCGGCGTGGCCAAGAGCAGCCGGCCACAACAGAACAACGAGGCGCTGCAAGCCTTTGTCGCCCCGCTGGAAATCCTCCCCTTTGACGACCGCGCTGCCTGCCGCTACGGAGAAATTCGCGCCCACTTAGAGAAAAAAGGACAGCCCATCGGCAGCCTGGACATGCTCATTGCCGCCCATGCCAGCAGCCTTTCCCTGACGCTGGTGACCAACAACCTGCGGGAGTTCAAGAAGGTTCCGGGATTGGACGTGGAGAGTTGGGTGTAACGTTTGAATTCAGGGACCGCCGAAGCGCGAAACGCGGAACGGACGGGACCGGCAAGCACCGCTTGCGGGCGACCCGGTTAACCGAGAGGTTAGCCATTTGGAATAACCACAGCCTTTTCTATAGCTACCCAAAGCTACCCGACAGACAGCGGCATGATTTTCTGCCTCGGCGAGAAGTTTAAGTACTTGGTCGAGAAACTGCATGTGCTTGCCCCATTCATCTGCGCCAAGGACTTCTATATAGTCGATCATGACTGGCTTGCGCCAGGTTTCATAGGCTTCAAGGCGCTTGATTCTCTGTGGGAGATCGGCAACGTTCCTATTTGCGGGGGCGTGACGTGCTGAACTCGTTATCCACTGCTGCCAAGGTTTGTTGCCCTTCGACTGGTTACACTTTCCACAACTCGGAACCAAGTTGGCAATTTCCGTAATGTACCCGGTTGGTTTTCTATCTTTCACGATGGGGCGGAAATGGTCCCATTCCGTCCGACGGTCGCCGCAACAAGCACAGACGCAATGGCTCTCTGTCATGCCCAGGACCGCGAGAGCTTCCCGGACTTCGGCATCGGTGGGTTCAATGATCGGGGTAATGGACGTCAGGAAGAGGCCGGTGATAGTAGACTTGCGCCCAGTGATCTTGCTTCTGCCAGGGAGATCGAAGTCGGGATGCATAAAAATCCAAACTCCTACTGCTTCTTGCCGTGTTCTTCCAAGGTCTCAAGGAAGGGACCGAAGAGGTCCTGGTAGTCGCGCAGCCCCTTCTTGAGGATGGTGGGCATCTGCACCGCCTGCTGGTCGTTCACCACCAGGTTGGCGCTGAAGGAGAGGGCTTCGAGGTCGTAGAGCGTGTGGAACTCGGGGCCGACGAGGACGTAGTAGATGGTGCGGCGGCTGGCCATGGGCATTTCGCACATGTGGCGATGGAAGGAGGATTCCTTGAGACTGCCCCCTTCGAAGGCTGAGTGGAGCACCACGGCCGCGAAGTTGACAAAGCGCATGCGCTCCATGGCCGCGCTGCCTGATTCGGGGAACTCCGGCTGATAGCCCAGGGCGCTGAAGGCATCGGCCACCGCGGCCCGCGCCGGGCCGTCCGCCATGAGGAGCATCACCAGCGGCACGTCCTTGACCACCTCCTGCGTCGTGTACTCGCCGGCAGCCAGCCAGCCCACGTCCGGCGGCCCGGGCGCGGCCGGCGGCGCCTTCACCGGCTGGGGCGCGGGAGCGGCTTCCGCCATCGGGCGCTCGCCGTTGCCGCCCGCCTGGGCCGTTCCGGCCTCTTCAGCCGTGCCATCGCGACGCAGATAGATCGGCTGCTTGCAGAGCGGGCAGCCGATTTTCAGCGTCTTGCCTTCGCCCAACGCATCGAGCGCCTTCTGCACCTTCTCCTGCTGGGCCTCGTTCAGGTGCAACTCTTTCCGGCAATGGGGGCAATGGGAGAGCATCATCTTCCTCCGTTCACCTGGGGGACGGCATGGGCCGTCCTAGTAACCTTTGCGCTTGCGGGGGTCTTCCTGTTCTTCCATGCCCAGCCCGGTGATCTGGGTGGTTTCCTCGCCGCGGGAGGCCTTGATCCGGTCGAGTCCGCGGCTGACCACGGTCTTGCGGGTGCAGTAGCCAACCGCGGTCTCCTCGGTGATCACCCCCTGCTCGAAGAGTTCCAGGACATGCTGGTCGAAGGTCTGCCAGCCCAGGGCCTTGGAGTCGGCAATGGCGTCGTAATAGGTCTTGTCCTCGGACTCGCCGTTCATGATGAGTTCGCGCACCCGCAGGTTCATGCCCATGATCTCGAAGGCCGCCACCCGGCCGCCGCCAATCTTGGGCAGCAACCGCTGGCAGATTACCCAGCGGATGGTGTCCACCAGGCGGTTTCTGATCTGCGCCTGCTCCTCCTGCTCGAACATGCCGAGGATGCGGTTGATGGTCTGGCCGGCATCCACGGTGTGGAGGGTGGAGAGCACCAGATGGCCGGTCTCCGCCGCGGACATGCCGATCTCCATGGTTTCGCGGTCGCGCATCTCGCCCACCAGGATGATCTTCGGGGCCTGGCGCAGGGCGGCCCGCAGGCCCGAGGCAAAGGCGTCGAAGTCGTTGCCCAGCTCGCGCTGGTTGAAGGTGGCCCGCCGGTGGGGGTGGACAAACTCGATGGGGTCTTCGAGCGTCACGACATGCTCGGCCCGCTCGTTGTTCAGCTTGTCCAGCAGGGCCGCCAGGCTGGTGGTCTTGCCGGAGCCGGTGGCGCCGGTGACGAGGATGAAGCCGTTGCGTTCGCTGGTCATCTTGTTGAAGATGGGCGGCAGGTTCAACTGGCTGATGGTGGGAATCCTGGTGGGCAACTGGCGCAGCACGGTGGAGAGGTTGCCCTTCTGGGAGAAGATGTTGACGCGGAACCGGGCCCGATCCCCCAGCCAGTAGGAAAGATCGCAGGAACCGTGGGTCACCAGGTCGTTCAACAACCGCTGGTTGCCGCGGATGAGATTCAGGGCAAAGACCTCGGCCTGGAAGGAGGTAAGCGCCTCAACCGGGGGCTCCACCCGCACCGGCACCAGCTGGCCGCCGGTTTCAACCTGCAACGGCCGGCCCACGGTCACGTTGAGGTCGGAGACGTTGCCGTAGGTCTCCAGCATCGCCGAAATCCAGTAATCCACTTCCGGTTGCTTCATAGGTACCCCCTTGTCGCCCCCGCTGACCGCTCAGTCCTCTCTGCCCGACTTTCAAATCCTACCGAATTTTCGCCGGCCCTGACAACCCTTTCTTTTTCACCAGAAAAACCAGCTCTGCCGGGTGCCTGGCAAGTCCGGCCGCGGTCCGGGCATAGGGTCCGGCACCCCAGAAGAGATCGGCCCGGTCGGAACCGACAATGGCCGATCCGCGGTCATGATTCAGCACGAACCGCGAGAAGGGCTCCCAGCCGGTCACCTCGCCCTCCGCGTTCACCCGCGGCTTGCGGGAACGCAGCCAGCCGACGACGCCGGGCGGAAAACAACTCTGGTCCACGGCCAGCGAACGGCCGGCGGTGAGCGGCACCCCGAAGCAGCCCAGCGGGCCGGCAGCGCCATCGTCGCCCCAGCGGAAGAAAACATAGGACTCGTTGGCGTGCAGGATGCGGTCGCGCTCCGCAGCCGGCAGCTGGCTCAGATACGTGACGATGCGGGGCATGTCCACCTCGACCCGGGAGAGCGCCCCCTCCTCGATGAGTACCTTGCCGATGCTGCGGTAAGGCCGGCCATTCTTGCCGGCAAATTGCACTCGCCGCACCGTGCCGTCCGGCAGCCGCACCCTGCCCGAGCCTTGCACCTGGAGGATGAACGGGGCCAGCGGATCGGCGAGATAGACCAGCTCCTGGCCGGCCAGCCGTTTTTCCTTCTCGATCTCAGCCCGGCTCCAGTACGGGACAAACGACCCCTGGTCGTAGCGGCCCCATTCCTTGCCGTTGGCACCATCGCGCTCGGCGAGGTCGGCCGGCCGCCGGTAGAGAGGATAACGGTAGGCGCCATGCGGGGTGAGGCTCCCCTCGGCCAGCGGCTCGAAATAGCCGGTGAGCAGGATGCGGCCAGGCTTTTCCGGGCTGCCGGCCCGGCAGATGGTGAAACGGGCCGCCAGTTCCCGCTGCAGCGCCTGGGCATCGGGTGCCTGGCGGACGATCTGCCGCATCTCGCGCAACGATTCGGCAAGCCACGCCACGGTGTACGCCTCGCCGCAGAGGCGGTATTCGCGGTTGCCCGGCAGTTTCGCCAGCACCCGCAGGCTCTGGTCGATGGCCGCGTCCAGGTCCCGGAGGTCCATGTCGTCCTGAAAGACCACCAGCTCATCGGCAGGCAGCGGCGTCGCCCCGCAGCCCTGTTTCCCGCCGCCAGCCAGGGCCGGAGCAGCGCCAATCCACCACAACGAGGCCAGCAGGAGCAGCACGCGCCGCCATGCGCCGCGGTATCGAGGGAAAAGACATGCTGTCATGGCCCGACTATAGCAGGCATGGCAAAAAAGTACATCCCTATCCCGCTCCATCGGCCAAGCGCCTGACGCACAGAAGGTATCGGCGGCTGCCATTTTTCCCTTGAGACTTCCGCGATCCATGTGCTAAAGAGGTGGCGGAGGGATGCTTTTTTCCGGCTGTTTGTGAGAAGGCGCATACACGTGAGGTTTCCAGGGGATGACACCATCCAAGGCGGGTGTATGCCTTGATTCCAACAACTTGCTAGGAGAGGCGACATGAGTGCAGAGGAAAGCAAAATCGAAAGTTTGATGCAGGAAAAACGGCTGTTCCACCCTCCTGCCGAAGGCCAGGCCCAGGCCGCCGTCAAGAGCATGGCGGAGTATGAGGCCCACTACAAACGCTCCATGGAGGACCCGGAAGGCTTCTGGGCCGACCGCGCCAGTGAACTCATCACCTGGGACAAAAAGTGGAGCAAGGTGCTGGACGCCGACATGCACAAGCCGGAAATCAAGTGGTTTGTGGACGGCAAGCTGAATGTTTCCTACAACTGCCTGGACCGCCATCTCGCCAATGGCCGCCGCAACAAGGCCGCCATCATCTTCCAGGGCGAACCGGAAAACGACGTCAAGGTCTACACCTACCAGATGCTGCACACCGAGGTCTGCCGTTTCGCCAACGTCCTCAAGAAGAAGGGCGTGAAAAAGGGCGACCGCGTTTCGGTCTACCTGCCCATGATCCCGGAGCTGGCCATTGCGCTCCTCGCCTGCACCCGCATCGGCGCCATCCACAGCGTGGTCTTTGCCGGCTTCTCGGCCCAGAGCCTGAAGAGCCGCGTGCAGGACTGCGAGGCCAAGGTGCTCATCACCTCCGATGCGGTGCTCCGCGCCGGCAAGACCATTCCGCTGAAGCCCAATGCCGACGAGGCCTTGAAGGAATGCGACTCGGTGAAGCACTGCATCGTGGTGCAGCGCGCCGGCAACGCGGTGCCCATGCAGGAAGGCCGCGACTCCTGGTGGCACGAGGAGATGGCCGCCGACGGCATCACCGCCGACTGCCCGCCGGAGAGCATGGATGCCGAGGATACCATGTTCATCCTCTACACCTCCGGCTCCACCGGCAAGCCCAAGGGCGTGGTCCACACCACCGGCGGTTACCTGACCTACGCGGCCCATACCTGCCAGTGGGTCTTCGACATGAAGGACAACGACGTCTACTGGTGTACCGCCGACATCGGCTGGATCACCGGCCACACCTATATCCTCTACGGCCCGCTGGCCCTGGGCGCCACCTCGCTCATGTTCGAGGGCGTGCCCACCTTCCCCAAGCCGGACCGTTTCTGGCAGGTGTGCGAGAAGTTCAAGGCCAACATCTTCTACACCGCGCCCACCGTCATCCGCTCCCTCATGCGGGAAGGCACCCAGTGGACCGCGAAGCACGACCTCTCCTCCCTGCGCATTCTGGGCTCGGTGGGTGAGCCCATCAACCCCGAGGCGTGGATCTGGTACCACGAGAACATCGGCAAATCAAAGCTGCCCATCGTCGATACCTGGTGGCAGACCGAGACCGGCGGCATCCTCATCTCCGCCCTGCCCTATGCCACGCCGCTCAAGCCCGGCTCCGCCACCCGGCCGCTGCCCGGCATCGACGCCGCCATCCTGCGCGAGGATGGCACCGAGGCCGGACCCAACGAGGGCGGCCATCTGGTCATCCGCCGCCCCTGGCCCGGCATGCTGCGCGGCGTCTTCGGCGACCCGGCCCGCTACAAGAAGACCTACTTCTCCCGCTATGCCGGCATCTACGATCCGGAAGACGGCGCCCGCAAGGACGAAGACGGCTACTTCTGGGTCATGGGCCGCCTGGACGACGTGATCAACGTCTCCGGCCACCGCCTGGGCACCGCCGAGATCGAATCCGCCCTGGTGGCCCATCCCGAGGTGGCCGAGGCCGCCGTGGTCGGCGCGCCCCACGAGATCAAGGGCCAGACCATCTATGCCTACGTGACCTTGAAGGCCGGCATCGGGCCCAGCGACGAACTGCGCGCCGCGCTCAAGACCCACGTGCGCAAGGAAATCGGCCCCATCGCCACGCCGGAGTTCATCCAGTTCAGCGATGGCCTGCCCAAGACCCGCAGCGGCAAGATCATGCGCCGCATCCTGCGCAAGATCGCGGCCGGCGAGACCGAGGCCCACGATTTCGGCGACACCTCCACCCTGGCCGACCCGACGGTGGTGGACACCCTGGTGGCCGGCAGCAAGACCTTCATCAAGAAGTAAGCAACTCCCTTTCCGCGACCACAAACAAGAAGGCGCCGGGGTTTCCCGGCGCCTTCTTTCTTTCCTTCACTGCCGGCAGCAGGGCGCCACCGGCAGCACCCCGACAATGCCGTCGATCTGCGTGAGGTGGGCCTCCATGCCGTAAACCTCGCGGATGGTCGCGGCAGTCAGCACGCTCCGGTCGCCGCAGGCAAAAAGCCGGCCCTCCTTGAGCAGCAGCAGACGGTCGGCAAAACGCAGCGCCGCATTGAGGTCGTGCAGCACCACCAGGGTGATGAATTCCAGCTCGGTGGTCATCCGCTTGAGAAGGGCCATGATCTCCAATTGACTCCGGATGTCCAGATGGCTGGTCGGCTCGTCGAGCAGCAACACGCGGGGTTCCTGGGCCAGGGCCCGGGCGATGGCCACCTTCTGGAACTCCCCGCCGCTCAGTTCGATGGTGGACTGCATGGCATGCTGTTCAAGGCCGAGCAGGGCAAGCACCCTCTCCACCGTTGCGAAATCGCTCGGTGACACGCGCCAGCCCAGATGGGGAAGGCGGCCGAGCAGTACGGCGTCAAAAACCGGGCAGCAGATGCCGTTGGCCTTCTGGGGCAGGTAGCCGATCGCTTTGGCCCGTTCCCTCCCCGACATTCCGCATACGGCTGCGCCGTTCACCAGCACGCTCCCCTGCTCCGGCCGGAGGAGACCGCCCACCGCCTTGAGCAGGGTCGATTTGCCCGAGCCGTTCACGCCGAGCAGCGCGACGAGTTCGCCTGGCGGCAGGGAGAAATGAATATCCTGCAGGATGGTGCGGCCCTTGCGGGCAAGGCGCAAATTCCTGACCTCCAGCATGCTATCGCCTCCCCTTTCTGATCAGCAGGGCGAGAAAAAGCGGGGCGCCGGCAAGGGAGGTGACAATGCCCACCGGCAGGGTGACCGGCTGCATGACGGTCCGGGCCAGAATGTCGGAACCCAGGAGCAGCAGCGCGCCGAAAAGGGCGGAACAGGGCAGGAGGAAACGATGGTCGCTGCCCACCAGAAAACGCACGGTATGCGGGGCGAGAAGCCCCACAAAGCCGATCACCCCCAGAAAGGCGGTGGTCACCGCCACCACGAAGGAACTGGCCGCCAGACTCGCCACCCGCAGCCGCACCACCCGCACGCCCATGCTTTCCGCCACCTCATCCCCCCATTGCAGGGCATTGTGGCGCCAGCCGGCGACCCGGAACCAGAGCAGGGCAACGCCCAGGGCGCAAAGCATGCTGCCGTTTTCCCGCCACCCCGCCTTGCCCAGATCGCCGAAGGTCCAGAAGACCGTGGCCGCCACCTGCATGTCGCTGGCAAAGTACTGCAGCAGCATGGTGGCCGCGCCAAAGAAAGCGGCCAGCGCCACTCCGGCCAGAATCACCGCCTCGGCACTGACCCGCCGCAGGCTGGAGATCCCAAGGATGCAGGCCACCGCCAGCATGGCCCCGCAGAAGGCGGCAAAGACCACCAGCCAGGGAGAGGCCACGGTCACTGCCTCGTTGCCCACGGCATGAACCTGGCCGGCGCCGAGGACAATGATGGCAAAGGCCGCCCCGCAGGCGGCGCCCTGGGAAACGCCGGTGGTAAAGGGCGAGGCCAGGGGATTGCGCAGGATGTCCTGCATGACCGCACCGGCCACCCCCAGCCCGGCCCCGGCCAGCACCGCCCCAACCGTCCGGGGCAGGCGGATGGACAAGAGCACGTGCCGGAAGGGCGCCTCCACCCCCAGCAACGCATCCAGCAACGCTCCCGGCCCGATGGCCAGCGAACCGACGGTGATGGAATAGCCGGCGGCGGCGACCAGGGCTGCCAGCAGTCCCGTGCCGAGGGCCAGTTTGCGAATGACGGCCCGATGGTACTGGCTCCGGACATTCATCTAGCGCACCGCCCTGAGCCCATGGTCGCCGAACTCGACCCGGCCGTAACCGTGCAGTTCCCTGCTGAGGCGCTCATACCCCGCCACGCCGGTGAAAAAGCGGAAAATCTCGTCGGCCTTGGCCGCCGGCTCGATATCGGCAAAGCGCTCCGGCGCCAGGACCGTGCCCATGAACCAGGCGTTGGCCAGGGCCACCTCCAGGTTGGTGTGATAGAAGTTGTAGGGCGGCGCCACAAAGACCCTGCCGTTGCGCACCGCCCTGAGCCCCCGATACAGTGCGGGTTTGCGGCGGTATTCCTCCGCCACCATGGCAAGTCCGCCGGCATCGAGAAAAATGATCTCCGGATCCCAGCGCAGCAGCTGTTCCGGGTCGATGAAGAGGTGACCCGGCCTGCCGAGGGCGTCGGCGGCATTGCGGCCATTGATCCAGGCAAGCGGCGCGTAGCCTGATTCGGTGCTGGTGATGCCGTGCCGCCCTTTGAAGCCGATGGCCCCCACGTACACCAGAGGACGCATCGGCAGAGCCGCCGCCCGTTGCCGCAGGCTCCGTTCGTTGGCATCTAGATAGCCGATGAGTTCCGCGGCCCGTTTTTCCCGCTGGAGGACCCGGCCCAGCAACCGGAAGGCGCGGCGCACCTGTTCCAGATCCAGGGCGGAAAAGGCGCCCGGATGCAGCACCACCACCGGCACCCCGGTCTTCTGCTGGATGGTCTCCACCTGACCGTTGTCGATCCCCACCGCGAGGATCAGATCCGGGGCCACCGCCATGATCCGCTCGAAATCAGGCAGCCTGCCCGGCCCGCCTTCGCCGATGGCGGGCAGCTTCGCGGCGCGGTCGGCGACGGCCAGCGTGTATGGGCGGCCGGCCGCGTCCGGGGCCCGTTTCTGTTCCATGGCCTCCACCCCCACCACCATCTCCTGCGCCTGCAGGTAGACTACCAGACGCAGGGCGCCGCCCAGGGGCACGATGCGCTTCACCTGGGCAGGAACGGCAACCGTACGGCCGGCGAGATCGGTGACGGAAATTCGCCCGGCCGCCGCGGCCTCCGCCGGGGCAACCAGGCAGCAGCCCAGCAGGAAGCCCCCTGCCAATCTCCCGCAATGTCGCATCCAGTCAGCCATGTCTGCCTCCTCACCAGCCCCGGGAATAGGCGGCAAAGCAGTCCAGGCAGACCTTCCTGCCCTCGTGCAGCCGGGCGCAATGCTCGGCACAGCTCTCGCCGCACTCTTCGCAGACCACCGAGGCAAAGAGCCGCGCCTTGTCGGGCAGGGCATATGGCGGTGCCTTGCAATCGAACAGTTCCTCCAGGGGGGCGGTGAGGATATGGTGCTGCATGGCGGCGCGGTCCATGCCCTCCCCGGCCATGGGCTTCCGGAAAACCAGGCGGACGGCGGTGTCCCTGCTCCGGCAGAAGAAGCTGAAGGCCATCTTGCCGGTGTTCCGCAGGATCAGGTTGCCCTTGCCCACACTGCAGCCGGCAAGGACCTGAACCGCATCCACTCCGCAGGCGTCGTTCTCGGTGACGCAGACCACCTCTTCGTCCCTGGCCATGGTGATGCCGAGATGCGCTGCGGCAGCCTCGCAGGCCCGGACCCCGATGGCCAGGCCGGGGCAGGCATGGCCGTGGAATGCCACACACCGTTCCCAATCTTTCACTGTGGTATTCATCTTCTTTCTCCTGTGATCGGTCGTTGTTCCCTGTTTATTCCGATTGCGTGAGGCAACGGACGCCGTGCCCCGCCAGCCA
Organism: Thermodesulfobacteriota bacterium; assembly: GCA_040757055.1. Classification (GTDB taxonomy): domain Bacteria; phylum Desulfobacterota; class Desulfobulbia; order Desulfobulbales; family Desulfurivibrionaceae; genus JAJZRJ01. Next base: position 27,639 of record JBFLXY010000014.1, on the reverse strand, counting down.
CTCCGGCTCCAGCAAGGGTGTGGTCGTGGCCGGTGGCGGCGATGCGCACCCCGTCGAGGCCGCAAAAGAAATCGTGGGCATGCCTGCCCAGCCGCCAGCCCAGGGCCAGTTCCGGGGAAATATGGCTCAGCCTCCAAGCCAGGACGGCCAAATCAAGGGGAAGCAGCATAGACGCCTCCTTGGGTTATGGCTCAATACGACATGGTCATGCTCAGCATGGCGGCGAACGGCGCGCCCGGGTGATAGGTGGCGACCCCGTTCCGGGTGTCGTCGGAGGCGTTGATCACCGAGACGTATTTCTTGTCGAAGAGGTTGGTGAGATCAAGGGCGATCTTCACCGACTCCGCGGCAAGGACCCTGGACAGGGTGTAGCCCATCCTGAGGTCGGCCACCACCGCGGAGCCCACCTCGCCTTTATGCTCGACATCGGCATAGCGGGTGCCAAGCAAACGCAGCATGGGCACGATTTCGAAGTTGCCCGGCCGGTAGATCAGCCCGCTCTTGAGCAGCCACTCCGGGGTGTCCACCACCTGGTTGCCGTCCGCCGCCAGGCGGCTTCCCGCATAGGTCAGGTCGCCGTCGTAGGTAAGCCGCGTCCAGGTGGGGTTGACAAAGAGGGTGAGTTCGCTGCCGAGGTAGGCGTTCATCTCCAGATCGAGGCCGTAGCCGGTGGCGCGCCCCACGTTCTGCTGGTAGTTCAGGTTGACCCGCGGGTCGTGGACAGTGACGAGCAGATTTTTGTGCTTTCCGCAGAAGAGGGTGGGAGCCAGGTCGAACCAGCCGCCGCTGTATCGCACGCCCAGATCCACAGTGTCGGAGCGTTCGATGGCGTAGCCGTCGAAAAGCTGCTGCAGGGTGATGCCCTGGGCCTGGAAGGCGGCACGGTTGGTGTTGTAGAGGTTGATCAGGGGAATATAGGAATAGGGGCGGATGAAATTCCTGCCGTAGCTGCCGTGGAACTGGATATCGTCCGTCAGGTTCCAGGCAGCGCCCAGGGAGGGAAGCCAGATATCATAGATGGTGCTCTCGCGGTCCAGGTCCGTGGCCCGCACCAGGGCGTAATCCGGCGCCGGCCCGGTGGTATAGCCCTCGCTGGCCGCATCCTTGAAGTGGAAGTATTTCATTCCGGCCTGCCAGTCCACCCCCTCGCGATGGCCGGCAACCTTCAGGTAGGGGCTGTTGATATAGCCGGTTCCCGAAGAGGCCAGCACGCCGTAGCCGCGGTAGTCGAGGCCCCCCGCGGTGACGGCGTAGTTGCGGGTGAAGATGTTCATGTCCGAGGCCTCGAAGTGGTGGCCGACCACCGTCCTGACGGCACCGGCCTCGAGGATGGCCTCGCCGATCACGCCGGTTCGGTCGATATCACGGGTTCTTTTTTCGATTCTGCCGCCGCCGGAGGTGGTGCCCTGCAGGATCTCGGTATCTTCCACGGCATGGTAGGGCTTCACGTTGAGACGCCACGCGGGGCTCACCTTCAGGGACAGCACGGTGAGCAGGTCGTCGTTCCGGTAGCTGCCGCGGTTGTAGTCATAGTAGTAGATGTCCTGGGCCGCGACACCCGTGGGCGCGGCATTGTAGTCCTTGGCGTGGTTTTCCTTGAGGTTTTGAATGTCCGTGGCGGTCAGCGGCCGGTAGAGGTGCTGTTCCAGGTCGTTGTGGTTGAACCAGAGCCTGGCGGAAAGGCGGTCGCCGACAGGCTGCTCCAGGGCGAGGTTGGCGTTTTTTCTGGGACCGAGGGAGCCGGGGCCGCGCCATTTGTCCGCATCGGTGTAGGAAACGGAACCGGACACGCGGGTGCCTGCCGGAGAGATCGAGCCGGAGTCCAGACGCAGGAAGGTCCGGGAGTAGTCGTTGGACCCGAACGACTGGCTGAAACGGTAGCCCGCGTTATCATGGGGCCAGTCCGGACGGAGCTCCACGGCTCCGCCGCGGGAACCCACTCCGGTGCCGATGTCGCCGGGAACCGCTCCCTTGTAAACCGAGATGCCCCGCATGTTCTCCAGATCGTAGAGATAGTCGCGGGGGCCGATGGGATTGCCGCCGTAGTTGGGCACCCCCTCCACCGTCAGCGCGCCCAGGATGGTGCGCACCCCGCGGACCCGGACGTTGTTCGTCTCGGCGGCAAGGCCATTGCTGTCGGCGCTTTCCACATGGATGCCGGGCAGAATGTCCACGGCGCCGTACACGCTGGTGGCGGCCCTGGCGCCTTGCATTTCAATGCCCTGTGCCGTGACTTCGCTGCCGGTAAAGACCGTTTCGCCGGGCTGCCTGGTGGGGGTGATGATTTTTCCCCCGGAGACCGTGATTTCCGGCAGCACCCCTCCCGCTGTCGCGCCGTGGCTCACCGGCTCGGCCGCCCTGCCCGGAGAGGCAAACAGCATCTGATGGCCAATGAGCGCACCGGCCATGATTTTGCGGAAACAGCGCAGGACGTTCTTCAAACAATGCATGATATTCTCCTGTGTTTTTGTCGATGTCCTTCTCAACAGCAGCAACCTCTCCGCGTCACTGCCGTGCCCTTGTCCCTGCCATGCCTTGAGCCGGCGGACGATGGCCGCCAGCAGCAGCGTGCCGGCTCAGTCCAGGGTAAAAACAAGCTCCACCGTCAGGGCGACCTGCCCCGTGAAAACCCCGGCAGGCGGGGCAGGAAACGGCCCCGCTTTCCGTACCGCCGACAACGCCGCCTCGTTGAGGAGACGATGCCGGCACGGAGCGACAAGCTCAATGCCTGTCGGAACGCCGTCCTTTCCGATGGCGAACCGCACCCCTGCCCGCCCCTCCATGCCCTGCTTGCGGGCCGGCAGGGGATAGTGCCTGTTCTCCTCGATGCGCACCCGCACCAGCCGGAGGTACTGATTCCGCGGGGAATCGCTCTCGCCTGCCTCGTTGGCATAGAGGGTCAGGTAGGGGCGTTCGCCACTCTGCGCCGCCGCCGCGAATCCTGCCAGCACGGCAAGGCCCCAGGCCAGCAGCGTCAATGTCCGGCGAAGAATTTTTCCCATGGCGGGCGCTCCCGGCTCTCCAGCGGATTTCCCCTGTGCCGCCGCCGCACAAAGGCAAAAAAAAAGCCACGAAGGTCTGCTCCCGCTGGGGAGCAAAAGCCTTCGTGGCTCTGTTCGCGTCTGAATTCTTTCCGGCAGGGGCTTTCGCCTCTTCCGGCGACCCCGTACCGTTACAACAAACTGCCGGAAAAACAGCTGGCCGGATACCCCGGCCCCTGGCGGCTTCTGCCGCCGGATCGCATCGAACCTACCAGGGAAGCCGCGCCGGTGTCAAGATTTTTCCCCCTGCCTTCCGGGCATGGCCCGGTGGTCATGGCTGGTGGTCGTGATCGTGCGGCTCCTGATCATGACCGGGATGGGCATGCTCATGGGGAGTGTCCGCGCCGGGGGCATGCTGGTGGTCGTGGACACCGCCGTCGCCGGAGTGGTCATGCTCGTGTTCGTGCTGAAAGGTATGGGCGTGGCTGTGGCGATGCTGGTGCGGATGGCTGTGTTCTTTGCCATCGTGGCTGTGGCCATGTTCGTGGAAATGGGTGTGCTCGTGGGAGTGGGTGTGCTCGTGCGGATGGCTTCCCCTGGTCATCGGTGACTCCTCCTGCGTTGCATATGTTTCTCATGGGCCGCGGAACGTTCCGGCAACCCCGCCTCAGTCGGTTCCTTCTTCAAAGAGAATACGGTGGTTCACGAGATTCATCTCAACGATCCGGCCGCGGACGAGCTTCTGTTCGCCGAAGATGCTGATCAGCCGATATCCCCCATCGCCTTCCGGCCTGATGATGTCCACCGATTCCAAGAGCAGGCGCTCTTCCCCTTCCCGGACCACATACGCGCTGGCCTCACACATCCTGCACTACCTCCCTGATCTTCTCTCCGATGGCCATCTGCACCAGGTGCGGCAACGGTTCCTTCGCCACCCCCACGATTTCGATCTGCTCCTGGGACAGTGGCAGCAGGATTTTTGTCGCGGCACAGGAGGTGACGGCCTCGGCCATCCGCGGCGTCACCTCGCCCAGCATGGCATTGGCCCAGGAGACGGAAATCGGGCCGATGACGCAATCGGCCCCCTGCACCGTCCTGCAGATGGCATTCTCGCCCGAGGCGCCCTTGTTGGCGCCGGCCTTGAGCATCTGCGCCGTGGCCATGGTGTTGGTGCCGAGGGCGATCACCTCGACAGCCTCGCCATAACTTTCCCGCAGAGCCTTGACCAGGGCGGCACCGATGCCGCCGCCCTGGCCGTCGATCACGCATATTTTCTTCAACTCAGCTGCCTCCCCTCCGCGGACAAACGAAGAGCAACGGCGCGGTCGTCATGGCCGGGTTCGGCCGGCCCCTTACTCACCGCTCCCCCCGTTGGCCGCCGGCGCCGGCAGCGCCTCCCGGAATCTCTCCGCCAGTTCGGTGACCGCCATGGCGTAGCGGTTGGAGTTGTTCCACTTGGTGATGGCCTGGAAATTGGGATAGCCGGCCACATAGCGCATCCCACCATCCTCCCGCTCCAGGCCGACGATGGTCAGGGGCCTGTCGCCCGGGGGCGAAGGCAGGGCAACCCCTTGCGCCTCCTGCACCACCTGCCACGGCAGCACCCCCTTGCGGCCGGTCTTGTATGCCTCGGTCAACCGCTCGTCCTGCAGCGCCTCCCCCAATTCCCAGTAGACCGGGGCGCCGAGGGTCCAGCCCGATTTTTTGAGATAGTTGGCAATGCTGGCCAGCACGTCGGGCACGGAATTCCAGACATCCCGCTTGCCGTCGTTGTCGAAATCCACCGCATAGGCCCGGAAGCTCGACGGGATGAACTGGGTCTGGCCAAAGGCCCCGCCGTAAGAGCCCATGACCTGCCGCGGCTCCACCCCGTTCTCCCGGCAAAGCAGCAGAAACTCGACGAGCTGCTGGCGATAGAATTTGCTGCGCCGGGGGTAGGCGTCGAACATGGTGTTGAGGGTCTGGAACAGGTTGAAAGCCCCTTCATGGTTGCCAAACTGGGTCTCGATGCCCCAGATCGCCACCACGATTTCGCGTTCCACGCCGATTTCCGCCTCCACCCGGTCCAGTATCTCCCGGTGCTGCGCCAGCAGCTTCCTGCCCTTGCTGATCATCCCCAGGGTGATGAAGCGCGGAAAATATTCATGATAGGGCTTGGCCTCCCACTGCATGTCCATCAGTTCAAGTACCCGCTTCTTGATGGTGACGCCGGCGAAAACCGCTGCCAGTTGTTCCTCGCTGAAGCCATGCCGGGTGCGCAATTCGGCAAAGAGGGCCTGATAGCGCTCACTGGCGAGGTCGATGGGCTGGCCGTCCTCCACCAGGTCGGCGGCCTTGGGCGGGGCGGCAGGAGGCGGCGCGGGTGCGGCCACCGGCGGCACTTCCGTCTCCGGCGCCGGCGGCAGATGCGTGGCGCAGCCGGCGAGCGACATCAACAAACACAGCAACAGCAGGAAATAACGCGACACGCTCATGGGGCAAAAACCTCCTGGAAAGACTTCAGGAATTCTTCGATCATCGGGTTGGGCAGGGCATTGATGCCGGCGGCCGCGGTCCTGCCTCCGCCGGTGGGAAAGGCGCGGCACAGGGCATCGGCCCCCTGTTTCGTCGCAAGCGGTGCCCGCACACTCACCATGGTGGTGGTGTCGCCGTTGTCCACCAGCAGGGCATGGGCTTTCTCCGGACGTTCCCGCGCCCGGTCGTTGCTGAACACTCCCGCCACCCGCCTCGCCCATGGGGCATCGGGAAAGAGGTAGACGCGGCCGGCCGCAGTATCCATGGCCGGCGATACCGTGCCGGCGCGGGTCATATCGTCCCGATAGCCCTCGCGCAGCTTGGGCAACAGCAACGATTCCCGGGCAAAGGCCAGCGGATCGGCAAAAGGGCGCACCTCCTCGTAGAGCACCGCCGGATGGCAGAAAAGATCCTCAACTGTGCGGCCGTAGCCGTTGTAGTTCATCAGTTCCCCAAGCTCCCTGAGGCACAAGGTCTCCTCCGCTGCCAGGCCCCCCTCCCGCGCCGCCCGCTCCCCCACGTCGTGCAGGTTGTCGCCAAAGGCCCCCACCACGGCCCAGGAGCGGAAACGGCCGCCGATCAGGCGGTCGATGATCAGCGCGGTGCACACCTCGGGGCTGGGGTCGATATGCGCCGCAAGGTTCGTCGAGACCGGGATCTCGCCGGAAAAATGGTGGTCGGCGTAGAAGATCGAGCAGGTGTCGAGCAGCGGCAGGAGATAGGCGCGGTTGCGGTCGAGCGAGACATCGAGCACCGTGATTGCGGCCCCCGTGACCCCGGCGAGATGGCGGAGCAGGGTGTTGTCCCTTTTCACGCCGGTAATCAGCTTGGCGTCCGGCCGCGGGTCATGGAGCCGCAACTGGTGGAGGGCACAGATGCCGTCGGCATCGCCATTGAAAAGATCGTAGAACGGGCCTCCAGCCACCATAAAACTACATGTTTTCCTTCTTCTTTTCCTTCTCGATGGAGAGGAGCGGCCCGATGCCCTCAAGGAGAAAGACCACCATGATGCTTTGCTCATCGTCCGCGGAACTCCGCATCTCCACCTTCATCGTCCAGCAATCCGGCCTGTAAAGAAGGCCCAGGGCGGAAGAGACCGTATGGCTTGAGGAAAACGACTTGTTCAGGGAGCCGGTGGCGGAAAGCGCCGGGGTCAACTGGGCGAAAAAGGTTGTCCCGATATCGTGCTGGGAATCGCCGACGTTGGTATAGAAATAGGGCTCCACCATGCTGCTGTACTTGAGGTAGCGGTAATCGACGGAAATACTGGCCAACCGCGCAATGCCGTACTGTCCCGTCAGCTGGTAACGGTTTATTCCCTGCCCGTACACGCTGAAGTTGGTCTCGTAGCGCAACGAGAGTGATTTCAAAGGATAGGCATAGAGATCAAGGCGTACGTCCGAGAACTCCCGGCGTTTGTCATCGGCCCCAACCAGGTCTCGCCGCATTTCCCGCAGATCGTAGCTCTGAAAGATCTTGAATTGTCCGAGCTGACGGCTCCAGAAGGCCTCTCCGCCGCCGTCGCCACCAATGTCGAAATAGTTGTTCCACTCGTAGGTGAGCCAATTTCTCGAACCAAGGCGGTCAATGCTGTCGAAACTCGGCAGCTCCCGCTCCGAGGTATGGGAGCCATAACTGTATATGAGATTGGGACGAATCACATGCTCAAGCCACTGAACCTCCCCGAACGACAGATCAAAATCGCGCATGAGAAGGGTGGCGATATTTCCCTCAAAATCAAAGGCCGTCCGCTCCTGGAAGGTGCCAAAAGCCCAGTCGGCATTCTTGTTGGTCTGAACGTCGTAAGCGGTCTCGCGAACACCGGTGGTCATCCTGCCCTCCACCCAGCCAATGCGAGGCAAGGGGGTGACAACCTGGGGATGGAGATCGAGGCGATGGGCGCCGAGACCCCGTTCCCGCCAGTAGTTCACATACTCCGTATTCCAGGCGAGACTGAGCCGTCTGCCGCCAATCGGTTCCCGGCCAGTAAAATTCACCCGCGGCAGGGTTTGCAGGGGGCTGATCCGCTTATCCAGCCAGGCGGTTTCTCCCGGCTCCAGAATTCCGTCCCCATCCGCGCCGGACAACAGCAGGTCGTTCTGGACATTTTGCACCGTGCGTAACTCACCGCTCAACACCATGTTGCCCCAACCCTTGATGAGCTGGGCCGTGGACTCCCGTTCGGTCAGGCTTTTTTCCCTGAGGCCACGTCCGAACGCCTCCATGAAAAGAGCATGATTCTCTTCAAAACCATACGCACCATCGGCCAGATCCTGCAGAAAATCCTGATCCGAAATCAGATCCAGATCAAGGCGTCCCACGACACCATTGCCAAAGACATGATCCGCCTTGCCGCGCAGCCAGTACCGGTTGCGCGCAACCCGGAGAAAACCGTCATTCTTGTAATCATCGTTGTCCGTATCGACGAGATCGTCCTGAAGGTAATCCAGCATCAGGACCCCCTTGGAGCGTGGGCTCGCCACATAGCGGAACTCACCTCCATACATCAGCCCCCGCTTCGACCTGTAGTCGGGGTAGAGGGTGATGTCGCTGCTCGGGGAAAGGTTGACGAAAAAAGGCGCCACGAGGCCGAAGCCGTCGCGGCTTGAGTGCGACCACTCCGGAAAAAGAAAACCCGTTGCCCGCTTGGTCTTGGTCGGGATCAGCAGGTAAGGGGAGTAGGCCACCGGTACATCCATGACGTTCAGCCAGGGATGGACAAGGTGGGTCATCCCTTCCAGCGTTATCTTGGCCCGGCTGCTGTCGATGGCCCACGGCTGTTTGCTGCCCTCGGTTGGACGGCAGGCGGAGAAGCGGCTTTCGTGAAGGGTATAGGTCAACTCACCAGTTTTCTCGACTGTTTTCCCTTGCAGGTAGACGTGGTCCTCTTCCATGAAAATGGTGGCATTCTCCATGGTGCCGACCTGGCTGTTGAGATCGAGCTTGGCCACCTCGGCGCGCACCTCCTCCCCGCCCGGCGAGTCGATGAAGACATGGCCACGGGCCTTGACCAGACCCAGTTCCACATCGTAGCGCATCCAGTCGGCGGTGATGGTAAGCGGCGGCCCGGCCTCCTTGGGACGGACCAGCACCACGTTGCCCTCGGCGAAGATGGACTTGGGGTTCTCGTAATGAATCAGGGAATCGGCGGTGATTTCCCACGGCACCGGCTTGGCCCAGGCTGCCAGCGGCCAGAGCAGGACCACAAGCCCCACCAGGGCGGCCAGTTGCCCTGCTCTTCCTTCCCTTGCCGCGCGCTGGTGCATCCGTTGCCGTCCGGGGCCGCGTCTAGAAAGAATCCTTGAGCACCGCGCCGGTGCTGCCGGAGGTCACCAGGCGCGCGTAGCGGGCGGCATAGCCGCTGGTGATCCTGGGAGCCGGTGGCTGCCACTTTTCCCGCCGTTTTTCCAGTTCTGCCGGGGCGACCTTCAATTCCAGCCTGTGCCTGGGGATGTCGATGCTGATCTTGTCTCCTTCCTCGACCAGGGCAATGGGACCGCCATCCGCCGCCTCCGGCGAGACATGGCCAATGCAGGCCCCCTTCGTACCGCCGCTGAAGCGGCCATCGGTGATGAGCGCCACACTCTTGCCGAGCCCCATGCCGACAATCGCCGCGGTGGGCGAAAGCATCTCCGGCATGCCCGGCCCCCCCCTGGGGCCGCAGTAGCGGATGACCACCACATCGCCGCTCTTGATCTTGCCATCGAGGATTGCGGCGTGCGCCTCGGCCTCGGAGTTGAAGACCCGGGCCGGGCCGGTATGGGTGAGCATCTCATCGGCCACCGCCGATTGCTTGACTACCGCTCCCTCCGGGGCGAGGTTGCCGTAAAGCACGGCAATACCGCCAACCTTGTGGTAGGCTTCGTCCACCGGCCGGATGATGTCGGCATCCAGCACCTTGACCTCCTCCAGGTTCTCCCGCAGGGTCTTGCCGGTCACGGTGAGCACGTCGAGGTTCAAGCCCTCGTCGGTGTTGAGCAGTTCGGCCATCACCGCCGGCACGCCGCCGGCCTCGTCAAGCTGTTGCATGCTGTGGCTGCCGCCGGGAATCAGGCTGCAGATGTGGGGAATCTTGGCACTGACCTCGTTGAAGAAGGCCAGGGGCAGATCGACGCCGGCCTCCCTGGCAATGGCGGGCACATGGAGCACGGTGTTGGTGGAGCAGCCCAAGGCCATGTCCACCGCCATGGCATTTTCAAAGGCCTCGCGGGTGGCGATGTCGCGGGGCCGGATATTCTCGTGCAGAAGGTGCATGACCGCCATGCCGGCCTTCTTGGCCAGGCGGATGCGGGCGCCGGAAACCGCCGGGATCGTGCCGTTGCCGGGCAGGGCCAGGCCGATGGCCTCGGCCAGACAGTTCATGGAGTTGGCGGTGAACATGCCGGCGCAGGAGCCGCAGCCGGGGCAGGCCTTTTCCTCCAGCTCGCACAGTTCCTCAAGACTCATGGTATCCGCCTTGACCCGGCCGACCCCCTCGAAAACGCTGATCAGGTTCACGTCCCTGCCGCGAAAGCGGCCGGTGAGCATGGGGCCGCCGCTCACCATCACCGCCGGAACATTGACCCGCAGCATGGCCATCAGCATGCCCGGCGTCACCTTGTCGCAGTTGGGAACGAGCACCAGGGCATCGAAGGGGTGGGCCATGGCCATGATCTCCACCGAGTCGGCGATGACCTCGCGGCTGGCCAGGGAATACTTCATGCCGGCATGGTTCATGGCCAGACCGTCGCAAACACCGATGGTACCGAAGGCCACCGGCGTACCGCCGGCCAGCCGAACCCCCGCCTTGACCGCCTCGACCAGCTTGTCGAGGTGGACATGGCCGGGGATGATCTCGTTGTGGGCGTGGCAGATGCCGATGAGCGGCCGGTTGATCTCCTCGTCGGTGTAGCCCATGGCCTTCAAGAGTGACCGATGGGGAGCCCGTTCCAATCCTTTTCGCAATGCATCGCTGCGCATGGTGTCGTCCTGTGGATTTCCTTACAAAAACGGCGGCTGGTGCCTGCTTCTCCGCATCGAATCTACGCAGTGCGGCACCCAGGTGTCAAGGCAAAAGTCGTGCACAATTGGGCTTGCCAATTGGCAGGATGTGATTTATTTTAAAAATCAGCCAATTAGAGTCCGATGCGCCCACAAAATTGCTCCGCCCGCGGGGGCTGTCGGGAAACTGAGCCCTGAAACCGTTGGCGGAGCGGTTGACGGCGGCCTCGGGCGAGGCCCGGGCGTATTCACGGCGGCGTCGCCGTGTGCCATAGCCCCCAACCTTCGACAAACGCCCACAACAGGCATTGTTTCCGCATGAAGCATATCTTTGGCCCGGTGAATTCCCGGCGGCTCGGTCTCTCGCTGGGCATCGACCTCCTTCCCCCGAAAATCTGCAACTTCAACTGCATCTACTGCGAGATCGGGCCGACCACCGAATTCACCTGCGACCGCAAGGAATACGTCCCCACCTCCACGATCCTCCGCGAGATCGACGCCTTTCTGAACGATGGCGCGGCAGTGGCGCGCCTTGATGTCTGCACCATCACCGCCTCGGGCGAGCCGACGCTGCACACCGGCATTGGCACCGTCATCCGCTACCTGAAGGAACGCACCACCAAACCGGTCGCCATACTCACCAACGGCTCCCTGCTCCACGACCCGCAGGTCCGGCAGGATCTCATGCCGGCCGATATCGTCATCCCCTCCCTGGACGCAGCCCTGGAGGCAAGCTACCGCAAGATCAACCGGCCGGCCGCCTGCGCGCCGCTTGCCTTGGTGATCGAAGGGCTTGTCCGTTTCCGTAAGGAATTCAGCGGCCAGTACTGGCTCGAAATCCTTCTGGCCAAGGGAATCAACGACAGCCCGGCGGATATCGCAGCCATCAGGGAGGCCGTGGCCGGCATCCAGCCGACCAAGGTGCAGTTGAACACCGTTGCCCGGCCACCGCTCGAATCCTTCGCCCAGCCCCTGACCAAGGCGGAGCTGACCCAGATCGCCCGGCAGTTCACGGTCCCGGTGGAAATCCTCGTCGATTTCACCACCCGCGAACGGGAAAAATTTCACACGGCCGATGAATCGGCCATCCTCGCCATGCTTCTGCGCCGCCCCTGCACGGCAGCCGACGTGGCCGAGGCATTGAACCTCGAAACCGCCCCCACCGAACAGGCGCTGGAGCAACTGGTGGCGCAAGGCCAACTCATGAAGACCGCCCACCACCACAAGGAATACTATCAACCGAAAAAGGCGTAACACCGACCATGCAAGACGACCAGACCCCCTCCATGTTCACCCGCGTCAGCCAATGGCTGAAGCCCAAGAAGGCCAGTGCGGAGGAGACCCCAAACACCAGCGGCGCAGCCGCACAGCCTGAGGCCCATACCGCCATGCCCACCGAAAAAACCGCCCCCAAAACCCCTCCCTCCGGCAACGAGCCGCCGCAGGCAGAAGACGCACAGCAGCCGCCCAGCAAATCCTCCCGCTCCCGGCGCTCCTCCCGCCGGGGCGGTCGCTCCCGCCGGGGCAAGGGAAAAAGCGCCGAACAAGCGACTTCGATGACGGCCACGGAAGCAGCAGAGGCAACGAGCGAAGAGACACGCCTGTCCCCGGCATCATCAGGCAAAGGCGGCTGCAAGCTCCTCATCAACACCGACGAACCCGAGGAATGCCGCCTGGCGTTGGTGGAAAACGGCAAGGTCGAATCCTTCCACATCGAAACGGTGAGCCAGGCCCTGGCCAAGGGCAACATCTACAAGGGGCGGATCACCGCGGTGGAGGCCAACCTCCAGGCCGCCTTCGTGGACATCGGCCACGTCAAAAACGGCTTTCTGCCCTTCAGCGACATCCACCCGGAATACTATGCCGTGGACGTCTCCCCCGACACCCACTGGAAGGATCTGCGCATCCAGGACGTGGTGAAGAAGGGGCAGGAGGTGCTGGTGGAGGTGGTCAAGGAGGCCACCGGCAACAAGGGCGCCATGCTCACCACCTACCTTTCGCTGCCCGGCCGTTATCTTGTCCTGATGCCGGGCAGCGACAGCGCCGGCATCTCGCGCAAGATCGACAACGAGGCGGAACGCCGCCAGCTGCGGGAGATGATGGAAAGCCTCAAGATCCCCGAGGGCATCGGCTACATCGTCCGCACCGCCAGCCAGGAGATCACCAAGACGGGACTCGCCCAGGACCTGCGCTACCTCCTGAACCTCTGGGAGGAGATCAAGAAGCGCGGCCAGACCCAGCCCGCGCCGTCGCTGGTCTACAAGGAGCAGAACATCATCTCCCGCTTCCTGCGCGACCACTATACCACCGAGATCCGCGAGATCCTGGTGGACAACCCCGAGGCCCTGGAGCAGGTCAAGGCCTTCCTCCAGCTGCTGCCCCCGACCCAGCGGGACAAGACCTCGGTCCGCCTCCACCACGGCGCCCAACCCCTCTTCCACCAGTACCATGTGGAAAAGCAGGTGGAGCAGATGTTCCAGCCCACGGTACCGCTGCCCTCCGGCGGCTCCATCGTCATCAACCCCACCGAGGCGCTGGTGGCCATCGACGTCAACTCCGGCCGCACCTCCAAGGACAAGGACTTCGAGGAATCCATCTTTCTCGCCAACATGGAGGCGGCGGAGGAACTGGCGCGCCAGCTCAGGATGCGCGACCTGGGCGGCCTCATCGTCGTGGATTTCATCGACATGCGGGAGGCCAAGCATATCCGCGAGGTGGAAAAGAAGGTGCGGGAGTGCATGAAGCGCGACAAGGCCAAGGTCGATTTTTCCAAGATCTCGAAATTCGGCCTGATGCAGATCTCGCGGCAGAAGATGGCGGCGCCCATCCACACCGGCGCCTACAAGACCTGCCCCCACTGCGAGGGCCGCGGTGTGATCCGCTCGGTGGAGGCATTGGCCCTCATGCACCTGCGCCAGATCCAGACCGGCATGAGCCGGCGCCAGGCGAAAAAGGTGCTCTGTCGGCTGCCCATGGAGGTGGCCCAGTACATTCTCAACAAGAAGCGGGCCGACCTGGTGGAACTCGAAAACCGGCACCAGGCAGAAATCGTCATCGAGGCGGACCCGACCATGACCCCGGCGGCAAGCTCCATCGAGTTCATCAAGGGCGACTGAGGCCGCGCCCCCCTCCATCGCCACGGGATGCCGCCCCACGCGGCATCCCGTTTTCACCCTGCCCTCCTGCCAAATCCCTTGACACCCTTTCCGCGGCTCTGCCAGAATATCGGTAAGTCGAACCGGAACCCGCGAGGCCAGAGCCATGCCCCATCGCCGCTATACTTTCCTCGTGGTCGAAGACAACCCCGCCATGGCGCAGATGCTGGCCAACATGCTGGCCAATCTCGGTTACGACAGCGTGCTGGTGGCCAAAAACGGCAAGGAGGGCTGGGACAAGATCCAGTTCACCCACCCGCCCGTGGACATCGTGCTCTCGGACGTGCTGATGCCGCAGATGGACGGCCTGCAACTGCTCCAGCGCATCCGCAAGTCGGAAAACCACTGGCATCTGCCCGTCATCATGATCACCGTGGTGGACGACCTGGACCGGATCATGTCGATCACCGAGGAGCATATCGACGGCTATCTGGTCAAGCCGGTCACTTCGGAGGCCCTGCGGCAGAAAATCGAGATTGCCCTCAAGAAGGTCTACGATCCCGATCCATACCACAAGGCGCTCTATGCGGGCAAACGTCATCTCTACGAACATCGGGACGACGAGGCGCTGCAGGCGCTCACCGAGGCGAAAAACCTCCAGCCCGGCCAGTCCGCCACCTATTATTACCTGGGCCACCTGCTGGAAAAGCAGGGAAAACTCGACGAGGCGGCCACCAACTACCAGCGCTGCAAGGATTGCAGCAACGACCTCTGGGTGAAATCCCTCGACGGCCTCGCCCGCATTCACATCCGCCAGCATGACCATGCCGGGGCCGTGGCGGCGCTGCAGAAAGGGATCGAACTCTCGCCCAACAACGCGGAGCGCTACGTGGATCTTTCGCTGGAGCAGAACCGGATGGGCAAGGGCGAGGCGGCCAGGGAGGCGCTGACGGCCGCCCTCAAGCTCGCCAGAAAGGAAAGCAAACTGCCGCAGAAATTCATCGAAGCCTGCCTCAACTGCGGGCTCGACGCCGAGGCCGAGGCGATCATGCAGAAAAACCTCGGCGCGGCAACGGAAGAGATCGTCACCCTCAACCACATGGGCATCGTCTGCCGCAGGCGCAAGGAGTACCCGCGGGCCAGGAACTACTACGAGCGGGCGCTCAGGATCAGCCCCAGCAACGACCAGGTCAACTACAACTACGCCGTGCTGCTGGTGGAGATGCAGGAATACGCCGCGGCCCGCAAGTCTCTGGACCGCATCCTCCGACAGAACCCCGACTTCGCCGAGGCCTGGACCCTGCTGGGCAAGATGGACAGCCTCGGCGTCTGACCACGTCCCTCCTCGTTCCCCACATTCGCCGGACCAGGGCCGACACGGCGCTCCGGCGCCGGTGCGGTTCAGCGCCTGGCGTTTTCAGGCTCAGGCGCTCGTTTGGGCTGGAACTCCGCCACGGCCCGGTTGTGCTCGGCCAGGGTGGCGGAAAAGTGATGCGAGCCGTCGTTGCGGGAGACGAAATAGAGATACTTCTCCGGCGCCGGGTTGAGCACCGCGGCCATCGCCTCCCGACCCGGACTGGCGATGGGACCCGGCGGCAGACCGGCATTGACGTAAGTATTGTAGGGATTCCTGGCCCGCAGATCGGCCTTGGTGATATTGCCGTCGAAGTCGGCAAGGCCGTAGATCACGGTGGGGTCGGCCTGGAGCCGCATGCCCTGGCGGAGCCGGTTCAGAAAGACGCTGGCGATGAGCGGCCGTTCCCGGGGCTGGCCTGTTTCCTTTTCCACGATGGAAGCCAGGGTCAAGACCTGATGCGGAGTGAGCCCAATATCCGCCGGGGCCGAGGCCATCACCTCGTCGAGCACCCGGATTCCCCGCTCCGCCATGATGGTGGCCATCTCTGTCAGGTCCTGGTTCCGGGTGAAATAATAGGTATCAGGGAAGAGATAGCCTTCCAGGCTCTCCGCCTCGATGCCCAGCCGGCGGACGAATTCTTGATCCCTGGCCAGGGCGACGAACTGCTCGCGCTTCGCCAGTCCTGCTGCCTCCACCAGACCTCCGATCTGGACAATGGCGAACCCTTCCGGAATGGTGATCCGGTGACGGATTCCCTTGCCAGCCACCAGAATCTGCAGGACCTCCTCCGGCGTCTGCCCCGGCCGGAAGGCGTATTCGCCCGCCTGAAGCCGGGTTGCCTTGCCGCGCAACCGGGCATACCAGTGAAAACGGCCATCCGGCGGGATGACCCCCGCTGCCTGCAGCCGTTCCTCGATGGCGACAAGAGACGAGCGAGGGGGGATCAGCACCACCGCTTCTCCCTCCCGCAACGGGCCAGGAGTGCGGCCATAAAGCCAAAGCAGCAAAGCTGCCCCCGCCAAGAGCAAAAGCAACAAAAAACCGGCAAGCCAGGGAACGGGATTGCCGGTTTTCTTTTTCCTGCGCATCAGACGGGCATCAAGGTCCATGGTCGCGCACCAGGGGTTGGGGCCCGGAGGCCGGGAAACTATTTCTTGCGAAACACCAGGCTCAGGATCTGATCCATGTTCTTCACCGGCACGAACCTGATCTTGTCGCGCAGGTCCTTCGGTATCTCCACCAGATCCTTCTGGTTCTGGTCCGGAATGATCACCGTGGTGATCCCGGCCCGCAAGGCGGCCAAGGCCTTTTCCTTCAGGCCGCCGATGGGCAGCACCCGACCGCGCAGGGTGATCTCGCCGGTCATGGCGATGTCCTGGCGCACCGTCTTCCTGGCCAGGGCGGAATAGAGCGCCGTGGCGATGGTGACGCCGGCCGAGGGGCCGTCCTTGGGGATGGCGCCGGCCGGCACATGGACGTGTATATCCACCTCGTCGAAGTAGTTGTCCTTGAGTTTCAGCTTGCCGAGCAGCGAGCGGCAGAAGCTGGCCGCTGCCTGGGCCGACTCCTTCATGACGTCGCCGAGCTGGCCGGTCATGGTGAGGTTGCCGCGCCCTTTGACGATGGAAACCTCGACGTAGAGGATCTCGCCGCCCACCTCGGTCCAAGCAAGGCCGGTGGCCATGCCGGGCTGATCGATGGTCTCGGTCTCCGACTCGGGCAGGAACTTGGGCGGCCCAAGATACTGGCTCAGGGTGCGGACCGACACCGCGTACGGCCCCTTGCCGCCCTCGGCCACCTTGCGCGCCACCTTGCGGCAGACCGAACCGATCTCGCGTTCCAGGTTACGGAGGCCCGCCTCCCGCGTGTAGTGGGTGATGATGCGGGCGATGATGGCGTCGTCCATCTGGAGCTGCCTGGCGGTGATGCCGTTTTCCGCAAGCTGCCGGGGCAGGAGATAGCGCTTGGCGATCTCGATCTTCTCCTCCTGGGTGTAGCCGGCCAGGCGGATCACCTCCATGCGGTCCAGGAGCGGGGCCGGGATGGTGTCGGTCATGTTGGCGGTGGTGATGAACATGACCTTGGAGAGGTCGCAGGGCAGGTTGAGGTAGTGGTCCGAAAAATCGGTGTTCTGGGCCGGATCGAGCACCTCAAGGAGCGCCGAGGAGGGGTCGCCGCGATAGTCGGCTCCCACCTTGTCGATCTCGTCCATCATGAAGACCGGATTGTTGGAGCCCACGGTCTTGAGCCCCTGGATGATGCGGCCGGGCATGGCGCCGATGTAGGTGCGGCGGTGGCCGCGGATCTCGGCCTCGTCCCGCATGCCGCCCAGGGAGAGGCGATGGAACTTGCGGCCCATGGCCCGGGCGATGGACTGGCCCAGCGAGGTTTTGCCCACGCCCGGCGGACCGACGAAGCAGAGGATCGGCCCTTTGGTCGCCTTGTTGAGCTTGCGCACCGCGAGGTACTCGAGGATGCGCTCCTTGACCTTGTCCAGGCCGTAATGGTCGGCGTCCAGCACCTCTTTCGCCACCTTGAGGTCGAGGCGGTCCTTGGTGGACTTGCGCCACGGCACGTCGAGGAGCCAGTCCAGATAGGTGCGGATGATGGCAGCCTCGGAGGCGTCCGGGTGCATCATCTCGAGGCGCTTCAACTGCTTGAGCCCCTCCTTCTTCACCTCGCCCGGCATCCGACCCTTGGTGAACCGCTCGCGCAGTTCCTCGATCTCCTGGGACCGCTCGTCGATGTCGCCCAGTTCCTTTTTAAGGGCATGGAGCTGCTCGCGCAGGTAATACTCGCGCTGGGAACGGCTCATCTCCTCCTTGGCCTCGGACTGGATCTTGGCCTGCATGGTGGAGACCTCCAGTTCCTTCTGCAGGAACTCGGCCACCTTCCTGAGGCGCGCCACCGGCTCGAAGGTCTCCAGCACCGACTGGGATTCCGCCACCTTCAATTGGAGATTCGAGACCACCAGGTCGGCCAGGCGTCCCGGTTCCTCGACGTTGTTGAGGATGACCATGAGGTCCGAGGACATGATGCCCTTGAGCGCCAGGATCTTCTCGGTCTGCTCCCGGACGTTGCGCATGAGCGCCTCGATCTCCACGGTGATCTCCGGCGTTGCCTCGTCGGCGACCACCTCGATCCTGGCGATGAAATGGGGGGTTTCCTGGACATACTCAACGACCCGCGCCTTGTGGAGGGCCTGGACCAGCACCTTGAGCCGGCCGTCGGGCAATTTCAGGGTCCGCATGACCATGCAGACCATGCCGACGTCGTAGACATCGTTGATGCCCGGCTCGTCCAGGGAGGCATCCCGCTGAGTCACCAGCATCAGCAGCTTGTCCTTGGCCATGGCGTCGTTCACCGCGCTGACCGAGGCGTTGCGGCCGACAAAAAGCGGCAGAATCATATAGTTGAAAACCACCACGTCGCGCACCGCCATGACCGGCAGCTGCTCGGGAATGTCGCGCTCGCTCGGCTCTGCGTCGTCGCTGACGATGGGGTTCATGGGATCGTCAATATCCACGCTCTTCCTCCTTGCCATGTATGAAAAACGGCACCCGCGGTCTGCGGCGCCGTTCCTGGCCAGATCTTGCTCCGCCCTTTCAGAGTGGCAACACTAAGCACTTCGGCCGGGGAAGTCAACCCGCTTTCTCGCCACCACTCCGCCGGGTCCCGACGCCCCGGCGCCGCCGACAAAATTCTTGCGCAACGCCCCACTTTGCACCATAGTGGTGGCCAAGAACACTGGGCTCACAACAGGCACGACGCCCCGGGCCGGCCCTGTTGTGAGCCCGAGCGAAACGCCGTGCCGGCCGCCGCTTCCTGGCTCCATCATGCCACGGGGCCAGCCAAAACACAACGCCCGTGAGGTGGATGCCGTGTCCCTGCCCCCGTCGCTCTTCTTCGACCTGGCCGAATGGGGCCATCAGCCGCTTTTTGACGAGCAGCGGCCGGTCTGGCAGGCGCTGGCCGCCCTCAAAGCGTACATGGACGACCACCCCTACCAGAACTGCTTCACCAGTCTGGCGGCCCGCGGCCCGCTGGCGCAGGCCATGGTTCTGCACAACGAACTCCTGTTCGACGCCGCCGGCTGCACCATCGACTTCGGCGACGCCACCAAAGGCAAACTGCGGGTCAGCCGCGCCGGGGTGGTGCTCGACGGAGCCAGCATCCTCATGGCCGGCGCGGTGCTGGTCGGCACCCGCTTCCACTTTGGCCGGGGTGTCGTGGTGGAGTCCGGCGCCTTTCTCAAGGAGCCGGCCATTATCGGGGACCAGAGCGAGGTGCGGCAGGGGGCCTACCTGCGGGGCTACTGCCTTGTGGGCCAACGGTGCGTGGTGGGGCATGCCACCGAAGTGAAGCATTCCCTCCTGCTCGACGACGCCAAGGCCGGCCACTTCGCCTACCTGGGCGACAGCATCCTCGGCAACCACGTCAACCTGGGCGCCGGCACCAAGCTTGCCAACCTGCGCTTCCAGAGCGGCGAGGTGGAGGTGAAAACACCCGGCGGTCCGCAAAAAACCGGCCTCAAAAAGCTGGGGGCCATCCTGGGCGACCGCTGCCAGACCGGCTGCAACTCGGTGACCAATCCCGGCGCCCTGCTGGGGAAGAAATGTGTGCTGCTTCCCACCACCACCGCCCCCTCAGGCCATCACCCGGCCGGCACCCTCATCCGGTAGCCGGCTGCGAGGCAACGCCGCTAGGCGCCGATCTGCGCCATGCCGAGGTAGTGGTAGAGAGCGAAGAGGAACTCGTAGCACAGGCTGATGGTGAGAAAAAAACGGAACCGGCGGGGCCAGGGCAGCTTCTCCCTGGCCAGCCGCTGCACCAGCGAGATGGTGACCAGGGTCAAGCCCACGGTGAAGGGGGCGGAACGGAGCAGATGGAGCCCGGTGGCCGCGAGGGAATCCAGCGGCCGGCCCGGGAAATAGCGGTAACTCGCCAGCAGGTAGAGGGCGAGGAGCAGAACGAAACCAAAAATCCGGCGTGCGTTGTCCATGGCAATGCGTCCGTTGTGTGGATTCCAGGCGCCCACTCTAGCCGATTTGTCACGAAATGCAAAGATGATGGACCCGCAAAACATTCCATCCCGGCCGATGGCTGGGAACGACTTTTCCCTGCTGCTCTGCCCGGCCACCCAGCCCGCGGCGGCCGACTGCCGGGCACTGCTCCTGCTCGTCGATTCTGTCACCTACTATCGCGCCCTGGTCGATGACCCCACGCCTGCGGAACTACAACCGCTGGCAGCAAACGGCCTTTGCCAGGGCCACACCCCGGTCGACCTGGCCGAACACCTGCCGCGCTTCCGCCAACTGCTGCGGGAACTCGGGCGGGCGGGCAACGAATTTTACGGCGGCGCCCTGGCCAGGGCAGCGCAGCCCCACCCGGAGGAGGCTGCGGTCTGGTCGCTCATTGCCAACCTGCGCCAGCAGGGCAGCGGCACCAAGGAGGCGGCACAGGAACTGGAAACAATCTGGAATTCCCTGCTGCTGCTGAAACTGGCGGAAGAGTACCTGGCCAAAGAGCGGGAGATCGCGGCGCAGCTGGCGGAGGTCAGCCGGAAGCAGGCCGCCCTTTTCGAGGAACTCAAGGGAGACGAGGAGGTTGCCGCCCAGCTTGCCGCTCTGGAGGCAGAGGAACAGGTAACCACGGCCGTGGATCAGGAAAAAGTGACCAGGGCCTGGGGCCAGCTCTTCCTGCGGGACAGCCAGGAATTTTCATTGCTGGCCACGACCCATCCAGGCCCGGCCCTATTACTCCTCGATCTGGCCGCTGCCGCAAGTGACGCCCGGCCTCTGGCCCTCTGCACCCTGCCACTGCCGGAACTGCCTGAAACCGGTTTTGACGATATCCTTCACCGCTGGCGCACCGGCGAAGCCGGGCTGCGCGCGCGGCTCCAGACCCTGCTTTCCACCTTTGCCCGCCAGGGGGTGGTCGATCAGGCCGGGTGGGAAACAGCGGCCAGCGAATGGGAGCGGACCTGTCGGCGTCATTTCAACGGCCAGCCCCAGCGGCTGCTCACCATCTCGGCCCTGCCCGGCCTTTCGCTGTCAGGACTCTTCAGCCGGTTAACCCGCAGCAGCAAGAAAAAAGACCACGGGGCGTTTCCCCATGGCCTCATTGCGCATTTTGCGGAACACGCCTAACGGTACGGATTGATGGTCAGCACCGGGCAGGGCGCCATTTTCACCACCTTTTCGGCCACGCTGCCGAAGAGCACCTTTTCCAGCCCCTTGTAGCCGTGCGTGCCCATGACGATGAGGTTGGCCCCGCCCTCCTCGGCATAACGGAGAATCTCGTTGGCCACGTCGCCGCGCAGCACCGCGGCCTCGTGGGGCACGGCCGGATCCATGGTCTCCTTCAGGAAGGCCGTCATCTTCTGCTGGGCCGCCTGCACCATCTCCTCCTCGAACTGGGCGATGGGGATGTGCGGCACGAAGAAACCGGAATAGTCGTCAAAGCTCTGCACCACGAAGACCACGCTGAGCCGCGCCTGGAATTTGCCGGCCAGCATGACGGCCGACTGAAGGATCTTCTGGGAGTTTTCGGAAAAATCGACGGGGACCAGAATCTTTTTGATCTCGTTCATAAACCCCTCCTGCATGGTATAGATCGGATGGCCGTTGCTCTGCGCATGCCTTTCTGTTTTTGTAACAACTCCCGGCGCCCCCTGTCAAGGCGAGCGAAACAGCCCTTGCTTCCGGGTCAGATCTTCTACCCCAAGCCCCTTCCCACCCCTCTCCCCCAGCCACGCCTATGCGCCCGCTGATCGCGAAGGTCGCGGAGATCTTCGGCCCGGATGGCCTGCTGGCCCAGCGGCTGCCGCACTTCGAGCTGCGGGAAGGCCAGGCCCGTATGGCCGCCGCCGTCGCCAGGACGCTGGAGCCGGATGCGGAAAGCCGGAGCAACCTGCTGGCGGTGGAGGCCGGCACCGGCACCGGCAAGACCCTGGCCTACCTGGTCCCTGCGGCCCTGAGCGGCCAGAAGGTCATTGTCTCCACCAACACCATCAACCTCCAGGAACAGATCCTCGCCAAGGAGATCCCCTTCCTCGTCGAGCATCTCATTCCCAACCTCTCCGCCCTCTGCGTCAAGGGCCGCCAGAATTACCTCTGCCTCTACCGCTGGCATCAACTCTATGCCGCGCCCCAGGGCCGCCTCGTGGCCCAGGGCGAGGAGATGGCCGCCATTGCCGACTGGCTCACGGCCACCACCACCGGCGACCGCGCCGAGTTGGAGTGGCTGCCGGACGATTCCCCGCTCTGGCACCGGATCACCGCCACCACCAGCCAGTGCCTCGGCAGCCAGTGCCCGGAAAGCGGCAACTGCTTCCTCAACCTGCTGCGCAAGAAGGCGGCCAAGGCGCAGCTGCTCATTGTCAACCACCACCTCTTCTTCTCCGATCTGGCCCTGCGCCGCTTCGGCCACGCCGAGGTGCTGCCCCGCTACGAATCGGTGATCTTCGACGAGGCCCACCACCTGGAAAACGTGGCCACACGCTACTTCGGGGCAGCCATCAGCCATTACCAGATCGCAGATCTGGCTGCCGACATGGAAAGCCTGGCCGAAGCCGATCTTTTCGGCCGCGACCGCCAGAAGACGGCGCAACTCGCCAGGGCGCTGGCGGTGCAGGCCGAGCGCTTCCTCACCCTCTTCCCCAGGGAACGGGGCCGCTTTGCCCTCGATCCCTTCATCGAGTCGTGCCGGGAGTGGACAGCGGAAAAGGAGGCGCTGACCGAGGCCCTCGTCTCCCTCACCGAACAGGCGGAGTTCCTGCTGCCAATCTCCGAGACCTGGGGCGGCATGATGCGCCGTGGCGCGGATCTGCTGCAGACGCTCGAAACCGTCACCAGCGACCACGACTCCCGCCATGTCTACTGGTACGAACGGCGCGACAGGACCGTGGCCCTGACCGCCTCGCCCATCGAGGTGGCGGCGGAACTGCGGGAAGCCCTCTACCCAGAGGTGAAAAGCGCGGTCTTCACCTCCGCCACCCTCACCACCGCCGGCACCTTCACCTATTTCGCCACCCGCCTGGGCCTGCCCGACAACGCCGAGACCATGGTGGTGGATACCCCCTTCGACTATGCCGGCCGCACCCTGCTCTACGTGCCGCCCGCCGGCTTTCCCGAACCCAGCCAGCCCGCCTTTCCCGCCGCAGCCGGACGCACCCTGGCCGAACTGGTGAAAAGCAGCAACGGCCGGGCCCTGCTGCTTTTCACCAGCATCACCGCCATGCACAAGGCGGCCGAGGCGCTGCGGCAGGAACTGCCCTATCCGCTGCTGGTCCAGGGCGAGGCTCCCCGCCCCAAACTGCTCGAGCGCTTCACGACCGAGACCCACTCGGTGCTGCTGGCAGTGGCAAGTTTCTGGGAAGGGGTGGACGTGCCGGGCGAGTCCTTGAGCGCGGTGATCATCGACAAACTCCCCTTTGAAGTTCCCAGCGATCCTGTTATCATGGCGCGGGTGGAGAAGATGAAGGAAGAGGGGGCCAATCCCTTTGTCGAGTTCCAGATACCCCGCGCCATCCTCATGCTGCGCCAGGGAGTCGGCCGGCTGATGCGCACCTCCTCCGACCGGGGGTTGCTGGCCATCCTCGATGTCCGCCTCTTCACCAAGCAATACGGCCGCCTCTTCCGCCAGAGCCTGCCGCCCAGCCCCGTCACCCGCAACCTGGCCGAAGTGCAGGCCTTCTTTGCCGCAAAATGATATGGAACAAAAACTCCTGCTCAATACCCTGAAAGCCGAAGCGGGCCGGATCGATGCCGTCATGGAGGCGGACCTCGCCGCGGTCGAAAGCCCGCTCCTGCGTGAAATCCTCCGCCACGCCCTTTTTCAGGGCGGCAAGCGCATCCGCCCGCTGCTGGTCCGCTACAGCGCCAGCCTCGTCGGTGAACCGCCCGCCGACATCACCACCCTGGCCAGCGTCTTTGAGTACCTCCACGCCGCCAGCCTCCTGCACGACGATGTCATCGATCGCGCCGACCTGCGGCGGGGCAGGGAGACCGCCAACCGGCGCTGGGGCAATGCCCCGGTGATCCTGGGCGGCGACTATCTTCTCGCCCGGGCCATGGAACTGGTGGCCGCCTTCGGAGGAGCCGAGTGCCAGCGGCTGGTCAGCGAGGCCATCCGGGCGATGGTGGAGGGGGAATTCCTCCAGATGCGGGTGGCGGAAAGGCGGGACACCTCGGAGGAGAGCTATTTCGCCATTCTGCAGGGCAAGACCGCGGCCCTGATCGCCGCCGCCTGCGAGGTGGGCATCGTCTCCGCCGGTGGCACCATGGCCCAGCGCCAGGCGCTCCGCACCTACGGCGCCAATCTGGGCCTCGCCTTCCAGATCATCGACGATCTGCTCGACTACCAGGGCAATCCCGAGGAGACCGGCAAGGCAGTGGGCAACGACTTCCAGGAGGGCAAGATGACGCTGCCGCTCCTGATGACCTTGGCCAGCGCCGGAAACGCCGAGCGCGCCCGCCTGCTGGAACTGCTCGCCGCCTCGGGCGAAACACGTCGAACCGCCCTCGGCGAGGCCCGGCAACTGCTCGAGGGCAGCGGGGCCTTTGCCAGTGCCCGCGCCAGGGCGGAAGCACTCATCGCCGAAGCGAAGACTGCCCTCACCATCTTCCCGGACACCACGCCCCGCCAAGTCTTGGCCGGCCTGGCCGGTTACGTCCTCACCCGCACCAGGTAAGGGGGAAATCATGGCGACCAAGGCCCGCTCCCGCCAGAAAAAATCAAAGCGCCGGCCCTATGGCCGCTATCTGCTCGGCCTGCTGGCGCTTTCCTGCCTGGCCGGCATCGGCTACTTCGTCTTTCTCCAGGTGCCGCTTTTTCCCCCCGCGGCAGAACCGCCGCCGGCGCGCGAAACGGCAAATGCCCCCCGGCCGGCCCTCGACGAGCCGCTCATCACTCCGCCCCCGGCCGGGTTGTTGCCGTCCGAATCCGCACCGCCGGCGCCAAACGCCGCGGCAGAAACGGTGGCAACCGCGCCGGCGCCACCGCCAACGGCTGCGCCCTTGCCCGCCCAGCCAGCAGAACCGGCCGTTGCCCCCAAGGCAACGCCCCGGCCGGACGTGCCGTTGCCGGCAAAAAAGGCCGCCGCGGAACCACCGGCCGGGAAGCCCAGCCCCACCGCATCGGCAACGCGGGACACAAAACCCCTGGTGGCCATCGTCATCGACGACATGGGCTATCAGCCGGCCATCGGCCGCAGGATGCTCGCCCTGCCGCTCAATCTCTCCTTCTCCTTTCTGCCTGCCGGCCCGCAGACCAAGGAGCTGACCGCTGCAGCCCAGCGCAAAAAACGGGACATCCTGCTCCATCTGCCCCTGGAGGCCACCGACCGCACCGTGGACCCCGGCCCCGGCACCCTGACCGTGGCCATGGAACCGGACGCACTGCGCACGAAATTCGCTGAAAACCTCGCTGCCGTCCCCATGGCCATCGGCATCAACAACCACATGGGCTCCCGCTTCACCGAAGAGCGGCCGGCGATGATCCTCTTGCTCAGGGAAGTCAAGCAGCGCGGCCTCTTTTTCCTCGACAGCCGCACCTCCAACCGGAGCGTGGCCTGCGCCGTCGCACAGGAAAACGGCGTGCCCTGCCTGCCGCGACACCTCTTCCTGGACAACGAGCAGAACCAGGCGGCGGTGATCAAACAGATCGATGCCCTCCTGACCCTGGCGGAGAAAAAGGGCTGGGCCATCGGCCTCGGCCATCCGCACCCGGCCACCCTGGCCGCCCTGGCTGCCCGCCAGCAGCAGATCACCGAGCGGGCCGAACTGGTGGGCATCGGCACCCTCTTCCAGAATCATGGCCGGTGACCCGCCGCTCATTACGCTGACCACCGACTTCGGCCTGAGCGACGAATATGTCGGGGTCATGAAGGGGGTCCTCGCCGGCCGCGCTCCCCTGGCCCGCATCATCGACCTCTGCCACGCGGTGCCGCCCCAGGATATCCGCCACGCCGCCTATCTGCTCGCTGCCTCCTGGCGCTATTTCCCCGCCGCCACCCTCCACGTGGTGGTGGTGGACCCGGGGGTGGGCAGCGACCGCCGGGTCATCCTGCTCGACACCGGCCACGGCCGCTTTCTGGCGCCGGACAATGGGGTGCTCACCCTGCTGCTGGACGGGCCAGGACAGCGACAGGCGCATCGCGTGACCGACCAGGCGCTTTTCCTCACCCCCCTCAGCGCCACCTTCCACGGACGCGACATCTTCGCCCCGGTGGCCGCAGCCCTGGCCAACGGCGCCGATCCGGCCACCCTTGGCCCGGCCCTGGACCCGTCGACCCTCATCCGCCTGCCGCTGCCGCAACCGCACATCGATGCCGCCGGCCGCACCGCCAGCGGCGAGGTGGTGGCCATCGACCACTTCGGCAATCTCGTCACCAATCTGCATCGCAGCCATCTCAGCGCCTTGGCAATCGGCCCTGAGCGGACCGCCGTCCATCTGGACGGCCGGTGCCTGGGAACGATCCGCGCCACCTATGCGGAGGTGGCTCCTGGCGAGGCGCTGGCCCTGATCGGCAGCCGCGACATGCTGGAGATCGCGGTGTGTCAGGGCAACGCCGCCGCACACCTGCAGGCCGCCATCGGCAGCCGGATCTGTCTGGCGCCGGCGCCGGACACCAAATAATTTTCTTTACAAAACCTCGGGGGCTCAGTATTAAAGTAAGTTCTTAATCATCGTCACAAGGGGGTCCGCATGGAAGAGAGTCACATTGAGGACATTGCCAAGCTGCTCAAGACCATGTCCCACCCCATCCGACTCAAAATTCTCTGCCTGCTCCAGGACCGGGAACTGACCGTCGGCGATCTCCACAAGGAAGTGCACACCACCAACGCCAACGTCTCGCAGCACCTCTCCATTCTCCGGAACCAGGGGATCATCACCTACCGCAAGGATGCCAACTTCATTTACAACCGCATCGCCGAAGGCCGGGTCACCGAACTGATCCGCACCATGCGCGAGCTTTTCTGCGAAACCAGGTAAGCAAACCCCGCTTTGGGGCAGCCACCCCGACGCTCCTCAAAACGCGCCCCCCCTCTTGCCCGTTACGGCGGACGTGCTTATGTATTGTGAGGGGCTACCAACGGAACCGGGAAAAGGCCTGCGGGTCTCTGCTGTCACCAAACCATCGCAAGGAGGACCACCATGACGGTCAACGACTGGATTCATGTCTTCGCCGGCACATTCATCCTCATCAGCCTGGCGCTCGGCACCTGGGTGCATCCCTACTGGTACTTCTTCACCGCCTTTGTCGGCGCCAATCTCTTCCAGTACGGCTTCACCAAATTCTGCCCGCTGGGCATCATCCTCAAAAAGCTGGGCGTGCCGGAAACCACGAGTTGCTGCACCCGCTGACCCCACCCGTCCTGACGAGGTATTCACATGGCCAAACCCGAAGAGATGTAACAGTGCCAGACCGTGAACTGCGGGTATATCTAGGCCAGGACCGCGGCGACCGCAAGGGCAAGGTGCCGGCCGGCATCAGGTTCGAGGAACTCCCTGCCGACTGGAAATGCCCGGTGTGCGGGGCGAGCAAGGCGGCGTTCAAGCCGCTGGCCGGCCCCGGCTCAGTGTAAGCGCGCACGCAAAATAAGAAAATTTTGCAAGTAAACGCAGAAAAATTCTAATCCGACCGCGCGGGTTTTTGCATCAATAATTTGCCACCAGCAGCTCGGTGTGCTCCTTCCCCCTCGCCTTG
>JBFLXY010000013.1:0-63374 GCA_040757055.1 Thermodesulfobacteriota bacterium | reverse complement strand
ATTCTGGAGTTATGCTAAAAATTGGTTGTACCCTTATCGGGGAGTACCACGAAAACACTTCCATCTTTATCTTGGGGAAGTTTGTTATCGTTTCAACCATCGGACTGAAAACCTGAAACCCTCGCTAGTCAAGCTTCTCAAGGCAACCAGTATTCAGGAAATCAGTCCTAAATTGGTCCAGATTCGTTAGGTATTACCAAGAATAGATGAACCACGGGACAAGGGGGTCAGTTCTTTATCCCGTGGTTTGGGGTTCTCTTGACTTGAAGCGGTTGCTAATCATTAAAAATGTTTGAACCAAGGCTTGAATATGCCGCGTCTGTGGTCACATCATCATCCGCGAACGGATTAGAACTCCGCTTCGACACCCTTCCTGTCTTTTCATAATGAGCAATCGCCCCGCGCTCCCAATTTGCAGTCGCATGAGCATTGGCGAATTGCCCGATGCCCTTTTTGAGATTCCGTTCGTGTTCTGCCGGGGTTGGCCCAGCGTAATGCGGAGCAGCAGGCCGCTTGGCCTTTCGCCACGCGGCGAATTTTCGCATGGCAAGGTCAAGCAGCCCAAATGCAACCAAAGTTACGACAAACGATAGCAGTAGTTTCATGGCCTTTATCCCGTTTATCCATGGGGCACTCTCTCGTGCCTCTATCTTCCCTTACACTCATGTCCTTCAAAGAAGCTCCCTTTCTAGGAAAGGTTATTTGAAGGACATGAGTGTTACGCTGTTAGAGATATTCTGCGTGGCGTGCGTGTCACGTCAACTGTTCGGGGTTTACGCCGCTAGCGGTTCAATGCGGGCCAGTGATTCGCCCGCTGCCTTTGCCGCCTCCTCCGTGTCGTAATCCGCTTGCAAGCCGAGCCAGAAACCGGGGGTGGTGCCGAAGGCGCGGGCAAGGCGCAGGGCGGTGTCGGCGGTGATCGAGCGCTTGCCGGCGCAAATTTCGCTGATGCGCATAGCCGGTACGCCAATGGCCTTGGCCAATTTGTATTGGCTGATCTCCATCGGTTTCAGGAACTCTTCCCGCAGAACTTCGCCGGGATGGATGTTCGGCAGTTTTTTCATGGTTGTGCCCTCTCAGTGGTAATCACAAATTTCGACCTGCTCCGCGTTGCCGTCGGCCCAGACAAAACAGACACGCCACTGGTCGTTGATCCGGATGCTCCATCGCCCTTCGCGATCCCCGGCGAGACGTTCTAGGCGGTTGGCCGGGGGAATCCGCAAGTCGTCGAGCGCGCGGGCGTTGTTCAGCATTCTCAGCTTGCGGCGGGCAACGGCCTGGATTTGATTGGGCAAGTGCCGTGAAAACTGGCCGCGCCACACCTTTTCTGTTTCGCTGTCGTGGAAGGCGGTGATCACAAACGAATGATATTGTCTCGCGGTATTATTGTCAAGCGATAAGGTTGGGCTACCGCCGGGCTATCCCGCTTTCCTCGTCAAAGACCGGGCATTTCCTGCCGCGATCGTAGTGGCGGAACACCTTGTCGGTGTACTCCTTGTGGCAGGGCAGGCACTGGCCCACCCGCAGGATGCGGGCCAGTTCCTCCTTGTTGAAGGGCCTGAGATCGGGGCGGGCGCTCTTCTGGAGCGGCTTGCCGTTGATGTCCACGTAGCCGTCCAGCGGCGGGGTCTGGCCGTGGGCGGTCTGCACCCCCTGGTCGATGGACCGGAAACGCCACTCTCCCTGTTCCTTCCAGGCGGTGCCCTCGCCCAGCCCCATCACCTTGGTCTTGGTGTGGCAGTCGGCGCATTCCTTGCCCTTTTTCGCGGTGGTGTGCGGGTTCAGGGCCGCCATGGTGAGCGAGTTGAAGCCGCCTTCCGGCTTGCCCTCCTTGTCGATGAGGGTGACGATGTCCTGGCAGCCGGGGGTGACGATGACCACCTCTTCGCCCCATACCGCCAGCATCGGCCGCTCGTAGCGCAGATAGGAGCGCCCTTCGTCCCACCAGCCCGGCGTCTCCTTGCCGGTGAGCTTGTCGAGGTGGGTCTCGCGCATGTCGCGTTTTACGTGGCAGCCGTAGCACTGCGGCACCCACTCGGAGTGGCACGCCTCGCAGGTGAGGCGCTTGTGGCCCTGGTAGTCGCAGATTCCCGCCTTGGGCGGGTTGAGGGGCCGGGGCTTGTTGTCGAGCTTGCCGATGAGCATGGGCCTGCCGTCGACCAGCTTGATGTTGTTCAGTTCCTTGCCCTTTCTGGTCCTGGCCGGCAGGGTCGGCTGGTGGCACATGCCGCAGCCGATTTCCAGTGCCTGCTCGTAGTGGGCGTACCGCTTGCCGTCGCCCATGACCTCGTCGCGGGTGTGGCAGTCGATGCAGGCCATGCCCTGTTTGTGATGGATGTCGTCCGGCAGTTCGAGGTAGAAGCGGTCGCCGGGCAGCTCGTTGGCCGAGGGTTTGCCGCCCTTATACGGCGTGCCGTAGTTTTCGCCCTCGTAGATGCCGAGGTAGGAGGTGCCCACCCGGCCGCTCCGGTTGTGGCAGCGCACGCAGTTCTCGGTGGGCACTTTTTTGGTAATGTGTGGATGCGGCCGCTGCTGCGGCTTGAGTCCGCCGAAGCGGAGGAAGGTCTCCCACGGGCGCTCTGCCGTCGGGGCCTGGGGCCGCACGTGGTGGCAGGCGGTGCAGCCGCCGCCCTTCTCGCCGAAGAATCCCTCCATGTCGCCCTTTTCCTTCCACAGGTGGCAGGTGGCGCAGAGCTTGCGGTAGTAGTCGATGGCCAGCGAGGTGTCGCCGCTCTTGATGAGCTGCTCCACCGAGAAATCGCCGTGCTGGTCCGGCGCCTCCTTCCAGTAGTAGAGCAGGGTGGCCAGGATGCCGCGGTTGGTGGCCATGAGCGAGTTCTTGACCTTTTTCACGTCCTGGGCGTGGCAGCCCTCCACCCCGCAGGTCTTTTCCACCACCCGCAGATCGCCGGGGTTCTTGACGATGCCCTGGTGCGCCTCCTTCTTGCCGATGGCCAGCGGATTGCCGAGATGGCAGGCGGCGCAGCCCAGGACGTGCGCATCGTGGGCCGGATCGAGCCGCTCTTTCTGGTGGCAGGAAAGGCACATCTCCACCTGGCCGCTGGCGAGCTGATGGAGCTTTTCCGGCCGCCTGGTGAGATTCTCGCGGATGATGAGAGCCAGCACCACCAGCAGCACGCCGAGGAGGGCCCAGCGGGGGGAGAGGTTTTTCACGCGCCCTCCAGGTAATGCTCGGCAGTGGGGTAGCGGCGGCCGTAGCCAAAGGCCTTGGAGGTGACCTTAAGCCCGGGCGGCGCCTGCTTGCGCTTGTACTCGTTGATCCGGATGCGGCGCACCACGTCCTGCACCACGTTCGCCGCAAAGCCCATGGCGATGATCTCGCTCACCGGTTTGTGCTCTTCCAGGTAGAGGGTGAGGATTTGGTCAAGCAGCGGATAGGGCGGCAGGTCGTCCTCGTCGCGCTGGTCGGGTTTCAGTTCCGCCGTGGGCGCCCGGTCGATGGTGCGCTGCGGGATCACCTCCCGGTCGCGGTTGAAAAAGCGGGCCAGCTCGTAGACCAGCATCTTGGGCACGTCGGCGATCACCGCCAGCCCCCCGCTCATGTCGCCATAGAGGGTGCAGTAGCCCACCGCCATCTCGCTCTTGTTGCCCGTGGAGAGCACCAGCCGCCCCTCCTTGTTGGCTATGGCCATGAGAAGGTTGCCGCGGATGCGGGCCTGGATGTTCTGCTCGGTCACGTCCGCCGGCCGGCCGGCAAAAAGCGGGGCAAGGGCGGCCTGGTAGGCATCTGCCAGCGGGGTGATGGGCACCACGGTGAAACCGATGCCGAGATTCTTCGCGAGTTGTTCGGCGTCGGCGATGCTTTCCGGAGCGGTGTAGGGCGAGGGCATGGCCACCCCGAGGACGTTTTCCGGCCCCAGGGCCCGGGCCGCGATGGCCACGGTCAGCGCCGAGTCGATGCCGCCACTGAGACCGATCACCACCTTGTTGAAGCCGCACTTCCGGACATAGTCATGGGTGCCCAGCACCAGGGCCTGGCAGACAGGTTCGACTTCCGGCGCCGCCGGGCTGTCCGCGGGCAGCGGCGTTTCGTGCTGTGCCCCCTGCCAGGTGTCGGTGTCGATCACCACCAGATCCTCGGCAAAGTGGCGGGCCTGGGCGATGATGCTGCCCGCCTGGTCCATGGCCAGGGAGCCGCCGTCGAAGACCAGCGCGTCCTGGCCGCCGATCTGGTTGACATAGAGGAGCGGCAGGCCATAGCAGGCGCAGAGGTTGGCGAAGATCGCCCGCCGTGTCGCCCTTTTTCCCTGGTTGAACGGCGAGGCCGCGATGTTGATCAGCAGGTCGGGTTGCGCCCCGGGCTCGTTGCACAGCTCCTTCACCGGGTCGGCGGCATAGAGCTGACGGGAAAAGAGATGCTTGTCGTTCCAGATGTCTTCGCAGATGGTGATGCCCAAGGTGAGCCCTTTGTAGGAAAAGGGCCGGCTGGCTACGGCCGGCTCGAAATAGCGGGACTCGTCGAAGACGTCGTAGGTGGGCAGCAGCCGCTTGTGGGCGGCGAACAGGATCTTGCCGTCCTCGAAGAGCACGGCGCTGTTGTGGAGCGGCTTGCCGGTGGGCCCGGTGTGGCGGGTCACCGCGCCCAGCAGCACGCCGATGCCGGCGAGGCGTTCGATGAGAGCGGCAAGCGCCCGGTCGTGGTCGGCGAGGAAGGCGGGGCGTTCCAGCAGGTCCTGGGGCGGATAGCCGCTCAGCGCCAGTTCCGGAAAGACCGCGAGCTGGCAGCCGGCCGCCCGGGCCTCTTCCGCCCGGCGGCGGATCGCCTCGCTGTTGCGGCGGAAATCGCCGATCACGGGGTTGAGCTGGATGAGCGCGATTTTCATGGCGGGATCATAGCACAGATTGGCGGCCTTGGCAGGGGAAAAAGCGCGGCTGGTCCGGCGGCCGGAGTGGCCTGCCGGTTTTCATTTTTGTTGCAATCTGCGGGCAAAAAGCTACTCTGAATTCCGACGTGGCCATTGGGTGATACTCCGTTTGGGCCTTTTCCCCGCCGTCCTGTGCGGATGCGCTGCCGTGCCGCCGCATCGACCCTGTGTCTGGGCTGTTCCCCGTCAATCCGGAAGGAGGAAGCGTGAGAAAATACTTCGTGCTCGATACCAACGTGCTGCTGCACAATGCCGATTCCATCAGCTCTTTTGCCGACAACGTGGTGGTGCTGCCCATGTCGGTCATCGAGGAGCTGGACAAGTTCAAGAGCCACAACGATGAACTGGGCCGCAACGCCCGCCGGGTCATCCGCCAGCTCGACACCTTGCGCGCCAAGGGCCGCCTGGGCGAGGGAGTGGCGCTGGACAATGGCGGCATGCTCAGGATTTTCACCGAAAAGGGCAAGTGCGTGGACCCCGGCCTCGACCTGCACGTGCCGGACAACCGCATCCTCGCCGTGGCCTATACCCTGCACATGCAGGGGGAGAAGGTGATTTTCGTCTCCAAGGACATCAATGCCCGCCTGAAGGCGGATGCCCTCGGCATCGGGGTAATGGACTTCGAGAAGCAGAAGGTCAACTTCGACGAACTGTACCGGGGTTTCCGCGAGGTGGAGGTGCCGGCCGGGGTGCTCAACGACTTCTACGGCAAAAAGGAAGTGGCCGTGGAGGGCTTTGAGTTGCTGCCCAATGAGTTCGTTCTCCTCCAGGACGAAAAGGAGCCCAAGCACACCGCCCTGGCCCGGGCCAGGAACGCCTCCACTCTGGTGCCGCTCAACCCGGAGAACGAGGGGATTTGGAACATCCGCAGCAAGAACAAGGAGCAGCGCATGGCGTTCGAGCTGCTCATGGACCCCAACATCCAGCTCGTGACCATGGTGGGCCAGGCCGGCACCGGCAAGACCCTCATTGCCATCGCCGCCGCCTTGGAGAACACCCTGCACTTCAAGCGCTACGACCGTATCCTGGTTTCGCGTCCCATCATCCCCCTGGGCAAGGACATCGGCTTTCTGCCCGGCGACAAGGACGAGAAGCTGGCCCACTGGATGCAGCCCATCTTCGACAACCTCATGTACCTCATGGGCGACGGCAAGGAGAAGAAGGAGAAGGAGGGCCAGCACGAGTCCACCCGCCAGAAGGTGGAGAAGCTCCTGACCAGCCACGTGGTGGAGCTGGAGGCGCTTACCTACATCCGCGGCCGCTCGATCCCGCGCCAGTATGTGATCGTCGACGAGGCCCAGAACTTAACGCCCCATGAGGTCAAGACCATCATCAGCCGGGCCGGCGAGGGAACCAAGATGGTGCTCACCGGCGACCCATACCAGATCGACAACCCCTACCTCGACTCCAGCAGCAACGGACTGACCTACGCCGTGGAGCGCATGAAGGGGCAGCCCTTCCACGGCCACATCACCCTGGCCAAGAGCGAGCGCAGCCCGCTGGCCGCGGCTGCCGCCTCGTTCCTGTAAGGGGGTTGGGAACGAAAAGGCGGGAGAGGTGTCAGAAGAGAAGACTCGCCACGAAACCCACGAAAAACACGAAAGTTTTTTGGGTGGATTTCGTGGGGTTCGTGGCAAGAAAAAATCTCATAAGGTGTGACTGTGGAATTTGAACCGAAATGGCTGGCCTGGGAGATCACCCGCCGCTGCAACCTGAAATGCGTGCACTGCCGCTCTTCCTCCGAGCTGGAGGCCAAGGGGCATCCGGATTTTTCCTTCGAGGAGGCGAAACGGGTGCTGGACGACATCGCCTCCTATGCCAAGCCGGTGGTGGTCCTCTCCGGCGGCGAGCCGCTGTTGCGGGCCGATGTCTTCGAGATCGCCCGGTATGGCACGGGCCTTGGCCTGCGCATGTGCCTCGCCACCAACGGCACCCTGGTGACCCAGGCGATCTGCGACCAGATCAAGGCGGCGGGCATCCGCATGGTCTCGCTCTCGCTGGACGGCTCCACCGCGGCGGTGCATGACGACTTCCGCTGCCAGCCAGGCGCCTTTGCCGGCACCACCAATGCCGCGCGCCTTTTCCGCGAGAACGGCATCCCCTTTCTCATCAACTCCTCCTTCACCAAGCGCAACCAGGCGGAGATCCCCAAGATCTACCGGCTCGCCAAGGAACTGGGGGCCACGGCCTGGTACATGTTCATGATCGTGCCCACCGGCCGCGGCGAGGGAATCATGGACGAACTCATCGCCCCTGAGGACTACGAGAAGCTGCTCGAATGGCATTACGAAATGGAGAAGGAGGAGCACGAACTGCTGGTGCGTCCCACCTGCGCGCCCAACTATTACCGGGTGGTGCTGCAGAAGGCCAAGGAGGAGGGGAGCGACTTTACGCGCCGCACCCTGCAGTTCTCCACCGGCGGCTCCAAGGGGTGCCTGGCCGGCCAGCTCATCTCGCTCATCGACGTGGACGGCAACGTCCTGCCCTGCAGCTATTTCCCCATGGCGGCCGGCAATCTCCGCGAGAAGTCCTTCAAGGAGATATGGGAGGGATCGAAGCTCTTCCACGACCTGCGCGACTTCAAGGCGTACAAGGGGCGCTGCGGCAGTTGCGAATATGTCAACGTCTGCGGCGGCTGCCGGGCCCGGGCCTATGCCGTGACCGGCGATTATATGGCCGAGGAGCCTTTCTGCACCTATGTGCCGAAAAAGATGCAAAAATAGAAGTCAGAATACAGAAGCCAGAATACAGAAGTCAGAATACAGAAGTCAGAATAAAAAAGACGGAAGGAGAAGAAGACGGAGCGCGGCGTTGTTGTCAGGGGTATTCTGACTCCTGACTCCTGACTCCTGACTTCCTAATCCGGAGGATTTTATGAACGACACCTTTCTGAAGGCCTGTCGCGGCGAGAAGACCGACTACACCCCGGTATGGCTCATGCGCCAGGCCGGCCGCTACCTTCCGCAGTACCAGGCGGTGCGCGCCAGGTACACCTTCCTCGAGATGTGCAAGACGCCGGAGGCCGCGGCCGAGGTGACCATCCAGCCCATCGAGTATCTCGGGGTGGACGCGGCCATCCTTTTTTCCGACATCCTGGTACCGCTGGAAAAGATGGGCACCCCGCTGGAGTTCCACGAAAAGCGCGGGCCGGTTTTCCCCGAGCCCATCCGCGACCGGGCGGCGGTGGAAAAGCTCCATGTGCCGGACCCGGAGGCGGAATTGCCCTATGTGCTCGACACCATTCGCATCCTGCGGCGGGAGCTGGCGGACAAGGTGCCGCTCATCGGCTTTTCCGGCGCGCCCTTCACCCTGGCCACCTATCTCATCGAGGGCGGCTCGTCCAAGAATTATTTCCTCACCAAGAAGATGATGTATACCGATCCGGGGCTCTACCATGACCTGCTCGTAAAGATCACGGACTGCACCATCGAATACCTCGCGGCCCAGGCAGCGGCCGGCGCCCAGGCGCTGCAGATCTTCGATTCCTGGACCGGCGTTTTGGCGCCCAACGACTTCGGCCAGTTCGCCTTGCCCTATGTGCAGCGGATCATCGCAACCCTCAAGGAGCGCGGGGTCACGGTGCCGATCATCTATTTCGCCAACAACGGCGCCACCCTCCTGCCCCAGAGCCTGACCTCCGGGGCCGATGTGCTGGGCCTCGACTGGCGCATCCGCATCGACGACGCAGTGAAGGTGGTGGGGCAGAAGGTCTCGCTCCAGGGCAACATGGACCCCATCGCCCTTCTCCTGCCGCCGGAGAAGATGGAGGCATTGATCCGCGACATCCTCCACCAGGCCAGGGGCGCGCGGGGCCATATCTTCAACCTCGGCCACGGCATTGTTCCGGAGATTCCGCCGGAACAGGCGAAGTTTTTTGTCGAGGCAGTCCACCGGCTGAGCAGGGGAGCGTGAAGTGTGAAGCGTGAGGCGTGACGAGGACGGCGGGAGCGATGATTCCTTCGCTGCGGCAATGCTTCGAACTCATGGATGAGTACCGGATGCTGGCCAACATCCGCGACCATTCGCTGCTGGTGGCGCGGGTTGCCGGGCTGGTGGCCGAGAACCTGGCCCGCCGCGGGGTGGCGGTGTCGGTGGAACTCGCCGTGGCCGGCGCGCTGCTGCACGACATCGCCAAGACCGCCTGTCTCGATTGCGACGGCAACCACGCGGCCATGGGCAGCGAGATCTGCCGCCGCCACGACTACGGCGAGATCGCCGGCATCGTGGCCGAGCATGTCCTGCTGCGGGACGGCCTCGCCCCCGGCTGCTGCCGCGAAAAGGAGATCGTCTACTATGCCGATAAACGGGTGCTGCACGACCGGGTGGTGGGGCTCGACGAACGGCTTGACTACATCCTGGCCCGCTACGGCCGGAACGACGCGCGGCTGCACGGCCTGATCCGGGAGAATTTTCTTCTCTGCCGCCAGGTGGAGGAGCGGATCTTCGCCCTGCTGCCGTGGAGGCCGGCGGAACTGGCCGGGCGGGCTGCCCATCACCCCGTCAGCCTGGGCGGCGAGACCTTTTAGCGGAGGCGCGATGGAAAAGAACCCGACCGGACCCATCGGCGTGGTCCTGCTCAACATGGGAGGCCCGGAGAAGCTGGCCGATGTGGAGCCCTTTCTCTTCAACCTCTTTGCCGACCGCAACATCATCCGCCTTTCCCCCTTCCCTTTTTTGCAGAAGTTCATTGCCAGGAAGATCGCCCGCAAGCGGGCCGTGAAGAGCCGCAAGGCCTACGAATGCATCGGCGGCCGCTCGCCGCTGGCCCGCATTACCGCCGAGCAGGGCCAGGCCCTGGCCAGGCAGCTCGCCCCGCACGGCCCCTTCCTGGTGGGGGCGGCCATGCGCTACTGGCAGCCGCGGGCCGATGCGACCCTGGCAAAGATGGCCGCCATGGGGGTGCGACGGCTGGTGGTCCTGCCGCTCTATCCGCACTATTCCAGGGCCACCAGCGGTTCCTCGTTCGCGGACCTGGAGCGGGCCGTGGCCGAGGCAAAGGTGCCCTTCGAATTGTCGACGATCAAGGCGTGGCCCGATCAACCCGACTATGTCGCGGCCCTGGCCGAGACCATCCGCAGCGGGCTGGCGCGGTTCAAGGAGCCGGAAGGGGTGACGGTGGTTTACAGCGCCCACAGCCTGCCGGTCTCCTTCATCGTCGAGGGTGACCCCTATCTCGACCACATCTCGCGGACCATCGCCGCGGTGGAACGCGAAACCGGCCTCAGCGGCAAGCTCTGCTTCCAGAGCCGCAGCGGCCCCGTGAAGTGGCTCACCCCCGCCACGCCGGACATGATCCGGCAACTGGCGGGCCAGGGGGTGCAAAACATCCTCATGGTGCCCGTCAGCTTTGTTTCCGACCACGTGGAGACCCTTTACGAGATCGACATCCAGTACCGCGAACTGGCCGCCACCCACGGGGTGCGCCTGGAACGCACCGCGGCCCTCAATGTCCACCCCCGCTTCATCGCCGGCCTGGCCGCCCTGGTGCTCGACGCCTGCCGCCGGCAACAGTTCCTGGGCTGAGCCACCCTCCGGCGGGCGCGGCCGCTGTTCCGTGATTTCGCGCTTTCCGCCGCCGCGGTGATTTTGCTAAGATGGTGTATCGGCCGGTCCGGCGCAGCGAGGTGGACCAGCGGAACAGGGCGGAAAAGGCAAGAGCCGATGCCGGGAGGTGGATGATGGCCGCAAAGCGATGGCGCAGGGGACTGGCGGGTGCGGGGCTGCTGGCGGCTGTGCTCGGGGTGCCGGCCCCGGCCTTTGCCCTGCAGACCCACGCCTATTCCGGATTTTACCTTCACCAGATCGCCCACCTCTTTTTTCTGGCGGCCATGGTCTTTTTCGCCCTGGGCATCCGGCGAAGCCGTTTCGCTCTTCGCCGGCCCTGGCGCCTGATGGCGGCCGGCGCCTGGCTGCTCGCCCTCTGGAATCTCTGGGCCTTTGGCGGCCATTTTGTCGAGGTGCTGGTGCCGGAATCGTCGCTGTTGCGGGAAACGGGCCGGCTGGTGCCGCGCATCGCCCTGGTTTCCTGGCGCGAGCTTGCCTACTTCATCATCAAGATGGATCACCTGCTGGCAGTGCCGGCGCTCTTCTGCTTCTACTTCGGCATGCGCGGCATCCACCGGGCCATCGGCGGAGAGAAGGGGCAGCGGACGGGAGGCGGCGCATGACCACCCTGTCGCTGCTGCCGGTGTGGCTCATCGACATCATCGGTTCGGCCCTGATGATTGTCGGCTCCGCCCTCTGCCTGCGGCTGGCCTACCGCATCCTGGCCCGCGACGAGGAAGACCCGCTGGCCACCTACCTGGTCTGGTTCTGCGGCGCCCTTTTTGCCTTTGCCCTTTCCCGCGCCATCGGCCACATCGTCAAGCACCTGCTGGTGTTCGCCGGCCGCCCCGACTTATGGCAGCGGCTTTCGCCGGTCAGCGGTTCGATCAACACCCTCACCTTTGTGGTCATTGCCAGCGTCACCCTCTTTTTCCAGCGGATGCAGGCGATCATCCACCGCATGGCCCGCGACCGGGACAAGATCGAACGCACCGGCCGGGAACTGCTCGATCTGAACCGGGCCCTGGAGAGCACGGTCTTCGAGCGGACCCGGGTGGAAATGGCCCTGCGGGTCGCCCACGACATCCGCAACCCTGCGGCCATCATCGGCGGGCTGGTGCGGCGCATGGCGCAGGAGGCGGATCAGGCGCCGGCCACCAGGGGAGAGCGACTGGCGCTGGTCCGCGAACAGGTGGAGCGGCTGGAGGAACTGGTGGGGCGTTTCGAGTCGATCAGCCCCGGGGAGCCGGGGGCCTTTGTTCCGCTCGATCTTGGCGGACTGGCGGAAGAATGCGTGGCGCTGCTGACGCCGGAGGCGGCGGAAAAGGGGGTGGTGCTTTCCGCGACCCTTTCGCCGGCCCTGCTGCTTTTCCAGGGCAACGAACGGCTGATGAAGATCGCCGTCATGCATCTGATACGCAACAGCATCGAGGCGTGCCAGCGGGGCGAGGCGATCCGGCTGACAACGGAGCTGGCGGCGGGCGGCGTACTGCTGCGCATCGAGGATAACGGCCCCGGCATTCCGGCCGAGCGTCTCGGCCGGATACTGAGCCCGACGGCGGCCATCGACCGCCGCGGCACCGGCCTGGGTCTTTCCTACGTCAAGCAGATCATCGAGGACCACAGGGGCGAACTGCGGATCGGCAGCCAGCCGGGGAAGGGAACCACGGTCGAGGTGATGCTGCCGACCCACCTGGGCGTGTTGCGGGAACGGGAATTGCGCTGACCGCCCGGCGGGGACGGCAAGGGAGGAGGGCGATGGGGCTCGGCGGGTGGCGGCGGTGGTTTTCCCGGTTTTATCCGGCGGGCCAGATCCTGCAGGAGCGCTACGCGGCCTTTCGGCGGCTGTTGCGCCACGACCGTGCCGCCCACGAGTGTCTGGCCGAACTGCAGGAAATCGGGCTGGGCCGCCGCCGGGTGGACTGGCTGCTGGTGGTGGCCCGCTACGAGGCGCTGCTTGCCGCGGTGACCGGCATGGTGGCGGAACTCGGCGTTTTGGCGCCGGGGCGCCATCCGCAGTTGCCGCGTCTGGTGCGGGCCTGCGATGAGACAGTGCGCCGCGGTTTTCCGCCGGAAGAACGGCCGGCCGCCCCTCCGTATGTGCTGGATCTTGGGCACCCCGCTGCCACCGAAGGGGCGCTGGCGGGCGGCAAGGCGTCTCATCTCGCCCAGCTGCGCCAGGACGTCGGATTGCCGGTGCCGCCGGGGTTTGTCGTCACCACCAACGCCTTTCATCGTTACCTCAGCCCCGATTGCCGGCAGGCCATCGCAAATCGTCTTGCCACCCTTGACCTTGCCGAGGAGGAAGATCTGGCGCGGACCGCGGCGGAGCTGACCGCCATGGCCGCGACACTGCCGGTGCCGGAAGAGCTGGCCGCAGTGGTGACGGCTGCGGCCGAGGCGCTGGGGGAGGGAAGGCGGTTTGCGGTGCGCAGCAGCGCCCGGGCCGAGGACGGCGAATTGTCCTTTGCCGGCCAGTACCGCACGCTGCTCGATCTGCCGGCGACGGAACTGCTGGCCGGCTACCGGCACGTGGTGGCGAGCCGCTACAGCGAGCGCGCCCTTCATTATCGCCTCCGCAACGGTCTCACCGACGGCATGACCCCCATGGCCGTGCTGGTGCTGGCCATGATCGACGCGGCGGTCAGCGGGGTGATGACCGTCGGCGACCCGGCGGAGGCGGCCACGGGCTGCGTGGTGATCCACGCGGTTGCCGGCCTGGGCGAGCAGCTGGTGAGCGGGGCGGCCACCCCGCAGGTGATCCGGATTTGCGGCGGTGGCGTGCTGACGCTGCCGGCCGCCCCCTGCCTGCTCACCACCGTGGAGATCAGGCAACTGGCGGCATGGGGACGCGATATCGCCGCCTATTACGGCCTCCCGCAGGACGTGGAATGGTGCCGGGACCGCCAGGGCCGGCTCTGTATCCTGCAGAGCCGGCCGCTGCCCTCGGGGCCTCCGCGCCAGGAAACGCTGAGCGCCCGGCCGGCGGCCGACCTGCCGCTGCTGCTGCGGGGGGGGGACCGGGCGGTGGCCGGCCACGGCTGCGGCCAGGTGGTCAGGTTTCTGCCGGGCCGGCCGCTGGCCACAGTGCCGGATGGCGCGGTGCTGGTGGCCTCGACCCTGCCGCCGGACCTTGTTCCCCTGCTGCCGCGGCTGGCCGCGGTGGCGGCGGAGCACGGCAGCAGCATCGGCCATTTTGCCTTGGTGGCCAGGGAATACGGGGTGCCGACCTTGGTCAATGTGCCGCAGGTCATGGCTACCCTGGCCGACGGCCAGACGGTGACGGTGGATGCCGATCAGGCCGCCATCTACGCCGGAATGCTTGACGAGGTCCCGCTGCGGCGCCGCCTGCCATCGGACACGCCGGTGGACCGGCTGGTGGCGGAGATGCTTGCCGGGATCGCTCCCCTGCACCTGCCGCCGGAACCGGAACATCCGGACTTTGTTCTGGCCAGTTGCCGTTCGTTTCATGACCTGGTCCGTTTCGTCCATGAGCAGGGGATGGCGGCGATGTTCGCCGTTGCCGCCCGCCAGGGGGCCAGGGCGCGTGGCAGCCGGCAACTGCTGACTCCGCTGCCGGTGCGGGTCTATCTGGTGGATATCGGCGGCGGGCTTGCGGCGGCGGGAAATTTTCCGGAAATCGGCCTCGATCAGGTGGCCAGCCGGCCCATGCTGGCGATCTGGCGGGGGTTTTCCCACCCGGAGATCCGCTGGCAGGAAGGCGGCCATTTCGACTGGCGATCCTTCAGCGAGGCGGTGATGGGCGGCGGCGTGGTGCAGAAGGACTCCCGGGCCTATGCCAGCTATGCCGTGGTGGATCACGATTACGTGAATTTCAATATCCGCTTCGGCTACCATTATACGGTGGTGGAGGCGCTGGCCGGCGGCGAGCCGGAGAACAACTACGCGGCCCTGCGCTTTGTCGGCGGCGGCGCCGCCCTGGCCGGGCGGACCCTGCGCCTGCAGTTCATCGCCGAGGTTCTGAGGGAAAGCGGTTTCCGGGTGACGATCCGCGGCGATCTGCTGGATGCCTCCCTCGGCCGGGAGCCGGCCGAGTCGCTGCTGGCGAAGCTGGAAATGGTCGGCCGGCTGCTCGGCGCCACCAAGCTGCTCGACATGGTCATCGCCGATGCCGCCATGGCGCGGCAGTTTGCGCGGGAATTCCTCAATGGCCGCTCTGATTTTTCCTCCCCAACCATGCAGGAGTCGCAGACACCGTCATGACCTACCAGCTCACCTGGATCACCACCTATCTCGCCGTAGGCTCGGCGCCCATGTCCTACGACGACCTCGATGCCATCAGGGCGCAGGGGATCAACGCCATCGTCAACCTGTGCGGCGAATTCTGCGATCTGCACGAAATCGAGGAGCAGTCGGGGTTCGAGGTCTATTTTTTCCCCATCCCCGACGAGAACGCGCCGGACATGGCGGCCATGGAGCAGGCGCTCGCCTGGCTCGACGAGGCGGTCTACCTGGGCAAGAAGGTGCTGGTCCACTGCCGCCACGGCATCGGCCGCACCGGCACCTTTGTCACCGCCTATCTCCTGCGGCGGGGCCTGGGGCTCAAGGTGGCGGGCAAGAAGATGGCCCACAGCCGGGCCACCCCGGCCAATTATGCGCAGTGGCGGCTGCTGAAGCGATACGGCAAGCAGAGCGGCACCCTGACGGTCCGCGAGCCGTCGCTGGAGAACCGCCATGTGGTCGAGCTGGCGGACTTTTTTGCCGAATATCAGGGGGTGATGGGGGAGATGGAGGAGCAGTGCGCCGCCTGGCTGGCGGCCCACGACGACACCGGCCGCTGCGGCAGGGAGCACGACCGCTGCTGCCGCCGGCATGTCGCCCTTTCCATGGCCGAGGCGGTCTGTCTTGCCCACCACCTGAACCGGTCCCTGGCGAGCGGGGTCCGGCAGGAGTGTGTGGAGCGCGCCGTCGCGGCGTCGCAGCGGATCAGGGCGGCGGTCAGAAACAGTGAGGTGCAGGGCGACGACATCCAGCAGGTCTATACCGCCACCGGCTTCCTCTGCCCTCTCAGCGCCGGCGGCCGGTGCCTGCTCTATGAGTTCCGGCCCCTGGCCTGCCGGAGCTTCGGAGTGCCGCCGGTCGCCTACGACGCGCCGCTGGTGGCCGACATCCTGGCCAATGTCTCCCGCAACATCTTCTTTGCCCTTTCCGGCCAGTTCCTGGGGGATGAGGGGTTGGCGTTCCCCATGGTGGATGTGGTTTCCGGCCGCTTCACCCAGATCTATTTCCACTACCTGGCGGCGCGATAGGGAGGGCGGCCGGCTCCGCTCAGGTTCTGGGGCGGGAGAGAATCGCCGCCACCGTCTCTTCCAGGGCCTGCTTTTCGATGGGCTTGGCGCAGTAAGCGGCAGCCCCGAGGCGCAGGGCCTGCTGGGCACCGCTCTTGGTCGGGAAGCCGGTGAGCATGATGGCGGCGAGGCCGGGCTGGAGCTTGCGCAGTTCGGCCAGCACCTCGGTGCCGTCCAGCTTGCGGAGTTTCACGTCGAGGATGGCGAGATCGAGGGGGTGACCGGCGGCGTAACGCAGGGCTTCATCCTCGTCGCTGAAGACCAGCACCTCATGGCCCTTTTTTTCGAGAATTTTCCTGATCATCCGGGCGGAGTCCGCCACGTCGTCCAGCACCAGAATCCGGGCCATGGCTATGCCTCCTCCTCGCCGGTTGCCAGCGGCAGATGGACATGGAAGGCGGTGTGCATGTCCACCGCCAGCAATTCCTGGTCCTGCGGCGGGGAATACGCCTCGATGCGGCCGTTGTGGTCGTTGATGATGCCGAAGGAGACCGAGAGG
Source organism: Thermodesulfobacteriota bacterium (assembly GCA_040757055.1). Taxonomy (GTDB): domain Bacteria; phylum Desulfobacterota; class Desulfobulbia; order Desulfobulbales; family Desulfurivibrionaceae; genus JAJZRJ01. Next base: position 47,136 of record JBFLXY010000013.1, on the reverse strand, counting down.
CCGAGTCCCGTACCCTTGCCCACCCCCTTGGTGGTGAAGAAGGGGTCGAAGATGCGGCTCATGGTCTCGGGAGGGATGCCCTTGCCGGTGTCGCCGATAATGATCTCCACCTCGCCCCGTTCCGGATGGTGGCGGCTCCAGACGCCGACGATGCCCTCCTCGCCGATGGCGTGGTGGGCGTTGGTGAGCAGATTGACAAAGACCTGCCGGAGCCGCTCCGGATCAAAGAGCACCAACGGGATGTCGGCGGCCAGGCAGCGGTGGATGAAGATGTGGTCCATGTTGAGGGTGTGCTCGACAATGGAGAGCACCTCCTCCAGGCAGCGGTTGATGTCGCCGGGCCGCATCTGCTGCTCGGCCGAGGGGTGGGAGAACTTGAGCAGGTCCGCCACGATGCGGCGGCAGATCTTGGTGTGCTTCTCGATGATGGCCAGGGTCTCGTGCACCTCGGGGTTGTCGGCGAAATCCTCGGCCAGGAGCTGGGTGTAGCCGAGGATGATGCCCAGCGGGGTGTTGATTTCGTGGGCCACGCCGGCGGCGAGCTGACCCACCGAGGTCATTTTTTCCGACTGGACCAACTGGTCGGTCATCTTTTTGAAGTGGGAAAGATCGATGGCGATGACCTGGCAGCCCTGCACTTCCCCGGCCTCGTTGCGCATGGCCACGGCGGTGAGCATCAGGTAGCGCTGGCTGTCGGCGGGGCCCTTCAGCTGGCACTCGAACTCCTTGACGTGGCCCTGGCTGAGGATCTCGGAGCGGAAATGGCGCCCCTTTTCCTGGCTGAGGAAGAAGCTGGTGAAGGGCTGGCCGATGACCTCGTTCCTGTGGGCGGCGCCCAGCAGTTCGAGGCCGCTGTCGTTGATGTCGCAGACCCGTCCCTCGCCGTCGCAGAAGAGGATCATATCCTTCGACGCCTCGAAGAGGCGGCGGAATTTGGCCTCGGAGAGCTGGAGTTCCTCGGTGCGTCGGGCCACCCGTTCCTCCAGGGTCTGGTTGAGCTGGCCCAGCGCCGAGTTGGCGCGGGCCAGTTCGGCATGGGCCAGGCGCAGGGCCTCGGCCTCCCGGCGTCCGGAGGCGACCACCCGCTCGGTGTTCTGATAATAGAAGATGGCCACCGCCGCGGTGCAGAAGGCGATGGTGTTGATGCCGCCGCTGTAAGGGCGGATGGTCTGCCAGATTTCCCTGTGGCCGCCGAGGATGAAGAGGTAGCGCAGGAGATGCCAGAAGCTGCGTGAAAAGGCGAGGGCGGTCAGCGTCAGGGTGAGCCAGAAAAAGAAGGTCCAGAGGAAGTTGGCCGGCTCCAGCCGCTGGAGGCGGCGGACATGGATGAGGGCGGCCACGGCGAGAACGATCATCAGGCTGGAGCCCAGGGCGTCGACCAGGTAGACCGGGAGCAGCGGCAGGCTGACGGTGGCGGTCATGGGGCGGTCGATGTCTGCTGGCCGCCGGAGGCCGCCGAGGCGCCCAGCCCCTTGAGGCTCAGTACCAGGAACCAGATGGCCGGGACGCAGAGCAGGTGGTCATGGCTGCCGGCATAGTAGAGATACCAGACCCAGGAGTCCGGCAGCAGGATGCGGTCGCCGACCAGGGAGGGGCCGACCGTGGTGAGCAGGGCGTGCTCCGGCAGCCGGTTCGCCAGCCAGTGGACCAAGGTGGTGTCGATGTCCCAGAGGAGAAAGAGGAGGAGGGAGAGTTTGAGGTGGCGCCAGGGTTTGCCGGTGCCGGGCGGGCGCCGGTGGAGGACCAGGAGCAGGAAGAGGAGCGCGGCGCCGAGAAAGATGTGGGCCATCTGGTGGACGATATACCCTTCAGCGCCGCCGTGGACCTGGACTGCCCAGGCGGGGGCGGGCAGCAGCCAGGGCAGGGCGACCGCCAGCAGCAGGAGGGTGGATCGCGCCGGCGCCGGGCGGCAGCGTGGTCCGTTCTGTTCCGTGGGCATGATGTGCACGGGGCCAGCATACCAAACACCGTGACCGGGGTGCAAGGCCGTTGCGGGAAGAGGGTGCCCTGCGGGCGCCGCCGGCCGGAAACGGGGCACGGCTGTCCCTTGCTCCCGGGCCGGAGGGAAAGAAGGGCTTTTCTGCGGTTATCTGTTGCTTTTTTTTTTCCGCTGGTCCATTCCATAAAGGATGGATGCCGCAAAAAGGGGGGAGGCCCCCCAGCCGAACAGAACGGCGGATGCTGCGGAAGCCGGCGGCCCCCCGCGGGTGCTGCTGGTGGATGACGACGCCGACATGCTGGTCATGCTGACCCGCCTGCTGCGCCGCAAGTGCGACTGCCAGGTGGAGGCGGCCCGCTCCGGCGACAGGGCCCTGGCCCTGCTCCCCGAGTGGCGTCCGGACGTGGTGGTGACCGACATCAAGATGCCGGGGCTCGACGGCATGGAGCTGCTCGCCAGGGTCAAGGCCTTTTCGCCCGCCACCTCGGTCATCGTCATGACCGGCTACGGCAACGTGGACCTGGCGGTGCAGGCGCTGAAAAAAGGCGCCTATGACTTCATCGAAAAGCCCTTCGACCAGGAGCGCATTGTCCACAGCCTGGGGCGGTGCCTGGAGCGGGTGCGGCTGCTCCGAAAGAATCAGCAGCTTCAGGATCTGCTGGCAGGCAAAAGCTCCTTCTCCGGTTTTCAGGGGCGCTCGGCCAGGATGCAGGAGGTCTTTGCCCTGATCCGCAAGGTGGCGGACACCGACGTGACGGTGCTGATCCGCGGCGAGTCGGGAACCGGCAAGGAACTCGCCGCCCGGGCGCTCCACGCCATGAGCCGCCGGGCCGGCCGGCCGATGGTGACGGTCAACTGTCCCGCCCTGCCGGAGCAGATACTGGAAAGCGAACTCTTCGGCTATGCCAGGGGTGCCTTTACCGGCGCCCTCCAGGACAAGAAGGGGCTCTTCCTGGAGGCGGACGGCTCCACCCTGCTGCTCGACGAGATCGGCGACCTGCCCCTGCCGCTTCAGACCAAGCTGCTGCGGGTGCTGCAGGAAAAGGAGATCATGCCGCTGGGCCAGACCAGGAGCCTTGCGGTGGACGTGCGGGTGGTGGCCTCCACCAACCAGGACCTGGAGACGAAGATCAGCCAGGGGCTTTTCCGGGAGGATCTTTTCTACCGCCTCAACGTGGTCACCATGGAAATGCCTCCCCTGCGGGAGCGCCCCGAGGATATCCCGCTGCTCGCCCGCCATTTTCTGGAAGAGTACGCCGCTGAATATGACCGCGGCGCCCTTGCCCTGGCGCCGGAGACGGAACAGCTTCTGCTGCAGCGGCCCTGGCCCGGCAATGTGCGCGAACTGCAGAACGTGGTGAAACGGGCGGTGTTGCTGGCCTCTGGTCCGGCGGTCATGCCGGCCGACCTGGGAGCGGCGCCGGCCGTGGGCCGGAGCAATGGGCACCCGGCCCTGCCCCCGCTGCATCATCTGGATTACAACAGCGCCAAGCAGGAGGTGCTGGCCCGCTTCACCCGCGACTATCTTGCCGAGGCCCTGCGGCGGCAGCAGGGCAACGTGACCGCCGCCGCCCAGGCGAGCGGCATCGGCCGCCAGGCCTTCCAGCGGTTGTTGCGCCGCTTCGGCCTGGCGGCGGAGAGTTTCCGCAACGGCCACACCCCGGCGGCCGGTTGAGCCGCCGCCCGGTTTTCCTTTTTCCCCCCTCTCCCTGCTCCGCCCGCGGCGCATCATTTCGGTGGCGCAGTGCATCCGAAATGATGCGCTTTGCGCGCGCCATTTCGCCTGATGCGGACTTGCGGTGGTGGCTTTCCTTGCAACACTCTGATTTTGCATGAAAAAAAAACAGAGAAAAAGGGGGGGGTGGAGGGGGCGGCGGCATTGTTTTTGCTAAATTACTGGGCCATGAATGGCTTGCCGGCGTGGGCGGTCCCGCCCTGCCGGGGGGAGATGCGAGGAGAAAAAGCCTCGGGGAGAGGGGCGCAACGGCAAGGAGGTGAACGACGGAGAATCAGGTGAGGAGAGGCGAACGGATCGTGCTGTCCAACTTTCTCATACCAAGAGGAGAAAACGATGATGCAAGGGAAGTTCCGAGGGGTTCCTTATCTTTCGCTGGTCATGGCCTTGCTGTTGACAATCCCGTGGGGCACTGCGGCCGCCGCGCCGGAAGCCCCGCCACCCGCAGCGGCGCCTGAAGTTGCGGCAGCCCCGCCGCCGGCCCCGGAGGCCAAGACGGTCACGGTGACCCTGGACAAGGCCGCGCTGGCCAATGGCGGCGAGATCACGGTTTCCGGCCAGGCCCCTGCCGGCGCCCAGGTCTATGTCGAGGTCTGGTCCGCCGACAAGAAGGTGCGGTCCAATCAGTTCGACGCCAAAAAGGATCCCAAGACCGGCAAGCCGCCCTACATGTTCTATCTCACCTACGACATGCCGGCCTACTACAAGATCCACATGCCCAAGGACCAGCAGGAGAAGCTGGACAAGGCCAAGGCCGCGGGCAAGGACTGGAAGTACTCCGAGGTGCTGAAGGAAACAGGTGCCAATGCCGCTTACAGCGCCCCGGCCAAGATCAAGATCGAGAAGTACAAGTCCACCATCATGGGCAGCATCCTCGGCTCCCGGGGCACCCTGCAGCCGGAGATGGACGAGAAGGACACCAAGCGCAAGTCCATGCAGCTGGTCAAGGCCCGTTTCCGTGGCGTCGGCAAGCTGCTGGCCGCCAACGTCGAGACCCAGCCGGATGGCAGCTATGCCGCCAAGATCAATCTGCCCGCCGGCCAGGCCCCGGGCAAGTATAATGTGGTGGTGACCGCGGTCACCGAGCGCATCCAGGAGGGCGACAAGGAGACCATCAAGAAGGTGAAGGGCGAGGCATCCTTCGACAACTCCATCTCCCTGCCCTATGTCTATCTCGGTTCCGCCGGCACCAGCCTCAACCTGCTGTGGCCCTTCCTTTTGACCCTGGTCATCTCCATCTTCGGCGTGCTCATGGGCGCCGGCGGCGGCTTCATCCTCAACCCGATCCTGGTGACGCTCTTCCCGCTGCCCCACACCATCGTGGCCGGTACCGTCATGCCCACCGTGCTCTTCTCCCAGGGCAGCGGCATCTACAACTACTCCAAGATCAAGTTCATCAACTGGAAACTCGGGGTCGGCATCGGCTGCGCCATGCTGGTGGGCGGCTTCATCGGTCCCAAACTCACCGAGATGATCACCCTGGACCAGTTCAAGTTCGTCTTCGGCTGGATTCTCCTGGTGCTGGCCGCCCTGATGTTCTGGCAGACCACGGCCGGCTATCTGGAGAAGAACAAGAAGGAACAGGCCATTCTGAAGGAGTTCAAGAAGCGCGCCGAAGAAGCCGCCAAGGCGAAACAGGGATAAGGGAGGAGCGACCATGAAAGTGGAATTCTGGGGCCATGAATTCGAGGCCAATATGTTTGTCGGCTGTGTCGGCGGGTTTCTCATCGCCATTATGTCCTCCATGTTCGGATTCGGCGGCGGGCCCTTCATGGTGCCGCTGATGACCGTGGCCATGGGGCTGCCCATGTACATCGTGGTGGGCAGTTCGCTGCTCGCCATCTTCTTCAATACCGCCATGGGCACCCTGCGTCACATGCAGTTCGGCAATTTCGACCTGATCTTCTTCCTCTCCATGTTCCCGGCGGCGCTCCTGGGCGGCTACATCGGCCCGCAGATCGCCAAGAAGGTGAGCCCCATCGTGGTCAAGCGGGTCGCCTGCGCGGGGTTGACCCTGCTCGGCCTCAATCTGCTGGGGGTATATTAAGAAGAGGCCGTGTGCTGTTTTCGTGACGTTTTGTTTTCCTCCCGGGGCATCGTCGAGGAGCATGTGAGCCCCCACCGCCGGTCGGTTTTTCCGCCGCCCTCAGGAAAGGCCGGCCGGCGGGCTCCTCCCCCCATTTGGTGGAGAAAAGGATGATGGCGCACATCCTGGTGCTGGACGACGTGGCTGAGGCTGGGGTGCTGGTGCAGAAGATTCTCGGCAAGAAAGGGCACGAGGTGGTGTCCTTCACCGAGGAGGAGGAGGCGCTGGCCTATGCCCGGAAAAATCGGGTCGATCTTGCCATCCTCGACATCAAGCTGAAGAAGATGAGCGGCATCGAGGTGCTGGAGGAACTGAAGAAGGCCGACCCGGCCATGCGGGCGATCATGCTCACCGGCTATCCGACGGTGCAGACCGCCCAGCAGGCGAAGAATCTCGGGGCGGATGATTACTGCATCAAGCCCATCGACAAGGACGAACTGGAAGAGAAGGTCAGAGCGGTCATCGGCGCCGGTTGAGCGCCATCAATCAGGCGGCCGGAGGGAGATGCCACCGGCCACGGACTGAGGAGAAGTTCTATGGCAAAGAAATCAGTATGGAGCATGTGCGGCATGTGCACCGTCCGGTGCCCGATCCGGGTGGAGGTGGAGGACAACCGTATCTCCTGGATCGAAGGCAATCCGCATATCCTGAAAGGCGCCCTGTGCGCCAAGGGTTCGGCCGGGCCGGCCCTGATAGCCGACCGGGAGCGTCCCCTCCAGCCCATGATCCGCAAGGGCGGCAGAGGTGCCGGGCGGTGGGAGGCGGTGAGCTGGGAATTCGCCCTTGATTATGTCGCGGACAAGCTCAAAACCATCATCGACAAATACGGGCCGGAAGCGATCATGGGCAGCTCCCGCGGCGGGCCGTTCCAGGATATCGTCAAGGCCTTCATCCACTCCCTGGGCTCCCCCAACTACTCCAACCACGACAGCGCCTGCGGCCGGAACGTCCATCATGCCAGCATCTCGCTCTTCGGCCTGGGCCGCAAGGGTTTTATCTACGACATCAAGAACGCCAACCACCTCGTGCTCTTCGGCCGCAACATCCTCGCCTCGCTGCGCCCCGCCGAGGTCAATCAGGTCATGGACATGCTGGACAAGGGGGGCAGGCTGACCTATGTCGATGTCCGCCAGTCCCTGACCGGCATCAAGGCCAACAACTTTTTCCTGGTGCGGCCCGGCACCGACTACGCCCTGGCCCTGGCGCTGATCCACGAGATCATCAAGGCCAAGGGCTATGATGCCGATTTTGTGGCGCGCTACACCACGGGATTCGACGATCTGGCCCAGTTCGTTGCCGACTATTCGGCGGAATGGGCGGCCAAGGAATGCGGGGTCAAGGCCAAGGACATCCAGAACCTGGTGGGCCAGCTCATCGAAGACCGGCCCAAGGTCGTCTTCCATCCGGGCTGGATGCTCTCCCGCTACCGCGATTCCTTCTACGCCAGCCGCGCCTTGAATTGCCTCAACGCCCTCATGGGCAGCATCGAGGTCGAAGGCGGCCTGGTCTTTGCCAAGGGTGCCGGCGACTGCGGCGGCAAGGGGCCGCGCAGCCTCGCCGATCTCCCTCCCAAGCCGACGGCCAAGCGGGCCGATGGCGTGGGCGACGTGTACAAGCATTTCGAAAAAGGACCCGGCCTCTTCCATCTCTTCTACAACGCCATGGCCACGGGCACGCCGTACCCGATCAAGGGGGTCATCTGCGTGCGCCACGATCCCTTCACCTGCTTCCCTGATCCCCAGGCCCAGAAAGAGGCCCTGGACAACTGCGATCTTCTTGTTTCCGTCGATACCCATTACAGCGAATTCGGCTGGTATTCCGATGTGATTTTGCCCGAGTCCACCTATCTGGAGCGGGACAGCATGATCGCCCTGCAGAAGGGGATGAAGCCCCGTCTCATCATGCGCAACAAGGCCGTCGACCCCCAGGCCGATACCGTATGCCTCTGCACCATCATCAAGGGGCTGGCCACCCGGCTCGGGCTTGACCAGTATTTCCCGTTCAGCACGGTGCGCGAGCTCTGGGAGTGGCAGCTCGAACCCACAGGCTTCAAGGTGGGCGACTTCGAGAAGAAGGGTTTTGTCGAGTATGCCGACAAGCCGGTCTTTTACGACCGCGACAAGCTGGAGGGAAAATTCAAGACCCCCTCGGGCAAGGTGGAGCTTACCAGCCAGAAGCTGACCGAGTGGGGCTTCCCTTCCTGGAAGCCATACGAGAGTCCGGACAAGCCGCCCAAGGGTCAGTACCGGCTGGTCTTTGGCCGTTCGCCCCTGCACGCGCACGGCCATACCATCAACAATCCGCTGCTCAACGAGATGATGGCGGAGAACACCCTCTGGATCAACACCCGGGAGGCGGGCAAGATGGGGGTGGCGGAAGGGGATTTTGTCGATGTCATCTCCGGCGATGTCACCAGCGTGGCCACCGCCAAGCTGACGGATTTCATCCATCCCGAGGCGGTTTATACCGTGCACGGCTTTGGGCGGCAGGTTCCCCTGCAGAGCCGGGCCTATCATGCCGGCTTCAGCGACCAGAAGCTCATGCGTGGGCAGTTGCAGAACATGGACCCGGTGGGCGGCGGCCTCAACCTCTGCGAGACCTTCGTCATGGTGCGGAAAAGCTCGAAAAACCATCAGCGCAAGGTGGAATTATGAACACCTACAGCCTCTATCTCAACAGCAAGCGGTGCATCGGGTGCCATGGCTGCGTGGTTCACTGCAAGGCCAACAAGAACCTGCCGGTGGGTCCGATCCTCTGCGAGATCAGCCACGAGCCGCTCAAGTCGGTGCGGGGAACTCCCAAGACCGAATTCACCTTCCGCTCCTGCTACCACTGCGAGGCGCCTTTCTGCGTCACCGTTTGTCCCACCGGGGCGATGAAAAAAAGGCAGGACGGCATCGTCTACGTGGAGGCGGAAACGTGCATCGGCTGCATGGCCTGCGCCGGAGCCTGCCCGTGGAACATTCCCCAGCACAACCCGGAAACCAACAAGGCGGTCAAGTGCGATTACTGCATGGATCGGGTGGATGCCGGCCTCAAGCCCGCCTGCGTCACCAAGTGCACCACCCATGCCCTGCGCTTTGTGACACTGAAAGATCTGTAAGGAAGAGGAGGGTTCCGGCCGGCAGCCCAGCCGGCCGGAACCCCTTGCGTGAAACCGTATCGGGGCCGGAGCCAATGCCTGTGGCGTTTTCTGCCGATCGTTGCCGCCTGTCGCCTCGTGGGGCCGGAGTTTTTGCCGGCCGGTCGGAACAGCGGTTGCCGGTGTTCCTCCGCTGTCTGGGCGGGGAGGATGGCCGGCGGGGGCCGCCATGACCATTCCGGCGGCCCCCTTCTTTTCTCCTGTTGCGGCACCGCGGCCGGTGCGGCGTCGTCTCTCTCCCCGATCCCCTTTTTGCCGAGGCAGATTTCTCCTGTCAAGCCAGCGAATGTTTTCCGGTCCGTCAAGGCCGGGGAGCGGAACGATCGCCTTTGTGCGGGCCGGAAGGCGGCGGGGCTGTTTCATGCCGCGGCACATCGGCCACCGTTCCGGCGGTGAAGAGCCTGACGATTGCAGGGCGTGACCCATGTCCGGCGTCATGGCCGGCGGAAAGGAGCGGACACCGAATCGGCAACAGAAAAACAGGGCAGGAGGGAAGCATGAACGCATACAGATCGCAGCTGATGGGGGATGTCAAAACGATTCTGCTGGCCACCGACGGGTCCGGGTACAGCGAGGGGGCGGTGCAGGAGGCGATCTTCTTCGCCCAGGCATGCAGGGTGGATCTCCATGTGGTCCACTGCCTGGAGAGCAATCCGGAATGGCTGACCGAGGGACATCAGCAGGCCGAGGAAAAGGACCGGGCCTCCCGGCAGCATCTCGACTGGCTGCAGGAGGTGGCGGCGAAGGAGGGGATCAATATTTCGGTGGGGTTCCAGCGGTGCGACAAGCCGGAAGACGGCATCATCGCCGAGGCCGAGCGGTTGCAGGCCGACGTCATCATCATGGGACGGCGGGGCGTTCGCGGCCTGAAGAAGATGTTCATGGGCAGCGCCACCGCCAAGGTGCTGGAACGGGCGGCGGCCAAGGTGCTGGTGGTGCCCAGGGAGGCGGTCATCACCGGCGAAAAGATACTGCTGGCCACCGACGGTTCGGCGGACAGCGAAGCGGCGGAAGCCAACGCCATCAGCATGGGCAGGCGTTGCCCCCACCTGAAAAAGATCATTGTGCTGGGGGTGGCGTCGTCGGAAGCCCTTGCGGAGCAGGCAAGGGCCAATGTCGAACGGGTGCGCGCCCGGGCGGCGGAAGAGGGGCTTGCCGCCAAGGTCGAGGGCCGTATCGAGCAGGCCCGCGATTATCCGGACGGCGTGGCCAGGGCCATTGTCAATGCCGCCAGGGCGGAACAGGTCGATATCATCGTCACCGGCCGCACGGGCCGCAAAGGGTTGCAGAAGCTGCTCATCGGCCACGTGACGGAACGGGTGGTGGCGGATGCCCCCTGCGCCGTGCTGGTGGTCCGGGCCTGACCGCAACGTCGGCAGCTACGTCGCCACCATGAAGCGGCGCATGCGGATATTGATGAGCAGGCCGATGCCGATGAGATTGGTCAAGAGCGACGAGCCGCCGTAGCTGAAGAGCGGCAGCGGTACGCCGACCACCGGCAGGAGCCCCATGACCATGGCCATGTTGATGAATGCCTGCCAGAAAAGCAGGGCGACGATGCCGAAGGCGAGCAGCATGCCGAATTTGTCCCGGGCGGTGACCGCAATATTGAGCCCCCAGAGCAGGACGAAGAAATAGCAGGCCATGAAAACGAGCGAGCCGAAGAAGCCCCACTCCTCGGCCCAGACCGAAAAGGCGAAGTCGGTGTGGCGCTCGGGCAGGAAATCGAGCTGGCCCTGGGTGCCGTGGAGGTAGCCCTTGCCGAATTTAAGCCCGCTGCCCACCGCGATTTTCGACTGGGTGATGTGATAGCCGCTGCCTAAAGGGTCGCTCTCCGGGTTGAGGAAGGTCTCGATCCGCTGGCGCTGGTAGGGCTTGAGAAAGAATTTCCAGGCCAGCGGGATGGCGGCAAGGGCGGTGCCGGCAAGCACCGCGAAGGTGGACCAGCGCAGCTTGACGAAGAGGGTCATGGAAGCGAAGACGATGAGGCACATGAGGGCGGTGCCGAGGTCGGGCTGTTTGAGGATCAGCAGGAAGGGGATCAGGGCGAGCAGGATGGGGACAAAAAGTTCCGGCAGGGTGAAGCCCTTGCCGGTGTCCTTGCGGTAGTAATAGCTGGCCAGCGTGATGACGAGGATGAGCTTGGCCGGCTCCGAGGGCTGCAGGCGGAAGAAGCCGAGGTCGATCCAGCGCTGGCTGCCGGCCACGGTCTCGCCGAAGATCATGGCCGCCAGCAGCAAGAGCAGGCCGAGGATGTACAGCGGGTAGCTCAGGGCGATAAGGGCCTTGTAGTCCACCATGACGATGAGCAGGATGAGGCCGAAGCCCATGAGGTTGAAATAGAACTGCTTGAAGAAGGCGGTGAGGCCCACGGCATCGTTGAGGCGGGTGGCGCTGTACAGGTTCAGCAGCGCCATCAGGGTGACGAGCAGCACTCCGCCGACCAGGACCCAGTCGACGTTCTGCAGCAGGCGGCGGTCGAAACGAAACATGGCTTTCCCCCTTACGGTGTGGCCGCCGGCGCGGCCGGTTCCGTTTCCGCCGGAGGCACGGACGCGAGCGGATGCAGCTCGAAATAGCGGGTGAGTACTGCCTTGGCCACCGGCGCGGCGGCGGAACCTCCGTGGCCGCCGTGTTCCACCAGCACCGTCACCGCGATCTGCGGCTTGTCGAAGGGCGCGAAGCAGGTGAACCAGGCGTGGTCCCGGTACTTGTAAGGCACGTTGCTCTCCGAGGTCTGCTGGAAGATGGCCAGTCGCACCACCTGGGCGGTGCCGGTCTTGCCCGCGACAAGAACATCCTGCATCTTGGCGGCAGTGGCCGTGCCGTGCGGTTCGTTCACCGCTCCCGCCAGGCCATCGCGGATGAGTTCCAGCATCCGCGGGGTGCCCAGCGCGGTGCCGTCGACGATCGGCTGGAACTGGGAGACAAAGGCGCCGGTGGAGTCCTTCACCGCGGCGATGAACTGCGGCCGGTAGAGGGTGCCGCCGTTGGCCACGGCCGCGGTCATCCGGCAGATCTGCAGCGGGGTGGTCAGGTTGAAGCCCTGGCCGATGGCGATGGAAAGGGTCTCGCCATCCTGCCAGGGCTCCCGGAAGCGCTTGAGCTTCCAGGCGGCGGTGGGGATGTTTCCCGCTTTTTCGTGTTCCATGGTGATGCCGGTTTTGCTGCCCAGCCCCAGGCTGTTGGCGTAGCGGGCTATGACATCGGGGCCGAGCTTCTGGCCGACCTGGTAGAAATAGACGTCGCAGGACTCGGCCAGGGCGCGGTGGAGGCTCACCGAGCCGTGGCCGCCCTTTTTCCAGCAGCCGTAGGAGCGGTTGCCGAACTTGAGCGAACCGGAGCAGAAAAAGGAGGTGTCCGGCGTGACCACTTTTTCGTTGAGGCCGGCCAGGGCGGTGACGATCTTGTAGGTAGAGCCCGGCGGATACTGGCCCTGGACCGGCTTGTTGATGAGCGGGGTCTTGATGTCGTTTAAGAGCCGTTGCCAGACGTCGGCCGGGATGCCGCCGCTGAATTCGTGGAGCGGCAGGGCCGGCAGGCTGGTGATCGCCAGGATGCGGCCGGTATTCACCTCCATTGCCACCACGGCGCCGGCGCGGTCGGCCATGGCGGTTTCCGCCGCCTCCTGCAGGGCGATGTCCACCGTGAGCTGCAGGTCGTTGCCGGGCACCGCCTCGTGCGCCCTGAGCCGCTTCTGGACAAAGCCCCGCACATCCACCTCAACGAAGCTCTGCCCCTTTTCCCCCCGCAGATAGCGGTCGAACTGCTTTTCGATGCCGCCCTTGCCGATGAGGTCCCCCTGCATGTAGGGGCCGCCTTTGTTGGCCGCCAGTTCCTCGGGATTGATTTCGCCGAGATAGCCGACGAGATGCGAGGCCATCTCGCCGTACCGGTAGTCGCGGGAAGGGACCACCTCGATCTGCACCCCCGGCAGCCGGAAGGCGTTGTTTTCGATGGCGATGAGGGTTTCCCAGTCGATGTTTTCCTTGAGGCGGGTCGGAAGGTAGCGCGGGTGGTCGGCGCCGGCCCGGATGCGCTCAAGAAGGACCGAGATGTCGAGTCTGAGGATTTTGGCAAGTTCCTTGAGCACCTCGTCCGGATGGGGGGCATCCTCACGGATCCAGACCACATTGAAGAGGGGGCGGTTGGCAATGATGATCTCGCCGTTGCGGTCGAGGACGTTGCCGCGCGGAGCGGCGATGTACTGGATGCGGGTCCGGTTGTTTTCCGACTGTTGGGCGTATTCGGTGCCCTTGCGGATCTGCAGGTGCCAGAGGCGGACCACCAGAATCGCGATGAGCGCGATCATGATGGCGGTGGCGATGTCGATCCGGGTCTTGAGCATTTTCAGCTCGGCCGGATCCATCTTGGTGATGTTGCCAAGACCGCGGGCCATGTTATCCCTTGAAGCGGTTGGCCGGCCGGGAACCCAGCGACAGGAAGGATGGGCCGCTGCCCGGCGTCAGCCGGAGCTGGAGCCAGCGGAAGATGCTGCAGCAGGGAATGCAGACCACCGACATGATGATGATCTGCTGGAGCATGCCGCCCCAGTCCCAGGTGAGCGCCGCCTCCGGCGCCAGCACCGAGGCGATGACATAGATGGCGCTGTTGGCGAAGAGGTAGCTGATGACGATGAGCGGCACCTGGTGGAGCGCCTCGGTGAAAGCGAGATGGCGGGTGGAGCCCTTGAGCACGAAAAAGACCAGGAGGTAGGTCAGCGGGTAAAGGCCGAGGAAGATGCCGGAAAAGATGTCCATGAGCAGGCCGAGCAGCAGCGAGAGCACCGCGCCGCGGAAGAGGTCGAGATGGGTGGCGGCGAAAACGATGAGCAGAAAGAGCAGGTCCGGCTGGCCAATCCAGGCGGGCAGGTCGTGGAGCAGGGTGGTCTGCAGGATGAGGCACAGGGTGCCGATGGCGAGGAAAATCCCGATCAGCATGAGCTATTCCGCAAGCGAGGCCTTCTTCATGACGATGATCACCTGTTCGAGCTGCGAAAAGTCCACGGCCGGCTCCACCGTGATGTTCTGGAACATGCCCCGGCGGCTCTTGGCGACGGAACTCACGGTGCCGATCAGCAACCCTTTGGGGAAGACGGTGCCGAGCCCCGAGGTGACCACCTCGTCGCCCTGGCTGACCTCGACGTTCTTGAGCACGTAATAGAGGTCAAATCCCGAGCCGTTGCCCTTGACGATTCCCTGGACCCGGCTTTGCTGGATGATGCCGTCGATGGCGCTGTTGGGATCGTTGGCCAGCAGGATCTTGGCATAATGGGGCGAGGTGTTCACCACCTGGCCGACGACGCCCTCGGCGGTGACCGCCGGCATGCCGTTTTCCACGCCGTCGCTGCTGCCGCGGTCGATGATCATGGTCTTGAACCAGAGGGAGGGGTCCTTGCCGATGATCTGGGCGGTGAGGGTGGGGGGCGGCAGGCTTTCCTTCAACTCCAGCAGCTTGGTCAGCCGCACGTTGGTGGCCACCGCCTCCCGGTAGCTGGTGGTGGCGGCCTTGTATTTGCGGAGTTCCTCCTTGAGCCGCTCGTTTTCCTCGCGGACATTGATGAGGCTCGTGTAGTTGCGCCAGAAGGTGGAGAAGAAGCCGCCCACCCGGCTGGCCCCGGACTGGGCGCGGCCCAGTACCTCCAGGGCGAGTTTGTGCGGGGTGTTGAACTCCTGGCGGCCCACGGTGGCAACGATGAGCATCAGGACGAGGGTGAGGATCAGGCCGAAGAGCAGCAGCGCTTTGAGCTGGCGTGTGCGTTTACCCTTTTTGCGCATGGCGTCTGGTTACCGCAAGACAAAAGATGCCTGCGCCGGGAGGCGGCAGGAAACCGGCCGGCCCGCAAGGGCTGACCGGGAGTTGAAAGGGACGGGTGGCGTCGGAAAAAGCTGGCACGGAGCGCTCAGGTGGTCATGACCTCTTTGAGCACTTCCAGATTCTCCAGGGCCTTGCCCGAGCCGAGCACCACCGAGGAGAGCGGGTCTTCGGCGATGATGATCGGCAGCCCCGTTTCCTCGCGAAGTCGCTTGTCGAGGTTGCGGAGCAGGGCGCCGCCGCCGGTGAGCACGATGCCCTGATCGACGATGTCGGCGGCCAGTTCCGGCGGGGTGAGTTCCAGCGCCATCTTGACGGCCTCGATGATGGCGTCCACCTGCTCGGTGATCGCCTGCCGCACCTCCTCGGAGGTGATGGTCAGGGTCTTGGGCACGCCGGAAACCAGGTCGCGGCCCTTGACCTCCATGCTCTCGTAGGGCTCGGCCGGCATGACGTCGCCGATGGTGGTCTTGATGAGCTCGGCGGTGTGTTCGCCGATGGCCAGATTATGCTTGCGCTTGATGTAGTGGAGGATCGCCTCGTCCATCTTGTCGCCGGCCACCCGCACCGAGGCGGCATAGACCACGCCGGCCAGGGAGATGACCGCCACCTCGGTGGTGCCGCCGCCGATGTCCACCACCATGTTGGCGGTGGGTTCGGTGATGGGCAGGCCGGCGCCGATGGCTGCGGCCATGGGCTCCTCGATGAGATAGACCTCGCGGGCGCCCGCGGATTCGGCCGATTCCTTCACCGCCCGTTTCTCCACCTGGGTGATGCCGGAGGGCACGCTGATGATGATGCGCGGATGGACCAGGGTGCGACGGTTGTGCACCTTGTTGATGAAGTAGCGCAGCATCGCCTCGGTCACCTCGAAATCGGCGATGACGCCGTCCTTGATCGGCCGGATGGCCACGATGTTGCCCGGTGTGCGGCCGAGCATCATCTTCGCTTCCTTGCCCACGGCCAGCACCTTGTTGGTGCGGGCGTCCTTGCGGACCGCCACCACGGAGGGTTCGCGCAGCACGATGCCCTTGCCCTTGACAAAGACCAGGGTGTTGGCGGTGCCGAGGTCGATGGCCAAGTCGTTGGAAAGCCAGCCGAACAGCGAGTCAAGGAACATACAAGGCTACCTCTACGGTTGTTGAATTGCGAATATCATATTGGTTTGAGGGGGTTACTTACCGCACAAATTGGAGAAAGTCTAGCAGAGTCTCTGGTTGCCCGCAAGAAAAATGGCGGCGCGGGAAAAGGAAAAAACTTGACAGCGGCAGGGGCTCATGGTACCCATGGGGTCGCTGACGCGGCGGTGGTTTTGCCGCGTTGTTTGTTGGTTGACCGATGTGGGGCTATAGCTCAGCTGGGAGAGCGCTTGAATGGCATTCAAGAGGTCAGCGGTTCGATCCCGCTTAGCTCCACCACCTCGAAATAGATCCTTTTTGGGGAGGGCTTCCACGGTTTTTCCTAAAAAGCGAAGCCTCTGCCGCATGGAACGAATTGGCCTTCTTCGATCGGCAGGGGCTTTTTCCTTGTGATCCGCCATGAGCAAGCAGACCACTGACAGTGAACTGAAACCCGTTGGCGACGAGGCGATCCTCAAAGTGGCCAAGGAGATCGTGGTCAAGTTCATCGAGGTGGGCCAGCTTTCCCCCGCCAAATTCGGCGAGATTTTCGACGATGTCTACAAGGCGGTCCGAAAGACCGTGCGTTCCTGATTTGCTGTGCCGCCAGTGACCCTCGATCCCGCCCTGAACCGAAATCCCGACCGCGTCTCCCACATCCATCTGCTCGGCATCTGCGGCACCGGCATGGGGGCGCTTGCCGGCATGCTGCAAAGTGCGGGCTACCGGGTGACCGGCTCGGACGAGCAGGTCTACCCGCCGATGAGCGACTATCTTGCCGGCCTTGGCATCCAGGTGATGTCGGGCTACCGGCCTGAGAACCTTGCCGAGCGGCCCGATCTGGTGGTGGTGGGCAACGTCATCCGGGCGGTGAATCCGGAGGCGCAGGCCGTGGCCGCGGCGGGCATCCCCTATCTCTCTTTTCCCCAGACCCTGAGTCGCTACTTCATCGACACCAAGACCTCGCTGGTGGTCTGCGGCACCCATGGCAAGACCACCACCTCCTCGCTGCTGGCCACCCTGCTTGAGCACGCGGGCCAGGAACCGAGCTTCATGATCGGCGGCATTGTCCAGGCCTTTGGCCGCAACTTCAACCTGGGCCGCGGCCCCTATTTCGTGGCTGAGGGCGACGAGTACGACACCGCCTTCTTCGACAAGGGGCCCAAGTTCCTCCATTACCAGCCCCAGATCTGCATTCTCACCAGCGTCGAGTTCGACCATGCCGACATCTACGCTGATTTTGCCGCGGTGAAGGCGGCCTTTCGGAAACTGGTCAGGATCCTGCCGCCGGACGGCTGCCTCATCGCCTGCCTTGACGACCCCACCGTGGCCGAGATCGCGGCCGAGGCACCCTGCCGCGTGATCGGCTACGGCGAGGCAATGGGCCGCGACTTTCAGGTGGCCGACCTCTGTGTCACTCCGGCGGGCACCACTTTTACCGTCATGAAGGGTGGTGCCCCGTTCGGCGACTTCGCCAGCCGGATGCCGGGCCGCCACAACGCCCTGAACAGCCTGGCGGTGATCGCGGTGCTCGACCGGCTGGGCATCGCGGCGCCCGTCATTGCCTCGGGCCTTGCCGCCTTCCAGGGGGTGCGCCGCCGCCAGGAAGTGCGGGGGGTGGAGAGGGGGGTGACGGTGATCGACGACTTTGCCCACCATCCCACGGCGGTGCGCGAGACGTTGCACGCCCTGCGGCAGGCTTATTCCGGCCAGCGCCTCATCGCGGTCTTTGAGCCGCGCACCAATTCCAGCCGCCGCCGCGTTTTTCAGGATGCCTATGTGGCCGCCTTCGATCACGCCGACCAGGTGGTGGTCCGCGAACCCATGGCGCTCACCCAGCTTGCCGAGGAGGAGCGTTTTTCCTCGGCGCAACTTGTGGCCGACCTCAAGCGGCAGGGGCGCGATGCCGCCTACTTCCCCTCCACCGACGCCATCCTCGCCCATCTCGACCGGCAACTTCGCCCCGGTGACGTGGTGGCGATCCTTTCCAACGGCGGCTTCGACAACATCCACACCCGCCTCCTTGACCTGCTCCGTCGGTAGCCGGAGCCCCTGTTTTTTTGCTTGCGATTTTTTGCCGTTCAAAGCGATAATCGGGGGCAACATGCCGGCGGTGGTCATCCGCATTTCTGAAAATATTTATAATTATTTCGTAATTTTGAATGGGGCAGCTCCGGCGCCGTGGTTTTCTGAATGACCATTCAGTATTTCCTTGACATCGGATATCGATTGGTTTAATTAGGTCGCTGACCATCCAGCGGGCTCTCAGGAAAAGGAGCAGTATCGTGGAACAGCAAGCGCTTTTGGATCTTCTCTATGTGGCGGCGTTCTTTCTGGGCGGCCTGGGCTTTGCAGTCGGCCCCTTCATCATCGCCCTCCTCTTGGCGCCACGCTCCACCCGAAACACCCAGCAGAAAACCGCGCAACTCATCGAGTGCGGCATGGAGCCCATCGGCGATGCCTGGATCCGTTTCGGCGTGGTCTATTATCTCTATGCCCTGATGTTCCTTGCCTTTGCCGTGGACATCCTCTATCTCTTCCCGGTCGCCCTGGTCTACAACCGCGTCTTCGCCCTCCGCGACTTCGTCGAGATCGTCATCTTTGTCGGCATCCTCTCGCTTGCCGTTGTCTATGCCTGGAACAAGGGAGTCTTCACGTGGGAACGCAAATCTTACAGCCACCGGTAGTCCAGTTTGCCCAGCTCGACAAGCTGCTTGCCTTGGGGCGGGCCAACTCCCTCTGGCCGATGACCTTCGGTCTGGCCTGCTGCGCCATCGAGATGATGGCCACCGGCGCCTCCCGGTTTGATCTGGCCCGTTTTGGCGCCGAGGTGTTCCGCCCCTCGCCGCGCCAGTGCGACGTGATGATCGTGGCGGGCACCATCAGCAAGAAGATGGCCCCGGCGGTGGAGACCCTCTACGACCAGATGCCCGAGCCCAAGTGGGTCATTGCCATGGGCAACTGCGCCATCTCCGGCGGCCCCTTTGTCTTCGACGGCCAGTACGGCATCGTCGAAGGCGCCGAGAAGCTCTTTCCGGTGGACGTCTTCATCCCCGGCTGCCCCCCCCGTCCCGAGGCCCTGATCGAGGGCATCCTGGAGCTGGAGGAGAAGGTGACCGGCTCCCGGAGATTCCCGCGGGTGGAGGTGGCGTAAGATGCACACGAGCGAAATTAAACAGGCCATGGCCGCCCTGCCGGCCCTGGCAATAGCGGAACCGGAATATGCCAAGCGGGGCAATCACCTTGATGTGACCGTGGCCCCGGACCAGGTGGTCGCCGCTGTCACGGTTCTCGATAAACACGGCTTCTTCATCGAGGCGATCACCGGCGTGGATTGGCTGGGCGAGAAGGCGGCCCTCAGGAAGGAGGCCGCTGCCAAGGCCGCCGCCGCGGCAAAGGCCGCTGCCGAGGCCGCTAAGGCAGCGGGGCAGGAACCGCCTCCAGCACCGGCCGCTCCCTCCGAGCCCGATGGTTCCCGGGTGGACGACCTGGAGGTGGTCTACGACTTCAATCATTACGAGACGCTCTGCCGGGTGACGGTGCGCACCCGCGTGCCGCGGGACAATCCCGAGGTGCCGACCATCTCGGAGGTCTATCCCGGCGCCAACTGGCACGAGCGGGAGACCCATGACTTCTTCGGCATCACCTTCGTGGGCCATCCCTATCTGGTGCCGCTGCTCCTGCCCGAGGACGCCGATTTCCATCCTCTGCTGAAGGACTATACGCCATGAGCGCCTTTGCCCAGACGCAACTCAAGGAAACCTTCGTCATCAACCTGGGGCCGCAGCATCCGGCCACCCATGGTGTGTTGCGGGTCAAGCTGGTGATGGACGGCGAGTACATCGTCGAGGCGGAGCCGGTGCTGGGCTACATCCACCGCATGCACGAGAAGATGGGCGAGAACCGCACCTGGGCCCAGTTCATGCCCAATACCGGCCGCATGGATTACCTGCATGCCCTGGCCTACAACCATGGCTATGTTGCGGTGGTGGAGCGGGCCGCCGGCATCGAGGTGCCGGAGCGCGCCGAGTATATCCGGGTGATCACCGCGGAATTGAACCGCATCTCCAGCCACCTGCTCTGGTTCGGCGCCTTTGTCCTCGACCTGGGCGGATTCACCCCGCTGCTCTACGCCTTTGACGACCGCGAGCAGATCCTGGACCTGCTGGAGTCGGTGACCGGCTCCCGGCTCACTTACAGCTACTTCCGTTTCGGCGGGGTGTACAACGACATCGACGAGAATTTCGTGCCCGGAGCCCTGGCCTTCATCAAGCGGCTCAGGGAGCGGCTGCCCATGTACCATGCCCTCGTGACCAAGAACATCATCCTCCGAAAGCGACTCGAAGACATCGGCTTCATCACCCCGGAGATGTGCCGCAAGTACGGCGCCACCGGCCCGGTGGCCAGAGGTTCCGGCATCGACTTCGACGTGCGCAGGCACGAGCCCTATTCGATCTACCCGGAACTCAACTTCGATGTCCCGGTCTACCCCAAAGGCGATTCCATGGCCCGGTACATGGTGCGGATGGACGAAATCGAGCAGTCCATGCGCATCGTGGAGCAGGCCATCGCCAAGCTCCCGGCCGGCCCGGTGATGGCCGAAAAGGTGCCGAAGATCCTGAAGCCGGCCAAGGGTGACTACTACCATGCCGTGGAAACGGCGCGCGGTTCTTTCGGCATCCGGGTGGTCAGCGACGGCACCAATACGCCTTACCGGCTCAAGCTGCGTTCCCCCACCTTCTCCAATCTGAGCCTTTTCGGTGAGGCGTGCCAAGGCATGCTGCTGCCCGACGCCCTTGCCCTCATGGGAAGTCTCGATCTGGTCATTCCCGAGATCGACAGGTAAGGAGTCCTTAGACATGAGTGTACATCCCGAAGTGTTCAGGCTGCTGCTCTTCCTGGTGGGGTTTATCGCCTTTGCCGCTCTGAACGCCGCCTATCTGGTCTGGCTGGAGCGCAAGGAGGCCGGCCATATCCAGCGTCGGATCGGCCCCAAGGAGGTTGGCTGGTTCGGCCTGTTGCAGCCCCTGGCCGACGGCATCAAGCTGATGACCAAGCAGCTCATCGTGCCGGCGGGCGTCGACCCGGTGCTCTTCCGGATCGCGCCGATCCTGGTCATGATTCCCGCGATCATGGGCTTTGTCACCATTCCCTTCAGCGAGACGCTGGTGGCGAGAAACATCGACGTCGGCCTGCTGCTGGTCTTCGCCTTCGCCTCGGTGAACGTGCTCGGCCTGCTCCTCGGCGCCTGGGGCTCCCGCAACAAGTACGCGGTGATCTCCGCCGCCCGCGTGGTTTCGCAGAACGTGGCCTACGAGATTCCCATGCTGGTCACGGTGGTGACCCTGGTG
The DNA here is from genome assembly GCA_040757055.1 of Thermodesulfobacteriota bacterium. Classification (GTDB taxonomy): domain Bacteria; phylum Desulfobacterota; class Desulfobulbia; order Desulfobulbales; family Desulfurivibrionaceae; genus JAJZRJ01. The sequence continues at coordinate 25,951 of JBFLXY010000013.1, read as the reverse complement.
ATGGTCAGCGGCACCATGAACCTCACCAAGATCGTGGGCCAGCAGATGGGCGGTTTCTGGCACTGGAACTTCTTCAACCTGACCGCCAGCCCCCTGATGCCGGTGGCCTTCCTGATCTTCTTCGTCTGCATGCTGGCCGAGACCAACCGGGCACCCTTCGACATGGCGGAAGCGGAGAGCGAACTCATCGCCGGTGCTTTCACCGAGTATCCGGGCATGGGTTTCGGCGTCTTCTTCATGGCCGAGTACGCCAACATCGTCATCGGCTGCAGCATGGCCACCATCCTCTTCCTCGGCGGCTGGGGCTGTCCCTTTGGTCTCTACCCCGGCCTGCACTGGTTCCTGCTTAAAATGTATTTCCTGATCTTCACCGTGATCTGGATTCGCTGGACCTACCCGCGCACCACTTTTTACGGCTTGCTCAATCTGTCCTGGAAGATACTGATTCCGATCTCGTTCGTTAATCTGCTCCTTACCAGCGCCATGTTGAAGGTGTTCTAACCATGATCGGCTATCTGAGAGAGATCTGCAGCGGGACCTGGAGCCTGTTCGTCGGCCTGGGGATCACCATCAAGTACTTCTTCCAGCCGGTGGTCACCGTGCAGTACCCGCGCGAGGTGCTGCCCATGACGCCGCGCTTCCGCGGCCACATCGAGCTGGTCCGCGATCCGGAAACCGGCGGCGACAAGTGCATCGTCTGCGGCATGTGCCAGAAGACCTGCCCCTCCAACTGCATCATCGTGGAGGGGGAGAAGGTGGAGGGCGCCAAGAAGAAGGCGCTCACCCGCTATACCCTTGATTTCACCAAATGCAGCCTCTGCGGTCTCTGCGTCGAGGTCTGCCCGGCCGACGCGATCACCTTTTCGAAGGATTACAACCTCGCGGGCTTGCGCCGTGAGGCCTATGTCTTCGATCTGAAAAAACGGTTGGAGGAACGGAACGGATGACCCCCATACTGTCACCACAGGGCTTGGCCGGCCTCGTTTTTCTCGGCTGCGTGGCGGCGACCATCGCCGGCGCCGTGATCGCCACCAGTGCCGCCCGCCTGATCAGGGCCGTCGCCGGCCTGGCTCTCTGCATGGTCGGTGTGGCCGGCATCTATTACTTCCTCGGCAGCCCCTTTGTCGCCCTGATGCAGATCCTGATTTACGCCGGCGCGGTGTGCGTTACCATCATCTTTGCCGTCATGCTGGCGGAACCCCACGAACTGAAGCGGGTGGGCAAAATCCACCCCTTGGCCGGCCCGGCGAGCATCCTGGCTGCCGCGGTACTGGTCGCGGGGCTCACGGCCCTGGCCGGCAAGACCCCGTGGCAGGCGACGGGCTGCCGCATCAACAACGGGGCCCTTGAAGAGGTCGGGCAGTCGATGCTCACCACCTACAGCATGAGCTTCGAACTCATCTCCGTGGTGCTCTTGGTTGCCATCATCGGGTCGCTGGTGCTGGCCCGGTCCGGAAGGAGTAAATAAATGGACGTTCTCGCCCTGCAAGACAGCCTCAACACCTACCTGGTGCTCGGCGCGGTGCTCTTTGGCTTCGGCATCTACGGCATGATGCGCAACCGGACCTTCATCGGCATGCTCATCTCGGCCGAGCTGGTGCTGGCCGGCGCCTCGGTGAATTTCATGGCCTTCAACCGCTTCCTCGCCCCGGATCCCACGGTGGGGCAGATTTTTGCCCTCTTCATCATGGGTCTCGCAGCGGCCGAAGCGGCCATCGCGCTCAGCATCATCATTGCCGTCTACCGGAATTTCAAATCCATCGACACGGACGACGTGGCCGAACTGGAAGGATAGAGGACAGCGCATCATGGAAACCATTGTCTCGATCAAGCCTCTGCTCGCCCTGCTGGTCGCCCTGGCCGGCAGCGTCATGGTGATGCTTTCCGGCCGGAAGCCGAACATCCGCGAGGGGTGGTCGCTGGTGGCGGCCGTCACCATGTTCGGCATCATCGCCTCCATGATCCCCACCATCCTGCCGGCGCCGATGGGGCTTGGCAAGCAGATCGTCCTGCCGCTCTTCAAGATACTGCCCGGACTTTCGGTGACGCTCAGGGTAGATGCCTTCTCCATGATCTTCGCGGTGGTTGCCTCCTTCCTGTGGATTCTCGCGGTCTTTTACTCCGCCGGCTACATGCGGGGACTCCATGAGCATGCCCAGACCCGCTTCAACGCCTGTTTCGCCCTGGCCCTCTTCGGCGCCATCGGCGTCGCCTTCTCCGACAACCTCTTCACCATGTACCTCTTCTACGAGATCGTCAGCATCGGCACCTACCCGCTGGTTGCCCACCATCAGGATGAAGAGGGCTACGAGGGCGCCAAGAAATACATCGTCTATCTCACCACCACCGCCAAGGGACTGGTGCTGCCGGCGATGATCCTCATTTACCTGCTCACCGGCACCCTGGACTTTGCCGACAACATCAACACCGGCATCTTCCCGGCCGGCGTGGTCGATGCCCAGGGGCTGCTGGTCACGGTGCTCTATGTATTTTGCCTGCTCGGCTTTGCCAAGAACGGCGTGATGCCGTTCCACAACTGGCTGCCCGGCGCCATGGTGGCCCCCACCCCGGTCTCCGCGCTCCTCCATGCGGTGGCGGTGGTCAAGGTCGGCGTCTTCTCCACCACCCGGGTGATGCTCTATGTCTTCGGCGTCGATACCATGGCCGCCCTCAACCTCGGCACTCCCACCGCCTACTTTGTCTCCTTCACCGTGCTTATGGCCTCGATCATCGCCCTTTCCAAGGACAACCTCAAGGCGCGGCTCGCCTACTCCACGGTGAGCCAGCTCTCCTACATCATTCTCGGCGTGGCGCTCCTGACCCCCACCGGCATCGAGGGCGGCATCATCCACATCGCCAACCACGCCTTCTCGAAGATCACCCTCTTCTTCTGCGCCGGCGCCATCTACGTGGCCACCCACAAGAAGAACATCTCCGAGATGAGCGGCCTCGGCCGGGCCATGCCCTTCACCTTCGCCGCCTTTGCCATCGCCTCGCTCAGTATGATCGGTGCGCCCCCGGTGGCCGGCTTCGTCACCAAGTGGTATCTGCTGACCGGGGCGCTCGATGCCGGCCAGATCGGAATCCTGGTAATCCTCCTGGGCAGCACCCTGCTCAATGTCGGCTACTTTGCGCCGGTCACCTTCAAGGCCTTTTTCGGCAAGCCGCCGGCGGGCGAGGCCTACACCGGCATCAAGGAGGCGCCGCTTACCATGGTCATTCCGCTGATGATCGCCGCCATCATCTCGGTGGTCATCGGCATCTACCCTGATTTCATCATGAACTTCGTCAAGGCGGTGACAGGATGATCGTCAAAATTATCGACTTCTTCCGCGACCGGCTGCGGCTGGTAATCCGGCTCTCCTATGCGGGACTGGCGCTGCTGGTGGTGTGGGACGCCCTCTTTGTGGACAAGCACCACGCCCACACCGCGGTGGAGCACTATCCCGGCTTCTGGTCGCTCTTTGGTTTTATCGCCTGCGTGCTCATCATCTTTGTCTCCAAGTGGTACGGGCATCTCGGTATCATGACCCGCGAGGACTACTATGATAAGTAATCTCTGGATACACCCGGCCCTGATTCTGATCCTGGGTGCCCTGGCGCTGCCGTTTTTTCGCGGCGTGCTGCGCAAGCCCTACCTGCTGGCGATTCCGACCCTGGCCTTTGCCGCGGTGCTCTTCATGCCGCGCGGCACCTTCGGCGTCTTCCAGTTCCTCGACTGGTACGTGACCTTCGGCCGGGTGGACAACCTGAGCCTGGTCTTTGCCTACATCATGACGCTGATGTGCATCATCGGCACCCTCTACGGCCTGCACGTGGAGAACGAATACGAACACATGGCCGCCTGGTTCTATGTGGCCGGCTCGCTGGGGGTCATCTTTGCCGCCGACTACCTGGTGCTCTTCCTCTTCTGGGAGGTCATGGCCTTTTCCTCGGTCTTCCTGGTATGGTTCCGCAAGCGGCAGGAGTCGCTGGCCACCGGCTACCGCTACCTGCTGGTCCATACCGCCGGCGGTCTGGCCCTGCTGGCCGGCTTTGTCCTGCGCTACCAGGCCACCGGCGGCGACCTCTCCTTCGGCCCGGTGGGGGTTGATACCCCGACCCTCTCCACCTGGCTCATCATGATCGGTTTCATCCTCAATGCCGCGGTGCCGCCGTTCCATGCCTGGCTGCCCGACGCCTACGGCGAGGCCACCGTCAGCGGCGCGGTCTTCATGTGCGCCTTCACCACCAAGACCGCGGTCTACGCCCTGGCCCGCGGCTTTGCCGGCATGGACATCCTGGTGCCGCTGGGCGTGGTCATGGCCCTCTACGGCGTGGTCTACGCGGTGCTCGAAAACGACTCCCGTCGCCTCTTGGCCTACCACATCATCAGCCAGGTCGGCTACATGGTGGCCGGTGTGGGCATCGGTACCGAGATGGCGATCAACGGCGCCTGCGCCCATGCCTTTGCCCACATCCTGTACAAGGGGCTCCTCTTCATGGGTTGCGGCTCGGTGCTCTACATGACCGGCAAGAGCAAGTTCAGCGAATTGGGCGGCCTCTATCCGAAGATGCCGCTGGCCTTCCTCTATACCCTGATCGGCGGCCTCTCCATCTCCGCCTTCCCGCTCTTCTCCGGCTTTGTCAGCAAGTCGATGATCGTGGCCGCCGGGTTCGAGGAACACATCTACTGGGCCGCCTTCCTCTTGATGCTCGCCTCGGCCGGTACCTTCCTCCATACCGGCCTCAAGGTCCCGTACTTCATCTGGTTCGGCAAGAACAACTGCTCGCAGGAGACCTGGGAGAAGGCGGCCGATCCGCCCTGGAACATGCAGGCCGCCATGATCATCGCCTCGGTGCTCTGCATCTTCATTGGTTCCTACACGCCGTACCTCTACAACATGCTGCCCTACCCGGTGCATTACGAGCCGTACACCGGCTACCATCTCTCGGAGACCTTGCAGATCCTGCTCTTCACCGCCCTGGGCTTCTTCCTCTTTACCAAGAAGCTGGCGCCGGAAGCGACCATCAGCATCGACCTCGACTGGTTCTACCGCATGGGCGGCCGCGGCTTCCTGTGGCTGGCCAAGAAGCCGATCCAGTGGGCGGACAACGCGGTGAGCGAGGCATACCGCTATATCGGCCTCTTCCCGCTGATGACCACCGCCCGGTTCTGGTCGTGGTTTGACTGGCACGCCATCGACGGCGTGGTGGACGGCATTGCCAAGGTGGTGCGCGGGGTGGGCGGCCAGGTCCGCAAGGTGCAGGCCGGCCAGCTCCAGTACAACATCTTCTATGCGGTTTCCATCGTGGCCCTGCTGGTCACCCTCTACGTATTTTCGAGCTGAGGATCGCGATCATGGATTTTCTCATACTGAACTCCGGGTTTCCTTACTTAAGCGTCCTCATTTTCCTGCCGCTCATCGGCGCCTTGCTGCTGCTGGCCATGCCGGGGGAGAATGCCTGCCGCAACTGGACCCTCATCGTCACCGTGGTCACCGCGCTCCTGTCGCTGCCGCTCTACCGGAACTTCGACCTCACCACCCATCTCTACCAGTTCGGTGAGCACCACGCCTGGATCCCGGCCCTCGACATCAACTATACCCTGGGCATCGACGGCATCAGCCTGCTGCTGGTGCTGATGACCACCCTGCTCATGCCCCTCTGCGTGCTGGGTTCCTGGCGCTACATCGAAAAGCGGGTCAAGGAATTCATGGTCTGCCTTCTGCTCATGGAGACTTCCATGCTGGGCGTCTTCATGGCCCTGGACCTGGTGCTCTTCTATGTCTTCTGGGAGGCGATGCTCATCCCGATGTACCTGCTCATCGCCGTCTGGGGCGGGCCGCGGAAGACCTACGCCTCGATCAAGTTCTTCCTCTATACCCTGGCCGGTTCGGTGCTCCTCCTGGTGGCCATCATCGCCCTCTATCTGAACACCGACCCGCACACCTTCAGCATCCCGCAGCTCATGGGGCAGGGCTTCTCCACCTCCTTCCAGATCTGGGTCTTCCTCGCCTTCTTCCTGGCCTTTGCCATCAAGGTGCCGATGTTCCCGTTCCACACCTGGCTACCCGCCGCCCACGTCGAGGCGCCCACCGCCGGCTCGGTGATCCTGGCCTCGGTGCTGCTGAAGATGGGCACTTACGGATTCCTGCGTTTCTGCCTGCCCATCACGCCGGCGGCGACCATGACCTTCATGCCCTACATCCTCTGGCTCTCCATTGCGGGCATTCTCTATGGCGGCTTCACCGCCCTGGCCCAGCAGGACATGAAGAAGCTCATCGCCTATTCCAGCGTGGGCCACATGGGGTTTGTCACCCTGGGCATCTTTGTCCTCAATAGCCAGGGCATCGAGGGCGCCATCCTGCAGATGATCAACCACGGTATCACCACCGGCGCGCTCTTCTTCTGCGTGGGCATGGTCTATGAGCGGACCCACAGCCGCGAGCTGGCCCGGCACGCCGGCATCGGCAAGTACATGCCGGTCTATGTGACCTTCCTCGCCTTTTTCTCGCTCTCCTCGCTGGCCTTTCCCGGCACCAACAGCTTTGTCGGCGAATTCCTGGTGCTGGTCGGCAGCTTTGCCAAGAACAAGGTGGTGGCTGCCTTTGCCATCCCCGGCGCGGTGCTGGCGGCCGCCTATATGTTCCGCCTCCTGCAGCGGGTGATCTGGGGCTTTCCGCAGAATCCGGATCACTCCGGCCTCACGGACCTCAATACCCGCGAGATCGTGACGCTCACGCCGCTGCTCTTCTTCGTCCTCTGGATCGGCCTCTCGCCGGAACCGTTCCTCAAGGTGCTGCACGCCAGCGTCAACCACCTGCTCACCCAGGTCGGCACCCTGCCGGGCGGGCCGATGGCCGTAGCCAAATTCATGATCCCGTAAGGGTCTTCAACGGATACGACGGATAGGATCGACAATGAACATCATGCTCTTCGCACCGGAGTTGCTCCTGCTGACAGGGTCGCTGGTCCTTTTTCTGCTGAGTCTGGGCAAGGCCGGCGCCGGCAAGGCGCGTATCACCGCCCTGGTCTTCGCCATCGCCACCGCGCTCTCCGCCCTGGCCGGTATCAACTTCGAGGGCAGGCTTTTTTACAACGCCTATCAGATCGACTTCTTCTCGCAGCTCATCAAGGTGGTCCTCGCTCTCGGCTTCGCGGTGGTGCTGCTTCTGGGCCGCCAGCTCAAGGGGATCGCCGACGAGGTGCGGGCGGAGTATTATCTTTTTCTCACCCTGAGCACCCTCGGATTGGTGATGCTGGTCAGTTCCGTCGAACTGCTCACCCTCTTCATCGCCCTGGAACTCTCCTCCTATTCCCTCTATCTGCTGGTGCCCATGCGCGATGATCGCGCCGGTCTGCGGCTGCAAATGGAAGCAGGGGTGAAGTACATCCTCTTCGGCGTGGTGGCCACCGGCATCATGCTTTTTGGCATGAGCTACCTTTTTGGCCTCACCGGCACCACTTATCTGGGTGAACTGCTCACCCGCTTGCAGCCGATCATGGCCCAGCCCGCCGCCATCGTGGGCCTGGCCATGGTGATGTGCGGCTTCTTCTACAAGCTGGCGGTCTTCCCGTTCCATTTCTGGGTGCCGGACGTCTATCAGGGCGCCTCCAACGAGACCACCGCCTTCATCGCCTCGGTGCCGAAGATCGCGGCGGTGGCCCTCTTGATCCGGCTGGCGACCATGATCGCCCCCGGCGGCTGGCCAGTGGTCAACCTGCTGGTGGTGCTGGCCGTGGCCTCGATGTTTTACGGCAACCTGGTGGCCCTGGTGCAGAAGGACATCAAGCGCATGCTCGGCTTTTCCGGCATCGCCCATGCCGGCTACGTTTTGCTTGGCATCCTGACCCTGGGCCAGACCGGCTATGCCGCGGCGATGTATTATATTGCCGGTTATCTGGTCATGAACCTCGCCTGCTTCCTGGTGATCTGCGCGGTTTCCCAGAAGGGCGAGAATCTCCAGATCGACGACTTGAGTGGCCTCCACCAGCGTTCGCCGCTGTTGGCCCTGGTCTTGGCGGTGGGCATGTTCGCCCTGGCCGGTATCCCGCCCTTTGTCGGCTTCATGGGTAAGTTCATGCTGTTGGCCAATGCCCTGAACGAGGGGTATCTGGCCCTCGTCATCCTCGCCGCCATCAACACGGCGATCTCCATCTTCTACTATCTCTCCGTGGTGCGGGTGGTCTACACCACCAGCCCGGAGGGGTATCCTGCCGTGCAGGTCGCCGGCACCACCAAGCTGGTGGGTGTGCTCCTGATGCTGGTCATCATTGCCATGGGCATCCTGCCCACGCCGGTACTGGATATCGCCACCAGCGCCGTCCGCGTCCTGCTGTAGCTTCCGTTCTGTGCGTTCCCCGGCGTCCGGCCTTTGCTGGCACGGCCGCGGGGAACGCGGCTCTTGACAACCGCGAAAAAACCAGTATATTCGTTCTATTCTACCCCAAGGCGCGGACATAGCTCAACTGGTAGAGTACGAGCTTCCCAAGCTTGGTGTCGCGGGTTCGAATCCCGTTGTCCGCTCCAGCGTATGATCCGCACCTTTGCGGTTTGGCCTGGCCAGCCAGGCACCCCTTTGCAACAAAGGGGTTCTTGCTCTGAAAGCGTCCGCTCTCGTGGACTGGGATGGTTGAAGAAAGTGGGCTCTGCCCGCTTTTTTTATTGGAGGAAACAGCCGTGGCCGTGGATGCGAAGACCGAGGCGCTCATCGCGCGGCTCACCGTCATGCTGGAGCCGGTGGTGGAGGACCAGGAGCTGGAGCTCGTGGAATTGCAGTTCCGGCGCGAGCCGGCCGGCTGGGTCCTTCGGCTCATCATCGACGGACCGCAGGGCATCTCGCTGGATGACTGCAGTCGGGTGAGCCGCGAGGTCGGCCATCTGCTGGAGGTGGAGGACCCCATCGAGTGGCCCTACCGCCTGGAGGTCTCCTCACCGGGGCTCGACCGGCCATTGAAGCGCGAGCGGGACTATATCCGCTGCCTCGGCAAAAAGGCGAAGATCGTCACCAGGGAGCCGATTGGCGGCAGCAATCACATCGTCGGGATGCTGCGCAACTTTGCCGATGGCGTCATTACCGTGGAGAGCGACCAGGGCCTGCTCGACATCCCCCTGGCCGTGGTGACGCGGGCCCGGCTGGTGGTGGAGTTTTAGAACCCAGGGCAGACCGACTGCCCTGGCGAACATCGATTGGAGTGCATGATGATCTCAGAACTGAAACGGATTATTGACCAGATTAGCCGGGACAAGGGCATCGACCGCCAGCTGCTCATCGAGGCGATTGAAGAGGCCGTGATGTCGGCGGCCAAGAAGAAATTCGGCCAGCGTCGCGAGATCGAGGCCCGCTACAACGACGAGCTGGGCGAGGTGGAGCTCTTCCAGTTCCGCACCGTGGTCGAGGACGACGATGTCGCGGACGAGCAGACCGAGATCTCCCTTGGCGACGCCAAGGCCCTCGACCCCGAGGTGCAGCTCGGCGATGAGCTGGGTTCCAAAATGGAGAGCGTCGCCGAACTGGGCCGCATCGCCGCCCAGTCGGCCAAGCAGGTCATCATCCAGAAGATGAAGGATGCCGAGAGCAACGTCATCTACGACATGTACAAGGACCGCAGGGGCGAGATCGTCAACGGCATTGTCCAGCGTTTCGAGCGCGGCAGCATCATCGTCAACCTCGGCCGCACCGACGCCATCCTGCCGGCCAAGGAGCAGATGCCTCGCAAGTCCTACCGCCAGGGCGACCGCATCCGCGCCTACCTTCTCGATGTCCGCCAGGCATCCCGCGATCCGCAACTGGTCCTGAGCCGCACCTGCGACGATTTTCTTACCAAGCTTTTTGCCCTGGAAGTGCCGGAGATATCGGAAGGGATCGTCAAGGTGATGGGGGTGGCCCGCGAGCCGGGATCCCGCGCCAAGATCGCGGTTTCCTCCATCGAGTCGGACGTCGATCCGGTGGGCGCCTGCGTCGGCATGAAGGGCTCCCGCGTGCAGAACGTGGTCCAGGAACTGCAGGGCGAGAAGATCGATATCGTGCCCTGGAGTCCGGACCCGGCCCGCTTTGTCTCCAATGCCCTTTCCCCGGCCCAGGTCTCCATGGTGGTGGTGGACGAGGAGAGCAAGACCCTTCTGGTGGTGGTGCCGGACGATCAGCTGTCGCTGGCCATCGGCCGGCAGGGCCAGAACGTGCGGCTGGCCTCCCAGCTTCTCGGCTGGCGGATTGACGTCAAGAGCGAATCGCGCTATGCCAAACTGATCGAGGAGGGATTCCAGTCCTTGCTTGAGGTGGAAGGGTTGGACGAGCGGTTGGCCGAGGTGCTTTACGACAACGGCATCAGCTCGGCCGGCGTGCTGGCCGAATCCACGGTGGAGGCGCTGCAGGCCATCCGGCCCATGGAGCCGGAAAAGGCGAAGCAGCTCATTGACGAGGCCAAGGCCTTGGTGGCTGAGGGTGTGGTGCCGCCAGCCCCGCCGGCGTTGGCCGTTGCGGCTGACACTGCCGAGGAGCAGCCCGCAGAGAAACCGGCGGAAGGGGATGAGGCGGCCGGCGAATGAAAGAGGCGCCGCCGGCAGGGGGTGCAAGGAGAAACAGCTCCGCACCTGCCTGGGTTGCGGGGTGAAGGATCGGCAGGAGCGGCTGCTGCCTCTGGCCTTGCATGAAGCAGGCCGGGTGGTGGCCGATGAGGGACGGCGGCTGTCCGGGCGACATGCCTACTGCTGCCGGAATGCAACCTGCCTCGCGCGGTTGCTGCGGAACAAAAAACGGATCGCACGGGCCCTCCGGGCCACTGCGGTGGATTTTGACGAAGGGTTCACAATCTCTTCGGGAGTGTCGCATGAAGAAAGTGAGAGTCTATGAGCTGGCCAAGGAAGCGGGCCTTGACAACAAGGAACTGGTGGCCAAGCTGCAGGAATGGGGATATGCGGTCAAGTCTCACAGTTCGAGCCTTGATGAGGATGTGGCTCTGAAGGCCCGGCAGCAGTTGGGCCTGGTCCAAATGGAAACCGAAGAGAAGCGGGTCCAGCAGCGAGGCCAGACCACCATCATTCGCCGCCGCAAGGCAGTGGCGGTGGAAGAGGCCGAGCGGGTATCCGCTGCGCCGGAAGCCGTGCCGGAAGCGGAAGCAGAGGCGTCCGAGGCGGTGCCGGTGGCGGAAGCGGTATCCGAAACCGGGCCCGAGGTGGAAGCGGCCATCCCCGAACCCGAAGAGCCCAAGGCCGTCGAGGCCGTGGCGGAGCAACCGGCTCCCGAAGAGGTCCCGGCGTCGGTGGAACACGAAGCCGCGGGCATTGAGCCGGAGACGACGCCGGTGGCCGAAGCCGCGCCGGAAGGCGAGGCCGCCAAACCGACGGAAGCCCCGCGGGAGGAACGGCCACGCAAGGGGCTGGCCCGAATCATCAAGAAGGCGGCCATCACCATCACCCCGGCCCCGCCGCCTCCGCCTCGGCCTCGGCCTGCCACCCGGCCGGGTGGTCCGGCTGGTCGGCCGCAAGGTCGCCCGCCTGTTGGCGGCGCGGGCATGCCTCCGGGACCGCCGCCCACTGATGAGGCCGGCAAACCCAAACACAAGGCGGCCAAGCGTTTTGTCCGTTTCGAGCACGAAAGCGAGGCGGAACGCGCCCGCCGGGCTGCGGCGGCCGGCAAACAGCGGCCACGGCGCCAGGCCGATGTTTCTCTCGAAGAGGTGGATGAACTAGGCGTTGCCTTGCCTTCCGGCCTCCGGGTCGGCCGCGGCGTGCGCGGCGGCGGCAAAAAATTCAAGCCGGTCAAGGCAGAGGCCACGTCCGAGACCAAGGCGATCAAGAAGCGCATCACCGTGCACGAAACCATTACCGTGAGCGACATCGCCCACCGCATGGGCGTCAAGGCCAACGAGGTCATTGCCAAGCTGATGCGCTTGGGCGTCATGGCCACGGTGAACCAGGCCATGGATGTGGATACCGCCACACTGCTCGCCACCGAATTCGGCTATGAGGTTGAACTGGGCGCGACCGAAGAACACGGCATCATCAACCTCGAGGAGCAGGAGAGCGGCGGCGAGATGATGCCGCGGCCGCCGGTGGTCACCGTCATGGGCCACGTCGATCACGGCAAGACCTCGATCCTCGACGCCATCCGCAAGACCGACGTGGCGGCCGGCGAGGCCGGCGGCATCACCCAGCACATCGGCGCCCATTACGTCCGCTCGCCCCAGGGCGACGTGGTTTTCCTCGACACCCCGGGCCATGCGGCCTTTACCGAGATGCGCTCCCGAGGCGCCCAGGTCACCGATCTGGTGGTGCTGGTGGTGGCGGCGGACGACGGCGTCATGGAACAGACCAAGGAAGCGGTCAACCATGCCCGGGCGGCCAAGGTGCCGATCCTGGTCTGCGTCAACAAGATCGACAAGGCCAATGCCGATCCCTCCCGGGTGAAGCGCGAACTCGCCGACTTGAACCTCCTTTCCGAGGAGTGGGGCGGCGACGTCATCTTCTGCGAAACCTCGGCCAAACAGGGCACCGGCATCGACAATCTGATGGAGAACATCCTGCTCCAGGCCGAGGTACTCGACCTCAAGGCCGACCCCAAGCGTCGCGCCCGCGGTCATGTCATCGAGGCGCAGCTCCACAAGGGACGCGGCCCGGTGGCCACGGTGCTGGTCCAGCAGGGAACGCTGCGGGTAGGCGATTACTGCGTGGTGGGTCAGCACTGGGGCAAGGTGCGCTCCATGGTCAACGACAAGGGCGAACTGGTCAAGGAGGCCGGGCCGGCCATGCCGGTGGAGGTCCAGGGCCTGAGCGGCGTGCCGCTGGCCGGTGACGAGTTCGTGGTGGTGCCGGACGAGAAGATGGCCAAGAACGTGAGCGCCGAGCGGCAGATGAAGAGCCGCGAGGTGGAACTGGCCTCCGACACCAAGATCTCCCTTGACAACCTCTTTGCCAAGCTCAAGGAGAGCGAAATCAAGGAGCTGCGCATCGCCCTGCGCACCGACGTGCAGGGTACCCTGGAAGCCTTTGGTTCCGCCCTGGAGAAACTCTCCACGGAAGAGATCAAGGTCCGCATCCTCCATTCCGGCACCGGCGCCATCACCGAGTCGGACGTGCTGCTGGCCGCCGCCTCTGATGCCCTGATCATCGGCTTCAATGTCCGCCCCAGCACCAAGGCGCAGGAACTGGCCAAGCAGGAGAAGGTGGAGATCCGCTACTACGACGTCATCTACCATGCCCTGGAAGACATCCAGAAGGCGATGGTGGGCATGCTGGAGCCGGAATTCGAGGAGAGCGTCATCGGCACTGCCGAGGTGCGCCAGACCTTCCAGGTCTCCCGGGTCGGCACCATCGCCGGCGTCGGCGTGAGCAGCGGCAAGGTGGAGCGCAATGCCAAGGTCCGCCTGCTCCGGGACAGCGTGGTGGTCTACACCGGCACCTTGAGTTCGCTCAAGCGTTTCAAGGACGACGTCAAGGAAGTGCTGGCCGGCTACGAGTGCGGTCTGTCCCTGGAGAACTTCAATGACATCAAGGTCGGCGACACCCTGGAATTTTTCGTGATGAAGGAGATCGCGCGGGAGCTGTAAACCCGCCCCGGTGCCATGGCTAGAGCCCGTTCCCGCAGCCGTTCCGCCGCCCCGTTGCCCGGCCTCGTCGGTCCCGCGCCCAAGCGGCGGCCGATCCGCGTGGCGGACGCCATCAAGGCCGAGGTCGCCATGCTGCTGCTCCAGAAGGTCAAGGACCCGCGCCTTGATGGGGTCTCCATCACCCAGGTGACTGTGACCGACGACCTGAGCTGCGCCCGCATCTTCTACACGGTGCTGCAGCAGGAGGCTGCGGCCGATGCGGCCAGGGGACTGGCCAGTGCCAAGGGGTTTTTTCGCAGCGCCATCGCCCAGAGTCTCAAACTGCGGGCGGTACCCGAACTGATTTTCACCCACGACCGCACTGCGGTGGAGCAGCAGCGGTTGGAGCAGCTCCTGCAGGAGATACGGGACGAAGATGGCGCAGCCGGTTGATTCCATCGCTGCCGCCATCCGGGCTGCGCAGCGCATCCTGGTGGTGACCCATGTCCACCCGGATGGCGATGCCCTGGGCTCTCAACTGGGCCTGGGCGCCATCCTCACCGGCATGGGCAAGCAGGTGGTGCTCTACAGCGAGGATCAGGTTTCCCATCTCTACGACTTCCTGCCGGGCAGCGCCAGTCTGACCACCGAGCTGCCGGCGGTGGCAAACTTCGACTGCGGCATCGCCCTCGACTGCGGCGACGAGTTCCGGCTCGGCAAGGCCGGCGAACACCTGCTCACCCTGCATCCTTTCCTGGTCGTCGACCATCATGCCGGCCATCGGGAGTTCGGCGACCTGCGCTGGGTCGATCCGCACCGCGCCTCCACCGGCGAAATGGTCTACGACCTCGCCCAGGCGTTGGATGCCGAGATCCCGGCCCTGGCGGCCTACTGTCTCTACGCGGCCATCGTCTCCGACACCGGTTCCTTCAAGTACTCCTCCACCACCGACGAGACCTTCCGGGTGGCGCGCGAACTCATTCTGAAAGGGGTCAAGCCTGCCGAGGTGGCGGCCAAGCTCTTTGATAATTTTTCGGTGAACCGGCTCCACCTGATGAAGATGGTGCTCGATTCGCTGAAACTCTATGCCGACAACCGCATCGCCTTCATCGACGCCCCGAGCGAGGTCTTTCTCCAGACCGGCGCCAGCCGCGACGATGCCGAGAACTTCATCAACTTCCCCCGCGCCATCAACACCGTTCGGGTGGCGGCCTTTTTAAAAGAGCCGGAAAAAGGGCTGGTGGCGGTGAGCCTTCGCTCCAAGGGCACCGATTGCGATGTCGCCAGGGTGGCGGCCAAGTTCGGCGGCGGCGGCCACCGCAACGCCGCCGGTTTCAAGCTGAACAACACCACCATTGCCGCGGTGCGCGAGCAACTGCTGGCCGAACTCCTGCCGCTGGTTGCCCCCTGAACATGACTGACATGCTTCCGGGCATGGAACCGGGCGGGGTGCCGGCGCCGGTGTCTGCCGGTGAGGCCATGGCCGCCGAAGGAGGGATCTTCCTCGTCGACAAGCCGGTGGGGCCCACCTCCTTTGCCATGGTGCAGCGGCTCCGGCGGGCTCTCAACATCAAGAAGGTCGGCCATGCCGGCACCCTGGACCCTTTTGCCTCGGGGCTTTTGATCCTCTGCGCGGGCCGCCCGGCCACTAAGATCATCGACCAGCTTGTGGCCGGCGACAAGGAATACCGTGCCACCTTGCAACTGGGGGCGGAGACCGATACCCAGGATCTGGAAGGCCGGGTGGTGGCAGAGCAGCCGGTGGTTGGGATGGATGATCGCCGCATTGCCCAGGTGCTCCTGCAATTCACCGGCGACCTCATGCAGGCGCCGCCTGCCTATTCGGCGGTGAAGCACCAGGGCAAGCCCCTCTACGCCTATGCCCGCAAGGGAATCGTGATTAAAAAGGAGCCGCGACCGGTGCGGGTCGAAAGCCTGATCGCCGAGGCGTACGATGCTGCGGCCCACCGGCTCACCATCCGGGTGGTGTGCAGCAAGGGCACCTATATCCGCACTCTGGCCGCCGATATCGGTCAAGCTTTGGGTTGCGGCGCCCATCTGGTCGCGCTGCGCCGGTTGCGCAGCGGCCCCTTCCGGGTGGAGACGGCGGTGGATGGCGCGCTCCTTGCCGATCGTGAGGCAGCGGCGGTTCTGCTGGCCGGCCACCGGCTGACCGTGGCGGCGGTCCTGGCGCAGACGGCCGCCTGGCCCGGCTCGGCTTTCTTGCCACAAAGCGCCTGAATACAATCAGTTGACAAAAAGGCGTTGTTCCAGTAAGAAGAGGCGTTCTTTTAGGAATCGCTGGTTGGCCCGCGGCCGTTCTGGCGATCTCCCGAATATTAACCAAGAAAAGGAGTTACCGCTGTGACGCTGCAGAACGAAGACAAGCAGAACATCATCAGCCAGTACGGCAAGCACGCCAACGATTCCGGCTCTCCGGAGGTACAGATCGCCCTGTTGAGCGCCCGGATCACCTACCTCACCGAGCATTTCCAGTCGCACAAGAAGGATCACCATTCCCGCCGCGGCCTCCTGAAGCTGGTTGGCCAGCGCCGCCGGCTCCTCGATTATCTCAAGGGCAAGGATGTCGACGGCTACCGCAACCTGATCCAGAAGCTCGGCATCCGGAAGTAAGACACTGCGGCCAGCGTTTGCCCGCTTGTTTCGGCCCCTGACGGCAAGCCAGGGGCCGAGTGTTTTTCAGTGAATCCTCACCATCGCGGAACCGCTGGCCATCAACGAAGGAGCAACAATGCACAAGAAAGTAGAGATTGATCTGGGCGGCAGGCCGCTCTCCATTGAAACCGGCCGACTGGCCAAGCAGGCCAACGGTTCCGTGATCGTGCGCTACGGCGACACCGTGGTGCTGGTCACCGCCACCGCGGCGAAAGACCCCAGGGCCGAGGTGGATTTTCTGCCGCTCACCGTCGAGTACCAGGAGCGCTTCTACGCGGTGGGCCGCATCCCCGGCAGCTTCTTCCGCCGCGAGATCGGCCGCCCCAGCGAGAAGGAAACCCTCTCCGCCCGCTTCATCGACCGGCCGCTGCGGCCGCTCTTCGCCAAGGGCTACCAGCACGAAACCCAGGTCATCGCCACCGTCCTTTCCGCCGACCAGGAGAACGATCCCGACATGCTGGCCATGATCGGCGCCTCCTGTTCGCTCGCCATTTCCAACATCCCGTTTCTCGGCCCGGTGGCAGGGGTCAAGGTCGGGCTCATTGGCGGCGATTATGTGTTGAATCCCACCCCGGAGCAGCGCAAGCTCTCCCGCCTCAACCTCATCGTGGCCGGCACCAGGAACGCGGTGGTCATGGTGGAGGGCGGCGCCGACAGCCTCTCCGAGGCGGAGGTCATGGGCGGCATCTTTTTCGCTCACGAGAAGATGCAGCCGATCCTGGCCATCCAGGAGGAGATGCAGCAGGCCGTGGGCTGCGCCAAGATGCAGGTTTCCCCGCCGCCGGTGAACGAGACCCTCAAGCAGCGGGTGGCCGCACTGGCCCAGGCCGGGATGCAGACCGTGGTCTCCACTGCCGACAAGCAGCAGCGCAGCGATCTCTCCCATACCCTGGAACAGGAGGTGCTGACCGCGCTGGCCGCTGAGTTCCCCGAGGAATTGAAGGCCGCCAAGGCCCTGCTCTACGATCTCAAGAAGACCATGATGCGCGACCGCATCGTCAAGGAGCAGCGCCGCATCGACGGCCGCCGCTTCGACGAAGTGCGGCCGATCGCCTGCGAGGTCGCGGCCCTGCCCAAGGTTCACGGCTCGGCCCTCTTCACCCGCGGCGAAACCCAGGTGCTGGTTTCCGCCACCCTGGGCAGCGGCGAGGATGAACAGCGGATTGAGTCCCTGAGCGGCATGTCGTTCAAGCCCTTCATGCTCCACTACAACTTCCCGCCCTACTGCGTCGGCGAGGTGCGGATGATGCGCGGTCCCAGCCGCCGCGACATCGGCCACGGCGCTTTGGCCGAGCGGGCGCTCCGCGCGGTGCTGCCGGCCAATGAGGACTTTGCCTACACCATCCGCGTGGTCTCCGAGGTGCTGGAATCCAACGGCTCCTCCTCCATGGCCACGGTCTGCGGCGGCAGCCTCGCCCTGATGGACGCCGGCGTGCCGGTGAAGAAGGCGGTCTCCGGCATCGCCATGGGACTCATCAAGGACAACGACACCGTGGTGATCCTCTCCGACATCCTCGGCGACGAGGATCACTTGGGCGACATGGATTTCAAGGTCGCCGGCACCGACGAGGGCATCACCGCCCTGCAGATGGACATCAAGATCGAGGGCGTCTCGAAAGAGATCATGGAGCGGGCTCTGGGCCAGGCCAAGGCCGGCCGCCTCCATATCCTCGAAAAGATGAAGGGCGGCATCGAGGCCCCGCGGCCCAACGTGCCGGAGCATGCGCCGAAAATCTTCGCCATGCAGATCAACCCCGACAAGATCCGGGATATCATCGGCCCGGGGGGCAAGGTGATCAAGGCGATGACCGCCGAGTTCAACGTCAAGATCGACGTGGAGGACGACGGCAAGGTGACCATCTTCGCGCCCAACGGCATCGTCGGCGATCAGGTGAAGAACCGCATCCAGTCCCTCACCGCCGAGGCGGAGATCGGCAAGATTTACACCGGCAAGGTCCAGAAGATCGTCGATTTCGGCGCCTTTGTCGAGATCCTGCCCGGCACCGACGGCCTGGTCCACATCTCCGAGCTGGAAGACCGCCGGGTCGAGAAGGTGACCGACGTGCTCAAGGAGGGCGAGGAGGTTACGGTCAAGGTGCTGGACATCGACCAGCGCGGCAAGATCCGCCTCTCCCGCAAGGCGGCCATGAAGGAGCTGGGTTCCTGAGTTACCCGGCACCATGTACCGCAAGTCTGTTCTCGACAACGGAGTCCGCATCGTCACCGAAAAGGTGGACTCCCGCGTCGTCTCCGTCGGTATCTGGGTTGAGGTCGGCTCCCGCGACGAGCACGACCTCAACAGCGGCAGTGCCCACTTTGTCGAGCACATGTTCTTCAAGGGCACTGCCCGCCGTTCCGCCCAGCAGCTCGCCCGCGAACTCGATGTGCTGGGCGGCATGTCCAACGCCTTCACCGCCAACGAAACCACCTGCTTCTACGCCACGGTGCTCGACGACCGCCTGCCGCGGCTGGTGGAACTCTTTGCCGACATCTTCCTCAACTCCCTCTTTGCCCCCGAGGAGGTGGAGCGCGAGCGCGAGGTGATCCTCCAGGAAATCAGCATGGTGGAGGACACGCCGGACGACCAGATCCACGAACTGTTCAATCGCCAGCTCTGGGGCCGCCATCCGCTCGGCAACACCGTGCTCGGGCCGCGCGAGGTGGTGGGGGCGCTTTCCGCCCAGCACCTCATCGACTACGTTAAACGCTTCTACCGGCCGGAACGGGTGCTCATTGTCGCGGCCGGCAACATGGATCATGATTCCTTCTGCGACATGTGGCGCAAGGAGCTGGCCGGCTTTGCCTCGGCCAAAGGCGCGCCCCCGACCCGCACCGTGCCGGAAGCCGTGACTGCCCAGCGGCTCGTCTACCCCAAGCCGCTGGAACAGGTGCACATGGTGCTCGGCACCTACGGCCTGTCCATCGCCGCCGGGGAGCGCTACACCCTCTTCCTGCTCAATATCCTTTTGGGCGGCAACATGAGTTCCCGCCTCTTCCAGGAGATCCGCGAAAAACGCGGCCTGGCCTACTCGGTCTATTCCTACCTCAACTCCCACCGCGACTGCGGGGTGCTGGCCGTCTATCTCGGCATCGATCCGGCGGTGACCAACGAGGCCATGGGCCTGGTGCAGCACGAACTCATGCGCTTCGTGCAGAAGCGGGTGGCGGCCGAGGAATTGGCCGAGGCCAAGGATTACGCCCGGGCCGGGGTCTATCTGGCGGCCGAGAACATGGAAAGCCGCATGACGCAACTGGCACGAAACGAACTCTATTTCAACCGCGAGGTCCCGATGGACGAGGTGGTGGCCGGCATCGAGCAGGTGACTGCCGTCGAAATCCAGACGCTGGCCGGCGCCCTTTTCTCCCGGCCCCTTTCCGTTGCCGCCCTTGGGCCGCTGGACCGCGGGGCTGTGGACTGGAGTGTCCTGAGCAACTAGTCGTTGAGGAGTACTGTCATGGCGCACCCATCCGATCATCCGGTCAGGCTCTGCTGGCTCCAGCCGGAGCGCGATCATGATCTGCAGCCGCCCTGTTACCATTCGGAACTCGCTGCCGGCATGGATGTGGCCGCCGCACTGCGCGAGCCGTTGACCATCGCGCCGGGCGAGATCGCCATGCTGCCCACCGGCTTTGCCGTGGCCATCACGCCGGGCTACGAGATTCAGGTGCGGCCCCGCAGCGGGCTCGCCATCAAGCACGGGGTTACCGTGGTCAACGCGCCTGGCACCATCGATGCCGATTACCGCGGCGAGGTGAAGGTGGGGCTCATCAACCTCGGTGCCCAGCCCTTCACCATCAACCGTGGCGACCGCATTGCCCAGCTGGTGCTCGCCCCGGTCTGCCGCGCCACCATCGAGGTGGTGGCGGAGCTCGATACCACCGTGCGCCAGACCGGCGGCTTCGGTCATACCGGGATCTGAAAAAGGCAAAGGGAAAAAGTCAAAAGGCCAACAGTGCGGATGGCATCAGTTTTTGCTGGTTGCCGCCGGCTGGACGCTGTGTTTGGGGTCTCTTTATGCGATTCTGCGTTCTGGGCGGCGGCAGCAAGGGCAACGCCACCTTTGTCGAGGCAGGGGAAACCCGGCTGCTCATCGACGCAGGGTTTTCCGGCAAGGAGATCGAACGGCGCCTCGCCGCCATAGGCGTTGATCCTGCCTCGCTCCACGCCATCTGCATTACCCACGAACACACCGACCACATCCGCGGGGTTGGCGTACTCTCCCGACGCTACGATCTGCCGGTGCTGGTGAACCGTGCGACCCTGAATGCTGCCGGTGCGGTGCTCGACAATCTTGCCGAAGCCGTACTCTTTGAAACCGGCGCCACCTTCACCTTCCGCGACCTCCATCTCCACCCCTTTGCCATCTCCCACGATGCCGCCGATCCGGTGGGCTTCCTCTGCCGGGCCAACGGCCTTACCTTGGGCTACTGCACCGACACCGGCATTGCCTCGCGCCTCATCAGCCACCGCCTCTCCGGGTGCCATGGCCTGGTGCTCGAATGCAATCACGATGTGGAGATGCTCGCCAACGGGCCGTACCCGCCGCCCCTGAAGCAGCGGGTGCGCAGCAAAACCGGCCACCTTGCCAACGTCGAGGCCGCTGCCTTGCTGCGCGGCCTGCTGCATGACGCACTCCAGCACGTGGTGCTCTCGCACCTGAGCGAGAGCAACAACACGCCGCATCTCGCCCGCGGGGCTGTTCTCGCCATGCTGGCCGCCGCGGCAGCAGAGGATGGTGCCCCGGTGCCAGCCGTTTCCCTGGCGTTTCAGGACGAGCCCGGAGAGGTGGTGGTGTTGCGGGAGGGGGCATGGAATCGGTAAAGGGGCGGTACCCCTGGCGCCTCGGCGCGCCCTCTTATGTGATTCCCGATGCAGTGCTGCCCAACGTGGAGCTGCTGGCGCCGCTGGTGGACGACGTCCAGCTCCTCTTTTTCGAGAGCCGCGCAACCCAGGGCATGGACCATGCGGTGCCGGTGCAGGCTTTGGCGGATCTGGCCGCGGCCCATGAACTCACCTATACCGTCCATCTGCCCACCGACATCTTCCTTGGCCATCCCGACCCGGGGACCCGCAGCCAAGGGGTTGCCGAGATTGAAGCGCTGGTGGCGCTGCTTGCCCCCCTTGGTCCGCGAGCCTTCGACCTCCACCTGAACCGCCAGCCGGAGCTCGCGCCGGCAGAGTGGCGGGAGCATCTGGCAGAATCGCTGGCCTTGCTGCGCAATCGCCTGGGAAGCGAAGCGGGAAAAATCGCCATCGAGAACATCGACTATCCTTTCGCCCTTGTCCAGAGCCTGGTTGCGGCCCAGGGCTTTTCCCTTTGCCTTGATCTTGGCCATGTGCTTTATTACCAGCACGATTGGCCAGCTGCCCTGGCCCTGGCTTCTCAGGCGAACCATCTCCATCTCCACGGGGTGCGCGACGGCCGCGATCACCGGCCCTTGAGTTTTGACCAGGCGAGCCGTCTCGTCGAGGCGGGCCTGGCCCTTGCACAGGGCAATTTTTGCGGGGTGCTGACCCTGGAGGTCTACAGGTACGAATATCTGCGCCGCTCCTGCGAGGTGCTTGCGGAGCTGTGGCAATCTTTTACCCGGAGTAGTGACTGATGCAGACCGCAACCGAACTCGCCCACTTCTGCGCATCCATCCAGCCCATCGACCTTGCTGCCAAGGCCGCGGCCCAGAAGCGGCTCGACAACCTCACCAAGCCCCAGGGCAGCCTCGGCCGCCTGGAAGAGCTGGCTGCCCAGGTCTCTGCCATGCGCGGCGCCATGGCCCCGCCCATCACCAAAAAGGTGATCCTCACCTTTGCCGGCGACCACGGCGTGGCGGCCGAGGGGGTGAGCAAGTTTCCCCAGGAGGTGACGGTGCAGATGGTGCACAACTTCCTGGGCGGCGGCGCCGGGGTCAACGTGCTGGCCCGCCACGTGGGGGCCGAGGTACGGGTGATCGACGTGGGGGTCAAGGAGCCCATCGCGGCAGATGGCCTGATCCAGCGCAAGGTGCGGCCCGGCACCGATAACATTGCGGTTGGCCCGGCCATGAGCGAGGCCGAGGCCGTGGCTGCCGTCAACGTGGGCATCGAGGTGGCGCGCCAGGCGATCAGCGACGGCGCCCATATCCTCGGCACCGGCGAGATGGGCATTGCCAACACCACCCCTTCGGCGGCGCTCTATGCGCTGCTGTTGCCGGCCACAGTGGCCGAGGTCACCGGCCGCGGCACCGGGCTGGACGATGCCGGCCTGCACCATAAAATCACGGTGATCGAAAAGGCGCTGGCCGTGAACCGCGACCGCTGCGCTACTCCATTGGGGGCGCTGGCAGCGGTGGGCGGGCTTGAAATCGCCGCCATCTGCGGCGTGGTGCTGGAGGCGGCCAAGAGCCGCGTGCCCGTGGTGGTGGATGGTTTCATCTCCACCGCCGGGGCGCTCGTGGCCTTGAAGCTCTGCGAGAACGCCAAGGGCTACTGCCTCTTCAGCCACATGTCCGCCGAGCAGGGCCACCGGATGTTCTTCGAGAAGATGGGCTTCCGGCCGCTGCTGCACCTCGACATGCGCCTGGGCGAGGGCACCGGCGCCGCGCTCTCCATGAGCTTGGTGGAGGCGGGCCTCAAGGTGCTGCACGAGATGGCCACCTTCGGCGAGGCTGGCGTGAGCGAGGCGCACGAATGAAACCGCTGCGGGCCGCGCGTGTTGCCATCTCCTTCCTTACCATCCTGCCGATCCCGGCGCCGGCTGGTATGGAGAGCCGCGACCTGACCCGCAGCGCCGCCTTCTTCCCCCTGGTGGGCTGGATCTTGGGCGGCCTGCTGCTTCTGGTAGCTCAGGGTTTAATTGCGATGTTCGGCAGCGGCCTCACCACCGCCCTGTTGCTGGTGGCCGTGCTGGCATGGCTGACGCGGGGTTTGCATCTCGACGGCCTGGCCGATCTCTTGGACGGCCTGGGTGGCGGCAGCGAACCGGCCCGGCGCTTGGCGATCATGAAAGACTCCGGCATCGGTGCCTTTGGCGTGATCGGCCTCATCCTGCTGCTGGGCCTCAAGGCGAGTGCCGTGGCCGACCTCTTGCCGGAGTTGTTTGCCGATAACAAGATGCTGCTGATCATGCCGTTGGTGGCCGGTCGCTGGGCCATGGTCCTGCTGGCGTGGCGCGGCTGTTATCCGCGGGAGCAGGGCACTGGCCATGCCTTTGTCGGTCAGGTTGGCCTTGCCGAGGTGGTTGTCAGCTCCCTCTTTGTTGTTCCCCTCTGCCTCCTTGGGCCAGCAGCCATACTCGTGCTGGTCGCCTCTCTCCTTCCTGCCTTTTTCCTCTACTTCAAGGCCACCCGCGCTCTGGGCGGCATCACCGGCGACGTGCTCGGCGCCTCCTGCGAACTGGGCGAAACTCTCGGCTGGCTAGCCCTGCTGGCGTGGTGAGTGTGACGTCTCGCGACGCTTTATCGTCCTGTGTTGCGAACGTCGGCAATCCTAACCAAATAAGTGCTTTCTGTTTTTCTCTGGTTTTCGTATAATGTTCTGTATGGGTGTGCAAAGCGGAAAACTGGAGGATAAAACCTGCAAGGAAGACGTTTTGGGCGCCCGAAATTGGCGACTCCCAAACCTACACCAGCCACAAGCCGGAATGCCGTATAATATCTTATGTTCGACAATAAAACATGATTACTCCCAACGACCATTACAAAGAACATGATCGAGTCATCGAGAAACTCGGCGATGCGAGGAAGCTGATCGCAGATGTCAATTCATACGCGGCATCCAAGAACCTCGCTGTCTTTTGGCGAGGTCAGGCAGATCACAGTTGGGGCTTGCACTCTTCCCTTGCGCGCCAATTAGCGTCGGCAACTGTACTTAATGACGAGTTGCTTAACAAGGTCGAGGACGCAATCCTTGAAGAAGCAGGGATTTGGATTAAGGATTTGTCTAAGGCTCCATTCAGCTTGCCGCTCTCACGACTTGCTTATCTACAACACCACGGAATCCCAACGCGGCTTATTGATTTCACGCGAGATCCGTCTGTTGCTCTTTTTTTTGCCGCAGAGACAAATGACGAAGTGGACGGTCGAATCTTTGCGCTCCTGGTAGAGCAGACTGAGGTACTTTCGAGCAGCCCCGCTGGAACGCCCTGGCGCAGATACAAATCCAACGAAGTCAAGGTTTGGGATCCGACAGCAAGCGGCGTAGTATTTCCGCGGCTTGAAGCGCAAGAAGGCGTCTTTGCTGTTGGTCGCCTGCCAAGCACCCAACCTCACCGAAAGGCTTGGGATCCCGTGCTCGGAAAGGACCGCAGCCTTTTGGCAGAAGAAGTCCGGCGAGTTCTTTCTGTTCCGTTTAAGCTCTGCGGAAGCGAACCGATTCCTAATAGAGCCACGCTTCCAATAGGAATTACATTTCGACTACATGTTAATAAGGAGTCGATTCGGCACGATCTCCAAAGGCGAAAAGGCGGCTTACACCATCGCACTATCACTCACAAACTGATTTATCCCGACATTGATGGCATGAGAAGCCACTCGCCTTTCTTGAAAGGGATGAGCAAAGGAACCTTGGTGTTGCCATGAGTGGCAAGATCGCTGTCGAACAAGAGCCTCCAAGGGACGCGGTACCCGCTGCGTGGCCATCGCGCACCTGAGGCTAGGCTTCAGTCAAAATAATGAGGGAAAGGCTTTATGCGGATTAGCGAGTCGGGGTAGTCGGTGTGGCGCTTCTAGCATGTCTTGCGGGCGGCGGTCTTTTTGCGTTGGCAGCCAACGCAGCAAATGGCACCGTGTCCAAGGGCAGCCCGGTGCAGGCGGATCGGTGCAACAAGGAATTGAAATGGGCGGTCTCGGCGTGCGACCGTGAGTTCCTCGAGCACCAGGATACCCGCAAGCATGCCGATTGTCTGGCCGCGGCCCGCTCCAACTACGACACCTGCATGGACCCCGCCGGAAAGTAGTTCGCGTCACGCCAACCTTGACTTCCGGTCTGAATTTGGTACTTTAAAAAGACTGGAGGAGAGCCATGAACATCACAAGCGACATCAAGCCTGTTACCTACCTCAAGTCCCGCGCGGCTGATCTGCTCGAACAGATCAACGAAACACACCGCCCGGTCATTATCACTCAAAACGGCGAGCCGCGGGCCGTGCTTCAAGACCCGCAGAGCTACGAGGCGATGCGGAACGCCATCGGCATCCTGAAGCTTGTCTCCCAAGGAGAAGCGGACATCCGCAGTGGTAAGACGCTGAGTCAGGATGCGGTGTTCGGGAAACTCGAAGAGATGCTGGCGAAGAAATGAAGCGGTCCTACCGGGTGATTTGGGCCGCGTCGGCCTATGATGATCTGCTTGGAATCATCGAATACATTGCCCAGGACAGCCCGGCGAATGCCGGAAAGGTTTTGAAAAGCATCAAGAGCAAGGCTGCCACTCTGTTCCTTTCACCGCAACGAGGGCGGGTGGTTCCGGAATTGCAGAAAGAAGGCATTGCCCAGTATCGTGAACTCGTTATCACTCCCTGGCGTCTGATTTACCGAATCGTCGACGACACGGTGTTGGTGCTCTCCGTTCTCGACAGCCGCCGGAACGTCGAAGACCTTTTGCTGGCCAGACTGACTAGGTAAACACCGTATCCCACACCGTCAGCCGCGTGACACATTGACATTGATGGATAACGTAAAATATTTTTCGCTTTTTTAACGAGGCACGGCAGTGCCCCCGCGGTTAGAATTGCGTCGCCAAACGTAAACTCTAGCCATTGAAAAGGAGAACACTGCCGTGGAAAACGATTGTACA
>JBFLXY010000012.1:0-85357 GCA_040757055.1 Thermodesulfobacteriota bacterium | reverse complement strand
CATTTCGACTTGATGAACTCCAACATGGGACGGGAGAGTTCGAGGCAGGCCTAGTCTGTCCGCGCTGGCAATGAGGAGATGGCAATGTATGCGACAATTTTCATATCAGTGCCCCCAGGCTGTCGAAGTGCCCCTGATCCTTTGCTTTCAGGGCTTCAAGGACCTCCTTGCACAAAGATTGCGCGTTGGTGAGGTACGATGGGTGTTCCGTTATTCTTGCGGGTTTTTGAATATGCGACGCATCGTCAGTGAATTTATGAATCTCTTTTCTTCTTACAGGGCAGTCTATGATCAGATCGAGCTTTGCATGCCATGGGCCACCCTCGGGTTTCCTGAACCCGAGGTATGCTTCAAGGAATTTTCTCAATAGGTTTGGGGCGGTGTATGCCTCATGTGGAGATGGTGTTTGGGCATAAGCGAATGCATGCAAGCAGGAGTATACGAATTGATATTCAGATTTGTACTTTCGCAGCAAATCAGGGAGGTTTTCGATCCTGCTTTGCGGCTGGCCGGTCTGATCGGTGTATCTTGATATCCAGTATCCGGCATGTTCGGCTAAGAAATTCTGTTGCTCTCTCCTGGTGTGAATCCATTCATCCTTGATCAGGGTAAAGAGTTCGTTATTGTGGGTCGAGACAAAGAGTTGATTACATTGCTTGAGGCGCTCGTTAATTAACGACCACACCGTGTAAATATGGTTGGAGTCGAGGCTCGATATTGGGTCGTCAATAAAAACAACAAGATCCTCTATGCTGCTTCCCTGATCTTCCAATGTAATGAGAAAGTAGGCAAAGGTAATGGCCGTTTTTTCTCCATCACTCAAGTGCCTGGCAGGGTTGCCGTCCCGCTGAAATTCGAAAGTGCTGTCGTTGACAGGATGAGCTTTTACATTGCTGTTTGGCAGCAGAATTTGCAGTAACTCGTTGAGTCTTTCGGCGGCGACAGAGTGGCGCCGTATTTCGTCTTCTAGGTTACTGATCCGTTGTCTGCAATTGGTAATCAGAGATTGCCGTCTGGCGATTCGTCTTTCGAAAGTGTTTTGAATCGTATCCGCTTTAGTGAAATCAACTTCGTTGCATAGCTCGGCAATATAATGCGCTTCGATTTTATCGCGGGCTTGCTCTGTGACTTTTCCTGTGTTGCCAGTTTGGGCGTTATGTTCGCTAATGGCGGCTATTATGCTGCCTCTCAGCGAAGCCCAATCTTCAATTGGTTTCGGAATGGCATCAAGTGCAATAGCCTTGTCAAGGCCAGATTTCAGCTTTTCATTCAACGCGATACGGAGAGTTTCCAATTGATTGTCGCATTGATCTTTCCACTTAATCCCGCGCTCTCGCAATTCGTTATAGCTTTGGCGAAGATGAGGGAGAAGGCGATCCGTTTCAGGAAAATCGACCCGGAAGGACTCCGGCAATTTATCCTGCATGAACCTGCGAATGTCCTCGCGAAGATTTTCCAGTTCGCGGTCAAAGTGCGCGTTGAGTTTGTCCAGCAAGGTGGCCTGCAAAGGATTACCGCAGAACAAACATGAATCTTTCCCTTGGTGTATGTTAAGACCTGTTCTTAGCCAGTCTTCCAGGGCGGGATCATTTCTTAGTTCAACAATGGCCTGATTGCTGGCGCTGCGGGAAAGCAATGTTTTTGCACTTTCAAGTAGTTGTGGAATGTCGGGTGGATTGGGGATGGTTTCCGGAATTTCTTTGAAGTCGCCAGAAGTTGCAAGCGTCTTTTTGTAGTTTTCAAGGGCAGCGTCGTCCAGAAGATGGGCAACAGGATTTTGTCTGACCATTGGAAGCCGTCTGTCGAGATGTGTTCGATTGTAGCGGCCACCAATGACAGCGTCGATGGTTCGGGCGAAGTCGGTTTTCTTCTGGTCAATGCCGGACTTGTGCTTTGTTTTACTCGTTTCAATCGACGCAATGGTGGTTTTCTGCCGTTCAAGCTGCTTGTTGCGTTTCTTGATTTCGTCACGAAGATGCCGGACACTCTCTCCCAGGATGTGGACAGCAGGAGCATTGTGCTCCTGCTCAAAATTGGCGCTGACAAAGTCGCGATTAAATACCCGAATGGGTAGTGTGCCTTGATGAGACCTGGAATCAATGGTGGCTATATTGCCATCAGGTTTCTCGATGGTGACTTCAAAATGGCCGGTAATTGCTTCGGGAAGTTCTGGCTTCTGCAAAAAGGCAAACATGCGCGAGAGCGTTGTCTTGCCACTGTAATTCCAGCCATAAAGCAAGTTATAGCGCTTGAAGTCTTCTGTGTTTTGGGTATCCCACGAAAAACTGAGATAGCTTCCAAAGTCAGTGGCTTCATTGATGCGCTTGATTCGAGTCATCCATTACCCCCCCCCCGGCTATACCTGAGCCATCACGGCGTTGAGCAGTTCGGTCTGCTTGGTGCTGGCGGCGTCGATCTGCTGGTCGAGCGTGTCGCACAGGGTCATCAACTGGTCGATGCGGGCGACGATGCGGTGTTGTTCGGGGAGCGGTGGAAGAGGAATAGCACAAAGGGAAAGTTTTGTGCCATTAAAATTCGCCTGTCCACACTGCTGTACAATTTCAGGTTCAATTTGAGTTAATCTGAAATAGGGTGCGTTCATCGCCTGGCTTGTGAACACCGGGTTCAGTAGCGCATCAACCAACCTGACTCTTATCAAATATGATGCGAATGTCGCATGCTCGACAGGGCCTGTATAGCGTGCCGATTTCCCAACCAACTCATAACTATTCGTGCGGTTAAAAAGAATATCGTTTGGCTGAAGGAAGAGACGGGGCAGCTCGTCGATGTCTGGCGCAATGTATTTGAATCCTTCATCGCTCAACTGGCCATCAACGATATTGCCCATTCGATAAACTGGAACAAGGGAGGAATCGTCACAAGTTTTTTGTGACGTTCCGTAATCTATGGATTCCGCAAGTTCGGCAATTCTCACCCACCGCCAATTATCAGGAACCGGAAATGGCTCATCGCCTTGAGGGATTGAAGGTACCGGCTTAGGCCTCTTGATCTTCTTTGCCTTCACCAGCCGCTGTTTTTCGGCTTCGATTTCTCCCAGCAGTTCCTTGGCGGGCGGATCGTTGGGGTTTTGGGGGACGAGACGGCCCATGACGGCGAGTTGGAGGATGGCCTTGCGCAGTTCGGCGACGTTTTCCTTGACGGTGTAGAGTTCACCGAAGTGCCGTTGGATAAAGTCCCAGGCCGTACCGTCCTTTGCTTCGAGCAGTTGTTTGACGGCGGCTGCGTGGACGGCCAGCCGCTTTTCCTCCCGCTCCTTGTGCAGCTTTCCCAACGCATCGCAACGCGCCATCAATTGGTCGATACGGGCAACGATGCGGTGTTGTTCGGGGAGTGGGGGGAGTGGGACAAGTATTGAAACAAGCCTTGCTTGGTTCAACTTTGGAACAGTCATCCCTGTGATATATGACTGCAAATCCATGCCGACGAGGCAATATATAAGAAATCCATCACTCAGAACTAACCGCTCCGGCTTAAGTACATGGGCATGATTATTCACCCAAGTTTTTCCAGATATAGAGAAAGCTGTGTTATCTCCCTTCCCCCATTTAGCACCATCTTCTCCAACGAGGACAAGCGGTTCATCAAAAATGTAGTTCGAAACATAGTCAACAATGCCCGATGCGCCGTAATAAGGGTATGGGCCAGGTTCACGATCCTGCTTTGTTACTGGTTTCCGCAAACTATCGAGTACCTCGACAATTTCACCCAACCGTACCCACTCCCACCCCTGCGGTAGTTCGTAAGGTACTTCCTCCGGCTTGATGGGCGGTAGGGGCTTGGGCCTTTTGATTTTGCCTGCCTTCACCAGCCGCAGTTTTTCGGCCTCGATCTCCTTCAGTAGTTCGCTTGCCGGCGGATCATTCGGGTTCTGCTCCACCAGCTTACCCTGCATGGCGAGGGTCAGGATCAGCTCGCGTAGCTTGGTAATGCCGTCGGGCGCGGCAAAGGCGGTGTCGAAGTGCTGTTCGAGCAGATTGCGGGTGGCCTCGGTCATTTCTTGCCCCCCTTCTTGCGCGTCGCCTCGATTTTCTTCAGTTCGGCCTCGGCCTCGACAAAGTGTTTCTCCACCTCGGTCGGCTCTTCCAGTTGCCGGGCATGGAACTTTTCAAATTCCTCGTGAGCCTTGCGCAGAGCCTTATCGTGGCTGATCTTGCCGGCATGGGTGAGGATGTCGCGGCCGGAGAGCTTGAGAAAGTCGTCGAGCTTGCCGATCCAGTCGCGCATGGTCATTGCATTATGTTGGATAGCCTGAAGCTCGGCGAAATCGAGATAGAGGGTAACGATCCGGTTGAGCAGATCCAGTTCTTCATGCGTCAGGTAGTTCTTGGCGATCTCGGCCTCATTCTTGCTGATGCGCGACCCCACCCAGTTGGTCATGCCCATGTTGGGCTGCGAGGCGTCGACCCGGCTGTAGATTACCTCGGCGGCGGTCTGCCCGTGCGCGGCCCAATGCATCTTGTTCTGGATGATCCTGAAGAACTCGCGGGAAACGTCGGATTTCGGGTCGTAGTCGATGCTGGTGGCGTAGATGTCCAGCACTTTGCGCCAGAAAATCTTTTCCGAGGAGCGAATGTCGCGGATGCGGGCCAGCAGCTCGTCGAAATAGCTGCCACCGCCCGTCTTTTTGAGCCGCTCATCGTCCATGGTGAAACCCTTGATGACGTACTCCCTAAGCCGCTGGGTGGCCCAGATGCGGAACTGGGTGCCCCGCAGGGATTTTACGCGGTAGCCGACGGAGATGACGACATCTAAGTTGTAGAAATTCTGTGCTTTTTGCTGAAATTCGGAAATTCCGAATTTCTTCATCACCCTTGATTCGACCAGCTCGCCCTCGGTAAAGATGTTCTTGATGTGCTCGTTGATCGTGGACTTGGCTTTATCGAAAAGCGTGGACATCTGATCCTGCGTCAGCCAGACCGATTCGTCCTGCAGCCGGGTTTCGAGCCGGATGCGGCCATCTTCGGTCTGATAGAGCAGGACTTCGGACTGCCCATCTTGCCGGGTCGGCAGGTTCGAGTCCTTCTTTCTCATGCCTTCCCCCCCAGGCAGGCCATTAACTCGGCTTTCAAGGCGGCCTGCGCCGCTTCGAGCTGGTGGACGATCTGCTGGTACTCGACCATCAGCTCTTCCGGATCGCGGTGGTTGACCTCCACCTCGTGGGGGTTTCTGCAGTCCAGGTTGTAGTTGCGCTCGGCGAGCTCCTTGGCCGAGACCTTCCAGGCCTGCTCGGTGGTCTTGCGCCCCTTGCGCTCGGCACCGCCCCACCAACTCTTTTCGAGATCGAACTCGGCGATGGTCAGGGGCTTGGAGCGGGAGTAGGACTTGTAGCCCTCGGGATAAGGGTGCGCGAAGAACCAGACCTCTTTCGTAGGCCCGCCCTTCTCGAAAAAGAGGATGTTGGTGGCGATGCTGGTGTAGGGGCTGAACACGCCCTTGGGCAGGCGCACGATGGTGTGCAGGTTGAACTCCTCAAGCAGTTCGCGCTTGAGGTTGGTCTTGGTGCCCTCGCCGAACAGAAAACCGTCGGGAAGCACCACGGCCGCCTTGCCGGTGTCGTGTTTCAAGAGGTGCATGATCAGCGCCATAAAGAGGTCGGCGGTTTCGCGGGTCTGGTACTTGCGCGGGAAGTTGTTCTCGATGCCGTCTTCTTCCATGCCGCCGAAGGGTGGATTGGTGATGATCAGGTCCACCCGGTCGCGGGGGCCGTAATCCTTGAGCGGGCGACTCAGGGTGTTGTCATGGCGGACGTTGGTAGGGACGTCGATGCCGTGCAGCATCATGTTGGTCATGGCCAGCATGTGTGGCAGCGGCTTCTTCTCCACGCCGTGAATAGACTCCTGCAGGCGCTTGCGGTCGTCGGCGGTTTTGACCTGCTTGTTCAGATGCTCGATGGCGCAGGTGAGAAAGCCGCCGGTGCCGCAGGCCGGGTCAAGAATGGTTTGCCCGAGCTGCGGGTCGAGCATGTCGACCATGAACTGGGTGACGGCGCGGGGGGTGTAGTATTCGCCCGCGTTTCCGGCAGATTGCAGGTCAGAGAGGATCTTTTCGTAGATGTCGTTGAACAGGTGACGGTCACCGGATTTGTTGAAGTCCACATCCTCTTCGATGGCGTTGATCACCTGACGCAGCAAGGTACCGGACTTCATGTAGTTGTAGGCATCCTCGAAGACCGAACCGACTACTTTGCCATGGGGCGACACACCGGCGGCGGTGGCCAGTTTCTTGAGCGCAGGGAAGAGGTCATTATTGACGAAGTCGATCAGTTCCTCGCCAGTGATGCCTTCCGGATTTTTTGCCCAGCTGGACCAGCGAAAGCGGCTCTGCAACGGCGATTTATAGCCGGGCACGGTGAGCTGCCACTCCTGTTCCTTATCATCGAAGATCTTCAAAAACAGCAACCAGACCATCTGGCTGATGCGTTGGGCGTCACCATCGACGCCGACATCCTTACGCATGATGTCCTGGATGACTTTGATCAGGGTCGTTATGGACATGGGTTGCTTTTCTCCAATACGCTGCTGTTATGCGCCGTAGAGCGCCTCTTCCAATTCGTGCACGGCCTGACGATACTGATCCAGCCCACCAAAGGCACGGATAATCTCCATGGGCGTGCCGAATTCCGTGAAAGGGGAGATGGTGAGAATCTGCGTCTCCTCGATGACCTCCACCCCCTCATCGGCGTACTTGTTCAACAGGGCCTCCAGCACATGGCGGGCCTGTTCGCCATATTTGGTGAAATAGTTACGTTTTTTAACCTGTTCCGCACGCTCCTTGCGGGTAAGCGGCGGCATGCCCCAAGCGACATGGCAGACCAGATCGAAAGGGTCGCAATCACGACCGATTTCCTCGGCCAGGGCATCGAAGAAGACACCTTGTTCGGCCAGCTCTTTGATAATGGCTTGTTTTTTCTCGGTGCTGGTCCAGCGCCCCAGGAAGTCGTCGAGTGAGGCGAACTCCTTGGTCAGGGTCTTGCGGGTGTAATCTTTCAAGGACTCGGTGATCAGCTTGCCGCTGGCATCGAAATACTGGACTCGTTCGGCTGCCACCTTGACTTCGACGTTGGCTACCACGTAGCGCCTAATGCTGGAGCCTTCTTCATTCGGGCCGGGTTCGGCGACGCCGGTCCAAACCTGGTCCTCTCCGGGTTCCGGGTAGGCCACGCCTTCGCCGGGGATATCGTCGCCGGGCACATCGGGCGGCACTGGCGAATCATCTCCCTTGGGTTCATAAATCTGCACCGGATCGCCATCGAAATCCGGGTCGGCGAACAGCTCGGTGGCCTTTTTGAAGTCGATGATGGTGAAGTAGTACTTGCCGTAGTCTTCGTTGATGCGGGTGCCGCGCCCGATGATCTGCTTGAACTCGGTCATGGACTGAATGCGCTGGTCGAGCACGATCAGCTTGCAGGTCTGGGCATCAACACCTGTGCTCATCAGCTTGGAGGTGGTGGCGATGACCGGATACTTGCTTTCGGGAAAGATGAAGTTGTCGAGTTCCGCCTTGCCTTCCTCGTTGTCGCCGGTAATGCGTATGACGTATTTGCTGTTTTGCGCGGCCAGGTCGTGGTTTTCGTTGACCAGCGCCTGGCGCATGCGCTCGGCGTGGTCGATGTTCTCACAGAAGACTATGGTTTTGTCAAAGCGGTTGGTCTGGCGCAGGAATTCGCTGATCTTTTGGGCCACCAATTCGGTGCGTTTTTCCAGAATCAGGGTTTTGTCGAAATCCTTCTGGTTGTAAATACGGTCCTCAATCTCGTTGCCGTATTTATCGAGCATGCCCTTGTCAGGCCGCCAGCCTGCGAGATCCTTATCCAAATCGATCCGCACTACTTTGTAGGGGGCGAGAAAGCCGTCGTCGATGCCCTGCCTCAGAGAGTAGGTGTAGATGGGATCGCCGAAATAGTCGATATTGGAAACCTCTTTGGTCTCCTTGGGCGTGGCGGTCAGGCCAATCTGGGTGGCCGAGGAGAAATATTCGAGGATCTCGCGCCAGGCCGAATCGGCTGCGGCGCTACCGCGATGGCATTCGTCGATCACAATGAGATCGAAAAAGTCCGGGCTGAACTGTTTATAGATGTTTCTCTCCTCTTCGGTGCCGGTCACCGCCTGATAGAGCGACAGGTATATCTCGTAGGATTTATTGGCCTGACGTTTCTGGATCTTGGTCATGGCCGAACCGAACGGCTTGAAGTCGTTGGTCATGGTTTGGTCGACCAGGATGTTGCGATCGGCGAGAAAGAGAATGCGTTTCTTTGCCTTGGATCTCCAAAGACGCCAGATGATTTGAAAGGCGGTGAAGGTCTTGCCGGTTCCTGTAGCCATCACCAACAGGATGCGGTTCTGGCCGCGAGCAATGGCCTCGATGGTTTTGTTGATGGCAAGCAGCTGATAGTAACGGGGTGTTTTGTCACTGCCGTCACTGTAGTAATCCTGGATAACCAAATTGTTCTGATGATCATTCAGGCCACGGTGATCAACCCACCATTGCCAGAGGGTTTCGGCGGAGGGGAACTCTTGCAAGCCCAACTCGCGTTCAATGATGCCATCGGCTGCAATCTTGTTGTGGAACAAGAAGCCGTCGCCATTGGAGCTGAACACGAAAGGAACCTGCAGCATCTCGGCATACCCCAGACCTTGCTGCATGCCGTCGCCGATGGAGTGATGGTTGTCTTTGGCCTCTATAATAGCGAGGGGGATATTGGGCTTGTAGAACAGAACGTAGTCAGCCCGCTTGTGCTTGGCGCGGGTGTGGAGCTTGCCGCGAACGACGACCCGCCCTTTGGTAAGAGGAAATTCTTCCCGGATCTGGGTGGACACATCCCAGCCAGCCTGTTCCAGGGCAGGGGTTATGAATTTCGTGCAGATGTCACGCTCGGAGAGTTGTTTTTTGTCCATGCTTTTCCGGTAAAAATTAGCCAATCATCCAACACGCGGCATAATACTAGAACAGTATTAGCCTAAATGGGCATTGGAGGCTAACAGAAAAAACACTCCGGACAAAGAGCCGGCACCGTGGAATTCCGAAAAGGTATATAAGTTGGCGAGGTTGTGGGGAGGGTGTGGTCGAGAAAGGGGGGGCAGCCAGGTAAGGGTGTAAAAATAATTTTGACTCGAGGGTTGTTTTCTGCTTGGAAGCGCGACCAGTTATGCGTAGTTTTTAGGGCTGTCGAACTTTTGCGCATAAATGGTCGTCATCGGTCGGCGAGAATGGCCCGCAACATGGCCCGGGCTTCTTCCAGCGTGGCGCCCTCGGAGTAACCTTGGGCGTCGACAAATTCGTTTTCGTAGTCTTCTTTCGAGGGGATGCCCCAGCAATCCACGATGATGTGGACTTTGGCGGCCAGGGCAGCCTCATCGCCCCACATCTTCCGGACCTCCTCAATCCCCTCGGTGTGGTGACGATATCGGCGGTGGGCCGGGCCGCAAGTCTGGAACAGCTCGTCCAGCCATTCGTGGACTTCTTTCCAATCCTTGCCGAGGAGTGTTTTGCAATCGTAGCAGTGTTCGTGCAGGTATCCCATAGCGCGACCAAATATGCGTAGTTTTTCGGTGATCCTTACTTCCTGAAAAAATCGTGCTGCTCAAGCAGCTCGTCGGCGGCGATCAACCCTTGCCGCAGTTCCTCGATCTCCTGGTCCGCTGCGCCGTTCTTATCCACCCCAGCCAAGCCTGATATAAGTTGCGATCGAAGTTTTCCGGATTCTCGTGGGCTAGCACGGCTTGACAGACCTGCCGAATCTTCCGCATGATCTCCGGGTCAGCGGTAGCGAATCGGCGCAGCTCGGCGTGGTCAGCCTCCGTACCCCTGGTGATGCAGCTATCGATCGCGGCCAGCGTCCAGGCCGAAGTGTTCATGTGGCGGTGTTTCATCACTTACTTGGAAACGCTCTTGTAGTCTTCCCACTTTGGCCGGCGGTAATCATCCGGCGGCATGTGCCGGAACAGTCCCTTTTCCAGTTCGTCTTGCCGCGGCGCCCAATAGGACAAAAAGTCTACCTCAAAGTACCTTTGCCGATTGGCAGGTTGTTGATCCCACCAGCGGCGGTAATCACGCAGCCAGATCCTGCGGGTGCCGGGAGGATCATCGGGCGGCTCGGGCCGGGTGCCATGCTGGTCGATGAATTTGAGCAGCGCCTCCAGCTCGTGCTCGGGCACATTCTTGAGCGGAAAGGCGGCATAGCCTTCTTTGGTTGTATGCTTCCCCGTCACCTGCCACTCGCTGTAATCCCGGGGCCAGGCGCAGCCGTCAAACGGTACGCTGTGGCTCATGAGCCAGGTCTCGAAGCGTTTGCTTTCCTCTTCCGGCAGATCGGAGATCCGGACAAAGGGCACCTTGCCGTCGTAGTGGACCACTGGCTGCTGGATCAGTTGCAGATCATCGTTGATCTGCCAGGTCTGGCCGCTCAACACGTCCATGCAGGTGAGAAAGCCCTTGGCCATATAGGCGCCGGTATCGAGGCACACCGCATGGCCAAGATCATGGACCAGCAGATCCGGCTGGGGCGTATGGCCACAAACCACCTTCTTGCCTGAGACGTGAGGCTTCCAGGCCTTGTCGAATCGTGCCCAATGGAGGGCGAAGAGTGGTTGATCCGCCAGGGGCAGATCAGGGCAGAGGCCGCCGTGGACAAAGATATGGCTGTCCGTCTCGACGGCGTCCACGCAGGTCTCTCGGAGGAAGTCGATATACTCCTGGGGGACCAGCTCGGCTGTGGCTTCGCACATGGTCTCGTTGATGTTTCTGAGCCCTTTCCAGTATTCGTCGGCGATATCCTTCAGGTAGCCGGTCCAGTTTCGGTCAGATCGTAACTTGCCAAAGGAAGCAAGTGTCGAGATAGCCTGGTTCGCGAGCCAGAGCCTCGGAGGAGGTTGAGCGGCAACCTCGCACCACAGGTCGAACATCTCGTCATCACTGTCTGCGTGACACTTGCCAGTCGGCCAGTAGTCTCTGCCCTCTTCAAGTGTATCGATGCACATGAGCAGCATCGCGTCGTGGTTGCCACGGAGGGAAACGATATTGACCTCTGGATCTCGATGCAGCTCCAAGAGAGTATCGATCACCCCTTTGGAGTCCTGGCCACGGTCGATGTAGTCGCCGAGGGTGACGACCAGATCCTCCCGGGCCGGCTGGACTGCATCGAGCAAGGTCCGCAGATGGTGGACGCACCCGTGCATATCGCCAATGGCGAGGATGCGGCTGTATCGGCCTTTCTGGGTGATGATCGTTGCGTTACGCATATTTGGTCGCGGGGATGATGACGGTCTTTTCTGTATACCCCGTTTTCACAGAAATATCTCGCCGATTTTGCGTATTTTTTCTGTCAGCCGATGGCTATCATAGCCTAGACCGTTACCCTCTTAACGGTCTAGGCTGTTAGGCGTAGGGTAGGCTAAGGTTTGCCTCGCAAGAGTATTTGGTTGTCAGGGACTGACATAATGCGCTATTCGCGCTTGTAATCACAACGGCCATCCAACCGTGGGGCTTTTCTTTCCCTGGAGAGTGAAGGTTCACCCCTGCGGGGTTCCCTTCCTTGGGGGCTTCGATCAGCACCGGCGCTCATGACCTGTGGTCATGCGCCGGCTTTCTTCGGGAAGGCCTCGGCCAGAGAAACCAGCGCACGCCCACCGGGCGACTGCGCTGGTGAAAGATTATATCCGGCGGCAGCTTCTCCCCTCGACCGAAGAGGAAAGAGATCGTAGGGCCTCCCTGGCCGCTCCCTGACGATTTCTATCTCCCTCACTTCCAAAGAAAAAGGCCGGCAGCGCAGAGCCACCGGCCTCGCAAGCGCGCATAGCGCACGGGACGACTAGCCAAGCTTTGCCGCTAGGTCTTCGGCCCGAAGGTGAGTATACCGCTTCAGCATGGTAAGGGTTTTGTGGCCGGTAATGGCGGCTACTTCCATGATATTAAGTCCCTTCTCAAAAAGTCTGCTGGTGGCCTCGTGACGGAGATCATGAAAGCGCAGATCTTCGATCTCTGCCTTCTGGCAAATGCGGCCGAATGCCTGGGTGATGCTGTCCTCCTGCGCGCCCCACACGCTGCCGTCGATCCGCCGAGGAAGCCTCCCCAAGAGATTAACGGCTGTTGTTGAGAGTGGTACCGTTCGAGGTGTGCCATTCTTCGTTTCTGGGATGTGCCACGTTCGTTTCTTGAGGTCTACATGTTCCCATCGCATGGTGGCGATCTCTCCACGTCGAGCAGCCGTTTCCAAGGCAAACAGGATGATGTTTTCGATTTCCTTTCCCTTAGAGGAAATAGCTGCGTCGACGAGGCGTTGTTCCTCGCCGTCGCGCAATCGGCGGTCCCGGCCGGTCGGTAGTTTGGGCATACGGACTTGAGTGGTCGGTAATCCATGGGGAAGGTGAATGCCGCCGTCGATCTGGGCGGACTTCAAGGCCCGGTTGAGCAAGCCGAGTTCGTGTTTGACCGATTGCACGGAAACTTCTTTGAGGCGCCGATCACGGTAACTTGCAACATGGCTGCTGCGCAAGGCGGCCACGGAAAGGTGGCCAAAGTGAGTTTTGAGGAGCGCGAGACGAAAGCGATCCCTTTTGCCGCCATCAGCCAAGCGTGGGAATACTTCTTGTTCGTAGCGGTCAAGGACTTCGGAAACGGTAGTTTGTTCTGCGGCACTGCTTGAAATAAAAACGCCGCGTTCCATCTCGGATGCGGTTTTGCGCGCCCAGGCCTCGGCATTTTTTTTGTCGGAGAAGGTTTTGGTCTGGGTGGGGAAGCCTTTTTTGCGAATTTTGACCCGCCATTGATAGGGGCCGCGTTTCTCGATAACCGCCATTGTGAAAGAATCCCGTTTTGAAAGTTACTGTCCCATATGTGTCCCAATAATTATTTTTGATTTTATCAAATTGTGAAAAATCAGCAAGTTATTTTATTTTTTAACCGGCCTTCTAAGCCGTAGGTCGCAGGTTCGAATCCTGCCGGGCGCGCCATAAGTTTCTTCCCCATCTGCCAAACGAAAACGGGCCGCCGATTCTTCGGCAGCCCGCAGCGTCACGGCAAGTTGCAGCCGTTTTCCCCTACCCCCGCCCGACCCCAAAATAGGTGAAGCCGGCCTCGCGCACCCGTCCGGGGTCATAGACGTTGCGCAGGTCGATGAAGAGCGGGGTGCGCATCAGCCCCTTGAGGCGGGCGAGATCGAGGGCCCGGTACTGATTCCACTCGGTGAGCAGCACCACGGCGTCGGCGCCCAGGCAGGCATCGTAGGCGTTTTCCGCAAAGGCGCATTCCGGCAACATCTTGGCCGCTTCATGCATGCCCTGCGGGTCGTGCACCCGGAGTCTGCTTCCCTTCTCGATGAGGGCCGGCAGGATGGTCAAGGCCGGCGCCTCGCGCATGTCGTCGGTCTCCGGCTTGAAGGTGAGCCCGAGCACGGCGATGGTCCTGCCCGCCTCGCTGCCGCCGAGGGCATCGCGGATCTTCTTGATCATGCGGGCCTTCTGGGCGGCGTTCACCTCCACCGCCGCCTCGACGATGCGGGAGGGGGCGCCGTATTCCTGTGCCGTGCGCAGCAGGGCCAGGGTATCCTTGGGGAAGCAGGAGCCGCCGTAGCCGGGGCCGGGATGGAGGAACTTCTTGCCGATGCGGCCGTCGAGGCCGATGCCCTTGGCAAGATCGACGACATTGGCGCCCGCTGCCTCGCAGAGGTTGGCCATCTCGTTGATGAAGCTGATCTTCACCGCCAGGAAGGCGTTGGCCGCGTACTTGGTCAGCTCGGCCGTCTCCGGCGTGGTGACCACGAAAGGGGTGGCGATGAGGTAGAGCGGGTCGTAGAGTTCGCGCATCACCGCGGCGGCCCGCTCCGAGTCGGTGCCGATCACCACCCGGTCCGGCCGCAGGAAGTCGCTGATGGCCGCGCCTTCCCTCAGGAATTCGGGGTTGGAGACCACGTCGAATTCGGCCTGCGGGTTTTCCTCGCCAATGACCCGTGCCACCTGGCGGGCCGTGCCCACCGGCACCGTGCTCTTGTCCACGATCACCGTGTAGCGCGCCAGGTGCGGGGCCAGGTCGCGGGCTGCGGCGTAAATGTAGGAGAGGTCGGCATAGCCGTTGCCGTGGCGGTGGGTCGGAGTGCCCACAGCCAGGAAAATGGCCTGGGCCTCACGGGTAGCCGCCGCCATGTCGGTGGTGAAGGTGAGGCGGCCGTCGGCCACGTTCTTGCGCACCAGGTCGTGGAGCCCTGGCTCGTAGATGGGGATTTCGCCGCGCTGCAGGGCCGCGATCTTCTCCCCATCCTTGTCCATGCAGATCACATGGTGGCCGAACTCGGAGAAACAGGCGCCGGAAACCAGTCCCACATAGCCGGTGCCGATCATGGTGATGTGCATCGAGGTTCCTCCTTGCTCAGACGCTGTAGTAGGCGCGGTACCAGGTGACGAATTTTTCCAGTCCCTCGGCCAGCGGGGTGGAGGGTTTGAATCCCACGGCGCGGGTGAGGTCGTCCACATCGGCATAGGTGGCCGGCACATCGCCGTCCTGCATGGGCAGGTAGTTGCGCACCGCCTTCCTGCCGAGCAATCCCTCCAGGGTCTCGATGAAATAAAGCAGTTCCTCGGGCTGGTTGTTGCCGATGTTGTAGAGCCGGTAGGGGCAATAGCTGGTGGCCGGGTCGGGCTGGTCGCTGCGGAAGGCCGGGTCCGGCTCGGGCCGTTTGTGGAGCACCCGCACCACCCCCTCGACGATGTCGTCGATGTAGGTGAAGTCGCGCCGCATCTTGCCGTGGTTGAAGACCTTGATCGGGGAGCCTTCGAGGATCGCCTTGGTGAAGAGGAAGTAGGCCATGTCCGGCCGGCCCCAGGGGCCGTACACCGTAAAGAAGCGCAGGCCGGTCGCCGGCAGGCCGTAGAGGTGGCTGTAGGTGTGGGCCAGAAGTTCGTTGGACTTCTTGGTCGCCGCATAGAGGGAGACCGGGTGGTCGACGTTGTCGTGTTCCGAGAAGGGGAATTTGGTATTGGCGCCGTAGACAGAGCTGGACGAGGCAAAGACCAGATGCTGGACCCCGGTGTGGCGGCATCCTTCGAGGATGTTGACAAAGCCCACCAGGTTGGCGTCCACATAGGCATTGGGGTTCTGGAGCGAGTAGCGTACCCCGGCCTGGGCCGCGAGATTCACCACCGCATCGAAGCGATGCTCGGCAAAGAGGGCGGCCATGCCGGGGCGGTCGGCGAGATCGAGACGGCGGAAGGTGAAGTTTTTTTGCCCGTCGAGCTGGGCGAGGCGCGCCTGTTTCAGGCCGGGATCGTAATAATCGTTCAGGTTGTCGATGCCGACCACGGTCTTGCCTTCGGCCAGCAGCCGTTGGCAGAGGAAGGTGCCGATAAAGCCGGCCGCGCCGGTGACGAGAATGGTGTTGATGCGCATGGTTTGCCGTGTCCGGAAAGGTGAATACAACGTGTGGGAGCAGCTTAGGACATTCGGGGAGGTTTGCCAATTTTTTTCCAAGGTTTCCGTCTTGCTTTGATGTGAAATCAACATGTGATCATCTTCTAACTGACTGCTAACAAAACGCCGCTATATCTATTTTGCGAGACCGGCAAAGATGCTTCGCAGCTTGAGGCGGAAATTGGGAAAGCAAAAAACATGGTGAAGGTATGAACTGCTACGTACATCAGGTGCCTGGCCGAATCAGGGTGAAGGTTCCCCATCTGAAAAACCGTCACGCATGCTGCGGCAAGCTGGAAAGGGCGCTGCAGAACCATCACGGGGTCAGGGCCGCCACGGCAAATCCGCTTACCGGCAGCATTGTCGTGAACTATGACCCTGCCGCGATCAACGCCGAGAACGTCCTCGCCGTGCTGAAGGCAAACCGCTATTTTGACGAGGCATGGGCGCAGCCGGTGGGAAGCTATACGAGCAAAATGGCGGCGGACGCCGGCGCCAAGATCGGGAAGGCCGTCTTCGGCTGGGCTGTAGGCCGGGCCCTGGATGCCAACGGCCTTTCGTTGCTGGCGGCCTTCATCTGAGCCGGCTGCCCTTTTCAGCCGTTCGCCGCTCAGGCGAGGGCGTTGTCCAGTTCGTGTGCTATTTCTTTTGCGATGTCATTTTTCATGAGGCTCGCCAGCAAGCCGAGGCGGGCATGCAATTCGATCGAATCGGCCCGCACCGTCAGCCTTCCGCTGGCCAACCCCGCAAAATGGCAGATATCCTCTTCCCACCGGATGTTTAGCCCGAATGCTGCCGCGGTCTTTGCAATGGCTGGCAGGATGCGGCGCTTCGCCTCCGCACTGCCCAACGAGTGTTTTCGGATGAAAGAAATAGTCGCCATGGTTCTGGAGTCCGGATGGTTCGGATTGCATTCCACCCCGCGCCGGGCGCCGGGTCTGGGGAATAGGGCAGGCGCCCTGTCGCATCAAATGTCCGCTCGTCGCCGTGGCCTCATTTTTGCTTTTCTTTCCCTGTACAGATATGGCCTTCCTTGACAAGTTTACAGACACGGCTGAACGGGATCAGCACCTTTCGGCGATCCGGCGCCTGGCCGAGGAGTTCGGCGTGGCGGTGGACGACGTCCGCCCCGGCTATGAGCTGGAGCTTCAGCATCTGTACGAAGGGGCCACCATCAAGGAGTTTCTTTCCATTTTTGCCACCCGTGCCGTGCGCGACACGTATCGACATCAGCATGGAAAAAAATAACATTAGTTCTCATTTCTATTTAATAGCAAGATAAATTTTAGAATTTCGTTAGAGTGCCGTTATGAATACATCAGGTTACTGTTAATTGTTGATGAGGATTCAAATAGGTATGGACAAAATATGATGCCGTTCTATTACTGATCACATCAGCTTCCCATTTTTAAAAGTATTTTTTGAAATATTGCAAATGTAAATATAATCTATGGAAAAACGTAATAAAAATATCACAGGGCAATAACAAACAGTCCCTAGCCTTGGGGAAATGGAGGTGCGTGTGGCTTTTATTGATGAGGTGTTCAAGGGCAAGGTGGTGACCGGTCTGGCGATCGGGATTGGAGCGGCAGTGTTGGCCCCCAAGGTGTTGCCCATCCTGGCGGAGGCGATCAGGCCCATTGCCAAGGGGGCGATCAAGGGCGGCCTGCTCTGCATTGAAAAAGGCAAGGAGGTCGCCGCGGAGTTGACGGAAATGACCGAGGATATATGGGCCGAGGCCCAGGCGGAACTGGCCGAGGAGCACGCGGCCGTGCCGGTAGCCGAGGGAGACGCCGCTGTTCCTGCCAAGGGGGAAGGCGGTGCCTGAGGCGCCTCTGGCCATCATCGCCCATGCCAGCCCCGGCCGTGTCCGTTTCCGGATTCCGGAGCGCAAGGGCGATCAGGAATATTTTCAGGCCCTGCGGGCCGTCTTTGAGCGGTGCCCTAGCGTCCAGAGCGTGGAGGCGCGTGCGGCAACGGGCAGCATCCTGCTACGCCATTCCGGCACGCTGGAACACATGGTGCGGGACGAAGGAGTTGGCCGACTGCTGACCTTTGCGCCGAGCCAGGAACCAGAAGTGCTCCGGTGCCCCCCGCCACGGGGAAGGACGCGCGACCGGCAGAGGAACCAGATCAACTGGTCCGGGATGGCGGCCCTGTCGCTGGTGGGGGTGAGCATTGTTCAGGTGCTGCGCGGGAACCTGACGGCGCCGGCCTGGCATACCGCACTCTGGTATGCCTACAATCTGGGGCGTTCCGCGCTGGAAAGGGATGCAGGGCACGAGGGGCTGGAAGAGCAGGTGTTGCAAGGATAGATTGTTACGGGAAGCGCGGACATTCAACCGATTGCAAAGGAGGAGGCCATGACGGAAGCAAGAGAGCAAGCAAGCCTGCAGCAGGCAGGGGCAACGGTCAAGGAGGGCATTATCGCCAGCCTGAAAGGGGTGAACGAAATCGAGGCGGAGATCGTGAGTCTTGCCCGCAATACGGTCTCCCATGCCCTCGGCGTCGCGGGCGACGTGGCCAAGGGCGGGGTCAGCGTGGCCACCGATGTGATCAAGGGCGCGGTGCAGGCCACCGAAGAGGTGGGAACCGGCTTGATCATGAGCACCAAGAGCGTGGCCAAGGGCATCATCATGGGCGTCAGCGACGTGGGCGGCGACCTGGTGACTATCGCCGGTCAGACCGCGCGGGGCGCGGTTAAAGGTGCCGCCGATATCGGGGCCGATGTGGCCATGGTCGCCCGCCGCACCGTGGATGGCGTGCTGGAAGCCACCAAGGAGGTGGGCGGCAACGTCGAGGCGGTGGCCCAGACCGCGGTGATCGGTGCCATTGAGGCCGCGGCGGCGGTGGGCAAGACTGCCGCCCGTTCGGTCGCCGACGTGCTGGTCGGCGTGGTCGGCGGCGTCAAGGATGTGCTGGCGGCAGCGTTGCCGGCGGAACATTCTGCACCGGCGTCCAGGGCGGCGACGATGGCGGTGGTGGTGGAAGAAGAAGAGGAAGGCCCGAAACCAGCCAGGCGGAAAAAGTAGGCGCCAGCCGGCAGCCCGTTGGCTGTAGCGGGCAGTGAGGCAGCAGGGGCTCACGACCATGGCGTGAGCCCCCTTTTTTGCCCGCGCGGCTGCGGGGATGTTCTGGAAAAGGAAAGTCGGTATGCTGACTCTGGTGCATGGCGGCGTCAAAGGCCGGGCCCGGTACAGGGTCGACGGCCTCTATCGGAACGCCCCCCTGAGGCGGTTCATCGAGGGGGAGCTCGCCGGCAGGCCCGATATCTTGCTGGTGCAGGCCAACATTCTCACCGGCACCGTGCTGATCCGCTTCCCGGGTGGCAATCCCCTCCTGGACATCGGCAAGGTTTTGAGGGCAACCCTGGCGGCTTTCGGCGTCCAAGGCCGGACCATGGCCGTGCCCCAGCTTAGACGTGCGGCCGTTCCGGAACGGAAGCCGGTGAAGAGTATCCGGTTGCATCGTGGGGAACGGCAACCGGAACTCAGCAAGCGCAAGTTCCGCAAACTGATCACCCATGCCGCCCCCCA
The DNA here is from genome assembly GCA_040757055.1 of Thermodesulfobacteriota bacterium. Classification (GTDB taxonomy): domain Bacteria; phylum Desulfobacterota; class Desulfobulbia; order Desulfobulbales; family Desulfurivibrionaceae; genus JAJZRJ01. Next base: position 66,404 of record JBFLXY010000012.1, on the reverse strand, counting down.
GGAGATGCTCCCGTGGCACATGCGCGAAGCGGGAGAGGCCCTGGACCACTTCGTCACTCCGCGCCCCGCCGGGCTCTCCGCCACCGAGGCGGCGGCGCGGTTCCGGCGCTTCGGCCCCAACGCCCTGCCGGAGGCAGTGCCGCGTTCCGGCTGGAGCATCCTGCTCGAACAGGTGACCTCGGTGCCTGTGGCGCTGCTGGTGGCCGCTGCCGGCATCTCGGTGGCCACCGGCGGGGTGGCCGATGCCATCGCCATCATGGTAGTGGTCGGCCTCAATGCAGTGATCGGCTATGCCACGGAAAGCCAGGCGGAGCGGGTCATTCATTCCCTGAAGACCCTGGTGCAGCCCATCGCCCATGTGGTGAGGGACAGCGCCGTCCGGCAGGTGAACGCCAAGGAGGTGGTGCCGGGCGATTTGGTGCTGTTGCGGCCGGGCGACTATGTCGCCGCCGATGCCCGCCTCCTGGAGGCGAACCGCATCAGTGTCGATGAGTCCGCCCTGACCGGCGAGAGCCTGCCGGTGACCAAGCGGGTTTCCGTTCTGACCGACCCCGACAGCCCCCTCAGCGAGCGGAGCAACATGTGCTATATGGGCACTCTGGTCACCGGCGGGCAAGGGGTGGCCATTGTGGTGGCCACCGGCCATTATACTGAGATGGGGCGGATTCAGAGCATGGTGGGCGAGACCCGCCCGCCGGTGACCCCCATGAACCGTCAGCTCGACGAGTTGGGCACCAAGCTGGTCGTTGTCTCCGGCGCCCTCTGCGGGATTATTTTTCTGCTCGGGCTGCTGCGGGGGCAGGGGTTGCTCCAGATGCTCAAGTCCGCCATTTCCCTGGCCGTGGCCGCGGTGCCGGAGGGACTGCCCACCGTCGCCACCACCACGCTGGCCATCGGCATCCGCAACATGCGGCGGCAGGGCGTGCTGATCCGGCAGTTGAGCGCGGTGGAGGGGCTGGGCGCCACCCAGGTCATCTGCCTCGACAAGACCGGCACCATCACCGAGAATTCGATGACCGTGGTAGATGTGGTGGGAGGAGGGAGGCAGATCGCGATTCCCAAGGGCGATTTCATGGGGGCGCTTGGGCCGGCAACCGGGACCATCGGCACGGAAACCGAAACCCTGCTGCTGGTGGTCAGCCTCTGCAGCGAAAGTGAGGTGGTGCGCCGCAACGGCGGCTGGGTGGTGAACGGCAGCGCCACGGAAAACGCGCTCATCTACATGGCCATTGGCTGCCATCTCGATGTGGCGGCGATTCGGGAACAGTACCCTCGCCTTCTCATCATGCACCGCTCCGAGCAGCGCAATTATATGGCGACCGCGCACCGGCTGCCCGGCGGCAAACGGTTGCTGGCGGTCAAGGGCAGCCCGGCCGAGGTGCTGGCCCTCTGCAACCGTCACCGGCGCGGCCGGCGCAATTACCAACTCAAGGCGGAAGAACGGCTGGCCATCCAGACGGAGAACGAGCGCATGGCCGGCAATGCCCTCCGTGTCCTCGGCGTGGCGTATGTCCTGCTGGAGGAGGAGGCATCGCTCACGGAAGAGCAGCTGCCGGAACTGATCTGGCTTGGCCTGGTCGGCATGGTCGATCCCATCCGCAAAGGGGTGGGGAAGCTCATCGGCCGCTTCCACGAGGCCGGGATCAAAACGGTGATGATCACCGGCGACCAGTCGCCCACTGCCTTCACCGTCGGCAAGGCGCTGCGGTTGAGCGGCGACGACACCCTGAGCATCCTCGACTCCACCTCGCTGGCCAGCATGGACCAGACAACCATGCAGGCCCTGAGCCAGCGGACCAACGTCTTTTCCCGGGTCAGCCCGGCCAACAAGCTGCAGATCGTCCAGGCGATCCAGAGTGGCGGCAAGGTGGTGGCCATGACCGGCGACGGCATCAACGACGGGCCGGCCCTGAAGGCGGCGGACATCGGCATTGCCATGGGCCGTTCCGGCACGGACGTTGCCCGCGAAATCGCCGACGTGGTGCTGGAGGACGACCGGCTGGAGACGATGATCATCGCGGTGCGGCAGGGGCGCGCCATCCAGGCCAATGTCCGCAAGTCCGTCAGGTTCCTGCTCTCCACCAATCTCAGCGAGATCATGGTCTCCTTCATCGCCAATGTCGGCGGCATGGGGCAGCCGCTGACCGAGATGCAACTGCTCTGGATCAACCTGGTCTCCGACATCTTCCCCGGCCTGGCCCTTTCCCTGGAAGAAGCGGAGGCGGACATCATGCAGCGTCCTCCCAGGGATCCCCAGGAACCCATTGTCACCCCCGCCGATTTGCGGCGCATCGGGATCGAGGCCAGTGTCATCAGCGCTGGCGCCCTCGGCTGCTACGGCTATGGCCTGGCCCGCTACGGCATCGGGCCGCGGGCCAGCACCCTGGCCTTCCTCAGTCTGACTATCGGCCAGCTGCTGCACACTTTAAGTTGCCGGTCGGAAAGCCACACCATTTTCGACCGCCAGGGGCTGCCGCCCAACCGCTATCTCACCGCCGCCCTGGGCGGCACCTTTGCCCTGCAGGCCCTGGCCATGGTGGTGCCGGGATTGCGTTCGCTGCTCGGCATCACCGCCATCGGCCCCGGTGACATGCTGGTCATCGGCGGCACCTCCGCCGTGCCGCTGCTGGTCAATGAAACCATCAAAAAAGAGAGAAAGGGGAGAAGGCCATGAAAAAGGATTTCATCTTCACCTCGGAGTCAGTCACCGAAGGCCATCCGGACAAGCTCTGCGACCAGATCTGCGATGCGGTGGTCGATCATTTTCTGCAGCAGGACCCCTACGCCTTTATCGAGGCGGAATGCGCCATTGCCCAGTCCATCGTCTTCATCGCCGCCCAGTTCGCCGCCACCGCCACGGTGGACATTCCCCATGTCGCCCGCGAGGTCATCGCCCAGGTCGGCTACAACGAGGAGCCGTTCAGCGGCAAGAAGCGCACCATCCTCACCAGTTTCCGGGAGTCGCCGCTGGAGGAGCGCTATCGCTTCCGGGAAATGGAGATGAGCGACCAGGAGTTGAGCCAGATCAAGGTGCGCAACCAGGTCAACGCCTTCGGCTTTGCCTGCAACCAGACCCCGGCCTTCATGCCGATGTCCATCTGGCTGGCCCACAAGCTGGCGCGGCGGTTGACTGCCGTGCGTTTCACCACCGTGCTGCCGGATCTCGCACCCGATGGCAAGACCCAGGTGGCTGTGGAGTACCGGGATGGCCGGCCGGCCCGCATCCACGGCATCTCCCTGCACGTCTGCTGCCACGGGCTTACGGCGGGATCGGGGTGGGAGAGCAAAAAAATGCAGGAGGAGATCCGCGACAAGGTGATCCTGCCAAGCTTTCATGGTGAAGCCATCGTGCCGGACGACAAGACCCGGATCTACATCGCCCTGCAGGATGCGGCCCAGGGCTGCGGACCGGTGGTGCATTCCGGACTGACCGGGCGCAAGACCGCCATCGACACCTATGGCGAGTATGCCCGCCACAGCGGTTCGGCCTTGAGCGGCAAGGCGCCCCGCCGCATCGACCGCATCGGCACTTATGCCGCCCGCTACGCCGCAAAAAATATCGTTGCCGCCGGGCTGGCGGACGAATGCGAGTTGCAGGTCAGCTATTCGGTAGGACTCTCCCAGCCGGTGAGCATCTACGTCGAGACCTTCGGCACCGAAAAGATCCCCGGCAAGGAGATCTACCGGCTGGTCACCGAACATTTCGATTTTCGGCCCGCCGCCATCATGAAGCAGTTCAAGCTCCGCCACCTGCCGGGGAGCATCAAGGGCGGCTTTTATAAGAAGCTGGCCGCCTACGGCCAGGTCGGCCGCATGGATATCGGTCTGCCATGGGAAGTGACCGACAAGGTCAAGGCACTGAAGGCCGCGACGAAGGCATGATGCGGCCCCGCCAGCCGAGGTGGCTTCGGCCGGCGGGCGTAATCAAAAAATAACCGAACCATGACCCCGGATGAACATCCATCCGCCATGCTGAGTCAAACCTCAGCAATCCGGTGGGCATGCAACAGACATCCTATCGCACCATCTGGCTTTCCGACCTCCATCTCGGCTCCCGCAACACCAACAGCGCCTATCTTTTTGATTTTCTCCGGCACCATGAAGCCGAATATCTCTATCTGGTGGGCGACATCTTCGATCTCTGGCTGGTGAACAGCGACTGGCACTGGCCGGCAGTCAATGACCGGATCATTGATCTGATTTTTGCCAGGTGCCGCAACGGCACCAAGGTCTTCTACATTCCCGGCAACCACGATGGCATGCTGCGGCGCCATGCCCCCACCGACGTCAGGGGTGTGCATCTGGTGGCCGAGGCGATCCACCGCACCGCTGACGGCCGCCGTTTTCTGGTGCTGCACGGCGACGAATTCGATCCGGTTTCCACTTACAGCGGCTGGCTGGCCAGGCTGGGCAGCAAAGCCTACGAATTTCTGCTGCGGCTGAACCGCTACGTCAGCCTCTGCCGCCGCAAGCTGGGATTGGGCTACTGGTCGCTCTCCGCCTTTCTCAAGCATCAGGTCAAGGAGGTGGTCAACTTCCTCGGCAGTTTCAAGCAGGAGATCGCTGCCGAGGCGAGGCGACGCGAGGTGGACGGCCTGATCTGCGGCCATGTCCATCACGCCTCCTATGAAGAGGTTGGCGGGGTGATCTACACCAATACCGGCGACTGGGTGGAGAGCTGCACGGCGCTGGTGGAAAATTTCGACGGCACCCTGCAGATCATCCATTGGGCGGAGCAGCATACCCTGGTTTTTGACGAGCAGGCCCATTTCGCAGCCCAGGAGGCCCATGCGCATTGCTATCGTGACCGACGCCTGGCACCCGCAAGTTAGCGGGGTGGTGACCACCTACAGCGAAACCGTCTCCAGGCTGCGCCAGCGTGGCCAGGAGGTACTGACGGTGACCCCCGCGGAGTTCCGTACCGTACCCTGTCCCTCCTATCCGGGGATTCCGCTGGCCCTTTTCCCGGGCCGCGAGGTGCACCGGCGTCTTACCGCCTTCCGGCCCGATTCGATTCATATCGCCACCGAGGGGCCGCTCGGTTGGGCCGCCCGTGCCTTTTGCCTCCGGCAGGGCCTTGGTTTCACCACCGCCTATCATACCCGCTTCCCGGAATATGTGCAGTTGCGGCTGCCGCTGCCGCTCTCCCTTCTCTACCGGGTGGTCCGGCGTTTCCATGCGCCGGCGGTGCGCACCATGGTGGCCACCGACGATCTGCATCAGGAATTGGCGGCCCGCGGCTTTGGCCACCTCTGCCGCTGGTCGCGCGGGGTGGATACCGAACTTTTCAGGCCGCGGGACAAAGATTTTCTGTCCGGTGCCCGTCCCATTGCCATGTACATGGGGCGGGTGGCGGTGGAGAAGAACATCGAGGCCTTTCTGCGCCTTGAGCTGCCGGGCACGAAATACGTGGTGGGCGACGGCCCGGCGCGGGAGGGGCTTGAACGCCGCTATCCGGCGGTGCGTTTTGTCGGCACGAAACGTGGCGAAGAGCTTGCCCGCCATCTGGCCGCCGCCGATCTTTTCGTCTTTCCCAGCCGGACCGATACTTTCGGGGTTGTGCTGTTGGAGGCACTGGCCTGCGGGGTGCCGGTGGCGGCCTATCCGGTCACCGGGCCGCGGCAGGTGGTGCGGGAGGGGGTGAACGGCTATCTGGACGAAAATCTCGGCCGCGCCGCCCGCCGGGCCCTGACCCTCGACGCGAACCGCTGCCGCCAGTCGGTGCTGGCCTTTTCCTGGGAGGCCTGCACCGACCAGTTCTGTGAAAATCTTTACCGGATCGCGCCTGCCGGGCAGGACATCCCTGCCCTTGCCTGGTCGCCATCCAATCGCTGAGTGGGAGAACGATTATTTCGCTTGATTATTTTGCGCGCTTCATCGAAAATTTTTTCATGCGGTCCCATGCGCTTTCCTCTGGCTTTTCCTCCCCCCATCCACCAGTCAAGGAGTCTCCATGCGGAAACGGAAGAAGCTTTTCGTGCTGGATACCAATGTGATCCTGCACGACAGTTCCTGCATCTACCAGTTCGACGAACATGATGTGGTCATCCCGATCCCGGTCCTGGAAGAACTCGATCAATTCAAGAAGGGCAACGACTCCCTCAATTTTCACGCCCGCGAATTCGCCCGCTCCCTCGATGCCTTAAGCGGCGACAAGCTCTTCAACGGCGGGGTCCGCATCGGCACCGGCAAGGGCAAGGTGAGCATCAAGCTCGACCGCGACATGCACCCCGATCTCGCGGTCAATTTCTCTTCCCAGAAAACCGACCACCACATTTTGAACATCGCCTATCATCTGGCCCGCGAAGATGGGGCGCGTCCGGTGATCCTGGTGACCAAGGACGTCAACCTGCGGATGAAGGCCAAGTCCGTGGGCATCCTGGCCGAGGATTACAAGACCGACCATGTCAAGGATGTCGAAGCCCTCTACCGGGGGCACAGTGTCCAGGAAAAGGTGCCGGAGCAGGTCTTTGCCCAGCTCTTCAACGGCACCGCGGACTGCGATGCGGCCGAGCTGCCCATCGCCAAGCAACTCAAGGCCAACGAATACATGATTCTGCGCAATGGCGTCAAATCGGCGCTGGGGGTTTATGATGCGGCGCGGCATCGCATCCGGCGGGTGGAAAAGGAGAACTCCTACGGCGTCACCCCCAAGAACGCCGAGCAGACCTTTGCCCTCGACGCCCTGTTGAACCCCGATGTGCAACTGGTGACCATCACCGGCAAGGCCGGTACTGGCAAGACCTTGCTGGCCCTGGCCGCGGCCTTGAAGCGCAAGAAGGAGTATCGCCAGATTTTCATGGCCCGGCCAGTGGTGCCGCTCTCCAACAAGGACCTGGGCTATCTGCCCGGCGACGTGGATTCCAAGCTCGAACCTTACATGCAGCCGCTTTTCGACAACCTTGGCGTCATGCAGTTTGGCGACGAGGGCAAGAATGGCCGCAGCATCACCGAACTGCTGGCGGAGAAGAAACTGGTGATCGCGCCGCTTGCCTACATCCGCGGCCGCTCCCTGGTGAAGATATTCTTCATCGTCGATGAGGCCCAGAACCTCACGCCGCACGAGATCAAGACCATCATCACCCGCGCCGGCGAAGGGACCAAGATCGTTTTCACCGGCGACATCTTCCAGATCGACCACCCGTATCTGGACAGCCACTCCAACGGCTTAAGCTACCTCATCGAGAAGATGCAGGGACAAAAGCTTTACGCCCACATCAACCTCGAAAAGGGTGAGCGCTCCGAACTGGCCGAGCTGGCCAGCAACCTGTTGTAGGGCAATTTTCGGCGCCGTCATTTCCCATGGGCGAGCGTTCGCGCGGGCGAGTTGGTGCTCGCCCGCGCTGTCGGAAGTCCATCCCCTGATTGTGCTTTGCGATGAGAGGTGCCAAAGAGGGCGGAGTGGTGCGCCTGTGGTGTGCAAGGCGTGCGCCGCCAAGGGAGGCCTTTGCGCGATCCGCACAGAGCAGCAGCCGATGCTGCGCACCGCTTGGATTTGCCGGCCCGGGTTGACGGTTAACCCAACCATGCCGGTAATTTAACGGAAACATCACACAGGGAGGGTAAAGGGTAAGGAAACGACCACGCAGGAGGTATCCGCCCGTGAGCCGACTTTCCTTTGCCGCCTTCCCCCCCGTGCCGGCCGATGCCGGGGGCGAGCCCCGTCCCACCGAACGCGAATGCATTGCCCTGCTGGAACTCGATCCGGGACAGCCGACAAGCCTGCCCTTCTTCGGGGCGGATACCACGGCCGGCTGCGAAAACGAGTTGCAGGTGGCGGTGGCCGGTCGCCGCGAAACCGTGGACTTGCCACGGATCATCGAGCAGTCGAGCTATTACGCCAACATCATCCGGCGAGCCCGCCGCGGCGAAACCTCGCCCCGGTTGCGCCGCCACCTGGATCGCTATCTCGCCGACAATATCGAGCAGGTCTGGGAGAACAGCTGGGTGCGCTTCCCCGTGCGGCTGCTGCACGAGAAGGCGCGGGGGATTCTGGCCGCCGACCTCAAGGCGGACAAGCAGAATCCGGCCAGCGCCGAACGCGGCGACAGCGGTCGTTTTTTCGTCGAGGAGGGGGGCGAGCAACATCTGCGGATTCCCATCAGCTATCTGCTCAAGCTGGCCCTGGCCGATGTCGTCGGCGAAGGCGGCGGCGGGGAGACCATCGAGCGGACCGGCACCCGGCTGCTCGCTCACCTCCTGAGCGACAACACCTCGCCGGAGACCTTTTCCTTTCACGTGGTGCACCTCCATCCGCAGACCGGTTACGGCCGGTCCCTGGCGCGGGAGACGGCCAAGCGGTTTTTCTTCACCCAGCTCCTGGTGATGTACGCCAACGAAAAATTCGAACTCGCCAGGCGCGGCCAGAACGCCACGGTCTTCTTTTCGCCGCACCCGCCGGTGCGGCAGCGGTATCTCAACGAGTGCATCTCCGACGCCTTCTACCGCGACCTCTTCATGAGCCCCTGCCTTTCGGGCTGGGACGAGGGCGAGGCCAAGCACCAGTACATGATCCTCTGTCATCAGGTGCTGAGCCGCAGCCATCTCAATGCGGTGATGAAGATGCGCGAGGCGGGCATCATCGGCAACAATCTGGTGGTGCTGCCCCACACCTCCAACATCAGCCTGGCCAACAACGGCACCCACGTCAGCATCGGCAGCCGCAAGCTGTCCCGGCTGCTGCGCGATCCCGCTTCGGGCTTCACTGCCCGCCACGAGAAATACCTGGGCGACCTGGTGGCCAAGGTGATGGAACACTTCTTCCCGCTCTTTGTCGGCACATACAGCGCCGCGCCTTACCGCCTCGGCTTCGAGGATTTCCATCCCGAACAGGCCCTGGGCTTCCTGCCCCACGAACTCGACTACACCCATCTGCGCATGCTCTGGCGGCGGTGGCAGAAAAAGGCGGCCAACAAGTTTTGCGGCCGCGCCGTCACGCCCTTCGGGCCGTTGCTCCTCGATCACTGGCTTGGCCGTCTCTGCCGCTTCAAGGGGGATTTCGTACCAGACTTCCGCCTCATCGACTATCCGGTGGCGCTGCTCTCCACCGAGCAGAGCGCCAGTCAGGACGGCCGCCCCGGCAATGACCGGCGCCTCAAGGAGGATCTCGATACCCTCGGCGTTTTCGACCGGCGGATGTCGGTCTATCTGCCTTACAAGCTGCGGGAATTCGCGGTCATGGGCTTTTCCGGCTTCGAGGCGCGCCATTATTCCCAGTTTGAGCAGTTCGCTCTCGATCTTGGCCGCGCCGCCGATCTGCAGATGCTGCTCACCGCCCTGGCCTTCAAGCTCATTGCCGCCGGCGCATGCACCCATCAGCACATTCCCGACACGCCGTTTGTCGAAAGCGAGCGGCGCCAGCTGCTCTTCGGCACCGCCATCGGCATTCCCACCTTTTTCGTGCACAAGGAGAGCCCCAACCGCCTGCTGCGCTCCATCCTTCAGCGGACGGCCAGGACCCGCCCCAGTCGCCGCTACGGTGGCTACCTCCGGGTGCTGCATCAGGAGTACCGGCTCGCGCTGCTGCGGTTTATCAGGGAAGAGGGAGGCGACCTGGTGGCCTCCTTTGGTCTGGAGGAGTTGCTGGCCGACCTGGAACTGCGGCTGCGGGAGCCGGGCCAGTACGGCGCCCAGGGGCGGCTGACCGCCGGCATTCTCGCCAAAATCGGCGCCAGAAGCCCTCTGTCCGTGCCGGCCAGGGATTTCAATCTGTCGGCGGAGCGCTATTACCGGGAGGAGCTGCGGCAGGAGCAGATGGCTGAAGGCTGGCGGTACGTGGCCGAGGACATCGAGAGCATGGCGGCGGGCGAGATGCCGCTGGCCCTTGAGGTACGGACCGAGGTGGCCGCCATTCTCGGGCCGCAGGGGAGTGGGGGCTTTTTGCGGCAGGCAACGGACGAACTGCTGGGCGGCCGGCTGGCGCCTGCCACCGCGGTGCGGCTCATCCAACTCATGCTGCTGGCGGAAGATCTCGACAGCAAGCGGCTGCGCACGGCAATCTAGGAGACCACCATGCATCAGTACGTCGAACGGCTCCATGGCACGGTGCTCGACGAGGAACTCTTCGGCGACCGCATCGTGCGTTTTCTCTATTCCCGGACGCGGGAAAAGGCCCCCTTCCTCTTCCGCCTAGCCACCTCGGCGCGCATCTCCGGTCTTTTGGGCTGGTGCAACTTCGATCTCCGGCTGACGCCCAGTCTGCTGGGCAATGCCGGCTTCCTGCGGCGCTGCGGGGTCGATCTCGCCGAGTGCCTGCAGCCGGCCGCCTACTTCACCACCCCCCGCCGCATTTTCGAGCGGCAGATCCGTTACTGGCAGTGCCGGCCCATGCCTGCCGATCCGCGGGCCGTGGTCTCGCCGGCCGACGCCCGGGTCATCATCGGTTCCCTGGCCGCCGACTCCGCCCTCTTTCTCAAGGGCAAGTTCTTCGAGTACGAGGAATTGCTGGGGTCCGGCGAAGAACGCTGGCTGGCTGCCTTCAGCGGGGGGGACTACGCGGTTTTCCGCCTGACCCCGGACAAGTATCATTACAACCATACCCCGGTGGCCGGCCGGGTGGTGGACCACTACCTCCTCGACGGTGTCTATCACTCCTGCAACCCCGGCGCGGTGGTGGCCATGGTCACCCCCTATTCCAAGAACCGGCGGGTGGTGACCATCATCGACACCGACGTGGAGGGCGGCACCGGCGTGGGGCTGGTGGCGATGATCGAGGTGGTGGCGATGATGATCGGCGACATTGTCCAGTGCTACAGCGATACCGGCTACGAATGGCCGCAGCCCATGCGGCCCGGGATGTTCGTGGCCAAGGGCGCTCCCAAGAGTCTCTACCGCCCGGGCAGCAGCACCGACATCCTGCTGTTCCAGAGCAACCGGCTCTCTTTTGCCGACGATCTGGCGGAGAAGGCGCGGCGGGCCGACGTGGCCAGCCGTTTTTCCATCGGTTTCGGCCAGCCGCTGGCGGAGGTGGAAGTTCAGGTCCGTTCCCTGCTGGGAACGGCACGGCAATCATAACAGCCCCTTGAAAAACGGGCTGCTGGCACCACAAGGAGGTGGAGCCGGATTCTGCCGGCCCGAAAGGGCCAAGAAATTCGCGAGGTTGGCCAAAGCGCCTTTGGCCAACCGACAGTTGAAAAAGGCAGGGATGGTTTTTCAACGGACTGATAAGGGAGGACGAGGATGAGCAACGCTCTTTTCACGATTCTGCTGGGTCTGGTGCTGAAACCCCTGCTGTGGTGGGCCAGCATGGTGCTGCCGCGGGAGCGGTGGCAGATTCTCGCCGCCATCCCGATCCGCAAGGCGGCCGCCGACGGCTGCTGGCACGGAACCAACATGACCTTTTATGGGGTGTTGCTTGCCTCCGGAACCCTCGGTGGGACAATGGCATTTTTTCTGCTGCTGGCCTCCATCGGCATACCGTTGACGGTAACCGCGGGACTGATCGGCAGCGTGCTGCTCGGTTCGACCGTGGCGGCCAGTGTCATCGCCCGGCTGGTGGAGAAAAGGCGCAATACCCTCACCGTGGCCGGCGCCTCCATCACAGGCCTGATCGCCATGCCTCCGGCCGTGCTCCTGCACAACTGGCTGCTGGCGCCGCAATGGGGCCTGGCGCCGTTGCCCCTGCTGCCGGTGATGGCAGCTCTGGCAGTCGGCTATCTGATCGGCGAGGGTATCGGCCGGCTTGCCTGCATCAGCTTCGGCTGCTGCTACGGCCGGCCGGTGGCGGAGCTGGGGCCGTGGGGCCGCCGGATCTTTTCCCGCTTCGCCACCACCTTCGAGGGGCGGACCAAGAAGATCAGCTATGCCTCAGGACTCGACAAGGTCAAAGTGGTGCCGATCCAGGCCATTACCTCATACGCCTCGGTGAGCGTCGGTCTTGTGGCCATGTATCTCTATCTGGAGGGGCATTTTGCCCCCTCTTTCCTGCTGGCCTCCCTTTTCGCCTTCGGCTGGCGGGTGGTCTCCGAACGGTTCCGGGCCGATTTCCGCGGTGTTGCCCGCTTCACTGCCTATCAGCGCATGGCCCTGGCCGCCATGGCTTTCTGCCTGCTGCTCGCCCTCCCGTCCGGAGAGACCTTGGGAATCAAGGCAAATCTCGGCGCCGGTCTCACCGCCTTGTGGCAACCAGCGGCCATCCTCTTTTTTCAGGGGGTCTGGCTGGCGCTCTTTTGCTACACGGGGTTGAGCAAGGTGACTGGCGCCACCCTGGCCTTTCATGTGCGGCAGGAGCGGCTGTAGGCGGGGAAACAGGGCAGGCGGAAGGGGGGCGGCTGGCAGTGTGCCGGAGACTCAGTCCTTGAGGCGGTAGCCGATGCCGCGCACCGTTTCGATGTGGTGGCCGGCCGCGCCCAGTTTCTTGCGCAGGCCAAAGACCTGGACATCCACCGCCCGCGGAGTGATGACGTAGTCGTAGCCGCGCACCGCGTCGATGATCTGCTGGCGGCTGAAGACCCAGCCGGGATGCCTGGCCAGCAGTTCGAGGATGCCGAACTCGGTGAGGGTGAGGGTGATGGGCGCCCCGGCCACCGAGACCTCATGGCGCTTGAGGTCGATGCGGATATCGTGGACAGCCAGCAGCGGCTCGCTCTTTTCCTCCGCCTCTTCCGGCAGGCCGGCCTTGCGCCGCAGGGCCGCCCTGACCCGGGCTACCAGGATCCTGGGGCTGAAGGGCTTGGTGATGTAGTCGTCCGCCCCCTCTTCCAGGCCGGCGGTGATGTCGCTCTCCTCGCTTTTGGCGGTGAGCATGATGATGGGCGTTTCCCGCACCGCCGGCGTCGCCCGCACCGCCCGGCAGATTTCCAGGCCGTTCATGCCCGGCAACATGAGATCGAGGATCACCAGATCCGGTTTTTCGGCGGTGATCCGGGTCAGCCCCTCATCGCCGTTTTCGGCATGGTTCACGCTGAAACCCGCCTTGATGAGGTTGTAGCCCACCAGCTGCTGGATGTTCTCGTCGTCCTCGATGATGAGGATCTGCGGTTTCGCGGCCATGGCCCCGGGCTAGTCCATGAAGTATTCCGGGGTGTGGCGGACGATCTCGGCATCCACCAGATAGACCACGTCCTCGGCGATGTTGGTGGCATGGTCGGCGATGCGCTCCAGATGGCGGCCCACGGAGAGGGCATGGAGCAGGCAGTTGACATGCTCCGGCCCGCCCACCACCTCGCTCTTCACCGTTTCGTACATCTCGCGGTTCATGGCATCGACCACGTCGTCCTGGGCCCGCACCTTGTGGGCCAGCCGGGTGTCCAGGTGAATGAGGGCATCGATGCTGTCGCCCAGCATCTGCTGGACCAGATTGGACATGGACTCGTAATCGAAGGGCATGCAGATCCGGGGCTGGGTGGCGAGGAAGGAGGAGCGTTCGGCGATGTTCACCGCCAGGTCCCCTACCCGCTCGAGGTCGCTGTTGATCTTCAGGACCGCGATGATGAACCGGAGGTCGATGGCCACCGGCTGATGGAGGGCCAGGAGTTTGAGGCACTCCTCCTCGATGTCCACCTCCATCTGGTCGATGTTGACATCGCCCCGGATCACCTCGTTGGCGAGGTCGATGCTGCGCTCCATGACGGAGCGGGTGGCCTTGGCCACATTTTCCTCCACCACCGCGCTCATGGTGATGACCTTCTTCTTGAGTGCCTCGATTTCCCTGCGCAGATGTTCCGCCATGGCTCTTTTCTCCTGATCAACCGAACCGGCCGGTGATGTAGTCTTCGGTCTCCTGCTTGACCGGCTTGGTGAATATTCTCTTGGTGGGGCCGTATTCGATGAGTTCGCCGAGATACATGTAGGCGGTGTAGTCGGAGATGCGGGCCGCCTGCTGCATGTTGTGGGTGACGATGATGATGGTGTATTCGCCGCGCAGCTCGCGGATGAGATCCTCGATGCGGGCGGTGGAGCGCGGGTCCAGGGCCGAGCAGGGTTCGTCCATGAGGATGATTTCCGGATGCACCGCGATGGCGCGGGCGATGCAGAGCCGCTGCATCTGGCCGCCGGAAAGGCCCATGGCCGACTGGTGCAGGCGGTCCTTCACCTCGTCCCACAGCGCAGCCCGCTTGAGGCTTTTTTCCACGGTTTCGTCCAGCACCTGCTTGTCGTTGACCCCGGCGATGCGCAGGCCGTAGATGACGTTCTCGTAGATCGACTTGGGGAAGGGGTTCCACTTCTGGAAGACCATGCCCACCCGGCGCCGCAATTCGATGACGTCCATGGCCGGATCGAGGATGTTTTCGCCGTCGATCTTGAGCGCCCCCTCGATGCGGATGGCATCGATGAGGTCGTTCATCCGGTTGATGCAGCGGATGAAGGTGGACTTGCCGCAGCCCGAGGGCCCGATCAGCGCGGTGACGTTGGTCTTGGGGATGCCGAAGGAAATCGATTTGAGGGCCTGGGCCTCCCCGTAGTAGAGGTTCAGATTCTCCACCTCCACCTGGGGGTTTTCGATGGGGATAATGGGAATGTGGCTCATCGGCATGGAGGAAACCTCGCTGGCTCTTCGGGATTAGACGTCAACCACGGCGTAACGCTTCCGCATCCGGTTGCGCAGATAGATGGCGGTGCTGGTCATGATGAGCACGATCAGGATGAGAAGCAGGGTGGTGATGTACACCATGGGTTTGGCCGCCTCGACGTTGGGCGACTGGAAGCCGATGTCGTAGATGTGGAAGCCCAGGTGCATGAACTTGCGGTCCAGGTGCAGGAAGGGGAAGGTGGTGTCGATGGGCAGGGACGGCGCGAGCTTCACCACGCCGGTGATCATCAGCGGCGCCACCTCGCCGGCGGCCCGGGCCATGGCGAGAATGAAGCCGGTGAGGATGCCGGGCGAGGCCATGGGCAGCAGCAGCTTGGTCAGGGTCTGGAACTTGGTGGCGGCCAAGGCCTGGGAGCCCTCGCGGATGCCGGGCGGAATCGCGCCCAGCGCCTCCTCGGTGGCCACGATCACCACCGGCACGGTGAGCAGCCCCAGGGTGGCGCTGGCCCACAGGATGCCGCCGGTGCCGAAGGTGGGGGTGGGCAGGCGGTGGGCGAAAAAGAGCTGGTCGATGCTGCTGCCGATGCCGTAAACAAAGAAGCCAAGGCCGAAGATGCCGTAGACGATGGAGGGGATGCCGGCCAGGTTGTTCACCGCGATGCGGACCGTCTTGGTCAGCAGGTTGTCCTTGGCGTATTCCCGCAGGTAGATGCCGGCGAGCACGCCGACCGGGAAGGAGAAGATGCTCATGAGAAAGACCAGCATGATGGTGCCGAAGATCGCCGGAAAAAGCCCGCCCTCGGTATTCGATTCCCGCGGTTCGTCGAAGAAGAGTTCCCGGAGGCGGGTGAGGTAGTAGCCGCTCTTCTGGCTGAAGCCCATGGCATTGGGCTGGTAGAAGCGGACGATCTCGGCCAGGGGCACGATCTTTTCGCTGCCCGCGGCATCGACCAGGAGCGCTTCATGCTGGTAAAGCACGGCGCGCTGGGCAGAGAGGCGGTCGGCCAGCTCTTCGAAGCGGTGCCGGAGGGCGCTCTCTTCCTGTTCCAGGGCGGCGATGCGGGCCGAGTCGCCCTGCCGGTGGCGAAGCTTGGCGAGGCGGCCCTGCACTTGCTCCAGCGCGGCGTTCAGGCGGGTTATGGCAGCATTGCTGGCTTTGATCTCGTTCTGGAGCGGAGTGATGGCGGCAAAAGCCTCGTGCAGGTCTGCGGCATCGCCCGCCGGCCGGGCCGGCATGTCGGGGCCGCGGATTTGTCGCAGAAAGCCGTAGAAGTTGCCGTTTTCGAGGCGCTCCAGCACCAGTGCCTCGGGCGGGGTGTGCATGGTCCGGATGAGGCTGGCGTCGATCCAGCGGAAATCCAGGCCGTACATCTCGCGGTTGCCGGTCTTGAACTGATAGCGCCACTCCTCGCCGTGGGGTACTTGTTCTTTCTGCTTGATCTCGCCCAGCACCCGGCCGCCGTCGGTGAGTTCGGCCAGGATCGCCTGCTGGGGCCAGAAGATGGTCACGCCGTTGACGACCACCACCGAAAGCAGGGTGATGACCAGCAGGAGAATGAGGGTGAGGGTCAGGCCGGCGGCCCACACGTAAGGTTCGCCCTGGCGCCAGAATTTCTGTCGCATCACGCTCCTCCCTTAGTAGCGGCCATATTTCTTGCGCAGCCGTTCCCGGATGATTTCCGCGCCGGTGTTGAGCACGAAGGTCATCAGGAAGAGCAGGGTGGCGCAGAGGAAGAGCACCCGGTAGAGGGTGCCGCCTTGCGGCGCCTCCGGGATTTCCACCGCGATGTTGGCGGAGAGCGTCCGCATGCCGTTGAAGACCGACCAGTCCATGATCGGCGTGTTGCCTGTGGCCATGAGCACGATCATCGTCTCGCCCACCGCGCGGCCGAAGCCGATCATGATGGCGGCGAAGATGCCGGGGCTCGCCGACGGCAGCACCACCCGCCAGATCGTCTGCCAGCGGCTGGCCCCCAAGGCCAGCGAGGCGGCGGTGAGGCTGGGCGGGATGTTGGTGATGGCGTCCTCGGTGATGGAAAAGATGATGGGGATCACGGCGATGCCGAGACCAAAGGCGATGATGATGGAGTTCCGCTGGTCATAGCGCATGCCGGCCGCATCGAAGAGCCACTGCCGGAAATCGCCCTGGAAGAGCAGGTTTTCGAACCAGGGCGCGGCCACCAGGCAGAAGGCTGCCGCCAGGAGAATGACCGGCAGCAGCAGCAGGAATTCATAGCCCTTCATCCGGTGCTGGATGGTGGGCCTCTCGCACAGCGGACGGATCAGCAGCATGAAGAAGATGAAAAAGAGCGGCAGGGCGATCAGCGCCAGCAGCAGGGCCATGATGCCCTGCTCGACCAGGGGGGCGAGCCAGAGGGCGATGAGGAAGCCGATGACCACCGAGGGCACCGAGGCCATGATCTCGATGGCCGGCTTGATGGTGTTCCTGAAGGCCGGCGGGGCGAACTGGCTGGTGTAGACTGCGCCGAAAATGGCGAGCGGCAGGGCGAAAATCATGGCGTAGAGGGTGCCCTTGATGGTGCCGAAGAGCAGGGGCACGATGCTCAGTTTCGGTTCGAAGTCGTCGTTGGCTGCCGAGGATTGCCAGACGAAGTCGGGTGCCGGGTAGCTCTCGTACCAGACCTTGCCGAAGAGGGTCTTGAGGTTTACTTCCGGGTGCGGTATGTCGATCTTCCAGAGCCGCATCTCGCCCTGGCGGCTGCCGGCGATGAGGCTGTTGTCCTGGCCGGCAAGGCCGATGACGGCAAGATCTTTGGCGTCGATGGCCAGCAGATGGTTGCTGCTGGTCATGTGGTCGAAGTGGACGCGGCCGTTCTGGCTTAGGCTTACCAGCGACTTGGTCCGGCGGGAGGGCAGAATGGCGGTAACCGGGGCGGCATGCGCGGCGAGGGTATGGATCCTGCGCAGTTTTCTGGAGGCAGAATCTCCCCCCTGCTCCTGGATCACCGGCATCCAGGTGGCCAGGCTGCCGTCGGCTCCGCCCACCGCCACCGAGATGTCGCCGAAGACCAGGGCCAGCGCCGTGACAGCCTGATTGCCCGACACCGCCACCACGTTGTCGGTGCGGGTGGCGGCTTCCTCGTTGAATTCCCAGCGCAGCAGGCTGCCGCTATCGGTGCCGGCATAGAGGATGTCCCCCTGCCGGTTCAGGGTGAAGGCGGTGATGTTTCCCGGCATCTCCTCAGCGATGAGGAAGGTGGCCGTTTCGGTGGTTTCGTTGCCAAAAAGGTCGCGGGAGGTGGTCTGGCGGGTGACGCTGAAGCGGTTGTCGGCCAGCAGGCTCACCCTGGTGAGGCTGTCGTCGGTGGTGCGGGCGGCAACCCGCAGCGGCGCGGCCGGGAGGGTTTCCGGCGGGAGTTCCCGGCGGCCGTCCAGTTCCGGCACCACGCTCCGTTCGCCATTCCCGCCATAGACCAGGTTGAAGGCGACCCGGCACAGGGTTGCCCCGCCATCCTGCCACAAGATGGTGAAGCTGTCGTCGTGGCGTTCGATGCTCCGGATGGCGCGGGGGGTATCGCTGGCGGCAAGGGAGGAGACCACGGCGCCACTGGCCAACTCGTAAAAGGAGAATCGCCCCTGCTGGTCGAGGGCAAAGGCGAGTTCCCGCTCGTCGTCCACCCCCACGGCCAGCGGCGGCTGGACCGTCGATGCGGCAAGGGTCCTGGCGGTTTCCGCCTGGGCGGGCATGAAGAGTGGCAGGGCCACCTTGACGATGATCAGCAGGATCGCGATGACGCTGGCGATGACCAGCATGCCGCCCACGGTGATGACGCGGGTGGCGATGCGGTCGCGGCGGCGAACCTTCTGGATGAAGCGTCTGTCCATGGTGCGTCCCGGCAGGCTGGTCTGGTTGCGTTTTTCTGTCGATGACCGGTTTTCGAGAAAGTACGGAGGCCCAGGTGCTTTGCCAAGAAAACACCTGGGCCTTATTTAACAAAAGTACCGCCGGCAGGCCAGCATTAATTCAGCTTGGCCAGTTCTTTCTCGGTGACGCTGGCGGGCAGAGGCAGGAAGCCGTCCTTGACCACGATCTCCTGCCCGGCCCTGGAGAGGGCGTACTTGAGGAACTCCAGGGTCAGCGGCGGCAGCGGCTTGTTCGGCTCCTTGGCCACATAGACGTAGAGCATGCGGGAGAGGGGGTACTTGCCGGAAAGCACGTTGTCGTAGGAAGCCTCGTAGGACGTACCGCCCTTCTTGTCGCTCAGATCAATGGCCTTGACGCCGGAGGTCTTGTAGCCGATGCCGGAGTAGCCGATGGCGGCCTTGTCCTCGGTGATGCCGAGCACCACAGAGGCGGAACCGGGCTGCTCCTTCACGGTATTTTTGAAGTCGCCCTTGCAGAGGGCGTGCTCCTTGAAGTAGCCGTAGGTGCCGGAGGCGGAGTTACGGCCGTAGAGGCTCATGGGCATCGCCTGCCAGGAGCCGGTCAGGCCGGCCTGGCCCCATGTGGCGATTTCCCCAGGCAGTCCGCACTTGCGGTTCTTGGAGAAGATGGCGTCCACCTCCTGCAGGGAGAGGGCTTTGATGGGGTTGTCCTTGTGAACGAAGACCGCCAGGGAGTCGAGGGCCACCCCGATGGCGGTGGGCTTGTAGCCGTGCTTCTTGCTGAAGGCGTCGATCTCCTCGTTCTTCATCGGCCGGGACATGGGGCCGAGCTGGGCGGTGCCGGCAATGAGGGCCGGCGGCGCGGTGCTGGAGCCCTTGCCCTCCACCTGGATGCGGACGTTGGGATACTCCTTGCGGAAGCCCTCCGACCAGAAGGTCATCAGGTTGTTCAAGGTGTCCGAGCCGATGGAGTTGAGGTTGCCGGAAACGCCGCTGACCTTCTTGTAGGTCGGCAGCTTCGGGTCCACCTTCACGTCAGCGGCCAGGGCGGCGGTGGCGCTCATGGCCACGACGCAGCCTGCCGTCAGGGCCCATTTCAGGGTTCTGCCAAAACGCTGTTTCATTTTTCGTACTCCTTGTGGATTGGGTTGCGCAACGGGGTGGACGACCCGGAAGCCGGGGCGTCGTTCTGGCGTCTGCGTGTCCCCACCATGCCCGGCATGCATTAGGATTGTATTAGTTTTCGGTTAATAATTCAAAACAATCCAGATCAGGTTTTTATCATGCCGTCATTACGATGTTTTTCATATTTTAACGGTTTCCTCATCAAAAAAAAATCCCCGGCTAACCATCCTCTTCTACGCTCCTCCCAGATCACTGGTTCTCGGGCCGGCAGGCGGCCCGGAACTTTTTCCATTCACGACAGGAGCAAAGGAGAACACGATGAAAAAGATGATGGTTGCTGTGGCCGCCCTGAGCCTGGGCATGGCGCTTCCCTCTCTGGCTGCGGCCGGCGTGGGCGACGAGTCCGCAGAGGAGATCAAGAAGGAACTGGAGTACCTGCGCCTCAAGATGAGCTCGCAGATGGAGCGGGTGGAGCATCTGGAGGACCAGCTCAAGAAGCAGGGCGAGAAGAGCGGCAAGGTCGTTCTCGCCAACGAGTTCATCGACCAGCTGACCCTGAAGGGCGACCTGCGGGTCCGCTACGAGCGGCGCGAGCTTGACTACAAGGAGACGAACGCCAGCGAAAAGGATCAGGACCGTTGGCGGACCAGGTTCCGGGTCGGCGGCATCTGGAACAACAAGGCCGAGGATTGGCAGGTGGGTGCGGGCCTGGCCACCGGCAGCGACGACCCGACCAGCACCAACGACACCTGGAGTGAGGATAAGCCCTTCGAGACCGGCGATATCCGGCTCGACTACGCCTATGCCGCCCACAAGTGGCAGGACTTCATGTTCACCTTGGGCCAGCAAAACAACCCCTATGAGACCTCCTGGGTCATGTGGGACGGCGACGTGCGGCTGGCCGGCATCACCGGCCAGTACGGCAAGAAAGAGGGCCTCTTCGCGACCCTGGGCGGCTATGCCGCCAAGCTGGTCGCCAGCGACAACACTGCCACCCTGACGGCCGGGCAGTTGGGGTACCGGGGAAAAGCCGCTGACGCGAAATACACCCTGGCCGCCGGCTACCATACCTTCAGCAAGTCCCTGATCAACGAAGGTTCCGCCACCTTCAACCTGGGCACTGTCGATGAAAACATGTATGAGCTGAACATCGGCGACCTCTACGGCAAGGTCTCCTTCCCGGTGGCCCAGGCCAAGCTTGCCCTGGTCGGCCATGTCTGGAAGAACTTCGGCGCGGACGGCGCCGCGGGCACGAGCCAGGCGAGCACCTACACCGGCAAGCCGGAGGACGCCGATACGGGCTATGCCCTCGGCATCGAGGCCACCATCGACAAGTTCAAGGTGGGTTACGATTACTCCGTGGTGGAGGCGGATTCCCTTTTCGGCTACCTCGCGGATTCCGATTTCGGCGACGGGCTTTCCGACACCAACAAGAAGGGTCATCGGGTGCAGCTCGGCTACAACATGACCAAAAACTGGTCGGCCGGCGTCACCTGGCTCAACTATGAGCGTGACGAGGACACCGGCACCACCGGTGTTGATTCGGTCGATCTCTACCAGTTCGACGTGAACTACAAGTTCTAAGTTTTTGCTGCCCTCTGCCAGGGGCAGCATCTCCCGGTCGAAGCCCCCTGGCCAGTCGCCTGAGCCAGGGGGTGGGCCGGTCTTCTCCTCTCTTTCTCCTTTTTCCCCGCTCCTGCCGCCGCCCCCCGCGGCGGCAGGAGCATCCCTTACGGCAAAACGAAAAATAACCGCCTCCTAATCCCTCGCTAACACGCAGGGGCTAGGGTGATGGCTGTCAATGCGGACCGGCACATCATGCACTCCAAAAACAAAGGGGGACCACTCCATGCGTTGCCAACATCTCTCGCACTATTGTTACGGCCAGAACGGGTCCACCGTGGCCAGCTGCCTTGCCAAGGGCTCGCCCTACGTGCCCAGCCTCTGCGATCTGGAAAAATTCTGCCAGAGCGGCCGCCACGCCCTCTGCCCGTCGTATCTGGTGGCCAGCCTCGGAGGGCCCAGCCTTGCGGCCGCCGTAGAGGCAGTCATCGCGTCGCCGGCGCATCGGGCGTGCGCCTGAATTCCAACTTCCCGCCGCAGGAGCAAGAAAGATGCGCCACAGTCTCAAAGTGAAAATCCTCTTTTTCTTTGTTTTTGTCATGGTCGCCGCCGGCGCGGGCATGGGGGTGCTGTACGCCATTTCGGTCACCGCCCAGGAACGGCTCATTCAGGAAACGAGCCGGAGCAATGCGGGGATCCAGACCTCCGGCAAGGACGGCATGGCGAACGTGCTTCTGGTGCGCGAACTCCAGACCGCCCTCCTGAACCAGATGCTCCTGTGGAAGAATTTTCTGGTGCGCGGCCAGTTCACCAACATGCGTACCCAGTACGAAGAGGAGATGGCGGCCGGGGATGCCCGGATCATCGCCATGCTGGAGGCGGTCCGGCGCGCCTTTGCCGGCGACGGCTCCAGTCTCGACCAGGTGCGGAAAATCGCCGCAGAGTATGACGGCTTCCGGCAGCAGGTGGAGGTGGCCAAAGGCATGACCGCCTTCCACGACTCCTATGCCGAGGGAATCCGCGCGGCGGATCAGTATACCGGCGACAAGGGCAGGGAGGCCATTGCCATGACCCGCGCCCTGGCCGAGCAGATCGCCCGCCAGACCGGCCAGCGGACCGAAGCGGCCATGGCGGCGGTGCAGTCCGGTCACCAATCCCTCTTCCGCCAGGCGAAAATTCGTTCCACCCTGGTCACCATCGGCGCCGGCATGGGGGTCTTTTTCGTCCTGCTCGTGGTGTTCGGCTATCTCGGCCGCAAGGTGATCCTGCCCATCAGCGGCATCAACGACCGGCTGCAGGCGGTGGTGGATCAGGTTTATGAGGAATCGGTGCAGCTTTCCGCGGCCAGCCGCGAGCTGGCGGAAGGGGCCAACCGTCAGGCCGCCGGGGTGGAGGAGACGAGCGCCGCCATGCAGCAATTGAACAGCCAGGCCAACGCCAACCACGAAAGCGCGCGCCAGGCCGGCACCCTTGCCGACGAGATGCAGAGGGTGGTGCAGGCGGGCGGAGAGCAGATGGCCAACATGCTGACCGCCATGCAGGAGATCGAGCAGCAGTCGGCCGCGGTCATTCAGATCGCCAGAAACATCGACGACATCGCCTTCCAGACCAATCTGCTGGCGCTGAACGCCGCGGTGGAGGCGGCCCGGGCCGGCGAGGCCGGGGCGGGCTTCGCGGTGGTGGCCGACGAGATCCGGCGTCTGGCCCAGAACGTCGCCGCGTCGGCCCGGGAAACCGCGAACATTGTCCAGTACAACATCGAGAAGGTGCAGCAGGGCGGCAGTCTCTGCGGGCGGCTGAACCAGGTCTTTGCCGATATCCACGGCGGCATCGCCCGGGTGCATGACGAAATCCGGAGCATTGCCGGGGCCAGCCACGAGCAGGTGGCCGGCATCCGGCAGGTGAGCGCCTCCATGACGGAGATCGACCAGGTCAGCCTCACCGCTGCCGCCAATGCGGAAGAGGCGGCCCGCACCGCCGTAACCTTGCAGGAACAGGCCGCCGAACTGCGGCTGCTTTCCGGCTCCCTGCTCACCCTGGTCCGCGGAGCCGATGCAGCCAGGATTGCCGCCCTGCCGGAGGCGGCCGCGCCGCCGGTTCCCCAGCTTGCCGCGGCCTGAAAAACCGGCGCAACTTCTCGGGGCAGTCAAGGAGGAAGGGCATGGAGGGCGCGACCGCTGTTGATTTTTCCAGGGAAACGATCATCCAGCTGCTGGATGACAACGGCCTCATCTCCTGGTTTCAGCCGATTTTCTGCCGGCAGACCGGCAAGGTTTTCGGTTACGAAGCGCTGGCGCGTCTTGCTGATCCGCTCCGGCATGGCGTCGATATCGCTTCTCTCTTCCGGCGGGCCCAGGCCGAGGGCATCATCTCCGCCCTCGACATGCTCTGCCGGGAAAACGCCTTCTGCCGGGCGGCGGAACTGGGGATCGCCGGGCAGGATGCTTTTCTCTACGTCAACATCTGCCCCGCCACCCTCATGCACCCTGCCCATCGAGGCGGGATGACGGACCAGCTTGCCGAGGCATGCGGCATCACCAAGGAGCGCATCATCCTGGAACTGACCGAGCAGGAGTCGATCCGCAACTACGAACTCTTCAAGCGGTCGGTGGCGCACTACCGGAACCGGGGGTACAAGATCGCCATCGATGATTTCGGCGCCGGTTATGGCGGACTCAAGATGCTCTCCATCATCCAGCCCGATTACGTCAAGGTGGATCGCCATTTCATCACCGGCATCGACCGCGATTCCTTCAAGTACAATCTGGTGGACGCCATCGCCACCGTCTGCCACAAGCTGGGCATCACCGTCATCGCCGAGGGGATCGAGCAGGAGGAGGAGCTGGAAACCATGGCCCGCTTCGACATCGATCTGCTTCAGGGATACCTGCTGGCGCGACCGGGTCCGGAACTGGTCCAGGTGCGCCACCCGCTGCTGGGCCGGCAGGAGACGATACTCTGCTGCCCTGATCCCATGGCCACCTGCACCATCGGCAGCACGGTCCGCTATGTCGCCCCTCTCGCGCCGGAAGAGCCTTTGATGGAAGCCTTCCGGCGGTTCAAGGATGAGCCTGGCCTACACGGCATCCCGGTGGTGGAGGGAGGGCGGGTGCTGGGCATGCTGAGCCGCATGGATTTTCTCGAGAATGAGCTGGTGGGGCCGTATGGCTATGGCTTCGCCCTCTCCGCCCATCGCCGCATCGGCGAGGTGCTGGGGCAGGAGTATCTGCTGGTCGAGGCCGCCACTCCGATGCAGGAGGTGGTGCGCCGGGTCAAGGCCAGGCAGGGGCGCTCCCTTCACGACGACATCTGCGTCGCCAAAAACGGCCGCTATCTCGGCACGGTGGCCATCACCGCGCTGCTCGACGCCATCACCCAGAAGAGCATCCAGCTGGCCAAGGGGGCCAATCCGCTCTCCGGACTGCCGGGCAACGAATTCATCCAGCGGACCATCACCACCCTCATCGGCCAGCGGGTGGATTTCGACGTCTGCTATGTCGATATCGACGACTTCAAGCCGTACAACGATCATTACGGCTTTGAAAAGGGCGACCAGGTGATCAAGCGGCTGGGGCAACTCCTGGTCGAGGTCGTGCAGCCCAACGAAAGCGACCGCTTCCGTTTCGTCGGCCACATCGGCGGGGACGACTTCATCGTGGTCACCCGCCCGCACTCCTCTCTGAGCCTGTGCCAGCGGATCATCGAGGCCTTTGCCGGATTGCTGCCGGAGTTCCACGGCCCGGTCGAGCTGGGGGAGGGGTATTATCTGGCCACCGACCGTCAGGGCCAGCTGCGCCGTTTTTCCCTGCTGTCGCTTTCCATCGGCATCGTCGGCACCGAACGGTGCGCGGTGCAGTCTTACGGCGAACTCGCCTTCCTGGCCTCGGGGGTGAAGCGGGCGGCCAAGCAGGAGAGAGGCTCTTCCATCGTGCAGAACCGTCGTGATGCCGCCCAGTCGGCGGTGATGGCTCAGGTCGGCACCGCGGCCTGAGCGGGAAAGGGCGATTGCGGTGCGCCACCACCAGCCGCAAAAGGGATGCGCATGCTCTCATGTGAAGAATGCGAACAGGAAGGAAAGAGTGTTGCCGAAGCAGCGGCGGGGAAGGTGCTCATCGTTGAGGATGACGAGTATATCGCCGAGTTGCTGCGCTACTGGTTCAGCCGGGCCGGTTATCTGACGCGTACCGTGGCAGACGGTCTTGCCGCGTGCAGCATGGTGCAGCAGGAGCGGCCGGATGTCATCCTGCTCGACCTCATGCTGCCGGGACTGGACGGCCGGGAGGTCTGCCGGCTCATCCGCCGTCACGGAGACATCCGGATCGCCTCGATCCCCATCATCATGCTCACCGCGCTCTCGGCCGTGGAGGATCAGGTCAGGGGACTGTCGCTGGGCGCCGATCTGTACATGCCCAAGCCCTATTCGGTGCGCGACGTGCTCAATGCCGTCGGCGGGCTGATCGGCCGGCGCCGGGACTGCGGTGGTTAAGCTGCGGCGGTGCCGCGTTCCTGCGGCAGGTGGATGGCGAAGGTGCTGCCCTGGCCCGGGGCGCTGGCGAGGGTAATCCGGCCGCCATGGGCCTGGACAATGTGCTTGACGATGGAGAGCCCCAGGCCGGTGCCGCCCATGGTGCTGCTGCGGGCCTTGTCCACCCGGAAGAAGCGCTCGAAGATGCGCGACTGGTCGCGCAGCGCGATGCCCACCCCCTGATCCTGCACGCTGACGACCACCCCGGCTGCCGATGGCGCGGCGCTGATCAGCACGCTGCTGCCCCCGGGGCTGTACTTGACCGCGTTGTCGATGAGGTTGACCAGCGCCTGCTCGAACAGCGGCGGGTTCAGCCAGGCCGCGAGACCTGCCGGACTTTCCTGGCGGAGGGAGATCCCCTTGGCCTCGGCGGCGGGCTGGCAGGTCTGTACCGCGGCGGCGAGCGATTCCCCGACGGCGGCGCGATGCAGCACGATCTCCTGGCGTTCCGATTCCTTTTCCAGGCGGGAAAGGGCCAGCAGGTCCTCGACAATGGCATGCAGCCGTTTGGCCTGCTTGTGGATGATGGCAAGGAAGCGGCGGGCATTTTCCGGCTCGTCAAGGGCGCCGTCCAGCAGGGTTTCGACAAAACCGGCAATGGAGGTGATGGGGGTCTTCAGCTCGTGGGAGACGTTGGCGACAAAGTCGCGGCGCACCGCCTCCAGACGCCGCAGGTTGGTGACGTCGCCCAGCACGATGAGCGCGCCGGTGGCCTGTCCATCGGGTCCCTTGAGCGGCACGCCGCGCAGGTAGAAGGAGCGGTCGGTGCCCTTGGGATCGGCCAGGGTGATTTCGCCCTCCTCGGTCGCGCTGGCGCTGAGGGTCTTTTTGATGAAGCGCTGGAGTTCCAGATTGCGTACCGCCTCCAGCGAGCCCTTCCCCCTGACCTTGCCGGGATCGAGACCGAGCAGCGCGAGTGCCGCCGGGTTGAGGCTCTGGATCCGCTCCTCGGCGTCCACCGTCACCACCCCCTCGACCATGCTGCCGAAGACCGCCTCCAGCTCCCGGTGCTGCCGGCTGATCCGGTCGATCCGGCCGGTGAATTCCCTGGCCATGCGGTCGAGGGCAAGGGCAAGATCGGTGGCGGCGGGAAAACCCGCCGGCTCCAGATTGCCGGAGGGCTGGCCGGCGGCGAGGCGAGCGGCCCATTCGCGCATGGCCAGCAGGGGTTGGTTCAGCCCGCGGCTGATCTGCCAGGCAGCCGCAGCGGCCAGGGCAAAAAGCAGGATGGCGGCCAGGATGATGCCGTTGCGCAGGGGTGCAAGGCGCTCTTCAAAAACAGTGACCGGCAGGGCGGCGCGCAGGATGCCGAGCTGGGCGCCCTCTTTTTCCAGGGGAACGGCGAGATAGAGCATCTCGGCGTGGATGGTCTGGCTGTAGCGTCGGGTTGCCTCCCGTCGCCCCTCACGGGCGGCAAGGATTTCGGGACGGTCGGCATGGTTTTCCATGCGCGCCGGGCTTTCATGGGAATCCGCCAGCACGCTGCCGTCGGGCAGCACCACGGTAAGGCGGGTGCCGGTGCTGTTGCCGATGGCGACGCAGAATGCCTGCAGGGCGTCGAGGTCGCCGCGGGCAAGCAGGGTGCCTGCCTGTTCCCGGGCGATGCGGGCCCGGACCTCCAGTTCGCTGCCGGCTTCGGCGGCGACCATCTGGCGGCTCAGATGGCCGGCGTAGCCGCTGAAGGCGGCGAGAACGAGGCCGGTGAGGGTCAGGATGGCGGCAAAGGGCTGGCGGAAGATCCTGGGCAGAGGCATGAGGGCGGAGTCTGGTGGAAGTTTGTTCCATTAAACCCCAAGAACCGCCAAAGGACAAATGAAGAAATGGTTACGAAACGGTTACGGCATTCTTCCGGGGCAGCGGGTTCAGGTAAAGAGGTTCGGATTGTCCGTCACCTTGCGGATCAGCTCACGGTAGTCGTGGGCGCCGTTGGAGCCGGGCGCGAACTCGTAGATGGTCTGGCCGTAGGCCGGTGCCTCGGAGATGCGGACGTTGTAGCGGATCGGCTCGCAGACCATGGGGCCGTACATCTTCTTGAGCTGTTCGAGGAAGTCGTCGGCCTGTTTGACCCGCTTGTCACGGAAGGTGGGCAGGATGTACCTGAGCGCCACCTCGCTGCGGTATTTCTGGATGGCGGCGATGCTTTTCAGGAACTCGCCGAAGCCTTGGAGCGACATGACCTCCAGCGAAACCGGGGTGAGCAGTTCGTTGACGTAGAAGAGGACGTTGACGGTGAGCGGATCCCAGCCCGGCGAGGTATCCACCACCACGTAATCGTACGCTGCTTCCAGCGGGGCCAGTGCGGCGGCCAGGGTCTGCTCGCCGCCGAAATCTTTGCGGTCGATGATGCGCTTGAGCCCGGCCAGTCCCTTGCCGCCGGCCAGCAGCCAGAGGTTTTTGCGGGCCGGGATCACCGCTTCCTCCGCGGTCAGTTCCTCGGCCACCAGTTCGGTGAGGCCGGCCTGGGGTTTGAGTCCCAGCATGAAGGCCGACTGCCCCTGGGTGTCGGTGTCCACCAGCAGAACCCGGAAACCGGCCATGGCGAGGCCGGCGGCCAGATTGACCGCGGTGGTGGTTTTGCCCACTCCGCCCTTGCTGAGCGAAACCCCGATGCGGCGCACGCCGCGGGCGGAGGTGGCCTTGGCCGCTGGCGCTGCCGTGGCGGCAGGAGGCGGTACGGGGCCCTGCCGCGGGATATCCAGCGGGAACTGCTGGCCGCAGCCCTGGCAGCGGGCCATTTTCACCGAGGGCGGAATGCGCTTTTCGTCGATGTTGTGCTGCTTTTTGCAGTGGGGGCAGATGATCAGCATCGGTCGCCTTTCTTGCGGAAGAGGCCGGCAGAGTGCGGAGAGGCGTGGGGGGCGCTGGTGGTCATGGCGTTTCTCTCCGTTTGCCGGAGCGGGCGAGCCCGCGGAAAAGCCATTGGCAGATGGCGCTTTCCCGACCTTTTTTTTCAAAGTCCCGCAGCACCAGCCGGATGGCAAGTTCCACCAGCAGCGAGCGGGTGACCCGGTGGCGCGTCTCCTCCGGCAGCATGTCGGCGATGGCCTGGCGGGCGTCTTCCAGGTTTTCGTACACCTCCTCCCCGAGGTAGTAGGTGGTCTTCACCTTGGCCAGCCGGGAATCGGGCTGCCGTTCGGGGCGCTCCTGAAAGATGGGCTGCCCGCGCTGGCCGCGGAGCATCTTTTCGATGGCCACGGTTTCGTCGGTGGGGCGCTCGCGGCCGCGCAGCAGCGAGCCGAGGATGTCGAACTTCCTGGGATCGCTCATGCCGGCGGCTTGGGGAAAAGGTGGTGG
This sequence comes from Thermodesulfobacteriota bacterium, assembly GCA_040757055.1. Taxonomy (GTDB): domain Bacteria; phylum Desulfobacterota; class Desulfobulbia; order Desulfobulbales; family Desulfurivibrionaceae; genus JAJZRJ01. The sequence goes on along the minus strand of JBFLXY010000012.1, from coordinate 37,581 downwards.
CGCTGGCGCAGGACGAATTCCTGCAACTGCCGTTCGATTTCGGGGGTGAGGTCGAGAAGCTGGATGCCGCAGTGAAAGCCGCCGGTCTCGTCGTCCCTGGTGACATGCCGGATGATCCCCCGCAGGGAGACCTCCTTGTTCCCCAGCGCCAGGAGGAGGTCGTGGCTCTGGCCCGGCACCAGGGCCGTGCCTTCGGTCAGCAGGATGCCGATGCCGCGGCTGCCGATGTCGGCCACGGCATGGTGGCTTCCGGCGATGCGGACGGTGATGTGGTCGCCCCCGGAAACCGGGCCGCGGAAGGAATGGCGGGTGACGTCGTCGGCGTTGCCATGGCGCAGTTCGGCCGGTGGTGAGGCTTCCGGCCCCTGTTTTGTGGTGTGCGCCATCCGGTGCTCTCCGCCTCTTCTGCGAAACCCCTTGACCTTTCGGCCGGCAGCCGCCATTCTAGCGGGCAACCGCCCTGTTTCTCTCCAACGATTATGGATTGGCGCCGGTGGCCCTGTCAAGGGGAAAGGCGCGAGGGAGCAGGCGGCACCGGCCGGGGAGGGTTGGGAATGGACGCTGGTCCGCTGCTGCAGATTCTGCTGGTCTTTGCCGGGGTGCTGGCGGCCAACCGCTGCCGGTTGCCGCTGGGCGTCGCCCTCCTGCTGGGCGGGGTGGTGCTCGATCTCTGGGGCGGCTCGCCGCCGGTGGCGGTGGTCAGTCACCTGCGGCTGGCTTTTTTGCGGCCGGAACTCTGGCTGCTGGTGGTGAACATCACCCTCATCGTCGAGGTCGGCCACTTCATGGCCACCCGCGAGAACGCCCAGGCGGTCATCAATGCCGCCCGCCGCTGGGGCGGCCGGCACGGCGGGATGGCGAGCCTTGTCGCCATCCCGGCGGTCATCGGTCTGGTGCCGATGCCGGGCGGTGCCCTGGTTTCAGCGCCGCTGGTCGGCGATTCCCTGGCCGGGAGCAGCCGGCCGCCGGCGTGGAAGGCGGCAGTCAACTACTGGTTCCGCCATGTTTTCGAGTACTGGTGGCCGCTCTATCCGGTGGTGATCGTCACCCTCTCCATCTTTGCCGTCGAAACCTGGCAGTTCATGGCCATGCAGATTCCCCTTACCGTGCTGAGCATCGCTGCAGGCTATGTTTTTCTGCTGCGGCCCCACCAGGCCGAGCTGGTTGGCGGCGCTTTGCCGGAGCCGCCGCCGGCAGCGCGGCTGCATGAGGTGGTGGGGCCGCTCTGCCTCATCGTGCTGGCAACCCTGTTGCTGCCGGGGTTGTGCCGCCCCTGGCTGCCGGCGACGATGGCAGGCGGGGTGCGGCAGATGGCCGCCATGCTGGTAGGCCTTGCCGGGGCGCTGATCTGGATCGCCTTTCTGGCCCGGCATGATGCCGGCCGGCGCATGTTCGGTCTGGTCTTTACCGCCAAGAGCGCCAACATCGTCGTCACCCTGATGGGGGTGGTGCTCTTCCAGAACCTGCTCGAAAGCTCCGGTCTGCTGCCGGCGGCGAGCCGGCATCTGGCCGCCTCGCAGGTGCCGGTGATGGCGATCATCGTCCTGTTGCCCTTTGTCGCCGGGCTGGTGACCGGCATTGCCGTGGGGTTTGCCGCGGTGGCCTTCCCACTGGTGGCGGGGTTTGTCGCCGTCAGCCAGGGGGCGCTCACGCCGCTGGCCGTCCTGGGCCTGGCCTTCTGCGCCGGCTACGTCGGCATGATGCTCTCGCCGGTGCATCTCTGCTTTGTGTTGACCAGCGAGTTCTTCGTGGTGCCGTGGGGTCGGGTTTATCGCCACATCCTGCCCTGCGCGGGGGTCGTGCTGGGAGGCGGCGTCCTGCTTCACTTCCTGCTGCGAATGGCGGGCTGGTAGTCAGGGGCGAGCGGGCAACGCCAGGAGGCGACTGACGTAGCGGGCACGGTCGAAGGATTTGCCGGCCGCAATGACCTGCAGCACTTCCTCCACCACCACGTGGCCGATGAGGGCGCGCGCCTCGGCTTCCGCCAGGCCGCTGGCGACGAGGCGTTCCATGGTCAGGCGCATTTCCGGCGGCTCATCTTCAGCCAGCTGCCGGTCGATGACCGTGCTGATGGCCTGATGCAGCCGCGCGATCTTCGGGTCGGCGGGCATGGGTTTCTCCTCGGTAGGCACCGACACCATAGCGGGTCATGGTCCTGTTGGCAACCCCACATTGCTTGACATTATCGTATGGGCTGGCGCAGAATATTTCCGAGCGGGTAGTGTCTGAGCAGCAGGAGGCATTGTGACCGATTCGGCAGGAATGGTGGCACAGCTGTTGGCGGCGGCCGCCGCACCGCAAAGGGCCGCGGACCCGGAAAAGGATTGGCCCAGGGTGCTGGCCCTTTTCCAACAGGCCGCCCTGGAGGAAAAGTCCGCGGTGCTCCGGCAGCTGGTTGATCTGCATGCCCTCAAAAACCGGTGCATGGATGCAGCCTCCCACGATCTGCGGGGCGATGTGGCCGCCATCCGGGGCTTTTCCGAACTGCTGGGCGCAGAACTCCCGCCGGAAAGCAGCGGGCAGGAATATGTCGCTGTCATCACCGGCCTGGCCACCAAACTGCTGGTCGCCATGCATGATCTGCTTGATTTTCGCCTTATCGAGGAGGGCGGCTTCGTGCTGCACCGGCGCGAGGGCGATTTGACAGAGCTGCTTCGTCGTTGCCTGGCAGGGTGGACGCCTGTGGCCACGGCCCACGGCTGCACGGTGCATGAGGAGTTGGCCGCGGTCCCCCCCTGTTTTTTCGATGCTGGGCGGCTTGAACAGGTGGTGGAGCAGTTGCTGGAGTTCGTTGTCCAGGGGGCGCCAACAGATTCGTCTGTCCGGGTGCGGCTTGCTGTGGTGGGCGGACGGGCGGAATTCGTGCTGGAGGATGCAGGGCCGGCGGTGTCGGAAGCCGAGCTGGCGCAATGGTTTCTGCCCGCTGGTGGGCCGAATCTGTCCCTGGCCCGGAGGATTGTCGAAAGTCATTACGGCACCCTGACGGTGGCGAACCTGCCCTGTCAGGGAAGGCGGTTTTCCTTTACCATTCCGGTTCACACATGAAGGAAGAACAGAAGATCAGGGTGTTGATTGCCGAGGACGAGGCCCATATCCGCCTGCTGCTCCGCAAAATCATGGAACAGATGGGGGCGGTGGTGGTGGCCGAGGCCACCAATGGCCAGGAGGCGGTGGATCTTTTTCAGCAGCATCGGCCGCACATCGTGCTCATGGACGTGGTGATGCCGGTTCTGGACGGCAAGGAGGCGATCCGGCGGATCATGGCCATGGAGCGCTGCGCCTTTGTCATTGTCCTGAGCGCCTTGAGCTCCATGGACGTGGTGAAGGAGTGCCTGGCCCTCGGGGCAGCGAACTTCATTCGCAAGGACAATCCGGTGGATCAGATAAAGCGGTATATCAAAGAGAGCTGGCAGGAATTCCAGAAAATGGGGTGCCCCTATGCATGAGGCGAAATCAGGCCGGAAGCGCTACGATCTGCGGCAGCTCCTGGAGGAAATCAGGGAGGACGAGAAGGTGGTGGAGAGCCGGCCTGATTACTGGGCCTCGCAGGACGACATCAACGACATGGTGCAGCAGGCCCGCAAGGGAAGAGGAAAGGCCAAATGAACGCCATCAGGAACGACTCCTTCATCAAGACGCTGCGGCAGCACCCTCTCATTGACCAGCGCCAGTTGGAGGCGTTGCTCAAGAGTACCTCCGATCATTACCAGATTCTGCTGCGGGTTGTTCACCATGGCTGGCTGCCGCGGGCAGAGGCGGCCACGGCCTGGGCCGACGGTCTGGGGGTTGCCTGGATCAATCTGCGGGAGGCCATCTTCCACCCGGAAATCGTGGCGAAGATTCCGCGGCAGTTTGCCCTCGACAACCTCATCATCCCGATCTACATGCTGGGTGACCGGCTCAGCGTGGCCATGGCCGACCCCAAGAACGAGGATCTGCTGAAGGAGGCCACCAAGGTGGCGGGAGTGGCCATCAGTCCGATATTCGCCCTGGACGACGCGATCCGCGATGCCATCGAGATCCAGTATCTCTCCACCGAACTCGTCGAAAACATCAGCGAAAAGCTGCAGGCCGCGGTGCTGCCCTTGCAGCACGAGGTGGGGCGCAAGGAACTGGAGGCCATTGCCGGCGATCAGTCCATCGTGGAACTGGTCCGTTCGCTCATGCTCTTGGCGGTGAAGGAGGATGCCAGCGACATCCATGTGGAGCCGGCGCGGGAGTATCTTCTGGTCCGCTTCCGCATCGACGGGGTGCTCCAGGAGAAGCTCCGTTTTTCCCGCGAGGTGCTGCCGCCGCTCGTCTCCCGCATCAAGATTCTTGCCGGCATGGATATCACCGAACGGCGCCGGCCCCAGGATGGCCGGGCCGTTTTGGAACTGGCCAACCAGAAGCTCGTATTCCGGGTTTCGACGGTGCCGCTCATCGAGGGCGAAAAGATCGTGCTGCGGCGGCTGGGCCAGGTGCAGCGCCGCAACGTGCCGCAACTTGAAGAGCTGTACCTTTCCAGCCGGATTTACCAGCAGGTTCGCCAGCTCATCCACACCCCGAGCGGCGCCTTCTTCATCACCGGCCCCACGGGCAGCGGCAAGACCACCACTCTCTTCTCGGCCCTGCAGCGCATCAATACGCCGGAAGTGAACATCATGACCATCGAGGACCCGGTGGAATACCGGCTGGCGGGAATCAACCAGCTGCAGGTGAATCCGGAGATCGGGGTCACCTTTGCCGCGGCGCTCCGGGCCATTTTGCGTCAGGACCCGGACGTGCTTCTCATCGGCGAGATCCGCGATCTGGAGACCGCCAGGATCTCCACCGAGGCGGCGCTTACCGGCCATCTGGTCTTCGCCACCCTGCACACCAACGATGCCCTCCAGGCCGTGACCCGGCTGGTGGAGATCGGCGTGGAGCCCTTTCTCGTCGGGCCGTCGCTCATCGGGGTCATGTCCCAGCGGCTGTTGCGCAGGGTCTGCGACAAGTGCAAGGAGGAGTACCTCCTCACCCCGGGGCAGATGGACGAACTCTTCGAGTGGGACGGGATGGAGCCGGTCACCTTCTACCGCGGCAAGGGGTGCCCCGCCTGCAAGTTTACCGGCTATCGGGGGCGGCTGGCGATTTTCGAGATGATCATACTGAACGACCGGCTGCGCAAGCTGGTGATGACCAACGCCCCTCTGCCCGAGTTACGGGAGGCGGCGGTGGAAACCGGGTATCAGCCCATGCGCTACGACGGCATCAAGAAGGTTCTGCGGGGGCTGACCACCATCGAAGAGGTGGACCGGGTGGCCCACCCTGATCTCTATTAGCGCTTCCCTTTCCGAACAGGCGGTCAGAACTGGGGCAGCCTGATCTTCAGGCTTTCCTTGTCTTTCTCCTGCTCCAGCTTCACCTGCACCTCGATGTCGCCGCTCCTGAGCCCCAGGGCCAGCGGCATGGACGCCTTGTTGCCTTCGGCGTGGAGGATGGCCCGCATGAGGGCCAGCACGCCGTCGAAGACCGCCCTGGGCGGGGTGGGCAGGGAGATTTTGTCGTCCTCCACCTGGACGGTGACGGTGAAATGCTCCTTCTTGCGCTTGAAGGAGAGTTTGGCCGCTTTTTCGGTAATGGCATGGAGCAGGGCCAGGGCCAGGTAGCGGGTGCTCTCCTCGGCGACGTCGGCCGGGGCAGTGGTGGCCACGGCCTGGAGTTTGGTGTGGTAGTTGGTGTCGAGGTAGCAGTCGCACATCTCGATCAGTTTCTGGTGCGGATTCGGGTCGTGCAGTTCCATGGTGTTCCTCGCGCTGGGAGTGAATGAGACCGGGATTGTCGCTATATTCGGCACGATGATCGGAAAAGTCAAGGCGATATGGCGTCAGCGCCGGCGGTGGGGGCCGTAGGTGGTGAGCACGGCCCTGGCCTGGAGTTCCTTCACTTTTTCCGCAGCCGCCTGCAATTGGGCGCGGACCTCCTGGATGGTGGCGTTCTGTTCCGCCAGTTGTCCCTCCAGGGCCTTGATCAGGTCGTTCATTTCGCGGATCAGCCGCTGTTCGCGCAGGGCGCGGTGGATCTTGGCCTCCAGGTCGTCCCGGAAAAAGGGCTTGGCCAGGAAGTCGATGGCCCCCGCCTGGATCACCTGGTCGTGAGAGTAAAGGTCGCTGTAGCCGGTGATGAGAATGACCCCGGTTTCCGGGTATTGTGACCGCACCTCGCGGAGAAGCTCCATGCCGTTGAGGCGCGGCATGTTGATGTCGCTGATGATAAGGGAAAAACGTTCCTGCCGGAGTTTGTCCAGGGCATCCTGGCCGTCGGTTGCCTCGGCGAAAGGCAGCCGGAAGGCCTTCATGTGGGAACGCAGCAGGGCGAGAAAGAGGGGGTCATCATCCACGATGAGAATGGTGTCGGGCGGCGACTCGGGCATGGCGGGCGTTCTCCTGACCGGAATTATATGTCTGGATGACAAAAAAGCAAGGAAAAATGAGGCCATGGCAGGGGGTGGCGGTTCCGTGGTTCCGGCGCTATTCGTTTTGACAGGGCTGCGGCCCCCGTGCTATAGTTGCCGGCCAATGTCCGCTGTTTCCGTCAACGCCAGCCACAGGGGGAAGGGGAGACCATGAAGACCGAACGTTCCAAGGAGTTGTTTGCCAAGGCCCAGAGCCTCATCCCCGGCGGGGTCAACAGCCCCGTGCGGGCCTGCAGGTCGGTGGGCTGCGACCCCCTCTTCGTGGCCCGGGCCAACGGCGCCAGGGTCTATGACGTGGACGGCAACGAGTTCATCGATTTCGTCTGCTCCTGGGGGCCGATGATCCTCGGCCACAACCATCCGGCGGTGGTGGCGGCCATCACCGAGACGCTCTCGGGCGGCACCTCCTTCGGCGCCCCCACCCCCAAGGAGATCGATCTGGCCGAACTGGTGATCGCGGCCCTGCCCTCGGTGGAAAAGGTGCGCTTCGTCAGCTCCGGCACCGAGGCGACCATGAGCGCCATCCGCCTGGCCCGCGGCTACACCGGTCGCACCAAGGTGGTGAAGTTCGACGGCTGCTACCACGGCCATGCCGACAGCTTTCTGGTCAAGGCCGGCTCCGGCGTCATCACCCTTGGGATTCCCGGCAGCCCCGGCGTGCCGGAGGACATCGTCAGGAACACCCTTTCCATTCCCTACAACGATGTGGCCACCCTGGAGAAGACCCTGCGGGACGAGAGCCTCGACATCGCCTGCGTCATCGTCGAGCCGGTGGCGGGCAACATGGGGGTGGTGGCGCCCGAGCCCCAATTCCTGCAGGCTCTGCGCTCCCTCACCGCCGAGCGCGGCATCCTGCTCATCTTCGACGAGGTGATCACCGGTTTCCGCCTCGCCCTGGGCGGGGCGCAGCAGTACTACAACATCATGCCCGACCTCACCTGCCTGGGCAAGATCATCGGCGGCGGACTGCCGGTGGGGGCTTATGGCGGCAAGAAAGAGATCATGGACCACATCTCCCCCGTGGGGCCGGTTTACCAAGCGGGCACCCTTTCCGGCAACCCGCTGGCCATGGCCGCCGGCGTTGCCACCCTGAAGGAACTCGCCCGGCCCGGCTTCTATCAGGCGCTGGAGCAGAAGGCCGCCGGTTTTGCCAGGGGGCTCACGGAGATTGCCGAGAAACATCTCCCCGGCCAGACCGTGTTGAACCGGGTGGGCTCCATGATGACCGCCTTCTTCACGCCGGGCCCGGTCACGGACTTCGCCTCGGCCATGACGGCCAATGCCGACCGCTATGGGGCCCACTTCCGCAATATGCTCGCCCAGGGGGTCTGGCTGGCGCCCTCCCAGTTCGAGGCGGCTTTTATCTCGGCCGCGCAGTCCGAGGCGGACCTGGCGGCGGTTCTCGACAAAACTGAATGGTCATTCAAAAAGTTGGCGTAAAGGGGAAAAAGCCGTTGACTTTGGGGGGCGGCCATGATAGGAAACGAAACGATTTCATCGTCGTGGCGCGCTTTCCGGCGGTGAACGCGAGGGGCCGATGACCAACAATCGCAAGGAAATGATGAGGTTGTTGGCAGAGTTCAGCACCATCGGCATGGCCGTGGCCTTCTCCATTTTCATCGGCGTGGGCATCGGCTACCTTCTGGACCACAAGGTGTTCGGCGGCAGGACCTCGCCGTGGCTGACCCTGATCTTTCTCGGGTTCGGCATCGCGGCGGCCTTCAAGAACCTCTACACCATGGCCAGAAGGAAGGACCTCTGATGGCGGAGGCCCCGGCCGATACCGCAGCCGGCGACCTCTCGCTGCGGCTGGTCCAGGCCGTCAACTGGCTGGCCCTGGCCGGCCTGACCGTGGCCGCCTGGCTGGGCTTTTCCGGTTTTGTCGCCGGCTCGGTGCTGGTGGGCGGCGTGATTGCCAATGCCAGTTTTTTCATGTTGCAAAGGGATCTCACCCGTCTGCTCGGGGGGAATCTCACCGCGGCCAAGGCCCGGTTTTTCATGCGATATTACGTCCGCCTCGGTTTCGTGGTGGTGATTCTCTTCCTGCTGGTCTATTTCCGGCAGGTGCATGTGGTGGGGCTGCTCATTGGCCTTTCCACCGTGCTTCTGGGGATCGGCATCGCGGTGGCCGGCGCGGCCCGAAGGATTTATACAACTCGCAGCAAGGAGGCGTAGGGCATGGAACATCCAATATTATTCATCTCGCTCATCCTGGAAAAGCTCGGCATGCCGGTGCCGCACGGCCCGGTGGGTGACACCCTGCTGGCCAAGCTGGTTTCCCCGCACATGACCTACACCTGGTTCGTCATGCTCTTTCTCATCATCATGCCGAAACTCACCATGGGCCAGATGAGCCTGGTGCCGAACAAGGGGCAGAACTTCTGGGAGGTGATCATCGGCGGCCTGGAAGACTTCATGGCCGAGAACATGGGCAAGGAAGGCGCCCGGATGATGTTCCCGATGCTGGCCACCTTCTTCATCTATATCCTGGTGGCCAACATGGTGGGTCTGATGCCCGGCTTCATGTCCCCCACCTCGAACCTCAACATCACCCTGGGTTGCACCCTGATCGTCTTTTGCACCACCCACATCCTGGGCGTGAAGTTCCATGGCCTCGGGTACATCAAGCATTTCCTCGGGCCGATTCCGTGGCTCATTCCGCTGATGTTCCCCATCGAACTCATCAGCCACCTGGCGCGTATCCTTTCGCTCTCCATCCGTCTTTTCGGCAACATCATGGCCAAGGAGACCCTTTTGGGCATCCTCTTCATGCTGGCCGGCGCCTACTTCGCGCCGTTGCCCATCCTGGTGCTGGGCGTTTTCGTCTCCATCGTGCAGGCCATGGTGTTCCTGCTGCTGTCGATTCTCTATTTCTCGGCATCCATGGAGCATGCCCACTGATTTTGTGAAACCCGTTGCGTAATCAACGAAGAAGGCCAAATAACAAACTTTTTGCAACAAGGAGGAACACAATGAAGAAGGTAGGTATTCTGTCCGCACTGATGGTTCTTGGTATGGCCACCGTGGCCATGGCTGCCGAGGCCGGCGAGGCCGCTGCTGCCGCTCCGGCTGCCAACCTGGCCCTGATCTGCCTGGCCGCCGCGCTCTCCGTAGGCGTAGCCGCGCTGGGCTGCGGCATCGGCATGGGCGCCGGTATCGGTGGCGCCTGCTCCGGTATCGCCCGCAACCCCGAGGCCTCCGGCAAGATCACCGTCACCATGATCATCGGTCTGGCGCTCATCGAGTCTCTGACCATCTACGGTCTGGTCATCTCGCTGATCCTGCTCTTCGCCAACCCGCTGCTTGGCTAAGGCATTTGGCAGCACCCTGGTGCTGCAGAGGGGCCGCAGGATTTCCTGCGGCCTTTTTTTATTGGCGCACGGCTTGGGTGGGTGCCGGCGGGCCGGACGATGCCCCGCCGGGTGCCGGCCCTGAGGAGGGTTGCTGGCCATGAGGCGTGTCCACGTCACCAGTCTTGGCTGTCCGAAGAACCTGGTCGATTCCGAGATGATGCTCGGTCTCCTGCAGGAGGCGGGTTTTACGGCGGTGGAAGAGCCGGAGGATGCCGACATCCTCCTGGTCAACACCTGCGGCTTCATCCAGTCTGCGGTGGAAGAGGGAATCGACACCATCCTCGCCCTCGCGGAACTGAAGGAGGCGCAGCCCGAAAAGGTGCTGGTGGTGGCGGGCTGCATGGTCCAGCGGTATGGCGAGGATCTGGCCCGGGAACTGCCCGAGGTGGATCTCTTCATCGGCACCGAGGGCACCCAGGAGATTGTGCCCCGCCTGCAGCAATGCCTGGCCGGTGAGCCGGTGGCGCTGGCTCTGGCCACGCCCACCTTTTTGATGGACGCCACCCTGCCGCGCCAGCTCTCCACGCCCTCCCATCGCGCCTACCTCAAGGTGACCGAGGGGTGCGCCAACCGCTGCGCTTACTGTCTCATCCCCTCCCTGCGTGGTGGGTTGCGCAGCCGCCCCCTTGACGATCTGCTGACCGAGGCCAGGTCTCTGGCCGCGGCCGGGGTGCAGGAGTTGACCCTGGTGGCCCAGGACCTCACCGCCTATGGCCACGATCTCGGGCCAGGCGGTCCGAGGCTGCTCGATCTCCTGGCCGGCCTGCTTGCTGCCACCGATATCCCCTGGCTGCGCCTTCTCTACCTCTATCCGGTGCGGGTGACGGAGGCGCTTCTCCGCTTCATGGCCGCCAACCCGCGGATCGTGTCCTATCTCGATGTGCCGCTCCAGCATGTTTCAAGCCGGATGCTCAAGGCGATGAACCGGCCGTACGACCACCGTCAGGCCCAGGAGGTGGTGCGCCGTATCCGTCGGGAGCTGCCAGGCGCTGCCATCCGCACCACCCTGATGGTCGGATTCCCCGGCGAGAGCGAGCAGGATGTGGAGATGCTCGAGGCCTTTCTCCGCGAGTTCACCCTGGATCACGTCGGCATCTTCACCTACTCCAATGAGGAAGGGTGTGCGGCCTTCGGGCTGCCGGACCAGATCGAGGAGGAGGTCAAGGAGGAGCGGCGGGAGCGGCTCATGGCGGTGCAGCGCGAGATTTCCCTGGCCCGCAACACCCTGCGGGTCGGTACGGTGGAGACGGTGCTGGTCGAGGGGGTCAGCTCTGAGACCGATCTGCTGCTGGAGGGGCGTCTTGCCTCGCAGGCGCCGGAGATCGACGGCTGCGTCTACATCAGCGCCGGAATCTGCAATCCGGGGGAGATGGTGCCGGTGCGGATCACCGAGGCCCACCCCTATGACCTGGTGGGAGAAATCGAAGAAAGGTAAAGAAAGGCGACAGGGATTACTTGTTCACCAGCTCCTTGAGTTCCTTGCCAACCTTGAAAAAGGGGAGTTTCTTGGGCTTGACCTGGATCTTCTCCCCGGTCTTGGGGTTGCGGCCGAAATAGGAGCTGTACTCCTTCACCACGAAGCTGCCAAAGCCGCGGATTTCGATGCTGTCGCCGCCGGCCAGCGCGTCACTCATCGCATCCAGAATGGTGTTGGCAATGGTGCCCGCATCCCGCAGCGGGATCTTGGTTTCCTCGGCCAGCGCCTCGATCAGCTCCGATTTGTTCATGCCCCTCTCCTGCTAGGTTCCGCTACCGACTGCTGCCGGATCGTTTCCCTCTCCTGCCTGCCGCTGCGCATCGTTCTTCTGCCGCAAAAACACTTTAAATCCAAGCAGATGACCTATGATAAACAGGTAACTCATGAATTGTAAAGCATATTTTTTCAGGCAAAGATCCGGGCAAGCTCCTTTTGGCCGAGATATCGGTACGATCCGAGGGGGAGGCTGCCCAGGCGCAGCTTGCCATAGGCCGTGCGCTGCAGGTGGAGCACGGGGTGGCCGATGGCGGCGAACATCTTGCGCACCTGCCGCTTCTTGCCTTCATGGATGACGATTTCGATGGCCGTGCTTTTCCCTTCCTCCCGCACCACCCGCACCTTGGCCGGCCAGGTCTGCTGGCCGTCGAGCAGGATGCCCTCCTCCAGGCGCCGCAACTGCTCGCGGCCGGGCCGGCCCTTGACCGTGGCCACGTAGGTTTTGTTGATCTCGTACTTGGGGTGGATGATCCGATTGGCCAACTCGCCGTCGTTGGTGAGAAAAAGGGCGCCTTCGGTGTCGAGGTCGAGGCGGCCCACCGGAAAGACCCGTTCCCTGACGTCGCGGAGCAGGCTGGTGACCAGCGGCCGCCCCTGGGGATCGCTCAGGGTGGTGACGTACCCGGCCGGTTTGTTGAGCAGGATATAGACGAACCGTTCCTCGCGGCTGATGGGCCTGCCGTCGAAGGTGATGCGGTGCCGGCCGGGATCGAGCTGCAGCCCCATCTCGGTGACAATGGTGCCGTCCACCGCCACCCGGCCTGCCCGGATGTATTCCTCAGCGGTGCGGCGGGAAGCCACCCCGGCCTGGGCCAGAATTTTTTGGAGGCGTTCCTTCATCGGTCACCGTGATGCAACAGAAAAGGGGCAGTCCGTGCGGAAAGCCCCTTGGCGTTTTCTGGGTGCGGCGGGAATCAGCGGTTCAGGCGTAATCGCCCCGCCGGAATTTGACGGTTTCGATATAGGAGACCGTGGCCACCCGGTCGAGCATTTTGGCCAGCGGGTCATTGCCCGGCATCTGGCTTTTGGCCTCCAGCAGGGCGGCCACCTCCTCTTCCAGCGCGGCCACAAAGGGCTCCAGATCCTGGATTTTGATTCCGGAGTTGCCCAGGGCAGCGATGTAGGAGTCCAGGGTGTTTATGGTGGATTCGGTCAGTTCCAGCCCGTGCAGCCGCAGGGTGGCGGGGATGTGGCTGGCGGAGGATGGGGCGGTGGCGGCGGTCTGGCTGGCGGCGGCGCTGGTCGCGATCTTCTGGGCCAGAACCTGCTGGAAGTCGGTGGCGCCAGCGGTCGGTGCGGCAGCAGTGCCGCGGGCCCGGATGCTCTGGAAGATCTCCTGGATTTTCACGCTGTACCTCGCTGGGTTGTTTCGTTCTCAATCTAACGTATCGGCGCAACCGGCGTCAAACATTAACCGTTCCTTCCGGCCTCTTTTTAACGCCATTCCGGCGGGAGCAGCCGCGTCATCTTGCCGTCCACCAAGGTTTTGGTCGCCGGGTCCACCTCCAGCACTTGCGGATACCAGGGTTTCATCCGGCAGTCGAAGACCACCGGCGGGGTGAGGCCGACATGGAAGCGGCTGACCGCACTGGCCCGAGCGTGGATGTCGGCGGCCGGCTCGAAGCGGGTGAAGAAGGTCCAGAGGAACTCCTGAAGACTCACGGCCGCTGCTGCGGCGTCGTCCACCAGCACCACCACCGGCCAGTCACTGAACGCTTCGGAGGCGGCGAGGCGCTTGGGCAGGTCCCTGTCGTCGGCATAGGAGTTGCCCTGCACCACCAGGGTGCCGGGCAGATAGGCCACCGCCCTGGTGGCGCCCTGGGGCAGGTCGCCGTGGAAGCTCTCCGGCAGCACCCGTTTCGCCTCCTTGCCCAACCCCATGAGCATGGCCTTGGAGCCGGAGTTCACAGAAGGGCCGGTGTAGTCCAGGGTATCCTGGGAGACGTTGGCGAAGACAAAGAGATCGCTTGCCCAGTTGACCCGCTCCAGGACATGAACCCAGAGTTTTCTGAAGTCTGCCACGTCCAGGTCGCCATCGGTGACGATGAGGAATTTGGTGAGCGAGAGCTGGCCCTCGCCCAGGATGCGCAGCCCCGAGGCAAAGGCCTCGCGGGGGTAGCGATCCGCGACTTTGGCCGCCGCCAGGCAGTGGAAGCCTGTCTCGCCAAAGGTCTTCAGTTGCCGCACCCCGTTCATCACCAGCGGAAAAAGCGGCGAGAGCAGGTCCTGCAGAAAGTCGCCGATGTAGAAGTCCTCCTGCCGGGGGCGGCCCACCACGGTGGCCGGGTAGATGGCGTCCTTGCGGTGGTAGATGCGGTCGATCCGGAAGACCGGGTAGTCATGGGTCAGCGAGTTGTAGCCGTAGTGGTCGCCAAATGGGCCTTCGGGGCGGCGCAGGTGGGGCGGCACGGCGCCCTTGGCCGCGAACTCGGCGGTGGCCACCAGCCGGTGGCCGCCCAGGGGGTCTTCCACCATGGGCAGTTTTTTGCCCAGGATGAGCGAGGCGAGCATCAGTTCCGGGATGTTCTCGGGCAACGGCGCGATGGCGGCCATCATCAGGGCCGGCGGCCCGCCGATGTAAAGGGTGAGCGGCAGGGATTCGTTCCGTTTTTCCGCCTCGTGGTAGTGGTAGCCGCCGCCCTTGTGGATCTGCCAGTGGATGCCGGTGGTGGCGTCGTCATGGCGCTGGATGCGGTACATGCCGAGGTTGTGGCCGCGGCCGCCGGGATGCTCGGTGTAAACCAGCGGCAGGGTGACGAAGGGGCCGGCGTCGGTCGCCCACGAGGTGAGGAGCGGCAGCTCGGTGAGGCGCGGCGGTTTTTGGCAGGCTTCGAGGATCGGCGCGCGCCGTACCTTCTTGAGTCCGATTCTGGCCATCTGGCCGACGAGCGGCCGCAATGCCCAGAGTTTTTCGAAGCTGGGCGGCATGATGGTCTCCATCGTCCGCACCAGGTCGGCCACAAACTGCTGGGGCCGGCGGCCAAAGGCGAGTTCCATGCGCCGGCTGGTGCCGAAGAGGTTGGTGACCACCGGAAAGCGGCTGCCCCTGACCTTGGTGAAGAGGAGCGCCGGCCCGCCCCTGGCGATGACCCGGCGGTGGATCTCGGCGATCTCGAGGTGCGGGTCCACCGGTTCGTTCACGGTGAGCAGTTCGTTTTGATTTGCGAGGAGTGCGAGGTATTCCCGCAGGTCGGTGCTGGGCTGGATCATGGAGGTGGCTTTGCAGGTGTGGGTTTATGGCGTCTCGGCCAGGAAGAGGCGATGGTATTCCGTGTCATTCAGGTGGTTGCGCATCAGATGGGTGAGAAAATCGAGGGTGGCAATGATCTCCCCGTCGGCCATGCGCGGGATCAGGGTATCGAGCAGGGCGGGCTGGGCAAAGCGGTTGATGAAGGCCACGAGCGACGCCTCGTCGGTCGGTCGGTCAAGGCCAAAACAGAGCGGTGGCGTATCATGGTCGGGCATGGAGAAGTCCTTGGCGGAGATTGGTTCAGCCTGCCGCCACCCGCCAGTGGATCCTGCGGGTGCGGGGGCCGTCGAACTCGCAGAAGAAGATCTTCTGCCAGGTGCCGAGCCTGAGGCTGCCGCCCTCGACAAAGACGGTGACCGAACTGCCGGTCAGCGTGGTCATCACGTGGGCCGGCGAGTTGCCCTCGGCGTGGCGGTAGGGAAAGTCGAGCGGCACCATCTGCCGCAGGGCGGCGATGATGTCGCGCTGCACGTCCGGGTCGGCGCCCTCGTTGATGGTCAGCCCGGCGGTGGTGTGCGGGTTGTAGACCAGGCAGAGTCCGTCGCTGATCCCGGAGGCCCGCAGGGCCTTGCTGATCTCCGCCGTGATGTCGATGAGCTCCATCTGTCGGCTGGTGGGAACGGTGATGGTGCCGCCGGCCATGGTGGTTTCCTCGGGTTGGTGGTCGTCTCCCGGCCCTGCTGCCCCACGCGGGCTGCGCGCCAGCCAAAATTATTGAGTAGAACAGTTTGCAGGATGTGTCAAATTGATTATAAGCAAACAGGAAGCCGGCGGCACGGAAAAAGGGGAACCAGAGTGCCGCGGCCGTGGTCTCCGGGTATGCCTGGCTGCTGTTGTTGCCGCCTCGCCGACGGGGGAAAGGAGGGAAGATGGTTGACGACATCCTCAAGGGACTCACCTGGCTAGGCCACGATGCCTTTCGCCTCGTCGGCGCCGGCAAGACGATATATTTCGATCCGTTCCAGCTCGTCGGCCATCCGCCGAAGGCGGACATCATCTGCATCTCCCACGAGCATTACGATCACTGTTCGCCCGAGGACGTGGCCAGGATCCAGGGACCGCAGACCGTGATCCTCACCGAGCCCCAGGCCGCGAAGAAGCTCACCGGCCAGGTGCGATCCCTCAAGCCCGGCGAGCTGGTCACCGTCGGCGAGGTCACGATTGAGGCGGTGGCCTCCTACAATACCAACAAGAAATTCCATCCCCAGGGCAACCGCTGGCTCGGCTTCGTGGTGACCGTGGCCGGCGTGCGCCTCTACCACGCCGGCGACACCGACCTGATCCCGGAGATGGGGCAGATCAGGGCAGACATTGCCCTGCTGCCGGTCTCCGGCACCTACGTGATGACCGCCGAGGAGGCGGCCCAGGCCGCGCTCGCCATCCGGCCCCAGGTGGCGATCCCCATGCATTACGGCGCCGGCGTGGTCGGCACCGACGACGATGCCGCCCGCTTTGCCAGGCTGCTGGCCGGCAAGGTCCGGGTGGAGCTGCTGCCCAAGCGCTGATATGTCCTTTTTTCCGATCTGTCTCGATATCGCCGACCGCCATTGCGTCGTGATCGGCGGCGGCCGGGTGGCGGAGCGCAAGGTGGCAAGCCTCCTCGACTGCGGCGCCGCGGTCACCGTGGTCAGCCCGGATCTGACCGAACCGCTGCGCTGCCTCGCCGACCGGGGCACGATCAACTGGCTGGCCCGTCCCTATCAGGCCGGCGACCTGGCCGGCGCCTTCCTGGTCATCGCCGCCACCGACGATCCGGAGGTGCAGGAGGCGGTGCATGCCGAGGCGGAGCAGGACAACATCCTGCTCAACGTGGCGGACGTGCCCAAGTGGTGCAATTTCATTCTGCCGGCCACCACCCGCCAGGGGGACCTGACCATTGCGGTCTCCACCGCGGGCAAGAGCCCGGCCATGGCCCGCAGGCTGCGGGAGGGATTCGACCGGCAGTTCGGGCCTGAATATGCGGTGCTGGTCGACCTCCTGGGCGAATTGCGGCAGGTGGTGCTCGGGCGCGGCATGTCCCACCAGCAGAACAAGGAACTGTTCCAGCGCTTGGTGGAGGCGGATCTGGCAGCCTGGCTCCGGGCCGGGGAATGGGAACGACTGCGCGATCACGTTGCCTTGCTGCTGGCCGACGACGCGGCCGGTCGCGTGGTCGATGCCATGCGGGCCAAGGCGGAAGGATTCTTGAAGGGGGTGTGAGGCGATGAGGGAGCTGTTCCAGTTGACGCTGCTGGCCTATCTGCTGGCGACCATCACCTATCTGGTCTATTTCTTCAGCCAGAACAAGCGGGTCCGCAGTGGCGCCCGCGGCCTGCTCCTTGCCGCCGGCGTGCTCCATACCGGCTACATTGTGGCCCGCTATCTCGCCTCCGGCCACACTCCCATCGCCAGCAACCATGAGGCGGTCTCCTTCTTCGCCTGGTCGCTCACCTGGGGCTTTCTCTCCTTCCGCTGGCGCTATCAGGTGAAGAACTTCGGGGTCTTTGTCACCCCGCTCATTACCCTGCTCATGGGAATCGCCGCCCTCTCCTCCCAGCACATCGTCGAATTGCCGCCGGCCCTGCAAAGCTACTGGCTGCCGGTTCATGCCAGCATCGCCCTGCTGGCCAACGGCTTCATGGCCCTGGCCTTCTGCGGCGGCATCATGTACCTCCTGCAGGAGCGGCAGATCAAGAAAAAGCATTTCGGCCTCTTTTACAGCCGGCTGCCGTCGCTGGAGGCGCTCGACAACCTCAACCAGCACTGCCTGGCCATCGGCTTTCCGCTCCTGACCCTGGGCATCGTCACCGGCTCGATCTGGGCCAAGCAGGCGTGGGGCGCCTATTGGCAGTGGGACCCCAAGGAGACCTGGTCGCTGATCACCTGGTTCATCTATGCCGCCATCATCCACCAGCGGCTGACCGTGGGCTGGCGCCGGCGACGGGCCGCAATCATGGCCATTGTCGGCTTTTCCGCGGTGCTCTTTACCCTCTGGGGGGTGAATTTTCTGCTGGGCGGAGCCCATTCCTATGCTGGCTGAAACGATCCTCTGCCTGGGGGTGAACCACAAAACCGCGCCGGTGGAGGTGCGGGAGAAGCTCGCTTTTTCCGGCGACTGCACTCTGCCGTTGGCCGAACTGAAGAGTTTGCCCGGCTGCGAGGAGTGCTGCCTGCTCTCCACCTGCAACCGGGTCGAGGTCCTGCTGGTGGCGAAAGAGGGGGCAGCGGCGGCGGAGGAGACGGTGCGGCGGTTCCTTTTCGGCGCCAGCGGCATCCCGCCCGAGGAGTCGAAACGGTACAGCTACTTTCATCAGGGCGGCGCGGCGGTGACCCATGTCTTCCGGGTGGCCGCCAGTCTCGACTCCATGGTGGTGGGTGAGCCGCAGATCCTGGGGCAGCTCAAAGAGGCCTACCGGGCCGCCACCGAGCAACAGGCCACCGGCGCGGTGCTGAACAAGCTGCTCACCAAGGCCTTTTCGGTGGCCAAACGGATCCGCACCGAGACCAACATCGGCGGCAGCGCCGTTTCCATCAGCTATGCGGCGGTGCAGCTCGCCAGGAAGATTTTCGGCGACCTCAAGGACAAGAAGGTGCTCCTGGTCGGGGCCGGCGAGATGGCGGAACTGGCGGCCGAACATCTGGTGGCCCAGGGCATCGGCAAGGTGGTGGTGGCCAACCGGACGCTGGAGCGGGCGGTGAAGCTGGCCCAGACCTTCCACGGCACCGCGGTGGGGCTCGACGAACTGGTGCCGCAACTGGCCGAGGTGGACATTCTCATCAGCTCCACCGGCGCCACCGACCTCATCCTGCGCAAGGAGGAGGTGCGGCCGGTGATGCGCCAGCGCCACAACCGTCCGCTCTTCCTCATCGACATCGCCGTGCCCCGCGACCTCGACCCGGGACTGAACGACCTCGACAACGTCTATCTTTACGACATCGACGACCTCAGGCAGGTGGTGGAGCTGAACCGGGCCGAGCGCCAGAAGGAGGCGGACAAGGCGGAGCGCATCGTCGGCGAAGAGGCGATCAAGTTCCTCCAGTGGCTGGAGGCCATGGAGGTGGCGCCCACCATCACGGCCCTGCGCAGGAAAGCCGAGGCGATCCGCGATGCGGAACTGGCCAGGACCCTCGGAAGCCTGGCGGAATTGGGGGAGAAGGAGCGCAAAGGCATCGAACTCATGGCCAACGCCGTGATCAACAAGATGCTCCACGACCCGATGATGTTCATGAAGGCGGCGGCGCCGGTTGAAGAAAAGCGGGCGCAACTCGTTTTGGTCCGCAAGGTCTTTGGTCTCGATGCCGAGGGGAGCGATCCCGGTCCGTAAGGTCCTGTTTTCATGATTGGGTTGACAGACGCTGCGGTTCCGGGTACTATCCGCCGTTTCCGGAATGGACGCTCCGGGTGGTGCGGCATCTGCCGTCTTCCTTATTCCTGACCCGCCCGGCGGTTCCGGAAGCGTGATTCTGGTGCCCCGGCAAGGGCGGCAAAACGAGCAAGCAATCGAGGTGGCAGCATGAGCAAGAGAACGTATCAGCCGAGCAATGAGAAGCGGCATCGCACCCATGGTTTTCGCGTCCGGATGAGCACCAAGAATGGCCGGGCGGTTTTGAGCCGTCGCCGCGCCAAGGGGCGCAAGCGTCTGGCGGTCTGATTTTTCAGGCGCCGGAGCGCTTGGCGCATTGCCGGCCAGGCCATGGAGAAGAGGCCGCTACCGAAAACGGTGTGCATCGCCAAGCCCTGGGAGTACCGCGAGATCTACGCCAGGGGCCGGCGGTTGCGCGGCGACCATTTCACTCTCGTCTGGCGGAAAAGCGGCCACAATGAGGCGCGGCTCGGCATCAGTATCCATGGCGTGCGCCAGGCGGTGCGGCGCAACAGGATCAAACGAATCATTCGAGAATTTTTTCGGTTGCACCGGCAGCTGATCGATCCGCCGGTTGATCTGGTCTTCGCTGTCCGGGACGGCTTTGTTCCCGACTCGCCGGCCGCGGTCGCCGCGGCGGTCCGGCAGGTGCTGGACCGGCAGCCGGCCAAGGCCTTCGGCTTCATGGAGCCGCAGCCGGCCGTGGCGCGTCGCAACCGTAAAGGGTCCGCATGAAAGAGCACGGAAAGGTCCGGCAGCCTGGACCGGCACCCCGCAGGATCGGGACCCCGTTCGACAGGGAACTGCCGTGAAGCGTCTGTTGATCGCCCTTGTCAGGCTGTACCAGCTTGCCCTTTCGCCGTTGTTTCCCCCCTCCTGCCGTTTTGTGCCGACCTGCTCCCATTATGCCCTGGAGGCCATCGAGCTGCATGGCGCCTGGCGCGGCTCCTGGCTTGCCCTGCGCCGGATTCTGCGCTGCCACCCCTTCCATCCGGGCGGATTCGACCCGGTGGTGGCGCCGGCCGGCCGCCCCGGCATCCACGATGATGTCCTTACCCCGAACCGCAAAGGAAGTTCCCCATGGAAAACCAACGCGCCGTGATTGCCATCGCCCTGTCGGTGGCGATTCTCATGATCTACCAGTACTTTTTCGTGCCTGCCCCGCAGCCGGTGCCGGAAACCGTGACGGTGACGGCGCCGGAGGACAAGAGCCAAACCAAAGGCGAGGTGCCGGTGCTGACCGGCAAACAGGTCCTCGGCGGGACGCAACCGCTGCCGCTCCAGGCCGGCCGGGATATCCCGGTGGAGAACGACCTTTACAGGGCGGTGATTGCCGAGGCCAACGGCGTGGTCAAGAGCTTTCAGCTCAAAAAATATCGCGAGGTGCTGGACCATCAGTCAGGGCCCAAGGAACTGATCCGCGTCGAGCCGGCCGAGGGGCTGCCCCTCTTTTTCTCCTGGGGGGTTGAGCCGGCGCAGGCCGACCACCTGCTCTATGCCGCCAGTGCGTCCAGCGTCACCGTGGCGGATGATGAGGCCAAGACCCTGGTCCTGACCGGCAAGCTGCCCTCGGGGCTGGAAATCGAACGGCGCTATACCTTCAGCCGCAACGACTACCGCATCGGCCTCGCCATCACGGTGCACAACCGCTCGGCCGTGCCGCTTCAGGGGGCGCCGTATCTCACGCTGGTCAATCGCCCCTTTACCGGCGAGGAGAGCCAGTTCCTTTTCCAGGGCCCGGCTGCCTACCTCGGCGGGGTGCTGCATGAAGTGAAGGTAGACGACATCAAAAAGGCCGGCGGCAGCACCAGCCTGACCGGCAGCGTGCGCTGGACCGCGTACGAAGACACCTATTTCATGACCGCCATCGTGCCGGAGGGGGTGGGCCAGGCCACCGCCCACTTCTCGGCGGCCGACGAGAGCAGGGTCACCACCGTGCTGGCCGGCGCCGCCGACACCATTGCTCCGCAGGCGAGCAAGGAATATCGGTACACCCTCTATTTCGGGCCCAAGGAACTGCAGTTGCTGAAAACCCTGGGCAACGACCTTGAGCGGGCGGTGGATTTCGGCTGGTTCGACGTCATCGCCCGGCCCACTCTTTACCTCCTGAATTTCCTTTACAAATACGTCGGCAACTACGGTATCGCCATCATCCTGGTCACCGTGCTGATCAAGCTCATCTTCTGGCCCATTTCCCAGAAGGGCATGGAGTCGATGAAGACCCTGCAGAAGATCCAGCCGAAAATGGCCAAGCTGCGCGAGAAATACAAGGACGACAAGGTCCTCCAGCAGCAGGAGATGATGAAGCTCTACCAGACCTACAAGGTGAATCCCCTGGGCGGCTGCCTGCCCATGCTGCTCCAGATTCCGGTCTTTTTCGCCCTCTACAAGGTGCTGCTCCAGTCCATCGAACTGCGGCACGCGCCGTTCATGCTGTGGATCACCGATCTCGCGGCCCCGGACCGTCTCTATATCGGTTTCGACATTCCCTGGCTGCACGGCATCCCGGTGCTGACCCTGCTCATGGGCGGCTCCATGTTCGTGCAGCAGAAGATGACGCCCACCACCGGCGATCCGACCCAGGCCAAGATCATGCTCTTCATGCCGGTGATCTTCACCTTCATGTTCCTGAATTTTGCCTCGGGCCTGGTGCTGTACTGGCTGGTCAACAACCTGCTCACCATTGGCCAGCAGTATCTGGTGAACCGGGAGACCGCCACAGCCGAATGATCCGGCGCGGCCGCGGGACGGCCGGAACCGGCTGACCGGAGCAGCTCCGGCCGCCGGGCGCACGCAGCGGAGGAGAAAAAGAATGAGCAACGCCAAGATGGAATACAAGGGCCTCGACATCGACGAGGCGATCAGCAACGCCTGCGCCAGCCTCAAGGTGAAGCGCGAGGAGCTGGAGATCGAGATCGTCTCCACCGGCTCGCTGGGGATTTTCGGGCTGGGCAAGAAAAAGGCGGTGATCCGGGTCTCCCGTCGCGGGGCCGCGCCGGCCCAGGCAACGGAGGCAGCCGCGGCGAAGCCGGAGGTGAAGGCGCGACCCGAGGCCAGGCCCCAGCCTGAGGCAAAGGCCAAGCCGGAGCCGAAGATCAGGCCGGAACCGAAGGCCGAGACCAAACCCGAGCGGAAGAAGCGGCCGCCGGAGGAAGAGGACGAGGGCGACCGCGAGGAGGCTGGCGGTGAGCCACTCACCAACGAGGAGCTGGAAACCATCAAGGCCCGCCTTGCCGAAATGCTGCAGTTGATGGGCTGCCCGGCCCAGGTGACCGCCAGCCAGGATGTCAGCAACAAGGTGCTGCTCCGCATCGATGAGGGTGATCTCGCCACCATCACCGGGCCGGAAGGCCAGACCCTGGACGGCCTCCAATACCTTCTGCGCAAGATTGTCAGCCGGGTGATCCCGAAGAAGGTGGTGCTGGGGCTGGATGCCGGCTCCTTCCGCGAGACCCGCCGCAAGGAGCTGGAGGAGCGGGCCCTGGCCCTGGCCGCCGAGGTGAAGGCCACCGGCAAGTCCCGGACCATTCCGGCCCTCAGCCCGGCGGAGCGGCGCATCGTGCATCTCGCCCTGCAGCCGGATAACGAGATCCGCAGCCGCAGCGTGGGCGACGGGGTGTTCAAGAAGGTGCTCATCCACCTGCCGGGCAGCAAGCCGCCGGGGCGGCGGCGCTCGTCGCGGCGCCGCGGCAATGGCGGTCGGCCGCGCGAAAATGGCAATCACTGAGCAGCGACTGCAGGCCGAGCCGGCAGCGTGGTGAATGCGCTGCCGGTTCTTTGTTGAAGGGCTGTTGATAACCTGTTGAAAGGCTGTTGCAAAGTCCGGCGGCTCAGTCGGTACGCGCACCGGTCCCGGCCGCTGGCCGGTGCTTCGCGCAGGGGGCAAGCCATGGCGACGCCAGATCATTCCGAGGCCACCATCGCGGCCATCGCGACTCCGCCCGGCCCCGGCGGCATCGGGGTCATACGCGTCAGCGGGCCGGCGGCGCTCCCTGTCCTGCAGGCCCTCTTCCACCGCCGTCATTCCGCCACAACCTACCGCAGCCACCGTCTTTACTATGGTCGGGTGGTGGCGCCCCGTTCCGGAGCCATCCTTGATGAGGCGCTGGCCGTTTACATGCGGGCGCCCCACACCTATACCCGTGAAGATGTGGTGGAGCTGCAATGCCACGGCAGCTTCCTGGTGCTGCAGGAGATTCTCGCCTCCATTCTGGCCGAGCCCGGCGTGCGTCTGGCCCAGCCCGGCGAATTTACCAAACGAGCCTTCCTCAACGGCCGCATCGACCTTACCCAGGCCGAGGCGGTGATCGACCTGCTCCAGGCCAAGAGCTGCGCCGGTGCCCGGATGGCGGCGGACCAGATGGAGGGGGGGCTCCATCGCGCCGTCGCAACAATCCGTGACAGCCTCCTCGGTGTTCGTGCTATCATGGAAGTGGCCATCGACTTTCCGGACGAGGAGGTGGAGATCATCGCGCCGGCGGAATTGCGGCAGCGGCTCATCGCCGGGGTGCGCGAGCCGCTTGCTGCCCTGGTGGCCAGGGCAGCAAGCGGCCGGCTTTTCCGGGAGGGGATTGCGGCGGTGATCCTCGGCCGGCCCAATGTCGGCAAGTCGAGCCTTCTGAACAGCCTCTTGCGCGAAGAGCGCGCCATTGTCACCGCGGTGCCGGGTACCACCCGCGATACCATCGAGGAGTATCTGGTGATCAAAGGCATGCCGGTGCGGATCGCCGACACCGCCGGCATCCGTGAAAGCAGGGAGATGGTGGAGGAGCTGGGCATCCGCCGTTCGCGGCAGAAGGCGGCGGATGCCGATCTGGTCCTGCTGGTGGTGGACGCCACTGCCGGCGTGACGGAAGAGGACCGCGAACTGCTGGCCAGCGTGGGCGACAAGGCCATGGTGCTGGTGATCAACAAGTGCGATATCGCGCCACCCGAGGTGGTGGCTGCGGTGCGGTCCGAGGTTGCAGGAATTCCGGGCGCGGCGATTTCCGCCAGGACCGGCGCAGGCATCGGCGAGCTGGAAAAGGTG
Source organism: Thermodesulfobacteriota bacterium (assembly GCA_040757055.1). Lineage (GTDB taxonomy): Bacteria > Desulfobacterota > Desulfobulbia > Desulfobulbales > Desulfurivibrionaceae > JAJZRJ01. The sequence goes on along the minus strand of JBFLXY010000012.1, from coordinate 13,417 downwards.
ATCTTCACCACCGTCGCCGGGACGGGTCGGTGGGAACCTGGGCATGCCAGCGTGCCCAATGTGCGGCACGAGGCCGCGCTCAAGCTTGCCATTGCCGCCACAGACCGCATTGTCGAGGGGCTTGGTCGGGCGCTGTCGCCGGAACTGATTGCGGTGGAACTGCAGACGGCGCTCGATCATCTCGGCGAGGTCATCGGCGAGACCACCAGCGAGGAGATGCTCGACCTGATCTTTTCGCGTTTCTGCATCGGCAAATAGCAGGGGAAGCGCCAACCACCGGGAGACGAGGCGATGGGAGAAGGGCAGAAGGAGCGGAACAGGGAACTCGATCTCGACCAGCAGATCGGCTTTTTGCGCCGACTGCATTTTTTCGCGGACTTCGACGACCATGAACTGAAGCAGTTTCTTGCGGTCAGCAAATGGCTGCGGGTGCCGAAGGGCGCCCTGGTCGTGCGGCAAGGCACCATGGAGCGGGCCTTCTATATCCTGGTCAAGGGCGAGGCCCAGGTGGTCAAGGCCGGGCGCGGCAGGAAGCCGGTGGTGCTCACCACCCTTGCCCCTGGCGAATGCATTGGCGAGATGGCCATGGTGACCGAGCTCAGGCGCACCGCCGACGTGGTCGCCAGCCAGGATGCCTTTGTGCTGCGGATGGAGCCGGAGGTGGTCAGCACCGCCAGTGTTTTCCTCCAGCTCAAATTCTACAAGCGGTTCAGCGAGATCCTTGTTTCCCGCCTCGATCTGGCCAATCGCCGCATGGCCGGCGAGGAGGAGGTTGCGGCGACGCCTGCGCCGGATGTTGCGGAAAAGCCCACGCCGGCCGTCCTCGGGGCCGTACCGGCGGCCCCGGCCGAAACCGCTGCAAAGCCCGGCGCAACGATCATGCGGCAGCCGCTCCCCCCGATGCCGAGTCCGAAGAATCGGCTGGCGCCGAGCAAGCTCCAGCCCAAGATCAAGGCGGAGCATATCCGCTGCATCAACCCGGCGGTGATCAGGGAGGTCGGCCGAATGCTCCGCGACGGCGAGGCCACCGACAACACCCGGGCCTTTGCCGAAGCCATCGGCCTCGATCCGGTGCTGGCCTGCAAGGTGGTCCAGGCCGCCAATTCCCCGCTCTACCGCCGTGCCACCGCCGTCAGTTCGGTGCCGCACGCCATGGTCATCATCGGCATGCGCAACATCCGGAGGGAGGTGGAGCGGTTCATCACGGCGAGCCGTGACGTTGTTCCCTTCAGCGGCTATGAGGGCGTGGCCCGTTCCTTCTGGCGCCACAGCCTGGCCGTGGCCAGGATCGCCGAGCTGCTGAAAGAGGCGCTGCGGGTTGAGGTCGGCCTCGACATCATGCTGGCCGGGCTGCTTCATGACCTCGGCGTGCTGGCGCTCGATCTGGTGGCGCCGGATTTCTACCCGCAGCTTGCCGGGCCGGAGCCGCCGTTTGCGGAACTGATCAGGGCGGAGAAGGAATATATCGGCATGGACCACGGCAAGGCCGGCGCGTGGCTCGGCGAGCAGCTCGGGCTGCCGCAGCCCTATCTCGACGTGATGCATTACCACCATGCGCCGCAACGGGCTCCGCTCAATCGGCTTGCGGTGGCGCTGGTGGCGCTGGCCAACATCTTTGCCGCCGAGTCCGGGGAGGCGTTCGGCGGGCAGGCCAAGCCCGTCGGCGAGGAGGTGATGCACTCAACCGCCTGGGATATCATCCGGCAGGAGCATGCGCCGTTCCGGGCCGCGCACGTTCCGAGCTTTGTCGGCGAATTCCGCTGGGAACTGGAGAGGAGCCTGTCGGATGTGGTCGGCAGGCTCCCTCAGTAGCGCCGGACTGTCAGTCGATGGGGGTGAACATATCCTTGCTGGCGCCGCAGATGGGGCAGACCCAGGTGTCGGGCAGACTTTCAAAGGCGGTGCCGGCTGGAATCCCGTTGTCGGGATCGCCGACCTGGGGGTCATAGATATAGCCGCAGACGCCGCATTCGTATTTTTTCATGCCATCCTCCTTGCTCATTTTTTTCAAGCATTATAGAAGGAGCAACAGGCGTCAAGGTTTTTCTGCCAAGGCCGTCGGCCGGTCCGGCCTTTGCCGGAAGGCGGCACAGCAAAGGAAAGAGCCATGGTGGAACATGAGGTGGTCATCCCGGAAGAGGCGATCCGCTGCCGGGTCAGAGAGCTGGGGGCAGCCATTGCCCGCGACTATGCCGGCCGGCCGCTGGTGCTCATCGGCATCCTGAACGGCGCCTTCATCTTCACCGCCGATCTGGCCCGGGCCATCGACCTGCCGCTGGAAATCGACTTTGTCCGGGCGGCGAGCTACGGCCAGGGCACCTGCTCCTCCGGCACCGTCAGCCTGACCAAGGACATCGAGCTGGCCATCGCCGGCAAGGACCTCTTGCTGGTGGAGGATATCGTCGATACCGGCCGTACCCTGGCCTGCCTGCGCGGACTGCTTCTGGCGCGCTCTCCGGCCTCGCTCAAAATCTGCGCCCTGATCGACAAACAGGAGCGGCGCGAGGTGGCGGTGACGGTGGATTATGCCGGCTTCACCGTGGCCGAGGGCTTTCTGGTCGGCTATGGCCTCGACTGCGCCGAACGCTACCGCAACCTGCCCGCCGTCTGCCGGCTGCTCAACCCGTGAGCCAGCGATGAGCCGCGACCTCCAGGCCAAGGACCGCCGATATCTCTGGCACCCCTACACCCAGATGCACGATTACGCCGACCGCGACCTCTTGTGCATCGACCGCGCCTCCGGACTCCTGCTCTACGATCAGGCCGGCAAACCCTACTACGACACCATTTCCTCCTGGTGGTGCATCGTCCATGGCCACAACCACCCGACGATCATGGCCGCCATCCGCGACCAGCTGGAACGCCTCGATCAGGTGCTGCTGGCCGGCACGACCCACGAGCCGGCGGTGCTGCTGGCGGAGCAGCTGGTGCAGCGTACCCCGGCGAATCTCACCAGGGTTTTCTATTCGGACAACGGTTCCACCGCCTGCGAGATCGCAATGAAGATGTCGGTCCAGTACTGGCGCCAGAGCGGCCGGCCGGAACGGACCAGAATGGTGGCCCTGACCCGCGGCTACCACGGCGACACCATCGGCACCATGAGCCTCGGCGGCGTGCCCGAGTTCCATCAGGTCTTCCGCCATCTGCTTTTCGATTCCCATCGACTGCCGTCGCCTTCATGCTACCGTTGTCCGATGGGGCGGGAGCAGGCCACCTGCGACTGCGAATGTCTCAATGACTATGCCGCCCTGCTGGCCGAGCATGGCCGGGAACTCGCGGCGCTGATTGTGGAGCCGCTCATCCAGGCCGCCGGCGGCATGATCGTCTATCCGGTCAAATACCTGGCCAGAGTCGCGGCCATGACCAGGGCGCACGGCGTGCACCTGATCTTTGATGAGGTGGCCACCGGCTTCGGCCGCACCGGCACCCTCTTCGCCCTGGAACAGGCCGGGGTCGCGCCGGATTTTCTCTGCCTGTCCAAGGGGCTCACCGGCGGCGTGCTTCCCATGGCCGCCACCCTCACCACCGACGAAATCTATCAGGCCTTCTACGGCGACTACCGGGAGGGGAAGACCTTCTTCCACGGCCACACCTTCACCGGCAACCCGCTGGCCGCCGCCGCCGCCCTCGGCTCGCTCAGGGTCTTTGACGAGGAGGCGACCCTGGCCGGGTTGCCGGCCAAAATCGATCATCTCCGGCAGCGCCTGAGCCGTTTCGCCGGACTGCCCTGGGTGGGCGACGTGCGCCAGCTCGGCCTGATCGCCGCCCTGGAACTGGTCAAAGACAAAGCGGGCAAAGCCCCCTTTGCCCATGAGGAGCGGGTTGGCTGGCCCATTTATCTCAGGGGGCTGGAGGAAGGGCTGATCCTGCGGCCCTTGGGGAATGTCGTCTATCTCTGGCTGCCGCTTTCGGTGACCACGGCGGCCATCGACGAGATCAGCGAACGGATGTGGCGGGTGCTGGCCGATCCAGCCAACATCGTCGGCATGGGGCGCTGACCCCGACACCGTCAGGAGGGAGATCATGAGGGAATCCGCCTACCTGGAAGGCCAGGACCATCTGGTGGCGCGCATCAAGGTGCTTCCTGCCTTTGCGGCCTTCGACGACCGCCGTCTCAAAGAGCTGCTGCGCCTTTGCAAGATATGCACTTACGACCCCGGGGAGATCGTGATTCAGGAAGGGGAGAAGGAGCAAAGCATGTATTTTCTCTTTTCCGGCGCTGTCCAGGTCAGCAAGGGCGGCAAGGTGGTCTCCACCCTCCGCCGCACCGGCGACGTCTTCGGCGAGATGAGCCTGGTGGATGGTTCGCCCCGCTTTGCCACGGTGCGCGCCGTGGGCGAGACCACCTGCCTGGTTGTGGACGCCGCCCATCTGGACCAGCGCGCCGTCAGAGACGGGGCGGAGTTTCAGGCCGCCATGTACAAGATGTTCGCCCATATCCTGACCCAGCGGTTGCGGGCCACCACCGAAGATTATCTGGCGGTGCGGCAGGAACTGGAACAGGCGAAGAAAGGCACCCCACTGTCCGGGAAGGAGTGAGGGCTAATAGAGCGGAATCTGCCGGAACGAGGCGCGCAGCAGGAAGATTGAAATGGCCAGCACGTACCAGGCGAGGCCGGCAAGCAGCACGGTGAGGGAGCGTCGGAACAGCCGGGATTTTTCGTTGCGGGCGGCGATGATCGCCGTGAAGTTTGCCGCCACCTCGGGGCCGTGGAAGGTGGAGAGCCAGCGGAGCTTGCTGGAGCCGGAAAGGGCGAGGAAGAGCGCAACCAGGATGGTGCCGAGGCCGATCACCAGGGGGATGCCGCTGGCGGCCCCGGCCGCGACGATGCGGTGGCCGGAAAAGCCGGTGACGGTGATGCCCAGCGCCCCCAGGGTGAAGATGGTCTGCAGCCGCTGCTGGAGCACGGAAAACTGGTGCTGGAGCACCTTCCACACCTCGATGTCCGAGCCCAGTATCTCGCGCATGTAGGCGTATTCCCTGGCGAGTTCGTTTTCCTGTCCGTTGCGCATCGCATGCCCTGCTGTTTTCCTTTATATAGCAGGGGGTGGTGGAATTGTCACCGTCTGTCGCGATGGCTGGCGTTTTTCTGCGGTGATCCTCACTTTCCTTGCCTTTTTGTGAAAAAAAAATCTATGATGGGGTATTTCCGGACCGGGTCCTGCGCATGAGCGATCGGCATCTGTCCAGCGAGGCATGCATGAACCACAGCCAGAAAAGCAGGGAGGAACTGGAGGCCGAAATCCTGGCGTTGCGGCGGCAGGTGGCCGAATTGGAGGCGAGGTTTGCCGGCACCGCGTCCCGGCCGGGTTGCCCGTTGGAGCGCCCGCCCCGCCTGCCGCTGGATGCCGATGTGGAGTTCATGGGCGACTTTGACGTGCTTCGGGCCAGGGGGGTCAACATCTCCGATGAGGGCATCTGCTTCGAGGTACAGGAAGATCTCCCCTTTGAGATGCGTTTTGATCTGCACGGAAGCCGCCAGAGGCGGCGGGCGCATTGCCTTTGGGTCCAGCGGCTGCCATCCGGCGTCTGCCACATCGGCCTGCGCTTTGTGCCGCCCAAGGCGGAAACGGAATTTTAGGGGGTGGGCGCCAGTGCCCCAGAAACAAGAAAGCCGACTCTGATTTCAGAGCCGGCCCTCTTGCAGGAGAAAGGAGATAAGAGTTGTGTACTCGCTCTCGTAGTGTTGCAAGCCGCGTGCCGTTGGCCAGCGAAGAGAAGAAAATATGACAACCTGCTGTCACGACACCTTTTTTCGTGCCAGCGGCAACGATGGCAACAGGATGGCGGTATAATATTTTGTACCTCCGTGGAAGGGCATATCGCAGCTCTTGCGGATTTTTTCAGTGAAAACAACCGGCTGCGGTTTTCCTGGAAAAAACTCTGTAATTTGAAAGAGTTGTTCTTGTTTTTCAGCCGTAGACAGGGTAGGTTCTGGCAGGAAAAAAAATCCGGAAATTTTGTACCCGTATAAAAAATTGTACCGTCTTGGCCGGCAAGGCGGCAGGAGGCGCGTTGTCCTTGGGCTGGACGCACGCGGGCTCCGATAATCAGAAGGTGGGCGCAGCAGGGTGGCTCTGTTGCACAGGGAGGATGGGCGATGATGTCATGGTTGAATGGGTTGAGTCTGCGGAAAAAACTGTTTCTGCTGGTGGCGTTTGCATCGATTTCCCTCATAGTCAGCGTCGTTCTGGGGCTGTCGATCATCAAAAAGGTGCAGATCGGCGGCCGCACCTACAGCGGCATCGAGATGAAAACCAACTACATCGACGATCTCGCCCGGGCCCGCCTCAATTTCAACCTGCTGAACAGCATCCTCAAGGGTCAGGTGCTGGAATATGACGAGGAGTCGCTGAGCGGTCTCCGGACCACCCTGCAGAAGCAGGATGAGACCCTGGACGCCATGCAGGCCAAGCTCAAGGGCACCGGCGAGTATGCGAAGATGCATTGCACCTCCTGCCATGCCATGCCCGAGAGCTCCGCCGTGCTGATCTCCCACCGGCAGGCCGAGACCAGTTGGCCCAAGATGAAGGAGATCATCAACACCCAGATTCTGCCGGCACTCCAGCGGGGCGACACCGCCGGAGCCACTGCTGCCTTTGATGGCGAGTTCTTCGACATGTACTACGACCTCATGACCAGCAGCAAGGATGCGGTGGATGAGCTGCGCGAGGTCACCGGGCAGATCAAGGAGAGCACCATCAAGCAGGTGAACTGGTTCGTCGTCTTCTACACGGTTGGCGGGGTGGTGTCGATTCTTGCGGTGGTTGTCCTCTCCGTGCTCTTTGTGCAGATGATCGTTCGCACCATCAACAGCATCGCCGCCGAACTCGATCATGCCGCCGACCGCATCACCGACGAGTCCCGCGCCACCTCCGGTTCCACCCAGCAACTGGCGGAGATGGCCTCGGAAATGGCGGCGTCGCTGGAGGAAACCAGCGCCTCGCTGGAGGAGATCACCGCCATGATCCAGCAGAACGATACCAATTCCTCCGAGGCCAATGGCGCCATGCGCCATAATGCCGAGGTGAGCAACAAAGCCAACCTCGACATCGGCGAGATGCAGAAGAGCATGCAGAACATCAAACGGGACAGCGACGAGATTTCCAGCATCATCAAGGAGATCGAGAGCATCGCCTTCCAGACCAATCTGCTGGCGCTGAACGCCGCGGTGGAGGCCGCCCGGGCCGGCGAGCACGGCGCCGGCTTCGCCGTGGTGGCGGACGAGGTGCGCAATCTGGCGATGCGGGCGGCGGAGTCGGCCAGGAATTCCTCCGCCCTCATCGAGCGGGCGATCAAGAACGTCAACGACGGGCTGGCCAAGGTCAACAATGTGGTGGAGCAGTCCAACGAGGTGATCGACGGCACCAAGAAGGTCGGGGTGCTCATCGAGGAGATATCCACCGCTTCCCATGAGCAGACCCAGGGCATTGTCCAGATCAACAAGGCGGTGACCGAGATGGACAGCGGCACCCAGCAATTGGCCGCCAGCGCCGAGGAACTGGCGGCGGCCGCCGAGGCCGTGATGTCCCAGACCATCATGCTGCGCGACAACATCCAGGGCCTCATCGAACTGGTGGAAGGGCGTGGGGCGCGCAGGCCCGAAGAAAGGGGGGGGGGAGGCGCCGGCACCCTGGCCCTGCCGCCGGGCGTCCGCTGAGCCGGGGCGCGATGATGCCAATAAAAAACCCCGCTGCGGCGGGGTTTTTTATTGGCCTGGAGTGATGCCCGGCCCAATTAAAGTTTGCTGCTGAGGGCGGCCGGTCGGGAGGAGAGGGCGCGGCGTTGCTCTTCTTTTTTGTCACGCAGGCAGATGATGAGTCCTGCTCCGATGAGGAGCAGGACTCCGGCAAGAAGGAACGAGGCGGAGTAACTGGCGCTGCCGGCTCGCAGCACCTGGGAGGCGCGGCTCATGACAAAACCGCCCACGCCCCAAGCGGTAAAGAGGATGCCGTAGTTGGCTCCGAAGTGCTTCATGCCCCAGAGGTCCTTGGCAAAGGTAGGGAAAAGGGCGAGATTGGCGCCGTAATTGAAGCCGATTACTGTAGCCAGAGCCACCAGCAGGAAGGCATTGGCGGGAGCCGCACCGATGATGGGAACGGCGGCGAACATCATCGCTGCCTGGAGGCCGAATACTCCGGCCAAAGTGCGGCAACGTCCTGCCTTGTCTGCCAGCAAACCGGCCACGATCCTGCCGGAGGCGTTGCCCACCGCCAGAATCGCCACCGCCAGAAAGGCGTTGGCGCCCAGACTGCTTTTGGCCATGCCGGAGACGCTGCCGATGACCATCAATCCGGCGCCGGCGCCGATGAAATAGAGCAGCCAGATGCGCCAAAAGGCAGGCGTTTGTATCATTTCCAGCGGTGAAAGATTTTCGTCCGCAAAAAGAGCGCGCGCCTGCCGCGCCTCGGTGGTGCAGAAACGGCGTTCGATAAAGCCTGGGGGCGTGAAGCCCGGCGGCGGATTGCGCAGCAGCAGGGCAAGGAGCGAGACCGTGCCGCAGAAAGCGAGCCCGAAGAAGAGCATGGTTTCGGTAAAGCCGCGTGAGGTGAGCAGATATTGCGCCAGCGGCGCAATATACACCGACGCAAGGCCGAAGCCCGAGACGACGATGCCGGCGATACGGCCGGTTTTGTTGGGCGGAAACCATTTGAGGGCCGGCGGGGTGGCGGCGGCGTAGCCAAAGGCGATGCCCATGCCTACCAGTCCGCCGAAACCGAATACCCAGTTCCAGTAGGCCGTGGTGCCGGAGATCCAGATGAAGCCAGCGCCCACCAGAACGCCGCCGATGATGGCGGTGAGCCGGGGCCCGTGGCGATCCTGCACCTTGCCGGCCACGATCATGGTGCAGGCGAAAACGAGGCAGCAGACGGCATAGGGATCATTGAGGGCGGCGAGGTCCCACTGGAAGGAGCCGGGGCCGCCCTGTTCAATGGAATCTTTGATGGCCTCCTTGAAGATGCTCCACGTGTAGAGGACACCGAGTGCCAGATTGATGCCGGTGCCGGCCGCGGTGACGATGAGGCCCGGATTGCGAGCGGCTGTTGCCATGGAGAGCCTCCTTGGGCAAGGGTTGCGTCAACCAGGAACAAGACCACGCACTGCATGGCGCCCAACATGCGGCGCCAAGAGTCGGCCGGATTCTTTTATTACACCGCCCCACAGGGACTCTTGTCAATCAGATTCACGGCAGGCCGCTTTCGCCGTACCGGCGGCCAGTTGCAGTTTTATCGCCCGCGAAGAGAGGGTTGTGGCGAGGCTCATTGAAATAACGATATACAGGTGACGGGATTTATTTTATAGAAAGAAGCCAGATTGGAAAAAGAGCCAAGGATTGCGGCAAGAGGCCGTGGCCCGCGTCTTCCCCCGCGGGCAGTAAGCAAGGAAGGATGCATGATCAAGCGACTGTTACAGTTTGTCCGCGGCAAGCTTGCCAAGGAGCAACCGCAAGCGGCGGAAACGCGTACGGCGGTACCGCCAAGCGCAAGGACGGAGGAGGGCGCTGCCGAAGGCGTTGCCCGCAAGCGCCGCCGTCGGCGCAAGAAAAAACCGGCGGAAGAGGGGGTGCCCCAACCCAGTGTAGCTGCCGCAGCGCCGTGGAGCGCGGAAGAGTTTCAGGTGGTGCCCGAGGAGGGCAAGACCCGTTTCCATGACTTCCCTCTGCCGCCGGAAGCCATGCACGCCATCGCCGACATCGGCTTCCGGTACTGTACGCCGATCCAGACCGAGACCCTGAACCATAGTCTGGCAGGCCGCGATGTCATCGGCCAGGCCCAGACCGGTACCGGCAAGACCGCTGCCTTTCTCATCACCCTCATTACTGCATTTCTCGCCAGACCGCGCGGTGAAGATCAGCCGGCGGCCACGCCCCGCGCGCTGATTCTTGCCCCGACCCGCGAACTGGTGATCCAGATCGGCAAGGAGGCGGAGGCGCTGGCCAGATACAGCGGGCTTACGGTGCTGACCGTCTTTGGCGGTATCGACTACCAGAAGCAGCGCCTCCAGATCACCGCCGGACCGGTGGACATCATGGTCGCCACCCCGGGGCGCCTCATCGATTTCCAGCGGCAGAAGGCGGTAAACCTCGGCAAGGTCGAAATTCTGGTGCTCGACGAGGCGGACCGCATGCTCGACATGGGCTTCATTCCCGATGTGCGGCGGATCGTACTGAGCACCCCGCCGAAGGAGGAGCGTCAGACCCTCTTCTTCAGCGCCACCATGACGCCGGAGGTGAATCATCTTGCGGCCCAGTGGACCAAGAAACCGGTGCACGTCGAGATTGCGCCGGAAAGCGTGGCGGTGGAGAGCGTGGAGCAGGTGGTCTATCTCGCCACCGCCAAGGAGAAGTACGATCTGCTCTACAACCTCATCACCAGCCAGGACCTCCAGCGGGTCATGGTCTTTGCCAACCGCCGCGACGAGACCCGCCGCCTCACCGAGCGGCTGAAGCGGAACGGCATCAACTGCGCCATGCTCTCCGGCGAGGTTTCCCAAGGGCAGCGGATTCGGACGCTGGAGGATTTCCGCCAGGGCAGGATCCGGGTGCTGGTGGCCACCGACGTGGCGGGCCGCGGCATCCACATCGACGACGTGAGCCACGTGGTCAACTACACCCTGCCCTACGAGGCGGAGGATTACGTGCATCGCATCGGCCGCACCGGCCGTGCCGGGGCCAAGGGCGTTTCCGTCAGCTTTGCCTGCGAGGAGGGCGCTTTCTACATGCCGGAGATCGAGGCGCTGCTTGGCCACAAGCTCGAATGCGTCCATCCGCCGCCTGAGCTGCTGGTTCCGGCCCCGCGCGGCAGCGTGGAGCCCGGCGAACAGGCGCGCGGCGGCAGGCGGCCCCGCTCCGGCGGTTCCGGCCGCCCTCGCGGTCGGCGCTCCGGTCCGCCGCGTTCCGGGGCGAAACGATAGATAACCTCCGGGCGGCGCCCCTCGCCGCGGCGTAGCCGCCGTCTCCGGAGACGAGGCAGCATGAAAACGCTGACCGCCAAAAACGTCACCACTCTGCTGGAACTGCTGGCCGGAGCTGGTCTGAGCCGCACCAAGGTAAAGCAGCTCGTCAAATATCGCGCCATCGCGGTGGCCGGTACGGTGGCGACGCAGCTCGATCATCCGGTGCCGGCCGGTGCCGAGGTCTGCATCCAGACCGCCCGGGAGATGCGCGACGCCGCGCCGCCGCCGGGATTGCCGGTCGTCTACGAAGACGACGCACTTATCGTCATCAACAAACCTGCCGGCCTTCTTTCCATTGCCACCGAGAAGGAAAAACAGCGCACCGCCTATTATCGCCTCAATGCCCACTTCAGGGAGCGCGATGCGGCGGCGCGGATTTTCGTGGTCCACCGGCTTGACCGCGATACCTCGGGTTTGCTAGTCTTTGCTAAAAGCGAGGCCGCAAAAAAGGCATTGCAGGAGCAGTGGCCGCAGGTGGAAAAGCACTACGCCGCCGTGGTTGAGGGGGTGCCTGCCGAAGCCCAGGGCACCATCAGCAGTTGCCTGCGCGAGAGCAAATCGCTGCGGGTGCATACGGTGCGGGGCAAAGGGGAAGGGAAGCTGTCGGTGACCCACTACGCGGTGCGGCAGGCCGGTCCGGAATATGCCCTGCTTGACATTACCCTCACCACCGGCCGCAAGAATCAGATCCGCGTCCATCTCGCCGAACTCGGCCATCCGGTGGCGGGCGATAAAAAATACGGCGCCATGAGCGACCCCATAGGCCGGCTGGCGCTGCATGCGGCCTTTCTCGCCTTTGCCCATCCGCTCACCGGCGAGCGGATGGAGTTTACGGCGGCGATGCCGAAAAAGTTTCAGACGCTGTTTCCCAAAGGCGCCGGCCCCATGAGCCAGCCGGCGTATCCTGATCAATCATCAGCCGAAGGAGCAACGACCATGAGCAAGGCACAGGACAGCAAAAAGGAAGCAAAAAAGGCGCCGGCCAAGTCCATGAAGGAGAAGCGGGCGGAGAAGAAGGCCAAGAAGGCGGAGAAGAGCCGGGGCTGATCCGGTTTTTCCGCTGGAGTGCTGGTGGCAGGGATGCGCGATTCGGGGGGCGGGAGGTGAGCGCGAGCGCATCCGCCGGTTTGCCGTGGCAGCCCGGCACTGTGCCGTTGATGCTGGCGCCGATGCAGGGCCTCACCAATCGCGCCCTGCGCACTCTTTTCATCGAATGGGTGCGGCCCGATGTGGTCTTTACCGAATTTGTCCGGGTCAAGGCCAGCACTCGCAGAAACATCTCCGGCAACGATCGCCAGGAGGTGGCGCATGGCGCCGGCAACGTGCCGCTGGTGGTGCAGCTCATCGGCAGCGACCCCGCGGCCCTGCTCGCTGCCGCCGCCACCGTGCAGGACCTGGGGGCGGTGCATCTCAATATCAATCTCGGTTGCCCATACGGTCGCATGACCGGCAACGCCTGTGGCGGCGGCATGTTGCGCGATCCCGAGCGTCTGGCGTCGGTTCTCCACGCCCTGCGCGCCGCCATCCGCGGGACTTTTTCGGTGAAGGCCCGCGCCGGTTTTGCCGACCCCGCCGAACTGCTCGCACTGCTGCCGCTCTTCGAAGAGTGCTCCATCGATTTTCTCATCGTCCATCCCCGCACTGTGCAGCAGCGTTATGACGGCCAGGCGGATCATCGCGTTACCGCCGAGGTGGTTCGCCGCACATCCATTCCGATCATTGCCAACGGGGATATCTTCACCGCCGGAGATGGGCATCGTGTTCTGCGCGAAACCAATGCCGCCGGACTCATGCTCGGACGCGGCGCCATCAATGATCCCTGGCTCTTCGAGCGATTGCGCGGCAACGCTCCTTCCTCAGTCGATGGCGCCACCCGCCGCGTCGAACTGCATGAGTATCTCCAGGCGCTGCTCGTGCGCTATCGGCAACTCTTTTGCGGCGACCAGCAGGTGCTCTGCAAGATGAAGGAGGTGCTCTGCCAGGTGCAGGAGTCGGCAACCGCGCGCCCGGTGCGGCAGTTGCTGCGGAGCAAAACACTTGCGCAATTTTCCTGCCGGCTGGAAACTTTTTTTCTTGAGGCCGGGGAAGAGGCGTGAGGGAGTGGCGATGAATATATCATCTGCCGCAATCCCTTGCATGACAAGGGATTGCTGGATGAGGACCGGGAGTTTTTTCCTTCGCGGAAGAGGAATTCTGGTGACGTGTGCGAGGCGACACACGAAAAAAAATGCAAAATTACGCAGCTAAATTTGTCAATCTTCTTTTTTTTCTGCTAGAGTTTTTGTAGAAGGAATAAGGGAGTAGCTGTTGGACCGTGAAACCCACTGAACAACATTAGCAAGAGGAGAAAGGAGATGGCAGAGAAAACCACGGTCGCAAAACCCGCGGCAAAGAAGGCCCCGGCGAAAAAGACCACGGCGAAGAAGACGGTGAAGAAGGCCGCCCCGGTGAAGAAGGCCG
>JBFLXY010000011.1:0-90274 GCA_040757055.1 Thermodesulfobacteriota bacterium | reverse complement strand
TTGAGGGCGGCCCGTCCGATGTTTCCGGGTAGGTTGCACGAGGTGCCGGGCGACCGGCATCCGAGAGAAATGATCATGGCCCGTCAGGGTACAGAATTCGGCTTACAGCCCACTCCATTTTTTTTCTCCCGACCGCCATGCAGGTAACGGCGATCATCCCGGCCGGCGGCAGCGGCCAGCGCATGAGGCATGGCGAGCCCAAGCAGTTCCTGAAGCTTGCCGGCATCCCTCTCCTCATCCGCACCCTGCGCGCCTTTGCCGCCACGCCGGCAATCAATGCCATTGTCGTGGCCGTGCCGGCGGCCGAGATTTCCCGCACCGAAAACCTGCTGCGCCGGCACGGGATCACCAAGGTCCACGCGGTGGTGGCCGGCGGCGCCACCCGCCAGGACTCGGTGCAACGCGGCCTGGCCGCCGTGCCAGCGGAGAGCGAACTGGTGGCGGTGCACGACGCGGCCCGCCCCCTGGTGACACCGGCCCTCATCGAGGCATGCATTGCCGCGGCAGCGGGTCATGGCGCCGCCATTGCCGCGGTGCCGGTGAAGGACACCCTGAAACGCGAGGCGCCCGGTCAGCTCATCGAAATCACCGTGGCCCGCGAAAAACTCTGGCAGGCGCAGACCCCACAGGTGGCCCGCCGCGCGCTCCTTGACGCCGCCTATGCCGCCGCAGAGCGCGACCACTTTGTCGGCACCGACGAGGCCTCGCTGCTGGAGCACAACGGTTGTCCGGTCGCCTTGGTGCCCGGCAGCGAGACCAACCTCAAGATCACCCGTCCCGAAGACCTCACCATTGCCGAGGCCCTGCTCATGCATGCCGCACAGACTCCCACACTCCGCATCGGCCACGGCTACGACGCCCATCGCCTGGTGGCAGGCCGCGCCCTGATTTTGGGCGGGGTCACCATCCCCCACTCCTTGGGGCTCCTCGGCCATTCCGATGCCGACGTGCTCACCCACGCCCTCTGCGACGCCATCCTCGGCGCCCTGGGCCAAGGCGACATCGGCCGCCACTTCCCCGACTCCGATCCGCGGTACCGCGGCATCGCCAGCCTCAAGCTGCTGGCCCACGTGGTCGGCCTCATGGCGCAGGAGGGCTTCACCCTCGCCAATGCCGATGTCACGGTGATCGCCCAGCAGCCCAAGCTCGCCCCGCACATCCCGGCCATGCGCACGAACCTCGCCGCCACCTGCCGGACGGGCGAGGAGGCGATCAACCTCAAGGCCACCACCACCGAGGGCATGGGCTTTGCCGGCCGCGAGGAAGGGATCGCCGCCCACGCCGTGGTCTTGCTGCAGCGGCTATAACGCGGCCATGGTCAGGGGATAGGACGCCTCCATGGTGTGGATGGCGCCCTTGGGGGTCAGCACGCTGGAATAAAGATGAAACTCGCTCACCGTGAAGGTCGGCGAGGCATAGAGGGAGTTGCCGGCGAGGAATTGCGTGACCTTGCCGATGGGCGTGCCGTCGGGCCGCGCCAGGGTAATGTGGGGGGAGAATTTCCGGGTCTCCGGCTCGATGCCCAGCCGCACCAGGGCGCGTTCGATCCGATTGCGGAGCGCAATCACCTCGTCGCCTGGTTCCACCCCGGCCCACAACACCCGCGGCGGCTTGCGCGGCGGAAAACAGCCGAAGCCCTTGACCCGCAGATCAAAGGCCCCGCCATCCACCGTTTGCAACGCCTCGCGGATCTCGCGAAACAGGCCGCCATCCACCTCGCCGACAAAGCGCAGGGTGAGATGGAGCTGTTCCGGCGCCACCCAGCGGGCACCCGGCAGGCCGCAGCAGAACAGGGACAACTCGGCCACCACCGGTTCGGGCAGGTCCATGGCAACAAAGAGTCGCGGCATATTCCTCCGGTACACGCCGCCCGGCCCAGCCGGAACCGGCGAGAAGGTTGACAAGAACGCGGCGGATGGAATAGGTTGAAAAACTTGCGGCCGCCGGCCGCCGACTGCGCCCCAAGGGCGTTTCCTGCAACCTTAGCTGGTTTATCTCGGGATGACAACGGGGAACTCCGCACATACGCCAACCGGCTTAGTCTGCGTCTCGGTAGCGCAACCCACGGTCGCGCTCACCCTGGCCGCAGCTCAAGGGCTGCATGGCCAGGCAGATGTGATCGAGATCCGGCTCGATGCCATGGCGCAGCCTGCGGTCGCACCATTGCTGGCCCAGCTCGCCACCCCGCTCCTCTTCACCAACCGGCCCCAGTGGGAAGGCGGCCTCTATCTGGGCGATGAGGCCAAACGAACCGCCCTGCTCCTGGACGCAGCCCAGGCCGGTGCCGCCTACGTCGATCTGGAGCTCAAGGCCGACCACGGCCTGCGCCGCGACCTGCTGGCCGCCGCCACCAAGAGCCGCGTCATCCTCTCCTGGCACAACTTCGACCACACCCCCGACGACGCGACGCTCACCGACATCCTCAGCCAGCAGCAGGATGGCGGGGCGCACATCGGGAAGATGGTCACCATGGCCCACTCCTGGCAGGACGTGCTGCGGGTGCTGCGTCTCCAATTGCTTGCCGCCGAGAAAAATTTCCCGCTCATCGCCTTCTGCATGGGCGCCGCCGGCGTCATCAGCCGGCTGGCCACCCTGGAACTGGGCGGCTACATGACCTACGCCGCGCCGGATACGGCCAGCGCCACCGCGCCCGGCCAGTTGCCGGTCGCCACCCTCAACCGCCTGCGCGCGGCGCTCCGTCCATGACCCTCAACGCCAGGACCGAACTCTACGGCATCATCGGCAACCCGGTCAGCCACAGCCTGAGCCCGGCCATGCACAACGCCGCCTTTGCCGCCCTCAAGCTCAACAAAGCCTATGCCGCCTTTCCCGTCACCGATGTGGCGGCGGCACTCGCCGGCCTCAAGGCCCTCGGCATCCGCGGGGCCAGCGTCACCATCCCCCACAAGCAGGCGGTGATCCCCTACCTTGACACCATCGACCCGGTGGCGGAAAAAATCGGCGCGGTGAATACCCTGGTTATCCGCGACAATGCCCTGCACGGCCTCAATACCGACTGGATCGGCGCCAACCGCGCCCTGACCAGGGTGATGCCGCTCAAGAGCAGCCATCTCCTGCTGCTCGGCGCCGGAGGTTCGGCCCGGGCCATCGGCTTCGGCCTCATCGAGGCGGGCGCCACGGTGACGGTGGCCAACCGCACCGCCGAAAAAGCGGCGGCCCTGGCCGCGGCCCTGGGCTGCCCCTGGGTGCCCATCGAGGCCGCCGCAACCCTGAAGGCCGACGGGCTGATCAATGCCACCTCGGCGGGCATGGCACCGCATGCCGATCAGTTGCCGCTGCCCGCCGAGGCCATCACCAACTTCCGGGTGGTGATGGATATCGTCTACGCTCCCCTTGAAACCAAACTGCTGGCCACCGCCCGCGCCGCAGGGCGCATCCCGGTGGACGGCCTGGAGATGCTGCTCTACCAGGGCGCTGCCCAATTCGAAGTCTGGACCGGCCTCTCCGCGCCGCTCGAGATCATGCGCCAAACCCTGCTCGCCAACCTGCCGAAGCCATGAAAGAGATCATTCCCCAGCGTCACATCCACGCCACCGTCGAGGTGCCTGGCTCAAAGAGCCTCACCCAGCGGGCCCTCATCGCCGCGGCCCTCGCCGATGGCGACTCCACCCTGTTCGGCCCGCTGGCAAGCGAGGACACCGAATACACCTCCGAGGCCCTGCGCGCCATGGGCATCGGCGTCGAGCACCACGGCAACCGCTGGCTGGTGCACGGCCAGGGCGGCCGCATCGCCGCGCCGGCGGCGCCGATCTACCTCGGCAACAACGGCACTGCCACGCGCTTTCTCACCTCGGTGGCGGCCCTGGGCCACGGCACCTTCACCATCAGCGGCGACCAACGCATGGCGGAACGCCCCATTGCCCCCCTGATGCAGGCCCTCTCCGGCTGGGGGGTTGCCATCCGCAGCACCAACGACACCGGCTGCCCGCCGCTGGAAATTCTCGCCACGGGGCTCGCCGGCGGCAACACCGTGCTGCCCGAAGGCAAGAGCAGCCAGTATCTCTCCTCGCTTCTGCTGGTGGCGCCCTATGGTGCCGCCCCCGCCACCCTCACCGTGCAGGGCGAGGTGCTCTCCAAACCCTACGTCCACATGACCCTAGCGGTGATGCGGGATTTCGGGATCGACGCCGTTGCCGACGAAACCCTCAACCATTTCACCATCCCCCGGGGCCGCTACCGGGCACGGGAGTATCGGGTAGAAGGCGATGCCTCCAGCGCCTCCTACTTCTGGGCCGCGGCGGCGGTGAGCGGCGGCAGCGTCACCGTGGCCAACGTTCCCTCGCCATCGCTGCAGGGCGATGCGGTGCTGGCCGAAATCCTGGGCCGCATGGGCTGCCGGGTCGAGACCACCATCCACGGCATCACGGTAAGCGGCACCGAGAGTCTCCACGGCATCGAGGTGGACATGGGCGACTGCCCCGACGTGGTGCCGACCCTGGCCGTGGTGGCGAGTTTTGCCACCGGCCGCACCGTGATCAGGAACATCGCCCACCTGCGCATCAAGGAATGCGACCGCCTCCACGTCATGGCCAGCGAACTGGCCAAACTCGGGGTGCGCACCGAAGAGGGAACCGACACCTTGACCATCGAGGGCCAGGGCCGGACCGCTCCCTACCACGGCGCCGCCATCAACACCTACAACGACCACCGCATTGCCATGAGCTTTGCGGTGGCAGGATTGATGGTGCCGGGGGTAAAGATCGAGGGCGAGGGGTGCGTGGTCAAATCGTTCCCCGATTTCTGGGAGCGCTTCCAACTGCTGTACCGCTGAAAAAGCCCCGGACAGGTCAGGCGTCGAAGGGCAGGAAACGCTGGCCCGCCTCGGTGCTGTCCGGCAACTGCAGCCGGCGATCGGCGGCGAGCATGGCGATGAGTTCGTCGTAGGGCACCGGCGGGCTGAAGAGGTAGCCCTGCATCTGCTCGCAGCCGTGCTCCCGCAGGAAGGCGAGCTGCTCCCGCTCCTCCACCCCTTCCGCCACCACCGTGAGTTTCAGGCTCTTGGCCATGGAGATGATGGCCGCGGTGATGGCGCAGTCGTCCTCGTGGCCCGGCAGGTCGCGGATGAAGCGGCGGTCGATCTTGAGTTCGTCGATGGGCAGGTGCTTCAGATAATAGAGGGAGGAGTAGCCGGTGCCGAAGTCGTCCACCGCAAGGCTGATGCCCATCTCCTGGAACCGGCCCAGAACCCCCAGCGCCTTCTGCTCATTGTCCATGACCGTGCTTTCGGTGATCTCGAAGGCGAGGCACTCTGTGGGCAGCCCGGTCTTTTGGAGAGTGGCGGCCACCACGTCCACCAGATCCTCCTGGCGAAACTGCCGGGGGGAAAGGTTGACCGACACCTGGATGCGGAAGCCCTGATCGCACCACTTCCTGGCGTCGCGGCACGCCTGCTCCATGACCCACTCGCCGATCGCCACCACCAGGCCGCTGTCCTCGGCCAGGGGAATGAAATCGCGGGGCGAGACCAGCTCGCCCTGCGCGTTCTTCCAGCGCACCAAGGCCTCGGCGCCGACAATCCTGCCGCTCACCAGGTCGATCTTGGGCTGATAGTGGAGGAAAAATTCCCGGCGCTCCAGCGCCTTGCGCAGGGAATTTTCCACCGCCAGCCAGTCGCTGACCCGCTGGGACATGGACGGGGTGAAGATCTGGAAGGTGTTGCGCCCCTCCTCCTTGGCCCGGTACATGGCGGTATCGGCGTTGCGGATCAGGGTATCGTGGTCGGTCCCGTCCTCGGGATAATAGGCAATGCCAATGCTCGCCGAAAGATAGAGCTGCTGCTCCTGCAGCGCAAAGGGCGGCTCGATGGCCCGGGTGATACGGTGGGCCGCCTGCACGGCATCATCCTCGTGCTCGATCCCTTCGAGCAGGACGATGAATTCGTCGCCGCCGTGGCGGGCCACGGTATCCTTTTCGCGCACGCAGTGCCTGAGCCGCCCCGCCACTTCCTTGAGCAGCAGGTCGCCCACCGTGTGGCCCAGTGAATCGTTGATGCGCTTGAAGTTGTCGAGATCGAGGAAGAGCAGCGCCAGCCGCGTCTCATGGCGCTGGGCATAGCCCATGGCCAGCCCCAGGCGTTCGCGGAACAGCACCCGGTTGGGCAGGGCAGTGAGGGCATCGTGATGCGCCTGATAGCGCAGCCTTTCCTCATGCACCTTGATGGCGGTCATGTCGTGGAAAACCCCGGCATAATGGGTCAGTCGGCGCTTGCCGTCCCGAATGGCGGTAATGGTCAGCCACTGGGGGTAGACCTCACCGTTCTTGCGCCGGTTCCAGACCTCGCCCTGCCATTTGCCCTCGCGGATCAGCGCCTGCCACATGGCGGCGTAGAATGCCTGATCGTGGCGGTCGGACTTGAGCAGCCGCGGATTCTGCCCCAGCGCCTCCGCCTCCGTGTAGCCGGTGATCTCGGTAAAGGCGCGGTTCACCTTCTCGATGGTGCCCTCGGGATCGGTGATGACGATGCCCTCGATGCTGCTCTCAAAGACATTGGCCGCCAGGTGGAGTTCCTCGGTGGCCTTGCGGCTCTCGCTGATGTCCTGCACCGTGCCGAACATGCGCAGCGGGCGGCCCTTGGCGTCGCGGGTCAGTTCCGCCTCGGAACGCATGTGGCGGGTCTTGCCGTCGGGGCGGATGATCCGGAACTCCACCTGGAACGAATCCCCCTGCTGCTGCAGCACCGCCTCCATGGCGCCCCGCACCATTTCCAGGTCTTCGGGGTGGATATAGCGGAGGACTCCCTCCGGGGTGTAGGTGAGTTCTTCCCCCTCCATCCCGAAGATACGGATTGCCTGGTCGGAATAGACCATAAGGTTCCTGGGCACCAGCCACTCCCAGTGGCCGAGGCGGGCAACCTGCTGCGCCTTGGCCAGATTGCTCTGGCTGCGCCGCAGATCCTGCTCGATCCGTTCCTTCTCGGCGATCTGCCGGACAAGATCCTCATTGGTCCGGGCCAGATCGACAGTGCGCTCGACAATGACGTTTTCCAGCTTGTGGCGGTAAACCTCCAGTTCGGCGTAACTCCTGCCCAGTTCCCCGGCCTTCTCTTCCAGCGCTGCGTTGAGGTGCACCAGTTCCCGGTTCAGCCTGGCAAAGGCCGAGTGCAGCACCAGGAAGGCCACCAGCACCA
Source organism: Thermodesulfobacteriota bacterium (assembly GCA_040757055.1). Lineage (GTDB taxonomy): Bacteria > Desulfobacterota > Desulfobulbia > Desulfobulbales > Desulfurivibrionaceae > JAJZRJ01. The sequence continues at coordinate 83,127 of JBFLXY010000011.1, read as the reverse complement.
CCAGACAGGTAATAACCACGCCCACCAGGAGAACCCGCTGGAATCCCTGGATATAGTCGGTGATATCGGCGGTAAAAAGTACCCGCGCCACCGGCCTGCCGCGGTAGTCGGCAAGCACGGTGCGGGAATCGATCTGATACCAGCGGCCCTTGTGCTGGAAGCGCTCCGGCCCGCCGAGGAAGGAGAAATCGGGCGGCAGTTCGTCGAAAAGATTTTCCCGGCATTTGAGCAGCAGGGCATCGCTGAAATAGAGAAAATGCTGGTCGGCGCCGACCTTTTCGCCGGTGGCCGGCGCGGCGGCGGGATCGATGAGCAGGGCGATGTCCACTCCCTGCTCTTCTCCCATCAGGCTCAGCAGTTCATGCACTTTGATGCCGAACTCCACGGTGCCGACATGCTGGCCATTGTGGGCCAACGGCTGCACCACCCGGTAGAAAAGGCCTTCGCTGCTCAGTTCGTAGCCGGCCTGCTGCTGCCGGGTGCGGTTGGCCTCCACCACCATGGGCCGCGTTGCGGCAAGATCGTCGCCGAATCGCGCCGGCGCGTGCACCCGGAGGAAGGAGCGGTTGTCCGGCGTATGAAAATGTAATTTTTCGAAGTGGGGATTTTCCCGATGGAGGATCTGCTGGAACAGGGGCGCGACAAGCTGCAGCAGGCGTTCCCGGTCCCGGCGGGCAAAGGCCTCCGCCACCGCCGGCTGCGTTACGGCAAGATTCTGGATGCGATGGCGATAGGGTTCGTAGGTGGAGCGGGCGGCGAAATCAAGATGGTTCTTGATGTACGCCGCGTGCTCGGCCAGATGTTGCCGCAGCTCTTCCCGTTCGTTGCGGAAGCCCCAGACAAAAAAGGTGGCGGCCATCGCCAGGATGGTCGCCAGGACCGTGAGTGTGGCCTTCCATTTGGTGCTTGCGGACATCAGCGAAAAACCCTTCCCCCCATCGCCCCTGCGTGTTGCCGGGACTCACCGGTCCTTGCCCGGCAGGCCGGCCGCCTGCAGCAGCGCCCAGCCCAGCGGATCGGACCCGGAGCCATTATAGAGGAAATTCGTGCGTTGGGCAGAAAAATGTGCAAGGAGTCCGCTGGCCAGCTTCTTGCCGAGCTGCACCCCTTCCTGGTCAAAGGAATTGATGTTCCAGAGAAACCCCTGGAAAACCACCTTGGCCTCGTAGAAGGCCAGCAGTGCCCCCATGGCATAGGGAGTCAGCCGGTCGGCGATGAGTAGCGAGCTGGGCCGGTTGCCGGCAAAGCGCCGGTTGGGGTTGTCGTGGGGCTGGCCGGTGGCCAGGGCCAGGGACTGGGCCAGCAGGTTGGCCAGCAGCTTTTCCTGGGAGGTGGTGCCTTGGAGCAGCAGATCCTCCCCGCGCTGGCTCCGGCGGAAGCCGATGAACTCCACGGGGATGATGGTGGTGCCCTGATGGATGAGCTGATAGAAGGCATGCTGACCGTTGGTCCCGGGCTCGCCCCACACCACCGGCCCGCTCTCCCACGCGAGAACCCGGCCGGAACGGCTGACCGACTTGCCGTTGCTCTCCATGTCGAGCTGCTGCAGATGGGCGGCAAAGCGGACCAGCGCCTGACTGTAAGGAAGAACCGCCACGGTGTCGCAGCCCAGGAAGTTGCGGTTCCAGATGCCGATGAGGGCCGCAAGCAGGGCCGGATTCCTGCGGATGTCCGGTTCCGCGGCCGCCAGGTCCATGGCATGCGCCCCGGCGAGGATCTCCTCCACCTGATCGTACCCCAGGAAAAAGCCGAGCATCACGGCCCCCACCATGGAGGTGGCGCTGTAGCGGCCGCCGATGTAATCGAACATGTGAAAGGAACGGAGATAGCGGGCCGGATCGTCCATGGGGCTGCCCTGGCCGGTCACCGCCACGAAGTGGCGTTCCGGCGCCAGCCCGGCGACAGCAAAGGACCGGCGCACCAGTTCCTCGTTGGTCAGGGTCTCGAGCGTGGTGCCGCTTTTGGACACCACGTTGACCAGGGTGCGGGAGAGATCGAGTCCCTTGAGCACCGCGGCGGCATCATCGGGATCGACATTGCTGATAAAATGAACCCGGCGGCCGGCCCTGGCAAAGGGCGTCAGGGCCAGGGCAAGCGCCCGCGGCCCCAAATCGGAGCCGCCGATGCCGATGTGCACCAGATCAGTAAAGGGTGTGCCGGCCGCGCTGGTAAGCCGGCCGCTGTCGAGCGCGGCCAGAAACTCCCGCAGCCTGGCGAGTTCGGCCTGGGCCTGGGCCGTGGCCTCGGGGGCCAGCGGCGCCTCGGCGAAGAGGTCACGGCAGGCGGTGTGAAGTACCTGCCGGTTCTCGCTGTCAAATCCTTCGATGCGGTTCAGCACCGCGCCCCGCCGCATGAGGAGAAACTGCTCCACCGCCCGGCTCTCGCCGGCCAAGGCCTGGAGGGCGTCGAGCGCCGCTTCGTCGAGGCGCTGGGTGGCATAGAGCAGGTCAAAGCCGGCGGCATGGCAGCGGTAGCGCATCAGCCGCTCCGGCGTCAGTGCCGACGGCGCCGTCAGATCGAGCGGTTGCTCCGCCAGCCGCCGCAAAACCGTCACGGCAGGCAGCGCGTCAAAGTCCCGGCAGAGCCCATCGGGCACCGTAATTCCCATCCCCACGCCTCCTCCGCGCCCCGGAGGCCCGAGGCGCTTTTCGGTGGAAAAATGTCATTCGGCAAAAAAATTCTTAGAAATAAGCCGGTTATATGCTAGTCTTTAAACAACCATGGACTCCGGAAGAGAATTCGCGCAGCATACCGTCCGTTCCCTCAGCCCAGGCGCCTTGCGGCATTATATCGCAACGCCGGCCGGCAAAGCCAACCATTTTCTGCGCCGCCATAGCTGAGGGAAGAGGGCCATGACCTTCGCCACCACCGAGCACGAACTCCACCGGGCCTGCGAGATCATCTTCGGCCCGGAACTGGCGGTGACCCGCGAATTCCTCGAATATCTCCAGCCCTCCGGCGTCAAGAGCGCCTACCGCAAGCGGGCCATGGAAACCCATCCGGACCGCTTCGCCGCCGACCTGATGCTCCAGCGGCAGAGCACCGACCTCTTCCACGCGGTGCAGCACTCCTACGAACATCTGCTCCAGTTTCTCACGGCGCGGGAGCAGGGCTTCCGCCTGCCGCACCGCGCCGCACCGCGGCCGGCGGCATGGCGGTCCGCCACGGCCTCGGCCGCGGCAAACCGCCAGACCCATAACGGCACGCGGCCCCATGCCGGCGCCGGATTCCGTAGCCAGGCCGCTGGCCACGACAGACCGAAAAACAACAACCCTTTCCGCCAGCAGACCACCAGCTGGAACACCGAGGAACGGTATCGCGGGCCGTTGCCAAACCGGCGGCTGTTGCTCGGCCATTTTCTCTACTACTCCGGCGTCGCCTCCTGGCGCATGGTGGTGCAGGCCCTGATCTGGCAACGGACGCAGCGCCCGCGACTGGGCGAACTCGGCCAGCGCTTCGGCCTGCTGCAGGAGGATGAAATTCGCCAGATCCTCCGCAGCAAGGCGCTGCTGGAGCCATTCGGCGTCTCGGCCGTCGCCCTGGGCTATCTCACCGAGACCCAGCTCCAGGTGCTGATCCATCACCAAAAGCGGCTGCAGCGGAAATTCGGCGAATACTTCGTGGAGAACGGCATTCTGCAGCCCGACCACTTCGCCCGGCTGCTTCGCCAGTACCACGACCACAATGCCCGCCTCGCCGAGGAACTGCGGCTCCGCTTCCGTTTCTAGCCTTGCGGCTGGCTCTGCGCCATGATTTACAACAATCTCATTTATATTCTGGTTGCCCTCTTCATTCTCTCCACCAGGACCATTCCCGAGACGCCGCAACTGCCGGCGGGCGCGGCCCTGCTGTTCTTTCTGCTCAAAAACACCGGCTATTTCCTCCTCGCCCGCCACCTCTTCCGCACCCAAAGCCAATCCCGCGCCACGGACTACTTTGCCACTGAACAAAGGCTTTCCCTGCTCGCCATCTTCTCCTTCGGCCTCGACATCTATCTGCTCGACGCCCCTTACTACTTTGCCAGAATGCCGCTGGCCGCGGCCCTGCCGACCATCGCCAGCGCCTGCGGCCTTGCCCTCTTCTTCGGCTATTTCTCTCTCCTGTGGAGTGCCGGCCGGACTGCGTACGCCGCCGTTTTCGGCCGCCGCCACCGGCTGGGCTCCTTTCTGGCCGCCAACCTCAAGATCAATCTGGCCATCGTCCTGCCCTGGCTGCTGCTCTCCCTGCTCGTCGACCTGCTCCGGCTCGCCCCCCTGCCGGCGGTAAAAGGGCTGCTCGCCTCTCCATGGGGCGAGCCGCTGCTCATCCTCCTTTTCTTCCTGCTGCTGCTCCTCGTCTTTCCGCGACTGGTTGTCCGCCTCTGGGGCTGCACCTCCCTGCCCGCCGGACCACTGCGCCGGCAAATCGATGAGTTCTGCCGGCGCCACCGGATCGGCTACGCCGACATCATGCTCTGGCCGCTCTTCGAGGGACGGCTGCTCACCGCCGGCGTGATGGGCATCACCGCCCGCTTCCGCTACCTGCTCATCACCCCCGCCCTGCTCGAAACCATGACCACGGAGGAGGTCGAGGCCGTCATTGCCCACGAGGTCGGCCACGTGAAGCACTACCACCTCCAGCTCTACCTCCTCTTCTTTCTGGGCTTTGGCCTCCTCACCCAGTTCACCGCCTACCCGTTCCTGGCGCTGCTGCTCAATTCGAGCCTCTTCTATCAGGCGGTGCAGATGTCCGGCCGCTCGCCGGTCGCCGCGCTGACCGTGGCCAGCAGTGCCTCGCTTCTGCTGCTGATGATCCTCTATTTCCGTTACCTCTTCGGCTTCTTCATGCGCAACTTCGAGCGCCAGGCCGATCTCTACGCCCTGACCGCCATCGGCCACGCCTCCCCGCTGGTCCGGGTCTTTGAAAAAATCGCCTGGCTGAGCGGCAAGATCCGCGACCTGCCGAGCTGGCACCACTTCGGCATCGGCGAGCGCATCGATTTTCTGCGGCGGAGCGAAGCCGATCCCGCCTGCGCCCGGCGGCACCACCGCAAGGTCGCCTGCGCCCTCGGTCTTTTTGTCGCGGCGCTTACGGCTGGCACCTTCTTTCTGGCCCGGCTGCCGGCCGATCTTCTGGAAGGGGCGCCCAAAACCAGATTCGCCGAGGCCTTGCTGCGTGAAAAAATCAAGGAAGAACCGGCCAACGCCCTCTGGCACCATATCCTCGGCGACCTCCGCTTCACCCTCCGCGACTTTCCCGCAGCGCGGGCGGCCTACGAACAGGCCCTGCGCCTAGCTCCCGACAATCCGGAAACCCTGAACAACCTGGCCTGGCTGCTGCTGGCAGCCGACGACCAGTCCCTGCTCGACCCGACCCGGGCCCTGGCCCTGGCGCAAAAAGCCGCCCGCCTCTCGGGCGCCCCCCACGTGCTCGACACCCTGGCCACCGCTTACTGGGCCACCGGCGACCGCGCCAGCGCCGTTGCCGCGGGCCAGCGGGCCCTGGCCCTTGCCCGGGAAAACCGGGCATATTACCAGGAACAACTGCAGCGGTTCCGCACGGCCACCTTTCCGGAGCCGCTGCCCATCCCGCAATGATCCCCGCACCAGGAGCCGCCATGACCACCGGACTGACCATCCTCTTCACCGGCAACGGCAAGGGCAAGACCACCGCCGCCCTCGGCCTCGCCCTCCGCGCCGCCGGTCACGGCAAGAAAATCGCCATCATCCAGTTCATCAAGGAGCGGACCGACACCGGCGAGGCCAAGGCCCTGGCCGCCCTGGGTGACTGCATCGAGCTGCACGTGACCGGCTCCGGTTTTTCCTGGGCCCAGCGCGACGAAGCGGCATTCCGGCAGGTGGCCCAGGCAGGCTGGCGGCTGGCCAGAGAGAAGATCGCGAGCCGGGCCTACGATCTCATCATCCTCGACGAACTCACCTATCTCATCCATTTCGGCCTGGTGGCGGAGGAGGCGGTGCTCGCCGCCATCGCCGGCAAGCCGGCCCCCCTCCATCTGGTCATCACCGGCCGTCAGGCCAGCCCCGGCCTCATCGGGGCGGCCGATCTGGTTACCGAGATGCGGGAGATCAAACATCCCTTCCGCCGCGGGATTGCGGCCCAGGCGGGAATCGAATTTTAAAAAGAGGAGTGTCTCAATCGCGCGTCGGGCCGCCCCGGAGGCGGGCGCCGAGCAGGCGGCCCTGCCGCCAGGCATAATCGAGCTGCTCCCTGGCGTGGCCGAAGCGGTGATAATAGCGGCCGATGAACCGCCCGCGCTCCGGGGCCAGGCCGGCGATCTTCAGGAAAACGCCGATGGTGCGCCACGGTTCCGGCTGCGGATGGTCGAAGACCAGAGGCGCCTCCACCACCGCGCCCAGCCGCCGCAGAAGATGGCGCAGCCCGTACCAGTGCAGCCGCCAGTAACCGCGGCAGGAGATGAGCGGCAGCACCCGCTGGCCGGCGAGGAGGTGGCCGTCGCGATCGAGGAAGGCCAGAACCGGCCCGCTGGGATTGTACGACCAGGTGGGGCCGGCCAGGACGATCAGGTCCGCCGGCGGACGGCATGCCGCGTCCACGGGCGCAATCGCCACCCGGAAGCGCAGAAAGGTGGTGAGCATCAGCAGCAGGGTTCCGGCCAGGGAACCGACGGGAAAACGCAGGGGTGTCAGCGGTTGCAGCCGCTCCACATGCACGGCAACGCCTTCCTCCTTGAGGCCGGACACCAGGCGATGGACCAGCCCGCCGGTCTGGCCGCTGTACGAAAAATAGACCACCACCACCCGCGGCTGGTCGCTGCTCGCCTCGGTCATCCCTGCCTGCCTTTGTCGCCGTACCGGGGTCAGCCCCGACGCCGCTGTCGCCACTTTTTCTTTCCGCCCCCGGCCGGGATCGGTTACAGTGGTGCCATCATAGCACACCCTGCCCGGATTTTCCCGGGCTTTCACGGAGAAGACGATGCGGTTCATCGCGGTGGGCGACATCCATAAGGAGTGGGCGAATCTGGCGCGGATTCCCGGCATCGATACGGCCGACCTGCTGCTCGTCACCGGAGATCTCACCAACTTCGGCAATGCCGCCGATGCCGCTGAGGTGCTCACGGCCATCCAGCGGGTCAACCCAAACATCCTGGCCCTGGCCGGCAACCTCGACCAGCCCGAGGTGAACGAACTGCTCGCCGCCCACGGCATCAGCCTGCACGGCATCGGCCGCCGTTACGGCGGGATCGGCCTCTGCGGCGCCGGCGGCTCCAACCCCACCCCCTTTGCCACCCCCAACGAATTTTCCGAGGCGGAACTTGCGGCTTTGCTGGCGGCAGGCCACCGGCAGGTCGCGGGCGGCGAACTGCTGCTCGTCACCCATGCCCCGCCTCGCAGCACCCTGACGGATCGCCTCAGGAACGGCACCCATGCCGGCAGCAGCGCGGTGCGCGACTTCATCACCACGCACCAGCCTGCGGCGGCGATCTGCGGCCATATCCACGAAGCGCGCGCCGAGGACCGCCTCGGCCGCACCACCATCATCAACCCCGGCATGCTCAAGGATGGCGGCTACGCCGTGATCACCGCTGAAAACGGCCAACTCCGCGCCCGCCTCGCAACCATCCACCAGACACCATCATGACAAGAGATCACGACGTCGTCATCATCGGCGCCGGCCTCTCCGGGCTGGCCGTTGCCCATTTTCTCACCAAAACCAGGCCCGGCCTCGACCTGCGGATCGTGGAGCAGGGCCGGCGGGCGGGCGGGGCAGTACGCTCCTGCCACGACCAGGGATATCTGGCGGAATGGGGCCCCCACGGCTTTCTCGACAACAATCCGGCCAGCCGGGAGCTGCTGGCAGGCCTCGGCCTCGACCGCCTCGCCCAGAAGGCACCGCTCGGCAACTTTGTCCGCTACCTCTGCCACCAGGGCCGTCTGGTGGTACTGCCGCAGAAGCCGCAGAAGCTGCTGGCCACCCCTCTGGTGAGCCTTCCCGGCAAGCTGCGGGTGCTGGGCGACCTCTTCCGCAGGCCGCTCCCAGGCGAGCCGACCATCGGCGCCTGGGTCTCCCATCGCTTCGGCCCCGCCCTCCTGCCCCTGGCGGACGCGGCGGTAACCGGCACCTTTGCCGGCGACTACGAGCGGCTGAGCATCGACGCGGTCATGCCCGGCCTGCGCCGGCTGGAAAAAGAACACGGCTCGGTGCTGCGCGGACTCATCCACACCATGCGGGAAAAGAAAAAAAACGCCCCGGCCGCGCCGCGCATCCTGCCGGCCATGACCAGCTTTCCCGGCGGCATGGAGCAGCTCACCGAAACCCTGGCCGCAGGCCTGCCGATCCGATTCGGCATCGCGGCCACCGGCCTCCGGCGTCACCAGCAGGGATGGCTGGTGGAGAACAGCGGCGGCGAACCGCTCAACTGCCGCACCCTCATCGTGGCGCTGCCCGTCAATGCGGCCCTCGCCCTGCTCACCGCCTTTGCCCCGCCGCTCAGCGCCATTCCCGAGGCCCGCATCGCCACCGTGGCTCTGGGCTTCGATGCGGCCACCGCCAGGATTCCTTACGGATTCGGCTATCTGGCCCCGGAACGGGAGCAGCGCTTCGCCCTGGGGGCCCTCTTTTCCACCCATATGTTCCCAGGCCGGGCGCCGCAGGGGCAGGTACTGCTGGAGGCCCTGGTGGGCGGCCGCCGCCATCCGGAGCGCCTGGCCCTCGACGACGATGCCCTGGTGGAAAAAGTTTATGCCGACCTGCGGCAGCTGCTCCACCTGCCCCACCCGCCGGTCTACAGCCGGGTGCTCCGCTCCGGCAGCGGCATCCCCCAACTGGAGACGGGCCACCTGCGCCTTCTGCAGTGGCGCGAAGAGGTGCAGGCGGCGCAACCGGGCCTCCATCTCTGCGGCTTCGGGTGGAAGGGAATCGGCATGAATGACATGATGCAGGCGGCGCGCGAAACCGCCGCGGCCGTGGCGGCCGGCGGAGAGGCAACGGCAAAGGAGGCGGCGGTCAGGCCGGTATACTTCTGAGCTACTTCCGGGCCACGCGGAACCAGACAGGACAGGAGGAGCGGGGCAAGGCACGATGCTCCTGCAATGCCTCCATGGCCTTTTCATAGCACTCGGGACAGTAGCCGTGGGAGAGCCGGCTGGCAATCAGCCCGGCAATCCGCACCCAGCCGCCTTCCCCCTTTACCCGCTGACAGATGCAGCAGACTGTTCGCATCTTCCCCCCTCCGCTGACGACAACCCTTACTGATACTTCTTGATGATCCGTTCGGAAAGATGATCGATCTGACCGCGGATGCTGCCGTCCCGGGCGATGGCCTCGGTGATCACCCGGATGGAATGCACCACCGTGGAGTGGTCGCGGTTCATGGCCTTGCCGATGTCGGAGAGCGCCTCGTCGGTCAGCTTCCGCGCCAGGAACATGGCGACCTGGCGCGGAAAGGCCACCGACTTTTTCCGCGACTTGGACTGCAACTCCGCCAGCGGCACCTGGAACTGGCGGGCGACGAAATCGCGGATCACCGCCGAGGAAAGGCGCAGGTGCTGGCCGACGATGGCGGCCACCACCTCCTTGACCATCTCCAGGGTGGCGGTGGTCTTGAGCAGGTTGGTCTTGGCCTTGAGGCCGATGATGGCGCTCTCAACCCGGCGGATGTCGCCCTTGACGTGCTCGGCCAGGTAGTCGGTCAGTTCATCGGTGAGGGCGAGGTTGTGATAACGGGCCTTGCGCTGGATGATCAGCCGCCGCGTCCGCTGGTCCGGCGGGTTGATGGAGGTGATCAGCCCGGCGGAAAGGCGCGAGCGCACGCCGACATCGACATTGGGGATGTCCCGTGGCGCCATGGCCCCGGTGAAGATGATCCGGCGGCCTGCCTCCATGAGCACGTCCACCGCCTCGGCCAGCTCGGCCTGGGTCTTGCTCCGGCCGGCCAGGGCATGCACGTCCTCCATGAGGAGCACGTCGCACTGGCGGTGATACCTCTCCTTGAAGTGCTCCATGGTATTGTTCTTGATGTGCCGCACCACCTCGGCGGTGAGCTGCTGGGTGGTGAGATAGTGCAGCCGCAGGTTCGGCGAGTGGTTGAGGAGATGATGCGCCACCGCATGGGTAAGGTGACTCTTGCCGAGTCCGGTGCCGCTGTGAATGAAGACACAGGGGCCGACGGCGGTATCGCCGTTGGCAATGGCCTCGCAGGCAGAGAAAGCCAGGGCGTTGGAGTCGCCCACCATGAACTCGTCGAAGGTGTAGCGCGGATGGAGCGTCCGCACATGGGAGCGTCCCTCGGGCATGGCCGGCAACCGCAGCTGCTCGCCATGGGCGGCAGGCATATTCCCGCCCCGATCCGCCTCGCCGGAGCCTACGGCAAAACGCACCGCCACCCCGGCATATCCGGCCTCCACCAGAGCGGCCTCAATCTCCTTCTGATAGTTGTCCGCTACCCAGGAACAGAAGAAGCGGTCCGGCCCGGCCAGCTCCACTGCCTGGCGATCCGCCTGACGGCACTGCAACGGCTCGATCCACAAGGCAAAGACACTTTCGGGTAGGGTACGACGCAATACCTCTCTCACATCCTGCCAGTACATTCTTCCCCCTGCTCGGCTCTCCAGAAACAGACCCCCCGGAACTGCGATAGGGGGGTTTTATTAGAAAGCCGTTATGGTGTCAAAAGCGGTTTTGGCAGATTTTCATTCAGGCCACCGCGGAGTTTTCAACAGCGAAAGTTCCGCTTTTTTTCAAGGAGATAAAAGCATCACCCCACTAACGCCCCTATTTTGTGCCGCTTTTTCCGCCGCCCCCTTTCCCGCTCAATTTCAGGGGATTAGCTCCCGCCCTTCTGTCCGGCCGAATGTTAATGAATCACTAAAATATCACCGTATCTCTCCCGATCTCATTCAATCTCTTAAAAACTCCGATTTTCTCCCTCAAAAATTTTTTTCATCGTGCTTCCGGAGGGATCAAAAAAACGCCCTTCTTTTTTTTATTCCCTTGACAGACAAGGCCGTTTCGTGCGCAGAGAAAAACAACGGCATTTCGGCACAAAACCGCAAAAACGCCTTCTGCCGTCCCTCCGGATCGCCCAATCCGGCCCTTTGGGGTGATTTCAGCAAATTCCTTCCGGCCGGGGCCGCCGCCCGCTTCCGCCCTCGGGCAAGGCTCAGAAAAAGGCCTGTCAGACAGGCATCCTCCCGCCCCGCTTTCCATTTGACGCCCCGCCTTCGCTGTGCCAAGATGGGAGCACACCCTTGTCCCGCATCCCGACACGAAGGAGGCCGTCATGGACCCTGCCGCCCTCATCCCCTCGCCGGATCCGCTCCAGGTTCCCTGGGGCTGGTTCCAGTTCCTGCTTCTGCTCACCTTCTTCCTGCACATCATGGTGATGAACATCATGATCGGCTGCGGCGTCATCACCCTGGTCAAGCAACTGGCCAGCCCGGCGAAAAGCCACGCCCTCTGCCGCGACCTCAGCACCAAGATCACCTATGCCGTGGCCTTCACCGTCAACTTCGGGGTGGCGCCTTTCCTCTTCCTGCAGGTGCTCTACGGCCAGTTCATCTACACCAGTTCCATCATCATGGGCGCCTTCTGGCTCTCGGTGATCTTCTTCCTCATCGCCGCCTACGGCCTCGCCTATATCCACAAATTCCAGTTCGACGCCTGGAGCCCCGGCCGCCGCCGCTGGCTGCTGGGATCAAGCCTGGCCTGCATGCTGCTGATCGGCTTCTTCTTCACCAACAATCTCACCCTCATGCAGACCCCGGCCGCCTGGCCCGCCTACTTCCGCCATCCCGGCGGCCTCTTCCTCAACCTCGCCGAACCGACCCTTGTGGCCCGCTATCTCCACTTCATGGTCGCCGCCGTCGCCACCGGCGGCCTCTTTCTGGCGCTCCTCTCCCACTTCCAGAAAGAGCTGGCCGAAGAGGAGCGACGGGCCCGGATCAAAAACGGCCTGGCCTGGTTCACTTACGCCACCATGGTGGAGATCGCCATCGGCATCGTTTTCCTCCTTTCGCTGCCCAAGCCTGTCCTGCGTATCTTTGTGGGCGGCAACTGGCTCGCCACCCTGCTCTTTGCCGGGGCCCTCGTCGGCTCCTTCTACTGCATCAAATTCGGCGCGCGGGAGCGTCTCTGGCACGCCACCGCCGCCATGACCGTCACCATCCTGCTGATGATCCTGGTGCGCGATCTGGCCCGCCACGCCTATCTGGCCCCCTATTTTCATCCGGCTGACCTGCCGGTGGCGCCGCAGTACTCGCCCATGCTCCTCTTCTTCCTGATCCTCGCCGCCGGCCTCGGCATCGTCGCCTACATGCTCCGACTCGCCTGGCAGAGCGCCAAGGAGGTGCGGCAATGAACTACCCGATCTGGGAACTTACCCTGTTCGGCGGCGGACTCACCATCGCCCTGATGGCGGTCTTCCACGTCTTCATCTCCCACTTCGCCATCGGCGGCGGCCTCTTCCTGGTGCTGACCGAATGGTACGGCTACCGGCAGAACTCCACCGCCATCGTCGACTACGTCAAGACCCACACCCGTTTCTTCCTGCTCGTCACCATGGTGCTGGGCGGCATGACCGGGGTGGGCATCTGGTTCGTCATCTCGCTGATCAATCCGGCAACCACCTCGATTCTCATCCACAACTTCGTCTTCGGCTGGGCCATCGAGTGGGTCTTTTTCGTGGCCGAGATCGTCTCGCTCCTCATCTATTACTACACCTTCGGCCGCATGAACCGGCGCCAACACCTGATTCTTGGCTGGCTCTACTTCCTCTTCGCCTGGCTCTCGCTCTTTGTCATCAACGGCATCATCGACTTCATGCTTACCCCCGGCCGGTGGCTTGCCACCGGCAACTTCTGGGACGGCTTCTTCAACCCCTCGTTCTGGCCCTCCCTCTTCTTCCGCACCTTCGTCGCCCTGATCCTCGCCGGCCTCTACGGTTTCCTCACCGCCACGGCCCTCAAGGACCCGGCCTTCCGCCTGCGGATGGTGCGCTACTGCGCGCTCTGGCTGCTGGCCCCCTTTGCCCTGCTGGTTGCCTCCACCTGGTGGTACGTCCAGGCCCTGCCGGAACCGATCCGCGCCATGCTGACCCAGCAGCCGCCGGAACTGCTCCTCGCCATCAAGATTTTCTTGTGGACCGCGCCGCTGCTCATCGTCGGCGGTCTCATCATGACCATCAGGCTGCCGCAGTCCGCCACCCGCTCGCTGGCCGTGCTGCTCATGGCCGTCGGCCTCTGCTACCTCGGCGCCTTCGAGTACATCCGGGAGGGCAGCCGCCGGCCCTATACCATCCACGGCCACATCTATTCCCACTCCATCCTGAAGAAGGATATCGGCAAGGTGGCCCAGGCGGGCCTGCTCAAAAACGCCCGCTGGGTGCAGCACAGGGAGATCACCGGGCAGAACCGGCTGGCAGCCGGCCGGGAACTCTTCTTCCTCACCTGCGCCTCCTGCCACTCCATTGGCGGCCCCACCCGCGACATCATCCGGCTCACCAAGGGCTACAACAGCATCGACGCCCTGGCCGCCCGCATCGGCGGCCTCTGCGACCTGAACAGCGCCATGCCCGCCTTCCCCGGCAACGCCGCGGAGCAGCAAGCCCTGGCGGCCTATATTTTCGAGGTGCTCCAACAACGGGAGAAACCCGCCGCGGCGGCGGAGATCACACCGCAACAGCACGAGGTGCCGCCCTTTGACCCGGCCGCGGCGGAGTATGTGCTGCTGGCCTGGAACGAATACGGCATGCACACCATCAGCGACAGCGACAGCCGCTTCAGCCTGCGTCCGCCGGGCAACACCATCCACGCCATGCTCATCAAGCGCGGTGCCAGGCCGCAGGTGATCAGCGAGGGCATCGACATCCATTACACAGTGGAGGCGGGTTCGACCAACCCCGCTGGCCAGGTGGAGTTCTGGAACCACGCGGCCAGCCTCACCGACCGGGAAATCCCGCCCAACACCGGCCCCACCGGCAACGGCACCAGCGGCCTGATGCGGCCGGCAACCGACGGCCGCACTTTCAGCGCCACCGAGGTACCACTGGCGCCGTATCAGGAGGGCGGCGGCTATCTGCCCTATCCGCTGGTGACGTTCGCCGCGGTGGACCGGGCCAGCAGCGCCATGCTCGCCACCGCCACCATGGTGGCTCCGGTCTCTACGGAATGGGGCTGCCGCAACTGCCATGGCGGGCCGTGGCGCAAGGCGGGAAGCGGACTCAGCCCTGAAACCGCCGACAACATCCTCGGCGTGCACGACCGCTACGCCAAAACCACCCTGCTCAGACAGGCCGGAGAGGGCAAACCCCTGCGCTGCCAGCTCTGCCACCCGGACCCGCGCGACGGCAAGGGCAACCCCAAGGGGCTGAGCCTTTCCGCCGCCATGCACGGCTTCCACGCCCCCATCCTCAAAGGCCGCGGCGCCGACGCCTGTTTCTTCTGCCATCAGGACGGCGCTCCCCACGGAGCCACCCGTTTTTATCGGGGCATCCACAACGAACTGGGTCTCGACTGCACCGCCTGCCACGGTGTGATGGAGGACCATGCCCTGAGCCTGCTCATGGCCGAACAGCAGGCCGGCAAAACGGCCGCAGCCAGACGGCTCGCCCTGCTCAAGCCGGTAGGCGTGGACCAACCGGCACAAATCAAGCCGCGCCAGGCATGGATCAGCCAGCCGGATTGCCTGGGCTGCCATGTGGATTTCCAGCCGCCCGGCTCATCCACCGCCTTCAACCAGTGGACCGCGGGCGAGGCCGACCTCTTCCGCCGGCGGACCGACAACATGGGCATCCCCTGCGCGGCCTGCCACAACAGCGCCCATGCGGTCTACCCGGCTACCAACCCCTACGACGCGGAACGCGACAACATCATCCCGCGCCAGTATCAGGGCAATCCGTATCCGCTGGGCGCCAACAAGAATTGCGCCCTCTGCCACACCAGGGAAATGAAGGAGGAGATGCACCACCCCAACTCGCTCACCAACTTTCGCAACGTGCGGTAGCGACAAGGGACGACATTCATGGACCACGCCGGCCGGACAGGGCAACCTGCCCGGCCGTGTTTTTTTAGCAGGCCGTTGAAAAACTTGTTTTTCGGCAGCCTGCGTGCGCCCCAGGGAAGGGCGCCAATTCCGGCGAGTTTATGATTCGCCGGAATTGTGAAAACCCGCGGAATTCACTTCCGCGGGTTCGTGGTTGAAAAAGGTCATGGATGAGTTTTTCAACATCCTGCTAGAGAGAATTTCCCGCCGGGACGGCCGACCGGATACGCTCCAGCTGGTCGGCCAGGTCGTCGATCTCCCGCTGCCAGTAGTCGCGGCTGCCGAAGTCCGGCGCCACCCGCGACAACCCTTCCTCTGCCACCTGACAGGCGCACCACGCCGTGTAGTGGATGAAGCGCATGGCCCTGAGCGGCTCGATAAGCCGGAGGGTGCGGCGGTCGAAATCGCGGAAGGTCTCATACCCTTCGAGGAAGAGATCGATTTCGACATGGGTCTCGTCCCGGTAACCAGGCAGCAGCATCCAGAAATCCTGCACCGGCGGCCCGAAGGCCATGTCATCAAAATCGATGAGATAGAACGACTCGCCCGGACGGTAGATGAGATTGGAAAAATGGCAGTCGCCATGGATGCGGATCAGCTCCACCCCGGCAAAGAGGGGGGTAATCTCGGCGATGATGGTCTCGACCAGCGCGCTGAAGGATTGGGCCAGATCCGACGGGAGAAAGTTGCCCGCGAGCAGATAGCGCAGGTGGTCGCGGGTGGAGCGATCCGGCCGCATGACGATACGCCCGGCCGGCGGCCGGGCAGCGCCCACCGCATGCACCCGGCCGAGCAGGCGGCCGATCTCCAGCCACTGTTCGTCGTTGTACTCGTCGAAGCTGCGGCCGCCGCACTTGGGAAAGACCGCAAAAAAGACCCCCTGATGCTGGCCCAGCGTCCCGTTGCCGGCAAACGGCAAGGGAGCGATCACCGGAATCTCGCGGCCGGCCAGTTCCAGCAGAAAATCATGCTCGTCCTGCAGGGCTGCCAGACTCCAGCGGCCCGGCCGGTAAAACTTCACCACCAGGCCGCTGCCGTCCTCCTGCTCCAGTTCGTAGACCCGATTGATGTAACTGGCCAGCGGCCGGCAGAGGTTGGTGCAGCGGACGCCCAGGGCCTGCTCCACCACGCCGAGAACCGCATCCGGGGTAAGGCGGCGGAAGGCGGAACTGCCCGCGGACTCGTCGGCGCGCTGCATGGTTTTCCCTCAGCTGGCGGCGATGCGGGCCAGGGCGTCGAGGCAGCAGTCCACCTCGGCCATGGTATTGAAGAAGCCGAAGGAAACCCGCACCGTGCCCTCGGGAAAGGTGCCGATGGTGCGATGGGCCAGCGGCGCGCAATGGAGCCCGGCCCGCACCAGTATCCGGAACTCGCGGTCCAGCCGGTGCGCCACCTCGTCCATCCCCTTTCCGGCCAGACGCAAGGAAACCACCGCCCCCCGGTTGGCGCCGGCCGGCAGCCCGTAAACCGTTACCTCCCTGATCTGCGCCAGGCCGTCGAGAAAACGGCGGGTGAGAGCCTGTTCATGCTCGCGGATGGCCGCAAGACCTGTTTCCTTTACAAAACCCACTCCGGCGGCCAGGCCGGCAATACCCAGGGTGTTCGGGGTGCCGGCTTCGTAGCAGTCCGGCGCGAAGTCCGGCTGCACCTCGAACTCCGAAGCGCTGCCGGTGCCGCCCATCTTGAAGGGCGGCAGCTCGATGTCCGGCCCCAGGACAAAGCCGCCGGTGCCGGTGGGCCCCAGCAGCGCCTTGTGGCCGGTGAAGGCGAAAAAATCGATGCCGAGCTTGGCCACGTCCAGTTCAAAGACTCCGGCGGACTGGGCCGCATCCACCACCAGCAGCGCCCCGCCCTTCAGCGCGGCGATTTCCGCCAGCGGCGCCGCGGTGCCGGTAACATTGGAAACGTGATTGACCACGATGAGCCGGGTGTCGCGCCGCAAGGCCTTGGCCAAGTCGGCCGGGTCGGTCTCGCCGGCCGGCGAGGCGGGCAGCACCGAAAGCGCGATGCGGCCCAGCTGCTCGAGATGGCGCAGGGGGCGCATCACCGAGTTGTGTTCCATGCCGGTGGCGATGACATGGCCGCCATCCTTGAGCAGCCCGAAGAGCCCGACGTTGAGCGCCTCGGTGACGTTGGCGGTGAAGATCAGCCGGCTCGAATCGGGGCAGCCGAAAAAGGCGGCGAGCAGTTCGCGGGCCGCAAAGATCTCCCGGCCGGCGGCCAGGGAAAAGGCATGGGCGGAACGGCCCGGGCTCAGGGCGGTGGAGCGCAGCAGGCGGTCCATGGTTGCCGCCACATTAGCCGGCTTGGGAAACGAGGTGGCGGCGTTATCGAGATAGACCGGCGACCGGAGGGCAGACATCGGCGGAGACCTGCACCTAGTAAGGGCTCACGACCCTGGCAGCGGTGCTCATGGCCGCCATGATCTCGTACATGTTGGTGACCTTGCCGACCAGCAGCTGCTCCTTGAGGTTGAAAAAATCAAGGCAGGTGCCGCAGGAGAAGATGGCCACTTTTTCCGCCTCCAGCTCCTTGAGCGGCGGGATGAGGTCGGAATCGGCGGCCGTGACCCTCACCCCGGTATTGTAAAAGAAGATGGCCGCCGGCCGCGGTTGCATCTCCCGGATGGTCTTAACAAAGGCGCGCAGCAGCAGCCGGCCGAGGTCGTCGTCGCCGTGCCCCATGGTGTCGGAGGGAATCACGTAGATCACGCCGGCGGCAGCCGGGATGGGGCAGGTATAGGACTCGGCCGCAGCGGCGTCGGGCGCCGGCATGGCGCCACCCGGCTTGGTGATGGTCAGCCGGAACACCCCGGCTTCTTCCGCCACCGCCACCGCGCATCCCTGACTGACGGCAAAGCGCTCCACATTGCTGCGCGACGCCTCGTTGTCCACCGCCACCGTGAGCACCCCATGCGCCATGGCCGCCAAGGCGTCCCGGGTCGCGATGACCGGCTGGGGGCAGAGCATGCCCCGACAATCCACAATCTTTTCCACTCCGATACCCCCGAAAAAAAGACGGCGCCCCTTCCCGATGAAGGCGCGCCGCTGCTGGCTTCCGAAGAGCTGCTCAGTCGTTGAAGCCGAACTGGCCCACCAGACCGGCGACGATGTCCTTGGTGCGCTTGTCCATGCCGATGACGCTGAAGCCGGTATCGTAAAAATCCGGATTCACGTCGTTGGAGCTCCAGAGGCTCTTGGCCTCAAAGCGCAGGGTCTTTTCGTCGAAATAATCCTCGGGCAGGCGCATGCGCAACCGGAAGAGCCTGCCCTTTTCAATGGGCTCCTTGCTCACCAGCTTGATGCCCTCGGTGGTGATGTCCACCAGATGCCCCAACAGGCCGCCGGTGGTGTCGTCATGGACCTCAAGGTAATAGATGAGGTGCCGCCGCTCCAGCGCCCGCGACTCTTCTCCCGCCATACCATCCTCCCTGTCAGCCAGATGCCCTGCCCATGCGTTCCAGCATGAATGCCACCACCGCCTCGGGATCCATGGCCGACGAATCGACGATGATCGCGTCGTCGGCCGGTTTCAGAGGGGCGAGCGCACGCCTGCTGTCATCATAGTCACGTTTGACGATCTGGTCCAGAATTTCCTGATAGTCGGCAGCCTGCCCCTTTTGCCGGAGCTGCTCATGGCGGCGGCGGGCCCGTTCCTCGGCCGAGGCATCGAGGTAGAATTTGTAGGGGGCCTCCGGAAAGACCACGGTGCCCATGTCGCGGCCCTCGGCGACGATGCCGCCGTGGGCGCCGATGGCCCGCTGGAGTTCGCTGAGCTTCTCCCGCACCAGGGGTACCGCCGAGACCCTGGAGGCCACCATGGCCATGGCCGGAGTGCGGATGGCGGCGGAGATGTCCTCGCCGTTCAGAATCACCCGCACATCGTCGTGCTCGCTGGGCATCAGTTCGATGCGGATGGCAGCGAGACATTTTTTGAGCGCGGTGCCGTCGGCCAGGTCGATGCCCTGCCGCTCCACGGCCAGCCCCACGGCCCGGTACATGGCGCCGGTGTCGAGGTAGGCGAAGCGGAGTCTCGCCGCCAGCATCCGGCTGATGGTGGATTTGCCCGCCCCGGAAGGGCCGTCGATGGTGACGATGGGTTCCTTAACGGCCATAGCCGAGCTCCTGCAGCGTTTCGCCAAGGCTTTTCACGAAGCGGATGTTTTCCTCGGGCAGCCCTACGGTGATGCGGATGTAGGTTGGATAGCCGTAGGCCTGCATCGGCCGGACAATGACCCCCTTCATGAGCATCCGTTCGTAAAGCTGCTTGCCCTCGCCCTTGACGTCGATGAGAAAAAAATTGGTCTGACTCGGAAAGGCGGTGCAGCCGAACTTTTCCACCTCGGCAGCCAGCCAGGCCATGCCCTCGCGGGTCAGCCGCAGGGTCTTCTCATAGTGGTCGTCATCCTCCAGAGCGGCCAGGGCCGCCACCTGGGCCAGCTGGTTCACGTTGAAGGGCTGGCGCACCCGGTGAAGATAATCGGCGATCTCCCGGTGCATGATGCCGTAGCCGACCCGGAGGCCCGCCAGGCCATAGGCCTTGGAAAAGGTGCGCAGGGCCACCACCGGGGTCTTGTGCCGGAGGTATTTGCGGGCGTCGAACTGGAGGGCCGGCTCGACGAAATCGACATACGCCTCGTCCAGGGCTACGATCACGCCCTCAGGCACCCTGGCGAGGAAGGCCTCGAACTCGGCGGCGGTGAAGACCGTACCCGTCGGGTTGTTTGGGTTGTCGAGAAAGATGAGGCGGGTCTTGCCGGTCACCGCGGCCAGGATGGCATCGAGGTCGTGGCGCATGTCGCGGAGCGGCACCACCCGGTTGATCCCGCCCTGGGCCTGCACCATCTTCTGATAGACGAGGAAGGTCGGGTGGCTGGTCACCACCTCCTGGCCCGGGGCCAGGAAGGCGGCGATGAGGAGGCCGATGATCTCGTTGGAGCCGTTGCCGAAGACCAGTTCCGCCGGGTCCACCCCGATTTTTTTCGCCAGGGCCTGGGCCAGATAGTAGCAGCTGCCGTCGGGATAGCGGTGCAGATTGCCAAGGCTCGCGCTGATCGCGGCCACCGCCTTGGGCGAGGGGCCCAGCGGATTTTCGTTGGAGGCGAGCTTGATGGAGCCGGTGATGCCGTATTCCCGCTCCAGTTCCTCCAGAGGCTTGCCGGGCGGGTACGGAATCAGGGTGGCGATGTTGTCGGCGACGTTCAGTTTCATGGTCATGCCAGGGCCGGCTTGCGGCCGACGAAGCCCAGCCGCTGTTCGAGGTTGTAGGCAAGCCGCAACAGTTTTTCCTCGGCAAAGGGGGCGGCCTGCAACTGGACGCCGATGGGCAGGCCGACCGCGCTCAGGCCGCAGGGCACCGAGATCCCCGGCAGCCCCGCCAGGTTGGTCGGGATGGTCAGGGCGTCGGAAAGATACATGCTCAAGGGGTCGGCGGTCTTTTCGCCGAGCCGCCAGGCCGGCGCCGGAGTCACCGGCGAAATCAGGGCATCGCACTGGGCCAGGGCCTTGGTAAAGTCCTCGATAATCAGGGTGCGTGCCTGGGAGGCCTTCTTGTAGTAGGCATCGTAGTAGCCGGAGGAAAGGGCGTAGGTGCCGATGATGATGCGGCGCTTCACCTCGGGACCAAAGCCCTGGGAACGGCTCTGGCGGTACATGTCGTGCAGGGTCCCGGCGCCCATGTCGCGGTGGCCGAAGCGCACGCCGTCGTAACGGGCGAGATTCGAACTCGCCTCGGCCGGGGCGATGATGTAATAGGCCGCCACCCCATATTCGGTGTGGGGCAGGGAGACTTCAACCAGCTCCGCGCCCGCTGCTTCAAGCTGCCGGATCGCGCCCCGCACCGCGCTCTCCACCTCGGAATCGAGGCCGGCCGCGAAATATTCCCTGGGAATCCCCACCTTGAGGCCGCCAAGCCCATCAACCAGGACCGCGGTATAGTCCGGCACCGGCACATCCACCGAGGTGGAGTCCCGCTGGTCGTAACCGCAGATGGCATTGAGCATGATCGCCGCATCCCGCACGTCCTTGGTGAGCGGGCCAATCTGGTCGAGGGAGGAGGCGTAGGCCAAGAGGCCGTAGCGGGAGACCCGGCCGTAGGTGGGTTTGATCCCCACCACCCCGCAGTGGGAGGCGGGCTGCCGGATGGAGCCGCCGGTGTCGGAACCGAGCGAGGCGATGCATTCGTCCGCCGCCACTGCCGCGGCCGACCCGCCGCTGGAACCGCCGCAGACCGCATCGAGCTGCCAGGGGTTGTGCGGGGCGCCATAGGCGCAGTTCTCGTTGGAGGAGCCCATGGCGAACTCGTCCATGCTCGCCTTGCCCAAGAGCACCGCGCCCGCCGCCTTGAGTTTTTCGATTACCGCCGCGTCGTAGGGCGGCACGAATTTTTCGAGGATCTTCGAGCCGCAGGTGGTGCGCACTCCCTTGGTGCAGAGCACATCCTTGATCGCCAGCGGAATGCCGCACAAGGGATGGCTCTCGCCGGCAGCGAGGCGTTGGTCCGCCGCATCGGCCTGGGCTAACGCCCCTTCGCGGTCGAGGGTGATGTAGGCATGCACCCGCCCTTCCACCGCACCAATGCGGGCAAGCACCGCTTCGGTGAGTTCGCGGGAGGAAATTTCCCGCCGGGCAAGCTTGCCCTGCAAGGCATGAATGGTCAGGCGAGCAAGTTCCATGATATCCTCAACAGCCGGCCCGCGGCGGCAACGAATCCAAACCGCGGATCATGCCTAGCCGTGCGCACCTCAATCGGGCCGAACAAGTGGATTAAATGACCTTGGGGACCACAAAGGCTTCGCCGTTCACCCGCGGGCCATTGGCCAGCGCCTCCTGCTGCGGCAGGGAAGGACGGACCACGTCGTCACGGAAGGCGTTGGTCACCGCCAGGGCATGGGTGGTGGGTGCCACCCCTTCGGTATTGAGCGCATCCAGTTTCTCGACATAGGCAAGGATGCGGCCCAACTGCTCGGTGGTCGGCCCCACCTCCTCCGGCGCGATGTCCAGACGGGCGAGCCTGGCAACGTACAGCACTTGTTCCGGGGTAATTTTCATAGCCCCATCTCTTACCGCATCGCCCAGGGCAAGTCAAACACTCTTTCGTCCCGGCCCGTGGCCGGGAAAGAGCAGCAGCACAGGGCATGAAGCCTTGTGCCGCCTGCGACTATGCGGCGCGGCTGCTGGTGTTTTTCTTCTGGAGGACTTCGACGAAAACCCGCACCACCTCGGGGTCGAACTGGCTGCCGGCGCAGCGATGCAGTTCGGCAATGGCCGCGGCGGTGTCCATGTTGGCCTTGTAGCTGCGCTTGGAGGTCATGGCATCGTAGCTGTCTGCCACGGTGATGACCTTGGTGAGGATGTCGAGATCGCTGCCGCCGAGGCCGTCGGGATAGCCCTTGCCGTCCATCCGTTCGTGGTGGTGGCGGACGATGAAGAGTTCCTGCCTCATGAAGGAAAGCGGCTTGATGATGTTGGCGCCGATCTCCGGATGCTTCTTCATCAAGGTCCATTCCTCATCGGTCAGCGCGCCGGGTTTGCGGATATAGTTGACGTCGATCACCAGTTTGCCGATGTCGTGCACCTGGCAGGCCCGCTCCAGCACGGCGCTCTCCTCGGCGGTCAGGCGCATGGCCTGGGCGATGGTCAGGGCGTAATTGGTCACCCGGACGGTATGCCCCGCGGTGTACATGTCCTTCTCTTCCAGCGCGGTCTGGAGGGTGAGCATGGTGTCGAGGGCCGAGACCTCGAGGTTCCGGCTGTATTCCTCGAGCAGACGGTTCTTGTCGGCCAGTTCCGCGGTCTTGGCCTTGACCTCGCGTTCGAGATTCTCCTTGTAGGCGCGTTCCTGCAGCACGTAGTGGCGTTTCTCCACCGCGCGCCGGATCTTGATGTTGAAGATATCGAGGTCCTCGATGGGCTTGGGGATGAAGTCGTAGGCACCGAGATTGATCGCCTTGACCGCGTACTCCATGCTGCCCACGCCGGTGAGGAAGATGACCGGGATGCCGAGATCCTGGCGGTTGAGCCGCTTCAGGGTCTCAAAGCCGTCCATGCCGGGCATGTTGATGTCGAGGATGATCAGGTCGAACTCGGGCGACAGTTGCTCCAGCACCTCTTCGCCGCTGGGCACCGCCACCACCTCGTGGCCGAACATTCTGAGTATCTTCTGCACCGCCTCGCGGACCAGGGTATCGTCGTCCGCGATGAGCACCTTGGCCTGAGCTGTTTCCCTCATAACGCCTGCATCCATCCCCTGGTTCCGCGTTTCTTTATCACTTTCCTCGGAAGTTCAATCTCTTGTACATCATCCATGATTCAGGAAAGCGTTGTCCAGTATTTTTTTGCCGCGGCCCTGGCCTGCTCCAGGGCGCGCAGCGGAGCGGCGGCGCGGCGGAAGGCATCGAGCCGCTCGCCGGCCATTCCCCCCTCTCCGGTCAGCTCGGCCACACTCGCCAGCACCCCGGCTGCCAAGCCTTCAAACGAATAGCCCCCTTCCAGCGCCAGCACCAGACGACCCTGGCACAATTCCTCGGCCAGTTCCACCATGACCCTGGTGAGATAGCCGAAGCCGGCCGGGGTCACGCCCATGGTGCCCAGGGGATCGCCGGCATAGATGTCGTACCCGGCCGAAATGATGATGCATTCCGGCCGGTACTGTCGGGCAACGGGCACCAAAAGCTCGTTGAAGATGCGGGCAAAGGCGAAATCGTCCTGGCCGCCCTGGAGCGGCACGTTGACCGTGTACCCTTCGCCCCTGCCGCGGCCGGTCTCGCTCACCGCGCCGCTGCCGGGGAAATAGGGGTACTGGTGGGTGGAGAAGTAGAGCACCTGGTCGGTGTCGTAGAAGGAGTGCTGGGTGCCGTTGCCATGGTGGATGTCCCAGTCGACGATGAGGATGCGCTGGAGCCCCAGGTGCTTGAGGCCGTAGTGGGCCGCCACCGCCACGTTGTTGAAGAGGCAGAAGCCGCTGGTGTGGTCCGCCTCGGCATGGTGGCCCGGCGGACGGACCAGGGCGCAGGCATTGTCGATCTCGCCCTTCACCACCATCCCCACGGCCGTCACCACCGCGCCGGCCGCCAGACAGGCTGCTTCATACGAGCGCGGCGAGGTATGGGTGTCCGGGTCGAGCACCTCGAAGGGCTTGCCGCTGGTGGCCTTCACCCGGGCAATGTGGCCCGGGGTATGGTTCAGAGACAGCACCTCCTCGCCGGCCGGGCCGAAATCCGGGAAGAGCAGACGGGCTCGGAGGGCGGCGCCGTCGAGGGCCTGATAGATGGCGCGCAGCCGGTCGGGCGACTCCACATGGCCGTAGCCCGGGTCGTGTTCCAGAAAGAGTTCGTGCCTGAACACCGCCGTGCGCTTCGTCATCCCGTTGCCCTCGCCCCGCTTTCGGTCACAAGCCAGTGCAGCCGCATGTCGTGCGCCAGCACCGGCACCCTCGCCACCACCTGCATATCGAACGCCACCGCCACCCGCAGGGCCCGGGGGGCCTCCAGGGCGAGGAAACGGTCGTAATAGCCGCCGCCATATCCCAGCCGGCCGCCGTGCCGGTCAAAGACGCTGCCCGGCAGGATAACGACGTCGATGGCCGCCGGCTCAACGGGCGCGGCCCGGGCCGGGTCGGGCTCCATGATGCCACAATAGCCGGGGCGCAGTTCCCGGCCCGGATCGCTCAGGCGATAGACCGCCAGCCGTTTGGCCTTCACCTCGGTGCGCGGCACCGCCACGGTCACCCCGCGGCGCAGGGCCTCGGCGATCAAGGGGCCGGTCTCCACCTCGCTGCGGAAGCTGACATAGACCATGACGGTGCCCCCCGCCGCCACCGCCGGAATCTCCCACAGCCGGGCGCAGATGGCCGCGCTCCGCTCCTGCCGAACCGCCTCCGGCAACGCATCCCGCGCCGCCAGTATCCGCTGCCGCAATGTTTCCCGTGATTCCGTGGTCATCATCCATGCCTCCAAGCAGTATACCTGACTCCCGCAGGGGAAGGCATCATTTTCTCGCCGGAACCTTGCCGGAGAAGAACGGCTTGACCCGATGGCCGGCGATCATTATGGTGCAGCAAGTGCGCCCCGCAACCGGGGCGGAACCACAAAATCTTCGCGCGGGTTTCCCATGGGCTTGCTTCCCCACTGGCAGCGCCATAGCTGGCAAGGCTGCCCCATCTACCTCCACCCGGAAAAACCGGATTGGGCCGTGCCCGGCCCCGGGGCCGACCGGCTGCTCCAGGCCATGCAGGCTGCCGAAAGCCTCGACGAGGCCGCCCGCCGTTCTCCGGATGACCAGCCCCTGGCCGCGACCCTGCTGGCCATGGAACAGCTGTACGCCCAGTTGGACCGGGGCGCGCCCCCCCCCTATGCAGGCCGCCACCACGCCCTCACCCTGAATACCCTCAAGGAATGCTGGTTCCACCTCACCAACCAGTGCAACCTCGCCTGCCGCCACTGCCTTTTTGCCGCCTCGCCGGCGGAAAAGACGGCCCTGGCGCCGGAGATCCTGCGCCGGTCCATGGCCGAGGCAACGGACCTGGGCTGCACCCTCTTCTATTTCACCGGCGGCGAACCCTTTGTCTATCCGGATTTCCCGGCCCTGCTCGCCGATGTGCTCGCCAATCCCGGGGCTCATGCGGTGGTACTCACCAACGGCCTGCTGCTGGGCGAGCACCTGGCGACCCTCAGAAAACTTCCCAGCGAGCGGCTCCACCTCCAGTTGAGCCTCGACGGCCTGGAGCAGAGCCACGACCATCTGCGCGGCCCCGGCACCTTCCAGCGGCTGCTTGCCAGCCTGCGCCTTCTGCGCGCCGAGGGCATCCAGACCACCCTCTCGGTGGCGGTCAACCGCGGCAATCTCCCCGATTTGCCGGCCCTGGTCAGCCTGGCCGCGGACCACGGGGTGAAGAACATCCACCTGCTCTGGCATTTCGTGCGGGGCAAGGGCACTCTGGCGCAGTTTGTTGCGCCGGCAGAGATTCTGCCGGTGCTGCTGGCGGCCCACGGTGAGGCCGAGAAACTGGGGGTCGCCATCGACAACATCGAGGCCCTCAAGGGACAGGTCTTCAGCTCGCCCGGCACCCGTCACGACGGCAGCAACGCCGGATGGGAATCCCTGGCCATCGGGCCGGACTCCATGGTCTACCCCTCGCCCGCCCTGGTGGGGGTCGCGGAACTCGCCTGCGGGCCGGTGACAGAGGGCCTCGAACAAGCCTGGCGCCACAGCCCGGTGCTCGACCGCATCCGCCGGGCCTCGCACATCGACAACGCCGGGCTCCGGGCCAACCCCTGCGGCTTCCTTACCGGCGGTCACGACCTCGACCACAGCTACCTAGCCGGCGGGGCCTTCACCGGCCACGATCCCTACGTGGATATGTATGCCGATCTGGCCCTCTGGCTCATCGCCGCGCAGGCACGGCAGTATCCGGTCCCGGATGACGGCGAACTGCTGCTCCGCATGGGCGACGTGCGCCACGACTGCCCGGACGGCCGGGAGGTCGCCCTCACCCACTGCAACTGCGTGGTATCCCTGGCCGGCGACCACGGACACCGCCCGGTGCGGGAATTTTATGCCCAGGCCGCAGTGCAGGCCAACACCAACATCGTCAATCCCTTTGCCCCGGAACAGGCCGCGGCCCACTTCATTCCCCTGGCCTCCCGCCAGCGCTCGTACGGCTGCGGCAGCCCGGTGAGCGATGCCGGCCTCAAGGCCGGAGAGACCCTGGTCGATCTCGGCAGCGGCAGCGGAGTGGAGTGTTTCCTCGCCGCCGAAAAGGTGGGCCCGCAGGGCCGGGTCTGCGGCATCGACATGACCGAAGAGATGCTCTCGCTGGCCCGCGCCTCCCAGGCCGAGGTGCGCCAGCGACTCGGCTACGACAATCTCGAATTCAGGAAAGGTTTTCTGGAGGCCCTGCCGCTGGCGGATGCCAGTGCCGACGTGGTGATCTCCAACTGCGTCATCAATCTCTCGCCGGACAAGCGGCGCACCTTTCACGAGATCTTCCGGGTGCTCAACCCCGGCGGCCGGCTGGTGATTTCCGACATCGTCACCGACGGGGCGATCCCGGTGGCCATCAAGAACAACGCGCGGTTCCGCGGCGAATGTCTGGGCGGCGCCATGCAGCAGGAGGAACTCATGGCCATGCTGCGGGCCGCGAGCTTTGGCAATGCCCGGCTCATCAAACGCTTTCCCTACCGGCTGGTGGACGGCGTCCAGTTTTACTCCCTCACCTACTGCGCCTGGAAACCGGCAACAACCGCCACGGCTGAGGCAATCTATCGCGGCCCCTTTGCCGCCGTGGTCAGCGAGAGCGGCATCACGCTGGTCAAGGGACAGCGCATCGCCATCCCGCTGGCCGATGCCAAAGAGCTCGACGATTCGGTGCTGCTGCTCGACGAAACAGGCGCGGTGACCAATATCGCCATGGCCAACGCCTGCTGCAGCACGCCAGGAGAGGCGACTGAGTCCGCGACCGGTTGCTGCGCCACGCCGCCGGAAACCGTCGCCCCCAAAATCCTGCCCTTCCCGGCGACCACGCCAGTACGCCATGCCGCCGGCTGCATGGTCTGCGGCAACGAACTCACCTACCTGGCCCAGCCCGGCACCGCGTCCTGCCATTACTGCGGCGGCACCCGCACCACCCACAGCGTCTGCGCCCAGGGCCACTTCATCTGCGACGATTGCCACCAGCGCGACGGTCTCTCCATTATCCGGCTGCGCTGCACCGAATCGACGGAGACCGACATGCTCGCCCTTTTGCAGCAGATCCGGCAGCATCCGGCCTTTCCGCTCCATGGGCCGGAGCACCATGCCCTGGTGCCTGGCGTCATGGTCGCCACCTACCGCAACCGGGGCGGCAACATCGGCCGGGAAACCATCCTCGCCGCCATCGAGCGGGGCAGCAAGGTGCCGGGCGGGGTCTGCGGTTTCTGGGGCATTTGCGGGGCAGCCATCGGCGTGGGCATCGGCATGAGCGTCCTACTCAATGCCACCCCGCTCACCCCCGAGGCCCGGCAGCTCGCGCAGCAGGCCGCCGCCCGGGTGCTCGGCCGCATCGCGGAAACCACCGGCGCCCGTTGCTGTCAGCGGGAAAGTGTCACCGCCCTGCAGGAAGCGGCGCGGCTTTCGCAGGAACTCCTGCCCATCCCCCTCCTGGCCGAATTCCCGATCCGCTGCCGGCAGCAGGCGCAGAACAGGGAGTGCCTCCGGCATCTCTGCCCCCTGTGGGCGGCCAACCAGAACCAGCGGAGCAGCGCATGAAGCAGGCAGCGAATTCCCGCAAAGGCGCGATCAAGGCTGTGCTCTTCCTCCTCTTCCTGGCGACGGCGGTCTGGCTCTTCCGCGCCACCGACCTCCGGGAATGGATCGCACCGGAACGGATCGAGGCCTTTGTCCGGGAAAGCGGCCCCTGGGGCCCGCTGGTCTTCGTCCTCGTCTATGCCGTGGGCATCTGCCTCTTTCTGCCCGCCACCCTCTTCACCGGCATCGGCGCCGTTCTCTTCGGCACCCTCTACGGCTTTCTCTACAACGAAATCGGCGCGCTCATTGGCGCCTCGGCCGCCTTTTTCATCGGCCGTTACCTGGGCCGTGATTTCGCCGCCTCCCTCATCGGCGACCGGCTCAAGGCCTACGACGACAAGATCGCGGCAAACGGCTTTGCCACCACCCTTTACCTGCGGCTGATCTTCTTCCCCTTCACCCCGCTCAACTTCGGCATGGGGCTCACCCGGGTCACCTTCCGCGACTACTTCTTCGGCACCTTCTTCGGCATCATCGCCGGCGGCTTTGTCCTCACCTTCTTCTTCGCCACCCTGGCCGAGGTGTGGAAATCGGGGGACTGGACGCAACTCCTGGGCTGGAAAACCCTGCTGTCGCTGGCCCTCTTTGTCGCCTCCTTCTTCATCCCCAAGGTGGTGCGGAAGATCAGCCCGAACGCCTTGGCCTCCAGGTAGCCGGCATGCCGGAATTGCCCGAGGTCGAGGTGGTCTGCCAGGGGCTTGCCCCCCTGGTGACGGGGCGGACGGTCCTTGCCATTGCCACCAGCCACAAGAAACTGCGCAAGCCCTTCCCGCGCGCAAAGATGGACGAATTTGCCAAAGGCGCCGCCATCCTCAGGGTGACGCGCCGGGCCAAGTACATCCTCGTCCATTTGAGCAGCAGGGCCCTCATGGTCTTTCACCTCGGAATGACGGGCAAGATCGCACTCTTTCCCGCGGCAACCCCGCGCAGAAAGCACGACCACCTCCACTTCCTCCTCGACAACGGCAAGGAAATGCGCTTCCACGATGTACGGCGCTTCGGCTTTGTGGAACTCTTTTCGCCGGAGGAGCTGCGCACCGTCGATCCCTTTGCCGAACTCGGGCCGGAGCCCTTTTCCGCGGCATTTACCGCAGACTATCTGCAGGGAAAGGCCGGACGAAGAAGCGTAGCCGTGAAGAGCTTCCTGATGGACAACTCCGTGGTGGTGGGGCTGGGAAACATCTATGCCAACGAAACGCTCTTTGCCGCGGGCATCCATCCGCAAACCCCGGCCAGGGGGGTGCCGAAGAGGGAATGGCAACGCATTGTCACGGCAAGTCGCGCCATTCTCACAAAGGCCATCGCCATGGGCGGCTCCACCATCTCGGACTACGAGAACGCCAGCGGCAAGCCCGGCTATTTCCAGCTGGAACTGGCCGTCTATGGCCGGGACGGAAAGCCGTGCCCCCGCTGCCGGCAGACCATCCGACGCCGTGTCCTCGGCGGGCGGGCCACCTTTTTCTGCCCCCGTTGCCAGAAGGAATCCTGAAGCAAAACAGCTGGGACACGCCTATGGACAGGCGCTCACCCGGCAGGAATACTCCCCGCCATCCAGAACAAGACGCGCCGTGCCGCCCTTGTCCCAGATCATGATATTTTCCCCTTCGTAGCGAGCGCCGGAGGCGGAAATCGCCCGTTCAAGCCGGTACGCCTTGCCATTCACGAGGATGGACGCGCCATCGCCAGGGAAATACTGGACGGTAATGGGGCCAAGGCCTTCGCAGCCGTAGCAGGCCGTGATCTTGTCTCCCGGCTCACACGGCTCCTCCCAGACCCGGATGCATTTCTGCTTCGCCTCGCACCAGACATACCCGGCCGAACCGATGCAGCCGTGGGAATCCCGGTCGCCGCCAACGGGCCGCGGCTGTCCGGGCGCCACGCATCCGCACAGAAGCGGGACAGCGCAAGAAACCATCAGCCAACGGCGCAGCAAGACCGTCATCCTTCTTCCGCCCCTTCCCCAGCCAGGGGGAAGCCATCCTCCCCCTGGCCAGGAAACACTCAATCGAGATACTTCAGAACGCCGTCGCAACTCTTGTGCTGCTCCATAACCTGCTTTGCCTTGGAATCATCAAACTTGTCAGCGGCCTCGGCTCCCTGCTCCAACTTGATCTTTGCCTTGGCAATCGTCTTCACCGCCTTGAGAACCGCCTTGGCATCCTTCGGCAGCTCGACTGCCTCCCCGGTTTCCGCCGTCAACGCGGCCAATGCCTGGTCGGCAGCCAGGGTAAACGAGATTACCCCCACCGTATAGCAATTGCTGGCGACAAAATCTTTGACATCAGCCTTCTCCGGCTTTTTCTTCTGCCCCGAACCCTGCTTGTTCTTTTCAGCCAAATCCTTGACGGTGTTGACTGCGCAGTTCACCGGATCCCTGGCAACATCCACCATGGTATAGACACTGGCGCACATGGCGCGGGCAACCGGATCGACCATGTATTTACAGGCATCCCCGTGAATGAAATACTGGACATATTTCTTCCCCATTTCGACCGCGTCTTTCCCCACCTCCTTCGTAACGTCCCTGAAATCGTCGTCATGATCCGTGTTCAGGAGCCGGATCGCCAGCTTGTTGTAGCCCTTGACCCAGGGGATCGCGCCGCAGACAATGCCGTTGAACTGCTCTTCATAACAGGTGGCCGCGAGTTCGCCATAGTACAGGGAGTCGTCCACCAGTTTCTTGGACACCGAGGCGGCATCAAGAAGATCCCGCAGTTTTTCCTTCCCCTTGTCGTTCAAGCCATTTTCAATCTTTTCTCCGAATTTGCGGCAGTCCTTTTCCGCCTTGGTCAGGTCTCCGTCCACCTTTCGCAGCATGGATTCAATCGTGTCCACCGGCCCTTCGGTTTTCGTGCACTTCCCGGTCTGCGGGGAGACGTGATGACCATCAACACACATGTGGCAGTACTTTTTAAAGAGGCAGGGCTCCTGGCCATCATGGCCGCAATCCGGACAGTCGTGCTTGTTGCGCGACTCAGACGGGCACTCCCCCTTCTTCCTGCAGACATCCCTGGCCCCCGGCATATCGCACTTCTCCAGGTCGTCCTTGCAGCCATAATGGGCAGGGCCGGTGCAGGTCTTCTGCCCTTCGTTGCCGCAATCCTTTGGCCATTTCGCCTCGGCGTTGCCCGCAGCCAGAAGCATCAGCATCACGACTCCGCTTGCAGACCAATGCACTTTCATTGTTCAGCCTCCTCCGACAATATTAATTGAGTGATGGTATTCTCCAAAAAGCGCCACACGTCAGGCAACCAGCAGATCACTTGTCATCCTTGTCTTCGTCATCATCATCTTTGTCGTTATCGTTGTCGTCGTCATCGTCTTTGTCGTCATCATCCCATTTGTTCTTTTTCTTCTTTGCCTTCTTGCGCTGCTTCTGCTCCGGTTCGTCGGCTGCCGCCGGCGCTGTTCCATAGGCAGGATGCGTCTCGGCAATTTTCTCCAGGGTATCGAGGAACATCTGGTAGACTTGGATGGTTTTTTCCTCGTTGCTGTTGAGGTTGTTGGTCATCTCGCAGGCCCGGTAGAGAAACTCGCGGGCAATGAGCACCAGCGGATCCCTGCCCCCCAGAGAGAGTTCCCCCCTTCCGGAATGCTCCCCGATCCGTTCCGACTTGCCCAGGGCAGACAATCCCAAAGAAAACCCCGATTCGTCCGTGGCCACCGCATCGGCCTCCACCGCCGCGCAAATCCGGTCGATATGCCCCTGCTGCTTGATGTAGGAAACCTTGTGGTCATCGGTAAGCACAATGGCATCAATGCCATCCCGCTCGATCACCATGGGCTGAGGAATATTCGCAGCGCAACCGCAGCACAGCACGACCATGAGAAGACCAACGGCACGAAACATCATAATGTCACCACCTTTAGATTGTCAGGAATCCGCACGCGGCCTCCCCTTTAAAAAGGCCCGCACCTCCGGCCTCTGCAGCAACGGCCGCGCGATGCAATCAGCCTAGCAAATTTCGCTGGCCGACTCAAAATCATTTGGCGCCCACGGCGCAAAAAAAATCCGCAAAACGCCACACGGCCGGACCGGTCGCCATGGAAGGCATGGAGGAGCCATGCAGCCTGGCCGCATCCTGGTTTGCAATCCAACGGCAATCCGGTATGCTGGCAGGAAAGGCCACCCGCCATCAAGGAGCACCATGCCCGCCGCGACCATTCCCCTCGACATCTCCCCCCTGCTGATCGCAATCTCCGAGGCCCTGGACCTCATCAGTCCGGCCCTGGTCAATCATCACAGGCAGGTCGCCCGCATCGCCTTCCAGCTCGGCAGGAGTGCCGGACTGAGCCGCCAGGAACTCACCGATCTCACCCTGGCCGGCCTCATCCACGATATCGGCGGGCTGTCGCTGGCAAGCCGTCTCGATGTGCTCCAGTTCGACATGGCCACCCCCGAAGAGCACACCCTGCCAGGCTACCTGCTGCTCAAAAAATTCCCGCCCCTTGCCCCTCTCGCCAGACTGGTCCGCTTCCACCATCTGCCATGGGACCAAGGTGCCGGCGCCGGGCACGCAGGGGAACCGGTGCCCCGCGCCGCCCACCTGCTGCACCTGGCTGACCGCGTGGCGATACTGATCCGGCCGCAAGAGGAAATCCTCGGCCAGCCCGGGCGCATCCTGGCACAAATCGAAGAGCGCAGCGGCACCACCTTCCTGCCGGAGGCGGTGGCCGCCTTCAGGGAGGTGGCTGCCAGCGAGGCCTTCTGGTTCGATCTCGTCTCATCCCGCCCCTGTGAAGGGATCATGACCGGATTGCCGACGGACGTAACGGATGCCCGCCAGGAAAACCTCCTCGACCTGGCCCGCATGTTCCGCCAGCTCATCGATTTCCGCAGCCGCTTCACCGCCACCCACTCCAGCGGCGTGGCGGCGGTGGCCCACTGGCTGGCGGGCAAGGCCGGTTTTTCCCCGCCCGTCTGCCAGCGCATGGAGATTGCCGGTTTGCTCCACGACATCGGCAAATTCGTGGTGCCCCAGGAGATTCTCGAAAAGACCCGCCCCCTTTCCCGGGAGGATTTTTACGCCATCCGCAAACACCCCTATTTTTCACAGCGGATTTTGAGCCAGGTGCCGGGCTTTGAGGAAATCAGCCAGTGGGCCGCCCTGCACCACGAACGGCTGGACGGCACCGGCTATCCTTTCCGCCTTGCCGGCGACCGCCTCCCCCCCGGCGCCCGGCTCATGGCGGTGGCCGACACCTTCACCGCCCTCACCGAGATGCGGCCCTATCGGGCGGCAATGAGCGGGCGCGGCACCCTGCGGGCCATGGAGAGCATGAGCAAAGGCGGAAAACTGGACGCCGACCTCTACGGCCTGGTCCATGATCACCTGGAAGAGGTCGATTTTTTGCGCGAAGAGGCGCAGCAGGCATCCTTTGAGGAGCACCGGATTTTTCTGGCCGAATGGGCCGCCCTGCGCGGCTGAGGGATACCCGGATCAGGCAAACGGAAAGGCGCCGCCCTTACGACAGCACGTCGAGCAGGGCCTGGGCCGCGGCCGCAAGCTCGGCCTGGTCCAGATGGCGGGTGATGGAAAAACGCAGGCGGGCCGTGCCCTCCGGCACCGTGGGCGGCCGCACCGCCGGCACGAAGAGGCCCTGCGCCCGCAGCCGCTCTGCCGCCGCCACTGCGCGGGCGCTCTCCCCGAACTGGATGGGGATGATCTGGGACGGTCCGAGGTCAGCGCCCATGCCGCCCCGGCGCAGCGCATCCTTGAAGAAGGCGACCCGCTCGTGCAGTTCGCGGCGCAACGCGGGTTCGCGCTGGATGAGCTGCACCGCCGCCAGCGAAGCCGCGGCCACCGAAGGCGGCAGGGCGGTGGAGAAGATGAAGCTCCGCGCCCGGTTGACGAGAAAAGCGATCATGGCCTGCGAGGCAGCCACATAGGCGCCGTAGCTGCCCAGGGCCTTGCCGAAGGTGCCCATGGCGAGATCGACGCAACCGGCCACCCCCTCCTCCTCGATAATCCCGCCGCCGTTCATGCCAAACACCCCGGTGGCGTGCGCCTCATCCACCATGAGCAGGCAGCCGTAACGCTCCTTGAGCCGTACCAGCTCCCGAAGGGGTGCGCAATCGCCGTCCATGCTGTAGACCGATTCCACCACGATGAGTTTCTTGTTCCTGTCTCCGGCCCCATGCTTCCGGAGCATCTGCTCCAGATGATCAAGGTCGTTGTGGCGGAAGCGGGCGATCCTGGCCCCGGCCAGACGGCAGCCGTCGTAGATGCTGGCGTGGTTGAGGCGGTCGGTGAAGATGGTGTCGTCCCGGCCCGCGAGCGCCGCGATGATCCCGAGATTGGCTGCGTAGCCGCTGCCGAAGAGCAGCGCGGCCTCCTGCCCCTTGAGGCTGGCCACCGCCTGTTCCAGTTCCTGATGCACCGGGAAATTGCCGCTCATGAGACGAGCCGCCCCGGCGCCGGTGCCGTAACGCGCCAGCGCTTCGGTGGCGGCCGCGATAAGGGCCGGGTGCTGACCCAGAGCCAGATAATCGTTGGAGGAAAAATCAAGCAGTTCCGGGCCGCCGCCGGCCAGCCGCACCCGGCCCCGGCCGAGGTGCTCAAGCCCCGTGAGCTCGCGCAGGGTGCCCTCCTGCTCCCGGGCCCGCAGCCACTCCCCTATCGCGACCATAGCCCGGCCAGTTCGCGGAGGAAGCGATGATCCTCCTCGGGTCGCCGCCCGCCCTGGGTCAGGTAGCCGCCGATCATC
The DNA here is from genome assembly GCA_040757055.1 of Thermodesulfobacteriota bacterium. Taxonomy (GTDB): domain Bacteria; phylum Desulfobacterota; class Desulfobulbia; order Desulfobulbales; family Desulfurivibrionaceae; genus JAJZRJ01. The sequence continues at coordinate 48,139 of JBFLXY010000011.1, read as the reverse complement.
ATGCCGTCGGCCCCCGCCAGGAAAGCGGCGGCAAGGAAGTCGCGCAGCAGGCTCTCCCGGCCGGCAGCGAGCCGGATCGGCACCGCGGGCAGGATCAGACGGTAAAGGGCAATGGCCCGCAGCACCTCGGCCACGCTGATGGGCGCGGTGCCGGCCATGGGGGTGCCGGGCAAGGGGATGAGAAGGTTCAATGGCACCGAATCCACCCCGCATTCTTTGAGGCTCAAGGCCATGGAAATGCGGTCATCCTCGGACTCGCCCAGGCCGAAGATGCCGCCGGCGCAGACCTCCAGCCCGGCTGCCCTGGCGGCGGCGATGGTGGCGAGCCGCTCCTCGAAGGTGTGGGTGGTGCAGACCCGCGGGAAGAACTCCCGCGAGGATTCGAGATTATGGTGGTAGCGGGAGAGGCCGGCGGCCTTGAGCTCGGCAAACTCCGGCGCGCCGAGAATGCCCAGCGAGGCGCAGACCTTGATGCCGACCTCCTGGCGGATGGCGCGGATCATGGCGGCAATCTGCGGCATCTCCCGGGCCGGCATCCCCCGGCCGCTGGTGACCAGGGAAAAATGGCTGGCGCCGATGCGCCTGGCCTCGGCGGCCGCCGCCACGACCTCACCCACCTCCTTCAGCGGATAGACCGGCGCCTCGGTCTGGTAATGGGCGGACTGCACGCAAAAGCGGCAATCTTCGCTGCATCTGCCGGACTTGGCGTTGATGATGCTGCAGAGCGAGACCGCGGAGCCGCGGCGGTCGAGCTTGACCGCCAAGGCTTGGCGCATCAGATCGGAAAGCGGCAGCGCCTGCCAGGCCGCGATCTCTTGGGGCCAGGACGTCGTCATCCCTTCCTACTTCTTCAAACCGAAGATGCCGCCCTTGGTGGTGGCAAAGGCCGTTGTGCGGGCACCGCGCCGATGTCCGCCCCCCCGCCGCCGCTTGGCTTTCGGCGGGGCGGGTTCCGGTGCCGCGATCTCCGGCAGGGCCGCCCCGGCGGCAGCCGCCTGGTAGAGCCGGTAAAAGGTCAGCGCCTGCTGGAAGTAGCTCTTCCGCGCCAGCCAGCGCGGCCATTCCCCATCTTTTTCATGCTGGACAAAGAGCGGCAGGCTGGAGAGCAGCAGGGTGATCTCCTCCTTGCTGGCCCGCTTGATGCCGAGGTGTTCGAGGTTGACATCCAGGGCCTCGCGCAGACGCCGGGTGAACCGGTAGCCTTCGCCCCCCTTCTGCTCCCTGGGCCGGAGCAGATCGAATTCCGCAATCGCCCACGGCAGCAGAAGCAGGGCAAAAAGCACCTCGTCAGGCACCGCTGTCCCTTCCGTGCAGAAGCGGTCCACCATATCCAGGACGCGGAAGAGCAGGGCCAGCGTCTCATTGCCCTGGGCCTCGGGCCGCCCATAAAAACCAGGATCCTCGCCGCCCGGCAGTCGCTGCGCATAGCAGGGCAGGATCGCAAAAAAGAGGGTGGAGGCCAGCGCCAGTTTCGCCCATTCCCGCATGGCCCCGCTCCTCAGGTCCTTCATGAACTCGTCGCGGATGCGGGAGACCGGACACAGGGCGAGTTTGTCCGCATTGGCGCGGATCGCGGCCCAGGTCTCGCCCTCCACCGTAAAACCCTGGCGGGCGGCATGGCGGATGGCTCGCAGCATCCGCACCGGGTCGCGGGTGATGCGGCGTTCCGGGTCGCCCACCATGCGGACGATGCGGTTGTGCAGGTCCGCCACCCCGCCGGTGTAATCGATGACCGTGAAATTTTCGATCTCGTAGAAGAGGGCGTTGATGGTCAGATCGCGGCGGAAGGCATCCTCGGCCGGGGTGCCGAAGGTGTTGTTCTGGGCCAGCACCGCGTCGCCGCCGTTTTCCTCGAACTCGCTGCGGCAGCGGAAAGTGGAGACCTCGATGATCTTGCCGCCGTGATAGAAGACCTGCACCAGCCGGAATCTTTTTCCGATGATGCGGCTGTTGCGGAAGAGCTTGCGCAGTTCGCCGGGATGGGCATCGGTACTGATGTCGAAATCCTTGGGCGTCCGCCCCAGCATCAGGTCGCGGACGCCGCCGCCGACCAGGTAGGCACGGTGGCCTGCGTCGCGCAGCCGGTACATGACCTTGAGCGCCTCGCGGTCGATGTTCGCGCGGGAAATGGGGTGTTCGGACCGGGGGATGATCCGTGGCTCTGGCAGTGTCGGGGGTGTCATGCTCCTGCGCCGGGATAGCGCCGCGCCGGCGAGCGGCAGGGGAAGGGGGAAAATCAATAGGTAGCGGCAGGCTCCTTGTAAACCGACTCGGCCTCGGTGATGAACTGGTCAAAGACCTCGCGCACGGTGAGAATCTCCTTCATCTTCCAGACATTCTCGCCGGTGAAGAAGAGACCCTCCTCGATGTTGCCATCGCAGGCCGCCCGCAGCCGCTCGCTGATGCAGTAGAAATAGTCGCACTTCTTGAGGCACTGGTACTTGCACTCCTTGGCCTTGACGCTGATCTGCTGGGCCATCTTTTCGACAAAGGGCGTGCGCAGAGCCCGGCCGGGCAACCCCACCGGCGACTTGACCAGCACCACGTCTTCCTTGGTGGCGTCGAGCATGGCCTGCTTGAAGGCGTCGGCCACCGGGCATTCCCTGGTGAGGACGAAACGGGTGGCGATCTGTACGCCGTCGGCGCCGTACTTGTCCATCAGTTCCGCCATTTCAAAGCCGTTGGTGATGCCGCCGGCCGCGATGAGCGGCACCTTCTTCACCACCTTGCGCACCTCGGGGAAGAGGTCGCGCAGGGCGACATCGGTGCCGAGGTGGCCGCCGGCCTCCTTGGCCTCGACGATGATGGCGGCAGCGCCCAGCTTTTCCGCCAGCTTGGCAAAAGCCGGCGAGGAGACGATGGAGACGATGGGGGTGTTGGTTTCCTCGCCGATCTTGAAGATATCGCGGGAAAAACCGGCGCCGGTGACGATCATGTCCACCCCGGCGTCGATGGCGCCCATCACCAGGTTGTAGAAATTCTTCATGGCGAACATGATGTTCACCGCGATGACCCCGTTGGTGGCGGCCTTGGCCTTGCGGATGTCGGCCTTGAGTTCCTCCACCGGGATGGCGGAGCCGCCGATGGTGCCGATGCCGCCGCACTCGGCGACCGGAGCCGCCAGGGCGGAGGTGGAGACGCGGATCGACATTCCCCCCTGGACCAGGGGAACCGGGGCCGTAAAGCGGCCAATGGTAAGCGGCGGCAGTTTCATCGTATCAATAAGGCTCCTGTCCGGAAAAATGCACAGCGCACTATGCTGCGTTTGCCCATTTTTGTCAAGCACGGCTGCTGTCCGTCGCGAACAGCCAAAACTTTCTTTGAACTGTGTGGAGCAACGGGTATATTTGATGTTAAAGGCCAAGACATCGGCGACGTGGTTGCCATAGACGATCACGGCGAAAATGGCAACAAAAAACATCGTCCGGCCGCGGAGGCGGAATCGACAGCCCCTCCGCCAACCCCGCCAGGAAGCCCTTTCGGAGGCAGAACGCCAGGACCATGACCCGCATCATGCCCTCTCCTCTCATCCATCCGGGCCGGCTCGGCTTCGACATCGACGGCGTGGTGGCCGACACCATGGAGGCATTCATCCGCATCGCCCGGGACGAGCATGGGGTGACCGTCCGTTCCGAGGAGATCACCGCCTTCCAGGTGGAGGATTGCCTCGACATGGACCCGGAGGTGGTGGGGGAAATCTTCCACTATCTGATGGAAGACCCTCTCGGTGCCGGCCTCCGGCTCATGCCTTACGCCGGCATGGTGCTCAGGGAGTTTGCCGGGCATGCACCGTTGACCTTCATCACTGCCCGGCCGCTGGCCGCTCCCATTGCCGACTGGCTCCGGGTCATGCTCGGCGACGAGGTGTACCGGGAGACCCGCCTGGTCGCCACCGGCGAGCACGACGACAAGGCCCGCCACATCCGCTCCATGGGACTCAGCCATTTCATCGACGACCGCGCCCAGACCTGCCTGATGCTGGAGGAGGCCGGCCTCAATCCCATCGTCTTCAGCCAGCCCTGGAACCGGGGGCGCCACCGATTGCCCGAGGTGACGAACTGGCTCGCCATCCGCTCCCTCTGCCTGCCCGCCGGGAAGGGCGAGACGCCATGAACGGACACCCGCCTCCTTTCTGCCCATGCTGCGGCCTGCCGGTACCGCGCCACCGCAACCCGGTGCCCACCGTGGATCTCATCATCGAAACCGGCGGCGGCCTCGTCCTCATCGAGCGCGCCAACCCGCCGCCGGGCTGGGCACTGCCCGGCGGCTTCGTCGATTACGGCGAGTCCCTGGAGGATGCCGCCGTGCGCGAGGCCCGCGAGGAAACAGGACTTGACGTCACCCTGCTCCGGCAGTTCCACACCTATTCCGCCCCGGACCGCGATCCGCGGCAGCACACCATCTCCACCGTCTTCGTCGCCAGCGCCAGCGGCACGCCCCGGGCCGGAGACGACGCCCGGCAGGCCCGGGCCTTTCCTCCCGACCGCCTGCCTCCGTTGGCCTTTGACCACGACCACATCATCCAGGACTACCTCGCATGCCGGAACAACCCGCCGACTTCCGCATCCCGATCCTGATCGTTGACGACGATCCGCTGATCCTGAACCTGCTCGAAACCTCGGTCACGGCCTTCGGCTACCGTTGCGCCACGGCGCGGGACGGCCAGGAGGCGACGGAGCTGCTGGCCAGAAACGAGTTCTCCATGGTGATCACCGACATGACCATGCCGCGCATGGATGGCATGGCCCTGCTCAAGCATGTCAAGGAACATTATCCCCGCACCGACGTCATCGTCGTCACCCGCTACACCGAGACCTTCAGCTACACCGAGGTGATCCGGGCAGGGGCCTGCGACTTCATCTCGAAACCCTTCAACATCGACGAACTGGAGGCCAAGATCAGCCGGGTGATCCGCGAACAGAAGCTCATCCGCAAGCTGGAACACCTCTCCATGTGCGACGTGCTCACCGACCTCTACAACCGTCGCTGCTTCGACATCAAGCTCCAGGAGGAAGTGCCCCGCGCCCACCGTCAGGGCTATCCGGTTTTTCTCGCCCTGCTCGACGTCGACGGCTTCAAGGCCTACAATGACAAATACGGCCACCAGGCCGGCGACGTGGCACTTCAGGCCATCGGCCACGGCCTGGTCCGCTGCACCCGCGAGAATGTGGACTGGTCCTTCCGCTACGGCGGCGACGAGTTCGCGATCATCATCCCCTACGCTTCCATCGATCAGGTGATGCGCATCGCCGAGCGCATCCTCGAGCACCACCGCGACCACCACCCGCCGGAAACCGGGCTTTCCATCGGGCTCGCCCAGTTCGTCCGCCATCCCGGCCGCTCCTGGGATGAGGACATCGAAGACCTCATCCGCCGCGCCGACCAGGCCCTCTACCAGAGCAAAAAAGAGCGCGGCAACCGCGTGGTCTGCGATTCGTCGATCCCCACCGCCGGTTGACCCGACTTCCGCCGCCACGTCCGAACCAACCGGCTCCTGCCGCCGCCATCGCCCGTCTGTCCGGCCTCCCTTCCGCCCCGAAGAAAGAGTTGTATTTGCGCATACTCTCTGGTATATAAGCCCTTTCTTTTTCTCAAAACAGGAGGAATGTCCATGGGTAAAAGCACAACCACAACACCAGCTGGCAGTGGCCAGAGCTTTGCCGAACTGTTCGAGCAGAGCAGCAAAGTCATTGATGTCGGCGAAGTAACCATGGGGACGGTCGTGGCCATCCGCAACGACTATGCCCTCATCGACATCGGCGACAAGTCGGAAAGCGAGATTGCCGTTGCCGAATTCAGGAACGAAGCCGGCGAGATCGACGTCAAGGTCGGCGACGCCTTCGAGGTGTTCGTCGAGAAGCGCGAGCCGGAGGGCGGCCTCAAGCTTTCCCGCGAGCGCGCCATCGGCATCAAGGTGTGGGAGGAAATCGCCCGCATCCAGGAAGCGGACGGCACCATCCAGGGCCGGATCGACAGCCGCGTCAAGGGCGGCCTCTCGGTCGACATCGGCGTTCCCGCCTTCCTGCCTTACTCCCAGATCGATCTCCGTCCGGTCAAGGATCTCGACAACCTCATCGGCAAGACCTTCGACTTCAAGGTCCTCAAATACAACCGCCGCCGCAACAACGTGGTCATTTCCCGCCGCGCCATCCTGGAGGCGGACCGCCAGAAGCTGCGCGAGGAAATGCGTTCGAGCCTGGCGGAAGGCCAGGTGCTCACCGGCACCATCACCAACATCACCGACTACGGCATCTTCATCGACCTGGGCGGCATGGACGGCCTCTGCCACATCACCGACCTCTCCTGGGGCCGGGTGTCGCATCCCTCCAAGATGTTCCGGGTGGGCGAGGAGATCCAGGTCAAGGTGCTCAAATACGACCGCGAGACCGACAAGGTCTCCCTGGGCGTCAAGCAGTTGAAAGACGACCCCTGGGCCACCATCCAGGAGCGCTATCCGGTCAGCTCCAAGGCCACCGGCAAGGTGGTCAGCATCACTGACTACGGCGTCTTTGTCGAGCTGGAGGAAGGCGTTGAGGGCCTGGTCCACGTCTCCGAGATGTCCTGGTCCAAGAAGGCCCGCCATCCATCGAAGATGGTCGCCCCCGGCGAGCAGGTCGAGGTGGTGATCCTGAGCATCGACGCCGAGGCCAAGCGCATTTCCCTGGGCATGAAGCAGCTCCAGCCCAACCCCTGGGACATGGTGGCCGAGAACTATCCCGTAGGCTCCATCATCGAGGGCAAGATCAAGAACATCACCGACTTCGGCATCTTCATCGGCATCGAGGAGGGCATCGACGGCCTGATCCACGTCTCCGACCTCTCCTGGACCGAGCGCATCAAGCACCCGGGCGAGAAGTACAACAAGGGCGAGACCATCCAGGCGGTGGTGCTCAAGATCGACAAGGAGAACGAGCGCTTCTCCCTGGGCGTCAAGCAGCTCGAGCCGGATCCCTGGGAAGAGGCGGTCAGGAAGTACGCCATCGGCACCGAGGTCACCGGCAAGATCACCAACGTGACCGAATTCGGCGTCTTTGTCGAGCTGGAGGAGGGCATCGAGGGTCTGGTCCATGTCTCCGAGATCAGCAAGGAGAAGGTGGAAACCCCGGTGGGCATGTACACCGTGGGCGACTCCCTCACCGCGCGGGTCATCAACGTCTCGGCCAAGGATCGCAAGATCGGCCTTTCCATCAAGGCCCTGAGCGAGGAGCCCGAGGGCGCTGCCTATGCCGAATACAAGCAGAAGCAGACCAAGAGCGGGCCCTCCACCCTGGGCGACCTGATGAAAGAGGGCATGAAGAACAAGGATGCCGACGAGTAATCCCGACCGCGGTTTTATCCAATGATGAAAAGGTTATTCCGCCAAGAACACCCCGTCCTGACCGGCTGCCTGCTGCTGGGGCTGCTCATGGTGGTGTTCTGGGGCGGGATAACCTTTTTTGTCGGCTCCCTCCTGCACCGCCCCGGCAAGGGGGCATTGCCCCATAAGGAAGGCATCGGCGTCGTCGAACTGACCGGCGTCATCATCGCGGCCGACGAGACCATTGCCCAGCTCACCGAGTTCCGCGAGCAGAAAAACATCAGGGCCATCGTGCTCCGCATCGACAGCCCCGGCGGGGCGGTGGGCGCCTCCCAGGAACTGTACGAAGAGGTCAGGCGCACCAACGCGGTCAAGCCGGTGGTGGCCTCCATGGGTTCGGTGGCGGCCTCGGGCGGCCTCTATGCCGCCTTGGGCGCCGGCAGGATCGTGGCCAATCCCGGCACGCTTACCGGCAGCATGGGGGTGATCCTCAAATTCGCCAACCTCGAAGAACTCTTCCACAAGATCGGCTACAAGAGCGAGGTGGTGAAGAGCGGCAGGCTCAAGGACATCGGCTCGCCCTCCCGGCCCCTCACCGAGGAGGAACGGGAAATGCTCCAGACCATGATCGACGACGTCCACGGCCAGTTCGTCAAGGCGGTGGCGGAAAGCCGCAAGCTGCCGGAGGAAGCCGTGCACGCCGTGGCCGACGGCCGGATCTTCTCCGGCGCCCAGGCCCGGGAACTGAAGCTCATCGACCAGTTCGGCAACCTGAACGATGCGGTGCTGCTGGCCGCCGAACTCGCGGGGATGGACACCACCACCATGCCCAAACTGATCTACCCGGAACAACATGATTTTTCCCTGTGGTCGCTGCTGGCCGGTGCGCCCGGCCGGGCACTGCTCGACAAAACCCGTTTGCAGACACCGGTCCTCGCCTACGAGTGGACCGTGTCGCCGCTGTAAGGAAGGAAACCATGCTGAAGCGCGACCTCGTGAACGCCGTTGCCCAGGAACTGCCTGACTTCCTCAAGAAAGACCTCGACCAGGCGCTCGACATCATGCTCGACGCCATTGTGGGCGCCCTGGCGGACAACCGCCGGGTGGAAATCCGCGGCTTCGGCAGCTTCGCCGTGCGCCGCCGCAAGGCCCGCTCCACCAAGAATCCCCGCACCGGCAAGGTGATGCACATCCCTGCCCGCCAGAATATCCACTTCACCATGAGCAAATCCCTGAAGGACGCCCTGATCGCCGGGAAGTAAGGGAAAAGGCCGGCGCGGCCGATCAGAGCAGGAGACTGGCGTCGCCCTTGCCCTGCCGCAGGATCTCCGGCTGGTCTCCCACCAGGGAGATGATGGTGGAGGGCGCCGAGTAAAGGAGCGGCCCGCTGTCGATAATGAGATCGACCTGGCGGCCAAACTTCTCCTCCACCTCATACGCCTCCCTGAGCGGCGGCGCCTCCGGATCGAGGGCCGCGCTGGTGGTGAGCATGGGATTGCCCAAGGCCGAAAGCATGGCCAGGCAGACCGCATGGTCCGGCACCCGGATGCCCACGCTCTTCTGCCTGGTGGTCATGATCTTGGGCACGATCTTTGCCGCCGGCAGCACGAAGGTAAAGGGTCCGGGCAGCCCCTTCTTCATGATGCGGTAGCCGGCGTTGGAGATATGGGCATAGGTGCTCAGTTCCTTGAGGCTGGGGCACATGAAGCTGAAAGGCCGGCCGGACAGGGGCCGCTGCTTGATCTGGTAGATCCTTTTTACCGCCTTCTGGTTGAAGATGTCGCAGCCGATGCCGTAGACGGTATCGGTGGGGTAGCAGATCACCGCGCCGTGGCGCAGGGCCTCCACCACCTGACTGATGAGCCGCATCTGCGGATTCTGCGGATTGATCGGGACGATCACGGCTGTTCCTTGCTCTCCGGCGCTTGCAACCCCACATGAACAAAACTTTTCCAGCATAACGCATCGATTCCGGTGAGGCAATGACAAAACCCCCGCCGCATGCGGCCATCGACCTGGGTTCCAACAGCTTCCGCCTGCTCATCGCGACTCTCCGGCCCAACGGTGCCATGCAGCCGCTGGTTAAGAAGCTGATCACCGTCCGCCTCGGGCAAGGGCTGCACACCACCGGACGCCTGGACCAGGAGGCCATGGCCCGCGGCCTTGAGGCCCTGGCCCGCTTTGCCGCCCTGCTCGACGCACACCACCCCCAACGGCTCCGGGCCTGCGCCACCCATGCCCTGCGGACGGCCGCCAACCGCGACGAATTCCTCGCCCCGGCCGCCCGCCTTCTTGGCCAGCCCATCGAGGTGATCGACGGCCATACCGAGGCGGCCCTGGCCCTAGCCGGCGTCCGTCAGGCCGTGGGCGGGGACGCCCATCTGCTGGTGGCGGATGTGGGCGGCGGCAGCAGCGAACTCATTGGGGAGGGCGGAGTAACGAGCCTTGCCATCGGGACGGTCAGCCTCACCGAGCGCTTCCTGACGCCCACCCCGCCGCCGACTCCCGAGTCGCTGGCCGCGGTCCGCACCGCCATCGCTGCGGCCGTCAGCGAATCCATCCTGCCCTTCCTGCCCCCCGGCACCCTGCTCGTGGGCAGCGGCGGCACCGCCACCGCCCTGGCCGCCCTGGACCTGGGACTCATTACCTACGACGAAAGCAAGGTCCAGGGCCATCGCCTGCCTCTGGCCCGCCTCCGGGAACTGACCGGGCAACTGGCCCGGCTCGACGCCCAGGGCCGCAACCAGCTGCCCGGCCTTGACCAGGGCCGCGGCGAGATCCTGCTGGCCGGCGCCCTCATCTACGAACACCTGCTCACCAAACTCAGCGCCGCCACGCTCACCGTGAGCGATGCCGGCCTGCTGGAAGGCATCCTCTGGAGCACCCTGGCAGAGAATCCCCATTGACCGGAAAGAGCGAACTCGTTTACTCTTTACGCAGCCCCTGGAATGGGGTAGCATGGCAGTTTTATCACGGCCGAGACGCCTCGGAGCCCCTTCCCGCTCCCCGGCCGGTGCAACCGACGAAGGAGAGTGTGCGATGACCCTCGCGAATATCGAACCGGCCTTTACCTTTGACGACCTGCTCCTCATCCCCGGCGCCTCCGAGGTGCTGCCCTCGGAGGTGGATCTCACCACCCGCCTCACCCAGTCCATTACCCTCCACATGCCGCTGATGAGCGCGGCCATGGACACGGTCACCGAACACCGCACCGCCATCACCATGGCGCGGGAGGGCGGCATCGGCATCATCCACAAGAACATGACCATCGACGAGCAGGCGCGCGAGGTGCAGCGGGTGAAGAAATCCGAGTCGGGCATGATCGTCGATCCCATCACCGTGGTGGAGGAACAGACGGTCCGCGAGGTCAACGAGATCATGGGAAACTACCGCATCTCCGGCGTGCCGGTGCTGCGGGGCAAAAAGCTGGTGGGCATCGTCACCAACCGCGATCTCCGCTTTGTCACCGACGAGGGGCTCAAGGTGAAGGACGTGATGACCGGCAAGAATCTGGTCACCGCCAAGCCCGGCATCACCCTGGAGCAGTCCAAGGCCCTGCTCCATGAACACCGCATCGAAAAATTGCTGGTGGTGGACGACGACTACAACCTCCAGGGGCTCATCACCATCAAGGACATCGAAAAGATCCGCAAATATCCCAATGCCGCGAAAGACGACCGCGGCCGCCTGCGGGCCGGTGCCGCCATCGGCGTCAACACCCCGCTTGACCACGTGGAGAAACTGGTCAAGGTCGGGGTGGACATCGTGGTGCTCGACTCGGCCCACGGCCACTCGAAGAACATCCTCGACGCGGTGCGCCGGGTGAAGAACGCCTTCCCGGCCCTGCAAGTCATTGCCGGCAACATCGCCACCGCCGAGGGCGCCGAGGCGCTCATCAAGGCGGGCGCCGACTGCGTCAAGGTGGGCGTGGGCCCCGGCTCCATCTGCACCACCCGCATCGTGGCCGGCGTCGGCGTGCCGCAGATGACCGCCATCCACAACTGCACCAGGATGGCGGACAAATACAACGTGCCGGTGATCGCCGACGGCGGCATCAAGTTCTCCGGCGACGTCACCAAGGCCATCGGCATCGGCGCCAGCGTGGTGATGATCGGCAGCCTCTTTGCCGGCACCGACGAATCCCCCGGCGAGACCTTCCTCTACCAGGGCCGCACCTACAAGGGCTACCGGGGCATGGGATCGCTGGGCGCCATGCAGCAGGGCAGCCGCGACCGTTACTTCCAGGAGGGCATCGAGAGCCAGGCCAAACTGGTGCCCGAGGGCATCGAAGGCAAGGTGCCCTACCGCGGCTCGCTCTCCACCATGATCTACCAGCTCATGGGCGGCCTGCGTTCCGGCATGGGCTACATCGGCGCCAGCACCATCCCCGAGATGCGGCAGAAGGCGAAATTCGTGCGCATCACTGCGGCCGGCCTCAAGGAGAGCCATGTTCACGACGTGATCATCACCAAGGAAGCACCCAACTACCGGCTGGGCGAATAACGAAGGATTCAGCCGCCAGAAGACAGGATTCAGAATGGCAACTGTCGGTTTCTGGTTTCTCCTGGATTCTGACTCCTGAATCCTGAATTCCCTTTAAGGTCTCTTCATGAACATCCACAGCGAACGCATCCTCATCCTTGATTTCGGCTCCCAGTACACCCAGCTCATCGCCCGCCGGGTGCGCGAAGCCGGGGTCTACTGCGAAATTCACCCCTGGGAGATGGACGGTGCCGCCATCCGCGATTTCAAGCCCAACGGCATCATCCTCTCCGGCGGCCCGCAGTCGGTGCACGAGGCCGAAACGCCGCGGGCCAACGACGTGGTCTTCACCCTGGGCGTGCCGGTGCTGGGCATCTGCTACGGCCAGCAGACCATGGCCGCCCAGCTGGGCGGCGAGGTGGAGCCCTCCAGCCACCGCGAATACGGCTACGCCCAGGTTCGGGCCCGCCACCACTCCAGGCTGCTGGCCGACATCGAGGATCACGCCAGTCCCGAGGGCTACGGCCTGCTCGATGTCTGGATGAGCCACGGCGACCGGGTCACCAGGCTGCCCAATGGCTTTGTCGCCATCTGCGAGACCGACAGCGCGCCCTTGGCCGGCATGGCCGATGAGACCCGCCGCTTCTATGGCCTGCAGTTCCACCCCGAGGTGACCCACACCCGCCAGGGCAAACGGATCATCGAACGCTTTGTCCACGAGATCTGCGGCTGCGGACGCCTCTGGACCCCGGACAACATCATCGCCGACTCCATCGAGCAGGTGCGCGCCAAGGTGGGCTCCGACGAGGTGCTCCTGGGCCTTTCCGGCGGGGTGGACTCCTCGGTGGTGGCGGCGCTGCTCCACAAGGCGGTCGGCGACCAGCTCACCTGCGTCTTTGTCGACAACGGCCTCCTGCGCCTCAACGAGGGCGAGCAGGTCATGGCCACCTTTGCGCGGCACATGGGGGTCAAGGTGATCCGGGTCAATGCCGAGGAGCGCTTCCTGGCCAAGCTCAAGGGCGTGGAAGACCCGGAGCAGAAAAGAAAGATCATCGGCACCACCTTCATCGAGGTCTTCGAGGAGGAGGCGGCCAGGCTGACCAACGTCAAATGGCTGGCCCAGGGCACCATCTACCCGGATGTCATCGAATCGGCCGGCGCCAAGACCGGCAAGGCCAAGGTCATCAAGAGCCACCACAACGTGGGCGGCCTGCCGGAGCACATGAAGCTCGGCCTCGTTGAGCCGCTGCGGGAACTCTTCAAGGACGAGGTGCGCACCATCGGCATCGAGCTGGGGCTGCCTTCCGAGATGGTCTTTCGCCACCCCTTCCCCGGCCCTGGTCTTGGCGTGCGCATCCTGGGCGAGGTGCGGAAGGACTACGCCGACACCCTGCGCCTGGCCGACGACATCTTCATCGAGGAACTCCGGAAGCACGGCCTCTACGACAAGGTCTCCCAGGCATTCACCGTCTTCCTGCCGGTGCGCTCGGTGGGCGTGGTGGGCGACAACCGCCAGTACGCCCACGTGGTGGCGCTGCGGGCGGTGGAGACGGTGGACTTCATGACCGCCCGCTGGGCCCACCTCCCGTACGACTTCCTCGATCACGTCACCCGGCGGATCTGCAACGAGGTGCGCGGCATCTCGCGGGTGGTATACGACATCACCGGCAAGCCGCCGGGCACCATCGAATGGGAATAACCGGCGCCTGCCACGTGCCTCCGCCACAGACCCTCTTCACCATTTGTCAGCCGCTTTTTTTTCCGCTATGATTGATCAGATTGCAGTTCGTTGCCCGCACGCCACTCCCACCCCGGGGACACGCAATGCCCAAAAAGAGCGCCGCATCGGAAAAAGTGCATGACCTTGCCCTGGCCAACCGCCTGCTGGACAGCTTCGGCCGCATCGCCGCCATCCTCGGCACCCCGCATCTCGACTACGACCAGCGCCTCGCCCGCATCCTCAACTGCATCCTCGATTACCTCGGGGTGGAGCAGGGCTCCATCATGGTGGTGGCGGGGAAGAAGAAGGAACTGGTGGTCCGCGCCGCCACCCGCACCGAACTGATCGGCCACACCCAGCGGCTGGACAACGGCTCGGTCGCCGCCTGGGTGGCCCGCCACCGCGAACCGCTCTTCATCCCGGACATTGCCAGGGACAAACGCTTCCGGAGCCAGTGCCGGCAGCACTACAAGAAGAATGCCCTGCTTTCGGTGCCCATCCTCCGCAACGACAAGCTGCTCGGCATCATCAACGTCACCGACAAGGCCGGCGAGGAAAATCTCCTCAAGGAGGACATCACCCGGCTGCTCGATTTCACCGGCCTCGTCCTCTCGCTCCTGGTGCAGCAGTCCCTGCAGGAGGAGCTCAAGAAGCAGCGCGACACCCTGCGCCAGCGCAACCAGGAACTCCAGCGCCAGCAGGCGATGCGGGCCGAGCTGTCGAAACTGCTGATCCACGACCTCAAGGGGCCGCTCTCCGAGGTGGTGGCCAACCTGGACATCCTCTCCTACTCCATCGGCGCCGAACAGCGGGAATTTCTGGAGGCGGCGCAGATCGGCTGCAACCGGGCGGTGCGCATGGTGGCCAACCTCGGCACCATCGACAAGATCGAAGACGGCAAGCTTTCCCTCATCCGCGAAACCGTGGACCCCAAGGTGATCCTGGAGGAATCCCTGAGCAGCATGCGGGGACTGGCGCGGATCAAGAACATCGGCATCACCCTGGCCATCCCGGACGAAGAGCTGCCCCGGGTGGAACTCGACCGCATCCTGATCCTGCGGGTCATGCAGAACCTCCTGACCAACGCCCTGGGATACAGCCCGCCCGGCACCGCCATCACCTTCGGCTGCCAGGTCCTTCCCGGCGGCAGGAAGCTGGAATTTTTTGTCCAGGACCAGGGGACCGGCATCCCTCCGGAAAAACGCACCGCCGTTTTCGAGAAGTACGCCCGCATCTCGGACAGGCAGGATGCCCTGGTCGGCACCGGCCTCGGCCTTTATTTCTGCCGTCTGGCGGTGGAACTCCACCGCGGCAGAATCGGCGTCGAGACGCCCCCCGCCGGGGGCAGCCGTTTCTTCTTCACCCTGCCGCTGTAACCACGACGCAACGAGGAGCGCCATGCCGGCCAAACTGCCCAAGGATATGACCTTTCTCATTGTGGACGACGTTGACAACATGCGCCGTTCCATCAAGGCGATGCTGAAGCTCCTGAACTACGGCCGCGAATACTACGAGGCCGCCAACGGCCGCGACGCCTGGAAACTCCTGCAGGAGAAAGAGATAGTCTTCGACTTCATCATCTCCGATTACTACATGCCGCACATGTCCGGCACCGAACTGCTCAACGTGGTGCGGGCCACCAGGAAAACCCGCGACATCCCTTTCCTGATGATCACCGCCGAGGCCAACATGGACATCGTCGCCGAGGCAGCGGAACACGATGTCGATGCGTACATGACCAAGCCCTTTGTCACCGCGACGCTGGAGCAGAAAATCAACGAACTGCTCGATCACCAGAACAACCCCGACCAGATGACCCGCCATCTGCTCGCGGCCCGGGACCTCGACGAGCAGGGCAACCTGGGCGGCGCCATCGCCGAGGCGACCAAGGCCACCGCGATCAACAGCCGCTCCTCCCGGCCTTACCGGGAATTGGGCCGCCTGCTGCTCAAAAAGGGGGATCTCAAGAAGGGGCAGCTCTGCTTTGAAAAGGCGATTGAACTCAACCGGCTCGACGTCTCCTCCTACCATGCCCTGGGCCAGATCTATTTCCGCCTCGATCAGG
Organism: Thermodesulfobacteriota bacterium; assembly: GCA_040757055.1. Classification (GTDB taxonomy): domain Bacteria; phylum Desulfobacterota; class Desulfobulbia; order Desulfobulbales; family Desulfurivibrionaceae; genus JAJZRJ01. The sequence continues at coordinate 32,575 of JBFLXY010000011.1, read as the reverse complement.
TGGAAAAGGCCATGCAGTTCTTCTCCCGGGCCATGGAGATCAGCCCCCGCCACTCCGACCGGGCATTGAACTTCGCCAGGCTGCTGCTCAAGAAAAACCGGGCGGCGGAGGCGGAGAAGATTTTCAAGATGGTGATCAAGAGCAAGGCCAACGACATCGACCTGCGGGAGGAAGTGGCCGATGCCTGCGCCCAGCACAGCCTCTTCGACCTGGCGGTGAAGACCTACCAGGAGGTGCTCAAGGACGATCCCGAGCGCTTCTACCTGAGCAAAAAGATCGGCCTGACCCTGCTGGCGGCGGGGGACAGGAACGAGGCGCTCAAGATTCTCGAAAAGGTTGCCGAAAAATTCCCTGAAGACATCGATGTGATGCTCACCCTGGCCAAGACCTATTTCGGCATGCGCATGAAGGCCCGGGCCGACTGGTGGGCCAGCAAGCTGCTCCGCCTCGATCCGAAGCATGAGGAGGCCCGGGAGATTGCGCGCAACTGCATCTGACCGACCGTGAGAAACCGAGACCATGGCCGATTCCGATTCCATTCTCGTCACCGTCCACTCCGATACGCCGGCCGGGCAGCAGCTCATCGGTGACCGCTGGCTCGGTTTCTTCTACACCCTCCGCACCGCCCTCCAGCAGGATGCCGCGGCCGAACTCGAAGGCACCGACGAACTGCTCATCTTCCAGCACCACCAGCTTGCCGGCGCGATCAGCTCCCTCTTCGACCGCCTCGATCAGAGCAAACAGGAATACCATTGGGACAATTCCCTGGGCCCGGCGCCGATCCAGATCATTCTCCATTGCGGCAGGGCGGACAACCTGCCCCAGCCGCTGCGGGATCCGGCTTCCAAGGTCTGGGCCCTGCTGCACCACGAGGCCCTCTACCTCACCAGGCCGCTGCGCGAACAATGGACCACCCTGGCCGAGGGCGGCAATCTTCCCGCCCACCACATCGGCGACGAGGAACTGGGTCTCTTCCCGGTCAAGTTCCCCGGCCGCGCCCTGAGCCTTCGCGAGCCGATCTTTCCCAGCCGCCGCCTGACCCGCACCGCCGACCAGAAGCACTGCTTCTACTGCGGCATGACCAGCCACGCCCCGGCCAGCTGCCCCAGCAAGCTGCTGACCATGCAGGCCCAAGGGCTGCCGCTGGTGGGCTACCATCCGCTGCCGCGCCTCAACGAACTCTTCCACGAGGCGATCACCCACCAGGACCGGCTGCAGACCATCCTCTCCCCCGGAGTGGCCACCAGCCAGCTGCGCCGCGATCCCGTGCTCCAGGCCTACGTCGCCTTCTTCGATCTCTGCAAGATCTATCAGCCCCGCTTCCTGTGGCATATCGCCTTTTCCGCCCACTCCCGCTGGCAGGATCTCGGCCGCCCCGAAACGATCAGCGTCGACAGCCACAGCCTCTATCTCGGCCTCGACTGCCTGCGGGTCGGCCAGTACGCCCAGGCCGAGGATCTGCTGGTCGACGAATCCCGGCGGCCCAAAGGCAAACAGTTCCACGCCACCGTCGGACGCGCCTTCGTCTCCCTGGAGCTCGGACGCGAGCACGACATGGGCCACTATCTCGAAAGCGCCCTGCGGATGACCGCCACCGACAAGGACCGCATCTACATCTCGCTGCTGCTTTCCCGCTACTACGCCCTGCTGGACAACAACTGGAAGGCGGAACACGCCCTGGACAACGTCTTTTCCATCGATCGCGAGTGCCAGGAGGCTCTCTACGCCCAGGTTCAGTTCTCGGTCAGAAACGGCTTGGGCGACCGGGCCCTGGGCCAGCTCCGCTCCCTGATCGTCGGCCAGAAGGAACTTTTCGTCCAGGCCCTGATGGACCCGGACCTCATTCCCATCGAGGGGCCGCTGGAGGAGATGCTCGCCTCCCGGCTGGAGACCCAGCAGCAGGAGGCGGAAGAGCACTTCGCCAAGGCCCGCGCCATGATGCAGGAACTCCAGGGCTGGCTCACCGAGGAGGAGCCGGAGATGAAGCACCTGCTCGGCGACTTCGCCATGGTGGAGCAGCAGTACGAGCAGCGGAGCTATTACGACCTGATCGACGTGGCGGACAAGGCGCGCCTGCTCCTGCGGGCCTGCTACCGGGTGCAGGAGGCGAAGCTCGACGCCTTGAAGCAGCGGAACGAAAAGACCATGCAGCGGTGGGAGGGGTATCGCTACTTCTGGAACTCCTACGCCTATCAGGCGTTCTTCCGGGAATTCCTGACCGTTCTCACGGCGATCAAGGCCACCCTGGTGGAGGCCCAGGCAAGCGCCGAAAAAAAGATGCACGGCACGCTGTACCGGGAGATCATCGAAAAACTGGACCAGAGCGACCTGCACTTCGAGAAGCTCCAGCAGCTGACCGCCCGGATGACCTGGGTCGCCACCCTGCTGGACAGCCTGAAGCTCTTCGGCCGCAAGCTCCTCCTCACCGAACTCGCCCTCATCGCCGGCGGCCTCATCCTGCTGCCCGGCCTCATCATCCTGCTCGGCGACCCCTCCTCGGGGCTGGCCGGCCTGTTGCGGGACCCATGGTTCCAGAAGCAGGCGATCCAGTTCATCACCCTGCTCGTCGCCCCCATTCTGGCCCTGATCCAGACCCTCTGGGCCATCATGGAAAGCTGAGACGGCTCAGCCGCCGCCCACCACCCGGTTGCCGCCCTGCTGGCGCGCCTCCCGCAGCCGCCGGTCCGCCCGCATGACCAGAGGATCGATGGCCGGCTTCGCCAGCTCCGTCGCCTCGACCACCCCCACCGACAGGGTGAGGGTCAGGGGCGCGCCGTCCCCGGCGGCGAAGGCGGTCTGCTCAACCCGCCGCCGGAGCCGTTCCGCAAGTTCGCGGCCGCTCTCCATGCCGCCATGGGAGAGGGCATAGAACTCCTCGCCCCCGAAGCGCCCCACCTCGTCCTCGCGCCGCTTGCTGGCGGCGAGCACTTCCGCCACCTGAGCCAGCAGCCGGTCGGCCTCCGCCTCGCCGCAGCGCGCCCGGATGCCGGCAAAGTCGTCGAGGGCCAGCATCAGGAAGGAAAAATTGTGGATGAGCTGCTTCTTCATCTGGCCGAAGCTCATCTCCAGCAGGGTCTGCATGATGCTGCGCCTGGGCAGCCGGGTCAGTTCGTCGAAGTAGCCGATTTTCTGGAGCAGGTCTTTCTGCTCCATCTCCTTGGTCACCTCGGTGAGGGTGCCCAGCGAGACGAAAATGCCGTCGCCGGCAAAGGCCCTGGTCTCGGCCCGGTCCTTGAGCCACAGGGTTCTGCCGCCCCCGGCCACCACCTTGTACACGGCCTCCACCCCGCCCTGACGACGCACGGCCTCGCGCAGCCCCTGGCGAAAGGCTTCCAGTTCCTGGCGGGTGACGACCTCTTCCAGCACCTCGGCGCCGGGGTCGGCATAGCGGTATTCCCGGCGGTCGATCACCGACTGGCGCAAAACCTCCGCCAGTTCGCCGCTCCGGCAGCCAAGCATGTCGCAGAGCCGGGGGCCTGCATACTCGTACCAGATCGCGTTCTCGCCTTCACGCCAGGCCGCGATGTAGACCATGAGCGGGACCCCGGTCCGCTCCATCGCCCGGAAAGCGCCGATCCAGGCTGTCACCTGCTTTTTAAGCGCATCACTGCAGTCTTCATGGAGAATCCTGCCGCAATACTCCCCGATTTCCATGGCAGACGCGCCATCGTTCAGCAACATGCGGTTCCTCCCTTCTGCTGCCTGACTTTTCCACGGCACACAACAGCCTTTTCCCGATATGGCGGCGTTATTACTGGATACCCCCGCCAAAAACCCAAGTCAAGCCAGAAGAAAGCACAGGGCGCATTTCCCTTTCCCCGGCAGGACAAGGCAGCGCGAAGTCGCTTGACAAAAAAGAACCTCCCGCGGTATCCCAGTATCAGGAAGCGCCTCTCTCCCAACCCCTTATGCCCGGCCGCCATGGACCATCCCATCCTCTTTGTCGATGACAACCCGGTGATTCTGAAGACCATCGAGGTGGCCTTCGCCAGGGAGCCTTACCGGCTGCTGACGGCCGCCGACGGCGAGACGGCGCTGGCCCTGGTGCAGAGCGAGCACCCCCACGTCATCGTCAGCGACCTGCGCATGGAAGGAATGGACGGACTCGCCCTGCTCCAGAAAGCGCGCCAGATCGACCCCCATTTTGTCGGCATGATCTTCACCGCCTACATGGACCTCGACTGCATCATGCAGGCGGTTTCGGAAGACGCGGTCTGGCGCTACATCGCCAAGCCCTGGCAGGACAGCCGCGAACTCGTGGTGGCGGTGCACAACGCCACCGAACTCTACGAGGCGCGCATGGCCAGGCACCATGCCGAAGAACAGCTGGCCCGGGCCGAACGCCTCGCGGCCCTCGGCCATCTCGTCACCGGCATTGCCCACCAGTTCAACAACATCAACGTCGGCATCATGGGCTACACCCAGATGGCGCTGGCCAGCCCGGAACTGGCGCCGGATCTCCGGGATCACCTCAACCACATCCAGCTCTTCGCCAGACGCGCCTCCCAGATCGTCAAGGAGCTCTCCGCCTTCAGCGACCAGAGCCAGATGTGGGGCTTTGCCCGCACCGACCTCACCCATCTGATCGAGGAGGTGCTGGCCCTCTGCGAGAAGCCCCTGACCGACGACGGGGTGCGGTTTGCGCGCCTCTTGCGGCCGACCCCGCCGGTGGAGGTGAACGTCGGCCTCGTCAAGCAGCTGGTGGCCAACTTCATCACCAACGCCGCCCACGCCACCCTCGGCAAGCCGGAGCGCGCGGTGCGGATCGAAACCGGTGCGGAAGGGGAGCGCGTCTTTGTCCGGGTGAGCGACAACGGCTGCGGCATTCCCAAAAAATACCTGACCCGGATCTTCGACCCCTTCTACACCACGAAGGGAGCCCAGGCGCCCACCGGCTCGCCGCAGGCGGCGCTGCCCGGCGTCGGCCTGGGGTTGAGCCTCTGCCAGACCATTGCCCAGAACCACAACGGCGAGATCACCGTGACCTCCGAGGTGGGCAGCGGCTCCTCCTTCACCTTCTGGCTGCCGGCCGCCCTGGACCAGGACGAAGCGGCCGGCGGCGGGGCCCGGTGAGCGGAGCGCCGCCAGCCTGCAAAGGCATGCCATGAACGGTGCCGAACTTTTCATCCGCTGCCTGTGCAACGAAGGGGTGGAATACGTCTTCGGCCTGCCGGGGGAGGAGAACCTCCACCTCGTCGAGGCCCTGCACGGCACCCCCATCACCTTCGTCACCTGCCGCCACGAACAGGGCGCCGCCTTCATGGCCGACGTCTACGGCCGCCTCACCGGCCGGCCCGGCGTCTGCCTCGCCACCCTGGGCCCCGGCGCCACCAATCTGGTGACCGGAGTGGCCGACGCCAACCTCGACCATGCGCCGCTCATCGCCATTGCCGGCCAGGCCGCCACCACCCGGCTGCACAAGGAATCGCACCAGGTGCTCGACCTGGCCAGCCTCTTTGCCCCGGTCACCAGGTACAGCACCCGCATCGTCAGCCCGGCCGTCATCGCCGAGGTGATCCGCAAGGCCTTCCGCATCGCTCAGACCGAAAAGATGGGGGCCTGCTTCATCGAACTGCCGGAGGACATTGCCCAGCTGCCGGCGGCCGGCGAGCCGCTCCCGGCCCACAACCCGGTGCTGCCCGAGCCCCAGACCGGTCAGCTGGAAAAGGCGGCGGCCCTCATCCGCCGGTCCCGCCGCCCCATGATCCTGGCCGGCAACGGCGCCATCCGCGACCACGCCTGCCAGGCCCTGCGCCGTTTCGCCGAGCAGTGCAACATCCCGGTGGCCAACACCTTCATGGCCAAGGGGGTGATCCCCTTCAGCCACCCGCTGGCCCTGGGCAGCGCCGGCCTCCAGGCCAGGGACTACGTCGGCTGCGGCTTCGGCCAGGCAGACTGCATCCTCTGCGTCGGCTACGACCTGGTGGAATACCACCCCCACCTCTGGCATCCCGGCGCCGACCGGGTCATCATCGACATCGACTCCACCCCGCCGGAAACCGACAGCCACTATCCCGTATCCGCCGCGCTGGTGGGCGACATCGCCGTGAGTCTCGACCGCCTCGCGGCCATGGCCGCGCCGCATCCCGGCGAGTTCATGCGGCCCCTGCGCGAGGCGCTGCTCGCGGCCATGGCGGCCCACGCCGCCGATCCCGGCTTTCCGGTCAAGCCCCAGCGCCTCATCCACGACCTGCGGGAGGCATTGCCCCCGGAAGCTCTGGTGATCTGCGATGTCGGCGCCCACAAGCTGTGGATGGCGCGGATGTTCCCCTGCGAGGAACCCAACACCTGCCTCATTTCCAACGGCTTCGCCAGCATGGGCATCGCCCTGCCCGGCGCGGTGGCGGCCAGGCTGGTACGGCCGCGCCAGGCGGTGGTAGCGGTGACCGGCGACGGCGGCTTTCTGATGAACGTGCAGGAACTGGAGACCGCCCGGCGGCTGGGGCTGGCCTTTGTGGTCCTGATCTGGAACGACGGCGGCTACGGCCTCATCGAGTGGAAGCAGCAGAATGCCTTCGGCCGCAGCAGCCAGGTGCGCTTCACCAACCCGGATTTCGTGCTGCTGGCCGAATCCTTCGGCGCCAGGGGCTGCCGGGTAAGCCACCCGGACGAACTGGCGCCCATGCTGCGCGAGGCCCTGGCGCAGCCGGTGGTGACGGTGATCGACTGCCCGGTGGATTACCGGGAAAACCTGCGGCTCAGCGAGGAATTGCGCGAGCTGATCTGCCCGATCTGAACGGGCTCAGCGGTCGAGCCGCACCAGCTCCACCTCGCCCCAGGCGCCAAGCTGATCGTCCTTGATGACCACCAGCCCCTCCACCCCTGCGATACCCCGGCCGACGGCCAGGGCCCGATCGAGGTCGCGCACGCTCCGCACCTCGTTGCCGATGCGGGTGGCGGCGGCATCGGCAAGGGCGGTGGAGGCGGCGAGCACGGTCACCGCGTCGGCGGTGCCGAAACTCAGGGAGTGGCCCACGGTGCCGGAGGAGGTGCAGATGCCGAGCGGCATCCGCCCGGGGGAAATCCTGAGGCCCACCCGGCTGCTGAGCGGCGAGGCGCCGGCAAAGATCGCCACTACGCACTCCTCGCGCCGGGCCAGGAAGATGTCGCCGCCGTTTTCCACGCTCGCCTCGCGGACCCCGTCGCAGGCAAGCAGCACGCGGCCGACGGCTTCGGCCACCGCGCCGGCCACCGCGGCCATGGGCCCGACCCCGGCCAGGAGAGCTGCCCGCAGCATCTCCCTGACGATGGGCGGCGCCAGCGGATCGTCCGGCAGCGGGGTCAGGGCCGGCAGAAAGGCGGGATGACCGGCGAGGTAGCCTTCGATCTGGCATCGGCAGCGGAGCACCGCCGCCGACGCCTCGGCGGTCAGATCGCGACAGGCCAGGATCTGCAGATCGGTCTCCCGCACCTGCACGCTGAAGGCGGCAAGGTTGCCGGCGCTGACCTGCCGGCGGTAGTCCCTCCGCCGGTAGGAAAGGGGGGCGGGCCTGGGTGTTTTTTTTGCTTTGGCGGCCATGGTTCGCTCTGGTATGGTTCAGGACCACCGCAGGGTACCTGCTCGGACAGACAGATGCAACGCCAGAAAACGACCGCCGGCCATCTCATGCTCTTCACCCGCTTCCCGCAGGCCGGTGAGACCAAGACCCGCCTCATTCCGGCCCTCGGCGCCGAAGGGGCCGCGGCGCTGCAGCGGCGCATGAGCGAGGCGGCCTTTGCCACCCTCCGCGCCTGCCGGGGTGTCAGCCTGGAGGTGCGCTGCTGCGGGGCCGACGCGGACGCGGTGCGCCGCTGGCTGCCCGGCGCCGATTCCTACGCGGCCCAGGGCGAGGGCGACCTGGGCGCCAGGCTCGGCCGGGCTTTTGCCGCGGCCTTTGCCCGCAGGGCGCGGCCGGTGGCGGCAGTGGGGGCCGACTGCCCGGCCCTGACTGCGGATCACCTCGCCGCCGCCCTGGCCGCTCTCGCCGACCACGATCTGGTCCTGGGGCCGGCCCGCGATGGCGGCTACTACCTCATCGGCCTCCAGGCCCCGCACCCCGGTCTTTTCCTCGGGATTCCCTGGGGCACCGCCGCCGTGCTCCGCCAAACCCTGGCCAGGGCCAAGGCCCTCGGCCTCCGCCATCACCTGCTGGAAACCCTGCCCGATGTCGACCGCCCCGAAGACCTCACCCATCTCGGTCATCATCCCGGCGCGCAATGAGGCCGCCGTGTTGCCGGCCCTCCTGGCCGCGCTGGCGCGGGAGAAGGTGCGCGAGATCATCGTCGCCGACGGCGGCAGCAGCGATGGCACCGCGGAAACGGCGTGCCGGCTCGGCGCCCGGGTGGCATCGAGCCCGCCCGGCCGCGGCCGCCAGATGAACGCGGGGGCGGCCCTGGCCGGCGGCGAAATGCTCCTCTTCCTCCATGCCGACACCCTGCCGCCGTCCGGCTTCAGCACCGAGATACAACGGCTGCTGGCCGACCCGGCGGTGATTCTCGGCGCCTTCCGGCTCGGCATCGCCGGGCAGGGCGCGGCCCTGCGGGTGATCGAAGTCTTCGCCAACCTGCGGGCGCGCCTCGGCCTGCCCTATGGCGATCAGGGACTCTTCCTGCGGGCCGCGGATTTCCGCGCCCTGGGCGGCTTCGCCCCCCTGCCGCTGCTGGAGGATGTGGAACTGGTCAAGCGCCTGCGGCGCAGGGGAAAAATCCGTCTCGCCGGGACGGCGGTGCGCACCTCGGCCCGACGCTGGCAGCGCCTGGGGGTGCTACGGACGACCCTGCGGAACGCCTTGGTGCTGCTGGGTTTTGGCCTTGGGATCGATCCGGAGCGCCTTGCCCGCTTCTACCGCCGCTGACGCCCCCACGGCAATGGCCGGCGGCGGCTTGGGCAGAAACTGGCCCTGGAGCTTCTCATCCCGGATGAACACCAGAAAATGACGGGAGGTGGCGGTGAGGTACGGCGCGGCCAGGGAGTGGCGGAGCAGGGGTGAGGTGGCGGTGACAGAGGCGGTGAAGAGGAGAAAGAGCAGCGAGGCGAGAATCACCGCCTTGCTGAAACCGAAGAGCCCGCCCATGAGCCTGTCGAACCAGCCGAGAAGCGAAACGCTCACCACCTTCCGGAGCCCGAAGCCGAGGGCGACGATGGCCAGGTAGACGAGGAGGAAGAGCAGGGCGTAGGTGAGAAGGAAGCTGAGCCGGGAGGGCAGATACGCTTCCAGCACCGCGCCGAACTGGCGGTAGTAGCGGCCGGCGGCGACGAAGCCGAGGACGAGGGCAAAAAGCGAGGCGAGCTGGCGCACGAGGCCGACCCAGATGCCACGGGCAAGGAAGACGAGAAGAATGGCGAGGACTGCGGCGTCGAGCGCGTTCATGACGGTTTCTTCTTATCAGAAAAGCGATTTTCGCCTAAAATAGCAAGAGATTTCAGACGGCCGCCGCCGGAAACCGGCGACCGGTCACGACCACCGGGCATCGAAAGGACATGACCCCTCTCCCTGACGGCTATCCCCTGGCCATTCCCTCCTTTTCCCCGCCATCTGTCCCCTGGGCCGAGGCGCTGGGGCTGGACGGCCCCCTGCCCATGGTCCTCCTCGACCTGAGCCCGCTGGCCGCCCCGCTGGGGCCGGCGCAGCTGGCCGCCCTGCTCAGCGCCGGGGAAGAGGCCCGCTACCATGCCTTCCAGTACCCCAAACGCCGCCAGGAATGGCTGGGCGGCCGCCTCGCCGCCAAGGCCGCGGTTTGCGAGCTGCTCGCCACTTTCGGCTCCGTGCCGCCCCCCTCGGCCCTCACCATTGGCGCCGACGGGGCCGGAAAACCCCGGCTCGAACTGCCCGGCCTTCCCCGGCCGGTACACCTCTCCCTTTCCCACAGCGCCGGGTGCGCCGCGGCGATGGCCTGCTTCCAGCCTTGCGGCATCGACCTCCAGGCGGTCGGCCCAACGGTGGGGCGAGTGAAACAACGCTTCGCCCTGCCGGGCGAAGAAGCGATTCTGGCCGCGGCCGCCGGCCATCATCCGGAAACGGTGCGGCTCACCCTGCTGTGGGCCGCCAAGGAGGCCATCCGCAAGATGGTGCCCCTCCCGCCGCTGCCCGGCTTCCGGGACATCGTACTCATCGAGGCCCAACCGGCGGGCGCGGGCCATCTTTTCCTTTTCTCGGCCGGGGAAATATGCCACAATGCGCACCGCCCCCTGCGGGTGGCGGCCGCTCTTCTCGACAACTACGCCCTGGCCGCCGGCGCCCTGCCCTCAACGGATTGACTATGGAGATCACCGGATTCCTCGCCACCGTCCCCCTTTTCAGCGGCCTCACCCCGGCCCAGTACGACGAACTGGCCATGATCGCCACCAGCCAGACCTTCCGCAAGGGGCAGCCGATCTTTGCCGAGGGCGACCCCGGCGCCGGCTTCTACGTGGTGGGCAGCGGGCTCGTCAAGATCTACAAGCTCTCCATGGACGGCAAGGAGCAGATCCTCCACCTCTTCGGGCCGGGCGAACCCTTTGCCGAGGCCGCGGTCTTCACCAGCTCCTCCTACCCGGCCCATGCCCTGGCCCTGGAGGAGAGCCGGGTCTTCTTCTTTCCCCGCCGGGCCTTCATCGAACTGCTCCGGAGCAGCCCCGATCTGGCCATGAACATGATGGCCGCGCTCTCCATGCGCCTCAAGCGCTTCGCCCACCTCATCGAGGACCTTTCCCTCAAGGAGGTGCCGGGCCGTCTCGCCGCCCATCTCCTCTTCCTGAGCGAGCAGCAGGGCGACGCCGACACCGTGGCCCTGCCGGTGAGCAAGAGCCAGCTCGCCAGCCTGCTCGGCACCATCCCCGAGACCCTGTCGCGGATGCTCACCAAACTGGCGAAACAGGGCTGGATCGCCGTGGACGGCTCCCGCATCACCCTCCTCGACCGCGACGCCCTGGACGACCTGGCGGCCGGAGAACGTCGGCTGTGAACCGCGAGCCCCTCTTCATCGATCTGCCCGACGGCCGCGGCAAGCTTTATTCGCCGCAGCCTCAAGGGTGCCGCGGCAAGCACCCCTGCCCGGACTGCTTTTCCTGCCAGCAGTGCAGCCCCGACCGCTGCGCCGCCTGCCGGCGCGACAGGATTCCAACGGCCCACCCACCCCCGCTGCCGGTGCCGGACGGATGCCGCTGACCGCCATCCTCCTCATCGCCCTGGCCCTGGCGGTGGACGCCTTTGCCGTGGCCCTGGCCGCCGGAGTCAGCCTCTGCCGGGTGAACTCCCGCCAGGTCTTCCGCCTGGCCTGGCATTTCGGCCTCTTCCAGGGGGGAATGAACATCCTCGGCTGGGTGGGCGGCCTCACGGTCCGCTCCTCCATCGAGGCCCTGGACCACTGGATCGCCTTTTCCCTCCTCGCCTTTGTCGGCGGCAAGATGATCGTCGAGGCGATCCGCGAGGGGCACGAGGCCAGGGAAGGAACAGACCCCACCCGCGGCCGCATGCTGGTCACCCTCTCGGTGGCCACCAGCATCGACTCCCTGGCCGTGGGCCTCAGTTTTGCCGTGCTCGGGGTCAGCGTCTGGCTGCCGGCCGCGATCATCGGCATCGTGGCGGCGGTGCTCACCGCGGTGGGGCTGCGACTGGGCTGCATCCTGGGCGCCGCCTCCAAACTGGGGGCCCGGGCCGAGATCGCCGGCGGCCTGGTGCTCATCGCCATCGGGGTCAAAATCCTCGCCGAGCATGGGGTGTTTTGACGAATCATGACCAAGGCGATCCTCACCACCAAGGTTGACCCCACCTACGACGACCTGCCGGAGGAGCGGTACCATTCCCCCGCATCTATCTGCGGGGTGGGAAAATAGTTCTGGCCCGTTATCCACGTTTCGCCGTGCCTGGACTTTCTGCGGAAACGAAGCTTTGAAATTTCATGTTTTCCCGGCTGGCGGGAATTATGTATCCTGTCCCTGGGGATAGGGTGCTCAATTCCTGGGGCGGATGGGGAAAACAGCGGTTGACGGGAAATGAGTATTATGTCCCCGGAATCCTCCTCAGGTTTTAAATCTTGACTCTGGTATCAATTGATACCATAATGAATTGCCGAGGCTGGCCTGTTTCGGTTGGAGAGAATTCTTGGCAAGACCCTCCTATAAGGAACTAAACGGTAAGCTTCAAGCTGCTTTGGAGGCCGTGCATGAGAATAAGATCATGCTCGTTGAGCCGGCAGTTATCGTGGCCGACGCCATGTCTCTCGGCTACTCGATCCGGCATGAGTTGCAGTTGGTATTGCTGGACCTGTTGAACAGCACCGGGCCGGAACATTATGCCGGACACCGACCTCCCGAAAAATCTTACGAAAAGCTGATTCTCAATCACGATTTATTTGCCTTCTCGGTTACGTGCGAAAGGTTTGAATGTCGTGTGTATTACAAGTTCTCTCTTCAGCAAGGGACGTTGTATCTGGTATCGCTTCACATCTGCACCAGAGTAGTGGCGGAGGAATAGATTATGGATAAGCAAATGAAAAACAAAACGTGTCCGAACTGCCAGGGGCAGCTAAGGATGATAGAGATTGAAAAGCGGGCCGAGCTTAAAGGGGTTGATGTCACCTATACCGCCAGATTGCAGCTATGTGCGGCATGCGGCTTGGAACTTGCCGACATTGAAGAAGCAGCGGAAATGCAGGAGAGGCTTGCCGATTCTTACCGGCAGGCTGTCGGTTTGCTCGGAAGCGAAGAAATACGTGGTCTGCGCCAGGGTAAGGGCCTCTCGCAACAGGCCCTGGCCGAGGCCCTGGATGTTGGAATAGCCAGTATCAAGCGCTGGGAATCGGGGGTTATTCAAAGCAAGTCCATGGATACCCTGTTGCGGACGTTTCTGCTGGATCATGCGTGCAACGAGCACACCGGTAACCGTGAATTTTCCATTCCTCGAATTCGTCTTGTCCTCGACGCTTTCAGCGAGATACTGCAACGGCCGCTACTAAAGAAGGATGACCGCATGCTCTATGCGGCGAAGTATCTCTGGTACGCCGACATGGTTGCTTTCCGCGACCTCGGCCACAGTATTACCGGAGCCTCATATGCCGCCCTGCCCATGGGGCCGCAGCTCAATAATTACCGTGATTTGGTGGACGAGATTTTCAAGGCCGATGTATCCAGCGTCCCGCCCCTCACTCCGGATGAGGCCGCAATCGTTGCCGCTGTGGCCGGGACCTTTCCCAGCAACAAGCAGATTTATGACGCCTCGCACCGCGAGCCGATTTGGCTGCAGTGCAATACTGGAGCGATTATTCCTTATTCCAGGGCGGCTGAATTGACTGAAATGCCGAAAAACAAGGAGTTGCCATGATCACTGAATTCGATTTAGGACTAGGAGTGAATTGGCAACCTGGAACCCTGCTGGGTGAGCAATCGATTCTGGTGCTTGGTTTTCGAGAGCCGAGCTTTTAATTGGGAAGTGTCCCGGTTTTTTCGGGAAGTGTCCCGGTTTTTTCATGACCAAGGCGATCCTCACCACCAAGATTGATCCCACTTACGACGACCGGCCGGAAGAGCGGTACCATTTTCCCCGCACCTACCTGCGGCAGATGGAGCAGGCCGTGGGCGACTGGATCATCTACTACGAACCGCGGCGATCCAGCGGAAAAATAGTTCCGTCCCGTTTTTCGTGCGTGTCCAGGGCGATATGGCATGGTGGACGGCAGAGGGTGAAGAATGCGGCAGCGCCTGTGGCGCAGGGCTTGCTGAGCGAATGAGAAAATGGCGGTTGACGGGAAATGGGTATGGTGGCCCAGCCCAGGAAATCGCTACTTACAAAAAACGCTGGACATGGCTGACATGCTTTCCTTCGCTGAAATTTCCTCACACTGCATGCCGTGGCTGCGGATGAATGTTTCGCAGCATTTAAGAAGATAGGCTTCGGACAGCCTGCCCCTTCCGCGCATTGCGCATTCCCACACGATGAGAACACGCCAACCGCCCTTGAGCAATTTCCTTACCGCCTGACGGTCACGTTCCACATTTCGTGCAATTTTAGCAATCCAAAAATCCGAGTGCGTCTCTGGTATCTTGCAGAGAATGCAGCCATGCCCATGCCAAAAGCAGCCGTGAACAAAGATAACGGCATGGTGAGACGGGAACGTCAGGTCAGGGCAGCCGGGCAGATCACAACGGTATAAACGGAATCGCAATCCACGTCCGTGCAGGCCGCGCCGCAAAAACATTTCTGGCTTTGTATCACGGCCCTTGATGCGGCTCATGTTGAGCCGCCTTTGTTGGGGTGTCAGAACGTCCGTCACTTTATCTGCGTGCCTTGGGAGGACGGCCCCGCCGCTTTTTTCCGGTGGCAGGAGAAGGCTGCTTTATATTCGCAGATTTTCTGCGGTTACGGTTGACCTTTTCAATCGAGGCCTCCATCGCGTCGCGTGTAGCAGCATCTTCATCAGGCTGCCAAGCAGCAGCTTGTTCGAAAAAGTCTTCGTCACCGATCACCGACGCGAGGAGTTCCTTGTCCATGGTTATTCGGACCGGCAGCGGAAACCGTACGACCTGCCCGCTGATGATACCCTGACCAGGCCCAAAACCGGGAATCATTCTGGCATCGGATTCCGTCAGGTTTTCCATGATCGAACGGACGAAAGTCTGGTCGCGGGGATTTACCAGCCGGAGAATCAAAAAGGAATTACACTGTGAAACGATGGTTTCGTCAAGCCGGCTAGGGCGTTGAGAGATTAGCATAAGACCAGTACCGAATTTACGACCTTCGGTGATAATTCGTCGAATTACGGGGAGCGATACGGCATCCTGTGTCCCTTCTCGAGAGGAGGGGATAAAAGTGTGAGCCTCTTCCACAACTGAGAAGAAAGGCGCAATGCGACCGGTGAGATTTGCCCTGAACTCGAACAGCGTCTCAAGCGTAATGGCACTGATGGAGCACTGGGTGATGTGGTCGTAGCCGCCAAGGTAAAGTATAGAAACCTGCCCTGGCCGGATAATTTTTTCCGGCTGACTGAAGGGATTCGGTAGCGCCTCAAACGGCAACCCTTTCAGCTTCGGACTCTCACGCATCATTTCACTGGTCTTTCGCATGCCAGAGAGTCGATCATTAACGATACGGAGCGCCCGGCGGACGGCATAGATGGTTGGGATCTGGCGTTTATCACTTACCCCGTTTACATCCTTTTCAGCACAGTCGATCAACCTGTCGATATAGTCGATGGCCGATTCACCTTCCCTGGCTGGTACTTTATTGAATACAGTGCGAAGATAATCTGACTGTGGCTCACTCAACCCGTCGGTCATCTGACCGATGATTTTCTCAATAAGAGCTTCACCAGACCGCTGCATCAGTAATTCCGGGTAAAACAGTCGGATGTCGCAACCTGGAGCCTCCTGCTGGAGCAACTCCCGACACTTGGTCAAGCCAATGTAGTCACCGTGCGGATCGAGAATCAACAGCGGGTAACGATGACAAATCAGTTCCCGGATAATGCGACGCGCGGCCACAGTCTTGCCACCTCCAGTCATAGCAAGTATAGCCAAGTGTCGGGCGACTAGGCGAGGAGCAGACAACGTAACCTCCACATCATCACGTGATATGAGACTACCGACCAAAACACTTCGTTCATCTTCCCGTCCACCAACCAACAGCTGACGGACTGCATCTGCTGGGGGGTGCCAGACAGTCGATGCAGGCTTTACAGGATAGGTCAGCGGAAACAAAACGGACAGGTTATCCTCGGTTGTCGCTCCAAGGATTAATGCAGATGCCTCAAGCTGGTCGCGGGTTCCAGACAGTACGGTATCTTCAAGCGAGATACCCTCACCGGCAATTTCCTGCGCGGCTTCAAATGGAAAAAAAGGATTGAAACGGCGAATATCAGTAAGGCGTGCCCATACGTAGATGCGCGCCTGATTTTCATAGGAACCATCAGGAACTTCCATGCCAAGGGCAACAATATCGCCGACTCTTGCCTGAAACTGGCGAAGAATGAACGTAAATTCGGCAATCCCGGCATTGCCCACAACCGTTCCGACAGGACGCCAGCCGTCCCGTTTTTCTCTTATTGCTTCATCTATTCCCATACCGGCTTGAGCCTCCCATTCTTTCTGGTGATACTATCTGTATATCCCTGGTCGCAAAAGCCATTCTCTTCCTGAACCGCATAACATGCGGCGCAGAGAATCGAACAACTTCGTATCTCCCTGGTCAAGAGCACGTTTCAGGGCAGTTACCGCAGTATGCGTGTTGATCGGTCGACTCATCCAGTTAGGAATTTTGGCAAATTTATCAACAATATCAAGCCCAACGGGGAAGGCATAGCGCGGAAGCAAGAATGCACAGTGCATGACGAGTGCGGCTGTATCCCTGTACCGGAGCACATCCTTGTCGAACATCTCAACCCGGATTGGTGCGCTCCACTCAGTTGTCTGGAGATAAGACACCTTTGGTTTTGGATAGCGCCCAATGACATCCTTCCATGCCTCCGGGGCACGCCTCATTTCGTTCCGGTCAAGGGTAACGGGAAGCAATGCCTCTCCGGGATCCAGGATACACCTGAAGAGCAACGAATCATTGATACGCTGCCCCTCGTAATCGTCATCAGCCGCCGGATCAATCGCATGGCGGAACTCAGACTTCCATCTGGCTGGCGGAATGGGAAGAACGCTTCTGATCAGGTCGTCATCCAGACTCTCAAGAACGGCGCGGCAGACTGATGATGTTGTGCTCTCGCGCTCTACAACCCCGCATACGACTGCTCCTGACTTCTGGAGCAACTCAAGTTGCCGCAGGTGGGCGCTGATAAAATTTCTGTCGCGTCCCGATCGTGGCGGGTCACTTTCTGGCAACAATTCCCCCAGCGCAGATTCCGAAAAATCTGGGAATTTATGCCGGACAGCGCCACCCTGCATCACGTCAGTATAACGTGACACAGGATTTACCAGTGCACCATGGATCATTACCCATGAGAGGTCCGGCCGATCTGACAGCATACGGACTGCACCGGCTGTTTCAATAGAGATTCTGGCTGCATCCCGTAACGCACCGATATCAGGAAAGGTGTCACTATAAACCCCACCTTCCGCATGCGCATAGAGTTCGTCTATGAGGCACTTGAGAACCGTGAATTGTTCACGATCTGTGCCGCGCATACCCGGTGTCACGACATAGCCGCCGACACGCGCGGCGATGGGGGCCGAACCCAGCATAGACAAGTTGGCGAGTCCGCCATCGACAAAGCCGACGGACTTGCCCGCAATCTTCTGCCACAATCTGGCATGGTCTTTCTCAATGCGAATAATGCCACCCGTATGAAGCAGCACTTTTCGAAGTTGAGAGGCAAGCTGTTCAACCGTATCCATGAAACGTAATTGGGCGGGAGCGGACAGATCCCCAGCAACCTGGAGCATACGCTCCAGAATATGAGGGGAGCGCACCTTCTCGTGGATTGTCCTCGCCCGCTGAGGCTTCTGCTCGACGCTATCCCGTGGCATGGATGCGACCCGTTTACTTATCGTGGCGTGTGCGGTACTGACCGGACTGTGCAGAAGTGAAGCAGGGCAATATCTGTCCAGAGCGGCAAATGCGGCTTCGCCTTCCTTATAGACCGCCATGCTGTGGTGAAGTGACCGTTCGGCAATCGCTGCAATTCCTGCGTGGACCACACGGTCAGCCTGTCGGCATGCAAAGGTTATGATAATCGGATGCGTCCCGTCGTTCCCAGCAACTGAGCGGATCAGCATAAAGTCCTTGCTGTCCAGGCTGGCAAACTCTTCCCCATCGATCTTATTACCACCGAGTCGCCAGTTCTTATGAGTCTTGCCGAAAGACCGGGGAGCACGGATGCGAACCTTGCCGAAAACACACAGACTGTCGATCTCACCGCCTCCACTTGCGAAAAATTCCGGGCTCAAAAGCTGGCGTGCAACCGGTGCGTTGATGTTGATCGCTCGTTGTTTGCTCCGGGCGGCAGCACGGTGCGCGGAGAACAGGCCCAGGTCGGATTCAACAAGCGACCGAACGATTATCAGTTGTCGTAGCCCCCGCCCGTCAGCCATCATCTTCCCCCCACCGCAACAGCCTGCCGCGAAAGTTCTGCCTGAAGACCAGCCCGCATCTGCTCCATCACCGCCGCTGCGACAGCTTTCGCCAACAGTGGCGGGACAGCGTTGCCGATTTGCCGGAATGCAGGATTCATAGTGCCGCAGAATACGAATCCGTCTGGAAAAGACTGTAGGCGGGCAGCTTCCCGGACTGAAATCGTCCGTGCTTGAGCACTGTCGTAATGAATATGGCTGTAGCCATCCTTCCCCAAATGGGCTAGAAGTGTCCTGCTGGGCTGATCGGCTTCCATCTTTCTCCATTTATTTGGGAACTTTCCAGGATCGTAAGGTGGGACAATTTGTGCACGCAGTAACTCCCAGGTTTTCGACCCCTTCCGTGGCCGCTTGCCTTCCCGCGCCTCAAGGTCATCAAGTACCTCCTTAAATATTGTTTCGGCCATACGGAAAGCTTCCGGATACTGATTGCCGGCTTCCAGCTTCGAGAAAAGTTTGTAGTCTCTGGGCAGATAGCGGATAACATGATCAAAAATTTCCGGCTTCCCTTCGAAACCCGGCCACTCGCGCATCAGCCTCCCATAATCAGTCAATCGCTTCTGCCCGTACCACTTTACCGGCTGATCAAAACGACGGGCTCCCCGCTTCAATTTCCCGCTGGCCAGCAAGCTCTGTGCGTCAATGGCAGGGAGATCCTGTAGCGCTTGCTGTGAAGTGATGGCCGGTAGCAGGTCGCCTTTGGCTTCCGGCGCAGGCCGGTAATAGGCGTCCGGTCCATGAGCATCACTGCGTGTCAGCAATTTCAGCGCCACAGATCTGGACCCCTCATAACCGGTCGGCAGTTCTATCCAGTGGGTAGGATCAGGAAATCTGATTTCATCGACCAGCTCCTCGCGGATCGCAACCAGGAACATGCGCTCCCGCATCTGTGGGACGCCATAGAAAGCCGCATTCAGCAATGTGTAGCCGCAGACGTAGCCTCGGCTGGACAGCACATCGCAGACCTCCCTGGCGATGTTGTGTCCGCCATGATTGAGCATGTCAGGTACGTTTTCCATGACGACCGCTAGCGGGGCGCACGCTTCGACATAGTTAAGATAGTCAATATACAAACGCGCACGCGGATCATGGCGGAACGCCTCGGGATGGTCGGCAACCTCTCTCAGTTTCGACCGGCCAACTCTTGCGAAAGCTTGACAGGGAGGACCGCCGACGATTACGTCGAAAGCCGATGCGATCTTTCCGAGACTGAGGTCGGCGGCAAGGTCCGCAGGCTTAGTCAGGGTGATGTCCCGCGCTCTGATATGCTTTGCTTCGCCGCCGTGAAAATTGGTGCCATGCGACTTAGCTGCCTGCTCGTCGAATTCAACGGCGGCTGCAATCTCGAAACCAGCGGCCTGAAAGCCGAGAGACAGCCCGCCACAACCCGCAAACAAATCCAATATTCTCGGCGCTGCACCTGCACTCAACCTTGCAATTTTATGCCTGCTTGCTCTCTGGTTCATGCCCACCCTTTTTCGTTTTCCAGCCCTTCGAAATGCAATATACCGGACTTGTCTTTTTCAAAAAACAATTTCTATAGCTACGACTCTGACCTTCTACCAAGAGCATATCATTAACCCTAAGACATAGGGTGTCCTAGGATCATTTTTTGTTCAAGAGAAACCTCAGCGGGAACGGAGCGAGAACAGTGGGAGTACTGGGTCAGGCTTCCAAATTGGCAAGATCGTGAATTCCCGAATCAGCCTGCCCGTTCAAGAATTTCGGTGACAGTATACGCAATTCCCATTCCCGCCAAGCACTCTTCCCCACTCCTGCCAAAGCCTGAAGCACAAAGCCTCACCCTGCCCGCTCTCCTGAATCATTTCCGGCTTGAAGGCAGCGCCCCCGGAGGCGGTGGAAAGCCGCACTGCCGCCTACAGGGAAACCCGGCAATCCGCGCTCAGCACGCAGGCAGGCCGGACCTGGTGAGATTTTCGCAAGTTTGTGCCGGCCTCACAAGGTCCGGATAAAAACACATTGCGTCCATCCCCGGGTGTGTTTATACTTTGTGTAAACTTTCCTGGAGGCGACACAATGGCCGAAGCGATACTCAATATCAAGCACTGGGGGAACAATCTTGGCGTCCGCCTGCCCGCCGCCGTGGCGCGCGAGGCGCATTTGCACGAGGATCAACAGGTGCGGGTAACGGTGGAGGATGGCAAGGTCATTATTTCTCCGATCCAGGGCGCCACCCTCACCCTCAAGCAGCGACTGGAGCGTTACAACCCGGAACGGCACGGCGGGGAGGTCATGCAGGGCACGGAAAAGCTTGGGGCCGAAAAATGGTAGCACTAAAACGCGGGTGGGTGCCGGCCCGCCAGGAGGTCATCTGGATCGACTGCAACCCCCAGGCCGGCCGCGAAATGCGCGACCTCCATCCTTTTCTGGTTCTTTCTCCCCGGGAGTTCAATGACCGCACCTCCCTGGTCATCGGCCTGCCCATGACCAGCGCGGAATACAATGCCGATAACCCCTTCGCGGTCGCCATTGGCCCGGTCCCCAAAGCCGGGGCCAACAAAACCAGCTATGTGCTTTGCCATCAGCCGAAATCTTTCGACTGGCGCGCCCGCCAGGCCACTCCTCACCCCGCCGCCAAAGTGACGGATGCCCGCTTCGCCGAAGTATGCGCGCTCCTGAACCAGATTCTCCAGTTGCTGTAAGGAGGTCATGGAGGGGCCGGGGGACGTTGTTGATTTGTCAACCAACTCTCCACTGGGTCCCGGGTCAGCTCCCAAACCATGCCCCTCTCATCGGGAGAAGTCTTTCCCAAGTCCCGGCCCTCGCCGGGTTCTCCCCCCGGTTTGGCAGCCTCCCCCTTTCTGCCTGAAACGCAAGACCTCATCCTGCCCGCCACGGCCTTGAGAACATCGCGCCCGGCGATCAAGCAAGGGGCCGCCGTTCGCCGGGAGGCTTCCCCCTTACAGCCGGTTTTTCCGCAGTGAAACGGAGTTGATGTTCTCGGTTTTTCCTGGCTGAAATTCCACCCCTGTGTTAGCATATGCCAAGGCATATACAAAAACATTGGAGGGCGGCATGCAGACGGAACGACATGTGCGGCTTTTTAAAAACGGCCGGAACCAGGCGGTGCGCATTCCGCGGGAGTACGAGCTGCCGGGCGACGAGGCGATAATCCGCAGGGAAGGAAACAGGCTGATCATCGAAGCGGTGCAGAGACGCTCCCTGCTGGCAACGCTGGCCGGATGGGAACCACTGCCGGAGGAGTTTCCGGATGTGGACGAGAAGCTGATGCCGCTCGACGACATCGAGTTGTGACATGGGCGGGTTTGCTTTTCTGCTGGATACCAACATCATTTCCGACCTGATCCGGAACCCTGCCGGCACTGTGGCGCAACGGATCGCCGAACAGGGGGAGGAGGTCGTCTGCACCAGCATCGTGGTTGCCTGCGAACTGCGGTTCGGGGCACGCAAGAAGGGTTCCGCCCTGCTTGCCGCCAGGGTGGAGGAGATCCTTTCCGTCCTTGAGGTGATGGCGCTGGATGACGATGCCGATCGCCACTATGCCCGCATCCGCGCGACGCTGGAAGCGAACGGCACCCCCATCGGCCCCAACGATCTGCTCATCGCCGCCCATGCCATGGCCCTTGGCCTGACCCTTGTCACTGCAAACACTGCCGAGTTTTCCCGGATTCCGGGGTTGCCGGTGGAAAACTGGCTGAGCGGAAGCGAGTCCGGATAAGCGAAGTTCCGGCGACGCAATACCACTTCCCGCCAACTGCTCTTCCCCTCTTCTCCCCAAAACCTGAGGCACCAGCCTGATCTGCCTGCTACCGGCCTGAGGGCATCGCACCCGGCGATTGAGCAAGGGCGGCTACCGGGGTTATTTCCCGCGTCTGGAACTGATTCGCCCTGATCGGCCTCGGGCAAACCCAGCCCCTGCCCCGACGCCGCAACCGCCCCTCTTCCCTCTTTTGCATTGACGCCGCAGGCAGGCGCTGGTAGATTGCCTCTCTTCGGGAAATCAGAATCATTTTTCGCCGCAACCGCACCGGGTTGAGAACAATCCCCGGTGCTGAGGAGTACCCGCATGAGCATCCGAGAAGACGCCCTCAAGGGCACCATCACCCCGCTTTTCAGAGAGTGCGCGGCCCGCGAGGGAGTGAGCGTCGAAAGCCTGATCGCCGGCATCGCCGAGGGCACCATCTGCCTGCCCAGGAACAACCACCACGATTTTGAAAAGGTGATGGCCATCGGCAAGGGGCTCTCCACCAAGGTCAACGCCAACATCGGCGCCTCAAAAGACATGCCCGAGGTGGGCCAGGAACTGCAGAAGCTCTGCGTCTGCCTCAAGGCCGGGGCCGACGCGGTGATGGACCTCTCCATGGGCACCAACCTCAACGAAATCCGCCGCGAGATCCTGAAGAACTGCCCCATCCCGCTGGGCACCGTGCCCATCTACCAGTCCATCTCCGAGGTGGTGGAGGCGCGGGGCAGGAAGATCGGCGAGGTCACGGTGGACGAGATCTTCAGGACCATCGAGGAGCAGGCCCAGGACGGCGTGGATTTCATGACCATCCACTGCGGCATCACCCAGAACACCCTGGACCGCATCCGCAACCACCCGCGCCTCATGGGCGTGGTCAGCCGCGGCGGTTCGTTCACCATCGAGTGGATGAGCTGCAACAAGAAGGAAAACCCCATGTACGAGCGGTTCGACGACCTGCTCGCCATCCTGAAGGAGCATGAGGTGACCCTGAGCCTGGGCGACGGCATCCGGCCGGGCTGCCTGGCCGACGCCACCGACCGCGGCCAGGTCCAGGAGCTGATCCACCTGGGCGAACTGACCCAGCGCGCCTGGGAGGCCGGGGTGCAGGTGATGATCGAGGGGCCGGGCCACATGCCGATGAACCAGATCGAGGCCAACATCCTGCTCCAGAAGCGGCTCTGCCACGGCGCGCCCTTCTATGTGCTGGGGCCACTGGTCACCGACATCGCCCCGGGCTACGACCACATCACCGGCGCCATCGGCGGGGCGATTGCCGCGGCAGCCGGCGCCGACTTCCTCTGCTACGTCACCCCGGCGGAGCACCTCAAGCTGCCGAGCCCCCAGGATGTGCACGATGGGGTGATCGCCTCGAAGATCGCCGCCCATGCGGCGGACATCGTCAAGGGCGTGCCCGGCGCCCTGGCCAGGGACATCGCCATGGCCCAGTGCCGCAACAATCTGGACTGGAAGGGGCAGATCGAGCTTTCCGTCGATCCGGAAAAGGCCCGGCGCTACCGGGACGAAGGCGGCAGCTACAAGGGCGATGCCTGTAGCATGTGCGGTTCCTACTGTGCTATAAAGGTGTACAAACAGGCGATGTCGGCCAAACGGCAGGCATAGCCGGAACAGCGACGCGAACGTTCAAGGGGGGGAGGAAGACCATGGAGATTCTTGCCGCCATCGCGGAGTTCCTCAGCAACACCAACATCCCGGAGCAGTTCCGCCAGGTGGACGCGGTGGGGCTCTTCACCAACCCCTGGTTCCTGGTGCCCTTCATCGGCTTTGTCGGCTACCAGCTCTACAAGCAGTCGCTCAACACCCTGGTGATCACCGGGGTCGGCCTCGGCCTGTGGCTCTTCTCCGGCAGCCCGCTGACCAAAGACCTCATCGTGGACGGCCAGCTCCAGATCGGCAAGGTGCTGCCCGTGGCCGGCGTCGGGGTGGTGGCGCTCGCCATCATCGTCTACTTCCTCTTCATGCGCTCCGACTGATCTTCCTGTGCAGCGCCGCCTGCTCGACATCTACCAGGCCCTTTTTGATTTTTTCGGGCCTCAGCGCTGGTGGCCGGGGGAGACCCCGCTGGAGATCCTGGTCGGTGCGGTCCTGACCCAGAACACCAACTGGACCAACGTCAGCAGGGCCATCGACAACCTCAGGGCCCGGGGGCTCCTCTCCCTCGGCGCCCTGGTGGAGCTGCCCCTGCCGGTTCTCGCCGAAACCATCCGCCCTTCGGGCTATTACAACCTCAAGGCGGTGCGCCTGCAGAATCTGCTGCGCCGCATCGCGGAGGGGGCCGGCTCGGTGGAGGCCTATTTCCATGGCCGGGAAACCGCGGCTCTCAGGGAGGAGCTGCTCGCCATCAAGGGCATCGGCCCCGAGACCGCCGACTCCATCCTGCTCTACGCCGCGGGCAAGCCCACCTTCGTGGTGGACGCCTATACCCACCGCATCCTCAGCCGCCACAATCTTGCCGCCGACGAAAGCGACTACCACGAACTCCAGGCCCTCTTCCTGGACCATCTGCCCCAGGATGCGGCCCTGTTCAACGAGTACCACGCCCTCATCGTCCGCACCGGCAAGGAATTCTGCCGCAAGGGCACCCCGCGCTGCGAGTCCTGCCCCCTCAAGGGGTTCTGATCAGCCGGCTCCGGCCGCCCTGATCTTCTCCTCGATGCGGGCCAGCAGGGTGGCGAAACCGCCCTGCTCCAGCATGGCGGTGAGCTGGCTGCGGTAGTTGCGCACCAGGCTCACCCCCTCCACGTTGACATCGTAGATGCGCCAGGCTCCCTCCTGGCAGTGCATCCGGTAGCTCACCAGCAGGGCGGTGTTGTTGACCACCACCCTGGTCTCCACCTCGGCCTTGTCCTCCGCCCGCCGCTCCCGCAGGTATTCCACCCTGGGCGACTCGTAGAGGCTCATCTTGGCGATATAGGTCTTCTCCAGCAGGCGGGGAAAGAGTTCGAGAAAGCGGGCCTGGTCGGCGGCGCTCTGCTCCTTCCAGAACTTGTGGAGGGTGAGCTGGGCCATGGTGGTGAAATCAAAGCGCGGCCGGATGATCCTGGCGATGCGGGCCGCCCTGTCGCCTTCGCCCCTGGCCAGAATGACCAGCACCTGGTCGATGGTTTCCTTGAGCTGCTCGGTGGGGGTGGCACCAGCGGCCCGGGCAGGCGTACTTCCCACGGCCAGCAGCAGGCAGAGCGCCAGGATGAATCCCCCTTGCCGCAGAAGAGCAACACGATGTCCCATGGAAGACCTCCGGTGGTTGAGTTTCCCTCCTGCCATTGCAGCCGGCGTGCCATGCGCCCCGCCGCTCCATCTTCCCGATATCAGAGAGAAATTCCCGGCCACGGCCCAGACAACCCTGCCAAGGAATGTTGATCCGCCTCTTTCCCTCCCGCCGCCGGGCCGCGCCCGGAGCGGGCATGGCGCGGAAAAGAGGGACAGGCCCGATCAAGATTTCTTGCCGGTGCTGCCGCCATCCCGCCACCTGCCAACGCAGGTTGTAGAGAAAAGCGGAGATGCCATGGGCAGGAATCCAGCCCCTGATTTCGCCGCGAATGCTGCCAGGCGTAATTGTCAACTAACTATTTGATTTTACGCATTTTTTTCTTTACAAAGCCCGCAGAGGTCCTTACACTGAAAGTACCATATCCACCAAAATCATCTTGCGGGAGGCAACGTGATGGAACAGGTCAGGAAAAGGGAACGGCTGAGCGAGGTTCTGGTGACCGACGGCATCGGCAACGACATCCTCAAGGGCGCGGCGGTCGCCACCGGCGCCCTGGGGGTGGGAGTGCTCGGCGCCTGGGCGTTGAGCAGCATGGTCGCCGCGGTGATCGAGGCGGGTGGCCCGCTGACGCTGGCCCGCTACTGGCTCAGCGCCGTCACCGGGAGCTGACGGCCACCGGCAGATGGCGCACTCTGTCGCGACCGGGCCGCCCCGGCCGCAGAACACCACGAGTCTGACAGGTTGAGCAGAACAGGGGCGCATCGCTGGCAACACGTCCGCCCAGCGCCGCACACAACCGAAGGCCTCCCGTTCCCTGTTCTGCTCAGCGTTTTTCCGGGGAGGGGGCCGCGACCGCGGCCCTCTCCCCCCTTTTGCCTCCTCAGGCGTGGCTCTCGGCCTCAGCCTCCCCGTTTGCGGTCGTACCAGAGGAACTGGCGGCAGAAGCCGCGCACCGTCCTCGCCTCACCGGCCCGCAGGCCAAGCCGCCCGAGAAAATCCCGGACGCTGCGCATCCAGTACTCGTAGTCGGTCTCCTTAAGAAAGCCGATGGTCCGCAACACCTCCTCCACGTGGAGGTACATCGCCTCCAACTCCCGGTTTTCGGCAAGTTTCGGCCGGAACTGCTTCCTCCCCTCGCCCGCTGCCGCCTGCACCGCGCTGTACACTTCATAGCAGTGGATGGCCACGGCCTGGGCCAGGTTGAGCGAGGAAAAGGCCGCGGTGGGGATGGTGGTGAGCATGTTGCAGAAGGCGAGATCCTCGTTGGTCAGCCCGCGATCCTCCGGGCCAAAGAGCAGGGCCACCCGGTTCTTCCCGAGCAGCGGAACGATCTCCTCTCCCATCTCCCGCGGCGTGGTGAAATTCCGGCGCTGGCGGCCCTGGCGCGCCGTGGTGCCCACCACCCAGGCAAAGGGGGCCAAGGCCTCGGCCAGACTCTCATGCCAGACCAACGCCTCGATGAGATGGGCGGCATGGTGGGTGGCGAGCTTGCGCATCGGCTCTTCCTCCGGGCGCTGGCGGCTCACCACGATGAGATGCGAAATGCCCATGTTAGTGGCCACCCGGGCGGCGGCACCGATGTTTTCCGGGTACTTCGGCTCGTTCAGGACGATGGCAACGTGGGCCAGCAGTGCCGCTGCTGCCGCATCCTTGCGGCTGCCGCGTTTGGCAATGGTCATGTCCGCTGCTCCGTGTGCACCGCCACCAGCCCGAAATCAAGGCGGCGGCGCCGGCGGTCGGCAGCGAGCAATTTCACCCGCACCAGGTCTCCCATCTGGATGGCGAGCCCGCTGTACTGGCCGAAGAGGCGGTGGCGCTTCTCGTCCACCTCATAGCCGTCGCTGCCGAGATCGGCCAGGGAGACGGCTCCGGTGACAAAGACCTCGAGCAGATCGACGAAGAGGCCGTAGGAGGAAACTCCGGACACCACAGCCTCGAACTCCTCGCCCACCCTGTCGGCCATGTAGTGAACCGAGAGGCGCTCCACCACCTCGCGTTCGGCATCCACCGCGGTGCGCTCCCGCCGGGAAAGAAACTCCCCCGCCTCCTCGGTGGCGGTGCCCGGCCGGCCGCTGCCCCTGCTTTTTCCGGCCAGAAAGGCGGCCAGCGTCCGGTGCACCATGAGGTCCGGGTAGCGCCGGATCGGCGAGGTGAAATGGGTGTAGCAGCGGGCCGCCAGGCCGAAGTGCCCCGCATTCTTCGCCGAATAGCGCGCCTGCTTCATGGCCCGCAGCAGCAGGTTGCTGATGATGTACTCCTTGGGCGTGCCGGCAACCAGGGCGAGCACCTGGCCGAACCAGTGGGGCGAGCCGCCGTTGGGCGGCAGCGTGAGCCCCATGCTCGCCGCAAACTCGCTGAACTCCGCGACCTTGATCGGATCCGGCTCCTCGTGGATGCGGTAGAGGCCGTCCAGCGCCTTTTGGGCGAAGGTTTCCGCCACCGCCTCGTTGGCCGCCAGCATGAACTCCTCGATGAGCTTGTGGGCCATGTTCCGCTCCAGCCGCACGATGCCGCTGACGCTGTTGTTCTCGCCCACCAGGACCCTGGCCTCGGGAATCTCGAAGCCGATGCTGCCCCGCGCCATGCGCCGCTTTTCCAGCAGGGCCGCCAGCTCGCCCATGATTGCGAGGTCATCGACCACGTCGCGGTACTCGTGGCGCAGGGCCTGATCCTGATCCACCAGCATGGCCTTGACCTTGGTGTAGGTGAGCCGGTGGCGGCTCCGGATGACGCTTCTGGCGAAGGAGGCGCCGGTGCGGCGCCCCTCGCCATCGAAATCCATGATGGCCGAGAAGGTGTAGCGGTCCTGATGGGGCACCAGGCTGCAGAGATCGTTGGAGAGCCGCTCCGGCAGCATGGGCACCACCATGGTGGGGAAATAAACGCTGGTGCCGCGGCGGTACGCCTCTTCGTCCGCCGGCGAACCGGGGGTGACATAGTGGCTCACGTCGGCAATGGAGACATGGAGCCGGTAGCCGTTGCCAGCGCGGACAATGGCCACCGCGTCGTCGAAGTCGCGGGCATCCTCGCCGTCGATGGTCACATGGGCGATGTCGCGCAGATCGAGCCGATCGTCGCCCACCCGCACCGCCCCGTCAAAGGCCGCCACCTGCGCCTGCACTGTTTCGTCAAACACATGGGGCAACTCGAACTTGCGGATGACTATCCCGGTCTGCACCTTGAGATCATTGGGATCGCCCAGCACCTCGACGATGCGACCCTCGGGGTTGCCGCCCTCGACAAAGGTGATGATCTCGGCCACCACCACCTCGCCGCCGGTGGCGCGCGAGGTTTCCGGCGCCGGGATGACGACATGGAAGGGATAGCGCTCGTCCTCCGGCACCACCATACCGCCCTTCTTTCCCGCCACGAAAAGGCCGACCAGGCGGCTCAGCTTGCGGGAGAGCACCCGCAGCACCACCCCCTCGGCCCGCCCCCGGTCGTGGGCGGTCATTCGTACCAGGACCCGGTCGCCGTGCAGGGCATGGCCCAGGGCGCCGGGCGGGATGAAGATGTCCTTGCCGCCCGCCTCCCTGGGGGGAGTTCCGGTCACGGCGGCAAAACCGAAGCCGCGCGGATGCACCGCCAGGGTCGCCTCGAAGACGTCGCTCACCGTGCCGGCAGCATAGAGATTGCCGGGCTGGCAGACCACCTGCCCCCGGCGGCACATGCTCTCCAGCAGGGGCCGCAGGATCTTGCGCTGGGAACTGGCCAGCCCCAGCCCCTCGACAATGGCCTCGATCCGCAGCGGTTCCGGACTTGCCAGCAGCAGGCCGAGCACCGCGTCCTCCGCCAGCCCCGGCGACCGGCGCCGGCGCGGCTCCGGCCGCGGCGGCGGCACTGACTGGCGGCGGCTGCGCCGCCGGTCACCTGTCTCCTTTTTTCTTCCGCGCTGTTGCCGTCGTGCCAAGGGGATGTCCTGTGCTGGTGGGGGAAAAATCCTGCGTCCAGCGGCTTCAGCCGGCAGGACGCGCCTTCTTTTTTATTGAAAACAGGGGAGTTATGACATAAAACCAAGCATCAGGGGCCTCTGCCGCCGTGCTCCGAGGTATCATACCCGCATTTGCGAATTATTGCACAGAAGCGCGAAGGAATTTTCCCGGCCCATGCCGCCCAAAGCCAAGGCCTTCGACATAGCCGTCTACTGCACCCGCATGGAGACGCTGCTGGGCAACCAGGATGGCCCGGCCGCCCTCTTCTGGAAGGCGCTCTCCTTTGCGGTGACCGCTCACCAGGACCAGCGCCGCAAGTCGGGCGAGGCGTACATCAGTCACCCGCTGCTGGTCGCCCAGATCCTGGTGGAGGAGCTGGGCATCACCGATCCCGAGGTGCTGGCCGCGGCAGTGCTGCACGACACCATCGAGGATGTGCCGGAGATCAGCACCTCCGAGATCGGCGAACTCTTCGGCGCCAATGTCGAATTCATGGTGGACGCCTGCACCAAGATCGCCCACTACAGCGGCGACCGCCAGAACTTCTACAGGCTGGTGCACCGCAAGCTCTTTTCCGGCGCCGCCGCCAGGCTTGAGGTGATGCTGATCAAGCTGGCCGACCGGCTTCACAACCTGCGCACCCTGAATTCCCTGCCCCAGCACAAACGCCAGAAAATCGCCGAGGAAACCCTCGACATCTACGCGCCCATCGCCAAGGTCATGGGCCTCTACGGCATCAAGCGGGAACTCTACAATCTGGCGCTCATGTACAAGTTTCCGCGCCAGAGCCAGAAGGTGCTGGCCGCCATCCACAGGCTGGCCGAAAGCCCGGCAGCGGTGGCGATCAAGAGCCATCTGGCGGAAGAGTTCGAGGCGGCATGGATCAGCGCCGAGATCCGCATCAGTCCCAAGGGGCTCTGGGCCTATTTCGACGAGGCCAAGGACGTGCTCCACCGGCAGATCGACAACCCGCTGGAAATCCAGGTCATCACCCCGGACATCCAGACCTGCTACCGGGTACTCGGCGTGGTGGACCAGAACTACCCACCCATTCCCCGCACCATCCGCGACTTCATCGCCAACCCCAAGCCCACCGGCTACCAGAGCCTGCATGTCCGCGCCAACATCCGCGGCCAGAACGTGCTTTTCAAGATCCGCACCCCGGGCATGCTCACCTCGTCGCGGACCGGGCTGCTCAAGGAGTGGTCGGCGGCCGATCACCGGAACATGGGGGTGCTGGAGCGGGAGATCCGCGAGATGCTCGACATTCTCGGCGGCGACGAAGGCATCTCCTACCGCGACATGATCGCGGCCTCGGGCAAGAAGGAGATCTACACCTACACCCCCAAGGGCGACACCATCGCGCTGCCCCACCACGCCATCGCCCTCGATTTCGCCTTCAAGGTCCACACCGAGATCGGCAAGCGCACGGTGAGCGCACGGGTGGGCCACCGCGAGGTGCCCTTCGATCATGTCCTGCAGGACGGCGACCGGGTAGAGATCATCACCCAGAAGGAACCGGTGCGCTTCGAACCCGACGTCCAGAAGCTCTGCCAGACCGCCAAGGCCCGCTCCGAACTCTCCAAGCTCTTCCGCCTCCGCCGCGAGGAACTGGCCAGCCACATCGGCCAGTCGATCCTGCGCCAGGAGTTCAAGCGCTACGGCCTGCCCTTCGATCTCCTCGACAAGCCGGGCATGGAGGGCATCCGCGAATATTTCGGCCAGGCCGGCAACAACGACCTCTTCCTAGCAGTGGGCGAAGGCCGGCTGCGCCTCAAGGAGCTGATCTACGAGATCATCCAGGGGCTCTATGCCGGCCGGGAGACGCTGGCGCCGCCCACCGGCAGCCTGAACCGCATCGATCTCGCCACCCTGGACCCGGCCCGGGTCAAATTCTCCCGCTGCTGCAACCCGCTGCCCACCGAAAAAGGACTCTACGGCCTCTTAAGCGAACGGGGCCTCTCCATCCACCGGAAGGAATGCCGCACCATGCAGGCCCTCAAGGTGCAGCGCGAGGACGTGGTGGAGGTGCGCTGGCGCCTCAAGGATACCCGGGTGCGCAAGCCGCAGGCCCTGGTCATCCTGGAGGCGCCCTCGCGCAACCGCGCCCTGATGATGCTCAGCGTGGCGCCGGACGACATGCGCATCACCGACATCGAGCGCCTGTCGCCGCTGGCCGACCGCACCTCCTCGTGGCAGATCCACTTCACCGTCGATACCCTGCAGAATCTCAAGCACGTCCTTGCCCACTTCACCAAATCCGGACTGCACTACGAGTTCATCCTGGAGCACTGAGACGCTGCGCCAGAGGCGAACCGGAGTGGCGATCCCCTCCCGGCAGGCAGTGGCCAAAGCCCGCGAATCGGCTCCCTGCGCGAGGTCCCCCTCCAGGGTCTCGCCTGCCCGCCCCCCTCTGCAAGGGTGACGCCCCTGCCTTGACCTGAATCAAGGCGGGCAACAGACCTGGTGGTGTAAGATGCCTGCAACAAGGAGGCCGGACATGCGGTGGAACGACGAGGCGGACAAGGCCATGGCCCGGGTGCCATTTTTCGTGCGCAAACGGGTGCGGCAACGGGTGGAGGAGGAGGCAAAAAACCGGGGCGCGCAGGTGGTCACCATGGCCCACGTCCATGCCTGCCAGCAGCGGTTCATGCACAACCAGGAGGCGGAGGTCAAGGGCTACCAGATCGAGTCCTGCTTCGGCGGCACCGGCTGCCCCAACCGGATCGCAATCGACACCGACCTCGCTGCTGCCCTGGAACAGGAACTCGCCAGCCGCAGGCTCAAAGAATTTCTCAAAACACGGGTCGGCGGCCCGCTCAAGCTGCACCATGAATTCCGCATCACCCTGGCCGACTGCCCCAACAGCTGCTCACGACCGCAGATCGTGGACGTGGGGCTCATCGCCGCTCGCCACCCCGGACTCACCGACGCTCTCTGCAGCGGCTGCGGCAGTTGCGCGGCGGCCTGCCGGGAAGGCGCCATCTCTCTGACGCTCCGGGCCGAGACGCCGGTCATCGATTTTGCCCGCTGCCTCGCCTGCGGCCAATGCATCGCCGCCTGCCCCACCGGCACCCTGGATGCCGCTGCCACCGGCTACCGGATATTGATCGGCGGCAAGCTCGGCCGCCACCCCCAACTGGGGCAGGAACTCCCCGGCATCCACAGCCCGGAGGCAACCCTGGCCATTGTCCGCCAGTGCGTGGACCACTTCATGGCCCAGACCACAAAAGGGGAGCGTTTCGGCGAAATCATCAACCGCACCGGCCTTGACTTTCTCGCCCCCATCACCGATCCTGGCAGGGCATGATTTCCTATTGCCCTCGCCCGGCTTTTGCGGTATAAAGTCAAGCTCATTCACGCGCCCGTAGCTCAGCTGGATAGAGTGCCGGACTACGAATCCGTAGGTCAGAGGTTCGAATCCTCTCGGGCGCGCCAGAAAGATCAAAGGGGTTGGCGAGCACACGCCAACCCCTTTTTTTTTTGCCTTCCCGCCTCAATGACTGCAAGGCTTACGGCTTCGCCTTGCCGCTATAGGCAGGCAGATGAAATGAGAAAATTGGTTTAGCTGGATTTGAGGTGGGATTTGCCGGGAATTGATGGGACTTTGCGGGAAATTTGCGGCGCGAAAACCGCGTGAATTTCAATCTCAGAAAATT
>JBFLXY010000010.1:0-121407 GCA_040757055.1 Thermodesulfobacteriota bacterium | reverse complement strand
CGGTCACCTCGGTCAGGATCTCGTGCAGGGTCTCGTGGTCGATACGGTGGGCCTTGAGGCAGCCGCAGCGGTAGGCGCAGCACTTCTCGGTTCCGGCTTTGGCGAGGGCGGGCTCGGGCCGCAATTTTTTCTCCAGCTTGCGGACCCGTTTGATGATGGCGTTGAGATGTTTGGCGCTGATGCGATCCTCCGCGAACAGGGCGGCCACCGCCTTGGTATTCCGGGTAAGGCGGGTTTTGACCTTCTGGGCGGCACCCTTGTTTCCCTTGGCGTGGAGGAGATCGAGGCGCAGGGCGGTGATTTCCTGGACCAGCCGGTCCGCCTCGCTGACCTGCCACAGAAAGCGGTTGGCCGCCGCGGTCACGGTGGCGTTGTCGGACTCATCGAGGCCGCGGAGCAGGTCGGTGACCGCCCGCTTGCCCTCGCGGACCTTGTCGGCCATTTCCTTGAGGTAGTCAACGGCCGGCGGCGTGATGAGCACGGCACCCTGGATCCGTTTCTCGCCCGCTTCGATCCGGATGGCGATGTTGGTCTCCTCGTCGGGCGAGAGCAGGGGAACCGCCCCCATCTCCTGGAGGTAGACCTTGACCGGGTCGAGCTGGGCGGCGTAGGTGTCGTCTCCCCGCGCCAGCACCGCGTGCTCCGCATCCGCCTCGGCGTCGAGCTTGCCGGAGCCTTCGAGGTCGAGGTCCGCGACCTCGTCACCCGCTTCGCCGTCGTGGCCTTCGAAAAGCGGGGGAAGATCATCGCCCCCTTCCATGAGCCAGCCTGCGGTGTCGTCCACCGCATCCTCATCGTCGAGGCCGCCTTCATGGAAGAGGACCTCCTCGTCGTGCGACGAAGCCTCGGCGATCAGGCCCTCGTCCTCCACTGCTGCACCCTTTTTTCTCGTCACGTCCTCTCTCCTCCCTTGAGTATTTCCCCTGGGCGGCAGCTGCCGCCATAAATCACGAGGCTCATCCCCCAACGGCCTCGTCGAGTTCCTTTTTCTGCGCCAGCAGCCGCAGCCACAATGCCTCGTCCCGGGACTGATGGGCCGCGGAAATGTCTTGCAAAAGCCGTTCCTTTTTGGCGCGCAGGCTGTTTTTTTTGAGCCAGGCGATCATCTCCTGCACAGCCTCGCCTCTGACCTCGTCGGCATAGGCGGGCGCGGTCACCAGCAGCCGGGAGAGCGTGGCCTTTTCCGGGCCCTGGACCAGGTCGAGGATGCGCTCCGGCCCGGCCGCCGTGGCGGGCGCGGCACGAAGCGCCTGCAAGAGTTCGCGGCCAACGTCGCTGCTCACCGACTCCTCGAGTCCTGCTTCCAGAAAATCGGCAATGCACTCCGGGTGGACCAGCAGGAATCCGAAGAGCTTCTCCTCGTTCGGAGTCAGGGTGCGGAGCGCCTGGCGTCTGGGTGCGGCCGGAGCCGGGGTGGCGGCCTTGGTCGAGGATTCGCTCCCCAGCAGCTGTTCCGGTGGCAGTCCCAGTTTTTCGGCAAAGTGACGGGCAAAGAGGGTGCGCTGCAGATCCTTGTCGCTGATGGCCGTGGTGATGGCGCGCAGTTCGCTGACGATGCGGCTTTTCCCCTCCACCCCGAGGCCGTGCTGGCGGGAAAGCGCCGCGAAGACGAATTCGGGCAGCGACTGGGCGTGGTCGAGCAGCCCCTGCAGCCCCTTCTTGCCATGGGCGCGGATGAAGGTGTCCGGGTCATGGTCCTCCGGCAGCACCACCACCCTGGCGGTGAGCTGTTCAGCCAGGAAGAGCGGCACGGCCCGCATGGCGGCCTTGAGCCCGGCGGCATCGCCGTCGAAGAGCAGGAAGGCCTCGTCGCAGTAGCCCCGCAGGGTGCGGACGTGGGCGGCGGTAAGGGCGGTGCCAAGCGGCGCCACCACGTTCTCCACGCCGTGGACCACCAGTGAGAGCAGGTCGAAGTTGCCTTCCACCACCAGGCATTTTCGGCTGTGACGGACCGCTTCCCGGTTCTGGTAGAGGCCGAAGAGGGTGCGCCCCTTGTCGAAGATGGGGG
Source organism: Thermodesulfobacteriota bacterium (assembly GCA_040757055.1). Lineage (GTDB taxonomy): Bacteria > Desulfobacterota > Desulfobulbia > Desulfobulbales > Desulfurivibrionaceae > JAJZRJ01. The sequence goes on along the minus strand of JBFLXY010000010.1, from coordinate 119,399 downwards.
ACTCCGGGGAATTGAGATATTTTGGGGAGCCATCGCCCAGGATGCGGCCGCCAAAGCCTGCCACCCGTCCGGTGAGACCGATGATCGGAAAGAGCACCCGCTGGCGGAAGCGGTCGTAATGGCCGCCTTTTTCCTTGGCGACCAGGAGGCCGGCCTCCACGCCGATGGCCGGGCTGATCTTCTCCCGAGCCAGGACCTTGGCGAGAAAGTCCCACTGCTCCGGCGCGTAGCCAAGCCGGAAACGGCTGATGTACTCGGCCGGGATGCCCCGTTCGGCCAGATAGCGACGGGCGGTTTCGGCCTGGGGACTATGGAGCAGTTGGTCGTGGTAGAGGGCGGCGGCCTTTTCGTTGGCCGCGTGCAACGCTTCGCGCTGCTTGGCCTTGGCCAGTTCCTCGGTGGAGCCGCTCTCTTCCGGCAAAGGCACGTTGTAGCGCCGCGCCAGCTCCCTGAGCGCCTCGGCAAAGGTCATGCGGTGGTACTGCATCATGAAGCTGAAGACATCGCCGCCTTCGCCGCAGCCAAAGCAGTGGTAGGTCTGACGGTCGGCGCGGACGGTGAAGGAGGGGGTCTTTTCCGAGTGGAAGGGGCAGAGCCCCTTGAGGTTGACGCCAGCGCGTTTCAGACTGACATGCTCGCCAATGATCTCGACGATGTCAGCCGCCTCCTTGACACGCTGTACCGTGTCGTGGCGGTCCTGCCGGTATGCACTTCCCATGGTCACTCTCCGGGGGCCCTTGACAGCAGGCATGTGCATGATACGCGTCAATGATAACTCTTCTTCTCTCTACTGCATCTTTGTGTTCTGTCAAGAAAAAACGACGAATTAGATGCAAGACTTTTCTTTTTTGTCGCGTTGTGATACGCATACGACCATACCCTGCAGGCTGCAATTCCGCAAGGGGTGCGGTAAAAGCGCGGGGTGTCCGTCGAGGCCAGGCTCCGTTCCTGAGGAGGGAGAAAGGGTGGAACACGATATCGCCAAGGTGTTGGCCTACGAGGTCAAGAAGGAACTCGCTGACCGCTATTTCGGATTCCGCCGGCTCATCGAGGAAGACAAGGAGACCCTCGATCGCCGCATCCGCCAGCAGAGCCTCTCCGTGGAGCAGCAGATCTGCCTTGATCTGGTGCGGATTTACATCCTGCTGCGCGACGAGGCGCTTATCCAGGAATTCTGTAATCTCACCGGCCTGAAAAAAGCGATGTTCTATGACCCCTACGTGGTGCAGTCGCCCACCATCCGGCGCCGGGTCTTCGAGGGGGTGCGGGCCGGCGGGCTGACCATGGCCGCCCGCTTCCGCAACCTGATCTTCAACAGCTACGAAATCCTGGTCGAGCATGTGACCCTGTATCTGGAGCGCTTTGGCGAACTGCTCTCGGAGCGGGAGACCATCGAGGAGGAGATCCGCCTCTTTTACCGGCAGAACGATCTCGGCAACATCATGACCTTCCTGCGCGGTCTCGACAGCTCGCCTGCCGTGGGGGGCAATCCGCTGGAGAGCGGCGTCGGTCTGAGCCCGACCACGGCCCTGGAGGAGAAACTGCGGGTCTCCCCCCCGGAGCCCATAGAAAACTCTTTGCCCATCATTCCGCCTCTGGTACCCTTACGCCGGATCCGCCGGCCATTGAAGAAGCTGGCCGATGCCGCCTACCAGCGCCGCAAGCAGGAGTTTCAGCTGCGGGACTAACCGAAAGGGTACCATGCATGAAAAACCGCTTTTCTGCAGAGGAGGCCGCGCGCCGGGTGCAGGAGGATGCCGGCAGTTCGGTCACCCTGGCCATGCGGGTTTATACCTCGCGGCTGATCGGCCAGGAGGAAGCGCTGGTGCTCCATGGCGGCGGCAACACCTCGGCCAAGGCAACGGTGCCGGACATCCTCGGCGAGCCCATGGAGGTGCTCTACATCAAGGGCAGCGGCTGGGACTTGGCCACCATCGAGGCGGCGGGTTTTCCGGCCCTTGATCTCGCCTATCTCCGCAAGCTGCGGGTGCTGGAACGTCTCAGCGACGAGGAGATGGTCAACCAGTTCCGCACCCATCTCCTCGACGCCAGTTCGCCCAACCCCTCCATCGAGACCCTGGTTCACGCCTTTCTGCCCCACCGCTTCATCGACCACACCCACGCCGACGCCATCGTCACCCTCACCAACCTGCACGACGGCGAGGCCCGGCTCCGGGAGGCGTTGGGCGGGAAGATCGCCATCCTGCCCTTCATCATGCCCGGCTTCCCGCTGGCCAAGGCCATGGCCCAGCTCTACGAACAGCGACCCGAGGTGGAGGCGATCATCCTCATGCATCATGGCATCTTCACCTTTGGCGACGACGCGCAGACTGCCTACGACCGGATGATCGACTACGTAAACCGGGCCGAGGATTTTCTTGCCGCGGCAGCCAGCAAGGCCAGGCCGGTGGCGGCATCGGCCGTGGCGGCGCCGGAGCAGGGGATGGTGCTGCCGATTCTGCGCGGGGCGGTGGGCCCGGAAGGAAAGGCCATGGTGCTCCATCTGCGCCAGGGTCCGGAGGTGCTGGCAGCACTGGCCCGGCCCGATGCCGAATCACTTTTGACCACCGGTGTCCTCACCCCGGACCATGTGATCCGCACCAAGAATTATCCCCTCTTCCTCGACCTGGCGGACAAGGCCGATGAATCGGCCCTGGCCGCTCGCATCGCGGAAAAGGTCGGTGCCTATGCGGCTGCCTATGATGCCTGCTTTGCCGCGCAGGTGGCGGCCAAGGGGGTGACGCGGGTCAAGCTCGATCCGTTGCCGCGGGTGGTGCTGGTGCCGGGGCTCGGCATCATCGGTGTCGGTGGTTCCGCCAAGGCGGCCCGCATTGCGGCCGACATTGCCGAGCACGCGGTGCTGGCCAAGGTGGCGGGTGCCGCGGTTGGTCCCTACAGGGAACTCGATGCCGCTTCCATCTTCGACATGGAATACTGGAGCCTGGAGCAGGCCAAACTGGGCAAGGGAAAACCCCTGCCCCTTGCCGGCCGGGTGGCCCTGGTCACCGGCGGCGGCGGGGCCATTGCCCTGGGCATCGGCCGCAAGCTTCTTGAGGCCGGTGCCAGGGTTTATCTTGCCGACATCGACGGTCAGCGCCTTGCCGCAGTGTGTGAGAAACTCGCAGCGCAGTTCGGCAGCGCCACGGTAAGCCCTCTGACCATGGACGTCACCGATGGGGCCTCGGTCGCGGCGGCTCTTGCTGCCGTGGTCCGCGAGTGCGGCGGCCTCGACATCCTGGTGCCCAATGCCGGCATCGCCCATGTGGCCCGGCTGGAGGCACTCGACACCGCCAGGTTCCAGCAGGTGATGGCGGTCAACTGCCTCGGGGTCTTCGAGATGATCAAGGCGGCGGTGCCCATCTTCCGGCGCCAGGGTATGGGCGGCCAGGTCATCATCAACAGTTCGAAGAACGTTTTCGACCCCGGCCCGGCCTTTGGCGCCTACAGTGCCTCCAAGGCCGGCGCTCACCAGCTTGGCAAGATCGCGGCCCTGGAACTGGCGGAGATCGGGGTGCGGGTCAACATGATCAATGCCGATGCCATTTTCGATGCCGATGGCGTCTCTTCCGGCCTCTGGGACGTGGTGGGACCGGACCGGATGCGGGCCCGCAACCTCGATCCCGAGGGGCTGAAGGAATATTACCGCAACCGCAATCTTCTGAAAACCGAGGTGCTGGCCGACCACGTGGGCAATGCGGTGGTCTTTTTCGCCTCGGGGCTTACCCCCACCACCGGCGCCACGCTGCCGGTGGACGGCGGGATTCCGGCGGCCTTCCCGCGCTAGCACCTTTTGGCTGACGAGCGGGCCGCGGTGTTGTATATGGGAGAAAGCGTCGCGTTGCGTTGCAGGAGGGCATGATGGCAGAGATCAAAAGTACCATGGAAAAGGTGCTGGAGCGGGCGGCCCGCATGGGGGGCGGCCCGGCGGTGGACCTGGACGCCGAGGAACAGATGAAGGACGGCATGCGCCTGGGCGCTGCTTGGCTGCGTGACGAGGCTTCCGACCTTGCCCAGCGTCTGGCAGGCCTTGATGGTGCGGTCCGGCGTCACGTGCAGCGCGGGGTGGTGCAGACCCTGCTGCGCAACATTTTCCTGCCCCGGGATGCCGAGCAGATCAGGCAGGCGACCAGGGCCATGGAAGGGCTGGCGGTCGTCGGCCAGTCCCACGGCGAGCTGCTCATGGTCTGCGGCGAGATGCAGAAGATTCTCGACCATTACCTCCAGCATCGCGACCAGCTCAGGCAGCAACTCGAAGGCCAGTTCGCGCGGCAGATGGAGATGATGGAAAAGACCCTGGCCCAGCAGACCGGCATGGCCATGAAGCTGAGTCCGGCCCAGCACCCGAAATTCCAGGAGGAGTGGCAGCGCCTCCAGGGCGAACTGAACCAGCAGTACGGTCGCGCCCTTGACCAGCACAAGCAGCTGATCGAGCAGCGGCTGATCCAAATGCAGGCATGAAAGGAGTCTGGGGATATGGAAGTGGAGATCCTGCTTGATGTGGATGAGGCGGAGCCGGCAAAGTACGACGAGATCGAACAGCGCTTCCGCCAGTGGTATGCCGAGGGCACCGAGGCGCGCTACGGCCGCTCCTGCTACCAGCGCCTCACGGAGATGAAGAAGCGCTTCCGCTACCAGGTGGATTTCGGCCAGGCCGACGCCACCCGGGCGTTGCAGACCCTGCACGGCAAGCTCTACCGCTTCGGGGTCAAGGTCTTTGTCCACTTCCTCCACTAGGCGTTCGCCGTGCAGTCCGCCCTCGTCCGCATCCAGCGCGGCCTTGCTCGCCGCAGGCTCGACGCCTTTCTTGTCACCCAGCCGGAGAACCGCCGCTACCTGAGCGGCTACACCGCCAGCGACCACTCCATTGCCGAGACCTCTGGCATCCTGCTTATCTTGGCCAACGGCGCTCCTCCTTATCTCCTCACCGATTCCCGCTACCAGTTGCAGGCCGAGGCCGAGGCCAAGGGCTTCCGGGTGAAGCTTTACCCGCGCGGGTTTTTCACCCTGCTGCGCAAGCTCATCACCAGCGAGAAGATCAAGCATCTCGCCTTCGAGAGCCACTATTTCCTCCATTCCACCGTCCAGACCCTGGAGAGATTGGCCAGGGAAAAGCGGGTGACGCTTGCGCCCCTGACCGGGCTCGTCGAGGAACTGCGGCTCCAGAAGAGTGGGGAGGAACTGGCAAAAATCGAGGCCGCGGTGCGGATGAACGAGGCGGTCTTTGCCGAAGTGTACAAAAGTCTGCGGCCGGGGCAGACGGAAAAGGAGGTGGCGCACCGCATCGAGAACACCATGCGGGCCCACGGCGCCGAGGGGCCGAGTTTCGACACCATCGTGGCGGCCGGCCCCAACGGCGCCCTGCCCCATGCCGTGCCCACCGGCCGCCCCATCCAAAAAGGCGAGCCGATCATCATCGACATGGGGCTGCGCCTCGATGGCTACTGTTCCGACATGACCCGCACCGTGGTGCTCGGCACCCCGGATAGCCGCACCGTGGCCATGATCCGCTTGGTGCGCAAGGCCCAGCGTGCCGGCCTCAAGGCCCTGCGGGCCGGGGTGAGCGGCATGGTGGTGGACCGCACCGCCCGCAGCGTCATCGAGCAGGCGGGCTATGGCGACCACTTCGGCCATGGCCTCGGTCACGGGGTGGGGCTCAATGTCCACGAGGGGCCGTCGCTCAGCTACCGCAACCGCAAGCAGCTTTTGCCCGGCATGGTGGTCACCGTCGAACCCGGCGTCTATCTGCCTGGCTGGGGCGGGGTGCGCCTCGAAAACATGGCGGTGGTCGAGGAGCAGGGCTGCCGCATTTTGAACCACGACACCACCTTTCTCGACATCTGAGGCTTCCCATGCGCACCAACCAGCGCGGCCACGAGCAACTGCGGCCCCTTTCCATCGAACCGGGCTTTCAGCCCCATGCCTACAGTTCGGTGCTCATTGCCCTGGGCGCCACCCGGGTGGCGTGCGCCGTGAGCCTGGAGGAGGCCGCGCCGCCATTCCTCAAGGGCAGCGGCCAGGGGTGGGTCACTGCCGAGTACGGCATGCTGCCCTGCGCCACCCATACCCGCAGCCAGCGCGAGGCAGCCAAGGGCCGCAGTGGCCGTACCTATGAAATCCAGCGCCTCATCGGCCGCTCGCTCCGCACCGTGGTCGATCTGGCGACCTTGGGCGAGGTCACCCTGCGGGTGGATTGCGACGTCCTCTCCGCCGACGGCGGCACCCGCACCGCGGCCATCACCGGCGGGGCCCTGGCCCTCAAGAACGCGATCCACCGAATGCACTCCGAGGGCCGCCTTGCCGCCCTGCCGCCCCTTGTGCCGGTGGCTGCGGTGAGTGCCGGCCTCGTGAACGGCGTGCCCCATCTCGACCTCGACTACAGCGAGGACAGCGCGGCCGAGGTGGATGCCAACTTCGTCATGACCGGTGCTGGCCACTGGGTGGAGATCCAGTCCACCGCCGAGGGCGCGCCCTTTAGTGACGAGCAGTTCGCCGCCCTCGCTAGTCTCGCCCGCAAGGGGATCACCGAATTGCTTTCCTGGTGGGAGAAATGACCTTGCCCTATCGCCTCATCAGGCAGTCCGGCGAGTGCGCGGCCCGCCTGGGCGAGGTGCAGACCCTCCACGGCGTCGTCCCCACCCCCATCTTCATGCCGGTGGGCACCCAGGCCACGGTCAAGGGCGTCACCCCGGAGAACCTCAAGGAACTGGGCGCCAGGATCATTCTCGGCAACACCTACCACCTCTACATCCGGCCGGGCCATGAACTGATTCGCCGCTTCGGCGGGCTGCATGGCTTCATGCACTGGGATGGCCCCATCCTCACCGACAGCGGTGGCTTCCAGATCTACAGCCTGAAAGACCTCGCCAGGATCACCGAAGAGGGCGCCACCTTCCGCTCGCACCTCGACGGCAGCAGGCTCTCCCTTACCCCGGAGAGCGCGGTGGAGGTGCAGGAGGCGCTGGGAAGCGACATCATGATGTGCCTCGATACCTGCATCCCCTACCCGGCCAGCCGGGAGGAGGCGGGCAAGGGCACCGATCTCACCACCCGCTGGGCCAGGCGCTCCCGCGCGGCGCAAAGTCAAACCGGCCAATTGCTCTTTGGCATCGTCCAGGGCGGCATGTATCCCGACCTCCGCGCCCAGGCGCTGGAGGCGCTGGTGGAGATCGGTTTCGACGGCTATGCCCTGGGCGGCCTTTCGGTGGGCGAGCCGGAAGAGGTGATGTACGACCTCACCGAAGAGATTGCCCCCCAGATGCCGGCTGATCATCCCCGTTACCTCATGGGGGTGGGTACCCCGGAGAACCTCATTGAATCCGTGTGGCGGGGCATCGACATGTTCGACTGCGTCATGCCCACCAGGAACGCGCGGAACGGAATGCTCTTTACTTCCCGGGGCAGGATTGTTATAAAAAACGCACGCTATCAGGACGACCCCCTGCCGGTGGACGAGGAATGCGGTTGCTACACCTGCCGCAACTATTCCCGGGCCTATCTGCGGCACCTCTACATGGCCCGCGAGATTCTCTCCTCGCACCTCAACACCATCCACAATCTCCACTACTTCGTGGGGCTCATGGCAGGGGTGCGGCAGGCGATCAGCGAGGATCGGTTCGCGGCGTTCCGCCGGGAATTTTACGCCAGACGGGCAGCGGGCGACAACGACCCGGCCTAGGCAATCAACAGTACGGAGGCAACCATGACAGGTATCGCACATGCCGCTGAGGCGGCGCCGGCAGCGGGCGGCGGCTTCGGGGCGTTCATTCCCCTCATCCTCATCTTTGTGATCTTTTACTTTCTGCTGATCCGGCCCCAGCAGAAGAAGGCCAAGGAGCACCAGCAGTTCCTGGCCAACCTCAAGAAGGGCGACGCCGTGGTCACCAGCGGCGGTCTCTGCGGCACCATCACCGGGCTCACCGACACGGCGGTCACCCTGGAGATTGCCGACAACGTGCGGGTCAGGGTGGCGCGCGGCTATGTGCTCGGGCCGGAGAAGTCGGCTGCGGGAGGGGCGGCTGAGGGCGCCTCCTGCAAGATCGGCGGCGGCTGAAACTGAAGCGCCCCCGTCGGCGGCGGGAAGAAGGCAGAGGCATGCGGCCTGACCGGGACACCGGTCAGGCCGTTGTCATTTGGTGGGGTAGTAGTAGCGGTAGCAGACCGGGCAGAGTCCGTGACTGGTCCTGGGATGGGAGTGCTCGACCCATTTCGGCACCCAGTCCCAACAGTCGGCGGTATCGCAACGCTTGATCCGACGGCAGTAGCAGCATTGTTGGATGATGCCGTGTTCGTTTTCGTATTCGATGGTGCCGACAGAAAGGGGTGCAGCGGGGTGCGGCTTTTCCACGGTGAGCGAGTTGACGATGAGGAGGCCGTTGTCGCTGCCGAGTGGGTAGGCGGTCTGGTGGAATTTACGGAACTGCCGGCTGCTGGAACATTCGTAGTCGTGGTCCCAGCGTTTTTGGGAGAGGAGACACCGCCGGTAGGCCTCGCAATAAAAGGTCTGCAGCGGGGTGGGAATGGCGTTCAGCAGAGAGCGGCCGAGCCCCCAGTCGCTTGAGATGCGCGGTTCCCCATGGTTGTCCGAGGCAAAGCGGAACCACGCTTCGTTGAGATAGGCGAGGGTGAAATCGGATCGAACGCCGTAGATGGCGCTGTCGTGACGGTCGAGTTCGTCCAGATCGAATCCGCCAAGTCGTGCGGCAAATTCCTCATCAAACAGGGCCATGCTCTTCTCCGGTGTGTCGGCGGTTCGCTGGCGACGGCCATTGTCCAATGCATAGCGAACCCATAGCCGTTATTGCAAGGCAAAAGGTGAGGGGGCCAGCGGCGGGCGTTGCGGCAGGGTGCCCATGGCCACCGGCGTGTCGGTTATCTGTCTGGTGAGCGGCGAGGCCACCACTGGCCAGATACCTTTCACTGTGTTTGTTGGTTCCGCACCGCTGAAGGCAAGGTAGCCGTATTTGTGATAGTGAGGCAGCTTGCGGCTGAGACCCGGAATGGCGGCTGCAACGTCGGTGGCGATCCAGCCGAGGGGCTGCTCCGGATTTTTGGGTTGGCGACCAACGGCAACCACGCTGTGATTTGCCCGGGCCACCGTCCGGCCGGGAAGGCGGAATCCCTCGGGGCCGAGGGCGGCGCCATACGGCATGAGGGCCTCGCTCATCTGCGCTGCAAAGCGGTTCTCCCATCCCAGCAGCAGCACAGCGCGGTCGCTCGGCAAGGCGCGAAGGGCTGCCGCATTAACGACCTCCACCTGTTCCGGTCCGCCCTGGCTGAGCACTTCGGCCAACTTCCGGTAGTCGGGCAGGAGTGGGTCATGCTCCGGCAGCACGATGAGTAATCGGTGGGTCCCGTAAATCTGAGAAAGGGCCGGGGGGGATTCCTGGCGGTCCAGCACCCGGAAGAGATCGTACTGCGGGTCCACATCGAGCCGCAGCGGCCGGCGGTCTAAGGTCAGGGAGAAGGGATGCTCCTTGGTTGCCATGGCGATGGTGGCCATGAGTGCAGGGCCATCGCCCGCCATGGTTACGGTCAGCGGCACAGTGAGGCCGTAGGCCTCGTCCTTTTGTTCCTGCACCAGCGTGCCCTGCAACCGGAAGAGGCCCTGCTCCTCGTTCACGGCGACATCCTTCACCGCCAGTCGCGGGGCGCCGGTGCGCTCCACCCATTGCCGGAAGAAGGGTGCGAGATCATGCCCGGCCCCCTGGCTGAACGCCTGTTCCACCTCACCAAAGCCCGCGGTGCGGAAGCGGTTGGCCTGGTAGAACTCCCTGAGTCCCTTGATAAATAGCTGATCCCCCAGTTCCTGCCGCAGCATGTGGAAGAGCATGAGTGCCTTGCCGTAGCCCACCGCCTCGGTGGCATTGCTGTGGCGCGAGGTGAAACCGGTGAGGGGCAGGTCGCGGCCATCGGCGGCGTAGTCGCTGTACTTCTGGAGTACCCCTCGCCGGTATTCCGCGCCCTGGCCCTCCTGTTCCTTGAGGAGATGGTCGGCCAGATAGGCGGTGAGCCCCTCGGACCAGTTGCCCCGCTCGTAGTCGACAGAGACGCCGTTGCCCCACCAGTTGTGGAGGATTTCGTGCGGGTAGGAGGTGTGGAGGATGAAGGGCAGGCGGAGCACCGTGGGGCCGAGCAGGGTAAAGGAGGGCATGCCGAAGCCCGTTTCCCAGAAATTTTCCACCAGGGCGAACTTGGCATAGGGGTAAGGGCCGAGGAGCTGTTCGTACATGGCGAGGTAGTGGCCGGTGGCATCCAGATAACGCTGTGCCAGCGCGGGGTCATTCTGGCGCAGAAAGGCCATGGCCGTGATCTTGCCGGTGGTCTGTTGCGAGACGAAGAAGCGGTTGGCGAGCAGGTAGATTTCCTCCTGGGGCGTTGTTTCCGTCCAGACGGTGCGGCCCGCGGCGGTGGTCATCGCGCCCTGGCTCACGCCCTGCCACCCCTTGGGCAAAGAGACCTGGAGACGGAAGGTGCAGCGGTCAAAGGGAAGTTGCGGATACCAGGCGGTGGGGCCGCTCAAGAAGACGCCTTCCGGCCCGATGGTGCCGGGGGTTTCGTCGAAGCCGTGGGCGTATGCCGCGTTGCGCGGGGCCAGCGGGTGGTGGATGGCGCCCTGATACCGGATGGTGACGCGGCGCATGTTCTCGGGCATCTGGAGCAGGAAGGTTTCCAGCTCCACCGCCCCTTTGGCCTTGCCGTGCCCGATGAGGGTGGCGCCCGGGGTGATGACCACGGGTTTGAGCCCGGCATGGAGCACCAGCGGAAGCCCGCGGGGCGCGCCGGCCGGCAGGGTGATGGTGGCTGTGGCACGGAGCTGGTGGGTGGCCGGGTGCAGGGTCGCGGCCAGTTCGTAATGGGGGAGCCTGTTCTCGACGGCAGCCGAAGCCGTCACCGAAGAGAAGAGAGCGATGGCCAACAACAGGAGGCAGTGGACGAATGGTATGCGCATTATCTCCTCGCAAGGGGGATACGGACAGAATAACAGATACCAGCGCGGGAGAAAAGTCGTCAGCCGGCTGATCGGAGGTGAGACGGTTTTGGAAAAGGCTAGCGCCGCTGTTTTCCGAACTGGTCGATTTTGGCGTGCACGGTCTCTGCGCACTGGGGGCAGAGACCGTGGGTGAGAGTGATGTTGGCCTGGTCGGCGAGGAAGGTTTCAAGATCGACCCAGGCGTCTCTTTCCGGCGGGGAGGCTTTGGGGCGCGCCTTTTTGCAGCAGGAGCAGACCGGCAGCATTTTTTCTGTCTGGGCTGTCCGGCGCAGGGCACGTTTTTCCAGGCAGGCCGTCACCCGGAAATAGAGTTCGTGGCGGTCGTAGGGCGGCAGGAGGAAGTCGTCGGCCCCCCGGCGGAGCGCTTCGCGGACTGCGTCCTCCTCGCTGTAGCCCTTGAGGCAGAGAAAACCGATGGTGGGGTCGAACCGGCGTGCCTCGCTGAGGAGGGTGAGGCAGGTGGGGGGAGGCAGTTGCAGGTCGGCCAGGATGAGGTCGATGTGATGCTTCTTGAGGAGGAGCAGGGCCTCGTCGCTTGTAGCGGCGGTGAGCACCTCGCAACGGGCCTTGACAAGGGCCGCGGCGAGTCCATCACGGACCAGATCCGCTTCCTTGACCAGCAGGATGGTGGTGTTATGCATGCGCCCCCGACGGCGTGTCTAACATTTTGAGAGCATTAAAAAAAAACATCCTGCTCTATACAGAAAAGTATTTTTTCCTAGAACGCAATACGAAAAAAATACGGGGGTATTACGTAAAGAATTAAGTATTTTGGGATGGAACGCTCAGGAGAGAGCGGAGATTGACCTTGCGGTGCTTGATGCCGAATTTGCTGCGGATGGTGTCGCGGTAGTATTCCACGGTGCGCCGTGAGACCCTTAAAAGGATGGCAATATCCTTGGTGCTGCGGCCGTGGCGGATCAATTCCGCCACCTGTTGCTCGCGGCGGGTGAGGGTCAGATAGCGGGCGGAAAGCTGGGGCGGCAATGCGACGGTCAACTGGCTGATGTTCGCTTTGATCGCCTGAACATAGGCGCGCTCCGGCCGGTCGGCCAGACTGTTTTCCAACTCGTTCAGGGTGGGCAGGATAAGGGTGGCGATATTGTCGCTGATGGTGCGCTCCAGCTCCTCCTTGGCCAGGGTCACCTGCTTGAGCAGCATCTTCATGGTGATGTTGGCCTCCTCCACCCGGCGGGCGTGGCTGGCAAGCTTCTGCTCGGCCCGCATGCGTTCAGTGACGTCGATGTGGATGAGCACCACGTATGGTTCCGCGGAGAGGGCATCGTGCACCATGTACATGGTCGAGTGCAGCCAGCGGCTGCGGCCGGGATTGCCCGAGCGGACCGGATCGTAGAAATAATCAGGAATCTCCAGCACTTCTCCCTGGAGACAGCGCTGGAACAGCTCGGCAAAGCCGGCGCGGCGAGCCTGGGGGTCCTGCAGCACGTTGTAGCGGCCGATCGCGTCCGTCGCCCTGGCCTGCCACAGGGATTCCCAGGCCGGGTTCGCCTGGCAGAGGACGCCGGCGGCATCAAAGAGCTGTACCGCGATTGGCATCTCGTCGTAGAAGATCTTGAAGGTGGCACAGTCAATGAGCGCCGGTTTCTTGCGAGGGGTTGAGAGAAAATCCATGGACGGCAACCCGGAGGGGCGAGGAGGGAGGATGAGGCCCTCCCCGCCCTGGCACGATCAGAAGGGCATGGTGTAGGAAAGGAGCCAGATGTTCATGCCGTCGTTGGGGTTTTTGATGCCGCCGTTGGAGTAATGGAAGAACTGGGCAGCCACCTTGTGGCCCCGGCAATTCACGCCGACTCCGAGGCGGTCCTCGAACTGGAAGTGGGAGGAGAGGTCGTTGCCGTCGATGATCTTTTTGGAGACGTACGCCGCGCCGATGCCCGCCTCCAGGTAGGGATGGATCGCGGGATGTCCCTGGAGGTTGAATGCATAGGTGAAAACCGGGGTGATGGCGAAGACGGTGTTGTCCTCGCTGCCCTCTTCCCAGTAAGCGGCCGAGCCTTCGAAATAGCCGCCGAGATGGCCTGCCGACGACTCCAGCCACTTGACCCCGAAATCCCGCTGAAGGCCAACCCGGTAGATATTGACTCCGCCGTCGGACTGGCCGAGGCCGAGAGAGGCGCCCATGTCGGCGGCGTGTGCCGGGATGGCGGTGAGGGTCCAGCAGAGGGCGGTGAGCAGGAGCGATTTTTTCATACTGCCTCCAGGAGGGTGGTCGGTGCGGCAAACCGGTGGGCGCCAAGGCGCCTGTCCGATCATGGTTTTCGTTGCTGTTCAGTATGGAGGGAGGTGACGGTTTTTGGCAACATCTTTTTGCGATTGGTGTCCTGCGGCGGCCGGAAAAAGAGGTTGCGGCAGCCGGGCGTGCCCGCGCTGCGCGGCAGGTGTCGCGATGGATGGCTATTCTGCGCCGGCGGCGCGTTTGCGGATCAGTCCCAGCGGCTGCCAATCCTGGGAAGGCGGGTCAAGGGTGAGGCGCACCAGCTGGTTGGGGTTGGCGCGGTCAAGTGCCGCGCCCTGCTGATCGGTGATGGATAGGATGCGGCCGGGGAGATTGACAAGGCCGGGTCCGAGATATTCCACGGTCTCGCCAATCGTGATGGGGTTGCGGGTCTCGATGAGCGGCTCCTTGCCCCCCTCGCGGACGATGCCCGCCGGAGCATAATCGGCCCGCACCATGGCCCCTTCGTAGAGCATTTCGCCCCGGCCGGGCGGTTCGTCGAGGAAATTTTCCGTATATCCCCGGGAGCCGATTTTTTGTAACTCCTCGTCAAAGGCAGGCGGCAGCAGCCCGCCTTCGCCCGGCACCGGCAGGCCGTGTTCCTGCCAGTGGTCGAGCGCCGCCCGGTAGAGGCGGACAATGGCCCCCACGTAGTAGACGCTCTTCATGCGGCCCTCGAGCTTGAGCGAATCGGCGCCGGCGGCGATGAGGTCCGGCAGCCGGTGCAGGAGGCAGAGGTCTTTGGCGCTGAAGAGATAGGTGCCGCGGTCGTCCTCCTCCACCGGAAAGAACTGGCCAGGCCGTTTTTCCTCCTCCAGCCGGTAGCGGTAGCGGCAAGGGTGGGCGCAGTCGCCCTGGTTGGCGTCGCGGCCGGTGAGGTAGAGACTTAACAGGCAGCGACCGGAGTAGGAGATGCAGAGCGCGCCGTGGGTGAAAATTTCCAGCTCCGCTCCGGTGGCGGCCCGGATTTCGCGGATTTCGGCCAGCGATAGTTCGCGGGCCAGGTTGAGGCGCTTGACCCCCTGACTCACCCAGAAGGAGACGCTCTCGCGGTTGGTGACATTGGCCTGGGTGCTGAGATGGATCGGCAGTTCCGGCACGGTGCGCCGCGCCACCGCCAGCACGCCGGGGTCGGCGATGATGAGGGCATCGGCCCCAGCCTCCCGCAGGGTAAGGAGATAGGCAGGAAGCCCGGCAAGGTCGGCGTTGTGGGCAAAGGCATTGACCGTCACATAGACCTTGACCCGGTGTTTATGGGCGTAGCGGACCGCAGTGGCGAGCGCCTCGTCCTCGAAGTTGCCGGCATGGGCCCGCAGACTGTATCTGGTGCCGCCCAGGTAAACCGCGTCGGCGCCGTAACGGACGGCGATCTGCAACTTTTCAGGGGTACCGGCCGGGGCCAGCAACTCGGGCAGCGGGATCATTTTGTAACGGCCTCTCGGGCAAATATGGTATAGTCCACCCTGTTGTGCCGGCTCCGGGCCGGTGCTGGACAGACGAAGAGCGGCGTCATGGCGGCAGAAGTCGGGCAACTATACAACAAAAAAATCGTTGTCGCCATGAGCGGCGGGGTGGACAGCGCGGTTACCGCCGCCCTGCTCCAGGAGGCGGGTGCCGCGGTGACCGGGGTCTATATGCGCCTTGCCGGCCCGGACAGGCGCCATCACGAGGACGAGGCCCGGATGGTGGCCGGGCACCTCGGTGTCCCGCTGGTGGTGATTGACCTGTGCGAGGCCTTCCGGCGGGAGGTGCTCGATTATTTCGTTGCCGGCTATGCGGCCGGCCTCACCCCCAATCCCTGCGTGGTCTGCAATCGCCGGATCAAGGCGGGTGAACTCCTGCGGCAGGTGGTGCCGCGGTATGGCGAGATGCTGGCCACCGGTCACTATGCCAGGATCGTGCGGGATGCTGCCGGCGACTGCCAGTTGCTGCGGAGCAAGGACCAGCGCAAGGACCAGTCCTATTTTCTCTGCGGGCTGGGCCAGGAGGCGCTGCGGCAGATGCTTTTCCCCCTGGGCGGGCACACCAAGGAACAGGTCTATCGGTTGGCGGCCGAACAGGGCCTCGCCGGCCGCCATGGCCGGGAAAGTCAGGATGTCTGCTTCCTGGCCGGGCAGGGCGTGGCGGATTACGTGACGACCCATGGCGGCGAGCCGTTGCGGCCCGGGCCGATTCTGGCGGCCGGCGACGGCCGGAGGCTCGGCACCCACGCCGGGCTGGCCTGCTATACCATCGGCCAGCGCCGGGGTCTCGGCCTGCCGGATGCCACCCCTTATTATGTGGTGGCGCTCGATGCCATGCGGAACGCGGTGCTGGTCGGCAAGGAAGCGGAACTGTACCGGTCATCCCTGACGGTCGCGGGCGCCCATTGGCTTGCCGCTGTTCCGCCGCCGTTGCCGGGTCGCTATCAGGTACAGATCCGCTATCGTCACCAGGCGGCGCCGGCCACGGTGGAGGCGGCGGCGGAAGGCGAAGTGCGTGTACTCTTCGACTCCCCCCAGCGCGCCATTGCCCCGGGCCAGTTTGCCGTATGGTATGATGGCGACCGCGTGGCGGGGTGCGGAGAGATAATGGCCACCGGCGAGGCGCCGGTGGCCGGAATGAACCGGGCGGCAACCGCCGGTTTTTGACGGAGAAGGGCATGCGGATGGCCTTGGGCGGGATAGCCTGGCGGCGTTTTTTGGGGCTGGTGGCGGCGGTGCTGGTTGTGGCTGGCGGGTCAACGCGGCCCGCCATGGCCGGGGCCGGAGGTGATCAGTTCTGCGTGACCGAGATCGCCGGCCTCACCAGGCCTGCGGTGGAAGATGACCTGTTGCGTATTCCCTATGCCATGGTCACCGGCTCGCAGGAGGTGCCGGTGTATGGGGCTCCGGGCGACGACGGGCGCGGCAAGGCGCCGCTCCGCCATCTTCCTGCCGGCTACGTCGGTGTCAGTCTCGAGAACCCGGAGCCGCTGGTGGTGGACGGCCAGGGCTGGTATCAGATCAATCATGGCGAATATGTGCGGGCCGAGGCCCTGGAACCGGTGATTCCCTCCAGCCACCAGGGTATCATGGTCCCCCCCGGCATGGACAGGATGTTTGCCTGGGTGCTTTTTAGCAGCAAGGTCTCCAGCGCCCCCGGGGCCTTGACCGAAGAGGACGCCCTGGTGCTGCCGGAGCGCTCCCTGGTCTATATTTATGAAATGGAGGAGGCGAATGGGGAAAAGTGGTATCATATCGGTTGCGGCGGCTGGCTGCCCTACCGCCGCCTCGGGCTGGTGATTCCGCGCCAGCGGCCCGAGGGGGTGGGCCCCGCGGAGCGCTGGCTCGACGTGAGCCTCAACGAGCAGACCCTGGTGGCCTACGAGGGGAACCGGATGTTTTTTGCCACCCTGATTTCCGCGGGCAACTCCCGTTTTCCCACGGTGCAGGGGCTCTTTCGCATTTATTTCAAGGCCCAACGAAAAAAGATGAGCGGCGGCGTGGCCGGCGATGACCTCTATTTTCTTGAGGATGTCCTCTGGCAGATGTATTTCCATCAGGGCTACGCCCTGCACGCCTCTTACTGGCATGATCTCTTCGGCCTGACCACCTCCCACGGCTGCATCAATCTTTCTCCCCGGGATGCCCAGTGGCTGTTCCAGTGGACCACGGCCACCAAGCCGGCTCCCCGGCGGAAGCAGGGAGGAGGCGGTCAGGAGGTTGCCGGCACCCTGATCTGGGTTCATGAGTGAAAGCAGTGGTTGCCTTCCGGCAAAAAGTGGTATAAGGAACATGTGGGCGTGCAGGTGCGGCTGGCAGGCGCAAGGAGCCTCCGCCGGGCGGCACGGGGGCAAGAAGGGGGATCGACCTCATGAATGACCACCGGTCCTGAGATCGTCATGCAGCGAAGACGCCTTTGCACGGTGATGCTCCTCGGTTGCTGGTTTTTGCTGGGTGGCTGCACGGCCTCAACCAGGGTCGGCGATCGGGCGGCGACCGAACCGTCGACACCCGCTTCCGCCGCCGATGCCCGCTACCGCAATCCTGCCCACCATGAGCCCCTGCCCAAGGTGCTGGCCAATCCCCTCGTCGAGATCCACAAGCGCAAGAAAACCCTCTACCTCTTCGAGGGCAACAAGCTCTGGCGCGCGTATCCGGTGCTCATCGGCCAGAATCCGGAGGATGACAAGGTCCGCCGCGGCGACCTCTGCACCCCGGAAGGCAAGTTCTACATCAGTCACAAGAACGCGCAAAGCAAGTACCACCTTTCCCTGGGACTGAGCTATCCCAACCTTGAGCATGCGGAGCGAGGGCTGCGCGACCGGCTCATCGACGAGCGCCAATACGACTCCATTGTCCGCAGCATCACCCAGGGCCGGATGCCGCCGTCGAATACCGCCCTCGGAGGCGATATCTTTATCCACGGCGATGGCGAGTTCTGGCAGTGGACCTATGGCTGCGTGGCCTTGCGCAACAAGGACATCGACGAGATCTTCCCGGTGCTCAAGGTCGGCACCGAGGTTATCATCAAGAAGTAACCCCCTTGCCCCCCTCTCTGCCGGTGGCACGCCCTGCGTTGCCGTTGCAAAACAGGGCCAAACCCGGTATCTCCAAGGAATGAAGACCACGACCCCCCAGGCCGGCCGGGTGGCGGTGACCACCCTGGGCTGCAAGGTGAACCAGTTCGAGTCCGCTGCCTTTCTCTCCGCCTTTGCGGCGGCCGGCCTTGCCATCGTGCCGTTCAGCGAGCCTGCCGACATCTACGTGATCAACACCTGCGCCGTCACCGCCAAGGCCGGCGCCCAGTCGCGCCAGTTGATCCGCCGGGCGCTGAAAACCAACGCCGAGGCGCGGCTCGTCATCACCGGCTGCTACGCCCAAGTGGCCTCCGAGGAGATTCTCGAACTGGTTGACCAGCCCCTCTGTCTGGTGGGCAACGCTTACAAGCATCGGCTGGTGGAGGTCGCCCTGGCCGACAGCCGCTGCGACCTGGAGATGTATCTGGGCGATCTCGCGGGCAGCCGCGAGGTGTGCCCGCTCACCGTTACCGCCTTTGCCGGCCGCACCCGGAGTTATCTCAAGGTGCAGGACGGCTGCAACCAGTTCTGCACCTACTGCATCGTGCCCTATGCCCGTGGCCGCAGCCGCAGCGTGACGCCGGAGCGGGTACTGGAACAGGCCCGGCTCTTCGTGGAGCAGGGCTTCCGGGAGATGGTGCTCACCGGCATCCACCTCGGCCATTACGGTCTTGATCTCTCGCCTCCCCTGTCGCTGCCCGATCTGGTTGACCTGCTGCTCGCGCAACACCATCCGGTGCGCTACCGCCTGAGTTCGCTGGAGCCCACCGAGATCACGCCGGCGCTCTTGGCGCGGATCGCCGAGGCGCCCGAGTTGATGCCGCACCTGCACATCCCGCTCCAGAGCGGCGACGACCGGATTCTCGCGGCCATGCACCGGAACTATACGGGAGCGCAGTTCGCCGAGATCGTCCATGCCTGCGCCGCTGCGGTGCCTGGGCTTGCCATCGGCGTGGATGTCCTGGTCGGTTTTCCCGGGGAGGACGAGGCCGCCTTCCAGAACACCTATGCGCTGCTCAAGGGGTTGCCGGTGAGCTATCTCCATGTCTTTCCCTATTCGCGACGGCCGGGCACCATCGCTGCCAAGATGCCTGGCCAGGTTCCGGGGCCGGTGAAGGACGAGCGGGTGGCGCTCCTGCGAGCCCTGGATCAGCAAAAGCGCAAGGCATTCTATGCCAGTCACCTTGGCGGGATTTGTCAAGTGCTCGTGGAGGGGGGCAAGGGCGGGAAAGCATTGCGCGGTTTTACCGAACAGTATGTGCCGGTGACCTTTGCGGGGTCGGCGACCCTGGCCAATGGCGTGGTGGCGGTGCGGCTCGACCGGCTCACCGACGACGGCGTGGTCGGCACCTTGGTGGAAACAGGCTGAACAGGGGGAGGCATGCGGGGAGAGATCATTGCCATCGGCGACGAGCTGACCACCGGCCGGATTTTGAACACCACCAGCTTCTTTGCCGCCAGCCAGCTCTTTGCCGCCGGCCACGAGGTGCTCGCCATGACCACCATCGGCGACGAGGTGGAACTCATTGGCCAGACCATCCGCCAGGCATTGAGCCGGGCCGATTTTCTCATCGTCACCGGCGGCCTCGGTCCCACCACCGACGATCTCACCAACCTGGCCGTCTCCGCGGCGCTGGATAGGCCCGCCACCTTCCATCCGGAGATATTCAGGAAGATCGCCGACCATGGCCGCAACAACCGGCCCGAAGTGCAGAGCGCGCTGGAAAAGCTGGCCTGGCTGCCGGCCGGGGCCCACGCCCTGCACACCGAGGCGAAAACCGCCGGCTATTTCCTGGTGCAGCACGGCAAGCCCATCTTCTTTCTGCCCGGCGTGCCCCACGAGATGAAGGAGCTGCTGCTGGAGACGGTGCTCACCCGGTTGGCGGTCTGGGAGGGTGAGGAGGGGCGGCAGGTGCGGCAGAAGGTCTACAAGGTGGTGGGGCTGGCCGAGTCGGAGATCAACACCAAGCTGGAGCATCTGGAGGATGGGGCCCATGGTGTGCGGATCGGCTATTATCCGGTTTTTCCCGAGGTGCATGTGAGCCTGACCGTGGCCGGCAACGGCGACGAGACCATTGACCAGCGTTTTTACGATCTCGATACGGCGATTTCCGACATCCTCGGCCGCGCCATTTACGGCTGCGGCACCGATTCCCTGGAAGGCGTGGTGGGCAGGCTGTTGGGCTGGCAGGGCAAGACGCTGGCGGTGGCGGAGTCCTGCTCCGGCGGCCTCATGGCCCACAAGGTGACCAGGGTCTCGGGCAGCTCCGCCTATTTTCTCGGCGGGGTGGTGGCCTACAGCAATGACCTGAAAAAAAAGCTGCTCGGCGTGCCGGCCGACACCCTGACCCAATACGGTGCGGTGAGCAGCGAGACCGCCCGGGCCATGGCCGAAGGCATCCGGCGGGTGACCGGCGCCGACCTTGGCGTTTCCATCACCGGCATTGCCGGGCCTTCCGGCGGCAGCGAGGCAAAGCCGGTGGGCACGGTCTCTATGGCGCTCGCCACTGCCGGGGGCACCGACGATCATCTGCTGCAGCTTGCCGGCGACCGCTGGCAGATCCAGGAACACGCCAGCCAGCTCGCCCTGGACATGGTGCGCCGCTCTCTGCTTGATTCCGAATGACGGGCGGTGTAAAAGAAGGGAACTGCCTGTCCACCCAATTCCTTCGTTAGAGGAGAGTTCCATGACCATTGCGGAGAGCAAGAGCAAGACCCTGGAGACCGCCATCTTCCAGATTCACAAGCAGTTCGGCAAGGGCTCCATCATGCGCCTCGGCACCGACGAGCGCGAGGCGGTCCCTGCCATCTCCACCGGCTGCCTGAGCCTCGACATCGCCTCCGGCATCGGCGGCATCCCCCGCGGCCGGATTACCGAGATCTTCGGCCCGGAATCCTCGGGCAAGACCACGCTGGCCCTGCAGATCATCGCCGAGGCGCAGCGTCAGGGCGGGGCCGCGGCCTTCATCGACGCGGAGCACGCCCTCGATGTCGGCTATGCCGGCCGCCTCGGGGTGAATGTCGATGATCTGCTGGTCTCCCAGCCCGACTACGGCGAGCAGGCCTTGGAGATCGCCGAGATCCTCATCCGCAGCGGCGCGGTGGACGTGATCGTGGTGGACTCGGTGGCCGCCCTGGTGCCCAAGGCGGAGATCGACGGCAACATCGGCGACTCCCACGTCGGCCTCCAGGCCCGGCTCATGAGCCAGACCATGCGCAAGCTGGCCGGGGTGCTCAAGCGCACCAACACCGCCATCATCTTCATCAACCAGATCCGCATGAAGATCGGCGTCATGTTCGGCAACCCGGAGACCACCACCGGCGGCAACGCCCTCAAGTTCTACAGCTCCATGCGCATCGACATCCGCAAGATGACGGCCATCAAGGATGGCGACGAGGTGATCGGCAACCGCACCAAGGCGAAGATCGTCAAGAACAAGGTGGCGCCGCCCTTCAAGACCGCGGAGTTCGATATCATCTTCGGCGAGGGCGCCTCCCGCGAGGGCGACATGCTCGACCTGGCGGTGAATCAGAACATCATCGACAAGAGCGGCGCCTGGTTCTCCTACGGCGGCGAGCGCATCGGCCAGGGTCGCGAGAATGCCCGTACCTTCCTGCGGGAACATCCGGAGGTGGCGGCGGAAATCGACCGCAAGGTCCGCCTCGGTTTCGGTCTGCCGGTGGCAGGCGGGGCCGTTGAGGCGGCGCCTGCTTCGGCCAGGGAGGAGAAGAAGGCAAAGGCGTGATCGCCCGTGGGGGATTTCCCGGCAAGGCTGTCTGCGCCGCCGGAAGCAGCTAAAGGCGTTGCAAAAAGGCGCACAGGGATGTAAGTAAGGGGGCGGGATGCGGAGGCATCCCGCTTTTTTTATGGGCTTTTAGGAACCTCGTCGGCAGCAAGGTGGAGCAATGAAAGGCAACGACATCCGCGCACGTTTTCTGCAATTCTTCAAGGACAAGGGCCATGCCGTGGTCGAGAGCTCACCGCTGGTCCCGCACGACGACCCGACGCTCTTGTTCACCAACGCCGGCATGGTCCAGTTCAAGCGGGTCTTCATGGGCGAGGAGAAGCGCGACTACGTGCGGGCCGTCACCTGCCAGCGGTGCGTGCGGGCCGGCGGCAAGCACAACGACCTCGACAACGTCGGCTACACCGCCCGCCACCACACCTTCTTCGAGATGCTCGGCAACTTTTCCTTTGGCGACTACTTCAAGGAAGAGGCCATCCGCTACGCCTGGGAGTTCGTGACCAGGGAGATCGGCCTTGATCCTTCCCGCCTCTGGGTCTCGGTCTTCGAGGACGACGACGAGGCCTTCGGCATGTGGGAGAAGATCGAGGGATTGCCCAAGGGGCGCATCCTTCGCATGGGCGAGAAGGACAACTTCTGGGCCATGGGCGACACCGGCCCCTGCGGCCCCTGCTCCGAGATCCACTTTGACCAGGGCCCCGAGGTGGGTTGCGGTAAGCCGGGCTGCGGGGTGGAGTGCGACTGCGACCGCTTTCTTGAAATCTGGAACCTGGTCTTCATGCAGTTTTATCGCGACGAGACCGGCACCCTTACTAAGCTGCCCAAACCGAGCATCGACACCGGCATGGGGCTCGAGCGCATCGCCGCCGTGGCCCAGGGCAAGCGCAACAACTACGACTCCGACCTCTTTGCCCCGATCATCACGGCCATCTGCAAGGTGGCTGGAGTGGCGTACGGCACGAACCACGCCACCGATACCGCCTTGCGGGTCATTGCCGATCACAGCCGCGCCACCACCTTCCTGGTGGCGGACGGCGTGCTGCCCTCCAACGAGGGCCGCGGCTATGTATTGCGGCGCATCATGCGCCGCGCCATTCGTTTCGGCCGCACCATGGGGCTGACCAAGCCCTTCCTCGGCGAGGTCACCGCCGCGGTGGTGGAGGCCATGGTGGCCGCCTACCCGCATCTGGCCGAAAGCCGGGACCTGCTCGCCAAGGTGGTGCGCCACGAGGAGGAACGCTTCTTCGAGACCCTTGACAACGGCCTGGCCATGCTGGGCGAGGAGATCAGGCGGCTCAAGAATGCCAACGTCACGGTCATTGACGGCCAGTTTATTTTCAAGCTCTACGATACCTATGGCTTCCCGGTGGATATCGCCAAGGACGTGGCTGTGGAAGAGGGGCTCGCTGCCGACGAGGCGGGTTTCAACGCCGCCATGGCCGTGCAGCGCGAGCAGTCGAAGAAGTCGTGGAAGGCGACGAGCCTTGCCGAGATGGGGGCCGGCTTCCGGACCCTGGTCGAGCAGGGGCTGCGCTCCACCTTTGTCGGCTACGAGACCCGGCGCCACCGTTCCGCCCTGGCCGCGCTGGTCAACGAGGCGGGCGAGTTGATCGACAAGGCCGCTATCGGCCAGCAGGTGGCCGTGGTCTGCCGTGAGACCCCCTTCTACGCCGAGGCCGGCGGCCAAGCCGGAGACCAGGGCGAGATCGTCGGCCCCCAGGGCCGCGCCCGGGTGGTGAACACCATCACCGTTGCCGAGGGGCTCGCCATCCACCAGGCCGAGATGGTCGAAGGACAGCTTTCCAGAGGCGAGAGCGTGGAACTCAAGGTGGCCGAAGGCCGCCGCCAGCAGGTGGCCAACAACCATACCGCCACCCACCTGTTGCAGGCCGCCCTGCGCCAGGTGCTGGGCGACCACGTCAAGCAGTCTGGGTCGCTGGTGGAACCAGAGCGGCTCCGCTTCGACTTCACCCACTTCTCGCCCCTCACCCCGGAGCAGCGCCGCGAGGTGGAGGGGATCGTCAACGACGAGATCCGCGCCAACACCAACCTCCAGACCGCACTCCTGAGCCGGGACGAGGCGATCAAGGGCGGCGCCACCGCCCTCTTTGGCGAGAAATACGCCGACACCGTGCGGGTGGTGACGGTGGGCGACTTCAGCAAGGAACTCTGCGGCGGCACCCATGTGGGCGCCACCGGCGAGATCGGCCTTTTTAAGATTCTGACCGAAACCGGCATTGCCGCGGGCATCCGCCGCATCGAGGCAGTGACCGGGCCTGCGGCCTTTGCCCGCTTCCAGCGGCTGGAGACACAGCTCGACGAACTGGCTGGCCAGCTCAAGACAGTGCCCGAGGAGCTGCCGGCCCGGCTCGAAAAGCTTCTGGGCCGGGTCAAGGAGCTGGAGCGCCAGGTGGGCCAATTCGCTGCCAAATCCGCCACCGCGGATCTCGATTCGGTCATCGCCAAGGCGGTGGAGGTGAACGAGGTGCGGGTGGTGGCCCTCGAAATTCCCATCGACTCGACCAAGACCATGCGCGAGGTGGGGGATCGGGTACGGGACAAGCTGGGCAGTGGCATTGCCGTGCTCGGGGGTGTCTTCGAGGGCAAGGTGAGCCTCTTGGCCATCGTCAGCAAGGATCTGACCAAGACCTACCACGCCGGCACCATCGTCAAGGCGGTGGCCGCCCTGGTGGGGGGCAGCGGCGGTGGCAGGCCGGACATGGCCCAGGCCGGCGGCACCGAGACCGGCAAGCTGGCCAGCGCCTTGGCCGCGGTGCCGGGAATCATTGAGAAGATGTAACTCAAGTTTTTGCTTAACTGCGTGAAAATCGGCCGGCAAAAAGGTGGTTATTTCTTGAAATGACAGAAAAAAATGGCGGCAGAAAAAGTGTTGACAGGCCCCGGATTATCGATTAGAACGCCTCTTTGTTTATGAACGATCATTCATTTCCGGCGGACAACGTTACCACGAACCACGCAATCACGGGGGCGAGACCATGATCACCATTGACCTCACCATGCCGATCCAGATCATCAACATGCTGCTCTTGATCGTCATTCTCAATGCCGTCCTCTACCGGCCGATCCGTACCATCCTCATCGAGCGCCAGAAGAAAATCGGCGGCCTCGACACCGATATCGCCAACTTCAACAAGAACGCCAAGCTCCGCCTGGACGAGTTCGACCAGAAGGTCCGCGATGCCCGCGGCAAGGCAAAGGCCGAATTCGATGCCGCCCGGGGCGCTGCCCAGAGCGCAAGCGGCGAAAGGCTGGCAGCCCTGCGCAAGGAAGTCGAGGCCGCCAAGGCCGAGCAGCTGCAGCAGATCCAGCAGCAGTTTGCCGCAGCCCAGACGGCGCTCAAAGGACAGATCGATACCTTCGCCACCGAAATGGCGAGTAAAGTTTTGGGGAGGGCTCTCTAACATGAAGCAGCGGAAAGGGAAGTTGGGCGCGGCCGTTCTGGCGGCGGTGGGCCTGCTGGCAACGGCGGCCACCCTCTACGCCTCCGGCGGCGAGGGACATGGCGGAGGGGCTATCCCCGCGGAAAAGCTGTGGGACCTGCTGTACCGGGTGTTGAACTTTGCGGGGCTGGTGGTCATCCTGATCTGGGCCGCCAAGAAACCGCTGGTCAATGCCCTGAACAGCCGTCGGGAAGGCATCCGGGCCCAGCTTGAAGAGCTTGATGCCAAGCGCAGCGAGGCCGAGCGGGTCTACAGGGAGTGTGAGGCCAAGCTGGCCGGGCTTGAGACCGAGGCCCAGGCGATCCTTGCCGAGGCCGTGAAGCAGGGCGAGGCCGAGAAGGCGAAGATCCTTGCCGAGGCGGAGCGTGCCGCCGGCGACATGAAGCGCCAGGCCGAGATGGCGGTGGCCCATGAGCTGGCTGTGGCCAAGGCGCGCCTCAAGGCGGAGATTGCCGAGCAGGCGGTGCTGGTGGCCGAGGAACTCATCAGGAAGAACCTGCAGCCGGCAGACCAGCAGGCCATGATCGCGGGCTACCTCGACAAGGTGGGAGGTGTTCAGTGAAAAGCACAGTGTTGGCGAAACGATATGCCAAGGCGCTCTTCGCCGTTGGCAAGGAAGACGGCGCCTTTGAGCAGTACGGCCAGGCATTGCACAGCATGGCCGGCTTCTACACTTCCATGCCCGAGGTGGCGGATGCCCTCACCAACCCGGTCTATCCTCTGGATGTACGGGAGAAGGTGATGGCGCATCTGGTGCAGGGCATGGGCGCGGCGCCGGTCATGGCCAACTTTTTCAAACTGCTGGTCCAGAAGAAGCGGGCCGACATTCTGCCGGAACTGGCCGAGGTCTACCAGGCCCTGGTTGATGCGGATAAGAATCTGGTGCGGGGCACGGTGGTGTCGGCCACGGCGCTTACCCCCGATCTCAGCGCCAAGGTAAAGGCGACCTTAGAGAAAATTACCGGCAAGCAGGTTGTGCTCACCACGGCGATCGATCCGTCGATCATCGGCGGCATGGTGGCCAAGGTGGGCGATCTGGTGCTCGACGGCAGCATCCGGTCGCAGCTTGCAGGTTTACAAGAATCCATCAAGGGGAGTAATTGACGATGCAGATCAAAGCCGAAGAAATCAGCCAAATCATCAAGGGACAGATCAAGGACTACGAGACCAAGGTTGATCTGAGCGAGACCGGCACCGTTATCTCGGTGGGTGACGGTATCGCCCGCGTCCACGGCGTCCAGAACTGCATGGCCATGGAACTCCTCGAGTTCCCCGGCGGCATTCTGGGCATCGCCCTGAACCTCGAAGAGGACAACGTTGGTTGTGCCGTATTGGGTGACGTGCGGAACATCAAGGAAGGCGACACCGTGAAAAGGACAGGCCGCATCGCCGAGGTTCCGGTTGGCCCCGAGATGCTCGGTCGCGTCGTTGACGGCGTGGGGCAGCCCATCGATGGCCAGGGTCCGATCAACGCCAAGCAGTTCTCCAAGATCGAGGTGCTCGCTCCCGGCGTTATCGCCCGTAAATCGGTGCATGAGCCCTGCTACACCGGCGCCAAGGCGGTGGACGCCATGACCCCGGTGGGCCGCGGCCAGCGCGAGCTGGTCATCGGCGACCGCCAGATCGGCAAGACCGCTCTCTGCGTCGATGCCATCATCGCTCAGAAGAACACCGATATCCACTGCATCTACGTGGCCATCGGCCAGAAGAAGTCCACCGTGGCCCTGGTTGTTGAGGCGCTCCGCAAGCACGGCGCCATGGAGTACACCACCGTGGTCGCCGCCTGCGCCTCCGACCCGGCGCCGATGCAGTACGTCGCCGCCTTCGCCGGCTGCGCCATGGGCGAGTACTTCCGCGACAACGGCAAGCACGCGTTGATCATTTACGATGATCTCTCCAAGCAGGCCGTGGCCTACCGCGAGCTTTCCCTGCTGCTTCGCCGTCCGCCGGGCCGCGAAGCCTTCCCCGGCGACATCTTCTTCAACCACTCCCGCCTGCTCGAGCGCGCCTCCAAGGTGAGCGACGAGCTGGGCGCCGGTTCGCTCACCGCGCTGCCGATCATCGAGACCCAGGCCGGTGACGTTTCCGCCTTCATTCCGACCAACGTCATCTCCATCACCGACGGTCAGGTCTACCTCGAACCGAACCTCTTCTTCGCCGGTGTTCGTCCGGCGATCAACGTCGGCCTCTCGGTATCCCGCGTTGGTGGCGCCGCCCAGGTCAAGGCCATGAAGCAGGTGGCCGGTACCCTTCGTCTCGACCTCGCCCAGTACCGCGAGCTCGCGGCCTTCGCCGGCTTCGGCTCCGATCTCGACGCCGCCACCCAGGCCCAGCTGACCCGCGGTGAGCGTCTGGTCGAAATCCTGAAGCAGCCGCAGTATCAGCCGCTGCCCATGGAGAAGCAGATCTGCATCCTCTTTGCCGGTACCCGCGGCTACCTCGACAAACTGCCGGTGAACACCCTGGCCGAGTACGAGCAGCAGCTCTATGCGTACATCGAAAAGAACGATGCCTCCATTTACGAAGACCTGAAGACGAAGCAGGCCATCGACGCCGATCTCGAGGCAAAGATGCGTAAGGCGTTGGAGGCCTTCGGCGAATCCTTCAAGGCGGCAAAAGGCCTGAAATAACAAGGGGGGCTTATGGCTAGCCTGAAAGATGTCAAAGTAAAAATCTCGGGTGTCAAGAAGACCTCGCAGATCACCAAGGCGATGAACATGGTCGCCGCGGCGAAGCTGCGCGGCGCCCAGATGAAGATGGAGCGGTTCCGGCCCTATGCCGAGAAGTACAACGCCGCCATGGTCAACCTCTCCAGCGGCATGGATGCGGCGCAGTTCCCGCTCATGGAGGTGCGCGAGGTGAAGGGTGTCGAACTGGTGGTGGTCACTTCCGACCGCGGCCTCTGCGGCAGCTTCAACTCCAACATCCTGAAGCAGACCGAGCGGTTCATGCGCCAGCTGGAAGGCCAGGGCAAAAAGGTGAGCCTGGTCTGCGTCGGCAAGAAGGCGGCCCAGTACTTCAAGCGCAGCGGCAAGGTGCGCGCCACCTTCACCGACATCATGGGCAACTTCCAGATGTTCAACGCCCGGGCCATTGCCCAGGACGTGGCGGGTAACTTCCTGGCCGGCGGCGCCGACGAGGTGCATATCATGTACGGCCGCTTCCACAGCGTGGCGGTGCAGAAGCCGGCACAGACCCAGTTCCTGCCGGTTAAGCCGGTGGAAGGGGCTGCGGCAACCAGCGCCGACTACATCTACGAGCCCAGCACCACCGAGATCATGGACGTGATGCTGCCGCTCTACCTCAACGTTATGGTTTACCATGCCATGCTCGAGGTAAGCGCCAGTGAGCACGCGGCGCGGATGACCGCCATGGACAATGCCACCAGCGCCTGCAAGGACATGATCACCAGCCTGACCTTGATCTACAACAAGGCACGGCAGTCGGGCATTACCGGCGAACTGATGGATATCGTCGGCGGTGCTGAGGCGTTGAAGGGCTAAGGGAACTTTCGGCCGCGTCAGCGGCTGACATACGAGATCAACACAGCTGAGGAGGCTTGTACAATGAACACAGGAAAGATTATCCAGGTCATCGGACCGGTTGTTGACGTGGAGTTCGATCCGGCCCAACTGCCGGCGATCATGAACGCGCTCTTGGTATCCAACAAGGGCATCAACGACCAGGAGGACAACCTGGTTATCGAGGTTGCCCAGCACCTGGGCGACAACGTGGTCCGCTGCGTCTCCATGGATCAGACCGACGGTCTGGTGCGCGGCCAGCTCTGCAAGGACACCGGCAAGCCCATCGAGATTCCCTGCGGCAAGCCGGCCCTCGGCCGCATCATGAACGTGGTTGGCCGTCCGGTAGACGGCCTGGGCGCCCTGACTTCCGAGAAGATGCGCCCGATCCACAAACCGGCCCCGGCCTTCACCGAGCAGTCCACCGAGGTGCACGTGCTTGAGACCGGCATCAAGGTTATCGACCTCCTGGTCCCGTTCCCCCGCGGTGGCAAGATGGGCCTCTTCGGCGGCGCCGGTTGCGGCAAGACCGTTATCATGATGGAGATGGTCAACAACATCGCCATGCACCACGGCGGTATTTCCGTCTTCTGCGGCGTTGGCGAGCGGACCCGCGAGGGCAACGACCTCTACCGCGAAATGAAGGAATCCGGCGTACTGCCCAAGGCGGCGCTGGTGTACGGCCAGATGACCGAGCCGCCCGGCGCCCGTGCCCGCGTGGCCCTGACCGGCCTTTCCGCTGCCGAGTACTTCCGCGACGAGGAGGGCCAGGACGTGCTCTTCTTCGTTGACAACATCTTCCGCTTCACCCAGGCGGGCGCCGAGGTATCGGCACTCCTCGGTCGTATCCCGTCTGCGGTTGGTTACCAGCCGACCCTGGCCACCGACCTCGGCGCCCTCCAGGAGCGCATCACCTCCACCACCAAGGGTTCCATCACCGCGGTCCAGTGCGTTTACGTTCCGGCCGACGACTTGACCGACCCGGCGCCGGCGACCACCTTCGCCCATCTCGACGGTACCGTTGTTCTCTCCCGTCAGATCGCGGAGCTTGGCATCTACCCCGCGGTTGACCCGCTGGACTCCACTTCCCGCATCCTGGACCCCAACGTCCTCGGCGAGGAGCATTACCTCGTAGCCCGCGGCGTGCAGACCACCCTGCAGAAGTACAAGGATCTGCAGGACATCATCGCCATCCTCGGCATGGACGAACTCTCCGAGGAGGACAAGGTCACCGTTTCCCGCGCCCGTAAGGTGCAGCGTTTCCTTTCCCAGCCGTTCAGCGTGGCCGAGACCTTTACGGGCATGGCCGGCAAGTACGTCAAGGTTGCCGATACCGTGCGCGGCTTCAAGGATATCCTGGATGGCAAGCACGACGAACTTCCGGAAAGCGCCTTCTACATGGTCGGCACCATCGAAGAGGCCGTTGAGAAGGCAAACCGCGAGAAGGCTGCTGCGTAAGCTTCCTGCATCAGACGCGCTTCATGCAAGCGTGCACGCGAGGTTGAAGAATGGCTGAAAAATTGCAACTTGAAGTTGTGACCCCCAAGGGCGCCGTGGTGAGCGAGAGCGTTGATCTCGTGACCGCTCCGGGCTATGCCGGCGAGTTCGGCATCCTGGCCAACCACGCCCCCTTTCTGAGCACCATCAAGATTGGCGTCCTCTCTTTCAAGAAGGACAATCATGTGGAAGACCTGATGGTGAGCGGCGGGTTCTGCGAGGTCTCCAACAACAAGGTGACCTTTCTGGTGGAATCCGCCGAGCGTGGCGCCGAGATCGACGTTGATCGCGCCTTGCGCGCCAAGGAGCGGGCGGAGAAGCGCCTGGCCGAGGTGATAAGTCAGCGCGAGAAAATCGACCGCACCCGGGCCGAGGCCGCCATGCAGCGCGCCTTGAGCCGCCTCAAGGTGGCGGAGCGCCGCAAGCCCAAATGAAGGCGTTGGGTTCCTGATGCCACAAAAAAGCCGCACCTTCGGGTGCGGCTTTTTTGTGGTCGCAAGAAGAGGAAGGGGCGGCTACTTTTTTTCGCCCAGGTTGGCCTCCACCACGAAGGTGCCCTCGGCGGTGTCGAAGGGGATGACGATGGTCGGGGCGGTGGAGTAATAGGAGATTTCGACCCCTTTGCCCACCACCATGGTGGGGGTGGCGAGGTCGAACTTGTGGTCGATCTTGGCCAGCTCCGCCTTGGCTCCGCCGCAGATCATGTTGGTGATCTCGCCCACCGCGTCCACCACCTCGTCGTCGATCTTGGCGCGCGGCTCTTCCATGAGCATATTGGCCACGATCTTCAGGATACACTTTTCCGAGAAGCTGACGATCATGCAGCCGGTGATCGCTTCGGAGGTCATGCCGATGATGCCGGTTACTTCGCCGTAGGAGGTGTTGCCCTCCTTGAGTTGTGGCTTCTGCGGCGTCACCTTGGTCTGGGCCATGGTTTCGAGGACATTCTTGGTGGCGTGCAGGAAGGGATTGATGAGTTCCGCTTTCATATGTGGTTCCTTGTGGGGGCGTGGTCGAATCTGCAAATAACTCGCAACGTTACCTTTTAACGTGGATGATTGCTCCGCGTTTGTCAAGCCCTTTCCCGTTAGGCATCTGCGGCTCAGGCGGATTTTGCGAGAGGGTGCTCCGGTAAAATCTGCATGAAATACGATGGGAATTAGAGTATTGTTGCCTACCCTGCCGGCTAGGGCAGGGGCGGCATTTGGGACCGCAGTGATGCGTGGATATGGATATGGAGGAGAGGTGATGGAAACGAAAGAACGGATGGCGATTCCCCGGCAGCGGGCCAAGGAGTTGGCTCCTGCCGAGCGGGTGACCAATTTCAACGAGGTGGTTTCCGGCTATGATGCCGCCACGGTGAAGCTGGAGGCCGAACGCTGCCTGCAGTGCAAGAAACCGGCGTGCCGCGAGGGCTGCCCCATTCACAACGACATCCCCGGTTTCATCAAGCTGGTGCGGGAGGGCAAGATCGAGGAGGCTTACTGGCTCGACCGCGAGACCAACTCGCTGCCCGCCATCTGCTCCCGCGTCTGCCCCCATGAGTTCCAGTGCGAGGGCCACTGCATCCGCGGCAAGAAGGGCGAGGCCGTGGCCATCGGCATGATCGAGCGCTACATCGTCGACTGGATGGTGGCCAACAACAAGAGCCTGCTTCAGCCGTGCGCCATGCCGAAGCCGGCCAAGGTCGCCATCGTCGGTTCCGGCCCGGCCGGCATGTCGGTGGCCTACTATCTTTCCCACCTGGGCTACCCCTGCACCATCTTCGAGAGTTTGCCGATTTCCGGGGGTATGCTGGCGGTGGGCATCCCGGCCTACCGGTTGCCGCGACCGATCATCGAGGCGGAGTTCAATGCGCTCAGGAGCTGCGGGGTCACCGTGGTGAACGGCGTCACCATCGGCAGGGACAAGTCCCTGCAAGACCTCAAGAGCGAGGGCTTCAGCGCCGTTTTTCTTGGACCAGGCGCGCACGCCAGCCGGAAGCTGGGGGTGGAGGGCGAGGAACTTTCCGGCGTACTCCATGGGGTTGATTACCTGCGGAGGGTCAATATCGGCGAGAAGCTCAATCTCGGCCGCAACGTGGTGGTGGTGGGCGGCGGCAACGTGGCCATCGACTGCGCCCGCACCGCGCTGCGCACCGGCTCCGACCAGGTCTTCATCCTCTACCGCCGCACCAAGGCGGAGATGCCCGCGGCCCAGGCCGAGATCCATCATCTCGAAGAGGAAGGGGTGCGCATCGAGTTCCTGGCCGCGCCGGTGAAGATCCACGGCGAGAACGGCAGGCTCACCAGGATCGAGTGTTTGCGGATGAAACTCGGCGAGTGCGATGCCTCGGGCCGCTGCCGGCCGGAGGTGATCGAGGGCTCCAACTTCATGATCGAGGCGGACGCCATTATCCCGGCCATCAGCCAGGATGTGGACCCCACCGCTGGAAGCGGCCTCGACTTCACCATGACCCGCTGGGGCACCTACGTAGTGGACGAGACCACCATGCAGACCTCGGTGCCCTGGGTCTTTGCCGCAGGCGATGCGGTACTCGGCCCCCAGACCGTGGCCAAGGCCGTTTTCCAGGCCAAGGAGGCGGCGGAGTCGATCCGCCGCTTTATTGAGGGCAGCGACCTCAAGGCAGGCCGGGAGGCCGCCAAGGCCGAGTAGTCTTCTCTTCTCATAGGGCAAAAGCAAAGGCCGGTGCAGCAAACGCTGCCCCGGCCTTGTTATTTTCATCCCCATGCGCTATCATCAAAAATGATGCGTATGTAAACAATATGGCATAGGTGAACGTATGAGTGGAACCACCCTGATTTCTGCCCGTGTTCCGGAAGAAGTGGCGCAACGCCTGGAGGCGCTGGCCAGCGAAACCCACCGCTCCAAGTCCTATCTGGCGGCCCAGGCGATCGAGGAGTTTGTCGATCTCCAGGAGTGGCAGGTGGCGGCGATCAAGGAGGGTATGGCCGCGGCGGAGAAGGGCAAGGTCAAGAGCCATGCCCAGGCGCTGGCCATCCTCAATGGGTGGGGCAAGGGCAAGAATGCCAAGAATTGAGTGGACGCTTCCGGCGCTGCGGGATTTACAGGATGCCGGGGAGTTCATCGCCCTGGACGACCCTGTCGCCGCAGGCCGCATGGCTGAGCGGATCCGCGAAGCCGTGGAATATCTGCCGGAACAGCCCAACATGGGGCGACCGGGCCGCGTGGGCGGCACGCGGGAGTTGGTGGTTTCCGGCAGCCCCTTTGTTGTGGTCTACTGGAGCCGAGGCGGTGTGATCCAGATTCTCCGCCTGCTCCATCATGCCGGCGGTGGCCGTGAAGACGTCGAGACCGAGCGGTTCTCAGTCGTCATAGGGCAGAAAAGCAAAGGCCGGAGCAGCAACTGCTGCCCCGGCCTTTTTGTTTGGGAGGAAAGGTCCTCCCGGTAGTCTGATAAAGCTGCCCGCTTCAGTCGCCGAGCCAGCCACCGCAGACGGGCTTGGCGAATCCCTCGTACTTGATCTTGCCGTCCGGATACTTCACCACGGCGTAGGGTGTGCGGTGGCCGTTCTGCATCCGCGTATCGATGCTGATCCAGCCATGCGCCGGCACGTTCGGCTTGGGGGCGCCTGCTCCCTTGTTGCCGGAGAACGTGTAATAACTCCGGGTGAATTCGGTTACCGAACACCCGTAGGAGGCTAAACTTTCGAGAAAAGACTCTTTTTCGTCGAAGCTCGATGCGAGGATGTAGATTCGCGGCTCGCCGCATGACTTCTCATCTCCGGGGCAGCATTTTTTGTTTTCCGCCCCGGATTTGATCTCCTGGTAGAAGTCTCCGGGGTTGAAGCCTGAACGCACGACCAGCGTCTTGCCGGTGTAGTTGTACACACACCACGCCGAAGCGCTCTCGGGCAGAAACGCTGTTACGGCACCCGCGGTCAGCAGCAAAGCAAGAGTTCCGATAGGTTTCATTGTGTCCTCCCTTGGTGAAGGTTGACTTCATGGCTTGATCGTTGCTGCGTCAAGCTGGGTATGGCGCGTCGGTAGCAAAACCGGGTTTTGCGCAATTCTCGGCGAGAGGCGGGCTTTCCTGCCGCCTCTCAGGCGTAGGCTGCCAATTTTCTGGACGGGCGTTGGCCACGCGTATCCATCGTTAATGGCCTGTTTCTCCAAGGGGTTATAGGATATTCTTATCGCAGCGTTCTCTTTCCTGTCAAGTGTGGCAGCGTTGGCGGGTTTTCCGGTCCAGAGGGCGGTGCGTTACGTCGTGCATGATTTTATGTCATCATTTTTGGTTAAGTTTAAATAAAGTAGTGGTATGTTGTCGCTATGCGTGAATCCCTGGTTGAACTCTTCCAATCCTTTTCCGACGAACTGGACCCGCAGCAGTTGCAGCGCAAGTTCCTCCGCGCCTTGCTTCGGCTCCAGAACGTGGACCGCGGCTCGGTGTGGATCCGGAAGCCCGAGGGCTTCTGCTGCATCGAGGCAGAGGGGATCGAGAGCGACAAGATCAAGGGACTCTGTCTGCCGCTTGACGCCAAGAGCCTGGTGCGCTGGGTGATCGAGACCGGCAAGATGGCCCTCTCCCGTCCGGACGGCGACCCGCGCCATTTCCAGGCCATCGAGGCGGACCTCTCCATCAAGAGCAGCCTCATCCTCGGCTTCCCGCTCCTGCTCAAGGACGGCACGGTCTACGGCGTGGTGGAGATCATCGACACCAATCCAGAGCACTCCCAGATCAATCTCGAAAAGCAGTACCTCGACTTCCTGCAGGAGTTGGTGAACATTGGCGCGGTCAGCCTTTCCAACGCCCTGGAGTACGACAGGCAGTGCAGCGCGACCCGCCTGCTTCAGCACAAGATCGACCTCTTGAGGGAGGACGGCCTGGTGGTGGGGCAGAGCGCGGCCTTCCAGCAGGTGATGGCGACCATTGCAAGCTACGCGGCCACCGATTATCCGGTGCTCGTCACCGGCGAGTCGGGCACCGGCAAGGAGTTGGTGGCAAGCCGCCTGCACCGCCTGAGCCCGCGCCGCAACCAGCCTCTGGTGGTGCAGAACTGCAGCGCCATCCCGGAAACACTGCTCGAAAGCGAACTCTTTGGCTACAAGAAGGGCGCCTTTTCCGGCGCGGTCAAGGACAAGAAGGGGCTTTTCGAGGCGGCCGATGGCGGCACCCTCTTCCTCGACGAGATCGGCGACATGCCCATGGAGCTCCAGGCCAAGGTGCTGCGGGTGATCCAGATGAACGAGATCAAGCCCGTGGGCAGCACCGAGACGCGGCGGGTGGATGTGCGCCTCATTGCTGCCACCAACCGTGACCTCGAACAGATGGTGGAGGAGAAAGCCTTCCGCCGCGACCTCTTCTACCGCCTCTCGGTCCTTCCCCTCTCCCTGCCCTCCTTGAGGGAGCGGCAGGAGGATATCCCGCTCCTTCTTTCCTTCTTCCTGCGGCGCGAGGCAGCAAAAAGCACCCTGCCAGCGAAGCGGGTTACCTCTGGGGCCATGGCCTTGCTCACTGCCTACCCCTGGCCCGGCAACATCCGGGAACTGGAGAACCTGGCCAAGTACCTCACCGTGGTTTGCACCCAGGAGGAGATCGGCCCGGCCGACCTGCCTGCCGCCATCGTCTCGGCGTCACCATCGCCGCCGGAAGTGGCACGGCCAGCCCCGCCAGCAAGGCAGCCATCGCCAGCCAGCCCGGTGCTCGCGGGTGGTCTTGATTTTGGCCAACGCACCTGGGAGGAGGTGGAGCGCGACTACGCCACCTATCTCCTGAAACAGCATCATATGAACATGACCTGGGCCGCCGAGGCGGCCGGGGTCAACCGTTCCACCTTTGTTTCCCGCCTCAGGCGCCTCAACTTGACCCTGCCGCGCCGGCGCCGCTCCGCCCGTTGATTTTCCTCTCCCATTTCTTTCTGGCATGGCTGTTGCTTTATGCCAAGGTGTCCGAATGCGTTACCTTGCCACCGTGATGGTGGCCCATTATCGAAAGGGAGGAGAGTCATGAAAAAACTTTTGTCTGTCACTGCGATCTTTGCCGCGATGCTGTGGCTCAATAGCGCGGCCCTGGCTGAGGATGCAGCGACAGAGCCGGCAACCGAGCCGGTGGCCGTCACGACCACCACCGACACCACCGTGGTTGCGGCCACCGACACCACCGGGACGACTGCCACCAGCACGACCACGACAACGACCACCACGACCACGGGCAACAAGTTCGCCGGCCGGGACCGCCTGATCGCCACCCTGATGGGGGAGTTGACCAAGCCGGCCACCACGGAAGACGATGCCGCCGCGCCTGTCGATACGACCGCAGGCACCACCGGCGACACGGCGACGACCACCACGACGACGGTTGCCGATACCACCGGCACCACCACTACCGCGAGCGGTGAGGGGCAAGCCTCTCAACAAGATACAGTAACGGAAACTGGACCCTCCGAAACGCCGGTTGCCGCAGACACGCCACCCTCCTCGGGTGATCCCACCATGCCGGCGATTGATGCGGCGCGTGTCGCTTCCTTTGTGGCAAACCTCTCCGATGAGCAGGTCCTTGCCCTGAACCGCTCCCTTAATAACGCCGTGCAGCAGGGCCTTGTGATCAACTACGACATGGACCTGCTGGAGAAGATCGTCACTGAACAGTATGGCAGGCAGCAGATCAATGCCCTGACCAAGGCCCTGGAGCAGGAGGCCAAGTTCCTGGCCCTCTACGATCGCACCGGCAATGAGAAGTTCCAGCAGAAGGCGGAGCGGGAAAAGGAGAAGTTCCTGGCCAAGGTGGAGCGGGTGAACCGTGAGACCCTGCGCAGCGAGGCAAAGAACGGCGTCCGTGATGCCAGCCGCGCCGCAGCCAGGGAGGAGGTGAAGAACGAGGCGCGGCTGATGGCCAAGGTCGCCGCTGCCGAGACCGCCAAGGGGCTGGCCCGTGAGGCGGCCAAGGAACTGGCCAAGGCAGAGGCGAAGCAACTGGCCCGCAACTCGGCCCAGGAAGCCGCCAAGGACGTGGCCAAGCAGGCGGCCAAGGAAGTGGCCAAAGAGGTGACCAAGGAGAATCAGCGCGCCAACGCCAGGGCCAGAAGGAACAACGGCTAAGACCTGGCGTAATACGTGGAAAACAACGGGGTTCCTGCGCGAAGCGGGAGCCCTGTTCTTTTGAGGGCAACGGAAGAAGGAACGAATGGGAACGAATATGATGGCATGGCGGAAAAGAGGATACGGGCTGGCATTCTCGCTGGCCGTGATGATGTGGGCGGGGATTGCCGTGGCGGCACCAGCGGCCAGTGAATTGGAGCAGGCGATCGGTTTCTACCGCCAGGGTGCTTACCCTGAAGCGGCACGGCTGTTGGAGCGGGTTACCCGCCAGGAGCCGCAGAACGGGGCAGCCCATTTCTTTGCTGGTCTCACCAGGCAGGCGCAGGGCGATTACGCCGGCTCCATTCCCTCGTTCCAGGCGGCCATGCGCCATGACCGCGAGTTTGCCCAACTCGCCACCTACCAGATCGGCCTGGCCCAACACAAGCTCGGCAAGCGCCAGGAGGCGGTCAAGGAACTCCGGCAGGCAGTGGCCATGGACCCGGCCTCCGATGCCGGCAAGAACGCCCGCGCCCTGCTCGACACCCTCGGACAGCAGCGCGGCGAAAAGGCCGCCACGTCGTGGCATGTGCGCCTGGGCCTCGGCTTCGAGTATGACGACAACCTCACCGTGGAGGAGCAGGATCTGGCCACGGACCAATCCGATTTCGCCACGGTGCTGGAACTGGAAGGCGGCTACCGGCTCGCGGTGCCGAAGCCATATCAGGCGGAACTTTCCTATGGCTTCTATCAGAGCCTCTATGACGACTATTCCCAGTTCGATCTCCAGACCCACACCCTGGGGCTTTCTGGCAGCCGCGACTTCGAGGGGTGGGAGGCCGGGCTCGCCTATGCGTACAGCTACATGTTCCTCGGTCGCGAGGGCTTTTTGCAGAGCCACCGCCTCACGCCCAATGTTGGCTTCTCCCTGCCCCATGATCTCTACGCCACGGTGAGCTACACCCTGGAGGACAAGGATTTCCGCAAGACCGCCGACAATGGCCGCGATGCGGTCAATCAGGCAGTGGGCGGCGACCTCTTTGCCTTCTTCATGGAGAACCGCGGCTATCTCCAGCTTGGCTACCGGCTGGAAGGGGAGAATGCCGCAACAGCAGAGTATGACTACTGGGGCCAGACCTTGGTGGCGGCGGTGCAGGTACCGGCCTGGTACGAAACCAGGGCGCGGCTGTCGTTCAAATACCAGGACAGGGAATACCGCCACGTCACGCCCTCCATCGGCGCGGAGCGGGACGATATCAAGCAGACGCTGGGGTTCCTGGTCAGCCGCAGGTTCCTGGGGCGCTACGACGCCAAGGCCGAGTATCAATACATCGACAGCGATTCCAATCTGGAAAGCAGCGACTATTCGCAGAACGTGTTTTTTGTCGGCGTGAGCGCATCTTTTTAGCAGAACATACGGCAGAGAGGGGGGATGGAGCCCTGTGGCACCTCGGCCACCGGGCTTGGGGGGTTACTTGTCGCTGGAATGGCGGGAGCTGGCGAGGTTGAGGCTGTTTGTGTACTCGGCCACGCCGCCGGCGATCTGTTGGGCCACGAGACTGAGGTAGCGTTCGTCGCGCAGCCGCTCCTCCTCCTGGGGATTGCTGCTGAAGGCTATTTCCGTGAGGATGGCGGGCATCTGGGCGCCCACCAGCACGATGAAGGGCGCCTTCTTGACCCCGAGGTTGTTTACCTGACCGTAATCCCGGTTCACCCCCTCCACCATGGCAGTCTGCACCAGTTCGGCCAGTTTTACCGATTCGTTCAGCTTGCTGTTGTGCATGAGGTCGAGGAGGATGGCCTGGAGGTCGCTGATGTTTTTGGTCGAGGAGGCGTTTTCCAGGGCCGCGACCCGCATCGCCTCCTTGTTGGTGGCCAGGTCGAGGACATAGGTCTCGATGCCCTTGGCGGCATGGTTGGGTGCGGCATTGACGTGAATGGAAAGGAAGAGGTCGGCCTCCTTGCTGTTGGCGATGGCGGTGCGCTCCTCCAGCGGGATGAAGATGTCGCGGTCGCGGGTGAGGATCACTTCGTAGCCGCGGCTCCGCAGTTCCTGGGCGAGCCTCTTGCCCACCGCCAGGGTAACGTCCTTTTCCTTGACGCCGCTGGGGCTGACAGCGCCGGGATCCTTGCCGCCGTGGCCGGGATCGATCACCACCCTTTTGACCCCAAGCCCGAGTTGCTGGGCCAGGGTCGGGAGGGCGCCGGGTTTGGCCTCTTTCCCCTTGCCCTTGGTTTCCTGGCTTTCCCTGGCGGCCTCTTTGGACTTGGCGCTGCTGGCGGCCGCGCTGGCCTCGTTGCTCCGCACATCGACCACGATGCGGAATGGGTCGTCCAGGCTGAAGACCTTGTAGTCCGAGATGTCCGCCTGGGTGTCGAAGACCACCCGCACCGTGTCCGGCGTGAACTGGGCGTTGCGCACCTGCTTGAGCAGGCCGTCGTCGATGGGCAGCGTCTGCTGGACCTGCGGGCTGATGCGGCAGTTGAC
The DNA here is from genome assembly GCA_040757055.1 of Thermodesulfobacteriota bacterium. Taxonomy (GTDB): domain Bacteria; phylum Desulfobacterota; class Desulfobulbia; order Desulfobulbales; family Desulfurivibrionaceae; genus JAJZRJ01. The sequence continues at coordinate 79,879 of JBFLXY010000010.1, read as the reverse complement.
CAGGTCGATGTAAAGCCGGCGGGGACGGTCGCCGTTCTTTTCCAGCACCTGGTGGCGGAAGGTGACGGGTGTTGTGGTCTCGATCACCACCCTGGTGTAATTCTTGTTGGACCAGTGGCGGATCGGCAGCACCTCCGCCTTCTGGCACTGCTCACCGGATGGCGGCTGACTGGCTGCCGCCCGCTCGTTCGCCTTGCTGGCCAGTGAGCTGACGTAGTCGAGCCCCTTGAGCCTGTGGAGCTGTTCGGCGGCCCCGCTGGTCATGTCGCCGGCCGGGTAGAGAACCACGATCTTGGCAAAGGTGCGGGCCGCCTTCTGCGGATCGCTTTTCCGGTTCAGGTAGAGGTTGCCGGCCAGGTAGAGGGAATCGTCCGCCAGGGTATGCCCCGGATAGAGGGTGGCCAGATCCTCGAAATAGCTGATGGCCTCGCTGAGGTCGTCGGCCTTGCTGCTCCGCTCGTGGAGGGCGGCGTAGATGGTGCCCAGCATGAAGAGGCTCTTGGGCGCCACCGCATGATCCGGATTTTTCTGGTACAGGGAGCGGAAGGACTTCGCGCCGTTGAGCCAGTTCTGGCGGTTTTTTCCTTCCTTGGTGCTGAGCAGCTTCTGGTAATACGCCTTGGCGTCGTTGTAGCGTTTCTCCGGCGAAGGGGCCGCCGTGGCCGGTGCGGCGAGGAAGAACAGCCAGGCCAGGGAGAGTAGCGCCAACGGCCAGAGCCAGCCTTGGCTGAGGTGGGGCGGCCTCCCGGAGGGGCCGTGCTGTTTCAGGTCACTCTGCGGCATCCTGGACACTTTTCAGTTCGTAAAGAAGGCGCAGCGCCTCCAGCGGGGTGAGCCCATCGGGATCGATTTCCCGCAGCCGTTCGCGCAGGGGGTCGGCCGGCGCTCCGAAGAGCAGCAACTGGCTCGGGTGGTCCGCTGGCTGTTTGCGCCCGCCGGAAGCGATGCGCGGCTGCCCCTCCTTGTTGAACTCGCCCTGCTCGATATTATGCAACAATTCTTTGGCGCGGGCAACCACCGATTGCGGCACGCCGGCCAGGGCCGCCACCTGGATGCCGTAACTGCGGTTGGTTCCGCCGGGCAGCAGCTTGTGCAGGAAGACGATGGTGTCGTTCCATTCCCGCACCGCGATGTGGTAGTTGCGGATGCGGGGGAAGGTGGCGGCCAGCTCGGTGAGTTCGTGGTAGTGGGTGGCAAAGAGGGTCTTTACCCCCTTGCCATTCTTGCTCACCAGCTCCTCGGCCACGGCCCAGGCAATGGAGAGGCCGTCGAAGGTGGAAGTACCCCGGCCGATCTCGTCGAGCACCACCAGGCTTTTCTCGGTGGCGTTGTTCAAGATGTTGGCGGTCTCGTTCATCTCCACCATGAAGGTGGATTGCGCACGTCTGAGATCGTCCATGGCGCCGACCCGCGTAAAGATGCGGTCCACCACGCCGATGGTCGCCTCCCTGGCCGGCACGAAGCTGCCCATCTGGGCCATCAGGGTGATGAGGGCGGTCTGCCGCAGCACCGTGGACTTGCCCGCCATGTTGGGGCCGGTGATGATGAGCACCTCCTCGCCGCTCTGGTCGAGGCGCACGTCGTTGGGCACGAACTTGCCGGGCGGCAGGCTGCGCTCGATCACCGGGTGGCGGCCTTCGACAATGACGATCTCCTCGCCGTTGTTGACCTGCGGCCGGGTGTAGCGGTAACGGCTCGCCACCTCGGCGAGCGCCGCGTAAAGATCGAGCCGCGCCACCGCGCGGGCCACCTGGAGGATGCGGGAACTGGCCGTCGCCACCTGGTGGCGGATCTCGACAAAGAGGCGGTATTCCAGCTCCAGCCTTTTTTCCTCGGCGCCGGTCACCTTCTGTTCGAACTCCTTGAGTTCCGGGGTGATGAAGCGCTCGGCATTGACCAGGGTCTGCTTGCGGATGAAGTGGTCCGGCACGTTGGCGAGCTGGCCGCGGCTCACTTCGAGGTAGTAGCCAAAGACCTTGTTGTAGCCGATCTTGAGGTTGGCGATGCCGCTCCTGGCCCGCTCCGCCCCTTCAAGTCCGGCGATGAGCGCCTTGCCGTCCCGGAGGATGGCGATGAGTTCATCCAGTTCGGCATGGTACCCTTCGCGGATCAGGTTGCCTTCCCGCAGGGTCACCGGCGCATCTTCGCGGATGGTGCGGCTGAGCAGGTCGCGGAGGTCGGCCAGGTCGTCGAGGTTGGTGTGCAGCTCCGCGAGCAAGCCCGAGGTCTCGGCGAGCCGTGCCTTGAGGAGCGGCAGTTGCGCCATCGAGACCTTGAGGGCGGTGAGGTCGCGGGCATTGGCGCTGCCCAGGACCACCCGGCTGTTCAGCCTTTCGAGGTCGTAGATCTGGGCCAGGGTCTCGCGCAGTTCCTGCCTGAGGACGGGATCGCGGAAAAGCGTTTCCACCGCGTCGAGCCGGCGGGTGATGCGGCCAACGTCCAGGAGCGGGAAGAGCAGGTTCTGTTTCAAGAGCCGGGCGCCCATGGGGGTAGTGGTGTGGTCCAGGGTGGCAAGGAGCGACCCCTCGCGCCTCGCGCCGATGATGGTCTGGGTCAGTTCCAGGTTGCGGCGGGAGGAGTCGTCGATCAAGAGCACATGGGCGAGATCCAGGCTGCGGAGCCGCTCGATGTGGGAAAGGTCGGTCTTCTGTGTTTCCCGCAGATAGAGGAGCAGGGCGCCGGCAGCGGTGGTTCCGGCTACGAGATGGTCGCAGCCGAAGCCAGCGAGGTTGATGGTGCGGAAATGTTCCAGCAGCGCCTCCTGGGCGGTGGCGGGATAAAAGGTGCCCGCTGGCCGTTCGGTGAGGCATGCCTCGGGCAGCAGGGCGGCCAGATCGGCGCGCCATTCCTGGTTGGTGGCCAGATTGCCCTCCTGTTCCACCAGGAGTTCCGATGGGGCGAAGCGGGCGATCTCGTCCATGAGTGCTGCAAGGCTCTCCTGCTCGCCCACCAGGAATTCGCCGGTGGAGAGATCGAGCAGGCTCACCCCCCAGGTCCCACCAGCCTTGCAGAGGGCGGCGAGAAAGCGGTTTTCCTTGTCGTCGAGGAGTTGCTCCTCGGTGGCCAGCCCCGGCGTCACCACCCGGACCACCTCGCGCTTGACCAGCCCCTTGGCCTCTTTCGGGTCTTCCACCTGTTCGCAGATCGCCACCCGGAAGCCCGCCTTGATGAGCTTGGCCAGGTAGGAGGGGGCCGAGTGGCAGGGCACCCCGCACATGGGGATCTTCTCCTCCTCCTTGTGGCTGCGGGAGGTGAGGGTGATGCCGAGGGTCTTTGCCGCGGTGACCGCATCGTCGAAGAACATCTCGTAGAAGTCGCCCATGCGGTAGAAGAGCAGGGCGTCCTGGTGCTGCGCCTTGATCTCCAGATACTGCTGGAGCATGGGGGTCATTTTGAGCGGCTGGTTCATGGGGTGAGGGCCTGGAAGTCCGGCAGCAGCCGGTCGAAGGTCGCTTCGATATGCTCCGGGATGGTGCGTACCCCGGCCAGCACGGCCATGAAGTTGTGGTCGCCCTCCCAGCGCGGCACGAGGTGCCAGTGGAGGTGGGCGGCAATACCCGCCCCGGCCACTGCGCCGAGGTTGAGGCCGAGGTTGAAACCGTCCGGCGCAAGATGGCGGCGCAGGATGGTGACGCTGGCCGTAAGCAGGCGCAGGCAGGCCCCGTCTTCCTCCGGGGTGAGGTCGGTGAGATCGGCGGCGTGGCGGGCCGGCGCCACCAGCAGATGGCCGTTGGCGTAAGGGTAGCGGTTCATGAACACGCTGGCAGTGGCATCACGGTACAGCAGCAGATCGGCCTTGGCGTGGGACTGGCCGGGCGCGGCGCAGAAGATGCATCCTCCTTCCTTGCCGTTTTTGCCTTCGATGTATTCCATGCGCCACGGCGCCCAGAGGGTTTTCATGGGTGTGCTCGCTCCCCGCCGTGTCCGTTCGGCTACCCGCTGATCGCCCGCTTCCAGAAGGCGATGAGGCCGTTGTCGCCAAAAGCGAGCTGCACCAGTTCCCATCCCTCCCAGCCCCGCTGGTTGAGCAGGGCCTTCAGGATGTCGGTCTGCTCCTGGGGCACGGCATCGAGGGCGCATTGCCCCTGTTCCGAGCAGTAAAAGGTCAGTTCGCGGAAGGTATCGGCATGGTGGCGGGTGACATCGTATTCAAAGCGCGGCATGGTTCGGCTCCTTTGCGGTTATTTCCGGAACAGCCACGAGAGGAGCGAGAGCAGAAGGCTCACGATGATCATCGTGGTGATCGGGACAGAGACCTTGAGGCCTGGGCGGTCGATGACCAGGTCGCCAGGCAGCCGGCCCAGGGGCACCTTGCTGAGCCAGGGCCAGCCCAGGCCGGCGAGCACGAGGAGCAGGCCGATGGCGATCAGGGTCTTTTGCATGGCTCTACAGTAAGGGGTGGCGGCGCTTTTGGCAAGGCGGAAGAGTGGGCAGTGGACCGGAATTCAGCGGGCGAGGTCGGGCACCACTCTGGCGATGCCGGCCACCACCCGTGCCAGCCGCTCGTAGTCGAGTTTTTCCGGGGTGTCTTCGGTGGTGTGGTACACGGGGGAGCGGAAAAAGGCGGTGTCGGTGACCATCAGCGCCGGATAACCGTGTTCCCAGAAAGACCAGTGGTCCGACCAGCCAATGCCGTAGAAAAATCCCGGCGCGGCGAGGCCCTCCGCCGGAAAACGTGCGTGCTGGCGGAAGCTGGCAATCACCTGGCGCACCAGGGAACGGGACCGGAGGTTGCCGACCATGGCGATGAAATCGCCGCGCTCCGGGTAGAAAAGGCCGAAGGGCCAGGGATAGCGCTGGCTGGCGGGGATGTCGGTGTAGCAGCCCATGGTTTCCAGGGCCAGCATGCCGACGATTGTTTCGTTTCTCGCCTTGCAGCGGGCGGCGTAGCGGTGGCTGCCCATTTCGCCGGTGAAGTAGAAAGGCGGTTCTTCATTGGCAAAGGCGACCAGGCGGATGGTGCGGCCCACCACCTCCCGCTGCAGCAGGCGGGCCAGTTCGAGCAGGGCGGCCACGCCGGAGCCGTTGTCGTTGGCGCCGGGCGAGTTGAGCACAGTGTCGTAGTGGGCGCCGATCACCAGAATCTCTTCCGGCCGCCGCGTACCGCGGCGTTCCACCTCGATGTTGGCAACAGGCGTTCCGTAGGCGCTGAATTCCTGGCGGTTGACAGCGTAGCCCAGCTCCTGCAGGCGGAAGGTGATGGCGGCGGCAGCCTGATCCATGCTGCCCGGCCGCCAGACATTGCGTTCGCCGATGGTGCCGGCCAGGGCGGCCACATGGCGCCGGAGGCCGGCGGCGATTTCCCGCTCCGCCGGAGTCAGCGGCGGCAGGGGGCCGCGGTGCGAGGTGCCGGGCATGCGGGTCATGGCAAAAAGGCCAACCATCGTCAGCCCTCCGACAAGGATGAGCCGCAGGGCGGCATTGCGCCAGCCGCGCCGGTTTTGGGGAATGAGCCAGGAGCGCTTCCCCTTGGTCATGATGCCCTCCCGGTTGTTTTCGTCAGCCCGGGCTGACTGCCGGGCAGGTTCCCGGCGGCGCCGCTCAGCGCAAGGCGATGCGGTTACGGCCGTTCTGTTTCGCCTGATAGAGCAGGACATCGGCCTGCTGGATCATCTCCTCCAGCGATCCTTTGGGCGCGGCACAGACCCCGATGCTCACCGTAAAGGTGATTTCCCGTTCGCCGATCACCACCGGAGTGGCCGCAATCCTGCGCCGCAGATCGTCGAAGAGGGTGGCGGCATGGTCGCGGGACATGTTGGTGGCGAGGATGCAGAACTCCTCCCCGCCGTATCGGCAGACAATGTCGGTTTCCCGGAAACGTTTCCTGAGGAAATGGGCGAGGTTCTTGAGCACCAGATCCCCGGTGTCGTGGCCGAAGGTGTCGTTGATCCGCTTGAAGTGGTCGATGTCGAAGAGGGCGAGGGTGAGTTCGATGTGACCGCGACGGGCGCTGGCCACCAGCTTGCGGCCGAGGTCGAAGAAATAGCGACGGTTGTGGAGGTTGGTGAGGAAGTCGAGATGGGCATGCTCCTTGATCCGCGCGATCTGCTCCAGCAGCTCGATGTTCTGGGTGATGCGGCAGTAGAATTCCTCGGTGGTGTAAGGCTTTTTCAGGAAGTCGTTGGCGCCGCCCTTGATGAACTGGGCGGGCAGGGTGGACGCGTCGGTGGCGGAGAGGGCGACAATGGCGAGTTCATCCTTGGGATGCGAGTGGCGGATCCGCTTGACCAGTTCCAGGCCGTTGACGCGCGGCATGTAGTGGTCGGTGAGAAGCAGGCGGATATCGGGATGTTCGCCGAGAAGGTCCAGGGCCTCCTGGCCGTCGGCCGCGGCAAAGACCTGGTACTGGTGGATGGTGAGCAGGTTTGTCAATTCGAGCCGGGAGGCTTTCGAGTCGTCGGCCACCAGCACCTTGATGTTCCGGTTGGCCATGACCCGGCGCACCAGGCCGACCAGGTAGCCGATGTTGTTCGGGTCCTCCTTGAGGACGTAGTCGATGATCGTCCGCGACCACAGGCTCTTCTGGAGATCGGTGCTGAATTCGCCGGCAAAGACAATGGAGGGGATGCCGCGGCTCAGAACGAAATCCACCACCTCGCCGCGCGGCGCATCAGGCAGATTGATGTCCAGAATGCCGACGGAAAAGGTGAGTTCGGGGTTGGCGACCAGGGCCTTGGTTTTTGCCAGGCCGTCGGCCCAGTGCACCGTGCAGGGCAGCGTGGCTTCAAGGCTGTTTTTGAGCAGCAGGGCCAGTGATTTGCTGTCTTCGACCAGGAGGATGTTGTCCATAGGAGTGATGCCCGCCGGAGAACGGTTGGGTGGTACCGTTTTTGCCATGGTACCTTGCCGACCCGCGGAAAGGCAAGCACTGTTCGGGTGGCAGACAGGGTGGAGGGAGTGTCAGTCGCCAGGCAGGAGGGGGGCGAGGAGCCGGGCGGCATCGGCCAGGGTGATGCCGGTGAGGCGGAACAGCTTGCTGCGGCCCTGGTGGCCGGTTTCGATGGAGATGGCGGATTGGGGCAGCCTGAAGAGCTTGGCCAGGAACTTGACCAGTGCCTCATTGGCCTGGCCATCCACCGGCGGGGCGGTGATGCAGATCTTCACCGCCTTTTCGCCGTGCAGGCCCGCGACCCTGGTGCGGGATGCCTTGGGTTGCACATGGACGGTGAGCAGCACTGCGCCGTCCTTGCCGGGCCTGAGCCAGTTCATCGGGAACGGGGGCGTTCGTCCTCGGATTCGAGAGTGATGGAGGGCTCGGGCCGGTCCAGCGGATCTTCCAGGGTGAAGACCATGTCGCCGTCAAGGTCCGGAACCGCGCGGGTCTCGACGTCGTCGTCCAGGCCGAAGAGATCGGCCACCGGCAGCTCAGGTCCGGCGGCAGCGGGTGCGCTGCCGCTGAAGAAGGATTCGTCCACCTCGATCCGTTCGTAGAGGTCGCTTTCCGGGGGCGGTTCCGGGGCAACAGCGGCGGCCCGCGGCGAGGCCGGCGGGCGGCTGCCGCCGAAATCGCGGTCGAGCCGCCCGGCATAGGATTCGAGCACGGCGCGGAGTTCGGCCGCCGCCTGCGCCTTGAGGGATTTCAGACGATCCAGTTCCCGTTCCAGGTTCACCACCTCCTGGCGGGCGTCGGCCACCAGCTCCTCGGCCTCGGCCTGGGCTCTGGCGCGCTGTTTTTCCAGCTCCTGACGGGTCTTTTCCTGCATCTCCTCGGCGATGTGCTGGGCCGAGAGAATGGCGTTCTGGAAGGTCTTCTGCTGGTTCTGGAAGGTGGCCAGCTCCCGCTCCAGCTCGTCCTGCCGTTCCCGCAATTTTTTGTTCTCTTCGGAAAGGGCCAGCACCGACTCGGCGACCCGCTCCAGGAAATCATCCACCTCTTCCACGTCGAAGCCGCGGAAGCGGACATGGAATTGCTGCGACTGGATGTCCTGGGCGGTCAGCATAGGTCTCTCCTCTCCATGGAGTTAGCCGATGGTCTGGGCCAGTTGGCGCAGGGTGGGGACCAGGAAGCTTTGCAGGAAGATGATGGCGAGGATGAGGATCATCGGCGCGAAATCAAGCCCGCCGAAAACCGGCAGGAAGCGGCGGATGCGGGACAGCAGCGGCTCGGTGATCTGGTAGAGGAAGTTGACGATGGGATTGTACGGGTCGGCATTGACCCAGGAGATGACCACCCGGCCGATGACCACCCAGACGTAGGTGCCCAGCAGGATGTTGATGACGGTTGCCAGTGCCTCGATGAAATTTGCCAGAACAAACATGGGATGCCTCGATTCAGGGTTGGAAAAAGTCTATCACAATTCGAGTATTTTATCTGCAATTTGCATGACCGCAAGGCTAACCTTGCTCTCGGGCGCATCGAGCAGGAAGGGCTTGCGGCTGCGGATGGCGCGGACCACCGCGGGATCGTGCGGCAGGGCGCCCAGGTGGCTGGCGGTGATGCGGAGGTACTTGGCCGCCACCCCGCTCAGGCCCTCGAAGATTTCCCGGCCCTCCTGCGGCGAAGTGATGCTGTTGGTCACCAGCTGGAAGGCATTTTTTCTGTGGCGCGCCACCATCACCTTGATCAGGGCATAGGCATCGGCCATGGAGGTGGGGTCCGGCGAGACGATGACCACGTTCAGGTCGGCCCAGGCATTGAACCACAACACCGAGTCGCCGATGCCGGCAGCGGTGTCCACCAGCACGAAATCGAATTGGTCCATGATGGCGTCCAGCGCCCGGATCAGTTCGTGCTGTTCCTCGTAGGAGAGACTGGCCATCTCCGGCACCCCGGAGGTGGCGGGCAGCAGGTGGAATCCCGCCGCCACCGGCAGCAGCAGGCCGGCGAGATCGCGGCCCTCCTCGATGTTTTCCCGTACCGTGTGGCGGACGTTCAGCCCCAGCAGCACATCGACGTTGGCCAGCCCAAGGTCGCCGTCGATGAGCAGCACCTTTTTCTGCCTGGCGGCCAGCGAAGTGGCCAGGTTGACCGCGAACGAGGTCTTGCCGACCCCGCCCTTGCCGCTGCTGATGCAGATTTTCTTGGCCCGCTGGGGCCTCTGTTCGTTGGCCATGGTCATCCTCAGGCAAGGAAGCTGAAAAGTTGCTCCCGCTCTTCCACCGTCACTTGGCAGGAATCGTCCACCGTGGTCAGGGCCGCGTGGCAGAGGGCGCCGTTGCCAAGGGCGGTGGCCCGCTCCAGCTCCTGGCGGGCGCGCTGGAGGAATTCTTCGGCGCTCAGCGGTTCATGGGCATGGCAGACGCTGAGGCCGCAGCAGAGCAGATGGGGGCCGCTGGCCAGCGCCGCCTGGATGGCGGCGGCCCGGCGACGGGCCTTGCCAAGGCTGGTGGCCGGCAGCAGCACGGCAATGGTTGTTTCGTCGCAGGGCATGGCCGCATCCTGGTGGTCGAGCAGGGGATCGATGGCGGTGATGACCTGGCAGCGGGTGCGGGCCGGGGTTTTGCCCTTGATCTTTGGGTTGGCGTTGGCCAGGCCCAGGAGCAGCAGGGAGCAGGGCAGCCGCGATTCCCGGTGGCGTTCGATTTCGGCCTGCAGCAGGGCAAGCAGCTCGCCCTGTTCCGAGGCTGGCGCCAAGCCGCAGGCGGGTGTTTCATCCCGGGTGGTGAGCAGGCAACTGGCCTGGGCCAGCATCTCGCGGGCAATCTCGGCCGGCAGGTTCGGCACGAGCAGGGCAAGGCCCAGCAGGGTGTCGGCGCCATTGACGAGCCGCACCGGCTCCAGCTGATGCTCCCGCGCCTGCTGCTCGGTTTCGCGCAGGAAGCGCGCAGGGTCGGGGCGCTGGCCCGTGGTGCTCATGCCACCTTGCTTCCCGGCGGGATATCGCCGTCCACGGTGGAAAGCACCAGCCGCTCGCCGGCCTTGGCGGCCAGCACCATGCCCTGGGAGAGGATGCCCTTGAGCTTGGCGGGCTTGAGGTTGGCCACGATGATCACCTTTTTGCCGATGAGCGTTTCCGGCTGGTAAAACTCGGCAATGCCGGCCACAATGGTGCGCTCTTCCGGCGCCTTCACCGTGAGCCGGAGCAGGCGGTCTGCCTTGGGCACCTTTTCGGCGGCGGTGATGAGCGCCACCCGCAGTTCCACCTGCTGGAAGTGGTCAAAGGTGATGACCCCTTCCTCGCCGGCCGACGGGGCGGGTCCCGGCGTGGCCGCCTGGGCCTTTGCTGCCGGTTTGGCCTCCTGCTGCATTTTGGCGGGGGCAGCGGCCTGGGCCGCGCTTTTGGTGTCGAGCCGCGGGAAGAGGGCCTCGCCCAGGGTGATGGTGGTGCCCGGCGCCAGGAGCCCCCAACGGCCGTCGCGAGTGAGGTCTGGCGTTGCGCCCTGGCCGAGGGCCGCGGCGAGTTTGGCCGCGGTGGCCGGCATGATCGGGTGCAGGGTCAGGGTGATGAGACGCAGGGTCTCCAGCAGGGTGTGGAGCACCGTGGCCAGGCGCGGGCCTTGGGCCGGGTCCTTGGCCAGCTCCCACGGCGCGGTGGCAACGATGTAGCGGTTGGCCCGGCCGACCACTTCCCACACCGCCTCCAGGGCCTGGCGGAAGGCGAAATTTGCCATGCGCTGCCGGTATTCGCCGACCATGGCCAGGGCTGCATCGGCCAGCTCCTGGTCCAGGGGCGCGAGCGGCCCCGGCGCCGGGGCCTTGGCGCCGGCGAAGTTCTTCACCATGGTCAGGCTGCGGCTCACCAGGTTGCCGAGGTCGTTGGCCAGGTCGGAGTTGCGGCGGGCGATGAGCGCCTCGTGGGAGAAGGAGGCATCGAGGCCAAAGGACATCTCGCGGAGCAGGAAGTAGCGCACCGTGTCGGCCCCGAACTGTTCCACCAGTTCCAGAGGGCGCACCACGTTGCCGAGGCTCTTGGACATCTTGGTCTCGCCCATGTTCCAGTAACCGTGGACACGGAGGCGGCGGAAGGGGTCGAGTCCCATGGCCTTGAGCATGGTGGGCCAGTAGATGGCGTGGGGCTTCAGGATGTCTTTGGCGATGATGTGCTCGGCAGAGGTCCAGCGCGCGGCAAAGTGCGGCGAATCCGGGTAGCCGATGCCGGTGAGGTAGTTGATCAGGGCATCGAACCAGACGTAGGTGACGAAGCGGTCGTCAAAGGGCAACGGAATGCCCCAGGTGAGGCGGCTCGTGGGCCGGGAGATGCAGAGGTCCTCCAGCGGCTCGCGCAGGAAGGCGAGCACCTCGTTCTTGTAGCGCTCCGGGGTGATGCATTCCGGGTGGCTGGTGATGTGGTCGATGAGCCACTGCTGGTATCTGCCCATCCGGAAGAAGTAGTTCTGCTCCGAGACCTGGACCGGCGGCTTCTGGTGGTCCGGGCAGAGGCCGCCCACCAGCTCCTTTTCGGTGAGGAACTGCTCGCACCCCTTGCAGTAGAGGCCGGTGTATTCGGCAAAGTAGATGTCGCCCTGGTCGTAGACCTGCTGGAGGATGCGCTGCACCGTGGCGATGTGGTCGGGGTCGGTGGTGCGGATGAAGCGGTCCGGCTCGATGGCCAAGGGGGGCCAGGTGTCGCGGAACATCTGGCTGATGGTGTCCACGTACTCGCGGGGCGAGACTCCGGCATCGGTGGCGGCCTGGACGATCTTGTCGCCGTGCTCGTCGGTGCCGGTCTGGAAAAAGACCTCTTCGCCGCAGAGGCGGTGGAAGCGGCTCACCGCATCGGCCGCGATGGTGGAATAGGCGTGGCCGATGTGGGGCGGCGCGTTGACGTAAAAGATGGGGGTGGTGAGGTAGAGGCTCATGCGTCGTCTTCGTCGGAATCCTGTTCCCCGTTCTGGCGCGAGGATTTGTGCTGGGGTTTGGGCGGCGGCTTGAGCGGGGTGGCCCGCTGCCACTGCTCGGCGTCCCAGACGATGGGGCGGTCCGGGGTGTCGGTGGCGATCACCTCGATGGTCTGCTCCAGCACGTTGTTCTTGATCACCTTGAAGGGGTGGCCGTCCAGTACCACGGTCTTGCCCACCTTGGGCATGCCCTTGCGGAGCTGGTGGTAGGTGTCGAACTCGTAGGTGAGGCAGCAGAGCAACCGGTTGCAGATGCCGGAGATCTTGGCCGGATTGAGCGGCAGCCCCTGTTCCTTGGCCATCTTGATCGAGACCGGCGCAAAGTTCTTGATGAAGCTCGAACAGCAGAGTTCGCGGCCGCAGCAGCCCAGGCCGCCGATCATCTTGGTCTCGTGGCGCACGCCGATCTGACGGATCTCCACCCGGGTGCGGAACTCCTGGACCAGGTCCTTCACCAGTTCGCGGAAATCGACCCGGTTCTCGGCGGTGAAGTAGAAGATGATCTTGCTGCCGTTCATGAAGCGCTCCACCTTGATGAGCTTCATGGGCAGCCGGTGCTTTTCGATGAGGCGCTGGGCCGTGGTGAAGGCCTCCTCTTCGCGTTTCATCAGGCTCTCGTACTTTTCCCGCTCCTCGCGGGTGGCGCGGCGGGGGATGATGCAGGTGGCGAGCTGTTCCAGCTTTTCCTCGCCGCCTTCGGCCGTCCGCCTGGGACAGGCGCAGGGGTGGGCGGCAGCCCGGATCACCGCCGGCTCCAGGCCGTGGTCGGTCTGGGCCATGACGATTTCATCCGTCTTGAGATTCAGGATGCGGGAGGCGGCGGAGACGATCTGCTCGCCGGGCCGGAACTGCACGGTGTAGCACTTGGGCAGTTGGGGCGCCTGTTCGGCCGGGGCCTCGATTTTTTCTTCGCTTTCGGTAGTCATGTTCCTCGACCGCCGGGCCTTGGTGGAGCCGGGCTGCGGCGCGGTTCAGGTTCCAGAAAAAAGTCGCTCCACCATACCATTAAAGGAGCGCAAAGAAAAGGACTTCGCAGACCAGGGCGCGGTTGCAGTTGCGGGCCAGTTCCCGTTTGGCCTGCTCGATTCGTGTGAGGCGGGTGAAGAGTTCCGGTTCGGACCAGCGCCTTCGTGCCGTCTCCCAGGAAAAGGCAAGATCCTGATTGAGTGGAGGGCCCTTTCCGGCAAGGAGGAGGTCGCGGTACCAGGTGCGGAGAAGATCGAGCAGCTCGGCAAGCTCCTCCTTCAGCTTGGCCGCCTCTTCCGCCAGGTCGAAGACCCTCTCCACCGCTTCCGGACCGTCGGGTTGGAGGTCGAGCAGGGTGGTGACGATCTGCTGGCGCAGGGGGAGCAATTCCTTTTCCCGGAGCAGCCGCGCCCGGCCGAGGCTGCCCTCGGCAATGGCGGCCAGGGTGGCGGCCTGTTCCGGGGCGATTGCCGCCTCGGCCATGAGGTATTGCGCCACCTCGTCCTGGGGCAGGGCAAAGAAAGGGATCACCTGGCAGCGCGAAACAATGGTGGGCAGCACGCCGCTCGCCTCGTCGGCGGTGAGGATGAGCACGGTGTCGGCCGGCGGTTCCTCCAGGGTTTTTAAGAGGCTGTTGGCGGTTTCCCGCCGCATGGTGTGGGCGTCGGCAAGGAGGATCACCCGGCAGCGCGCCTCAAAGGGCGGGAAGGCGAGGGATTTTTTCAACTCGCGGATCTGCTGGATCTTGATGCTGGCGCCGTCCGGGGCAATGTGCTGGAAGTCCGGATGGTTGCCGGAGCGGAATTTCTGGCAGGAGGGGCAGGTGCCGCACGCCTCGTGGTCCACCGGGGCCGCGCAGTTGATGGTGGCGGCAAAGGCGTGGGCCATGGTCTTTTTGCCCACCCCGGCGGGCCCCCGGAAGAGATAGGCGTGGCTCATCTTGGCGCTGGCCATGGCCCGGCGCAGCATCTCCTTGGCCTTGGCCTGGCCGAGGACCTCGGCAAAGCGGGTGGGTATGACGGGGGCGGTCGTCGGCATGGCGGTATCATACCCCATCCGGCCGGCCGGGCAAAGGGGAAGAAGGGGGGGTCAGGCGAGGCCGCGGTCGAAGTTCCAGGCAAAGGTGGCGGCAAGGGGTTGATCCGCGCTGTAGGCGGCGAGCACCTCCTTGCCTTTGGCCGAGGTGGTGCCGCAATGGCTCAGGTCGATGAGGAAATGGCCGGCGCCCAGGGCGCGCAGTTCGTGGAGGCGGCCGAGCAGGGAGAAGTCCTGTTCGCTGCTCACCGTGGTGAGTCCTTCGGCAGTGCCGAGCCGGTAGCCCTCGCCCTTGTCGCTGTGCAGAAGGGTGCCGGGCTTGAGGCGCAGGGGGATGCGGGAGAGGAAGAAGGTGGCTGGGCCATGGATGGTGACCATGAGCGGCAGCCCGCGGCTGAGCAGGGCCGCGAGATTTTGTCGATCGTCCTCGATGGAACTCGCCAGTTCCGTGAGCCCCAGCTCCTGCCAGGCCAGGGCCGCCTGGCTGTTCAAGATATAGCAGCGGAAGCCGCCCAGCAGGGTGATGTTCGTGAGGCCGGCAAAGAGGGGCAGGTGGCCGAGGTTGTTGACGCGAAAGCGAGTGTAGCCCTGGTTGGCCACCATCTGCACGGCCCGCCGGTATTCGGGCCATTCCGCCGGCCAGAGGATGAGCGGGATATCCCAGATGATCCGCGTCTCGCGGCCACTGAGGCGCCGGGCGGCCTTGGCGAGCTGGTCGAGATTGGCTGGCGTGAGGGGCAGTTCGAGCTGCGCCACCATCGGGTCGTCGAGCAGGGGCAGGTCGGCCATGGTGCGGCCGCGCACCGTGAGACGTGGCGTGGTGACAACCGTCGGCGGCATTGCCGGCAGCAAGCCGGCCAGTGCGGCAGCGCGTTGCCCGGCAATGGTCGTCGCCAATTCCGGCGGAACCGCCGCAGCGGTGATTTCGCTGAGCCGCTTCTGGCATGCCTCGGGGCTCAGGGTGAAGAGCGGTTTGCCGCCCACCTTGAAGAGGGTGTCCCCGGGGCGGCAGAAAATCTTCTCCGGCAGGGCCACGCGGACAAACTCCCCGGCCTTGGCCGCCTTGACTCGTTTTTCGCCTACCGTGAGTTCTTTGACTGTAAAGCCGCTGCCGGCCTGGTCATTCTGTGGCTGGACCCGCACCCGGTCACCCACATGGAGCCGCTCGCTGGTGGTGAGGCCCAGGCTGCCTGCCCGCACCGAGGCGACTGTGCCCAAGGGCTGGCCCAGGGTGCCGTGCTGGTCCGGGTCGGCAAGCTTGGCCGAAAGCTGGCCGGAGAGAAAGCCCTTGGTCGTCTTTCGGCCAAAGGCCAGGGCCAGGATTTCGTGAGCCTCGCGAAGCGCCTCTTTGCGCTGGCGGGGTGGGGCGTCGATCATCAACCGGTAGGCTGCCACCACCCTGGCCACGTACTCGGCGCTCTTCATCCGGCCTTCGATCTTGAGGCTCATGATCCCGGCGCTGGTGAGTTCCGGCAGCAGTTCCAGGGCGCAGAAATCGCTGGGCGAGAAGTAGTAGCCCGGCTGCTGGCGATGGAGGTAGCGGCGGCGGCAGGGCTGGGCGCAGCGGCCGCGATTGCCGCTCTGACCCGAGAGATATGAAGAGAAGAGACACTGGCCCGAGATGGAGAAGCAGAGGGCGCCATGGACGAAGTGTTCGAGTTCGATGGTGGTCTGTTTGCGGATCGCGGCGATTTCGGTGAGCGTCAGTTCCCGGGCCAGCACCGCCCGGGTGAACCCCATCTCTTCGAGCATCTTGACCCCGGCCGCATTGTGCACCGTCATCTGGGTCGAGGCATGGAGGGGAACCTGCGGGTAATGGCGGCGGCAGAGGCGCCAGACGCCGAGGTCCTGGATGATGAGGCCGTCGATCCCCATGGCGGCGAGTTCCGCCAGGGTGTCGATCAACTTGGGCAGTTCCGCTTCCTTGACCAAGGTGTTGAGCGCCAGGTAGAGGCGCTTGCTGTGCTGGTGGCTGTAGGCGGTCAATCGCCCGAGTTCGGCCAGGGTGAAGTTTTTGGCCTTGGCGCGGGCGGAGAACTCCTTGAGGCCGCAGTAGACGGCATCGGCGCCGAACTCCAGGGCAGCGAAGAAGGCCTCGATACTCCCGGCCGGAGCGAGAAGTTCTGTTTTTTGCGGCGCACTCATGGCGGGAAGGTACCATGGCCGATGCCGGCGAGGCAATGGCATGGTCGGGAAATACAGCGGCAGCAACCCAAAAAATCCCGCCACAAAAAAACGGCGTTCCGGCCCCATTCGTGGTAGAGTTGCTTCGGTTTGCCCGGCCCGGATGCCGGGCGCGATTTTTGTGATAACTCTCTGAATTTATTTTGGGAACGCCATGCCCTCCATTGTCCGCCAGCTCTACCGGAAGCTCGACAGCCATCGCGAACTCTGCTTCAACATCGAATCCACCGGCCCCCTTGCCGCGGCTGATTTGGAAAAGCTGCGGCTGATCCTGGCCGACGGCTTTTTGCGCGAGACGGTGACCGACACCCCGCAGCTTGCCGGCCCCCGGGTGGTGGAGGTGGGGCCGCGCATGAACTTTGCCACGGCCTGGTCGTCCAACCTGGTCTCCATCTGCCAGGCCACCGGACTTTCCTCCGTCACCCGCGTGGAGCGCTCCCGCCGCTATCTGGTGGCCGAGGGCGAGGATCTGGCCGCCTTTGTCGCGCTGCATCACGACCGGATGACCGAGTGCCCCTACCCGGCGCCGCTCACCACCTTCGAGACCGGCGTCACCCCGGAAGCGGTCTACGAGATCGATCTCAAGTCCAAGGGGCCGGAGGGTCTCACGGACATCCCCGGCATCTCCATGGACGAGTGGGACCGCACCTTCTACTACGACTACTTCGTCAGGAAGCACGGCCGCAATCCCACCATCGTCGAGATCATGGACCTCAACAACGCCAATTCCGAGCACTCCCGCCACGGCTTTTTCCGCGGCAAACAGGTGATCGACGGCGTGGAGCAGCCGGAAAGCCTTTTTTCCCTGGTCAAGTCGACTCTCGCTGCCCACCCCAAGGGCAGCGTCATCGCCTTTAGCGACAACTCCAGTGCCGTGAGCGGCCATACCATCACCACCCTGATCCCGGCGGAGCCCGGCCTCCCCTCGCCGCTCCGCGAGGAAGAGGTGGTCTACAACGTCCTCTTCACCGCCGAGACCCACAACTTCCCCACCGGCGTCGCTCCCTTTCCGGGTGCGGAGACCGGCACCGGCGGCCGCATCCGCGACGTGCAGGGAACCGGCCAGGGCGGCTTCGTCATGGCCGGCACCACCGGCTACTGCGTGGGCAATCTCGAAATCCCCGGCTACAAACTGCCGTGGGAAAAGGCCCACCCCCGGCCGGAGAACCTCGCCTCGCCCCTTGCCATCGAGATCGAGGCGAGTAACGGCGCCTCGGACTACGGCAACAAATTCGGCGAACCGCTGATCCAGGGCTTTACCCGCTCCTTTGACCTGCATCTGCCAAGCGGCGAGCGCTGGGCCTATCTCAAGCCCATCATGTTCGCCGGCGGCATCGGCCAGATCGACAACCGCCACACCACCAAGGCCGAGGCGGAAAAGGGGATGTGCATCGTCCAGGTGGGCGGTCCGGCCTACCGGGTCGGTTTCGGCGGCGGTGCGGCCTCCAGCATGCTCCAAGGCGAGAACGTGAGTGAGCTTGATTTTGACGCGGTGCAGCGCGGCGACGCCGAGATGGAACAGAAGATGAACCGGGTGATCCGCGCCTGCAACGAGATGGGCGACAGGACCCTCATCGAGGTGATCCACGACCAGGGCGCCGGCGGCCCGGCCAACGTGCTGAAAGAGCTTGTTGAGAAATCGGGCGGCTGGATCGAGATCCGCAACATCCGGGTGGGCGACCCCACCATGAGCGTGCTCGAAATTTACGTGGCCGAGTACCAGGAGCGCAACGGCTTCTTGATCCGCAAGGAGAACATCGAAAAATTCCAGGCGATCTGTGAGCGCGAGAAGGTGGCCTGCGAGGTGCTGGGCGAGGTGACCGGCGATCTCCGCTTCGTGGTGCACGACAGCCAGGACAACTCCACGCCGGTGGATATCGAACTGAACGAGCTGCTCGGCAACGTGCCCATCAAGACCTTCAGCGATTGCCGCGCCGTAACGCCGCTGCCAGCGCTTTCCCTGCCGCAGATCACGGTGAAGGAGGCGCTCCATAACGTGCTGCGCCTGGTCTCGGTCGGTTCCAAGCGCTTCCTCACCAACAAGGTGGACCGGGCCGTGACCGGCCTCATCGCCCGCCAGCAGTGCTGCGGCCCCTTGCAGCTCACGGTGAGCGACGTGGCGGTGGTGGCCCAGAGCCATTTCGCCCGTTCCGGCGGGGCCACGGCCATTGGCGAGCAGCCCATCAAGATGCTGGTGAGTCCGGCGGCCGGCGCCCGGATGGCGGTGGGCGAGGCGCTCACCAACCTGGTCTGGGCCCGGGTCGATGATCTGGAGCAGGTGAAGTGTTCGGCCAACTGGATGTGGGCGCCCAAACTGCCCGGCGAGGGCGCGGCCCTCTTCGACGCGGCCAAGGCCATGGCTGAGGCCATGAAGCAGGTGGGCATCGCGGTGGACGGCGGCAAGGACAGCCTCTCCATGGCCACCAGGGTGGGCAAAGAGACGGTGAAGTCGCCCCGCGAACTGGTCATCTCGGTCTACGGCGCCATGGCCGATATCGGGAAAATCATCACCCCGGACCTGAAGCAGCCCGGCGCCAATCTGCTCTTTATCGATCTCAGCGGTGGGAAAAATCGCCTCGGCGGCACCGCCCTGGCCCAGACCCTGGGGCAGATCGGCAACGAGTCGCCGGACATGGATGATCCGACCCTGGTGAAAAAGGCCTTCCGTGCGGTGCACGAACTCATCGACAACGGCCTTATCTCCGCTGGCCACGACCGCAGCGATGGTGGCCTCGTCACCACGGTGCTGGAGATGGCCTTTTCCGGCAACTGCGGCCTGGACCTGAATCTCACCAGCAATGCCGCCCCGCTGGCCGCCCTCTTTTCCGAGGAACTGGGCCTGGTGGTGGAATGCAGCGATGCCAAGGCGGTGGAGGCGGTCCTGGCCAAACATGGCGTGCCGTGCGCGGCCATCGGCACCAGCAGCGAGGCCAAGGATATCCGTATCCGGGTCAATGGTGAATTGGTGCTCGACGAGGATATGCGCCTGCTGCGCGAATGGTGGGAGGAGACGAGCTACCAGCTCGAACGGCTCCAGATCGGGCCGGAGATGGCGGCCGAGGAGAAGCGGAACATCTTCGACCGCCAGGGGCCGGAGTATGTGCTGCCCTTTGCGCCTCAGCCCACCGCGCCGGCGATCCTGAAGAGTACGAACAAGCCCAAGGTGTGCATCCTCCGCGACGAGGGCTCCAACTCCGACCGCGAGATGAGTTCCGCCTTCCATGCCGCGGGCTTCGAGCCGTGGGACGTGGCCATGAGCGACCTGCTGGCCGGCCGCATCACCTTGGACGGCTTCCGGGGCCTCGCCGCGGTGGGTGGTTTCTCCTACGCCGACGTGCCCGATTCCGCCAAGGGCTGGGCCGCCACCATCCTTTTCAACGACAAGCTGAAGGCCATGTTCCATGCCTTCTACAACCGGCCCGACACCTTTACCCTGGGCATCTGCAACGGCTGCCAGCTCTTCGGCCTCCTGGGCTGGGTGCCGTGGCAGGGCATCGCGCCGGAGCGCCAGCCCCGCTTTGTCCACAACCTTTCAAACCGCTTTGAATCCCGTTGGGTCACGGTGCAGGTGCTGGAAAGCCGGGCCATGATGCTCCAGGGCATGGCAGGACTTACCTTCGGCATCCACGTGGATCACGGCGAGGGCTTCCTCCGCTTCCCGGACCTGGCCATCCACCAGCAGGTACTGGCTGACCAGTTCGCCACCATGGTCTATGTGGACGACGCGGGCAACCCCACCGAGGCGTACCCCTTCAACCCCAACGGCTCGCCCGGCGGCCTCACTGGCCTCTGCTCACCGGACGGCCGCCATCTCGCGCTGATGCCGCACCCGGAACGCGCCTTCCTGCCGTGGCAATGCCACTACCTGCCGGAAGCCATGAAGGGGCTCCCGGTCTCGCCTTGGCTCAAGATGTTCCAGAATGCCTATGAGTGGTGTGTGAAGTAAATTGGGATTGCCTCAGGCGAGGCGCAACGGCACAACCTTGGCCAGTCGTGAAAAATGTTGATCCAGGGTCAGAATGGCAGCGTCATGCTGTCGGGCGTTTTGGGCGATGATGAGGTCTGGGATACCGATACCGTTGATCCCTGCCTTGAGGCAGCGATACTGAAAATCCATGACCTGCTCCCAATCGATGCCGAGCGGTATCCTCGCCAAGTTGTTCAAAAGCGTGATGATTTTTCGTTGATTTCGCAGCCTCAGAAAGGGAATAAGTTCGGCTAAGATGAGGTCGTTGGTGGTTGCCAGGTTTTCATCCAGCAGCGAATCCACCTGTTCGCCGTACTGCTTCCCACTGCGAAAATACTCTACCCACACCGAGGTGTCGATCAACACCGACATTGGCGGCCACGAATGCTATCGAGGTCAATGTCCAAGTCCACCTTGCCCTTGAATGCTTTGATTTCCGCGATGTTGCGCTTGCGGATCAATTCTTCCAACGCCGTGATAATCACTTTAGTTTTCGTCTTGATGTGGGACGCTTTCATTGCTTCTTCAAGCAGTGTTTCGGGCAAATCTAATGTGGTGCGCATGGCCAACCTCCTTGTATGCATACAATAGTCATTTTGTGCATACTCTGTCAATCGGTTTGCGCCATACCGGAATTCACCGGCTTTTGAGGTAGCTCTTGAGATCCCGGTAGTAGTTTTCGTGCGGGCCGCACATGATCAGTTCCAGGTCGTCGCCGGTCAGGCGGTAGGCGAGCAGGTGGAGCGCCCCGCCCATCTTGAATTTGTGGACCAAGACCCCGCGCAGGTCGCCGGTCTTTTCCGCGCCCAGGGCCGGTTCGGCCAGGATTTTGCGGATTTCCCGGTCCAGCGCCGCCTTTTCCTTCTCGGAGAGCTTCTTGACCGTGTTGGCAAAGGAGCGCGATTGATAGACTTTCATCCGGCGCTCATCCGAAGCGGTATTCCGATTTTTCTCCTGCCTCCAACTCCGCCATGCCGACCAGGATATCCTTGATAAGGCTATAGGTCAGGTCCGGATTTTCCTCGGCGCATTTGCCGATGCGCGCCCAATGCTCGATCTGGCCGGTGATGGAGCGGTGATCCACCTTGCTCGACTTCTTTGCCTCGTTCAATAATTCCTCGGTAATGCGTACCGCAGTGGCCATGGCGTGCTCCTTTGTGGTTCTTCGATGGAGCTATTGTATTTCATTGTATAGCAAAATGCAATGCGAGGGGTGGGGGAGAGGTCAGCTGTTTTTGCGGGAGCGGCGGGGCCGGTTGGCCGGCTTGGCAGTGCGGGGCTTGGCTTTCTTCTTGCGGATGGAAAAGCCGAAGTGGTCGATGGCCGGGCCGAGCGGGAAATAGTGGCCCAGGCCGTAGGCGAGGAGCCCGGCTTGATCGAGCCGCAGCTTGCCTTTGGCGTCGATGAGCGCCGCAGTCACCTGGACGCCCACTACCTCGGCCACGAACATGGTGTGGGTGCCCAAGGCCAGCGTCTGTCGCACCTGGCACTCGATGTTGATCGGGCACTCCTGAATGGTCGGGCAGCCCACCTTGAGCGGTGCCCCTGGCGTCAATCCTGATTCCTTGAACTTATCCACCTTGCGGCCAGAAACCATGCCGCACCAATCCGTAATCTTTGCCTGCTCACGGCTCGGCACATTCACTACAAACTCGCCTGTGGCCTGGATGATCCCGAAAGAGTGGCGCTCCGGCCGCACCGAGATGGAGAGCATGGGCGGATCGCTGCACACGCTGCCGACCCAGGCGATGGTGATGATGTTCGGTTGCCACTCGGCCGTGCCGCCGCAGCTCACTAGCACCACCGGCACTGGCGAGAGCACGTTCCCCGGCTTCCAGGAGTGTTTTTCGATGGGGTGTTTGGGGGGCGTCACGGTGGTCAGCCTGTAAGCCCCATGAGGAGAACCGGGGCGGTGAGGACAGCGTAAAAGTTCTCCAGATACCAAGTGGCACGCTCGAACACGACCATCGAATTGCCGTCTTTTGGTGAGACTGTTTTGGCAAATTCCTTGGTTGGGCAGATATAGACGCCCACATTGATTACGTTCTTTACCTCAGCAGCTGCTTGGAGTCGCAGGAGGTCACCACCAATGAACGAACGGTGATTGAAAGCCACATCGACTCCGACATTGCGTTTCCAAAAGTCGATTGCCAAATCGTTTTCCGGGTCATCGAACACGTTTTTTTCAGGCTGCCAGCCGCGTGTTGTAAACTCTTTTCGGAACAGCGCATTGATGGTGGATTGTTTCCCTTGCGGTGGGCGTTTGCCAGCCTTAATGCGGCGCTGATTTTCTTTCTCGAATTCCGTCAGCACGTCCTTGCTGAAGGACACGCCTTTAATAACTTCTTCGATTTCCTGTTTTAACGCGTAGTCGGAGTTGAGGATGATGTCGGCAAAGCGATGGGCGTAGATTTCGTATTTCATAGGTTACGCCGCGTGCAGCATGAAGTTGACCCGAACGGAGTCGTACGGGAAGACGATCTCGTCTTTGTCGGTCTCTCGCAGGATGCCGGCCTTAAGCAGCGCCGCGACGTCGCCATGCACGGCTTTCACGTCTCGGCCGGCGCGGCGGGCTGCCTCGCGAATCGAGACCGGGCCGACACCGCATAGGGCCTTGAGCAGTTCCCACCGTTTGGCGTTGAGCACCAGTCATTCTTCCAGCGAGGAAATTTCAAACGTCGCGAGGCGCATGTCAGATCCTCCCGTTGTCCGTCTGGTCATCGCCAAGGCGAGTGCGAGAGAGCAACAGGCGTGCCTCGGCCAGGCTCAGTTCGCGGCCTTCGTCCAAGTCGGATAAGCCTTGGAGCACGGCCTCCATGAAATCGTTGCCCGTTTCAGAGATGCTGTTTTGCATGACGCTCCCCTTTGCCCCAGTGCTGTTGCCCGATTCACCGTAGCATCTGTCAGCAGTGCCCGCAAGCGGTTCATGGGGTATCCGGATGGCAGGTTTACGCCGTCTGCACTTCGTTGGAGAGTTCGTTGGTGTCGTCGGCTTTGATGGGGAAGTGCTGGGCCAGGGTGATGCCGATCTTTTGGATTTCTTGGCAGAGGGCCTCGGCGGCGCGGCCCTCTTTGATGCCGGTGGCCACGCTTACGGCGTGCTGGTTCAGCTTTTCCTGGCTGATCTTCTGGTAGATGCCCTGGTCGGCCAGCACCCACGCCTTGTGCTCCATGAGCGAGATGAAGAAGAGCACACCGGTGGCGTCCCGCGTCTTGTGGAGCCCCTTGTCGTAAAAGACCTGGAGCGCCCGTTGGGCCACCTCTTCTTCCAGTCGGGCGTGGGGGATGAAGAAGCGTTTCAGGGCCGGCATCGTGCCGGTGAGCCAGCCGATGGCAAATCCGGCCAGCAGGGCAATGGGCAGGAAGAACCAGAGCGAGTCGTGGAAGAGGAGATCGGTGATCATGAGGGCGACCACACTGCCCAGGGTGATGCCGGAAAGGATCGCCGCTTCGGGGTAGCGGTCGCTCTCGTCCGCCACCACCACCGCCACCTCGCCGGCAGTCATTTTTTCCACCGCTGCCACGGCCTGGGCAATTCGTTCTTTTTCTGCCGGGCTGAAGAATTTTTCTGCCTGCATCACCATCCTCCCGAGGCGCCGCCGCCTCCGAAGCCACCGCCGCCAAAACCGCCGAATCCGCCTCCGCCGCCAAAGCCACCACCCCGACCACCGAAGCCACCGCCGTAATACATGCCGCCGCCGTGGCCCGAGGCCAGTCCGTTCAAGACCAGCGGTGCGATGATGCCGGCGAGCAACCCGGCCGGTATGAGAAGGAGCAGGAAGAGGAGCGGGATCGCCGAGCCCATGCCGCCGTAAGCGGCGAGCGGCACCAGCACCGCGCCGGCGCCGGCCCCGAGTTTTTTCGAGACGTTGCCCAGGAAGGCAATCAGCAGCAGGGCGATGAAGAGGTAGCTGACAATGGGGGGCGCCTTGTCGCCGGTGCGGCGGCGGGCGTTGGGGTCGGCCTTGAATTCGCCGCGGGTGGCGGCGATGATGGCCTGTGCGCCATTGATGAAGCCCTGGTCGATCTGGCCGGCCCGGAAGGCCGGGGCAATGGCCTGGTCCACGATGCGGCCGGAGAGCAGATCGGTGAGCACCCCTTCGAGGCCCCGGCCCACCTCGATGCGGATCTTGCGCTCCTGCTTGGCCACCAGGAGCAGCACCCCGTTGTCCTTGCCCTTCTGCCCCACCTTCCACTGGTCCACCACCCGGATGGAGAAGGACTCCAGGTCGTCGCCCTCCAGGGAGTCGATGGTGAGGATCGCCACCTGGGTGGAGTCGGACTGGTCAAAGGCGGCAAGGAGGGCGGTGAGTTCCTGTTCCGCCCCTGGCGAGATCATGCCCGCGTAGTCGTTGACGTAGCCCTGATAGGCTGGTACCGCCTTGGCCCAGGCAAGGGTGCCGGCGGCGAGCAGGCAAAGTCCGGCGAGGAGGCCAAGGAGTAAGGGCCTCGCCATCCTGTCTCCGCTCATTTTCGGCGGGCATCCTGCCCGCCTCCGAGGCGTCTGCGGCCTCGTGCGCATCCCTGCGCCCGGTCGCGGACGAACCCGCGGCAACAGCATGGCGAGGCCCGGGGACAAGGATTGCATGAATCGTCGCACCGGCCGGCCCTAGAACTTGACCTGCGGCGCTTTCTCTGCCCCGGCCTCGGCCTTGAACGGCTCCTTGCGCTCGAGTTTCAGCAGGAGGCTGTTGGTCAGGTTGTTGGGGAAGGTGCGGATGGAGGTGTTGAAGACCTGCACCGTGTCGTTGTAGCGCACCCGTGCCACGTTGATGCGGTTTTCCGTGCCTTCGAGCTGGTGCTGGAGGTCCCGGAAGTTCTGGTTGGCCTTGAGGTCCGGATACTGCTCCGCCACCACCATCAAGCGCGAGAGGGCCGAGGTGATGCCGCCCTGGGCCGCCTGGAACTGGGCCAGGGCCTGGGGGTTGTTGATCACGTCGGCGCCGAGCTTCATCTGCCCCACCTTGGCCCGGGCCTCGGTCACTGCGATGAGGGTCTCCTGTTCATGGGCCGCATAGGCCTTGACCGTTTCCACCAGGTTGGGGATGAGGTCGGCCCGGCGCTGGTAGGCGGCCTCGACGTCGCCCCAGGCGGCGATCACCGCCTCCTCGTTCTGCTGGATCTGGTTGTAGCCGCAGCCGGTGAGGGACATGGCGACGAGGATGAGGCTGACCAACAGGGCAAAGCGTTTCATGGCGTGCATCTCCTTCGCATGGAGGTTTGAGGATAAACAGGCGCATCATACCGCCTTTGGCGCCAAAGTTGAAGCCTTTGTTGCACTGCGCAAAAGCGGTTGCGCGAAGCGTAAAATATCGCCATCATGACACCATGCTGGCGGGTTTGTTCCGGAAGCGGCGCGGTGGCTGCGCCAAAGGAGGGGAGGGTGCGCTGTCCCAAATGCGGCAATGAGCAACTGAATACCGTGGAGTGCGGCAAATGCGGGATTATTTTTGCCCGTTATTACGAGCGGCTGGCCGGCAAGGAAGGGGAGGCGGGGGAGTCGCCCGTGGCAAGAAAGGGGCAACCGGTCTGGCTGGCGGCCCTTCTCGTGGTGTGCGCTGTGGCTGGTGGCGCCTACTGGCTGTTGCGGGAGCAGAAGCAGACCGCGGCTCCGGTCGAGGCGCCCGTGGCTACGGTGGAGGAAGGCGCTTCCAGTCAAGGGAGCCTTGGCAGGACGATATACGCGGTTCCAGGCGGGCTGGCAGCCGAACTGGAGCGCAAGTTTCCGCCGGCCAATAAGGTGGAGCGGGCGCGCAACGCCACGGTGCTGGTGAAGAGTCCCTGGGGAAGCGGCTCCGGTTTCTTTGTGGACAACGCCGGCCACATCGTCACCAACCGCCATGTGGTGGAGTTCGACCGCCAGCAACTGACGGCGCTTACGGCCCAGCGTGACAGCCTCAAGCAGCAGATCGAGGCTGAGCGCAATACCCTTGATTATCTGAAGCAGCAGGTGCAGGGCATGGCTGCCACGCCGGTAAAGAGCCAGGCGGAGTTGCAGCTCAAATTGCGGGAGGAGCGCTACGCTCAGGCCAAGGCGGCCTACGACGAATTGCAGGGCAAGATACAGTCCATCGAGGGTTCCTCCACCGGCGAGGTGAAGGTGGTGCTCATCGACGGCAGCGAGTATGCGGTGGGCTCGGTGAACATGAGCCAGGGTCTCGACCTCGCCCTGCTCACCATCTACGTGAACGATTCCCCCATGGTGCCGGTGGCGGATCCCCGACACCACCCGCAGGGGGCCAAGGTCTTCGCCATCGGCAACCCTTCTGGTTTGCGGCAGTCCGTGACCGCCGGAATCATTTCCGGCTACCGCGACCACAACGGTCGCACCATCCTCCAGACCGATGCGGCCATAAACCCTGGCAATTCGGGCGGGCCGCTGGTGAACGAGGAGGGCGAGGCCGTGGGGGTGAACACCATGATCCTGCGCGGCACCCAGGGGATCGGTTTTGCCATCCCCATGGAACAGGTGATGCAGGAGTTTTCTTTTTACATCAGGCGGTGAGGGGCGAGGTCAGCCGAGGTCGAAGAGGTTGCGCTGGCGGGGGTCGATCTCCGGGGCGGTGCCCTGGGATGGGGCTGCGGTGGCAGCGTTGGGGCGGAGGTAGAGGAAGCGCTCCAGGTTGCGCTGGTAGTCGGACCACTGGTAGCCCTCGCCCTGCGCCTGGCTGCC
Source organism: Thermodesulfobacteriota bacterium (assembly GCA_040757055.1). GTDB lineage: Bacteria > Desulfobacterota > Desulfobulbia > Desulfobulbales > Desulfurivibrionaceae > JAJZRJ01. The sequence continues at coordinate 53,276 of JBFLXY010000010.1, read as the reverse complement.
CAGGCGGTCGAAGTAGGCGACCTTGGCGTCGAGGTTGTCGAGGAAGTGGAGGACAAAGGCCTCGATCATCATCGGCAGCACCGGCGAGCCGAATTCGTGACTACCGTGGTGGCTCAGAATGAGATGTTTCAATCGAGCGGCCAGGTCTGCCGGAAAGCCCTTGATGGTGGTAATCCGCTCGTCGATCATGCCAATCCCCAGCACCATATGGCCCACCAGCCGGCCGCTGTCGGAGTAGTCCGCCGGGATCCTGGCGATGTCGAATTCCTGGATCTTGCCGATGTCGTGGAGCAGCACCCCGGTCAGCAGTAATGAGCGGTCCAGCGTCGGATAGAGGTCGCACACCTTGCCGGCCAGCCGGGCGATGGCCAGGGTGTGTTCGAGCAGGCCGCCCACGTAGGCGTGGTGCATGGCCTTGGCCGCGGGTGCGGCCTTGAAGGCGGCCATGAATTTGCGGTCCTTGAGGAAGGCGAGGAGCAGCTCGCGGAGAAAGGGGTCTTCCACCCCGTCGGCAATGGCCGTAAGTTCGCGGCTCATGGCCTTGATGTCGCCCGGCGTGGTGGGCAGGAAATCGGCCGGATCAACCAAAGCCGGATCGACCCGCTTGAGGGTGTCGATCTTGAGCTGCATCACCCCTTTGTAGCTTTCCGCCTTGCCGTTGAGGCTGACCACCGCGCCCACCGGGCATTCCGGTAGCAATTGATCCGCGTTGTCCCACACCCTTCCTGCCATCTCGCCGGTGGCGTCCATCACGGTGAGCATCAGGTAGGGCTTGCCGGTTTTGGTTTCCCCCCGACTCATCTCCTTGACGAGATAGCGCCCTTCGACCGATTGGCCGTCGCGAATTTCTTTGATGGTGGTGCGTGATGTCATGGCGTATGTCCTGGCCGTGCCGGGCCGGAATGGCGCACGGCGGCGGATCAGGGCCATTATACCGAATCAGCCGCGTTTGGGAATTGCTATCTGCAAAAAATGGTCAGCTGGGTTCAGTGCTTTGGGCTGGGCTGTGCCGCAGTGCGGCGGGCGAGGCGGATGACACCGAGGTGGGGCGGTTGCCATTCAAGTTTGAAAATTGGCCCAACATTGGGAAGGGCTGTCAGATAGCCGGGGACGAGGTTTTCCAACCGGGCGGGCGGCTGGCCGGTGGTTTGTTCGTAATGTTTTATGGCGTTGAGTACCGTGGCCGCTTTTTCAAAAGCAGCGATTTCCTCCGCGTACATCAGCTTGCGCCGTGCATCTTTTTCAGCAGCATGCATGTTTCGTAATCCGATCAGGGCGGCGTGGATATTTCCCCCCTCGGCGGTAAGAATGTTGGCAAGGTGTTCTAGAATTGGGGGGGCATTGAGGCGCTGGGCGGCCAGCCGGAAAAGCCGGGCTGCCTCCAGTGGTTCGCTAAGGAAGTAAAAATGGTTGAAGCCAGCAAAAAAAGGCAGCACGAGGTTGTCTGGCAGCGCGGCGATACCTTCAGCGAGTATGGTGTTGGTATATTTTGCGTATTCATTGCTTATGTAGGGTAGGGTTGCCTGGCAGAGAAAATAAGAGTCGATAAAGTGGGGATGGAGGGTAACAGCAGCGGCAAAATGTCGCGCAAGGGGTTCGGCGTATTCCTTTGGGTCGCGTCCAGGTCTCAACCCACCGCAGAACACACTGGCCTTGATGAACTGCATTTCGCCGCCCAATTGCCGGAGGTAACCCAGAGCGGCTTTTTGGATTTTGGGTGGGGCGGGGTGGGAAAGTTGTTGGTCAACCTTGGAAAAACGATTTTCTTGAAGCGAAAAGAGGGTGCCGTAGCACACAAGCAGGAGAATAAAGAAGGGCCATTGGAGCGAGGCTTTCATTGCAGATCCCGCCGTTGATAGACAATACAGGCAAGCCAAAGAAAAATAGCGACATAAGACAGTGTCAGTCCGAAGTTGATCAAGGTGAGCGTTGCATCTGGTATCGGGGTAGCTGAGGCGATCATGTTTTTGAAGTCGAGTCGGTCAAAATCAGGAAAGACCGCGGTCATCCACTGCAAGATGGGGGAGAGGCCGGAGACTTCCTTGTTTTGCGCTGTCTGCTGTGCAACCGCCTCCCGCACCACCGGCAGACCGGAGCAGATGGCATAAAAGGAGAGGGAGATAAGCAGCACCGGAAAACTGCCCCGCACCAGGCCGGAAAAAAGCAGGATAACGGCGAGCAGCATGAGTTCCATAGAAAAGAGGCCGAACCATGACAACAGATAGGGGTCTAGGTGGAATTGGCTGAAATAGACCGGTTTCACCATCTGTTTGATCAGCATGAGGGAGCCATAGCCAAGGCCACAGAGAATGAGATTGAGTAACAGGAGGAGGGAGGCAAGGCCGGCGAAGATGCCGACGACGTATTCCCCCCGAGAGATGGGGCGTGCCAGCAGGGAATAGATGACCTTCCGTTCTTCATCCAGGGCAATCACCTGTACCCCATGGAAAAACAGGAAGATGAAACCGGAGAGCCACGCCATGGAGAGGATGAAATCGCTGGAGGCGCGGCCGATATCGCGGGGGATGAAATCAAAGAACAAGAGAGTTCCGGTCTGTGTGGCGACGGAAAGGGCGATGAGTCCCATGAGGGCGTGGCGGCGAAGGCCGTCGAGCAGGACGAGCCGTGCCAAGGCGGTGATACGGCAGAGAGTGTCAGTCATTTTTTGTCACCTGCTGCACAAGGTCGAGGTACCCTTCCACCAAGGTGGGGCAGTGCTGCTGTTCGGCCAGGGAGCGGGGCGGCCCCTCGAAGAGCTTTTGTCCCTTGTGGAGCACCACCACCCGGTCCACCAGCCGGTCTACGTCTTCCAGGATGTGCGAACAAAAGAGGATGGTCCTGCCTTGGGCTTTCAAGTCGGCGATGAGTGCCAGGATGTCGGCCCGGCCGATAGGATCGAGACCGCTCATGGGTTCGTCCAGAATAAGCAGTTCCGGGTCGTTGAGCAGGGCGATGGCGAAATTGGCCCGCTGCTGCATTCCCTTGGAATAGTTGCGTAGCGGCCTTTTCCGATCCTCCCATAGGCCAAGCCGGCGGAGCCATTTTTCCGAGGCGGTCCGGATGGCTGCTGTCTGCATTCCGCAGGTGGCGCCGGCAAAGCGTAGCATGTCCAGGGCGGTCAGGTTGGCTGGGAAGTTGGCGAGTTCGGGCAGGTAGCCGATGTGTTTGCGGATTTCCGGGCTCTTGGGAGAGCGGCCTTGGAGGGAGATGGTGCCGCTGTCCGGTCGGATGAAGTCCATCAGGAGTTTGATGCAAGTGGACTTGCCCGCGCCATTGGCGCCAATCAACCCTAGGGTCTGGCCGTTTGTCAAGGAGAACGAAACATCGTTCAAAGCGACCTGGGGTGAGCTGGTGATTTCCGGGGGATAGGTTTTTCGGATGTTGTTAAAAATTATCATTTCGTAAGCAGTGGGAGAAGGTGAAGCTCGCTTTTCATTGCCCCAGATAACAGGAGATTGCAAGGCAGGCGATAATAAAGAAGCGCTGGTTGATTGTACATCAACCAGCGCTTTTCGCAGTTATGCGATAGCCTTGGTTACTTCAGCGTCCAAGGGTTGCCACTCGGGCCGTTCACGCCGCTGAAATTGTCCGCGGCCGTGGAGGCCGGGGGAATGTTCGCGGCGAGAACAGTACCGTTCGATCCTGCGACCTGGTCGGCATAGAAGAGGGTTGCATCGCCATCGGTGGCGAAGTAGGTGTCACCTTGCAGGTGTTTTGACACGGCCACGAAGGTGGCATTGGCAGTCAAGCCACCACCTGCTGCATTGGTGTCAACCTGCATGCTGACGCCGTTGCCCAAACCGATTTGCAGGGAGCGGGTGGTGCCACCGGTATCCTGCGCTGTGACGAAGGGGAAAACGGCGGCCGCCCCACCCGTCACAACAGCACCGGCCCCGGCAGCAGGAACCAGCGCATCAGCCGCGGCCTGGTTTGCGGCTGATACAGAGTTGCCGAATACCTGCCAGTCGCTGAAAAAGGCGGCCTCGGAGGTGGCAAGGTTCCGAATGTCGCTGTTGCCGGAAGAATTGTAGCCTCTGATCCGATAGGCAGCGAACTGCGGGATGGCGATGGCCGCCAGGATGCCGATGATCGCCACAACGATCATCAACTCCACCAGGGTAAAGCCTTTTTGGTTCTTCATGTGCGTCTCCTTTGTGTTTACTTGGGGTGAGGATGGTGCGGTGCAGCCAAACTCGTTGTTACCCATACTAGGGGTTTGCCGTGCTCTGCGTCAAATTCATTTTCCGTGCCAAGGGTGACGATTGGTTTGCTGGTGGTATTTTTATTGTCTTTTTAGCATGTTATTGTTTGGGCAGGAATGGGGGAAATATAATATGGTTGTCCTTCTGACATTTTTTGTCACCAGCCATGACGTGATGCGTCTTCTGCTTTCTTGTCACAGTCTCAGTAGGCGTATATCGACGATAGCCTGGCCCGTTCCCGCGCGAACACCCCGCTTTGGCTCTGGATATCGGTTTGATAGAGATAGGGAATATGTTGCGGGGTGACGGTGCCGCTGCCGGTGTTGACCACCCCGCCGCCCACCAGGACATTGGATGAGGTGCCGCTGTTGCCCCGGCTCGCGCCGACGATCGCGGTATTGACCGTCATGGTTGGGGTAGGTGCGGTGAAGATGAACGTCAAGGTCGCATCCGGGTTATCGACGGGATAGCCTGCATCGCCGATTCTGCCGGTGGTGGTGAGTTTGGTGGTGAAGTTTGCGTCAGAGGCCACGGGGGTGAGTATTCCGCCAAATGTCCCGAGGGAACTGAGGGTGGCTCCACCCACCACCCGCTGGATGATTTCCCTGGCGAAGAAATTCATGCCGCCGTGGGAGGCGTTCAGTGCGGTTTGGTAACGTTTTTTTGAACCACCGATCCAAGTGCCGGTTCCTACCATATAGATGATGGCGGTGATCATGAGCATTCCGATAAGACCCAAGACCAAAGCCATGACCAAGGCGATACCGCGTTCGTTGCCAAGAATAGCGACAGGAGTTTTTGGGGGGATATGACGCTTCATGGAGAATCCTCCGTGGTTGTCTATTGCAGATTGCGGGGCGTTACCGCCAGGCCATAGACCTTCCAGCGGTAGTTGGGCCAGGTTGCACCGATGGTGGCATTCAGATCAAAGTTTCGGCCGGCTTGCGCGCCGGCACCGCCCGCGGCTGCCTGCAAGGTGACCCCATCCGCCGCGAGATCCCCGACATTGATGGTGGCATTGGGGTGGCGGTAGGTCTGGTCCACGCCGCCCTCGTGGGTGAGGATATAGCAGCGGATGGATTTTACCTGCTCCCGAATCTGCTTGGCGGTGAGGCCATTGAGGCCGCTGGCATTGACTCGGGTATCCCAGCCGCCGTTGTTGTCGGTGTCCAGATAGTAGACCACCTGGAAATCGGCCACGCAATCCACGATGGGTAACGAGGTGAAATTGTCATCACCCTGGTTCAGGGTTGCCTTTTCCAGCACCCCGGTGTTTGGCGCACAGTGGGCCGGGACATTGGCGTTGTTGATGTAATAATCGGTGCGGTTGAACGGCCGCCTGGGGTCGGTAGTGCCCAGGCTGTAAACGAGATAACGTTCACCATTGGGGTCGTTGGGCGTTTCGGGCGGGGCAAAGGCGGTCAAATTAGCGGCGGTTGCCTGCGCGAAATAGTTTGTGCCATTCAAGACAAGGCGATGAAACTCGCCGGGGCTGACCGCCGGACGGATGACGATAACCCGATCCGCATTGTTGAGCGCTTCGTCGCTCAATGTTTGCAAAAGGGCGGCGTGGGCGGCGTCTCGCCCCAGCCAGCCCCATTTCTGGCTGGATGCGTTAATCGCCACATTGGTTGCCCGGATAGTCAGGTAGTCCGAGGTATTCAAACTGGAGGCGGAGGTGTCTTCGCTGTTCACCGCCCGAGGCACATTGGGGGCATCGGCAAGCGCCGTCGGGGCCGTCGGCGCGGTTGGCTCAAAATAAGGACTTGGCGTGACTCCCACGGGAAACTCCCACGGCAGGCCAAAACCGGCATGTTCCAGGTCACCGCGCAACAGATCGAGACCGACACTCGTTTCGATTTTGGTTTCGCCGATGCGCCATTGCCGGGAGCCGGATTGCATGACCGGGATGAAGGTGCTGAAGACCAAGGTCAACAGGATGCCCAGCAAGGCCATGTAGATGATCAGCTCGACGAGGGAGAAGCCGGCTTCGCTTCGGTCTTGGGCTGTGTTCTGTGTTCTCATTTCTGTCCCTTCATGCGGGTGGCGCCGAACGTGGGCACCTGTCTCTTGTCTGCCGGTGGCGACAGGCCCATCAATCACTGCGTACAATGATGGTGCTCACGACCAGCTGGCGATTCATGCCGGTGGCTGCGAGGACAGCAGCGCCTGGGTTGTTGGGATCGTTCCAGCCAACGGCCACGTCGATGCGCTTGAGCGCGGTGGCGGCCGTTGCCATATCCGAAATCTGTGTTGCCCTGGCAAAGGTCGTGGTCGTTCCGCGGATATTGCCCTGGACATTGGTCGGCGCGGTCCAGGCCGGTTCGTTTGCCGTCAGATCGGCCGAGGTGCTCGTGGTGGTGAACTGTTCCCCGCGCAGCCGGTTCAGTTCCTCTTCGGCGATCCGGAGCGCCTCGTCGCGCACCACGTTCCCTTTGTTGGTGCTGACGACGGTGATGAGCCCTCCTGCCACCCCCAGCATGATCACCGTGAAGACCAGCAGGGCGATCATGATCTCAATCAGGGTGAATCCGCCTTCGTTGCGTGAGAGCAGGTTATTGTTGCGCACAGGCACCTCCTGTAAATTTGCCCATGTTGATGCGGGCGCGTGAAACCACGATACAATCCACGCCGGGCGAGGAACTGGCGGAATACCCGGTGATGCGTATGGTCTGAATGTCGGAAGTGATGCCCCTTCGATCATACACAAGCGGGGAGGCAGTGAAGGTGATGGTAAAGCGGGGGTACGGTCTCGTGGTCGTGGGTTCACCTGCGTCAACAACACCATCGCCGTCGGTGTCCATGTGGGTCGATACCTGATTGGCCGCCAGAGTAACGCGTACCTGGGTGTTGCTGTTCGCGGCGTCGTTTCTGGCCTTGGTCAGGATGGAATAGATTTCCTTGATATTGGCTTCCACCGTGTATTTTTCGTTCCATTGCTTGAAGTTTATGACCGCAATGGCCAGCAGAATCCCGATGATGGCGATGACTATCATGAGTTCGACAAGGGTAAACCCCGCGTGACGTTGTATCCGCGGGTTTTCGGACGTTGCAACGGGATGACCTTCTGGGGGGGGCTGCGCGCAAGTATTTCCGGGTTTCCCCATGGTCCTATTGCTCCTGGATATGCATGAATTTTTTCAGCGGCGTGGGGTTGGTGACAACCATCAGGCCCTGGCCCGTGGGGGGAATACCCGTGAACCCCGCGGACTTGCGGTTATCACTTGCAGTGAACGCAGAAGAGAGGGCGAGTTCCTTGATTTCGCCGGTGGATACCTGGACCAGCGCCTTGCCCTGCATGACAAAGGTCACCCTGCTGCCGGTCGCATAATCGAGCGCCCAGAGATAGGTGGTGCCGCCGAAGTTGCAGATGTCCGAGGTGGGCGCGAAAGAGAGGAAGTAGATGGCGCCGAGCGGATCGGGCGTGGGGTTGGAAATGACGCGCTCCGCCCCCGTGGTTGCTGTCGCGGCATCCATGTTGACATACCAACCCTTGTCTGTGGCCAAGAGGGTGGTGCTCGGCGTTGTTGTCTGGTCATTCAGTTCGGCCAGGGTTACGCTGGTGGTGCAGGTGGGCAAGATGCGGTTGTTCGTGGCATCGAAGCAGGGCTCCTGGATGCCGTACTGCCTGCGCTGCGTGGCGAGATCGTCCTGCTTGTAGAAGAAGCGCCCTTCCGCGAAATAGAGCCAGAGTTTCCGGTTGGCCCGGTCGAGCAGGTTCACCACCGAGGTGGTCACCGGCCCGATATTCTCGATGACCTTGCTCACCGTCCAGTTGGCGGGGTTGATGGCGTCGTTGATATTGAGGCGCAGCACCCCGCCGCTGGTGGTGCCTTTCACATAGCCGATATACACGGCGTCATCCTGGTAGTTGCCGCCATCGCTGGGGCGATCCTTTTCCAGGTCGAGGGCATTGGTGGAGATGGAGCCGGCAAAGGCGTTGGTGATACCGGTATCTATGGTGCGCAGCAAGGCGCCGGTTTTGAGATCGAGGACAAAGAGCTTCAGGTTTTTGTCCGAGGTGCCCTTGAATTCCTTGTTGGTGATGGGGCCGGTCGCGCCATTGGCGAGAACGGCGAACCACCGGCCATTCTCCTCAACGCACTGGCCGTTGGTGGCGGTGTCGCCGCAATCGAGGTTCGTGTTGCATACCGCATTGCTGATGGCGCACCGTTTTACCTTGGCGCAGGTGCCGTTGGTGGTGACAACGCCGCAATCGCTGTCCGTGGTGCACTCGGCCTTGCTGATGGTACATTCCTTCTTGGCCGTCCGGACAACTGCCGGACCAACGTTGCTGACGCCCAGGTCCGCATTGCTGTATTCCCACAAGAGTTGTGGGGATGCCTGATCCGTCACGTCCAGGGCAAAGTAGGATGACCAGCCCACTGGCGAGCCCCCGACCGAAACCGGGGTGCTGATCCGGTCGGCATCGGGGCTTGCCGCATCGCAGGTGGCGCCGCCGATGCCCATGCTGCCGACCAGGGTGGTGCGCCAGCTCGTTTTCGCGAAGTCCACTCTGTCGCTGTTGGGGGCGGCCTGCATGGTGGTCTGCTTCGGGCAATTCCAGTAATCGGCAAGCGTACAGGTCGAAGACTTGTTGATGGCGGCCTCGGTCAGCGCGACCGGGCCATCCACCATATAGATATGGCAGTAATCGCTTTCGGCAAGGTAGCGCAGGTAGGGAAGTACGTTTTTGGGGATAAAGGCGTAGCTTTCAGAGCCGATGCCCCCCACGCCCAGGGTGCCCTCCTGCTTGGCGGCTTCGAACCACTGTTTGCCGGACCAGTTCTGCCGCAGCTTGCCCAGCTTGAAGGCGTGCAGCATGCCGTCGTTGGCGCCGGCAAAGACGAGTTCCCGGTCTTTGTAGTCGGTGCTCTTGATGAAATCGCTATAGCTTTGGTCGTTGTAGCCAAAGGGGGAGGGCATATTGAAGGTGTTCAGGTACGACGGCCCCATGATGCGCGGGGTGGAGGAGATGATGTCCCCCAGTTTCCAGACGTGGGTTTCCGTGTCGCAGGTCTCGCCAGTTGGGCAATCGCTGTCGGCATTGCAGGCGCTTTTCCGGGAGGAGCAGACCTTGGCGGTCACGGTTCTGTTGCGCGCGAGTTTGGTGCATCCGGCTGTGCCGCAGGTGCAGGAATCACCGTTGCTATCCACGCAATCGTAGCCGCGGACATAGTTGATGGTTGTCTTTGCGTCCACGCTGCTGGCAGTCAGCCCCATGTAGTCGTCAAGCGTGGTGTAGTTTGCCGTGGTGAAGTCGATCAGGCTGGAGCCGTTCACCGTGGTCTTGATGGTCCGGTCGGCGGGATCGGCCTGCCAGAGGCTGTAGCCTGCCCGCCAGATGGGGAGGGTGTTTTCTATGGGCACCCTGCCCATGTCGGTCAGAACGGTGCCTGTGCCCGCAGTATCCCACCAGCGGCGCGCCATGGTCTTGTTTTCGGCCGAGTCGAAGGCAAAGTTTGTAATGTAGTCCTTTTTGAGGTCGAGCAGGGTATATGCCGCGTTTTCCCTCACCGTATCTTCTCGAATCTGGGAGAAGGTAAAGAAGGGGTCCATGTAGTACCAGTAGTTCATCAGGTCGCTGGTCCAGGCGACCTCTGTATCCTCTTCGAAGGAACGGCTTGGGTAGAAGAGGGCCTGCATCAGGTTGGCGCCGCTGCCTTCGCTGGAACTCAGGACCGATACCGCTGTACCGGACGAAGCCCGGCGCAGGATCTCCAGAATGATTTTCATGATGTTTTGTTTTATTTCCGCGGCATCGGAGGCGCTGTAGAAGGTGTCGGGGATGTTGTCGGCGTCTTTGTCCCAGTCCGAAGATGACGGCGGCAACGGGGTGCAGGGGCTGCCTTTGGTGGCGGCAGCGCCGCAGTCGGCAGCGGCGCAGCCGGCCACTTTGGGGTAGTCGGTCATGTTGCCCGGCCAGGTTTTGCTGCTGGTGTCGAACCCGCCATACATGGCCACATGTTTGAGGGAGTTCTCGCCGGTGCCGCCGAGCCAGAGGCCGACACCGTAGATTGCCTCCACCTTGGATGCGATGCCGGTGGGGCTGTTGGTATAGCCTTTCTTGTGCAGCCAATAGGCGGGAACCACCGGGTCGGCCGAGGCGCTCTCATAGCCGGTGTCGATGCTGCAGGTGCTGGTGACGCTGCCGCTGGTCCCGCCCCGGTTCCATTGGCCATCGGTAAGGACGATCATGAAGTTCTTGGCGCAGGGCACAAGGACGAGCTCGTTCCCCTGGCAGTTGCCGTTGTTGTCGCTATCGAAGCACTGGTACATGGGGTTCTTCCATTCCGCGCCGACACCGGTTTGTGGGGTGGGACTGCCAAAGACAGAGGCGTTTTGGGCCAGATAGGCATAGGCGGCCCATAACGCAGGGCCAATGGGGGTGCTGCCGCCAGGGGATTCATCGTTGAGCGCAGTGACGGTATTTTTATAGGGATTGACGCCGTCGATGCTGGCCGAGCCCGTGAAGTCGCCGACAAGAACGGTTCGGGTTACCCCATCGCCGCTGAAGTACATGCTGCCCATGCGGGGCTGCACCGTCAGGTTTTTGAGCTGATAGAGCAGCCCTCCATGGTCGCCGGTGATGCGGTCCCACGTCACCTTCACCTTGATGCCGTTTTCTGTCATCATGGTGCAGCCTGCGGCATCGCACGGCACGCTGGAGCTGGCTTCCTGCCACAGGGAGGGCTCGCATGTCTGGATGGAGTTGTTGCAGCCATCGGGCTTACCGCCGGTCAGCGCCCAGCGCAGCACGTCCATCCGCGTCATGTTCTTATAGTTCAGGTAGTTGCCGGTATCCTCGGCGCCGCAGGCAACGGCGATCAGGTTGGCCTGGGTGCAGCAGGCGTATTTGTTGGCGGCGCAGCCATGGGTTCCTTTGGCCTCGAAATAGTAACAGCCGTTGTTGTTGCTGCTGCACGTCCATTGGTTATTGGCGGCCCCGCATTTGACGGTACACGCGCCTACAGCCTCTTGGTAAACACCGCCGACGAGGGTGTAACTCTTGACCGGGTCGAAATAGCCTTCGTAGACCCTGGTGGGGTCATAGCCGTCCAGCATCGTGTCTGCGTCAGGGCCGTCGGAATCTCCATAGGAATATGCCTTCCATCCCATGCTGCCGCTGGTGTCCACCATGAGCAGAACGTTGGGGGCGGCGGTGGTGCCGAGAAAGGGCGGGGTTTGACAATAGTCCGACATGGCGGCAGAGGCCTGGTCAGCCCAAGCCATAACGCAACCCGCCAAGGCGGCGCAAAGGATTATCTTTCGCATGGCATCACTCCGGCGTAATCTTCGTTATGGTGTAGGTGTAGCCGGTCTGGCAGGTGTTGCTGTTGATGAAGAAACATTTCCGGCCGCCCACGCCGTTGGCAACCAAGGCATTGGCTGCAGCCTGGGATAACTTGAATGTCCGCAGTCCGCGGCAACCCCCAGAGGCGACGTTGATGGTGATGAGCTGGCTGGCCAGGTTGGCGTCCTCCACTGTGCCGCAGAGGTAGAGTTCATCGGTGGCAAAGGCCGGTGGAGTCCCCAACAAGATGCCGGAAAGCAGAGTGGTGCCGATAAGCATCCTCTTTGGTTTCATTGATCCTCCTCCCTTCCAACTTTCATGATTGCCCCACCGGAAAAGCTGTGATGGAGTCCGCAAGTTTCTTTCGCGGGCGCCCCGAAGGGCAGTATATCACATTCGTGTCGTAGTGTTGTTTGCTACCACCGGAGCCCAGCGTTTTTTTGTGTTTCAGGTTCCGCGTGTTCCTGGGTAGAATGCGGTATCCTGTTTTTTTCGCGCATTTTGTTTGCGTTTGCTTTTTTGAAATATGCAAAATGTACACCGGAAATTTGTGACAAAAAAAGGCGTAAGAGACAAGGCGACAGTATGACCTCCCATATGAAATTTGCCAAGAATACGGGCCGGAATCCTGTCCAGCCCCTGCTTGACGACGAGAATTATCTGTTGGGGTTGTTCCGGCGGCGGGGGTTACTGAGCAGCGAACAGGCCCGGCTGGCGTATGACAAAAAATGTCAGCAGCGCCAGTTGCTGCTCCGGCAGCACAGTGTCCGGCGGAAGGCCGACACCGGCAGGGAGCGGGATGAGACCCTGACCTTTGTCGATGTCCTGGTCTCTCTTGGTCTGGAGGTGCCGGGGAGGAAGGGCGAGACCCTCACCGAGGAGCTCATCATGCGGGCCGTGGCCGAGGAACTGGGCCTGCCCTTCAAAAAGCTCGACCCGCTGGATCTCGACCTCAAGACCGTCACCAAGACCATCCCCAAGAGTTTTGCGGTCAAGCACCTCATCCTGCCCCTTGCCGTCAGGAACGGGGTGCTGGAGGTGGCGGTCTGCGACCCGGACAACCGGGCCGCGCTCGACGACATCGAGCGGGCCAGCCAGCTCAAGGTGAAGCCTTTTCTCTCCACCAGAAGCGATATCCGCCGGATGCTCGCCGAGTTTTTCGGCTTCCAGACCTCGATTTCCGCGGCTGAGGATTCCCTGGCCGGCCCGGCGGTGGACCTCGGCAACCTGGAACAGTACGTGCGCATTGCCCCCACCGAGGAGGCGGCCTCCACCGACCACCATATCACCACTGCGGTGGACCATCTCTTCAACTACGCCTTTGACCAGCGGGCCAGCGACATCCACATCGAACCCAAGCGGGACACCTCCCTGGTGCGGTTGCGCATCGATGGCGCGCTCCACACCGTCTACAAACTGCCCAAGGTGGTCCATGCGGCGGTAATCTCGCGGATCAAGTCCCTCTCCCGCCTGGACATTGCCGAAAAGCGGCGGCCTCAGGACGGCCGCATCAAGGTGGACCGCGGCGGCAAGGAGGCGGAGATTCGTGTTTCGACCATCCCGGTGGCCTTTGGCGAGAAGGCGGTGCTCCGCATCCTCGACCCGGATATCCTCTTTCAGGATCTGGCCGATATCGGCTTTTCCGACCACGACCTGGCCGTCTATCAGGGGATGATCCGCGCGCCCCACGGCATCGTGCTGGTCACCGGCCCTACGGGCAGCGGCAAGTCCACCACTCTCTACTCCACCCTCAAGGAGATCGCCTCGCCGGAACTGAACATCGTCACCGTGGAAGACCCAGTGGAGATGGTGCACGAGGAGTTCAACCAGATCAGCGTCCAGCCCGCGGTGGGGGTAACCTTTGCCACGATTTTACGGAACATCCTGCGTCAGGACCCGGATATCGTCATGATCGGCGAGATCCGCGACGCCGACACCGCCACCAATGCCATCCAGGCCGCGCTCACCGGCCACCTCGTCTTTTCCACCCTCCACACCAACGACGCGGTTTCTTCGGTGAGCCGGCTGCTCGATCTGGGTGTGCAGCCCTTTTTGGTGGGCTCCACCCTGCTGGGCGCCATGGCCCAGCGCCTGGTGCGGCGCATCTGCCCCCACTGCGTGGAGGGCTACACCGTGACCCCGGCGGAATTGGCCGCCATGGGGATCGAGGTGGAGGAGGGTGGCCCCATCGAGCTGAAGCGCGGCATTGGCTGCGCCAAGTGCCGCAATACCGGCTATCTCGGCCGCTGCGGGGTCTTCGAGATCTTCCCCTTGAGCGACGCCATCCGCCAGATGATCAGCAGCCACAAATCCGAGGCCGAGCTGCGCAAACGGGCCATTAAAGATGGCATGACCACCTTGCGGCAGGATGCCTGGCAGAAGGTGCGTTCCGGCATCACCACCGTGGACGAGCTGCTGCGCATCACCGCGGCGGAATAATCGCGCCCCTCGTTTTTTTTCGCAAAATCGGGTATAGAAGGAAAATGCCCTTTGCTGCTGGTTCGGAGCAAGGGGGTTTTTGTTTCTTGCGCAGGCCCATGACCATGGTTATTTTTATATGAGTAAGCAGGTATCCGGCAAGGTCGTTTGCACCAACAAGAAGGCCTACCACGACTACACCATCGAGCAGGTCTTCGAGACCGGCATGGTCCTGACCGGTGGAGAGGTGAAATCGCTCCGCGCCGGCAAGGCGAATCTCACGGACGGCTATGCACAGATCAAGAACAACGAGGTCTTCCTCTACAACGTGCATATCTCGCCCTATGTCTATGCCAACCTTGCGGCGCCGGACCCGCTGCGGCTCCGGAAGCTGCTTTTGAACCGTGCGGAGATACGCAAGCTCATCGGCAAGGTGAAGGAGCAGGGCTGCACCCTGGTGCCGCTCAAGATCTACTTCAACGAACGGGGCAAGGCGAAACTGGCCCTGGGGCTCGCGCGGGGCAAGAAGCTCTACGACAAGCGGGCTTCACTCAAGCAGAAGGAAGCCGATCGCGAGATGCAACGCGCGATGCGGAGAAACAGATGAGTGTTTGCGGTTCAATCCTCAGCACTCATAACTCAGCACTTCAAAATAAGGGGGGCGAAACGGATTCGACGGGGATATGTAAGCTCAGGCTGCATGCCGAGGTCTCTACCCACCTCGTAAAACTGGTAGAATAAATATAGTCGCAGACGACTATGCCTACGCAGTAGCTGCCTAAACAGCAAGCTCTGCCGTTCTGCCGACCCACTCCCACGGGGTCGGTAAGGGCGTCGACGAGTGGGATAGCGTTCCGGGCGTGCCTGCCGCCCGGAGGGCGAAACCAAAGGAGGATAGTGCGGGTGGTTCCTGGCCCTGGTGGAACCCCGGCACGATAAGCAATAAAGCAGGGATACGCATGTAGACGCTTGAAGCGGAGTATTTTCGGACCCGGGTTCAACTCCCGGCGCCTCCACCATTTCGATATCCGGCACTGTCCGGATAAAAGTCAAAAGCCCGCGTCCTGAAAAGGATTGCGGGCTTTTTGGTGTCCGGCCTTGTCCAGAGAAAGGCGTTGCAGTCCGAGGCCGTTGGGGGCAACTTTGGGGGCAACAGGTGGCTGCTGCACGACAGTTGCCCCAGCGCGACACGCACTTTGTCGCGGCAGACAGGATTACCCTCCTGCCTCCCGCAGGGCGATGAGCAGTTTTTCCACCAGCTCGTCCAGTTCGATGGGCTTGAGGCAGTAGTCGTTGGCCCCGTATTCCATGCCTTTCAAGCCCGCCTGCATGGAGGCGTGGCCGGTGAGCATCACCACCGGCAGCCGGGGATTGTGGCCCTTGATGCGCTTCAGGCATTCGATGCCGTCCTGGTCGGGCAGCATGACGTCCAGCACCACCAGTTGCGGCCAGCCGCTTTCCACGATGGTGAAGCCGGCGGCGCAGGTGGTGGCGGTCTTGCTCTGGAACCCGCGCCGGCCCAGGCGTTTGGTCATCATTTCGAGAAAATCCGGTTCGTCATCAACCAGCAGTATCCGGTAGGTGTGTTCCACCGCTCTCCTCCTTTGCCTCGGGATTGAAGATCTCTTCGATCTCCGTGTGGATCTTGCACATGAAGCGTTCCACCGCTGCCGGGTCGCCCATGACCATGTCCATCTGCCGGGTGTGGATGAGCAGGTAGCCGAGCACGGTGAGCCGTTCCATGAGAAAATCGGCGGGATATTTTTCCAGTCGGGCGGTGAGGGCGTCGCCCTTGACCTCGATGCGGAAATCGAACTGTTCGAGAAAGGTTTTCATGATCCTGACCCGCTGGTGTCGCCGCTGTTCGTCCGCCGCCCCGCCCTGGAAGCGGAAGCTGATGTAGCTTTCGGTGAGCAGTTCGCTCAGGCTCGCCTCCAGCATGGCGAAATGGTAGCCCAGCCGCACGCTCAGGTTGCAGTAGTTTTTTGAGATGAGGAAATAGTTCCTCCCCCCCATGGCCGATCGCACGGCAGGATCGAGCTGGGGGTTGCGGGTGGACTGGAAGATGATGGAACCGAAGCCGCTCAGGCTTACCGGCGGCGGTCCCTCCCAGGGCACCGCAGTCATGCCGTGCCAGATGGCGCGCATGGGCACCGAGACGATGTCGTCGATGCCGACGAAACGGGCCGCCGGGTCGAAGCCTTCCCGAAAACCGCCGTCGAGATCGATGACCCACCACTGGGAGGGGGCGTCCACCACAAGCTGTTTGGCGGCCTTGTTGGCGTAGCCGGCGCGCTCGCCAAAGGCGAACATCTCGTCCACCGCCTTTTCGTGGCAGAAGCGGGTGATGTCGTGGAGGGTCTTGCAGGCGGAGGGGCGGAAAAACGGCGATGCCGGATCGGTGAGATGCAGAGGGCTGATATGGGCCAGGGCATCCTGAAGCAGGCGGTAGACCGGGCTGTCGGCCATGAGGTCGGGCCGGGGGGCGGCGAGGGCGAGGAGTTCCTCCACCCGGCCGTCGTAAACCCTGCGGCCGGTGGCATCCACAGTGATGAGTTGTCCGTTTTCCAGAGTGGCGGAGGCCCGGCCCAGCCCGAAAATGGCTGGCACCCCGAACTCCCTGGCCACGGTGGCGAGATGCGCCGCGACCTGGCCAGTCTCGCTCACCACCGCCGCGGCCCGGTTCAAGATGGTGGCCCAGTCCGGATAGGGGGTCTCGATGACCAGGACCGCATCCTTTGGGAACTGCAGGAGATCGAGGCTGTTGCGGACCTTGAAGACCGTGCCGCAGGCCACGCCCCGGCTGGCGGTGACGCCGCCGGCCAGCAGCGGCGCCGGCAGCGGGCTGTCGGCGGCTGCGGCAACGGGCGGCGGTTCGCCGGCGACGGCATGCTGCTGGCCGATGGGTCGGCTTTGCAGGATCACGAGGGTGTTGTCCTGGTCAAAGGACCATTCCACGTCCTGGGGGGTGCCGAAATGTTCTTCGAGGCGCACGGCGGTCCGGGCCACCTCCGCCGCCTGTTCCGGGGTGAGGGAGGTGGTCGGGGTCCCGGTGTGGGGGGAGGATTGGCGAGTGAGGATGCCCCAGGGCGCCTCCCGCCCGGCCTGCAATACTTCGCTGCCGGCCCGGCCGTCCACCACCTGGCTGGCCAGTCCCGGCGCCGCCTCGATCACCACCCAGGGGCTGCGCGGGTCGTCCGGGGCCCGGGAGTAAGCCACCCCGCTGATGGTCGCCCGGACCATGGTCAGGCAGCCGACGCACATGGAGACATCCTGATGCCGGAAGCCTCGCTGCTCCCGGTAGATGATGGCCTGGCTCTTGTAGGTGCCGGCCACGATCTCCCGGTAGGTCTCCTGCAGGAATTCCGGCGCCACGTTGAGCTGGGTCCGGTACTGGCCGGCAAAGGAGACGTTCATGCTGTCCTCACCCAGGGCGCTGGAGCGCAGGGCCACCAGGGGCTCGCCCCCGCTGTTGGCAGCCAGTTGCCGGTAGGCGGCGGTGATGGCTGCGTCGAGGTCGGCCGGCAGGGTGGCGGTGCTGATCAGCTTCTGGATGGCGGCGCTCACGGTGTAGAGCTGTTCGAGGTTGTCGAGGTCCAGCGCCCGGAGCCGGCGGTTGATCTCTGCCTGGAGGCGATTCGCCTCCAGGAAGTGGCGGACTGCCGCGGCGGTGATCACGAAGCCGTCCGGGGTGGTGAGCCCCAGCCGGTTGCGCACCTCGCCCAGGTTCGCCATCTTTTCCCCCACCTGGTCCACGCTCTCCTTGGCGATTTCGTCCATGGCCAGAATGTAGTGGCCAGCAGGCAGTTCGCGTTCGCGGCCGAGGATCTGTTCGATTTCCCTGGAGATGGCGGTAAAGGCCGGTTGCAGCTCGTGGTAACGGCCGCCTGCGAGCTTGATGAGCTGCTGGACCATCTTGTAGACGTTGACAGTCAGCGCGGTGGCATGCCCCCGGACAAAGGACATGCCGAAGGACCGGCCGGCGGCCAGCGCCTGTTCCATTTCGGCCATCAGCTCCAGGGCATTGTTGTTGGCGGTGAGCAGCGACTGGAAACTCCGGTAGTGGTCGCGGAAGAGCGCCTGCAGCTCGGCGGGCGTCAGCCGGGGACGACGGGAGAAGAAGAGGGCGAGTTGTTGCCAGAGGGTGCTCATGCGTCCGCGGGGCCGTCTTGTTGAGGAGGTTGCCGTTTCGCCGGCTGCCCGGCCGGAGGCAGCGGACGGGTTTTGGACCAGCATAATGGAAGCCGGCGCCGGAGGGAAAGGAAAAACCATCGGCCCTGCCGGTCAGCGCCGTTCCGATGCTGCAAGGAAGGCAGGACCGGTGGGATTGCCGGCCCTGCCTGGTTGGAACCCTCGCGGATTCCGGTGGTTGGGATTGTGGGACATTGCGCCGGGCAAGGAGGGCGCCCGGCGCAATCGGTTATGGTTTCACCGGGGGCATCGGAATTCTCCGGCGCCTCGGTGAGGCCAGGCATCAGTGCTCGAGCTTGAGCCCCCACCCTTCGAACATGAAGAGGATGGCGAAGCCGAACCACATGGTGTAGATCACATAACCCACCAGCGACAGCACCACGATCAGGAGCTTGTCCTTGATGGACTGCGCCTCGATGTCGTAGTAGTTGTAGGCGGTCTCAATGGCCTTGGTCTTGGCCTTGTAGAGCGTGGTGGATTCCGCGAATTTCTCCTGCTTGGTGAACTGTTTCTCCATGGCGGAGAGGGTGTTGTGCCAGTCGAACATCACCTGCCGGGCCTCGGCGCCGTGCTTGGTCTGCACGGCCGCGCCGTCGTTGTTGTAGACCAGCTCGGCATCGGCCATGGCCGATGCCAGCACCACGCCCAGATCACCGTTCACCTGCAGTTCGCCCTCAGCCTGCTCCACCGTGGCGCCAGCCTTGTTCAGCATGGCCGCAACCCGGGTGGCGGCAGTCTGGTCCTCCACCTTGATCTTCATGGAGAAGGCAGAGCCCTTCAGGGTGTCGGCCTTTTCCGCCATCTCCGGGATGTAGTAGGCCGACTTCTTGGAGATGGAGTTGTAGAGGCCATCCATGTAATCGAGCAGGTTTTTTCCTTCGAAGAGCGGTGAGAGCAGGATGGCGAAAACGATCCAGAAGCCGATCATCATCACCAGGCCGCCGCCGAATTCCTTTTTGTTGGCAATCATGTGTCTGTCCTCCTAGGCGTGCTGATGCGCCGCGTCTTCGCCTTTGAGCACGCGGATGTTTTTGAAGAAGATGAAGAAGACCCAGAGAGCGAAGGCGCCCAGCACCGCGAAGAAGACGTAGGTGCCGACCGTATTCAGCACCTGGCCGGTTTCCTTGCTCATGGAGATGTAGCCCATCTTGGCCAGCTTTTCCGGAAGGGCGAAGGCGCGGTTGACGAAGCCGGCCGAGGTGGCCACGGCATAAAGGCCGCAGATGGTCTGGCCGCTCACCACCTTGGTGACCAGCGAGCCGATCTGGATGCCGATCAGGGAGCCGAGCAGCATGCCCATGGCCAGGGTGTAGAAGATGAAGCCGTAGATGGCGTACTGGCCGAGGCCCGCGTAACCGGCGGTGAAGATGATCTGGAAGATGTCGGTGCCCACGGTGGTGGCGGAGGAGACGCCCAGTGCGTAGACGAAGATCGGGAAGGTGAGAAAGCCGCCGCCCACGCCCATGATCGCCGCGGCCAGGCCCACCAGGGCGCCGCTCAGCACCAGGAAAAGCCAGGATATCTTGCGGCCGCCCGGGGTGACGCCCTCGTCGAAGGAGATCATCGGCGGCAGGTTGACGGCCTGGAGTTTCTGGGCCAGGCCGGTCAGGGTGCCGACGGACTGGCTACCGTGGCCGCCGGAGGAGGTCTTTACCTGGCTTGGCCGGGTGGAGCGGTACCAGTCATAGAGGGCATAGAAGCAGAGGAAGCCCAGCATGAGGACGTAGATGGTGGTGATGAAGGCGTCGGAGAGCACCGGGTTTGCCTCGTAGATGGTCCGGTTGATGTAGCCGCCCAGGGTGGCTCCGGCCATGGAGCCGATGAGGAAGACCACTGCCAGGGCCACCGAGACGTTGCCCAGCTTGCGATGGAGCACGCTGCCCATGATCGCTTTGGCGAAGATGTGGAAGAGGTCGGTGCCCACGGCGAGGATGCCCTTGACGCCGGCGCTCATCAGGGCCGGGGCGATGATGAAGCCGCCGCCCGCGCCGATGCAGCCGGTGATAAGACCCGCCACCACGCCCACCGCGATGGAGGCGAAGAAGATGACCGGCGTGTAGTGGGCCGGGGCATAGGCGGTCTTGCCGCCCAGCATGGCGGGCATGGTGCCGGCCACTTCATCGGCAAAGGCGATGCCGCCGAGGATGATGGGGATGAGCAGGAGCCCCAGGAGCATCAGGCGTTTGCGGTCGCCCATGATGCGTTTCGAGGTGTCGATCTCCCATGCGGCGTACGCCCTGCCGCCTGCGAGCATCAGGTCATGGAACTGTCTGAGGAATTTCATCGGTGGTTGCCCTCCATAACGGGTTGAAAGGAAAAAAATGGTTCTCCGCCGGCAACAATGCCGGTTGAAGCCCCTGTGGTATCTCGCGCTTCGTTCGGTCGCCCGGTGAGGGCGGTCAGTTTTTCCATGAGGGTTTCCGTCTCCAGCGGCTTCATCAGGTACTCGGCGGCGCCGCGGCGGAGGCTTTCGCGTCCCGCCTCCACCGAGGCGTGGCCGGTGAGGATGAGGACCCTGGTGGAGGGCCACTGCGCCTTGATGATCCGCAGCACCTCGTTGCCGTTCTGGTCCGGCAGCAGCATGTCGAGCAGCACCACGTCGTAGCGGGCGGCGGCCAGCTTGGTCAATGCCTCGGCGCCGCAGCTTGCCCCGTCGCAGTTGATCCCGCGGCGGCGCAGCCTTTTGGTGAGGCTGTCGACAAAATCGGCTTCATCGTCAACGATGAGCAGGCTGAGTGGTTTCATGGGCGTCACCTCGCTGCGGCCATGGTTTCGCGCAGCCTTTCCGGCAGCGGCTGCGGATGCAGGGAGAGCGAAGGCGCCGGCAGGGCCACGGAGAAGACGCTGCCGCCGCCTTCGCGGTTGGCGGCGGTGATGGTGCCGCCCAGCCGTTCGATAATGTGGTGGGAGATGGAGAGCCCCAGGCCGGTGCCCTTGCCCTTCTGCTTGGTGGTGAAGAAGGAGTCGAAGATGTGGCCCATGACCTCCGGCGGCAGGCCGGGACCGTTGTCGCGGAACTCGATTACCACCTGCTGGTCGACAAGCCGGGTCACCACCTCGATGACGCCGTTCTGGCCGATGGCGTCCATGGCGTTGTTGAGGATGTTCAAAAAGACCTGCTGGAGCTGGGAGGCGTCGGTGCGGACCAGCGGCAGGCTCGGGCTGTAGCAGCGGCGGATGGTGATGTGGTGGTTCCGCGCCTCGTTTTCCAGCAGGGCGATGGTCTCCTCGGCGGCCCGGTTCAGGTCGGTGGCGGACCATTCCTCGTCCCGCAGCCGCGAGAAGCCGAGGAGCCGGTGGGTGATGGCGCCGGCCCTTTTTACCTGGGCGCGGATCTTGGCAAGGGATGAACGGTATTCGCCGAGATTGGCGACCTTTTCCTGGTCCTCGTCGTCAAGGAGTTCGTTCATCCAGCCCGCCTGGTCGGTGATGATCTGCAGCGGGTTGTTGATCTCGTGGGCCACGCTGGCCGCGAGCCTGCCCACCAGGGCCATCTTCTCCACGTGGCGGACGTTGTTGGTGAGCGTCATCCGCTGCTGGTCGGCCCTGGAGATGCGGTTCATCATCGAGTTGATGACCAGCGCCGCCACCACGAAGATGACCACCGAGGCGGCAAGGATGAGGAGGATGCCGAAATGGCGCGCCTGGTAGAAATCGGCGAGCGCGGTGCGCAGGTCGGTTTCCAGGACCAGCAGCCAGTCGCCGCCCTTGAGCGGGGTGACCGCATAGAGGTGGTTGCCCACCTGCTGGGGGCCGCGGTCCTCGTTGGCCACGGCGGTGAGCATGGCGACCTGCTGCGGCGCGAGGCCGGAGCGATTGTGGCGGCTGGGGGTCTGCAGTTCGCCGCTGGCGTTGATGATGAAGGCGTCGCCGCCCTTGCCCACGTTGGCGCTGGCCACCAGGGAATTGAAGAGTTCGGAGTTGATTGTGGCCCTGAGCAGCCATTGGCGGGCCGGGTCGGCCACGGCGACGATCACGTGCGGCACCTTGCGGTAGCCGCTGAAGATATCGCTGATGTAGCGGCCGCTGCCCATGGCTTCATGGAACCAGGGGGCGTCGGCGTAATTCTTGCCGCGCAGTTCCTGGCGGTATGGTCCGGCGTAGGCCCGGTGGTTGCCGGCCCGGTCGATGACGCCGAGGTCGGTGATGGAGCCGTTGCGCTGGAGTCCGGCAAAGAGGCGTTCCAGTTCCTGCGGGTCGCTCAGCGAATCGAGGGTGTTGAAGGCGACCAGGTTTGCCAGCTGGTTTTCCTGGGCGGCGAGAAAGAGGTCGACGATCTCCCGGCGGCTTTCGGCGATGGAGGTGAGTTCCGCCGTGGTCTTCTTGAGCCAGGAATCCTGGTAATAGTGGGAGGAGTAGCTGTTGAGGACGAGCAGCGGCACCACCGCCACCAGCAGGAAGACCAGAATGAAGAGCTGCTTCTGCCGGGCGTAATAGAGTTCCCGTGGCTTGAGCTGCAGCACCTCGGCTGGTATGGTGGCCGCGTACATCTTCATGGCGTCGTGGTGGGGCGTGCCGGGGCGAGGGTTACTTGTTGAGGATGGTGCGGGCGGTGTCGAACTCGCCTGCCTCGGCAAAGGTCATGGCCGACATGGTGTCCACCTGCTTCATCTCCTGGTAGGCGGCGCGGATGCGTTCCACCAGCAGTTCGATGTCCACCGGCTTTTTGAGGTAGTCGAAGACCCCGATCTGCCGCGCCTCGGCCTCGTCGAGATCGTTGCCGTGACCGGTGAGGATGATGACCTGGATCTGCGGGTAGAACTGCTTGATCCGGCGCAGCACCTCCATGCCGTTGATGCCGGGCATCTTGAGGTCGAGCACCATGATGTCCGGCAGCCGGTCGCCCACGAACTGGAGGGCGCTCTCGCCGCTGAGCACGGCTTCGCTGGCCAGGTCGCGCAGGTTCAGCCGTTCGGCCAGGGTATTGACAAACTCTTCTTCGTCGTCGACCAGCAGGATCTTGATGTCTTCCATGCCCTTTCTCCTTGTGTTGGTGCGCCGGCCGGCTATTTCCGCGGCGGCCCGGGTTTGGCTCCGGCGTCCTTTTCCTTGAGGAACTCCATGGCGGTATCGAATTCACCCGCCTGGGCGAAGGTGGCGGCGTTCATGGTCTGCTCCAGCAGGCCCCAGAGGGAGGCCTTTCTGCGGCCGGCCGCTTTTTTGGCTTTCTGCCGCCGGCGGACGGCGGCCATGATCTTCTCCTGCAGGGTGGCGGCATCGAGCGGGGTGGTCACCTCGTCCGAGGCGCCGGCCCGCATTCCTTCCATGGAGGCACTGACTCCCTCCGGCGTGTTGATGAGCACCACCTCCAATCCGTTTTTCCCCTGCATGGCGCTGGCAAGCCGGCTGACCATGGTGGCGGCCTCCTGCCGGATATCGAGCAGGATCACATCCACTTTCCCGGCGGCCGCCGCCTGGACCGCTGCCAGGGGATGTTCCTCGCCCAGGGTTGCCGTCAGCCCCCACCCCTGCAGTTTGCCGCGCAACAATTCGGCAAAGGAGGGGTCCGCCGAGACGATCTGGACAGTGGCGGGCATGGTCGTTTCCCTGTCGCGCCCAGATGCCGGTGGTTAACGGCGGCCGGCGAACTGGGTGGAGGGCACCAGGCCGAAGGTCATGGGCGCCTCGCTCAGTCCGATCTGGGCCAGGAAGGCCTCGCAGCAGCCGCACTTGCGGCGCGGCGGCTCTCCGCTCAGGCGCACAGCCTCGTCAGCCAGGCCCTCTTCGGCAAAGGCGACCGCCATGAAGGTTTTTTCCAGCCAGGCCCGCAGCGTGGTCTTGACGGGCGGCATATAGAGCCGGGCGGTTTCCCATTCGCCGGCCTCGGCAAAGGTGATGGCGGTGGTCCATTTGGCGTGGCGGTTGGTCTGCTTCATGGGGTTCCTCCTTGGCGGTGGCGGTTGGTTTGTTCCCTGTCTGGGGGGAATCCAAAAACCGTGCCACCAGAAAAAACCTTTTTATTTCAAAAGGTTGTCGTCTTGGTAGGTGGCCGGTCCGGTGTGGGGTGAAACATTTGTGAAACAAAAAGAAACATCGGCAGCGGGGCAAGGGGGTGGCGATGGCCTCTTTTCCGTGATTGCGCTAAAGAAAAACGCCGGAAAGACAAAAGGGGCTTGACGGATCCGCGGTCGTGAAATAAAAGAGTACATAATGAAACAATCAGGGTGGCGCTTGCCGGACATTCTCGCGATTCTCAATGGTGTGCCCCACGGGGTGGCGCTGCTGGACCGCGATGCCCGCCTGCTGGGGATGAATCATGCCCTGGAGGCGCTCACCGGCTATCCCGCGGCCCAGGTCGAGGGCCTTGCGGCGGATGCGGTGCTCTGCAGCCATCTGAGCCATAAGAATCCGTTATACCGGCAGGCCATGGAGGGCGGCGGGCCGGTGGCCGCCGAGGGCGACCTCATCGGCGCCAGCCGGAAGAAAATCCCGGTGCGGCTCACGGTCTCGGCCTTGGGCAACGGTGCCGCGGCCGATGGCGGGCTGGTGATGGTGGTCGAGGATCTCTCCCTTTTTCGCGCCCTGGAAAAGGAGCGGAGCGGCGGCCTGGAGGCCAAGGGCATCATCGGCCACAGCCCCCAGCTCCGCAAGGTGCTGGATTTCGTCCCGGTGCTGGCCCACACCGACGCCACGGTGCTCATCACCGGCGAAACCGGCACCGGCAAGGACCTGCTCGCCGAGGCCATCCACCATGCCTCGGGCCGGGCGGCCTATCCCTTTGTCAAGGTAAACTGCGGGGCCCTGCCGGAGAATCTGCTCGAATCGGAACTCTTCGGCCATGCCCGCGGCGCCTTCACCGGCGCGCATGCCGACAAGCCCGGCATGTTCCGCCTGGCCCAGGGCGGCACCCTTTTTCTCACCGAAATCGGCGATCTGCCTCTGCCGCTCCAGGTCAAGCTCCTCACCGTGCTCGACGACCGCGCCTTCTATCCGCTCGGTTCCAGCAAGCGGGTGCAGGTGGATGTGCGGGTCGTCACCGGCACCCACCGCAACCTCAAGGAGCTGGTGGCGCAGGGACGCTTCCGGCAGGATCTCTACTTCCGGCTCAACGTGCTCACCGTCCATCTGCCGCCGTTGCGGGAGCGGGAGGGGGATGCGGCCTTCCTGGCCGACCACTTCCTGCAGCAGTTCGCCAGCGGGCTGCGCAAGACGATCACCGGCTTCAGCGCCAAGGCCATGGCCCGGCTTGCCGCCTACGCCTATCCCGGCAATGTCCGCGAACTGCGGAATATTGTGGAATACGCGGTGAGCGTCTGCCGCGGCAGCGAGATCACCCCGGAGAACCTGCCCGAGTATGTGGCGAAGGCGCCGCCTGCTTCGCGGCCGGCGGCTGGCCAGCCACCAGCCGCCCCTGTTCCGGCCGCCGGAGTGGAGCCTTCCATGGAGGGTCCGGCTGGTGAGGCGAACTGGCAGGGGGCGGAAAAACGGCTGATCATGGAGACGCTGCTCCGCTGCAAGGGCAACCGGGGGGAGGCGGCCAGGGCCCTCGGCTGGGGGCGCAGCACCCTGTGGCGCAAGATGAAGCAGCACGGGATCGGGTAGCGGAATGAAGGTGCTGATGCCGCTTCTGGGCGAACAGATCGCGCCGCGCTTTGATCTGGCGGTGGAGGTGCTCATCGCCGAAGGCGAGGCCGGCGGCGCCGTGGCGGGCGAGCCGCGCATCGTGCTGCTGCCCGCGGCGTCGGCCGATGCCCTTTGCGCCCTCATCCTCAAGGAGGGGATCGGCATGGTGGTCTGCGGCGCCATCGAAGAGAATCACTTCCAGTATCTGTCGTGGAAGAAGATCAGGGTGACCGACCGGGTCATCGGGCCGTGGCGGCCGGCGCTGGAACGCGCCCTTGCCGGCCGGCTGCAGCCCGGCGAGATTCTGCGGGAAAAACCGCGAGGAGGTTCGTCATGAAACTGCGATGGCCGCGACCTGATCAGTTCGTCTCCCTGTGCGGCGGCGCCGGCGGCGGCGAACTGAACATCGTCAAGCGTTACCGCTGCCTGCGCCGCAGCCTGCTGCTGGTGATGCTGCTTCTCACCATGGCCCCGCTTTCCCTGGTGGCCGTCCTCAGCTTCCACCAGTATCAGGATCTGACCCGGCATGAGGCGGTGAACAACATCCACTGGCATGCGGAGAGCGCCCGCCGCTCCCTGGAGGTCTTCCTCGACCGCCTCAAGGATGCCCTGGTGGTGTTGACCAATACCAATTCCCTGCCGGAGCTGGTGGCAAGCGAGCGGCTGGAGCGGCTTTTTGCCGACCTTAAAAGCAAGCATCAGGGGCTGGTCGATCTGAGCGTCATCGATCCTTCGGGCATCCAGGTCGCCTATGCCGGCCCTTACAACCTGCAGGGCAAGAACTATCAGGAGACCCTGTGGTACAACAAGGCCCTGACCCGCAAGGTGTTCGTCAGCGAGGTCTTTTTCGGCTTCCGCAACGTGCCGCATTTCGTCGTGGCCGTCACCAAGAAGGAGGCGGACGGGTACTGGGTGCTGCGGGCCAGCATCGACACCGAGACCCTGGACCACTTCCTTTCCTCCATCAGCACCGAGATGGTCGAGGACATCTTCCTGGTCGATCAGGACGGCCATCTGCAGACCTCTTCCCGTCATTACGGCCGGGTGCACGACACCTTCCCTCTGGCCGCCGGCCGGCGGGGCAAGAAGGACGTTTCCGTGGTCGAGAAGACGGCTTACGGCAAGGAGCTGCTCCAGGCGGCCGGCGCCGTGCAGGGAACCCCCTGGATGCTGGTGCTGGAGCAGAAGAGCATTGCCCAGCGTTCCTCCTGGCTCTCCTTCCGCAACCAGCTGCTGGTCATTTTTGTCGTGACAGCCGTGGCCGCGGTGCTGGTGGTGGTGCGGATTTCGAGCGCCATCGCCAACCGGGTGCGGGAAGCGGACGAAACCCGGGAGAAGATGCTCACCGAGACCGAGCATACCAACAAGCTTGCTTCCCTGGGCCGGCTCGCCGCCGGGGTGGCCCACGAGATCAACAATCCGCTGGCGATCATCAACGAGAAGGCAGGGCTGATGAAGGATCTGCTGGGGATGGGCGGCGATTTCAGCCACCGGGAGAAATTCCTCCAGCAGCTTGCCGGCCTGGAGGACGCGGTCAAAAGGGCCCGGGTCATCACCCACCGCCTGCTGGGCTTTGCCCGCCGCATGGAAACCACCAAGGAAAAGGTGCAGGTGAACGAGGTGCTTGGCGAGGTCATGGGCTTCCTCGACAAGGAGGCCATGTACCGGGACATCCGCATCCACCTCGACCTGCAGCCGGACCTGCCGGTGGTGGAGAGTGACCAGGGGCAGATGCAGCAGATTTTCCTGAACATCATCAACAATGCCATCGATGCCATCGGCAAGAACGGCAACATCGACATCACCAGCCGCCAGGTGAGCCCCCGCGCCGTGCTGGTCGAAATCAGCGACGACGGGCCCGGGATTCCCGAGGCATTGATCCACAACATCTTCGAGCCCTTCTTCACCACCAAGAAGGACAGCGAAAAGCCCGGCACCGGCCTGGGGCTGGCCATCACCTACGGGCTGGTGAAAAAGCTGGGCGGCGAGATCTCGGTGGCAAGCGCGGTGGGCGAGGGCACGACCTTCAGCATCAGTTTCCCTCTGAAGGGATGAGGAAGGAGGCGATTTATGGCAACGATTCCGGTATTGATCATCGACGACGAGCAGGATTTTGCCGTGACCCTGGCGGAACGCTTGCGGTTGCGCGATTTCGAGGCCAGGTCGGTGGGGAGCGCCGATGAGGCCATGGCCCTCATGCAGGGCGGCTGGCGGCCGGCGGTGGCGATTGTCGACCTCAGGATGCCGGGGCTCGACGGCATCGAGACCCTGAGCCTCATCAAGCAGCACGACCCCACCATCGAGGTGATCCTGCTCACCGGCCACGGCTCCACCACCGCGGGGATCGAAGGGATGAGCAAGGGGCTCTTTGACTACCTGATGAAGCCGGTGGACATCGGCGAGCTGATCGGCAAGATCGAGCTTGCGGCCGGCAAAGGGCCATAGCCTTTGGCGCAGCATGGCGGGCAGTTTCGCCAGGGGGTTTGCTTTTTGGGCAGCGGTGTGGTATATGCCTGACTCCTCGCGGTCGGCGGGATGCGGCCGCGACAAAAGACCAGGCAAGGAGCGCCGCACTTTCCTCTTGGCAGGGAACGTGCGGTTTTTTGTTTGGCGGCCTCCGATGCCGCCAGTCCGGCGTCTTGGCAGAGCCGGAAATCACCCTTCCGTGGCCTGCAACCACGCAACATCCACCAAAAGAAGAAGACCATGACCTCATTCGCAGCATTCGGCATCCGGGAGGAATTGCTCCAGGGCCTTGACGAACTCGGCATCGTCGCCCCCACCCCGGTGCAGGAGCAGGTGATCCCCTTTCTTCTCAAAGAGCAGCGCGACTGCATCGCTCTCGCCCAGACCGGCACCGGCAAGACCGCGGCCTTCGGTGTCCCGCTCCTCCAATTGATCGAACCCAGGGGCGCCACGCAAGCCCTGGTGCTCTGCCCGACCCGGGAGCTCTGCATGCAGGTGGCGCGGGACCTCACCGGCTTTTCCCGCTATCTGCCCGGCGTCCGGGTGGTGGCGGTCTATGGCGGGGCGCGGATCGACTACCAGATCGAGGCGTTGCGCAAGGGGGTGCAGATTCTGGTGGCCACCCCGGGCCGCCTCAATGACCTCATTGGCCGGCGCAAGGTGGATATCAGCGCCATCCGGTTCGTGGTGCTCGACGAGGCGGACGAGATGCTGCAGATGGGCTTTCAGGAGGAGCTCACCGCTATCCTCGCCGAGACGCCGGCGGAGAAGACGACCCTGCTCTTTTCCGCCACCATGGGCCGCGAGGTGGCGGCGATCGCCAACACCTACATGCGCGAACCCAGGGAGATCACGGTGGGCCAGCGCAACGCCGGCACCGAGAACGTCCGCCACCTCTACTATCTGGTCCACGCCAGGGACAAGTACCAGGCCCTGCGGCGTATTGCCGACAGCACCCCGGAGATCTACGCCATCATCTTCTGCCGCACCCGTCAGGACACCAAGGAGATCGCCGACCAGCTCATGGCTGACGGCTACAATGCCGACGCCCTGCACGGCGACCTCTCCCAGAGTCAGCGCGATGCGGTGATGCAGAAGTTCCGGCGCCGCACCCTGCAGCTCCTGGTGGCCACCGACGTGGCGGCCCGGGGGCTCGATGTCCAGGACCTGAGCCACGTCATCAACTACAACCTGCCGGACGACATCGCCAACTACACCCATCGCAGCGGTCGCACCGGCCGGGCCGGAAAAACCGGCATCTCCATCGCCATCGTTCATCTGCGGGAGCGTCACCGGATTGCCGAGATCGAGCAGAAGCTGCAGCGTTGCTTCGAACAGGGACGGCTGCCTTCGGGCCAGGAGATATGCGAAATAAAGCTCAGGAGCCGGATCGAGGCCCTGCTGGCCGTCGAGGTGGATGAGGCGGTCCTGACGCCCCTGTTGCCGGCCATTGAGGAACAATTGGCCGGGATTGGCCGCGAGGAACTGATCCGGCGGGTGGCGGCCCTGGAACTCGCCCGCGTGGGCGAGGCGTACCGCAACGCCCCGGACCTCAATGTCCGCGAGGAAAAGGGCGCCAAGGCGCCGTGGGCGGCCAAGGCCGGTGCGAAAAGCGCCACCCGTTATCCCTTGACCCGCTTTGTCCTCAATGTGGGGCGTAAGGAGGGGGTACGGCCGGAGCAGCTCATCGGCCAGATCAACGGGGCCAATGTCGGCGCCCGCATCCGCATCGGCCGCATCGAGATCAAGGAGGCGGTGAGCTTCATCGAGGCGGACAGCCGTTTTGCGCCCCAAGTGCTGGCAGCTTTCGAACACCTGCGGATCAAGGGCAAGCCGGTGACGTTGGCGCTGGCGGACGCGCAGGCGCCGCGGTCCGTAAAACCCTTTGGCGGCAAGACGTTTGCCGGCAAGGCGGCGCGCCCGTCCTTTCCCTCTGGCGCCGGCAGGCCCAGGTCCGGCAGCCGCAAAAAAGGCGGGAAGTAGAAACTCAGCCGAGCAGCAGTTTTTGCGCCACCGCGATCAGCGGCAGCATGATTTTTTCGATCACTCCGGCGTAGAAGAGCGCCAAGAGCAGCAGGAAGCCGAAGGGTTCGAGCTTGGCGTAAACCGCTGCGGCGGCCGGCGGCAGCATGCTGGCAAGCACCTGGCTGCCGTCCAGCGGCGGGATGGGCAGCAGGTTGAAGATTGCCAGCATGACGTTGATCCACACCCCGGCGGCCAGCATGTGCAGCAGGGGGTAGAGGAAGAACATCGGCAGTCCTTCGCCCGAGATCACCACCAGCCGCACCATGGCGCCGCAGGCCGCCGCCAGCAGGCAGTTGGCGCCGATGCCGGCCAGCGACACCCACACCATGTCGCGGCGCGGCTCCCTGAAGTACCGCGGGTCCACCGGCACCGGCCTGGCCCAGCCGATCTTCATGATGAAAAAGGCGAGCACCCCCCACGGGTCGAGATGCTTGAGCGGATTCAAGGTCAGCCGACCCTGGCGCGCTGCGGTGGGGTCACCGAGGCGGAACGCCACGTAGCCGTGGGCGAATTCATGCACGGTGATGGCCAGCAGAAAGGGCGGGGCCAGGATCGCGAATTCCTGCACGAAGCGGTGAATGTCCATCAGTCCTCCGCGGTAAAGGCCGCCGCCGTGGCGCGGCGTCCGAGCTTTTTCGCCTTTCCCACCGGATAAAGCCGGCGGAGAAAAGCCTCCTCCTCCTCCCGGTTGCGTACCTCCCTGTCGAGCCGGGCATCCAGCAGGCGCCCGAGCATCTCGCTGTAAAGCGGGCCGGGGGGGTAGCCCATGGCCTTGAGGTCGTCGCCGGTCAGCGCGGTCCTGGTCTGGCGCAGGTCGGTGACGTAGAGGGAGATCGCCTTCTTGGCCGATTTTTTGCGCACCAGCCCCATGAGCAGCAGCAGCCCCTCGATCCGGCAGTTGCCCAGAAGATGATAGATGGCGCTGCTGGTGGCCGGCATTGCCCGCCGCAGGACGGCGGCGGCCTTGGCGGTCTCCAGTTTTTCCTGCACCAGCAATTGCCGCGAGCGGACCGGCACCTCGAAGCGCTGGCAGAAATCGAGCAGCTCTTTGGCCTGGAGGCCGGTCATCAGCGCCAGCAGATAGATCTCCCATTGCCGGCAGGGCTCGTCCAGGAAGAGGAGGCGGTGCCAGGTGAGCACCCGGCCGATCTCCTCCAGCAGGCCCTCCTGGCGGGGGTGGAGGACCAGCTTGGGGTGGAGGAATTTCAGCAGCCCGAAGCCGGCCAGCCGTCGGATTGCCGGCAGGGGATTCTCCTCGTCGAGCATCAGCTTGAGCTCGCCGAAGAAGCGGTAGCCGAAGAAGCGGTCGAACAGCTCCATCTTCACCGCATTCTTGATGAGGCGCTCGGTGTGCTGGCCGATGGTGAAGCCCATGCGCTGCTCGAAGCGGATGGCGCGGAAGATGCGGGTGGGGTCCTCGACAAAGCTCAGGTTATGCAGCACCCGGATCTTGCGGTCCTTGAGGTCGTTCTGGCAGTTGAAGAAATCCACCAGGGTGCCGAAGGTTTCGGGGTTGAGGTGGATGGCCATGGCGTTGATGGTGAAGTCGCGGCGATAGAGGTCGAGCTTGAGCGAGGAGAGTTCCACCGTGGGCATGGCGGCCGGGTAGTCGTAGTATTCCAGCCGGGCGGTGGCGATGTCGATCCGCTGGCCGGCCGGCAGCTTGATGAGCGCGGTGTTGAACTTCTTGTGGATGCGCACCTCGCCCCCCAGTTTTTTGGCGAGCTGCCGGGCAAAGGTGATGCCGTCGCCCTCCACCACGACGTCGATATCCAGGTTTTTGATCCGGAGCATGAGGTCGCGGACAAACCCGCCGACGGCATAGACCTGCATGTGGTGCTGGTGCGCCACCTCGCCGATGGTGCGGAGCAGCACCACCATGGGCCGCGTGAGCTGCTCGACCATCAGGTTCTGGAGGTTGCGGTTGCGCTCGGCCGAAGGCTGCTGCTCGGCAACGAGATTGCGCGGCAGGTGGGAGGGGTCGTTGACCAGCAGGTTCAGGAGATCGGTGCGGGTGATGACCCCTTTCAGCTCGCCGTTGTCCACCACCGGGATGATGCGCTGCCGGTTCTCGATGATCAGTTCCTGAATCTCGCCCAGGGTGGCGGTGGAGGGCAGGGTGGCGAACTCGGTGGTCATGTAGTCGCCCACCTTCTGGCTGCCCAGGCCGAGATGGATCGCCTTGCCGGCCACCCGCCGGGAGATGAGGCCGATCACCTGCCGGTTGTCATCCACCACCGGCAGCACCGTGATGTTATAGCGGTTCTGCATCTCGTCCGCCTCGGTGATGGCGACCTCCGGGCTGATGGTGATGGCCGGCGCGCTCATCAGCTCGCCGGCGATTTTCTCCGGATGCACGTGCTTGTGCAGGGTCTGAATCAGCTTTTCCTCCGCCTCGATGAGGGTGAGGTCCTTGATGGTGGCCGAGGCCGCCGAGGCGTGACCGCCGCCGCCGAAATCGCGGGCGATGTCGCCGGCATTCACCTCCGGGATGCGGCTGCGGGCGATGAGATAGGTGCGGTCGCCCATGTGGGCCAGGGCAAAGAGGGTGTTGAGGTTTTCCATGGTCATGAATCGCCGCACCAGCAGGGCGAATTCGTCGATGTAGCGCGGTACCGTGATCTTGGTGACGACGATGTCCACGCCCCGGATGGTATAGGTGATCGCCGCCCTGATCAGCTCGTGCAGCAGGGCGACTTCGGTGGTGGTGAGTTCCTGGGCGATGAACTGCGAGACGATGTTGAGGTTGGCGCCCTGCCCCACCAGCCAGGCGGCGGCCTCGTGGTCGGCCGGGGTGGTGGTGTCGAAGAGAAAGGAGCCGGTATCCTCGTAGATGCCCATGGCCATGAGGGTGGCGTCTTCGGCGCTCAGCGGCAGACCCCGGGAGCGGATCAGTTCGGTGAGGATGGTGGTGGTGGCGCCCACCGGCCGCACCTCCTCCACGGCGCCGTGGAGGTCCTCGCCGGTGTCCGGGTGGTGGTCGTAGAGGTGGAGTTCGAGGCCTGGGTTCTCAAGGCATTCGGCAAAGGGGCCGATGCGCGAGGCCTGGCGGGTATCGACCACGATGAGCCGGGTGATCTGTTTGAGGTCCAGGTTTTTGAGCCGCTGGAAATTGTAGAGGTACTGGACCGACTGGACGAAAAAGTCGCGCAGGTTCTTTTCCTGGGCGCCGGAAAAGGCGAGGAGCGCCTCGGGGTAAAGCTTCTTGGCGGCGACCATGGCGGCGAGGGCGTCGAAGTCGGCATTGAGGTGGGTGGTGATTACGTCCATGGAGAGCCGCCGCCGGGGTTGAGGGTGCCGGGTCCGGCAGCGGTGTCTGTCGCCGCCGGCCGGGTGCCATGTTCTACTCTACTGCACTTGGCCGGCCTTTGGCAATCGGGCAAAGCGCAGCTCAGCCGCGGGGGTGGTACTTCCGGTGGACCGATTTGAGCCGGCTGGCATCCACGTGGGTGTATATCTGGGTGGTGGCGATGTCGGCGTGGCCGAGCATCATCTGCACCGCCCGGAGGTCGGCGCCGTGTTCGAGCAGGTGGGTGGCAAAGGAGTGGCGGAGCACGTGGGGGCTGATCTTTTGCCTGATGCCGCAGGCTGCCACGGTTTCCTGGATGATCTGCCAGAAGCGCAGCCGGCTCATGGCGCCGCCGTGCAGGCTTAAAAAGAGGAAGTCGCTCCGTTTCCTGCGCAGAAGATAGGGGCGGCCTTCGCTGAGGTATTCGTCGAGGTGCCTCTTGGCCACTTCGCCGAAGGGCACCAGCCGCTCCTTGTCGCCCTTGCCGCGGATGCGCAGATGGCCGGCGGCCAGATGCACCGCCGCCAGCGGCAGCCCAACCAGCTCGGAAACCCGCATGCCGGTTGCGTAAAGCAGATGGAGCATGGCGTGGTTGCGCAGGGCCAGGGGGGAGATGCCGGCGCTGGCCGCCAGCAGCTTCGTCACCTCGGCCACGGTGAGCACCTTGGGCAGGGGGCGGCCGGGTTTGGGCAGGTCGATGAGCGCGGTGGGTTCCTGCGCGATGATCCCCTCGCGCAGCAGGAAGCGGAAAAAGGCGCGCAGGGCCGAGATGCGGCGGGCATTGCTGCGGGCGGCCACGCCCTCGTGGTGGCAGTGGGCCAGGTAGGCGCGGATGGTCTCGGCGTCCACTTCGCCGATGCCGCGGACCTTCCGGTTCCTGGCGGCAAAGAGGAAGAAGGAGGCCAGGTCGCCGTGGTAGGCGGCGATGGTGTTCCGGGCCAGCCGCCGCTCGGCGGCCAGCGCGTGGAGGAACTGGTCGATGAGCGGCAGCGCAAAGGCAAACGCTCCGCCGGCCATGGTCTGGCGGGCGGAGCGTTTTTTCACTCGATATTCCTGCATGAAGGCGGGTGTGGACTAGTCCCGTTCCATCCGGCTCATGAGCTTGCGCAGCTTGCGCTTGGATTCAGCCGATTTGCGGCGGCGCTTGGCGCTCGGCTTTTCATAGAACTCGCGCCGTTTGAGTTCCTTCTTCATGCCGTCAAGCTGCAGCTTCTTCTTGAGGATGCGGATGGCATACTCAATGTCGCCCTTGACCTCGACTTCGATCATGGAAAATTCACCTGCCTTTGCGGATCGTCTGGGGTTCGGGGGGCCGGCAGAGTGTCGTGCCGGGTCGCAAACCGTCTCTATAAACGGTATCCCGGCATATTGTCAATGCTTTTCTGGGGTGCCTGCCTCGGCCGGCGGGAAGATTTTGCCGGGATTGAGGATGCCGGCCGGGTCGAAGGCGTGCTTCACCGCCCGCATGAGGGTCAGGGTCGGGGCGTCGATTTCGAGCCCGATGAAGGGCGCCTTGGTGATCCCCACCCCGTGTTCGCCGGAAAGGGTGCCATTGAGGCGCAGCACTTCCTTGAAAAGCTCGGCCTTGGCCGCCTCCGCGCCTTGGCGTTCCGCCGGATTGGCGCGGTCGAGCATGATGTTGACGTGGATGTTGCCGTCGCCGGCGTGGCCGAAGGTGAAGATCGGCAGCCGGTATTCCCTGGCAAGCTGTTCGCTGCAGGCAACCAGTTCCGGGATGCGGCTTTTGGGCACCACCACGTCCTCGCTCAGCTTGTGCGGTCGCAGATTGAAGGCTGCCGGCGAGATCGCCCGGCGGGCCTGCCAGAGCTGCTCGGCCTCGGCCGGGTCGGCGGCGGCGCGAAGTTGGAGCACTCCGGCCTGGCTGGCGAGAAATTCCTTGAGTGACGCCTGTTCCGCCGCCACGGCTGCGGCGCTGCCGTCCAGCTCCAGCAGCAGCAGGGCCCGGGCTTCGGGCGGCAGGGCAAAGGGGAGCAGGGGGCGGATGATGCCGATGGCCGTGGCATCGAGGTATTCCAGCATGGCCGGCGTGTGGCGCTGGAGAATGCGGGCCACCAGGGTGGCGGCGACCTCCATGCCGGCGCAGAGCAGGAGGAGGGTGGCGCGGGCCGGTGGCTTGGGCACGAGGCGCAGGGTGATGCGGGTGATGATGGCCAGGGTGCCCTCGGAGCCGACGAGCAGGCGGGTGAGGTCGTAGCCCACCACGCCCTTGGCGGTGCGCACGCCGGTGTGGATGATTTCGCCGCTTGGCAGCACCGCGGTAAGGCCGAGGACATAATCGCGGGTCACGCCGTATTTGACCGCGCTGGGTCCGCCGGCGCATTCGGCCACATTGCCGCCCACGGTGCAGAACTTGCTGCTGGCCGGGTCGGGCGGGTAGGCAAGACCATGGCGGTTGGCCTCGGCCTGGAGATCGGCGGTGATCACCCCCGGCTCCACCACCGCGAGCTGGTTTGCGGTGTCGATTTCGACGATGCGGTTCATGCGGCTCATGGCCAGAACGATCCCGCCCTGCACCGCGAGCGCGCCGCCGCTCATGCCGGTACCGGCGCCGCGCGGCACCACCGGCAGGCGGTGTTCCGAGGCGAGCCGCATGATGGCGCCGACCTCGTCGGTCGAGGCGGGGAAGACCACCGCCGCCGGCGGGAATTCCCGGCCGGTGCCGTCATAGGCGTAGCAGAGGCATTCCTCAGGGCTGGCGGTCAGGTTTTCCGTCCCGACGATGGCGGCGAGGCGTTTGAGGATGGCGGGGTTCAGGATTTTTCTCCCTCGGCGGATGAAAAGACCGTGCAAAGCGCTGGGATATACTATTATAAATCACGGACAAAACCGCAAGCATTCCGGCATTGATGGCCGGACGCGCTCGTTCTCAACCCACAGGAACGGAACCAT
Organism: Thermodesulfobacteriota bacterium; assembly: GCA_040757055.1. Lineage (GTDB taxonomy): Bacteria > Desulfobacterota > Desulfobulbia > Desulfobulbales > Desulfurivibrionaceae > JAJZRJ01. Next base: position 16,918 of record JBFLXY010000010.1, on the reverse strand, counting down.
GTCGCAGAAGAAAATCCGTGTAGCCCTGCTGGCCGGCGGCAAATCCGGCGAGCGCGAGGTTTCCCTGGCCGGCGCCAGGGAGGTGGCCAAGGCCCTTGATCCCCGGAAATACGAGGTGCGCCGCTACGATCCGGCCACCGATCTGCCGCAGCTCGCGGCCGAGGCGGAGACCATCGACGTGGCCTTCATCCTGCTCCATGGCCCCTTTGGCGAGGACGGCACCGTCCAGGGCTTTCTCGACCTGCTGGGCATCCCCTATCAGGGCAGCGGCGTGCTCGGCAGCGCCATGGCCATGGACAAGAACATCGCCAAGATCCTCTACCGCAACGCCGGGCTGCCGGTGGCGCCGTGGGCCATGGCCCAGCCAGCGGACATGCGTGACCCCTCCCGGCTGCTGGCCAGCGTGCAGCTGCCGGCTGTGGTCAAGCCGGTGCGGCAGGGCTCCAGCCTCGGCATGAGCATCGTCGAGAGTGCCGCCGAACTGCCGGCGGCGCTCGAAAAGGCCTTTGCCTTTGACCCGGAGGTGATGGTGGAGGAATTTCTGGCCGGCCGGGAGATTACCGGCGGGGTCGTCGGCAACAGGGACCTCGTCGCCCTGCCGCTGGTGGAGATCATTCCTGGCGAGCAGTTCCGTTTCTTCGACTACCAGGCCAAATACCAGCCCGGCGCCAGCCGCGAGGTCTGCCCGGCGGAACTCGACCCCGAACTTACCGCCAAGGCGCAGCAGTACGCGCTTGCCGCCCATCGGGCGCTCAACCTGCGCGGCTACAGCCGCACCGACATGATCGTGGTCGGCCGCGACATCTTTGTGCTCGAAACCAATACCATCCCCGGCATGACGCCGACAAGCCTGCTGCCCCAGGCGGCCAGGGCGCATGGCCTCGACTTCGGCGCCCTGCTCGACCGGCTGCTGAAGCTGGCCATGGAAAAGGGATAGACGATTTTTTTTGAATTGCCGCGTGCCGCCCTGCTATACTGAATGGAACTGCGATGGTCGGCTGCGGCTTCCGCGGCCGGCCCAACCCTTCACCCTTCCGGCAGGCATGGCCCCCCAAGCAGACGGCACGCGCAAACTCCTCATCGTGGAGGATGACCCGGTCGCCCAGAAGATCCTCTCCTCGGTGGCGGAACGTGCCGGCTACAGCGTTGCCGTCTGCGCCGATGCCGAGTCGGGCTGGCGCTATTTCGAAGCCGAAACCCCACGTCTGGTCGTCCTTGACTGGCTGCTCGCCGGCATGGACGGCGTCACCCTCTGCAAAAAGATCCGCGAGTCCGCAAAAGGACGATTCATCACCATCCTCATGACCACGGTGCAGGAGCGGCCCCAGGATTTCGAAGAGGCCCTCAAGGCCGGGGTCACCTACTACATGGTCAAGCCCATCAGGCGCGAGTTCTTCGCGGCCTGGCTCTCCGCCGCCCGCAAGGGCGTCGAGGACCTGTTGCAGCTGGAGGAACAGGATCGGCGGGAAGCGGATTACCGGGCAGAGCTGGAGAACCTGAACGAGCAGATGGAGGAGGCGCTTTCCCGCGCCAACGCGCTGGCCATGGAGGCCGAGCAGGCCTACATCGAAATCAAGCAGATCTTCAAAACCGTGGCCGGCGGCATCCTCCTCATCGACAGCCAGTACAACATCCTGCGCCACAACGAGGCCTTCCTGCAGATGGCCGGAGTCTCCGCCGAGGACGCCAGGACCGGCAAATGCTACGATATCTTCCCCTCGGTCATGTGCAACTCCCCCGACTGCCCGCTGCAGAAGGTCCGCCAGGGCGGTGGCCGTTGCGAGAGCGAGGTCGAGGCGCTGGCGCCGGACGGCAGCACGGTCCATTACCACATCATCTCCACACCTTTCCGCGGGCCGGCCGGGGATTTTATCGGCATTGTCGAACACATCACCGACATCACCGCCCGGGTCAAGGCGGAGAAGGCGCTGCAGGAGAGCGAGCAGCGCTACAAGGAACTGAGCATTGTGGATGAATTGACCCGGCTCTTCAACAAGCGCCATTTCAATCACCATCTGGAGCTTGAAACGGAACGGGCCAAACGTTACCATCTGCCGCTGTCGCTGCTGCTGATGGACATCGACAATTTCAAGCACCACAACGATACCTACGGCCACGCCGATGGCGACCGGGTGCTGGCGCGGCTTGGCAGGATTGTCGCCGAGTCGATCCGCCTGAACGACCTGGGCTGCCGCTATGGCGGCGAGGAGTTCACCGTGATCCTGCCCAACACCAGCGGCAAGGACGCTCTGGTGGTGGCGGAGCGGATCAGGGCGCGCTTTGCCGAAGAGGTCTTCCTGCCGGTCCCGGACCAGGTGGTGCACAAGACGGTGAGCGTGGGGATTGCCGAGTACCGGCCCGACGAGAAGAAGGAGGAGCTGCTGGAGCGGGCCGACCAGAACATGTACGCAGCCAAGCAGGGCGGCAAGAACCGGGTGGTGTTTCAGTAAGGCAAGGCAAAAGGAGAAAGTCAAAAGGCAAAAGTGGCGCGCACCTTGTTCCTTTTCTGATCCAGTCTTTCCGCTCTTTTTGCCTTTTGCCCTTTCTCTTTTTGCCTTCCCTTAAAATCGCTTCTCAAAATAGGGCATGAGCACCCTGGGCAGCTTGATGGTGCCGTCGGCCTGCTGGTGGTTTTCGTAGATGGCGGCCAGTGTCCGCCCCACTGCCAGGCCGCTGCCGTTCAGGGTGTGGACCAGGGCGCTCCTGTTCTGCCCCTCGGGCCGGTAACGGATCCCGCCGCGTCGCGCCTGGAACTCCCCGAAATTGGAGCAGGAGGAAATCTCCCGGTATTTGTTCTGGGCCGGCATCCAGACCTCGATGTCGAAGGTCTGGCGCGAGGAGAAGCCGAGGTCGCCTGCGCAGAGCGCCACCACCCGGTAGGGCAGTTCCAGCAGCTGGAGCACCTCCTCGGCGTCGGCCAGCAGGGTGGCGAGTTCGGCGTCGGAACTCCCGGGGGTGGTGAACTTGACCAGCTCCACCTTGTCGAACTGGTGCTGGCGGATGAGCCCCTTGGTGTCCTTGCCGTAGGAGCCGGCCTCGGAACGGAAACAGGGGGTGTAGGCGCAGTACTTGATGGGCAGCTCTTTCTCGCCCAGCGTCTCGTCGCGGTGGATGTTGGTCACCGGCACCTCGGCGGTGGGGATCAGCCAGAAGTCCCATCCCTCGGCGCGAAAGAGGTCTGCCGCGAATTTGGGCAGCTGGCCGGTGGCGGTCATGGAGGCGGTGTTCACCAGGAAGGGCGGCAGCACCTCGGTGTAGCCGTGCTTTTCGGTGTGGAGATCGAGCATGAAGTTGATCAGGGCCCGTTCCAGCCGCGAGGCAAAGCCCTTCAGGATGGCGAAGCGGGTGCCGGCGATCTTGGCGGCCCGCTCGAAATCGAGGGTCCCGTCCGCCTCGCCCAGTTCCCAATGCGCCCTGGGGGTGAAGTCGAACCGCGGCACCGTGCCCCAGCGCTTCATCTCCACGTTGTCCGCGTCGCTGGTTCCCTGCGGCACCGCATCGTGGCAAAGGTTGGGGATGGACATCACGATGTCGCTGAGCCTTGCATCCACCTCCACCAGCTTCTCTTCCAGTTCCTTGATCCGATCGCCCATGGCGCGGGTGGCGGCCATGATGGTCTCTGCCTCGGCGTCCTTGCCTGCCTTTTTGAGTGCCCCCACCTCCTGGGACTGGGTCCTGCGCTGGTTGCGCAGCCCTTCCACCTCCACCAGCAGGCCGCGGCGGTTTTGGTCGAGGGAGACAAAGCGGTCAAGCGGAGCAAGGTCCATGCCGCGCAGCCGGCATTTTTCCTTCACCTGGTCGATGTGGTCGCGGATGAAGCGGAGTTCGTGCATGGGGAAACCTTCGCGCGTTGTGGAGAAAAAATCCTGCAATTCTGACTGGTTGGTATCGTCCTTGTAGCATGGCGAGGAGGAGAACGCAAGGAGAAGGCCGGCGGCACCGGGCTGGCGGGTGAAAAAAGTGCGGCTTCAGATTTCTGAAAAGGGGTGGAGAAGGGCGGATTCGCCGGCCTTGAGGGCGGTGCGGTCGGCCGGCACCAGCAGGATGGCATTGGGCGATTCGCCTTGGCGGGGCAGGCGGGCGAAGAGGGCGCGCTGGCGGGGGTAAAGAACCGCCTCCTTGAGGTGGAGCACGCCGCTTTGCCGGACATGAACCGTTTCGGCGAGGGTGGCGCGGATGGCTTTGGGGAGGGGATGCCGGTTGCCCTGCGCCTGGCGGATGAGGGGGGCGATCAGCTCGTGGAAGAGCAGATGGACCGCCGGTGGCGGGCCGGGCAGGGCAATGACCAGCAGGCCGTCCAGCATGGCGGCCAGGGTGGCCTTGCCGGGCCGCACTTTGAGGCTGCGATAGAGGATCTGGCCTCCGAGCCGCCCCAGGGCGTGCTGGACCAGATCGTATTTGCCCGGACCCATGCCGCCGGTGGTGATGCAGAGGGCGAGGCGTTGCGCCTGGGCATCCGCCAAGGCGCCGGAGATGGCCTCCGCCGTGTCCTTTACGGTGCCGAGGTCCACGGATTCGGCGCCGCTTTGCCGGAGCAGCGCCCGCAGCAGGGGGCGGTTGCCGCTTATCAGCTGGCCGGGCCGGAGGCTGGCGGCGTCATCGGCCAGTTCGCTGCCGGTGCAAAGGAACCCCACCCGCGGGGCGGCATGGGCCGGCAGGTGCTCCACGCCGGCGGTGGCGAGCCGGGCCAGATCGTAGGGAGCAATGGGCTGGCCCGCCCTGATGATGACCTGATGGAAACGGCAGTCGGTGCCCGGCCGGCGGAAGTTGGCATGGCGCGGTACCGGGCTGGTGAGGCGGATGACGTCGCCGCCATCCCGGGTTTCCTCGAAGGGCACCACCGCATCGGCCCCGGCAGGCAGCGGGGCGCCGGTCATGATCCGCAGCGTTTCACCGGGAGCGAGCCGGTGGGGGGCGATGGCGCCGGCTGCGACCTCGCCGCGGAGTGTCAGCGTCACCGGGCTGGCGATGGAGGCGTGGCGAAGATCGCGGCTGCGGACGGCAAAACCGTCGCGGGTCGATTGGCAAAAGGCGGGCACCGGGCGCAGCGCCCGGACCGGGACGGCGGGAATCCGCCCTTGCGCCTCGGCCAGAGGGATTTCCTCGACGGCGGTTTGGGGGATCAGGCCGCGGAGCAGCTTCTGGGCTGCAGGGAGGGTCAGGGGGCGGGAGGATTGCCGCGGGCGCGGTTGGTCGCGCAGGTCTTCCGGCCGGTTGACGTTATGGAAGGGGGTGAGGTCCGGCACCACGGCCAGGAGTTCGTGTTCGCCGACTTCGCGGACATTGAGGTCGGCAAAGAGCTGTCCGATCTTGCGCTGGTTCCGGTTCAGGTGACGCTCGATCACCGGCAGGCAGCGCTTGCTGTATACCGCGTGCAGCGGTTCCAGACCGCTGGCCAGCCTGGGCAGCACCACATCCCACTCAGCGCTCTGGCTGCAAAGGAAACGGATGAGCGGGGCATTCAGGTGCGGCATGTCGCAGGCGACAACCATGGCCCGTTCCGTGGCGATGGTGGAGAGCGCCGCGTGGATGCCGGCCAGCGGTCCGGCATGACGGTAAACGTCGTCCGTCATGGGCCAGTCGAGAAAGAGGTAGGTCGCCGGGGTGTTGGTCACCAGCAGCCGTTGGGGGAACAGGTCGGTGAGCACGGCGGCAACCTGCGCGATGAGCGGTTTGCCGTGGCAGGGCGCCAGTGCCTTGTTGCTGCCGAAGCGGGAGCTGGCGCCGCCGGCCAGGATCACCCCGGTGAAGCCGGTGAGCTTGGGAGCCTCCGCCATGGTCAGTCCTCGGCGGGCGGTTCGAGGTCGATGGTGAGGGTGAGGCGTTTGACCTGCTCGCAGCCGCGCAGCGAGGAAACCATGCCGGCTACGGACCTGCGGAGAAAATCTTCGACAAACCGGTTGAGGGGGATGGCCACGCCGTCGGCAATGAGCCGCGTCTGCGGGCGGGATCGGCCGGTGAGGAACCTGGCGACCAGGAAGTCGGCGAGCGCGGCCACATCGGCCGGGGCAAAGCAGGGCAGGCCGGCATTGGGCGGGGCATCGCTCACATAGGCGATCCAGCTTCCGTCGCGATCAAGCGGCGCCTCATGCACCTCCCGCCGGAAGACCTCGATCTTGGGCAGGCCGGTCTGCTTGTACCCTTCGCAGAGGATGAAATCCACCTCGGTGAAATAGCGGAGCGCCAGCTCTTCGGGGGGGAGGTCGCGGTCGCTGTCGGAGACCAGGCCCAGGCCGGTGGGGGAGGCCAGGAGCACGGTGGCGGCCCCGGCCTGCTTGTGGCGCCAGGTGTCCTTGCCCGGCGTATCGAAGGCAAAGGCGTGGATGTGGTGCTTGATGGTGCCGACCCGGTAGCCGCGGCGGGTCAGCTCCGGGATCAGCCGTTCGAGCAGGGTGGTCTTGCCGCCGTCGGGTCGGCCGACCAGTGCGACAATCGGTGGCATCATGGCCGGTGGTGCCCGCCGATCAACCCGGCGGCCAGGCCATGGACCGGCCGCCCAGGACGTGCACGTGCAGGTGGAAGACGGTCTGCCCGGCCTCGGGGCCGTTGTTCATCACCAGGCGGAAATCGGCGGCGCCGTTGGTCGCAGCAAGTTCCGCCCCCTTGCGGAGCAGTTTGCCGATGAGCACATCGTCGGCCGGGGTGGCGGCGGCCGGGCCGCTCAGGTGTTTCTTGGGAATGACCAGGAAGTGAGTGGGCGCCTGAGGAGCGATGTCCCAGAAGGCGACCAGTTCGTCGTCCTCGTAGAGTTTCTTGGCAGGAATCTCGCCCTTGCTGATCTTGCAGAAAATACAGTCGCTGGCCATGCGTTGCCTCCGCCTCGATTGGTGGGATAGGGCAAAGATACCGATGGCGCCGGGGGATGTCAATTTTTTCATGGCGGGCGGGCGAAGAAAAAGCCTCGTCTTCCGCGCGGATTTTGGGTAGTTTTGGGCGGACGTCAGCAACGGCCTGTGGGCCGGGGGAGGGATTCCATGCGTCAGTTTGTGATCGACGAGTTGAGCCGCGAGGAGCGGGATAATCTGGAGAGCTACCTGAAGCGGACGGTGAAGCAGGGTCCGGTGGAAGGGATGTTCTGGCTGGAACTGCCGCCCGATCTCTGGGGTGCGGCCCAGCAGGGCCATGAAGACTGCGGTCCCTTTTATTTCGGGGTCGAACTGGCCGAAAACAGGCTGATCGTCGAACTCCTGGTCCGCAGCGAGTCCAACCTGCACTGCTCGTGCATCAGCTACGCCACCCCGGCCCAGCGGGAGTTCCTGCTGCGCTTTCTCGATACCATGCTCAGCGAGGAGCGGATTCGGGCGTAATTTTTTGTTCATTTTCTTTGCGTGCCCAAAGAAAACGAACCAAAAGAAAGGGCACCCGGTCACTTGTCCGCCTAAGGCGGATCCCCTGCGCTCCTCGAAAACGCCGGGAGTTTGAAAACTCGGCTTCGCCTCAAACAGTTCAAACTCCTTATTCGGCGTTTTCTGCGGTGCTCGGCTGCGTGAAACGGGGCGGAAAAACCAACAAGAAAAAGCCCCTGCCGGATTCCGGCAGGGGCTTTTCAGCTTCTATACTCGGCGGTTACCGAGGCGACTTACCACCAGCAGATGGTCTGGTCGGCCTCGAAGACCATGTCCACCAGCTTGTCGTAGTCCGGGCTCTCCACGTTCAGGCTGAAGCTTTGGCACTCGCGGCCCTCTGAGACGATCTCCACCAGTTTCTTAACGTCGTCGTTCGCTTCGGAACGATATACATGCAAGAGTTTCATGGGTGCACTCCTTGGTTGTCCTTAGCTTTTGTCGGAACGCATGATGCCGTAGGGGATGATGTATTCGGCTTCCCGCAGCTGCTGGCCGATCTCCTCCAGGGTGATCTTGGCCATGCCGTGGTTCTCGACGTTGGCGTCCACGGTGCTGTACACCTCGCTCTCCATGTCGCGGAGCCAGTCGATGTTTTCCTTGTGGTAGTCGCTCAGTTCCGGCAGCTCGTTGTACATGACGTAGGCATTGGCATACATGTTCTCAACGGCAAGACCGAGGGCGGAACGGATGCCGTCCAGGGTATATTCGCTGTTCACCATCAAAAAGGCGCATTTTTTGGACATGGTTCCTCTCCTCGTCTTATAAAGTCAGGTAGCACTCGTAGTTTTCGATGACATCGCCATGCTGCGCCTGGGTCGCCATCTTGGTGCTGGTCAGTCCCGGCGGGATGTCGGCCGGATCGTAGCCGGCCTTCTTGTAGCTGTCCACGCAGATGGAAACGTCGTCCACCATCTTGCACAGGTCAGGGAAGGCGGGGCACTTGGTCAGATGGACGCCGTACCAGCTGAAGAAGACCTTGACCTTGGAACCCTTGGCCTTGGCAGCCTTGCATATCCCCACGATGTGCCGCATGTTCTGGGGAGAGGTGACAAAAATACCCAAACTTTTAGCCATGATAGCCTCCTGTGGATAGGAAAGGCGCACCGGGCATGCCGCGCGGTGCGCCGGGCAGATACTCTGTGAACCGAAACCGCTTATTTTTTCTTGATGTAGAAGCGGATGAAGCCGGAGTCCTCTTTCTCGCCGAGGTACTCGTGGCCGGAACGGGCGCACCAGCCGGGCAGATCGTTGCGGGAGCCCGGGTCGGTGCCCAGCACCTCCAGTACCTCGCCGGAGTTGATCTTGTCCATCTCTTTCTTGGTGCGCAGCAACGGCATGGGGCAGCTCAGGCCCTTGGCGTCCAGGGTGCGGGTGGCAGTGATGCCCGCCGGCGCGGTTTTGATTTCGTCACTCATGGAGAACCTCCTTCGCAAGGTTTTAATGGTGTTTCTCTGGATCCCTCAAGGGCGTGCAGCCTGCCCAGAATCATGAAAACAGCCGGCATGGGCCAGCTGTTTTTTCTTCGAAAATGAGTCTCTACCAGCATTCAAAATTGATGTCAAGGGCAAAAATGAGTGGTGATTCAGGATCATGAGGGCAGCGGGATGGCCGGGCATCGGGGGTGAGGCAGGAAGGGGCCCGGCGGGATGCGCCGGGCTCATTTTGGGGTGCGGACAAACTTGACAAAAATGGGAGGCACGGGTAAAGGGGGGGATGTCCCTGATGTCGTACGGGGCGCGAACAAGCGGATATTCCGGCCTGGAGGGCGGCCGGGTGATTTTTCCTTATCTTATTACCAAGGGGAGGAGTTATGAGTGAAGAGAGTGTCTTCGGGAGCAAGGCAAAGGAGCTCTACAAGAAGCTTTGCAAGGACGAGTGGGACGCGGTCACCGCGGGGATCATCGTCGCCTTTCTGAGCGTGCTGATCTTTGTCTGGTCTCGGCCCTGGGGCGCGGTTGGGGCGTTGCGGAACTGGGGCGAATGGATCATCTACGGGCTGGGGCTGTGGGAGACCCTGGGCTTTTGGGAGGCCGCGGCGCCCAAGAGCGCGTTCCTCGACACCGGTTCGATCATCGGCATCGGCTTCATTGCCGGCGCCTTTGTCTCTGCCAACCTGGGCGACAACTTCGACATCCGCATCCCGCCGGTGCTGGAGATGGTGAAGGGCTTGGTGGCCGGCATCTTCATGGGCGTCGGCTCGGCCCTGGCCGGCGGCTGCAACGTGGGCGGCATGTATAATGCCATCGGCAACCTGGCGGCCAACGGCTTTGCCATGTGGCTTGGCCTGGTGCTGGGCGTGGTGCTCGGCCTCAAGTACATTTACTGGGAGATGGAAAACATCTCCTGGGGCTCTGGCGGCGCCAAGACCATCGAGTTTCCGGTGGCCCTGCGCCGGGTGCTGGCCATTGCCGGCATTGCCGGCTTGGTGTGGGGAGCCTACAGCTATGGTGACCAGGTGATTCTCACCGCCGACTACGACAATTTGGCCGAGGATGGGTATCTCGGCATCGCCGGCGGCTTGAGTGGAATGCTGCTCATCGCCGCCGGTCTTGGCTACACCATGCAGCGCGGCCGCTGGTGCATGGTGCAGGGCTTCCGTGAGCCGCACATGACCGGCGACTGGACCCTGGCCCGCGGCGTCATGGTGAGCATCCTGCTGGTTGCCATTGGCGTGGCGGTGGTCAAGGCCACCGGCCTGCGTGAGCCGGTGCATTACGTGCGCGGCACCTTCGGCCTCGGCGCCGTGCTCGGTGGCTTTGTCTTCGGCATCGGCGCCATGCTGGCCGGCGGTTGCGGCTCCGGCTCCCTCTGGCGCGTGGGCGAAGGCCAGATCAAGCTGTGGATCACCGTGCCCGTCTTCGGCGTCACCAACGCCATCGCCAATCCCCTCCTCCGGCAGTGGGGGCTGACGGAGGGCACCGCCGAGGCGAGCGGCCCGCTGGGCAAGTGGGTCTACATGCCCGATACCTTCGGCTATGGCGGCACCCTGGCCATCATCGCCCTGGCCATGGGCCTCTGGTACCTGATTGCCAGCTGGAACGAGGAGACCAACAAGCTCATGGTGGAGATGTAAGAATTCCGGCCGTTTTTCAGTCCGGCCCTTTGCGTCGCGCCGCATCCCCGCTGGCTGGGGATGCGGCTTTTTTATGCCGCAACGGGCGCGGCTTCCGTTCTTCTTCCTTGACTTTCCCGCCGGGAGGGGCATAGCATCACAGGTAAAGGCGGAGCAGCACGCCTCCATCCTTCCCCGCGGCCTGACGCGGGGAGCAATCTTCGTGGTCTGATCTATGGTTGAGCCGGTAGCCGGACTGCACCATCATATTTCGCTCTCCCTCGGGCAACTCCTGGAAAATGACGAGATCATCGTCGTGGTGGACGACGACGCCGCCATCCGCGAGCCGCTCAGGTGCTGTTTCGAGGAGCACCGGCTGGCGGTGGCGGAATGCGACAACGGCGCCGACCTCATGTGGCTGCTCGCCAACCGCAATGTCGCCCTGATCCTGCTCGATATCGGCCTGCCCGACACCGACGGCGTCTCGCTGCTGCCGCAGATCATCGATCTCCACCCCGATGTGGCGGTGGTGATGCTCACCGGCGTCTCCGATCTCTCGGTGGCCCTCGACTGCCTGCGCAAGGGCGCGACCGACTATCTTTCCAAGCCGGTGCAGCTGGCCGAGATATTTCATGTGGCCAGAAAGGCCCTGGAGAAACGGCGGCTCATTCTGGAGAACCGCAAATATCAGGCGGAACTGGAAGAGGCCCACTTCCGCATCCAGCTGCTGCACCAGCTCTCCATCAAGATGAACACCGTCTATCTGAGCACGGTGGAACTCGACGAGATCCTCCGCGCCATCCTGGTGGGGATCACGGCCCACGAAGGGCTGGGGTTCAACCGCGCCTTCCTGGCGGTCTTCGAGGAAGGGGGGAGACTGCTCAAGGGGCGCATGGCCATCGGCCCGAGCTGCCGCGAAGAGGCGGGTAAGATCTGGAGCGAGATGAAGGAGCGCGACATGAATTTCCTCCAGATCGTGCACAGCATCCGCGACCAATGCGGCCGCGACGACACGGCGGTGAACCGCATCGTCCGCGAGTTGACGGTTCCGGCCACCAAGGAGGAAAACATCCTCATCGCCGCCTCCCGGCTGCGCCACAGCATTGCGGTTTCGCCGGCCAACGGCTGCGTGCCTCTGGTGCTGGAACGGAAGCGCTCCATCGGCGGTGCAGCCTGGATGCATCACGAGGGCGAATCGCCGCCGCCGACCCCGCCCGGGCTGGCGGTGCCCCACGATCTCATCCGGCTGCTGGGCGAGGATTCCTTCGTGGTGGTGCCGCTCTACTCGCCGGGTCAGGCCTTTGGCGTCATCATCGCCGACAATTACGTGACCCGCCGGCCGATCCTCGATTCGCACATCAGTTCGCTGGAGCTCTTTGCCAGCCAGGCGAGCCTGGCCATCGAGCAGAGTCACATGTACCTCGACATGCAGAAGAAGATCGCCGAGCTGCAGGCACTCTACGAGGAACTGGACAAGAACAAGGACCAGCTGGTCGCGGCGGAGCGCTATTCCGCCATCGGCCAGATGGCGGCGCAGCTCGTGCATACCATCCGCAACCCCATCACCTCCATCGGCGGGGTCTCGCGCATCCTGGCCAAAAAGACTACCGACGAGGGGTGGCTCAAATATCTCAACGTCATCATCCGGGAAACCGCCCGGCTGGAATCGACCCTGGAGGAGCTTTTCGATTTCGTTTCCGAGGGTGCACTCCAGAAGGAGCAGGTCTTTCTCTGCAGTCTGGCCAGGAAGACCCTGCTGCTGCTGCAGAACGCCATGATCAAGCAGGGCGTGGCCTGGCACCTCGACTGCCCGGAGCCCGAGCCGATTGTGAGCGCCGATCCGCGTCAGCTGCGCCAGGTGCTGCTGCAGCTCTTCAAGAACGGCATCGAGGCCATGCCCGAGGGCGGCACCCTCAGCGTCAGTGTCCGGCCCGAGGGGAACTGGGTGGAGATTCTGGTGCACGACACCGGCGTCGGCCTGGCCGAAAGCCAGTTGGCCAAGGCCAAGGACCCTTTCTTCACCACCAAGACGTATGGCACCGGCATGGGTCTTACCCTGGTGGAAAAGGCGGTGGCGGCCCATGGCGGCGAATTTTCCCTCAAGACCAGGGAAGGCGACGGCATGGAGGCCCGGGTTCGCCTGCCCACGGGCTGACCTTCGTTCGGTTTCCGTCACCACGCCATGAAGATTACAGGCTTTCCTTCCCTCAAAGAGATACGGCTGGCCACGGATAGCGGCAGGCGTGCGGAGGCCGCCGTCAGCCGGGCGTTGCCTTTTGCGGCCGGCGAATTGGTGCAGGGCAAGGTGACCGGCCTGACCCCGGAAGGCAAGGTGCTGCTCGCCATCGGCGGGATCACCATTGAGGCGCGGAGCGAGGTGGCGCTGAAGGTGGGGGGCGAGTTCTGGTTCGAGGTGCGGCAGACCGGGGCGGAGCCGTGGCTGGCGCTGGCCGGGAAAAAGGGGGCGGCCCAGGAGGTGCTGCGGCTGCTGGCTGCCGGCGGCCCGGCACTGGGCCGGTTGCTGCCCGGGCTGGCCGCTCTGGCGCAGGGCGAAGGGCTGGCGCCGGAACTCCGGGCGCAGGTCGAAACACTCCTGCAGTCTCTGGGCGCCATGGCACACGGCGCGGAACCGGCGCCGGAGAAGGTGCTGACGCTCCTGGCGGCACTGCGCGGGGAACAGGGGATTTTTTCCGTCACCACGCCGTTGGCCGAGCAGCTTGCCGCGTTGCTGGAGGAACTGCCTCTTCCCCAGGGCGAGACAGCGACGCGCAGCCAGGGGCTGCTTGCGGCCATGGCCCACTGCAACCAGCAGGTGCCGGCCCAGCATCAGCCGCTCTTTTGGCTTTTTCCCTGTTTTTTCGCCATGGGCGAGGGGGCGGGGAGCTGGCTGCTGCAAACCACGGCCGAGGAAGGGGCCGCCGGCGGGACGGCGTATACCCTCTCCTTTTTCCTTGAGATGAGCCGATTGGGCGAGGTGCAACTCCAGGTGACGGTGCAGGAAAATGAGGTGCGCGGCGTCTTTTTTCTTGCAGACGAGACCGCGGTGGCCCATCTGCGCCGGGAGGTGCCGGAACTCAAAGAGCGGTTGGCAGCCCTGGGTTACCGGGCGGGGAGCTTCTCCTGCCAGGTGGCGCGCGGCAACCTTGTGCAGGGATTGAAAATCGCCCTGGAGGAGGCGGCCGGCCTTGCGCCAACCCGGCTCCTGGACGTGAAGGCGTAGACGTTGCCCCTCCTTCTTTTGCTTACCCAAAAGAAGGAGGCAAGAAAAGGGCACCCCGACTGTCCCGGTCCTGACGGACTGCCCGTAGGTGCTCGCCGCATGGCGGGAACGCTGTGAACTCGCCCTCCCTGGCTCAGACAGCACAGCGTTCTTTCTCCGTCAGCGGCTGCGCCCTGCGGCGGGACAGAAGGGGGTTCTCAAACCCCGTTTCACGCAGCCGAGCACCGCAGAAGACGCCGAAAATGGAGTTTGAATGTTTGAGGCGAAGCCGAGTTTTCAAACTCCCGGCGTCTTCGAGGAGCAGAGGGCAGCCCGCCTCCGGCGGGCCAAGTGGTCGGGTGCCCTTTCTTTTGGTTCGTTTTCTTTGGGCAAACAAAGAAAATGAACGTACCGAAAACTGCTATTTTTTGAACCTCGCAATGAGTTGCACAGAGGAGAGCAATGCACCGAATTGATCCATGCCTGGCGGCATGTGCGGATGTAGAACTGAGGGAACGGCTGGCCGTGGCGGCCAAGGCGGCGCTGGCAGCCGGGACTCTGTTGCGTGAGTACTTCGACCAGCCTTTTGCCGTGCGCAACAAGGGCGCCATCGATCTGGTCACCGAGGCGGATGTGGCCGCGGAAGAGGTGGTGCTCAACATCCTGCGCGGGGCCTTTCCGGCCGACGCTGTCCTGGCCGAGGAGTCGGCCAATCAGTATCAGGGGGCGCCGGCCGGCCGCGCGTGGGTGGTGGACCCGCTGGATGGCACCACCAACTTTGCCCACCACTTTCCGTGGTTTGCGGTCTCCATCGCTGCGGTGGGGGGGGATGCCAGCCGGGCAGGGGTGATCTATGCGCCGATGCTCGACGAGTTGTTCTGCGCCGCCGCCGGGGCCGGCGCCTGGCTCAACGGCAATCGGTTGGCGGTCTCTTCGGCCGCGACCTTGCAGGAATCCCTGCTGGCCACCGGCTTTCCGTACACTATCCGGGAGCGGAGCAGCGAGGTGCTGGCGGCGGTGGCGGCCCTGTTGCCCGAGGCACAAGGGTTGCGGCGGGCCGGGGCCGCGGCCATGGATTTGGCCTACGTGGCGGCCGGCCGGCTCGACGGCTTCTGGGAGATCAACCTCAAACCGTGGGACACCGCGGCCGGCATCCTGCTGCTTGCCGAGGCGGGCGGCACGGTTTCGACCTACAGCGGCCGTCCCTACACTCCCTATGTCCCGGAACTGGTTGCCTCCAACGGCCGCATCCACCAAGCCATGGTGGAACGGCTCACGCCATTCGCCAATCGTTTCTAGCGGGTTGTTGAAAAACTTGTTTTTCGGCAGCCTGTGTGCGCCCCATGAAAGGGGCGCCAATTCCGGCGAGTTTGTAATTCGCCATCCTGCTAGAGCCTTTTCACGATCAGGGCCAGCGCCTCGCCAAAGCGTTGCTGTTCCGCCGGCTCCAGGGCGGCAAGCACATCGGCGGTCAGCTTGAGGTGGTAGTGGTGGTGCTTCTTGAAGTGCTTTTTCCCCTTGTCGGTGAGGGCCACCAGGAAGGAGCGGCGGTCGGATTCGTGGGGTCTGCGTTCGAGAAAGCCGTTCTGCTCCAGCCGGTCCACCATCACGGTGAGGCTGCCGGTGGTCACCCCGAGATGTTCGGCCAGTTCCTTCATGCGCAGGGATTTTTCCTGGCCAATGATCTCGATGGCGTGCATCTGCGCCGGTGAGAGGCCGGTGCCCCGCACCACCGCATGTTCCCATGAGGAGATTTTTTCATAAAAGCCGATGATCAGGTGGCTCAGTTCCTCCAGGTTGCTTGCCGGCGTGTTTTTGCTCATCGGGTGGCCTCCATGGTGCCGTGGTCAGTGATCGCGATGCAGGGCGGGCTGTCGCAGCCATTGACCTCGACGGTGACGTGTTCCAGGCGTGGCAGGCCATGGAGCAGTTGCTTGTAGTGCGCTGCCGGCTGCGGCCAGTGGGTGACCACCGAGAGCGAGGCCGCCAGGGTGTGCGGTCCCACCTGCCAGAGGTGCAGATCCGCCACCCGATTGTCCGCATCCGCCTCGATGGACCTGATGATTGTCTCCCGGCTTTTTTCGTCGGCGGTGCCGTCCAGAAGGATGGCGCTGGTTTCCCGCATGAGGCCGTAGGCCCAGCGGGTGATCACCGCGGCGCCAATGAGGCCCATGAGCGGGTCGAGCCACACCCAGCCGAAGTATTTTCCCCCCAGCAAGGCCACGATGGCAAAGACCGAGGTGAGGGCATCGGCCAGCACGTGCAGATAGGCGGCGCGCAGGTTGTGGTCGTGATGGTGGTGATGGTCGTCGTCATGGTCCTCTTCGTGTTCGTGGCCATGGTGGTGCTCATGGCCGTGGCAGTCGTGGAGCAGCCAACCGCTGAACAGGTTGACAAGGAGGCCGAGGGCCGCGACGCCGATGGCCTCGTTGAAGCGGATCGTCTGCGGGTCGATCATGCGGCCCACCGATTCGAGGGCCATGACCAGCGCCACCACCGCCAGGGCCACCGCGCTGGCAAAGCCGCCCAAGACCCCCACCTTGCCGGTGCCGAAGGTGAAGCGCGGGTTGGCGGCATGGGTGCGGGCGTAGTGGTAGGCGAACATGGTGATGGCAAAGGCGGCCACGTGGGTGGCCATGTGCCAGCCGTCGGCCAGGAGCGCCATGGAGGCGAAGAGGGAGCCGGCAATGATTTCGGCCACCATGGTGACGGCGGTGAGCGCCATCACCCGGCGGGTGTTCTTCTCCGCCTGGTGGTTGGTCTGGCTGAAATCGTGACTGTGCTGCCACTGGTCCAGGGTTTGGGTATGCATGGTGTGCTCCTCAGAGGGATTGGCGGAAACGATGCGAAAAGGTACCGCTTTTCTGTTTGATTGTAAAGATATTTGATCGTCAAATTGGTGGCGCGACAATTTGCCCTATTTACTTTCAGGCCTGCTTGCGCCTACCCTTTGGAAGGCGGTAAGGGCGCTGCAGGCGATGCAGCAATTCATGACGTTTTCTTAACGAAGAGGAGGGGCAATGATGAAAAAAATTCTTTTGGCGTTGTTGCTGATGCTGCTCAGTGCCGGCGTGGCGTTCGCTGGAGGGGATAAAAACCGGGGAGAAACCGGTACCGGCGGAACGATTCAGGATTTGTGCGGACCGGATGATGATTGCGCGGGTGATCCTTACTGGTGGTAGGCAATTCAGGGTTCCGAACAAATACCATGCTGGCCATCTGATAAAGTCGTAGCCTTGAAGAGTGTCACTTCAACCTACCGGATCAGAGGAGGCCAGCATGGCAAAGTCAAGTGTACCAAGTCTTCGGCAGTTTGTAAGC
>JBFLXY010000001.1:0-537873 GCA_040757055.1 Thermodesulfobacteriota bacterium | reverse complement strand
CGCTGTCCGCAGCGCTTGCACTTGCGGCGACCATCGGCCAGTTCATACGCTCGTGTAAAATCACAACCCGGACACTTCTTCATGACCAAATCCTCTCAGATTTGGTCCAGTTTGGTTAGGGATTACCTTACTTTTTCAGGAAGAGATAGGCGGCCAGCCCAATGAGCACCACGGCGAAGATCTTCTTGAAGTTCTCGGTGGAGACGTGCTCCACCAGCCGGGCGCCGACCTGGGCGCCGATGATGCCGCCCAGTCCCAGCAGGATGCCGTATTTGTAGTCGACATTGGCCAGCTTGTTGTGGGCGAAAAGGGCCGAGGCGGCGATGATGAATACGGCGAGAAACGAGGTGCCCACCGCCTTCTGCGAGGAAAAGCCGAGGTAGAGCAGGAGCGGCACGATGAGAAAGCCGCCGCCCAAACCAGTGAAGGCGGCGCCGATGCCGACAAGAATGCCGCTGCCGATCATGGCGAGCATGGTCATATCCATGGGAAATCTCCTTGGCTGTGGGTTAGCGGAGGAAAAAATCGATAACGTACTTTCCGCCGGTGGAGAGAATACAGGCGGCCAGCAGCCATTTGATCGCCGCCGCTGAGACTCGTTTCTGCAGCCGCGCCCCGCAGTACATGCCGGCAAAGCCGCCCAGGCCGAAGAGGATGCCTAAACCCCAGTCCGGGGCAACGGCCATGGTGGGGTGAAAGGGAGCCAGGAACTGGTAGAAGAGCACGCCAGCCACCGAGGTGACAAAGGTGCCCATGAGCGCCGCGCCGGCCACGGTATGGACGGGCAGACCGAAGAAGGTGACAAAGAAGGGGGCGATGATCGAGCCGCCGCCGATGCCGTACACCCCGCCGATCAGGCCGACCACCAGGCTGAGGACCATGACCCCCACGGCGTTCACCGTGATGGTTTCGTCGCAGAACTCGTAGACGATGCGGCGCACGGTCCATTGCCGGACCGTGACGTGCAGGTCAGTTGTTGTCCCGGCAGGGGGGGCGGCGGTGGTGTTCCTGGCCTCCTGCCGGCGTTGCTGAAAGCGTTGCTCCACCGAGGGCGTGTCGCCCTTTTTGTTCTTGAAGAGCACGTCGTTCAGCAGCCGGAGGCCGATGTAGAGCAGCACCAGCCCGGCAAAGAGCTTGAAGGCGCGAGGGTCCGGCAGGTAGCGCACCCGGATGATGGCGCCGAGCAACACCCCCGGCAGGGTGCCGATGATGACGATCCAGGTGAGCGGCCACACCATGCGGCCTTCCTTGACGTAGCGGTAAACGCCGCTGGGGATGGCCACGATGTTGAACACATGGTTGGTCGAGCTGACCGCGGGGCTGGTGAAGCCGAGCACGCTCACCTGGAAGGGAAGCAGCAGGAAGGCGCCGGAGACTCCGCCCATGGAGGTGAAGAAGGAGATGACAAAGGCGGTGAGCGGCGGGATGAGCGGGTTGACCTCGATGCCGGCGACGGGGAAATACATCGGTGTTCCTCTGGGGAGTTTTCCTGCCACAGGTTGCCCCAAAAAACGTCCTGCCAGCAGGATGTTTTTCTATACCTCCGGAGGGTTGTTTTGTCCAGAGCCAGGGAAGGAAAACGCCTTGGCAGGCCGTTGAAAAACGTCTTTCCCGGCAGCCTGCGTGCGCACCACGGATGGGTTCGTGGTTGAAAAAGGTCATGGATGACTTCTTCAACGTCCTGTTAGAGAAGAAAGACCGCCGCGGCCGCGCCGGCGAGCACCACCCAGAGGATGTCGGTCTTCCGGAGCAGGGCCGCGAAGGCGGCAACGGCCAGCAGGAGATGCGGCCATTGCCAGTGGATCTGCATGGCAAAGCGGATGGTGACGGTGGAAAGCAGGCCGACAAAGGAACAGAGCACGCCGTCGATGGCCCGGTTGCACCGGCGGGAGGCGCGCAGCCTGGCAAAATGGGGGGCGACGCCGATGAGCAGCAGCAGCGACGGAAGAAAGATGGCCACCGTGGCGATGCTGGCCCCGGCAAGGCCATGGCGCAGGTAGCCGACAAAGGTGGCGGTGATGACGATGGGTCCCGGGGTGAACTGGCCGAGGGCGATGCCGTCGAGGAGGGTCGGGCCGCCAAGCCAGCCGCGGACATTGACGATTTCATGGAAGAGGAGGGGAACCGAGCCGAAGCCGCCGCCAAAGGCGATGAGGTCGATCCGCGCCATGAGCAGGGCCAGTTGCCCCAGATCGCGGCGGAAGAGGGCGAGCAGGATGGAGGCCGCGGCCGTGGCGATGAGCAGGATCAGGAGCGGCCGGGTGGTTGCGGGCAGCGGTGCTGACGGAGCCGGCGGGGAATGGGCAGCGTGCCCGCCGGGCAAGGCCATCCCCAGCAGGGCGGCCAGAAGGAGGATCAGGACCGGATGGGCGGCCAGGCCGAACAGGGCAGCGGCCGCGATGGCGATAGTGGCGTGTTTCCAGCCGCTGATGGCGCTTTTGCCGAAGGTGAGAGTGGCGTTGGCGACCACGGCGACGATGACGGCCTGCAGGCCGCTGAAGGCGGCGATCACCGCAGGCAGGGTGTGGGTGCGGCTGTAGAGGGCCGAAAGGGCCAGCATGAAAAGGAAGGCGGGCAGGCCGAAGCCGAGATAGCTGGTGATGGCCCCCCGCACGCCCCTGGTCCGCAGGCCGACGTAGGCTGCCACCTGCATGGCCGTGGCGCCTGGGATGGTCTGGCTGAGGGCGACTCCCTCCCGGAAGGTCTCCTGGTCGAGCCAGCGGTGCCGCTCCACCGCCAGTTCACGGATGTAGGCGATCATGGCCGGTCCGCCGAAG
The DNA here is from genome assembly GCA_040757055.1 of Thermodesulfobacteriota bacterium. Lineage (GTDB taxonomy): Bacteria > Desulfobacterota > Desulfobulbia > Desulfobulbales > Desulfurivibrionaceae > JAJZRJ01. The sequence goes on along the minus strand of JBFLXY010000001.1, from coordinate 535,096 downwards.
GCGGTGGTGCCCAGCCGCAGAAAGGCGGCGAAGAGCCGGAACAGGCTCGGTGTCGAGGCGGAGGGAGTGGGGGAAAAGTCGTTCATGGACCGGTCCCTTGAAGGAGATTGAGCCCTTCCCGCAGCAGCAGGAACGCCAGGCCCCAGAGCAGCAGGCCGAGGAGGCGCAGAATCAGAAGATAGGCCCTGCCGGAGAGGAAAGAACGGGATGTGCCGGCGGCCAGGGCCAGCACTATCTTCGAACCCACCAGCAGGATGTAGAAACCGGCGATGAAGGCGATGGCCGCGCCAGCACCCTGGGCCATGGCCCTGGTGGTCAGGGGTGCGCCCACGCTGAGCCAGAAGAGATAGGGGTGCGGGCTCAACAGATTGACGGCGATGCCCTTGATGAGGGGCCTGGGGCTTGCTTCCGGTTGGGACGGCGGGGTTTCGCGGCTGCGGAGATGCTGCCAGCCGAGGGAAAGGAGCAGGAAGCCGCCGGCCAGGGAAATCAGCCCCAGCACCTTGGGCTGGGCGGCAAGCCGGGCCAGGACGAAAAGAGAAAGGGCAATGATCGGCAGGTCGGTGAGGATCGGCGCGCAGGCCACCTTCATGCCGGCCGCCGGGCCATGCCGGAGCGTTTCGGAGATGACCAGGGCCAGGAGCGGGCCTGGGGCGACTCCGGCCGAAAGGCCCAGTGCGATGCCGAGGGAGAGAAAGGAGAGCATGGGCGGCGCGTTCAGATGATCCGCACCTGGATGGTCTCGACGAACCTGCCGCCGGCCAGGATGTCGGAAAGAACGATGATCCGGTCACCCGTTCCGATGATCTTGCGCCGGAGGAGTTTTTCGATGGCCCGCTGGATCGTGACCTCCGGATCGCTGGAGAGATTGACCAGCAACGGCTGCACCCCCCAGTAGAGCCCCAGCCGGCGCCGGACATGGGTGGTGTTGGTGAAGGCGAAGATGGGCGCCACCGGCCGGCACTTGGAGAGCAGGGCCGCCATCAGCCCCCGCCGGGTGATGACCAGGGTGCCGGCCACGCCGAGGTTATTGCCGAGGAGCGCCGCGCTGCGGGAGATCTCCTCCTTGGAAAGGCTGGAGGACTTGACCCGCACCGTGGTGTCTGAGGCCAGATGGCGCTCGATCCGGCGGGCCACCGCATCCATCACCGCCACCGCCTTCAGGGGGTGGCGGCCGGTGGCGGTCTCGCCGGAGAGCATGATGGCGTCGGCCCCCTGCTGCACGGCATGGGTGATGTCGGTGACCTCGGCCCGAGTGGGGGTGGGGTTCGCGATCATCGATTCGAGCATGTGGGTGGCCACGATCACCGGCTTGCCGGCAGCCCGGCATTTGCGGACGATTTCTTCCTGAAGGAGCGGCACCTCCTCGCAGGGCAGCTCCGCCCCCAGATCGCCGCGGGCGATCATGATCCCGTGGCTGGCCGCGATGATCTCGTCGAGGTGGGGGATGGACTCGGCGCTCTCGATCTTGGCCAGCACGCTGATGGGCGCCTGCTTTTCCTTGAGGTAGCCGATCAGGCCGGTGATGGCCGCCGCCTCGCGGACAAAGGAAAGGGCGATGAAGTCCACCCGCTCGGCAATGGCAAAGTCGATATCGGTCCAGTCCTTGTCGGTGATGGCCGGCAGATCGGCGCTCTTGCCCCGCACGTTGAGGTGGCGCCGCGACGAGAGCATCCCCTCGTCCAGCACCTCGCAGCGGACATCGCTGCGGGTGACCTCAAGCACTTTGAGGCGGATCATGCCGCCATCGACCAGCACGATGTCGCCGACCGCCACCTCGCGGACAAAGCCGTCGTGGCTCACCTCCACCGTGTAGGGCGCCAGCTCCGCCTGGTGGCGGATGGTGAGGGTGAGGGTGTCGCCTGTTTTGAGAGCCAGGTCCTGCTTGAGGTCGCCGGTGCGGACCTCCGCGCCCTTGGTGTCCAGCAGGATGGCGATGGCGAGGCCGAATTTCTTGTTGATCCGCCGGATGCTGGCGATGACCTCCCGGTGCCACTCCTGGGTGCCGTGGGACATGTTGAGCCGGGCCACGTTCATGCCGCCCTCGGCCAGCTGCCTGATCTGTTCGCAGGCCGCGGTCTTCGGGCCGATGGTGCAGACGATCTTGGTCTTGCGCATGACTGGGGCAGGCAGAACCCTCTCTGGAAGCGTCATGGCCGGTTTTCCCTTGCTGATCCGGCGCACTGCACCGGCCAGACGAGCTTGCTGCCGGCCGGATGGATGGCGCCGTCTCCGGTCATGTAAGGGATGGCCACAGTCTTGCGCGCTTCGGGCAGATTCTGTACCTCGGCGACGTCCGCGAGTCCCGTCACGAAGAGGGCCACCGGGTCGAAGAGGCGGGGCGATTGCGCCGCCACTCGCGAGCCGTCGATCTCGAACTCCCCGCTGGGGCTGGCCACGGTGGTGAGGTGCAGGTGGGGGTAGCCGTTTGTGCCGTAATGGCCGCCGGTGGTGCCGCTCTTGCCCGAGGGGCCGAGGATGTCGCCGGCCTGGACGATTTCGCCCACCCTGCGTTTGGGCAGTTCCTGAAAATGCTGGTATTTGGCATAGACCCAGAAGGGCAGGCCGGTATCTGCCGGCGCCAGTTGCAGCCAGAGGAAAAATCCTTCCGCCTGGCCACCCGCGCCCAGATGGACGATGCGTCCTTTGCCCAGCGCCCGCAGCGGCGTGCCCTCGGCAAGCGTCAGGTCCATGCCGCCATGCCGGCCGCCGTAGCGGGTCATGGGCCGGAAGCTGCCGTCGTACCGGGTGGAGGAGCCGAAGGGGGAGGCGACCTCGGGGCAGTTGGCCCCGGCAGGAAACATTGGGGTGAGGCCACTGGGCTGGAAGTCCCGTCGGGCCTCCTCTTGGGCTGCGGCCCTTTCTTCGGGAAGGGCCCCTTTTTTCCCCTTGCCGCCCATCTGCGCGAACGCGGTGCCGGTGGTGGCCAGGGCCGCAGCGAGGAGAAGGCAGGGGAGAAGGATTCGTTGCCGCATGGTGTTCACCTTTTGTGCGGGAAGGGCATCACCGGCCGTAATAGCTGATCAGCGAGGCCCTGGCCAGGGCGTGCTGGTTGAGCTGAAAACCCACCATGGCAGGCGGGGCGGAGGGATCCTGGTCCAGTTTCTCCACCTTGAGGGCATAGACGGTGAAAATGTAGCGGTGCGGCTTGTCGCCCTTTGGCGGGCAGGCGCCGCCGAATCCGGGCTTGCCGTAGTCGGTGACGCTCTGGACGCTGCCCTTGGGAGCCAGGTTTTTGGCCGGGTTGCCGGCATCGGCCGGGAGTTGGGTCACCGTGGCGGGGATGTTGAAGACCAGCCAGTGCCACCAGCCGCTGCCCGTGGGGGCATCGGGGTCATATACCGTGACTGCGAAGCTTTTGGTGCCTGGCGGCGCGTTTTTCCACTGGAGTTGGGGCGAGATGTTCCTGCCGGTGCAGCCGAAGCCGGCAAAGACCTGCTCCATGGTGAGCTGGCCGCCCAGATTCGTGCTGGTGAGGGTGAAGTTTTCCGCTTGTACCTGCGAGGCGCCGAGGAAGAGAAAGGCGCAGATGAAGAGGATGCCGAACGAGGAGGGGGGCGTCTTCATGGTGGCCTCCACTGCTGGTGGTTAGAAGGTAATGACCCTGTCGCTCTCGGCGATGAGCCGGTAGAGGTCGATCTGTTTGGCCCGCTGGTGGTAGCCTGCCTCCACGCCGTGGAGGTCCATGAGCTTGCCTCAGGCGAGCAGCATCCCCTCGGAGAGGGTGAAGAGCTTGGCCTGTTCGGTGAGCGGGTAGCGTTCCGAGGCGAGGTTCGCATAGTCCACCGACGGCCCGTTGAGGAAGATGGTGACGTCGTCCATCTGTTCCAGCATCAGGTTGCCCATGCGGAAGGCATTCCACAAAATTTCCGGGTTGTCGCTGCAGGCCATGAGGGTGACTTTCATGGGGTGGCACCTTTTGTCTGGGGTTATTTCTTGCCCTGCAATACCGCCACCAGCGAGACCTCCGGGGTGCGTGCGAAATCCGCCGGGGCAACAAAGCCGCGCGGGTCGTAGTCGATCTCGATGCCGATGGATTTGTAGCATTCGTAGGCATATTCCGAGCAGATGAACTCGCGGTCGGGCGCCAGGGCTTTTTTGTCCTTGGCGGAGAAGGGAATTTTGGAGGCCATGATGCGGGCGGCGATCTTGGCGATCTCGTCCTTGTCGTAGGGGTAGCCGAAGAGGTCCACCGCGAACTGGCCGAAGCGGGTCAGCGCCTTGGCTTTGGCCTTGGCCTGGAACTCCTGGTGGCGCGCCAGGATGAGCCCGCCGGGATAGGGGTGGCGGTCGGAGTCGTAGTCGGTGAGGTACTTGCTGAGCGGCACCGTGCGCACCCCCAAGGGCTCCACGCTCTCCAGCACCATGACGCGGTCGATGCTGTCGAGCCGCATCACGAACCCGACATGGCTCCAGACGCTTTCGGTGGAGCCCTGGATCATCTTGGAGAACCAGCCGGAGCCGGAGCAGAGCAGGATGTCGCCGGTCTGGATCTGGCTGCGGAAGGCGTCGTAGTTGACGGGCTGTTCCTTGGGAAAGCTTTTGACGCTGATGGCCATAACGATTCCCCCTCGTATGGATTGGCAAAAGACCTCTCTTGTGTCAGGTACCCCAATCGGGCAGGCGTGTCAATCGTCTGGAACCGGTTGCCAGGGACGGGTTCCGCCGGCAACGGTGCGCGTTGTCCGCGTCGGGTCATGGCTGGTCCCGGTCGGCTGGCCGGTAGAAGCGCCACTCCTTGTCCACGATGAGCCGGGCGCCGCGCCGGAAGGTGAGGAAGGACCAGGCCCAGCGCATGGTGACGAAGATCCGGTTTTCAAAGCCGATCAGGTAGTAGATGTGGACCATCAGCCAGGCAACCCAGGCGAGGAAACCGCCGAAGCGCAGAGGGCCCAGTTCGATGATGGCCTTGCTGCGGCCGATGGTGGCGAGCTGACCCTTGTCGCGATAGTGGAACGGCTGCCGCGACAGCCCCGCAATTTCGCGGAGGATGTTTTTGGCAATGGCACGGCCCTGCTGGAGTGCTACCGGTGCCAGGCCCGGCAGCGGCGTGGATCGGCCATGGGCAAAATGGGCCTGGTCGCCGGCCACGAAGACCTCGGGGTGTTTCGGCAGGCTCAGGTCCGGTTCCACCATGAGGCGGCCCAGCCGGTCGGTGACGACGCCGAGGGTTTTCCCCAGCCCCGAGGCCTGCACCCCGGCGGCCCAGAGGATGGTGGCTGCCTCCAGCCGCTCCCGGCCCACCGTGACCCCGTTGCGATCCAAGCCCGTTACCGGGCTCGCGGTCCAGACCTGGACGCCGAGTTCTTCGAGGTCGCGGGTTGCCTCGCCGGCCAGCTTCTCGCTGAAGGAGGGCAGGATGCGGGGGCCGGCCTCGATGAGGACGATGCGGGCGAGGCGGGGATTGACGTTGCGGAAGTCCTGGGCCAGGGTGTAGCGGCTCATCTCGCCGATGGCCCCGGCCAGTTCCACGCCGGTGGGGCCGCCGCCCACGATGACGAAGGTGAGGTGGCGGCGCTGTTCGGCCGGATCGGTGGAGCGCTCCGCCGCTTCAAAGGCATTGAGCACCCTCCGCCGGATCTCGGTGGCCTGCTCGATGGTTTTGAGCCCTGGGGCGAACTCCTCCCAGCCTTCATGGCCGAAGTAGGCATGGCGGGTACCGCAGGCCAGCAGCAGGTAGTCGTAGGACAGCGTGATGGTCCGTGCAGCGACGGTGCGGCTGGCGAGGTCGACACCGGTCACCTCATCCTGCAAGACCGTGACGTTGCGATAGCGCGCCAGGATGTGGCGGATGGGCGCGGCGATCTCCGCAGGGCTCAAGGCGGCCATGGCCACCTGGTAGAGGAGGGGCTGGAAGAGATGGTGGTTGCGGCGGTCGATGAGCGTGACCCGGATGCCCGGCTGGTTGCCGAGCCCCTTGGCGGCATTGAGGCCGGCAAAACCGCCGCCGACGATGACCACGTGCCTGTCGGTCGTGCTGGTGCCGTTATGGTTCTGGGGGTGCATGGCGTACCTTTCGCCGTGTCTGCTACGGCCGTTCCAGGCGCAGGATGCGGCCGGCGGTTTCATCCAGCAGGTAAAGCCTGCCGTCCGGGCCTTGCCGGACGTCGCGGATGCGATGGCCCATCTCGGCAAGCAGGCGCTCCTCCCGGACCACTCGCTCGCCGTCCAGGGTGAGCCGCACCAGCATGCTGCCTCGCAATGCGCCGACAAAGAGACTTCCGCGCCACTGGGGAAACTCCCCGCCGGTATAGAAGGCCATGCCCGAAGGGGCGATGGAGGGGGTCCAGACATGAAGAGGCGGAACCACGTCCGGCCGCTCGGTTCCCTCGCCGATGCGGAAGCCGGTCAGGTATTCCCGGCCATGGGTGATCACCGGCCAGCCGTAATTGCGGCCGGGCAGGATGATGTTGACCTCGTCGCCGCCCTGGGGTCCGTGTTCGTGGGTCCAGAGGCGGCCGGTTTCCGGATGGAGCGCCGCGCCCTGTACGTTGCGGTGGCCGTAGGACCAGATTTCTGGCCGCGCTTCCGGATGGTTGCGGAACGGGTTGTCGGCGGGGATGGCGCCGTCCGGCCGGATGCGGACGATCTTGCCCAGGTGGCTGCCCAGCGCCTGGGCCCGATCACGCCGGAAAAAACGTTCGCCCAGGGTGACGAAGAGGTTGCCCTGGCGATCGAACACCAGGCGGGACCCCCAGTGGCTGCTGCCGGGAGGGGCCTCGTTCTGGGCGAAGATGCGGGTAACCTCCGTCAGGCGCAGGCCGGCCGCATCCAGGCGGGCCCGGGCCACGGCAGTGCGTGCGCCTTTTGCGACCGGTTCGGCGTAGGAAAAATAGACGCGGCCGTCGGTGGCGAAATCAGGCCCGAGCACCACATCCAGCAGGCCGCCCTGTCCCTCGGCGTGCACCATCGGCAACCCGGCCAGAGCCCGGGAAAGCCCGCCGTCCGGCCCGACGATGCGCATCCTTCCAGGCCGTTCCGTGACCAGCAGGCGGCCGTCGGGGAGAAAGGCCAGGGACCAGGGAATTTCCAGGCCGCGCGCCACCTCCACCAGCCGGATGAGGCCGGTTTCGCTGGCCGTGGTGGCGATGGTCTCTCCGGCCTCGCTCTGGCAGGCGAAAAAGGCTGGCACCGCCCAGAACGCAACCAGAAAGGAGAGAATTGTCCGGATGCGCATGTTTTTTCTCCGGTTGTTGCCAAGGGGAAAATGGCCGTCGCAACAGTGTATCACAAACCGTGGGGCCGTGAAGTCAAAGATGGGGAAAAGGGCGGCGGCCGCCTTTCAGAACCCGGCCGAGCCCGGCGTGCGCGGAAAGGGAATCACCTCGCGGATGTTGGCCATGGCGGTGACGAACTGGATGATCCGCTCGAAACCGAGGCCGAACCCCGCGTGGGGTACTGAGCCGAAGCGGCGCAGGTCGAGGTACCACTGGTAGTCATCGAGCGGCAGGCCCGTCTCGGTGAGGCGACTAAGCAGCACCTGGTAGCGCTCCTCGCGCTGGCTGCCGCCCACGATCTCGCCGATGCCCGGAAAGAGGATGTCCATGGCCGCCACGGTCTTGCCATCGTCGTTTACCCGCATGTAGAAGGCCTTGATCGCCTTGGGGTAGTCGGTCACCACCACCGGTTGCTGGAAGATCGTCTCGGTGAGAAAGCGTTCGTGTTCGGAGTGCAGGTCGAGCCCCCACTCCACGGGAAATTCGAAGTCGTGGCCCGAGGACGTGAGCCGTTCGACCGCCTCGCCATACGGCAGGCGCACGAAGGGTTTGGCCACCACGTTTTCAAGGCGGGCCATGAGCCCCTTGTCGATGAATTGGGCAAAGAGGTCGAGGTCCTCGCGGCATTCGGTGAGGGCGCAGGAGACCAGGTGTTTCAAGAGCGCCTCGGCCACGTCGATGTCGCCGGCAAGATCGCAGAAGGCCATCTCCGGCTCGATCATCCAGAACTCGGCAAGATGGCGGCTGGTGTTGGAATTCTCCGCCCGGAAGGTGGGGCCGAAGGTGTAGACGTTGCCCAGGGCCAGGGCGTATATCTCCGCCTCCAGCTGTCCGCTCACCGTGAGGCTGGTGCGGCGGCCGAAAAAGTCCTGGCGGTAATCGACCTTGCCGTTCACCTTGGGCGTCTGGTCGAGGTCGAAGGATGTCACGGTGAACATCTCGCCCGCGCCCTCGCAGTCGGAGGTGGTGATGATCGGGGTGTGGATGTAGAAGAAGCCGCGCTCCTTGAAGAATTCGTGCACTGCATGGGCCAGCCGGCTGCGCACCCGGGCCACGGCGCCGAGGCTGTTGGTGCGCGGCCTGAGATGCGCGATGGTGCGCAGGAACTCGAAGGAGTGGCGCTTCTTCTGGAGGGGGTAGCTCTCCGGATCGGCCCAGCCATGGATCGTGACCTCGCTGGCCTTCAACTCCACCGCCTGGCCCTTGGCCGGCGAGGGGGCGAGTTCGCCGGTCACCTGCACGGCGCAGCCCGTGGCCAGGCGGGCGACCTCGGCCTCGTAGTTGGGCAGGGTCGCCCCGACGATCACCTGAAGGTTGGCGAGGCAGGAGCCGTCGTTGATCTCAATGAAGGAAAAACCCTTGGCGTCGCGCCGGGTGCGGACCCAGCCGTTGACAACAACGGTCTCGCCCAGGGGGGGGCGGCGGAGAAGTTCGGCAATGCGGGGTGCGGGCATGGTCTCTCGGGGGGTGAAGTTTCACGGTTGCCTTTGCTCGCCTTCCACAGTAAGTTTGTGGGCCAGGATTTGGCAATACTTTTTTCCCGCCGGCCATGCCGGCGGACCACAAGGAGCAGAACCGTGCGCGACGCCCTCTCTCATCTCGACCCGAAGCAGTGCGCCCTGTTGGTGGTGGATATCCAGGAGAACCTCATGAAGGTGATCCACGGCCAGGAGGAGGTGGCGAAGAACGCGGCCCTGCTCATCCGGGCGGCCAAGGAACTCGCTGTCCCGGTCATTCCCACCACCCAGTACGTGGCGCGGATCGGTCCCTTTGTGGCGCCGGTGGCCGAGGCGCTGGGGGAGGTGCCGGCCCTGGACAAGCTCGAATTCGGCTGCTTCAACAACGAGGCGATCAGGGCGGCGGTGAAGAAGCTTGCGCCGGCGGTGAACACCCTGGTGGTCTGCGGGGTGGAGACCCACATCTGCGTCTACCAGACGGTGCTGGGGGCCCTCAACGAAGGCTTCCGGGTCTGGGTGGCGGCGGATGCGGTCTCTTCGCGGGTGAAGAAGAACTACAAGCTGGGGTTGGCGCGGCTGCGGGAGATGGGCGCGGTGGTCGGCACCACCGAGATGATCATCTACGACTGGCTCGGCAAGGCCGGCACCCCGGAGTTCAGGGCCCTGCTGCCTTACCTCAAGTAAGGGCGTTTCAGGGGCGCCTGATCTGCGCCGTGGTTTCGTCCACCACCTGGCGGACCTCGGCGAGGCATCAGCGGCCCTTGGGGTTGGTCTCGGCGCAGCGGCAGCCGCCGGCCTTTTTTTCCGCCAGGAGGCGCTCCATGATGGTGGAGCGGCCGTGGGCCAGCACGTCCTTCCTGATGTCGGCCACGCTGTAGCCGAAGCAGAAGCAGATCTGTTCATCCATGGGAACTCCTTTGGTCAGCCGAGATTTTTCGGCATGCCCTCGATAAATTTTCTGATCTCGTCCCGTACCCGGCGGTAGTGGGCCAGAGCCTCTTCTTCGTTGGCGGCGTCGGCGGCCAGTTGCGGCGGGTCGTCGAACCCATGGTGGATTTTCCTGCCCGGGAAAAAGGGGCAGCTCTCGCTGGCGTGGCCGCAGAGGGTGACGACCCAGTCAAAATCCTGAACCGGCAGTTCGTCAACGGTTTTCGAATGCTGGCCGCTGATGTCCACCCCGGCCTCGGCCATGACCTTGACGGCCAGGGGGTTCATGCCATGTTTTTCGATCCCTGCGGAATATGCCTCGATGGTGTCGCCCTTGAGTGCGCGGGCCCATCCTTCGGCCATCTGGCTGCGGCAGGAGTTGCCGGTGCAGAGAAAGAGAATCTTCAGCTTTTTCATGGAGCGCTCCCCTGTTTCAGCAACAGCCGGCCACCCGGCAGACCGCCTCCCGGACAAGTTCCGGGGGAATGGCCTCGTGGGTCTCACCCTGCCAGACAATGGTCCGGCACGATTCCTCTTTGCCGGTAATCTCGCCGCAGGAGCAGCAGGGGCTCTCCGAGGCAGAGGCCATGGGCAGCAGCGTTTCCAGCGGCTTTCCGTTGATGCAAATCAGGTTCGACTGGCCGATTTCCGCCGCGGTCAATCGGGTTTCGGTGAAAAGTATCTCGACCCCCCTGGGCCGGCATTCCGCCTGGAGTTGAGCTGTCAGCCCGGCGAGTCCCTCGCCGGTAGTGGCGCACCGTTCGCAGGTCTTGCCCGCCTGATCGAGGTGTTTCCACTCAATGGTCACTTGCTTCATGGCATGGCCTCCCTTATTCCTCGCAGCTCACATGGCAGACGCCGGTCAGCGTTTCCTTGGCATAGGGGAAATATTTTTTCCTGAACCAGAGGGCCACGTGGATCAGACCGATGAGCACCGGCACCTCGACCAGGGGGCCGATCACCGCGGCAAAGGCCTGGCCGGAATTGATGCCGAAGACGGCGATGGCCACGGCAATGGCCAGCTCGAAGTTGTTGGAAGCGGCGGTGAAGGAGAGGGTGGCGGACTGCTCGTAGGTCGCCCCCACCTTCATGGACATGAAAAAGGAGACCAGGAACATGACCAGAAAGTAGATCGTGAGCGGGATGGCGATGCGGATCACATCCAGGGGCAGCTGCACGATGTACTCGCCTTTCAGCGAAAACATCACCACGATGGTGAAGAGCAGGAAGATGAGGGTGAAGGGGCTGATCTTCGGGATGAGCTTTTCCTGATACCACGCCTCGCCCTTGGCCTTGACACCAATGAATCGGGTGAGCATGCCGGCGATGAAGGGGATGCCGAGGTAGATGAAGACGGATTCGGCGATCTGGCCCATGGAGATATCCACGGCCATGCCCTGCAGCCCGAGCCACTCTGGCAGCGTGGTGATGAAGAACCAGGCGTAGAGCGGGAAGAAGAGCACCTGGAAGATGGAGTTGAAGGCGACGAGGCCGGCGCAGTACTCGGTGTCGCCGCTGGCCAGGTCGTTCCAGACCAGGACCATGGCGATGCAGCGGGCCAGGCCGATGAGGATCAAGCCCACCATGTACTCGTGGTGGCCGGAAAGAAAGGCGATGGCCAGGCCGAACATGAGCACCGGGCCGATGAGCCAGTTCTGCACCAGTGAGAGCGCCAGCACCCGTACGTTGCGAAAGACCTCGTGCAGCTTCTCGTACCGTACCTTGGCCAGGGGCGGATACATCATGAGAATGAGGCCGATGGCAATGGGGATGTTGGTGGTGCCGATCTGGAAGGAGTTGATGATCCCGGTGACCGGCGGATAGAGGTAGCCGGTCATGACGCCGGCGAACATGGCGAGGAAGATCCACAGGGTGAGGAAGCGGTCGAGGAAGGAGAGTTTCTTCGTGGTTGCCATGGGGGGCTCCATCGGGGGGCGCATGCCGTAGTGGAATTATTTGCCGAGCCAGCTTATGGCCTCGGCCCTGGACGGCACCCTGCCCACGCATTTGACCTGGCCGTCGATCACCACCGCCGGGGTGGAAAAAACCCCGAATTTGGCGATCTGCTGGAAGTCGCTGATCTTCTCGACGGTGGCGCTCACCCCTGCCTCGGCCACCACGGCCTGCATGAGTTTTTCCGTTTCGCTGCACTTGGCGCAGCCCGGACCCAGCACTTTGATCTCCATGAAAATTCTCCGTATCAGATGATGAGGTTGAAAAGGTAGCCCACCAGCAGGATGCCGGTACCGACCACGCCGATAAATGTGGCGATGAGTCTGGGTTTCAGCACCTTGCGCAGGATAACCATCTCCGGCAGCGACAGGGCGATGACGGCCATCATGAAGGCGAGCACGGTGCCCAGGGCCGCGCCCTTGCCGAGCAAAGCCTCCACCACTGGCACAATACCCGCAGCGTTGGAATACATGGGGATGCCGATGAGCACGGCGATGGGCACCGACCACCAGGCGCCCTTGCCCATAATCGACGCCATGAACCCCTCGGGAACGTAGCCGTGGATGCCGGCTCCCACTGCAATACCAGCCACCACGTATATCCAGACCTTGCCAACGATCTGCTGCACTGCCTCCTTGCCTTGGCGGAAGCGTTCCGGCCAGGTCAGTTTGACGTCCGGCACATCGGCCGCGGTGACGTGCATTTCCCGCACCCAGTCTTCGATATGGTGCTCCAGCTTGAGGCGGCCGATGACAAAGCCGGCGAGCATGGCGATACCCAGGCCGGTCAGCAAGTAGAGCATTGCTACTTTCCAGCCCAGGAGGCCATAGAGCAGCACCAGGGCAATTTCGTTGACCATCGGTGCCGAAATGAGAAAGGAGAAAGTGACCCCCAGCGGCACGCCGGCAGTGACAAAACCGATGAAGAGCGGCACTGCCGAACAGGAACAGAAGGGAGTGACGATGCCGAGCAGGGCGGCCAGCACGTTGCCCACGGATTCGCGCTTGCCGGCGAGAATCCGGCGGGTGCGCTCCGGGGTGAAGAAGGAGCGCAGCACCCCGACCCCATAGACGATCAGGGTAAGGAGCATGAGCACCTTGGGGGTGTCGTAGACGAAGAACTGCACGGCCTCGCCCAGATGGCTGCCCGGCGCAAGGCCGAGGAGATCGAAGGCGAAGAAACGGGAAAAAGGCAGAAGCTGGCCGTAAATCAGCCACCAGAGAACAAGGCCGGCTGCGCCCCCGAGGAAGGGGAGAAGCGGTGCTGAAGATTTGGCCGGCGGCGGGGTCATGGCGTTTTTGCCGCTGCAGAGGCTTGGGGTCAGGGGTTCCATGGCGCTGTCAGTTTTTTCTCAGGTCGGGAATGGTGATTTGTGGCTCTCTGTCCCGGGTCGCGGACAGGGTCTCGATGCAGGCGAAGAAGTCGAGCACGCAGGGCGCGATCAGGTGGTAGTGGATCTCCTTGCCACGGCGCTCGTCCGCCACGATGCCGGCATTCTTGAGCACCGCCAGATGCTTGGAGACGGTGGAGATGTCCGCGCCTACCAGATCCCGCAAATCGCAGACGCAACAGGGGCCGGCGGCCAGGGTTTCCACCATGAGCAGCCGGCTCGGGTGGGCCAGGGCCTTGAGCACCCTGGCGCGCTGTTCGTGGCTGGAGGCGGGGAGGGTTGGTTGTGGCGCATTCATGTTTGGCAATTTAACCAAATTATGGACATTGTCAAGCCCTTGCGGTGAGGGGCTGGCGGGGTCGTGCGATGGCCGATTGATTTTTGCAGGGGAATGGGGGTAGAACAGAACAGCGCCTCGATGGCGTCCGGAACGCAGGCGACAACCAAGCGATGGAGAGCCCATGGAAGACGCGAACGAGACAAAGGACGGCCGTGAGCGCCGCCGGTACGAGCGGCTGGAAAAGGAGCTGGCGGTGCGCTATTGCCGCCTGGAGCACTTCGGCAACAGCGGCCCCGACAGCCTGGGCGAACTCCTCGACATCGGCGGCGGCGGCCTCTGTTTTCTTTCCCCGGAGTCCATCGAACTGGGCGCCCAGCTCGTCATCGTGCTGGAGTTTCCCGGCTGGCTCGCCCAGGGCGACCACTGGGTCGCCACCAAGGATGATGGCGACGTCGGCACCCTCCATGTGATCGGCATGGTGGTGTGGGTGGCGGTGAGCCGCAAGAATCCGGGCGGCTACGACATCGGTGTGCAGTTTTCCGGCATCGTGCGGAAATAATTCGAAAAGTCCTCAAGGATTCGCCAGCGCGGCCGATGGGGCAGGAAGAGAGTATGCGGCGCCGCGGCTGGCGCTCCATCTGAAAAATTGCCATGCGGGAGGCAGGGCATGACCGACAGGCCGGAGATCAATCTCGAGATCAGTACCGGGTTTTTCCGGATTTCCACCGACAAGGTGGTCTACAACATCACCGTGCTCACCGGTCCGGAAAGCCCGGCCGCCAAGGTGGTGCAGCAGATCGTCGGCGCCGAGCGGCCCGAGGCAGGGGTACCGGTTCCGGCGCCGCCTCTCTGCGGGGAGGAAGGCGGCTACCGCGGCGAGGATTTCTACAAGCAGATATCCAGCGACATCTACAAGGACATCGGCAACCTGGCCAAAAGCCTCAGCTCCACCATCATGGAGCTGCCGGCCGAGGACCGCAAGATGAAGCGCGCCGAGCTCGACGAGGCGGGCGAGAAGATCGAGGACGCCAAGAGCCAGCTGCGCGACATCGTTGCCATGACCGAACGGGCGACCATGGAGATCATGGACCACGTGGAAAAGGTCCAGGCCCAGACCGACGACGTCAAGGAACTCCTGTCGCTCCTCAAACACCACCAGGCCTTTGCCGGCGGAGAGAAAAGCGAAGGAGGCAACGACGGTTCCGGCGCCGGCGCCAAGGTGGAGGCGCTCAGGGAGCAACTCACCACGGTGCATGGGCTGCTGGAAGGCCTTGGCAGTGCCGAGGCCGCGCCGCCGCCAGTGGAGGCAGCCCCCAGGAAACTCCGCTATCTCTTCCCGTTGGACGTGGTTTTCCAGACCATCTACGAACTGTGCACCAACGAGACGGTGAAAGGCCATATCAGCGCGGCCCGCGGGCAGGCGGCCGAGATATTCAACTACGACCTTTTTGTCGACGCCATCAGCGCCACGGTGAGCGAGCTGGTGGCGGAGGACAATTTCTACAACGTGCCGCTTTCCGAGGTGCTGGGCGCCCTGCGTGCCGCCTGCACGGAGAAGAAGATCCAGAACCTGCTCAAGAAGATGGATACGAGCCAGGGCGAGATTTTCCTCGACTCGATCCTGCCGCTGGAGGCGCCGCCCACAGAGGAGACGGCGGGCGAGCCTGCAGCGGAGCCGCTCCCTGCCCAGGCGGCAGGGGTTGATCCCGCCCGGCTGGCCGAGTTCCGCGAGGCCCTTGCTGCCATGGCCGGTCTGGTGGACGAGGTGGCCGAGGCCGTGGGCAACGGCGGCGAGAGTACGATGCCGCCCGGCATGAGCCGCATGTCCCTTGATGATCAGGTCGAGATCTTCAACAAGATCGAAAGCGCCTTCACCGTGGCGACCAGCATCTGCGACGACGTCACCCGCATCACCGAGGCTCTGAGTTTCCAGGACCTCTCCGGCCAGCAGATCCTGAAGATCATCAAGCTCCTCTCCGACTTCCAGGTACAGCTCCTGGCCCTGGTGGTCTCCTTCGGCTCGCAGCTCAAGAGCAAGGAGCGCAACGCCACCATCACCGCCGAGGAGAGCAAGCGCCTGGCCCAGGAGGATGTGGACCGCTACCTGCGGGGCATGACCGAGGCGCGGGAAGAGGGGCCGCTCGACCAGGATACGGTGAACAAGATGCTGGAGGATTTCGGCTTCTAATTCTCGCGGTCGTGTCTGCAACGTTCAGGGGATGGGGCTTTGGCCTCATCCCCTTTTTAGTGCCCACCGGCAGAGGAGTTTGCGCCCCTCGTCGAGCAGAATCATGGCCAGGACGCATGGCAAGATGAGCAGCCAGACGGTGGCCGCAAACGGCATGGTGCCGAAGATGGCATTGCCGGCAGCGGTGTGGTTGATGAGGAGTATGGCCAAAAGTTCCACCGCCACTCCCGCCAGGAGGAGGCGATTGGTGAAGGGGCCGCGCGTGAAGAGCGATTCCCGGTCGCTCCGGCAGATGAAGGCGTTGGCGACCTGCATGGCCACGATGGCGGTCAGGCAGGCGGTGGTGGCCTGGCGGTAGAGCGGGTCGTTCGCCGCCAGCATGGTGCCCCACTGCCAGCCGCCAAGATGGAGCACGAAAAAGTAGGCCCCCATGGCCGCGGCGGCCTCGATGACGCCGAGGAATCCATAGGCCCGCAGCAGCACGGCGCCGGAGAGCAGCCGTTCGGTGCGCTTGCGGGGGGGCTGGCGCATGGTTTCCGGTTCCGGCCGTTCCGCGCCGAGGCCCAGGGCCGGCACCATGTCGGTGCCCAGGTCCACGGCCAGGATCTGGATGATGGTGAGCGGCAGCGGGATGCGCAGCAGGACGAAGGCGAGGTAGGGCACGATTTCCGGGATGTTCGAGGCGAGGATGTAGGTGAGGAACTTGCGGATGTTGGCGTAGACCGCCCGCCCCTCCTCCACCGCGCTGACGATGCTGGCGAAGTTGTCGTCCGCCAGCACCAGGTCGGCGGCGGCCCGCGCCACGTCGGTGCCGCTTTTGCCCATGGCCACGCCGATGTCCGCCAGGCGGAGGGCCGGGGCGTCGTTCACCCCGTCGCCCGTCATGGCCACCACCTCGCCCTTGCGCTGGAGCGTGGCCACCAGTCTGGTCTTCTGCTCCGGGTCCATGCGGGCGAAGAGGATCTCCTTGGCGTCGAGCAGCAGCTGGAGGTGGGCGTCGGACATGCGCCGCAGGGAGTCGCCGGTGACGACGATCGGGGTTGCCGACTGCACCAGCCCGATCTGCCGGGCAATGGCCACCGCGGTGCGCGGGTGATCCCCGGTCACCATGATGACCCGGATGCCCGCCTCGCGGCAGGTGGCGATGGCCGCAGGCACCTCGGGCCGCGGCGGGTCTTCGAGGGCGATGAGGCCGAGGAGCTGGAGATTTTCCTCGGCCAGGGGCTGGGCGGCATCGTCCGCCACCGGGCGGCAGGCCACGGCCAGCACCCTCAGCCCTTCGGCGCCCAGCCGGTTTTCTTCCGCGATGAAGCGCTCGCGCCATTCAGCGGTGAGCGGTTGCTGTTCGCCGTTCATGACCACCTGGCTGCAGAGGGGCAGCACCGTTTCCAGCGCGCCCTTGGTGTGGAGCATCAACCCCGCTTCCTGGCGCCAGAGGGCGGAGAGGCGTTTGCGCTTCGCGTCAAAGGGAACCTCGTCGAGCTGTCGGGCGGAAATCCCTTCCGGCATGGCCTGGTGGGCCATTTCCACGATGGCCACCTCCATGGGGTCGCCGGTCAGCCCGCTTCTCGAGCGCTGCACATCTTCGCAAAGGAGGCAGGTGGTGAAAAAGGCGGGATGTTCGCGGCCCAGAGCGGCGAGGGCCGCGTCATCCCCTGGTTCCAGGAGCTGGCCGTCGAGAAAGAGGCGGTGGACCGACATCCGGTTCTGGGTGAGGGTGCCGGTCTTGTCGGAGCAGATCACCGTGGCGGCGCCGAGGGTTTCCACCGCCGGCAGGTGGCGGACCAGGGCGTTGCGGCGGGCCATGCGCTGGGAGGCCATGGCCAGGGCCAGGGTCACCGTGGGGAGCAACCCCTCCGGCACATTGGCCACGATGATGCCGATGGCGAAGAGGATGTTGCTCCAGAAGGGCAGGCCCAGGACAGTGCCGATGGCGAAGAAGATCACCCCGAGCAGGGTGGCGAACAGGGCGATGAGGCGGCTGACCCTGGCGATTTCTTTCTGGATCGGCGAGAGGCCCGGCCGGGTGGTTTGGGCCAGTTGGGCGATGCGGGCGAAGAGGGTGTCGCGGCCGGTGGCAAAGACCAGGGCTTTGCCGCGGCCCGCCACCGCGGCGGTGCCGGCCAGGGCCAGGTTGTGCGCGCGGCGCTGATCGTCCACGTCGCAGGCCGCGGCTTCCAGGGTGACGGCCACCGATTCGCCGGTGATGGTGGCGTTGTTGACCCGGAAGGCAAAGGTCTCGATCATCCGGCAGTCGGCAGGGATCTGGTTGCCCGCCTCCAGCAGGATGATGTCGCCCGGCACCAGGGCGGCGGCGTCGAGATCGACCAGTTGCCCGTCCCGCATGGTGGGCACCCTGGGGGGCAGGAGCTTTTCCAGGGCCTCCAGGGCCCGTTCCGCCCGGAACTGCTGCCAGAAGGAAAAGGCCCCGTTGATGGCGATAACGCCGATGATGGCATAGCCCAGCGTCTCCATGCCCGCGCCGGGGTTGTAGGCCTCGGAGACAAAGGCGAGCCCAGCCGCCACCCAGAGGACCAGGGCGAGGAAGTGGGTGCATTCCTTGAGGAGCAACAGGAAGGGGGAGGGCCGGCGGAGCTGTTCCACCGCGTTGGACCCGAATTCGGCCAGGCGCTTTTCGGCCTCGGCGGTGGTGAGGCCGTCGCCCGAGGTGCGCAGGGCGGCAAACGCGTCGCTGACCGTCATCCGGTGCACGTGCATGGGCGTTGCCTCGTCGGAGCGGCAGCGGGAAGTGGGCGGAAGAAGCGGAGCCGCCGGCGGCAAGGCCGCTGCCGTGCCCTATTGTAGTCCTTTTTTCAGGGCAGAGACAAGGGCGTTCGGCAGGGTTTCACTCGCCGCAGCCGCCGATGCAGGGCAGCGGCTTTCTCACGGCCAGCCCGGCCAGTCCTTCCTCGATCAGGCGGTCGTAGCCGTAAAGATCGGGGCGCAGCTGAAGAGCGCCGTCGTCATCGAGCCAGGCGGTCAGGTAGATGAGGTGGACCGGGATGGGTGCGGGCAGCCGCACGGTGCGGGTGGCCTTGCTGGCCAGGGCCGCATTGAGCCCCTCGCGAGAACCGAGCGCGGTGTCGCGCAGCAGCAGGGCCGCAAGATCCAGCGGCCTTTCCAGGCGGACGCAGCCGGAACTGAAGGGCCGGCTCTCCTTCTGGAAAAGATTTTTCGAAGGCGTATCGTGCAGGTAGACGCTGTAGGGATTGGGGAAGAGGAACTTGACCTGGCCGAGGAAGTTGTCTTTGCCTGGCTTCTGGCTCAGGTGGTAGCGGAAGGCGGTCGGCGTCACCGCCCGCCAGTCGATTTGGGCTGGATCGAGCTCCCGGCCGTTGCCGCCGTTGGCGGTGAGCACCCGGAAGCCGAGGCGCTGCAGATAGGTTGGATCCTTGCGGATCTTGGGCAGCAGGTCCTTGCTCGCGATCTCGCGCGGCACCTCCCAGGTGGGGTTCAGCACCAGATGGGTGACGGTGCTGCTGTAGACCGGAGTCTGGCGGTCGGACCGTCCGGCCACCACCTTCATGGTCAGCAGCGGCTGCTGGTTTTCCAGCACCGTCAGGGAAAAGCCGGGGATGTTGACCACGATGTCCCGGTTGCCGATGGTGCGGGGGAGCCAGCGCCACCGTTCGAGATTGGTGGTGAGCTGCTGGATGCGCCGCTCTGCCGGCACATTGAGGGCCTTGAGGGTTTTCTGCTCCACCACGCCGTCGGCCTTGAGGCCATGGCGGGCCTGGAACCGCCGCACCGCCGCCTCAGCGTCGTCGTCGAAGCGGTCGCCAGCCGGAGCGGTTTCCGCGGGAAGATCGCCGCTGACGGCCAGCCGCTGTCGCAGCACGACCACCCTCGGGCCATGGTCGCCACGCTGCATGCGGCTGCCGCCGGGGATGGCCGGCCAGCCGTCTTGATCGGCCATGCGGCGCAGGCGGGCCAGGGCTTCCTTGAGCGCGCGGTATCCGGGGGCCTGGGGCAACAGCCCGTGGAGCGTAGCGGCGATGGTGCCGCCAGCCAGGGCCGACTCCAGAAGGGCTCCCAGGTTTTCCTCCCGCAGTTGGGGCTGCCACTCGGGCAGGATCGCCTGGAGGTTGAGCCGGCCATAGCGGTAGTGGCTGGCCAGGGTGAGGAAGGCGTCGGTGCGCAGCAGTTCCTGCTCGACCACGTGCCGGTGGTCGGCGGCCGTTGTCTGGTCCAGCCCTTCCAGTGCCTGCAGGTGGTATGCCGCCGGGGTCAGCCCTTCGGCGGCGCTGCCGCGGATGGCGGCCAGGAGTTGGGCGGCAAGGTCTGGATGTTCCGGGCGCTGCCACGCCGGTGCTCCCCGGCGGGCACGGTAGAACTCGCGCATCGCGGCAGGATTCACCAGGCGGGTGCCGCCGGGCGTGGTCTCGTCCGGCAGGGAGATGGTGAACTGGGGGTCGGCAGCCGGCAGGGGTGGGGTTGGTGGCGGAACGAGGGAGGAGTGCGCCACGAACGTCTGGCAGCCGGTCAGGGCGAGCAGCAGGCAGAGCAGCGGCAGGCAGGGGAGGCGCGCCGGCAGGCGAGCACGCTGCCCGGAGACAATGGCCGTTACCACTGGCGGATGCGGCCGGAGTCGATGTGGAGGAAGTTGCTGCCCGGGTAGTAGCCGACCCCACCATACTGGAGGCTCAGGGCCGCCTGGCGCACCTCGGCCAGGGCCACGCCAGGAATGCGGATGTCCAGGGCCTTGCCTTCGAGATGGAGGCTGTGGCGGGCCACGCCGCCGCTTTCGCGGCGCAGTACGTCGTTGTATTCCGGCGAGCGGTAGCCGGAGATGATGTGTACCTCGCGGCCGCCCACGGCCCGGTGGAGCTGGCCGAGGAAGTCGATGGTGCGCGGGTCGATGGGGTAGACCTGGTTGGTGTAGTGGCAGCGGAGAATCCAGTTGAGAGAGTCGAGCGCCGACTGGTCATTGCCAGTCAAGGCATCGCGGAGGCTGACTGCCACCTTCTCGCCGGTGTGGGTGTTGTAGAGGCGGAGCGGGCTGCCGGCAACCGAGCCATCGGTGGTCTTGCCCCAGGCGGGCTGGCCACAGAGGAACAGGGCCGAGGCGAAGAGCGATTTTTTCAGAAAGGTGCGGCGGTGCTTGCAGAAATCCATGAAACGTCCTTACAAACCTTTGGTCTCTTTGGTCATAGGGCTGTGATACCTGAAAAAGGTCGGTTTTGTCAAGAGTTGCGGTCCGGGAAAACTGCGGGGCGGCCGGTGGCGAAAGGGCGCAAACCTTAGGGCGGCGCACGCTCGATGCAGGGCATAAAAAAACGGTCAGCGCCAGGCGACGCTGACCGTTCGGGGTATTTGGAGGCGGCGAGCGGATTTGAACCGCTGAATAATGGTTTTGCAGACCACTGCCTTACCACTTGGCTACGCCGCCGTTACCGCGGGGATAACGAGTCGCCCAACTTAAACCGTGTTCGTTTTTTTGACAAGAAATTTTCTTGCTGGCGCATTATGACCATGGTACCGTGGTCATAGCCAGCCGGAAAGGAGGCATCGTATGCCGAAGGCCGTGTCGAAATCCCAGTTCAAACCCCATTCGTTGGAGTATTTCCGCAAGATCGAGCAGACCGGCGAGGAGTTGGTCATCACCGATCATGGCCGGCCGGTTCTCAAGGTGGTGCCCTATGCCGAGGATGCGGAGGAATGCCTGCGGGGCCTGCGCAATACCGTCTTGAAGTATGACGCCCCGCTGGAGCCGGTGGGCGTGGATGCGTGGGAAGCGCTCAAATGATCGTGCTGGACACGCATGCCCTGCTCTGGTGGGTGAATGGCTCCACCGACCTGGGTAAGGCGGCCCATAAGGCGATTGCTGCCGCGGTGCGCGCAAAGTCGGTGCATGTCTCCTCGATCAGCTCCTGGGAGATCGCCTTGCTGGTGGAGTGTGGCCGCTTGCGCCTGGCCCTCGATGTGCGGGACTGGCTCTGCCGCTGCGAGGCCCTGCCGTTTCTCACCTTCGTGCCGGTGGACAACGCCATTGCCGTTGAATCCGTCCGGCTGCCGGACTTTCCCCATGCCGACCCGGCGGACCGGATCATCGTGGCCACCGCCCTCTCCCTCGGCGCGTCCCTTGTGACCAAGGACGACACGCTGCGCCACTATCCCCATCTCAAAACGATCTGGTGAAAATCGGAAAACGACCGCCGACCGGCTGATGCGTCCAGAACGCAGCTTTTTCTTGTGCGTTTCATGACAAAGTATTATTATTTCATGAGCTGAGTCACGAGCGAGGCAAGGAGGAAGAGCCATGGCCAATTTGCAAGTCAAAGGAATCGACGATAGCCTGTATGACCAACTGAAACGGCAGGCTGCCACCGAAAACCGTTCGGTGAGTCAGGAAATCATTTATCTGGTCAAGACGCACCTCTGCGCCCAAAAGGCCCTGCGTTCCACTCCAACCCCTGCCGAGGTGCTGCTCCAATTGGCCGGGTCTTGGGAAGACCCTCGGCCAGCGGAGGAGATTGTTGCCGAAATCAGAGATGGTCGCAAAAACAGCCAACGCCTTGCCGGTGGTTTGTGATGTTTCTCCTGGATACCGACACAGTGATTTATGCACTGAAAGGTCATGCTGCGGTGCTGGACAATCTCCGTGAACACCTGCATGACCCCATGTATCTCAGCTCCATCACCATGATGGAGCTTTATTATGGCGCCTACAAGTCGCAGAAGGTTGACGCAAACCTTGCCAAGCTGAAAACCATCGAAAGCACCTTTACGACCGTGCCCCCCGGCCAGGAGACAGCCGAACCCTTCGGCAAAATGAAGGCAGCCTTGGAGGACGAGGGCTTACGGCTTGCAGATATGGATTTGATGATCGCTGCGATCGCGCTTACCCGCAACCTCACTCTGGTTACCAACAACCAGAAGCATTTCGGCCGGATAGCGGGATTGAAACTGGTCAATTGGGCAAGGTAGCGAACCAACAACGTCCCCGATAGTACCAAAAACCGGGGAAGGGGATGCCAATCATGTTCTTTCGGCGGATTTCATCATCGTGGCCACCGCCCTCTCCCTCGGCGCATCTCTTGTGACCAAGGACGATAAGTTGCGCCACTATCCCCACCTCAAAACGATTTGGTGATCAGGGCAAGGGGGGTGCCGGCGTGGCAGGGCATCATCGTGCCCTCGGGCGTGGTCATTTTGATCCTTTCCTGGGTCCGGATTTCTGTCTTCGCAACATATGGGCGGCAGTGTTTCCAGCCGGAAAAACAAATGCTCGTTTGTGGTGATCGCGTTGTGAACCCCGAAGACAAAGGAGTCAGCGGATTGTGCCACATGGCCGTGCGGGACGGTCAAGTGTAAGCTGTTGATGGATATCTACCCACAGGTCCCTTGGCAATCAGAGGCAACGGGGGTAGAGTGGCGGGCACGAGTCCACCATGAACGAGACCATCGAAAAACTCACTGCCCAGCATCGTGACGCGCTTGCCGCCCTGGCGGGTCGCTTCGGCTATGCGTTCCGTGCGCTTCCGCTCCTGCAGCGGGCCATGATCCACAGTTCCTATGCCTTTGAGCAGGGAAGTGGCGCGGCCATCGACAACGAGCGGCTGGAATACCTGGGCGACGCGGTGCTCGATTTGGCCGTGGGCCATCTCCTCTATGCGACCTACCCCGAGATGCGGGAGGGCGAGTTGACCCGGTTGCGGGCGGCCCTGGTGAACGAATCCCACCTGGCGGTGATGGCGCGGGAGTTCGATCTCGGCGCTCATCTGCTGCTTGGCCGTGGCGAAGAGGCATCGGCCGGGCGGGAGAAGCCGTCCATTCTCTCCAGCGCCTACGAGGCGGTGATCGGCGCCATCTACGAGGATGGCGGCTTTGCGGCGGCCATGGAGTGCGTGCGGAATCATTTCACCCCCTGGTTGGAAACCCGGCGCCAGAGCCTGCTCCAGGCCGATGCCAAGAGCGCCCTCCAGGAATTGCTCCAGGAGCGCTACGCCGAGGCGCCGCTCTATGTGCTGGACGAGGCCGCAGGCCCGGACCACGCCAAGCAGTTCACCGTCTCGGTGCGCTTCCGGGATCAGGTGCTGGGCCGCGGCACTGCCAAGAACAAGAAGGAGGCGGAGCAGCAGGCTGCGGCCGTGGCCCTGCAGGATCGCGCCCGTCTCGACACCCTGGGCTGAGGCCCTTATGGCCGCGCCCTTCATCATCCCCATCTTCATCAGCCATCAGGGCTGCCCCCACCAGTGCGTCTTTTGCAACCAGCATTCCATCACCGGCCAGGGTGCAGGCGCCATTGGCGTGCGAGAGGTGGCAGCAGCCATTGAGGAAGGGTTGGGCTGGCCGCGCCGCAACAGGGATGCCGCGGTGCAGGTCGCCTTTTATGGAGGCACCTTCACCGGCCTGAGCCGGGCACATCAGGCGGAGCTGCTTGCGGCGGTGGCGCCTTGTCTCGCCGATGGCCGGGTGGCGGGCATCCGCCTCTCCACGCGGCCGGACCGGATCACGCCCGATGATGCCGCCTTTCTCAAGGCGCACGGCGTGGCTACGGTGGAACT
Organism: Thermodesulfobacteriota bacterium; assembly: GCA_040757055.1. Lineage (GTDB taxonomy): Bacteria > Desulfobacterota > Desulfobulbia > Desulfobulbales > Desulfurivibrionaceae > JAJZRJ01. The sequence goes on along the minus strand of JBFLXY010000001.1, from coordinate 511,177 downwards.
GGGGGTGCAGTCCATGACCCCTGCGGTGCTCGATCTCTGCCAGCGCGGCCACACGGTGGCAGACGTGGGGCAGGCGGTGGCGGCACTGCGTCAGGAAGGACTTGCCGTCGGCATCCAGCTCATGGCCGGCCTGCCCGGTGAGACCCCGGCGAGCCACCTGGCCTCGGCCCGGGAGGTGGTGGCCCTGGCCCCGGATTTTGTCCGGCTCTACCCCACGGTGGTGGTGGCGGGCAGCGAGTTGGCGCGATGGTATGCGGAGGGTCGCTACCGGCCGCTCAGCCTGGCGCGGGCCGTGGTTCTTGCCGCCCGGCTGAAGGAACTCTTCGACGCGGCAGCCATCCCGGTGGTGCGCATGGGGCTCCATGACGCGCCGGGCCTTGGGGCGGCCATCGTTGCCGGCCCCCATCATCCCGCCTTTGGCGAACTGGTCACGGCGCGGGTGCTCACCCGTTGCATCCGCCGGCAGCTGGTTGCCGCGCCGCATCCGCCACGCGAGGTGCGCCTGGCCCGGCGCGATCAATCCCTGCTCCATGGCCAGGGCAAGGCCGCCCTGCGCCGGCTCGAAAATTCCGGCCTGCTCCGCGACCTGCAACTCATCTTCGATCCAGGTCTGCCGCGCGGCGCGGTGCAGATCGCCTGAGCCCCTGCTCTTCCCGCCATCACGGTTCCGCTTGGCCGGCAGTCCAGCCCTCTCTTTCCCGTGGCCATTTTTGACGCCACGGCAGGGAGATGGGGGATTTTCCCCGTCGTCTGCAATTGCCAGCGGATTTGGTCTTGCCGGGCCTTGGGTTCTGTGCTACATTCACATGGTTGAGCGCACGGGGTTGTCTCGTTAACTTATTGAAATTATAGTATTTATTTGGTTTTCTGGTCGGTTTGACTGACGACCGGGCCGCCCCTGTGCGCGGCAACAGCCGGGTGAGCATGAGGAGGCTGCGGGTGCGACGCCCGCGGCAGAGAGGAAAAGAGGTTCCCTGTGAAAAAGAAGATACTGGTAGCCAACCGAGGCGAAATCGCCCTGCGGGTCATCCGCGCCATCCAGGAGCTGGACCACATCGCCGTCGGGGTCTATGAAACCCCGGACAACGACGCGCTCCACATCCGCACCGCCGACGAGGCGGTCTGGCTGGGCGACGGCCCCCGCTGCGACTATCTCAACATCGACAAGGTGATCGCCGCCGCCAAGAAGGCGGGCGCCGACGCCATTCACCCGGGTTACGGCTTCTTGGCCGAGAACCCGCTGTTCGCCAAGGCGTGCGAGGATGCGGGCATCATCTTCATCGGCCCGCCCTCCGAGGTGGTGCAGGCCCTGGGCGACAAGGTCACCGCCCGCCGCATCATGAAGGAGGCCGGCATTCCCATGGTGCCCGGCACCGAAAACCTCCCCGCTGGCGACGATGGCGTGGAGATGGCGGTGAATTTCTGCCGGAAGCATGGCTATCCGGTGATGCTCAAGGCCACTGCCGGCGGCGGCGGCCGCGGCATCCGCCGGGTGGACAACGAGAAGCAGCTCCGCGCCGAGATCCCCGTGGCCCGCGCCGAGGCCAAGGCCGCCTTCAACAACGACGCGGTCTATCTCGAAAAGGTGGTGCTGAACCCCAAGCACATCGAGGTGCAGATCATCGCCGACAAGGAGGGCACCACCGTCCACCTCGGCTCCCGCGACTGCTCCATCCAGCGCCGCAACCAGAAGCTGGTGGAGATCGCCCCCTCGCTCATCGAGGACAAGGCCCTGGTCGACACCATCTGCCAGACCGCGGTCAAGGCCGCCAAGGCTGCCAAATACTTCAATGCCGGCACCGTGGAGTTCCTGGTGGACAAGGACCACAATTATTACTTCATGGAAATCAACACCCGCATCCAGGTGGAGCACACCGTGACCGAGATGGTCACCGGCATCGACATCGTCCGCACCCAGATCAAGCTGGCCCTGGGCAAGAAGCTCTCCTTCTCCCAGGAGGACGTGCAGGTGCGCGGCTACGCCATCGAGGTGCGGATCAACGCCGAGGACCCGCAGAACAACTTCATGCCCGAAGGCGGCAAGACCGTGTCGGTCTATCGCTCGCCCGGCGGCTACGGCGTGCGCCTCGACGGCTTCGTCTATCAGGGCTACACCATCCCCGAGGTCTACGACTCGCTGCTGGTCAAGCTCACCGTCCACGGTTTTTCCTGGAACGAGACGGTGGACCGCCTGCGCCGCTGCCTCAACAACTTCGTGATCATCGGCCCCAGGACCACCATCCCCTTCTACCTGCGGGTCATCGAGGACCGCGACTTCAAGAAGGGCGAATTCGACACCTCCTTCCTCGACACCCATACCCACCTGCTGGAGTATGAGGATATCGAGTCCGAAGGCAGCAAGCTCGCGCGGCTGATCGCGGAAATCCACTACCGCAAGGAGAATCCCTACGCCATCTGAGGCGCGGCGGGTATCCTTGCGAGGAACTTGAGTGTTGTAGAGGAGAAGCACAATGGAACGAATCGTTCATGGCATGAGTCCCACCGAGGTGGTGCGCATCCTGCGCCAGGCAGATGGCTACTATGTGACCAACACCGCCCGCGATCTGTCGCAGTCCGACTTCAAGAACCGGATCCTGCTCCACACCGACCTGCTGGCCGCCAAGGCCCGCGAGCAGGCGGGCTATTTCTCGCTGGAGATCACCGGCGGCGCCTCCATCCACGTGGACATCCTGCGCAAGCAGGTGGACCCCTTCCTGAAGCTGGAACTCCTGCGCGAGCGCATGCCCAAGACCCTGTTCCAGACCCTCTGCCGCGGCATCAACCTCTTCGGCTACCGGCCCTATCCGCAGAACGTGATCCGGCTGGTGGTCCGCGAGTACGCCAAATACGTCGACGTCTGGCGCGTCTTCGACTTCCTGAACCACGTGCCCAACATGATCGCGGTCTTCGAGGAGGTGCAGAAGGCGGGCATGATCCTCGAACCGGCGGTCTGCTTCTCCACCGGCCCCGAGCACACCGACGAGTTCTATGTGAAGAAGGTGGGCGAGATCCTCGACGTGACCGGCCACGACATCACGCTCTGCATCAAGAACCACGGCGGCCTGGGCACCCCGAAGCGCATCGGCGATCTGGTCAGCGCCATCCTCCAGAAGTATCCGGACCTGGTCATCCACTACCACGGCCACAACACCGACGGCAACGACGTGGCCCGCATCACCGCCGCGGTGCTGGCCGGGGCCAGGATCGTCGATGCCTCCGAATACTCCCTTGCCGGCTATTACGGGCCGCCGGCGGTGCTGACCGTGGTGCAGACCCTGGCCGAGTATGGCAAGAAGGCCATCGGCCTCGACGAGAAGGCGGTGGTGGAGACCTCCGATGTGCTCCGCAGCGAGCGCCAGTATTACGACTATTTCGAGTCCCAGTTCAAGGGCTTCGACCCCACGGTGCAGGTCCACAAGCTGCCCGGCGGCGCTGCCGGTTCGAGCTTCGAGCAGGCGGTGAAGGGCAAGTTCCTCGACAAGATGCCCACCATCCTCCACGAGGAGCTGCCCAAGGTGCAGAAGGATCTGGGCAACTTCTGGAGCGTGACCCCCGGTTCCCAGATTTTGTGGACCACGGCGGTGAGCAACGTCCAGGCCGGCGACCGCTACGCCAATCCCTCGGGCGACCTGAAGAACCTCCTTCTGGGCAAGTACGGCCCCTTTCCCTTCTATCAGCCGGCGGACTGGATCTACGAGAAGGTCTTCGGCGCCAACTGGAAGGAGATCCTCGAAAAAGAAGGCGGCATGGACCAGATCGGGGACATGGACATCGACAAGGAACGGCAGGAACTGGCCAAGAAGCTCGGCTACGAGCCCACCGAACAGCAGCTCGTCTCCTATCTCCAGCACCCCAACGACGCGGTGAACTTCTTCAAGTTTGAGGAGAAGTTCGGCAGGTCCTACGTGTTGCCGCCTTCCATCCTTTTCCGCCGCGGCGGTTTCAAGCTGGGCGAGATCGTCAAGTTCCGCGACCACTACGGCAAGGAGCATGTGATCGAAATCGGCCCCATGCAGACCGACGAGGACGGCAAGACCCACGTCTACCTCAATGTCGACCACCACCAGCGGGTCTTCGAATTCGAGCCCGAGGCGGTGAAGGGTGCCGAGGCCAAGGCCGCGAAGCTTTCCAAGGGCGAGATCGAGGATCTGGCCAAGGCCGGCGACATGCGGGCGCCTTTCAATGCCAATGTCTGCGAGGTCTCCGTGGCCGTGGGCCAGGAGGTCAAGGCCGGCGACCGTCTGGTGATCCTCGAGGCCATGAAGATGCAGACCCCCATCAACAGCCTGGTCAGCGGCAAGGTGGAGAAGATTGCCACCAAGGTGGGTGCGGCGGTACAGCCGGGCGACGAACTGGTCAAGGTGACGCCGGCCGCTTAATTGACACCGGCAAAGGAGAAAACAAAAGCCCGTGCCGGATGGCACGGGCTTTTTCTTTGGTGCGTTGCGGGAGGGGAGGTTATTCCGGAATATAGAGCACCGAGTTGTCCGTGCCGTAGGGGCTGGCGCAACGGTTTTCGTTGCAGGGGTCGGTCCACCACTGGCCGTCCACCACGAAGCGGTATTCGTAGCGGCCGGGTTTGAGCTTCATGCTCTTCTTGTGGGTGCCGTCCTTCATCTTGCGCATCTTGTCCTTGCCGTCGTCCCAGTGGTTGAAGTCGCCCACCAGATAGACCGTTGTCGCTTCCGGAGCGGCCAAGCTGAATTCGTAGGAGGGGAGAGTCTTCTTCGGGGCCTTGGTCGTGGTTTTTTTCGAAGCCGACACCTTGGTTGCTGCCATTGTCCTATCCTCCACTGTAATCGGGGTTACAGAGCGTTGCGCGCCGAAGGAACCTGCTGAATCCATTCTGGAGAAAAGGGACAGCCCCTGTCAATCAAAAAAAAAACAGGGGGCGCTTCTCAGGCAAAGGTGAGGCGGTTGAAACCGCCCTCCGGATACCACGGCCGGGTGGCGTCGATGCCCGAAATCTCGATGAGGCAGACCTCCAGCACCAGATAGACCATGGTGCCCTTGCGCACGCAGGCGGTGATGGTCTCGCCGTGGTGGCCCAGGGCGGCGTGCAGGTGGATGCGAGGCTCCTCTCCCTCCCAGTAGACGGAGCCGGCGCCCAGGGTTTCGCGGGCGCCGCTCACCTCCCGCCATACCGGATCGGGCGGCATGACCGGCTCTTTCGGGCCGGTGACCACTCCAGCCTCGCGCAGGCCGCCCAGCACGAAGAACCAGCCGCAGCGGATCTGCTCTTTGATGACGACCTCCCGCAGACCGCCGAGAAAGTCGTCGCCCTCGTCGAAGCGGATGGTGACCACGCGGTTGATGGTGCCGGTGCGGTAGTCCATGGGGAAGTGCTCCTGATCAGGGATTTGGCTGGCGAGAGTTGGCGCGGCGTTGGGCGAGCAGCAGCCGTTCCTGCCCGGTTCGCAAGGCCCGGAAGATCTCCTTGCCGTAGGCGGACTTGCGGTTTCGGGCATAGCGGGCCGCGGCGGTGCGGATGGCCGCCTCGTCAAGTTCCGGGAAAAGCGCCATGGCCTTGGCCAGGGCCGGGCTGGGCCAGTCGTCGTCGAGCGGCCGTTCCTCGGCCCGGGCCTCGTCGTTGGCTGTGAGCACGTCGGTGATGATCGCCTCGCGCAGTTGTTCCAGTTCATGGAACTCCTGCTTTTCCTTGAGGTGCGAGCCCTGGCGCGCGGCCAGAAAGGCAAGGAGCGGCGCGGTTTCCTGCTCGCGCAGCTCCTTGGCGAGATACTTGACCTGGCGCTTGTACGCCCCGCCCTTGAGGCCCACGGCGGCAAGGATCTCTTCCCGAATGAAGGGCTCGCAGGGCAGCCGCCGGATCTCGGCGGCCGGGAGCTTCGCCAGTTCGTAGGCAAGCTCCTCCACCTGCTTGGCCTGCCGTTTCTTCTCCGATCGGCTGATCTCCATGGGGGTGCTCTCCGTTTATACAGCGGCCGTCTCTTTGGGACATGGCCTCCATTTTGGTTGCCAATCGCCGGACAGCTCAGTAGAATCGCGTTGAACATCTAAGGTAGCATCAACCCCAGCTTTTTCAACTCCAAAAGGACAGAGGCCATGATTGGACAGCCCTTTACCGTGACCCAGCCGACCCGCATCCGTTTCGGCGTCGATACCATCAACGACCTGCCCGCCCTGGTAAAGGACCTGGGCGGCACCAAGGTCTTTCTCGTGGTGGACCCCGGCATCGCGGCCACCGGTCTGCTGGAACGCATCGTGGCGCCGCTCAAGGCGGCCAAGGTGCCTTTCGAGCTCTACGACAAGGTGGACCCGGAACCGGGTCTCAAGCTGGCCGACCAGGGCGCGGCCCTGGCCAGGAAAGGCAAGTGCGACTGCGTGGTCGGCGTGGGCGGCGGCTCGGCCATGGACGTGGCCAAGGCGGTGAGCATCCTGCTGACCAACGGCGGCAAGGCCGAGGAGTACCTGGGCCTTGGCAAGATCAAGAAGCCGGGCGTGCCCAAGATCATGGTGCCCACCACTGCGGGCACCGGTGCCGAGGTGACCTTCACCGCGGTCTTCATCAACGAAAAGACCAAGTCCAAGGGCGGCATGAACGGCGACCCGCTCTACCCGGACGCCGCTTTGCTCGACCCGGCGCTCACCGTCTCCATGCCGCCGCGGGTCACCGCCATGACCGGCATCGACGCCCTGACCCACGCCCTGGAGGCCTTCGTCTCCACCCAGGCCCACCCCATTTCCAACATGTACGCCCTGGAGGCCATCGACCTCATCAGCCACAACCTCGGCATGGCCTATGCCCACGGCGGCAACATCGAGGCCCGCTCGGCCATGCTCATGGGCAGCCTGCTGGCCGGCAAGGCGCTGGCCACCGCCGGCGTCGGCCTGGTCCACGCCATGGCCTACCCCTTGGGCGGCATGTTCGGCATTCCGCACGGCCTGGCCAATGCGGTGCTGCTGCCCTACGTCATGGAGTACAACCTGATCGGCGCGCCGGACAAGTTCGCGGTGCTGGCCGAGGTGATGGGCGCCGACGTGGCCGGCATGCCCAGCCGCCAGGCCGCAGAGGCGGCGGTGGATATTGTCTACCAGCTCAACCAGGACGTGGGCATTCCCGCCACCCTGGCTGAATTGAAGATCCCGGCCAAGAAGATCCCGGAGATGGCGAGCATCGCGCTCACCGTCACCCGGCCGGTGGAGAATAACCCCCGCAAGCCGAGCCTGCCGGACGTGGTGGCGATTTACGAGACCGCCATGCGCGGCTGGCAGGACGACCACCATTGCGACCATTGATGAAGGAAAAAGGCAAGGGCACAAGGCAAAAAGGGCGGGAAAGAGCGCGGCAGCGGCGTGAGCCGCGTCTGGGGCGCACACACGGAGAAGCGAGGAGAAACGATCATGCCTGGTTTTGAGATATTCGGCGCAGAGGAGAAGAAGGAGATCAACGAGGTTTTGGAGACCGGCGTGCTGTTCCGCTACGAGTTTCCGGACCAGCGCAAGGGCGTCTACAAGGTCCGCGAGTTCGAGGAGAAGTACGCGGCCTACTGCGGCGTGAAATACGGCCAGGCCGTCACCTCCGGCACCGCGGCGCTGAAAGTGGCCCTGGCGGCGCTGGGCGTGGGACCGGGGGACGAGGTGATCACCCAGTGCTTCACCTTTGTCGCCACCTGGGAGGCGATCTTCGACGTGGGCGCGGTGCCGGTCTTTGCCGAAGTGGACGAGACCCTCAATCTGGACCCGAATGATTTGGAAAAGAAGATCACGCCGAAGACCAAGGTGATCATCCCGGTGCACATGATGGGGGCTCCGGCCCGCATCCACGAGATCAAGGCCATTGCCGACAAGCACAATATCCCGGTGCTGGAGGATACCGCCCAGGCGGCCGGCGCCAGCCTCAATGGCCAGCGCCTCGGCTCCTTCGGCTCCTGCGGCACCTTCTCCTTTGACCCGGTGAAGACCATGACCACCGGCGAGGGCGGCATGATCATCACCAACAGCGAAAAGCTCTGGCGCGACATGAGCGAGTACCACGACCACGGCCACGACCATGTGCAGAATCCCGGCGGCCGCGGCGGCGAGGGCCGCAGCTTCATCGGCTTCAACTACCGCATGATGGAGTTGCAGGGCGCCATTGGCCTGGCCCAGCTCGCCAAACTCGACGGGATTGTGGCTGCCCAGCAGCAGAACAAGGCCGCCATCAAGAAGCTGGTGGCCAAACTTCCTGGCGTCACCTTCCGCACCATTTTGGACGAGAAGGGCGACAACGCCTCCTTCCTCGCTTTTTTCCTGCCCACCAAAGAGAAGGCCCAGGCCGTGAACAAGGTACTGGGCGAGAACGGCGCCGGCGCGGTCTACTTTGCCAGCAACACCTGGCATTACTACCCGAAGTGGGAACACCTGCTGGCAGGGTCCACCCTGGCCAAGTCCGGCTGGCCCTTCAACGAGGCGGACGGCCGCCGCCGGGTGGTGTACGACCCACAGGCCCTGCCGCAGTCAGCCGCCATCATGGACCGGTTGCTGGTCTACCCGGTGCCGGTCAAATTGGGTGACGAGCGGTTGGCGCAGATCGGCGCGGCCATCGACAAGGCGGTTGCCGTCCGCTGAAAGCCTTCGGCATGAAAAGCCCAAGCGGCGCAAGGATCATTTCCTTCCCTGGCTCGTTTGTCCCGGCTTGAAGAACAGGAAATAACCATGGACATTTTCCTTCTCATCGGCCTGATTCTGCTCAATGGCGTTTTTGCCATGTCGGAGATTGCCGTCGTCACCGCACGCCGCAACCGCCTGAGCCGGCTTGCCGAGGCGGGTGACTCCTCAGCGGCGCGGGCATTGCGGCTGGCCGAGGAACCGACCCAGTTTCTTTCCACCATCCAGATCGGCATAACCGCCATCGGCGTTTTGAACGGCATTGTGGGTGAAGCGCTTTTTGCGGAGTCCTTCGCCCTTTGGCTGCAAGGCTTGGGGCTCAATCAGCAGATAAGCTCTGCCGGCGCGACAGCCCTTGTCGTTGTGGTGATCACCTATTTTTCCATCGTCGTTGGCGAACTGGTGCCCAAACGTATCGCCCAATTCAATGCGGAAGGCATCGCCCGTGTGGTGGCCCGTCCCATCTCCGCCCTGGCTATGCTGTCGCGTCCTTTCGTCGCCCTTCTCTCCTTTTCCACGGATGGCGTGCTGCGGTTGTTCGGCAAGAAGGAGTTGGGCAGTGCCAATCTGACGGAAGAGGATATTCATGCCATGCTGGCGGAGGGCTCGGAAACCGGGGTGATTGAAAAACAGGAACACGCGATGGTGCGTAACGTGTTCCGCTTGGATGAGCGCCAGATTGCCTCGCTGATGACTCCGCGAAGCGAGATCGTCTATCTGGATATTGAGCAGCCCCTTGCAGAGAGTTTCGATCGCCTCATCCAGTCCGACCACTCCCGCTTTCCCGTGTGCCGGGGCGGCCTTGACGAGGTGCTGGGCGTCATCACCACCAAGAGGGTACTGCAGCAGACGCTGCAAGATGGGCTTACCGATCTTGCGGAACATTTGCAACCATGCGTGTATGTGCCCGAATCCCTGACCGGCATGAAATTGTTGGAACAGTTCCGGGAATCCGGCGTGCAGATGGTCTTCGTGGTTGATGAATATGGCGAGATATTGGGCCTCATCACGCTGCAGGATGTGTTGGAGGCCTTGGCCGGTGAGTTCAAGCCGCGCGACCCCGAAGATGTCTGGGCCGTCCAGCGGGGGGATGGTACCTGGTTGCTGGACGGTTTGATGCCCATTCCGGAGTTGAAGGACAGGCTGGGGCTGAAGGCCGTGCCGGAGGAGGAAAAGGGCAGATATCACACCCTCAGCGGCATGATGATGTGGCTGATCGGTCAGTTGCCACGCACTGCCGATATCGTGGAATGGGAGGGGTGGCGGCTTGAGGTGGTGGACATGGACGGCAAGCGGATCGATAAGGTCCTGGCGGCCCCCTTGCCTCCTTTGGCGGGTCAGGAAGAAAAAGCGGCAGGCGTCAAGGCCGTAGCACTCTAGTCGCGTTCACGGGAAATAGACATCGAAGCGGCTCGACTTGCCGGGCAGCATCGGATCGGGCTCCCGGTCGTCAAGGGGCGGGGCGTCGGTCATTCCTGCCTTCCTTTTCAAATATCCAGGGCAAAGCGGATTGCCCGGCCGACATCGGCCATCTTGGCTGGCGGCAGGGTGGTGACCAGGGCGCCGATGTTGGCCTTGGCCACGGTTTGCAGGTGATCGCAGTTGATGGCGCAGTCGCGGGGCATGCCATCGCTTTTCGAGAGCAGAACCTCGGAAGGGATGTCGCGGACCGTGCTGGTCACCGGGGCGATGGTGACCTCGCCGAGATATTCCAGCACCGAATCCCTGGTCAGGATCAGGACCGGCCTCTTCTTGTCCGGCCGGGCAAATTTGTACCAGCGGATTTCGCCGTGCTTCATTCATCCCCCCATGCCTGCTCGGTTTCCCAGACGGAAAATTCATCGGCCGTGGTGGGTTGCCGCTCGTAGCCTTCGCGGTGCCTGCGTTCCTGTTGCTTGACGCCGTGGCGGGCAAGCGCCTCGCGGAGCGCCATGCGGGTGAAGGCGGAACGGCTGGTATGGAGTTGTTTGGAGATGCGATCCACCGCGTTCACAAGATCGTTGTCAAGGGTCATCTGGACGGTTTTCATGGCGCACCTGTTTGATGTGGATTTTGATAGCTATAATAATCCACAGTGACGTTTTGGTCAAATGATTACCGGGGTGGCTGTCGTCGAGGGGAGCGCTTACGGAAAATAGACATCGAAGCGGCTCGACTTGCCGGGGAGCACCAGATCGGGCTCCCGGTTGTCGAGCGGCGGGGCCAGGCGCGGGCGTTTCACCACCACCCTTCTCGCGCCGCTTGCAAGCGCGGTGCGGAACAGAAGATGCGCGTCCTGATCGTCGCCGACAATGGCGCGCAGGATGCGCATCTCCTTTTTGGCCAGGGCGTTCTTCTCCCGGTGCGGGTACATGGGGTCGAGGTAGATCACCTCGGGCTTGTTCCTGGTGAGCCCCTGGAGGAATTTCTGGCTGTCGCCCAGGGTGAGTCTGAGCCGCCGCCGGATGAGCGGGCCGATCTCCTTGTCCGCCATGGCGCGTTTGATGCCGTCTTCCAAGAGGGCGAAGATCACCGGCGAGCGTTCCATCATCTGCACCTGACAGCCCAGGCAGGCGAGGACAAAGCTGTCGCCGCCCAATCCTGCCGTGGCATCGAGCACCGTGGGCAGATTCTTGCCGCGCAGCCCGACTGCCTTGGCCACGGCCTGGTCGCGGCCGCCGCCGTGCTTGCGACGGTACTGGGCGGCCCCGGCCAGGAAGTCGGTGAAGATCGGACCAGGCGCACCCTTGCCGGTCTGGCGCAGTTCCAGCCGCTGCTCGGTGACCATGAGCAGGTGGCGGAACCCTTCCCCCTCGCTCTCGGCCAGCGGCAGGCGGAAGACCTCGGCCAGCTGCCTGGCCCGGGAAAGAAGCACCGGCTGTTCGCAGGCAACAGCCACGATGTGGTTGGCAGAATCGGCCATGGGCAGGAAGCTGGCGATTTTCTCGGAAATGGGGTATAAAAACTCGTTTTGCGGGCAAGGACGCCCCTTTTCCTTACCATCGAACCGCAGTCGAGGCAACCATGGATTCGCTCCATAAAGCGCCGCCCCAGGTGGTGGCGATCATCCCGGCCCGCTACCATTCGAGCCGTTTCGAGGGCAAGCCCCTGGCACCGATCATGGGCCGGCCGATGATCGAGCATGTCTATGCCCGCGCCGCCAGGGTGCCCCTCATCTCTCGCGTGGTGGTAGCCACCGACGACCAGCGGATTGCCGACTGCGTGCGCGGTTTTGGCGGCGAGTTGGTGATGACCCGGCCCGACCACCCTTCCGGCACCGACCGGTTGGCCGAGGCCGCGAGCCTCTTGGACATCGCCGAGCAGGACGTGGTGGTTAACATCCAGGGCGACCAGCCCCTGTTCGACGCCGCCGTGGTGGCCCAGGTGGCGACCCCCTTGCTCGAAGACCCGGGCCTGCCCATGGCGACCCTGATCTACAAGATCGTGCGGCCCGAGGAGATCATTGACCCCAACCACGTGAAGACCGTCTTCGACCGCCACGGCAATGCCCTCTATTTCTCCCGCTCCACCATCCCGTTTCTGAGGAACCCCGAAGAGGGGGTGCCGGCCTACTACAAACACCTCGGCTTCTACGCCTACCGCAAGGGTTTTCTCCTCACCTTTGTCGGCCTGCCGGAAGGGGAGTGGGAGCGGTGCGAAAAGCTCGAACAGCTGCGGGCGCTGGAGTATGGCTACACCATCCGGGTGGTGCTCACCGAGCACGACTCGGTGGAGGTGGACACCCCCAAGGATCTCTTGCGGGTGGAGGAGCTGATCCGCGCCGGAGCCGAGTAGCCCGGCCACAACCGAGTGTTCAGGAATCCCAAGATTCATTCGATACGCACAAGAAGGAGTTTGGCATGAAGCGCAACAAGATCACCATCATCGGTTCCGGCAATGTCGGGGCCACCGCGGCCCACTGGGCTCTCACCCGTCGCCTGGGCGACGTGGTCCTCCTCGACGTGGTGGAGGGCGTGCCCCAGGGCAAGGCGCTGGACCTTCTCCAGTCCGGGCCGGTGGACGGCTTTTCCTGCCGGATCACCGGCAGCAACGACTACGCCGATTCGGCCAACTCCGACGTGGTGATCATCACCGCGGGACTTGCCCGCAAGCCCGGCATGAGCCGCGACGATTTGCTCGCCAAGAACGTGGCCATCGTCAAGTCCTGCGCTGAGCAGGCGGCCAACCACTCGCCCAACGCGGTGCTCATCGTGGTGACCAACCCCATCGACGCCATGGTCTATACCGCCTTCAAGGTGGCCGGCTTCCCGAAACAGCGGGTGATCGGCATGGCCGGCGTGCTCGATTCGGCGCGCTACCGCACCTTCATTGCCGAGGAACTGGGGGTGGCGGCGCGGGACGTCAATGCCATGGTCATGGGCATCCACGGCGACAACATGCTGCCCCTGGTGCGGCTTGCCAACGTGGCGGGCATTCCGGTGAGCGACCTTATCTCCGCCGAGCGGATCAGCGCCATTGTCCACCGCACCCAGCACGGCGGTGCCGAGATCGTGAACCACCTCAAGACCGGCAGCGCCTTCTATACCCCGGGCCTGGCCGCGGTGGAGATGGCCGAGGCGGTGCTCACCGATTCGAAGCGGGTCCTGCCCTGCGCCGCCTATGTGGAGGGCGAGTTCGGTTTCTCCGGCTGCTTCCTGGGCGTGCCGGTGGTCTTGGGCGCCGGTGGGGTTGAGCGGATCGTCGAGTTCCCGCTCACCGCCGAGGAGAAGAGCGCCATGGCCGCCTCCGAGGCAGCGGTGCGCAAGCAGATGGCCGACACCGGACTGTGATTTGTGCTATGATGGGATGAGCCCCGGCGCGCTGGCTGCCGTAGCCGCTGCGCCGGGACCGTGTTTCGCATGACAACCGCGAGGGGTGGGGTGAGAGGGGAAACGACCATTGGCGCGGCGTTGCAGGAGATGGCCGCGGCCCACTTCGGGCCGCTCGATCTCCTGCCTTATGCCGAACTGCCGGAGAAGCTCATTGCCCTGGCGCTGACCGGCCCGCCTCCCGGGCCGGCCGGGGTGGCGGCCCAGCTTCGCGACTTGGCCGCGTCCATCAACAGCGTCGAGACCAGCGGCGTGCGGGTGGTGGTCTTTGGCGGCGGCACCGGCCTTTCCAACGTCATCGGCGGCGACAGCCGCAATCCCGAGTGGCCCCGCGCCCCCTTCCATGGCCTGAAGGCCCTCTTCCCCCGGACCCAGGCCGTGATCTGCGTCACCGACGACGGCGGCTCCACCGGCGAACTCCTCAAGGAGCTGCCGCTCATCGCCATCGGCGATCTGCGCCATGTGCTGCTTTCGGCGGTGCAAAAGACCAGGCTCCAGAAACAGTACGACCTTACCGACCTGGAGGCGACGCGGGTGGCCGCACGCCTCCATGCGCTTTTCAACCATCGCTTCAACGGGCAGGTCTCCACGGTGGAGGAGCTGCTCGCCGGTTGCGCAGTGAGCCTTGCCGAGCTGCCCGAATTTCTGGGCCGCTCGCTGCACTGGCTGCTGCACGAGGTCTGCACCAATCCGCTCCTCCAGGGCCAGCTTGCGCATCCGCACTGCCTGGGCAACCTGCTGGTGGTGGCGGCCATCTACCAGCAGGGCGGCGCCGATGCCGTCACCGCGGTACCGGGCAGGGCGGTCGTCGGCGGCCTTGAGTTCCTGGCCGATCTCCTGGGCGCCAGCAGTGATGCGGTGCTGCCCTGCACCACCACCCCGGCCCAACTCAAGATCCTGTACGACAACGGGGTGCTGGTGGCCGGCGAGCACAAATCGAGCCAGGCGCGCCGCCACTGCGCGGTAGACCGGGTCTTTGTCGAATTCACCGGCGAGCCCGAGGTGCCGGCGGAGGTGCTGGCCGCCATTGCCGCCGCCGACATCATCCTTTTTGCGCCGGGCAGCCTCTTTACCAGTATCGTGCCGATCCTCCAGGTGCCGGGGATTGCCGAGGCGATCCGGGCCAACCAGGCGGCCCTCAAGGTGCTCATCTCGAACCTCTGGGTCCAGGCGGGAGAGACCGATCTGGTCATGGGCGACCCGGCACACCGCTTCCATGTTTCCGACCTGCTCAACGCCTACCAGCGCAATATCCCCGGCGGCATTGCCGGCCTCTTCGAGCAGGTGATGGTCATGGGGCTCGAAGAGATTCCCGGCTCCATCCTCCAGAGCTATGCCCTGGAGAACAAGATGCCCATCTACCTCGACCGCGCGCGGGTCCGCGCCCTGGGCTTCGCTCCCATCGCGGCTTCGATCTATTCCCAACACGACATCGACCGCCGCCGCGTGGTCCAGCACGATCCGGATTCGGTGGCTCAGGCCATCCGAGCCCTGTGGGCCATCCGCGGGCTCTTTGCGGCGCAGGGCGAGAAGAGCGGGCTCCCTCTTGCCCCGGCCCCGGTCGTCCGGCTGAACCCCAGGCGGCAGACGCCGAGTCAGCGCCTGGCAACCCTGGCCGCGTGTCTGGACCGGCTCGCCTTGCCGGAGGAACTGCTGGCCCAGGTGCTGGATATCCTCTGGCGCCACGGGGACATCCTGCCGGAACATCTCGATTATCTGGCCGGAGTGGCGCTGGTGCCGCTGCCCGAGTGGGCCCGTTGCCAGGAATGGGACAACGTCTTTTCCTTCTATGACCCCGCAGACCGGCTGATCAAGATCCGCGCCGATGTGGCCGATGACCCGGAACGTTTTGAGCCTGCCTTCCTGATGGCCCTGGGCCAGTCACTGCTGGGAGATTATGCCGCGGCCAAGGAGAAGGTTCCGGTGCGGCTTGGCGACGAGGCGGTGGGCTATATCTACCAGGTGACCCTGCGCCGGGCCGAAGAGCGCCGCGGGTTTTTCACCCCGGCCGAGCTCACCGAGTATCTCACCCTGGCCCGCATGCGGCAATCCGCTGCCAATCCACTCCTTTTTACGCGGGTGGTGAACAGCAGCGAGGGGTTCACCCCGCCGGGGCTGCTTTTTGGCCTCACCTATGCCTGGTATCTCGACAATCGCTTTGCGGTGAACATGGAATACAAGATGTCCATCGTCACCGCCGAGACCTCCGACCTGGTGCCGGAACAGATCCGCATTGCCCGCCGCCGCCAGACCATGATCGACTTCTTCCGCACCGTGGTCTTCCGCTACGACTGGCTGCAGTAACGGCCGGTTTCGCTTCCCTGATCAGACGCCCCGTGTTTTCTCGGGCCAGAGCAGGGTGTGGAGCTGGAGCTGAAGCCGGACCGGCAGGCCGTCGGCCATGAGCCAGCCGGCGAGGTCGGCGGGCGGCAGTTCCGTCGTGACCGGCGAGAAATGGATGGGGAAGCGGCCGATGAGGCCGTGGCGCTGCACGAAGTCGGTAGCCCACTCGTAATCACCCCGCGAGGCGAGGACGAATTTCAGTTCGTCCCCTGGCCTCAGCCTGGCGAGATTGGCGGGGTCGAACCGGTCGGCCATGGTGCTGCCGGGGCACTTGACATCCATGATGGTGATGACGCCCTGGGGCACCTGATCCAGCGCCACGGAGCCGTTGGTCTCCAGCAGCACGTTGCGGCCCCTGGCCAGCAGGTGCGACATCAGCGGATAAACTCCTTCCTGGAGCAGGGGCTCGCCGCCGGTGATCTCCACCAGGGCGGTGGCGGGATAGCGGTCGATTTCGGTGAGGATGGCCGGCAACGCCCACGGGGTTCCCGGCTCTTCATAGGTGTAGCGGGCGTCGCACCATCGGCAGCGCAGGTTGCAGCCGCTGAGGCGGACAAAGACGCAGGGGTATCCGGCGCAGGAGGATTCCCCCTGGATGCTGTAGAATATCTCGGAAAGAAGCAGTGTCGGCTCAGCGGGCGCGGCCATCATTCATGGTACGTCACGCCGGAGGAGTCGGTCTCCCGCACCGTGACGCTGTAAGGGCGGTAGCGTTCGGTGGTGAGGTTCTTCTTCAGCTCCTCGAAGATGTGGCGGGCCAGGTTCTCCGAGGAGGGATTGCATTTCCGGAAGGCGGGATGCTCGTTGAGGTCGGTGTGGTCCAGGGTATCGATCACCGCCTTGGTGGCGGCCTTGAGCGACCGGAAATCGATGCCCATGCCGAGTTCGTCAAGCTCGGTGGCGCGGACCGTGACCGTCACCTTCCAGTTGTGGCCGTGGGGTTTCTCGCAGTTGCCCGGGTAGTTGCGCAGGTGGTGGCCCGAGGAAAAATGGGTGTCGATGAAGATGTCGAACATGGCGGTTTTCCTCCCTTCCGACGTTGCAGCCGCTGGTGCCGGCAACGGTAAAGTTCCCTTGAAAAGCATCGTGTTTTTGAATATGAAGGACTGACACAAGGGCCGGCCGCCTCCGCTTCGGGCAGCCGGCCACGATGCCCTCATTTTTACCTGATGTCGGTGAAAATGGACAGGGGAAAGAGCGTCCAGCCCGGCACGGCCGGTCAGCAAGGAGAAATTCCATGGCAGTCATCGCGCCGTTTCGCGGCCTGCGCTACAATCTGGCGAAGATTCCCAACATGGAGGCCGTGGTCACCCCGCCCTACGACGTGATCGACAGCGAGGCGCAGGCCGCCTTCATGGCCAGGAACCCCTACAACATGATCCACCTCGACCTGAGCAAGAACGTCAAGGCGGACGAGTTGACCGATGCGCGCTACAACGAGGCGCGCCGCCTCTTTGAAAGCTGGCAGGCGGAGGGGGTGCTGGTGCGCGATCCGCAGCCGGCCATCTACATCTACCATGTGGAATACAGCCTGCCCTCGGGCGAACGGCGCACCCGCAAGGGGTTGCTCGCCCAGGTGGGGCTTGCCGAGTTTTCCGAGGGCATTGTCAAACCCCACGAAAAGACCTTTGCCAATGTGACGGGCGACCGGTTGCGGCTGCTCGATACCTGCCACGCCCAGTTCAGCCCGATCTTTTCCCTCTATTCCGACGAAAAAGGCGCGGTGCTGGCGCGGCTGGAGGAGGCGAAACCCGAATTGCTCTGCAGCGCCACGGACCATGACGGCTGCCTCCACCAGCTCTGGCGGGTGACCGATCCAGCAGCGCTCACGGCGGTGCAGGAGATCTTCCGCGAGAAGGCGCTCTACATTGCCGACGGCCACCACCGCTACACCACGGCTCTGCAGTTCCGGGCCCTGATGCGGGAGCGGCTCGGCAGCGTGGCGCCGGAGAGCCCGTACAATCACACCATGATGTACCTCTGCCCCATGGAGGAGCCCGGGTTGGCCGTGCTGCCCACCCACCGGCTGGTGCGGGCTCCGGGCCGTTTGACGGTGGAGGAACTGCTGGCGCGCTTTGCCGAGGCATTCAGTGTGGAGGAGATTGTTGACGGCGGCCGGGAGATGCTCCTCGCCGATCTTTTCAACAAGATGGCCGATGCCTCGCCCGACCGGACCCGCTTTGGCTTTTATCACGCTGCCGCCGACCGTTCCTTCCTGCTGACCATGAAAGAGGGGGCCATGGAGCGGCTGGCCGGCCATCATCCGGCGGCCCTGCGTGATCTGGACGTGGTGGCCCTCTCCGATCTGATCTTCGACCGGTTCCTCGTCCTTGAGAAATCCCGCTGCGTCCAGGGCGATCTCCTCGACTATTACAGCGATGCGGACGAGGCCCTCGACAGGGCGGTCAAGGAGGTACAGGAGGCGGCCGGTTATACCCCGCTGCTCTTCCTGATGAACGCCACCCTGGTCTCCCAGGTCCGGCGGGTGGCGGACGAGGGGCTGGTGATGCCGCACAAGTCCACCTTCTTCTATCCCAAGATTCTCACCGGCCTCCTGCTCAACAAGATCGTGCCCGACGAAGCAATCCGCTGACACCATGGCAGGCACGGCGGCGGTCACCCACGACACCCTCTTTGCCGGCCGGCTCACCTGCCTGCAGCACCGGGAGGGGTACCGCTTCGCCATCGATGCCGTGCTGCTGGCCCACTTCGCCCTGCCCCGGCCCGGTGAACGGGTGCTGGAGCTGTGCGCCGGCAATGGCGTGGTCTCCCTTATCATGGCCTTCCGCCAGCCGCAGGTCGCCTTCACGGCCCTGGAACTGCAGCCGCGGCTTGTCGGCCTCCTGCGCAGCAACGTCGCCCTGAACCACTGTGAGGAACGGATCACGGTGGTGGAGGGCGACTGCCGTACCCTTGGCGACCATGTGCCGGCAGGTGCCTTTGACCGGGTGGTGATGAACCCGCCCTACCGCAGGGTCGAGAGCGGCCGCCAGACCTTGGGGGACGAGGCCGCCCGGGCCCGCCATGAACTGACCCTCACCCTGAACGAGGCAGTGGCGGCCATGGCCGTGGCCGTCAAAAACCGGGGGCGCTGCGCGGTGGTCTATCCCGCCGAGCGCCTGGCGGCCCTGATCACGTCTTTGAAGAGCCAGTGCCTGGAGCCCAAGCGGCTGCAGACCGTTCACGGCTATCCCGGCGCGGGCGCCCGGCTGGTGCTGGTCGAGGCGGTGAAGAACGGCGGCGAGGAGCTGGCCGTGCTGCCGCCGTTTTTTGTCCACCAATCCCCCGGGGGTGACTATACCCCGGAAATGGCCGCACTCCATGCCCCCTGAGTTGTCCTTTAAAAAGACATTGACCAGGGTGAACAGGTATGGTGAGGTAAAGGGGAAGGAGGGGATTTCCTCCCCTCTTCAGCTACAGCGATGGCGGAGTGGTGTGGCGTCGCCGTTGCGTGAAAGGAGGAGCCATGAAGACGCAACAGAGGAGATGCGCCGTACTGGCGGGCGCGATCGCTTTCCTGATGGCTGCACCGGTTGCCGTGGCCGATGCCGCGGGCATTGTCCCGGGTGCGCGGTTTGATCAGGGCTCACAGATGTGCCGCGTGCTGACCTTTGCCAACAGCAGCTGGGCCAGCGAGGGGGCGGCACTTTTCCGGCAGACCTGCAAGTCCTGCCATCAGCGGCAAAACGACAAGGGCGCCCGTTTTCTGCACAGTGAGTCGTTTACCTCACGGGGGTGGGATCGCGTGTTCTTTGAAAAATATCCCAGGTGCGCCCGGGATGGCTCGTGGTCCGGACTGGGTGCGGAGCAGCTGCGCCAAGTGAACGATTATCTCTACCGGAATGCCCTTGGCACCTACGACGCCAACAGCGCGGAAAGTTGCGGCTGATGAATGCGTTCTTTCCCGGTCGGGAAAGGCGACAAGAGAAGGACGATCCGGCGCAGGCCCGGGTTCCGTTGTGATGACGGGGTCCGGGCCTGTCTGCGTCCGGGCCGGTCACGCGCCGGCGCGGCCGGTCAGTTCATCGAGGTGGGCGCGGGCGAAGTCGAGGGAGGGGTCGAGTTCCACGGCGATGGCAAGATGGGCCACGGCCTCGTCGAAGCGTTCGAGCTTGCGCAGGTTGACCCCGAGGTTGGCATAATCGATGGCCGAGGCCGGGTTCAGTTCCACTGCCCGGGCAAAGTGGCCCACCGCCGCGGCGTGGTCGCCCAGCTTGAAGTGGCAGAAGCCCAGCAGGTTGTGGAGGTCGGGCCGCTCTTCGTCGTGGCCCAGCCCCAGGTAGAGGGCGGCCAGGGCCTTTTCGTAGCTGCCCATCTCCTTGAGGCAGTCCCCCATGAAGGAATAGAGGTAGGGCAGGTCCTCGGCCTCCGGGTTGAACGAGAGCGCCAGTTCGAAGTGCTTGAGCGCCTGGTCGTACTGGCCTGCGGCCATGAGGTTCTTGCCGAGATAAAATTCGAGATAGTAGGCATCGGGCAGGAATTCGCGCAGGCGGATGAACTGGCGGCTCTGCTCCACCAGATCGTCGATCTGCTCGTGCACCAGCTTGGCGACAAAGAGGCCGACGTTCTGCACCATGGACCGCTCGCGGAAGTGGGCGCCCGGCACGATGGTGTAGATGGCCGGCACCTGAAGCGCCGGGTGCATGGTATCGACCACCAGCACCTCCATGCCCAGCCGCTTGAGCGCGGCGAGACAGCGCTCGATCTCCACCCGCATGTTGTTGTCGCTGAGATTCGGCAGCTCGCTGATGGCCACGGTGCGGCCGGGATCGGTGAGATAGTCCATCTCCTCCAGGGTCAGCGGCTTGGGCAGGCCGCTGGCCACGTAGTTCGACTTGCTCTCGAAGTCGCCGGCCAGCTGCGCCACCTCGGTGATGGCGCGAATGAGGGCCTTTTCCGGGTCCGGCGTGGTGCCGGCGGTGTAGACGATCTCGCTGGTGGCCGGGAAGGTGAAGCGGTCGATGGCCAGGGCCGCCACGGTGGGGATGCCGGTGTCGAGGGTGAAGTCGTTGAGATAGAGGTCGATCCCGTGGCGCTGGAATTTTTCCACCAGTTCGCGGGCCACTTGGTCCTGCAATGAGGCGGGGTCGATCCGCGGCGTCGGTCGGCGTTCCCGGGTCACCACCGCGCAGACGTGGCGTTCGACGATCTCGCTTATTCCCTGCAGGATCGCCTCCTCATAGGTGTTGCCTGCCGAAGGTCCGTTGAACTCGTTGATGGCGTAGAACCAGCTGAAGGGCACCAGCACCTCCTCGCCCCGGGTGAGGTTGGTGGCCCAGACCCACTGCATGGGCAGGTCGGCGATGAGATGCTCCAGGGTCGCGGGGTCGGTGGTCTCGTCGTGGACCGACCGGAGCAGGTACTGTAGGCCGAGCACCGGCTCGCCCTTGGCCGCAAGCCGGGCATGGGTGTCGCGGATGAAGTTGGCCGGGTTCTGCTTGAAGCTGAAGAAGCTGAACCGTTCGGCCAGTTCCATGCAGGCGCTGGCCTGGGACTGCTCCGGCGTGCTGCCCTTGCCCATCTGCTTCTTGTTGCCGATGGCGGCATGGGCATCCTTGCCGCAGACGCTGAAATAGACCGGGATGTCGAGGCGGCCGGTGTCGATGCGCCGCACCTCCTTGAGGATGTCGAGATCGACCTCGGCAAGGCGTGCCTTGAAGCGGTTGACCGTGTCCATGGGGCTGCACGCCTTGTCCTGGTCGAAGGTGTACGATTTGAAGCAATCCTGCGGACGGATGGGCTCTGGTCTCATGGCGGCACGGTGGGGTGGTTCGGGATGCGGCCGGGATGGCCGCTCCGCACGAAGGCCCGATTATGCCCGATGGGGATTCCCTTGTCAAGGGATATGCCACAATGTGGCAGTGACTCAGCCGGCCAGCACCAGGAACCAGGTCAGCAGCACGGCGACGATGGCGAGCAGCACGGCGGCGGAGCCAAGGTCTTTGGCGCGGCCGGCCAGTTCGTGGTGTTCCGGCCCGATGCGGTCCACCACCGCCTCGATGGCGCTGTTGAGCAGCTCGACGATGAGCACCAGCAGCAGGCTGCCGACCAGGAGGGCCTTTCGGACTCCGCCTTCGCCGAGCCAGAAGCCGAGAGGTACCAGGATGAGCAGCAGGGCCGTCTCCTGGCGGAAGGCCGATTCGTGGCGCAGTGCCGCCCGGAGCCCCATGAACGAGCAGAGGGAGGCGTTCCGGAGGCGGTGCAGCCCGCTGCCGTTGGGTTTGGACATGCTCTTATCGCGCCGTGAGAGTGAGGCAGTAGGTGGAGGGGCCGGTGTCGAAGAGCTTGCCGCGGCTGAAGCCGAAGGGCGCCGCCAGCGCGGCCACCTCTTCTGGCGCCATGCGGAGGGAAAGCGGTGGTCCGGGGCCGTCTGCGGTCTTCCTGAATTCCACCACCGCCAGGGTTCCCTGCGGCCGGGTCACCCGGCGGATTTCGGCCAGGGTGCCCTGATCGGTACGGTCGTGCACCAGGTCGTGCAGCACGGTGGCCATGAAGCAGATGTCCATGGAGTGGTCATTGAGCGGCAGCCTTTGACTCACGTCGGCGTGGATCGGCTCGATGTTGGCAATCCCCTGTTCCTCCATGCTCTGGCGCAGGCTTGCGATGCCATCGGCCCAGAGGTCGGCGGCATAGACGATGCCGCCCGGTTTGATGGCCCTGGCGGCGGCGAGGGTGTAGCGGCCAACGCCGCAGGCCACATCGAAGAAGGAGTCGGCCATGGCCAGGCCGATTTCGCGGAAGACAAGAGGGACATCAACGAGGTCGAAGCTGCTCTTGCCGGCGGCGATGGGATGGTGTGCCATGGGGTTTTTCCCGGGGAAAGGCAGGGTGTTTACCGAATGTCCAGGATCTTGATGTCGAAGTGGAGGGTCTTGCCGGCCAGGGGGTGGTTGAAGTCCACCGTGGCCCTGGCGTGGTTGATCCGGGTGACCTGGCCTTCCAGCGCCTGGCCGTCCGGCATGTCGAGCCGGACCAGGGCGCCGGCCATCCGCGATTCCTGGGGAAGCTTGTCGGCGTCCACCTCGATGATCGCTTCACCCACCACCGGCCCATAGGCTTCATCCGGCGTGAGGGTGACCTGCTTGCGCTCGCCGATCCTCATTCCTTCGAGGGCCCGTTCCAGGCCGGGGATGAGTTCCTGGCTGCCGTGTTCGTAGACCAGCGGTTCATGGCCGGCATTGGAGTCGATGGTCTCCTCGCCTTCGAGCAGGAGCGAATATTCCAGGGAGATTTTCTTGCCCGTGGCCACGGTGGGGATGGGGGCCGCCGGAAGCAGCGGCGGGGCAAGGAGGAGGAGAGCGCAGAACAGCAGGAGGGTTTGGCGGGGCAGAGGTCTGGGCATACGGATTCCCTGTGGCTTGAGCAAAAAGAGATGCCCGCCGGAAGAGTTCCGAGGGCACCGCCAATAAAGTAAAGCGGCAGGTCCGCCCTGCGGATCCGCCGCTGGTTTCCGTAAGCCGCGCGCCGGCGCCGTTTTAGTAGCGGCGCGGACCGCCGCCGTGGCCTGCCTTCTTCTGCGGCGGACGGGCCTCGTTGACGATGATCTTGCGGCCTTCAACTTCCTTGCCGTTCAGGGCCTGCATGGCCTGCTGGCCGCCATCTCCGCTGGACATCTCCACGAAACCGAAGCCCTTGGACTGGCCGGTGGCCTGGTCTTTGATGATCTTGGCGCTCTTCACCTCGCCGAACTGGCTGAAAAGGTCCGTGAGCTGCGATTCGCTGAGCTTGTAGGGCAGATTTCCGACATAGAGATTCATGGCACAGGGTCCTCCTTTGGGTGCCAAGGTTCTTTGTCATGTCCAGCCGGTTGCGTTGAGCGGTACGACAGGTACAAGAAGGCCACTTAGCACGGTTTTCATGGTTGCCTAAGGCGTTATTACCATACCGTTTTCCAGAACAAAAGGGAATTTTTCGCGCACTTTCCGGACGGCACCGGGCACGAGGGCTTTCTGCGGGGCGGCCGCGGATGGGGGTTCAGCCGAGAAATTTTCGGATATGGGCTGCCTCGACAAGGTCGCGCTGCAGGCCGCTGTTGTCCTGGTAGCGGATGGCGTTGATGATCCGTGAGGTGATCTTCTTGTGCTCCTGGTTGGTCTCGAAACTTCCCCAGTCGAGGCGCAGTGAGTTTTTCACCTCGTCCGGCAGGATGGTGAGCACCTCTTCGTTGAAATGGCTCATGGCGGTCTGCATGTCGAAAATGAAGTTGACGTGCATGTCTTCCATGCAGCGCAGGTCGTCGGAGGAGAGCACACTCAGGCCGAGGATTTCCGGTGGCAGGCCGATGGAATAGCAGGCGGCGCAGAAGCTGATGACCCGCGGCAACGTGGTTTTGCCGATGTTGCGGGCATATCCGAAAAGGCCGACGTGGAGTTTGCGCATCCGGCGCCTGGGCACAAAGGCGGCCACATGGTTGATGAGCGGCGCCAGCAGCTCGATGGTGCGGCGGTATTCGGTGGAGACCCTGTCCACGATCTCCAGGCACTTGCCCTCGTCGATGGGGGCACGCCGCTTTACGGGTGAGGCCTTCAAGGTGTTGATCGCCTCCACCACCGTGGCCACCGGGTGGTCGTACTTGAAGGCGGACTGGACGGTGAAGGTCTGCACGTCGCAATACTCCTTGAGGACCCAGCCCACGGTTTCCGGCGAGAGATGGCCGCGGAAGGGAGTACAGCCGGCGCCGAGGATGGGATGTATGTTCACCCCTGTCTCGTCGCCCACCGCCTTGAGGCGCTGGAGGGCGATCTTGTTGCAGAGGATGGCGCTCACCATGCCGTAGTTCATGGCCGGATCGGAGCGGGCGATGAAGACCCGCTGGTCGGTGATCTCCTTGTTGGCCAGATACGCCCGCATGATGTTGTGCGCCTCCAGCATGTGCTCCTTGTCCTCAAAGAGCGGGATGACACTGATCCGTTTCGGCTTGAAGTCGCCGATCCACTCCGAGATGGTGATGTCGCCGGGGTAGAAGGGGCTGTGCTGCTTGCCGACCACGAAGTCCTTGTAATAGTAGTAGACCCGGTTCAGGCTCTCCGCCGACATGGTCATGGGCAGGATCACCTCGTGGATGGGCGGCCGGTCATCGCCATAGAAGACGCCGGCCGCGTCGCAGGAGCGCGGGATGCTCTCCAGGGTTTCGAGAAAGACCTTGGCCTCGTTTTTTTCCACGTCCGGATTGGGCAGCCGCAGGGTGAGGCGCACATCGGAGCCCAGGTGGGTTTTCTTGAAGAAGTGATCGTACTTGGTGAGGAGTTTCCGCACCACGAAGTCGTCCACCTCCTTGCCTTCGCAGTCCCACATCTGTTCGTCGCAGCCAAGGTGGGAGAAGGCGTAGTATGCCTCCTGGATTTCGTCCTCGCCGGACATGTCGGGGTTTTCGGCGAAAAAGGGGAGCTGTACGTTGTCCGGGTGCTGGGTGGACATGACGCGGGGGATCTTGGGTTCGGAGATGCTGGGCATTGTCGGGCCTCCGGGTGAGTGATGACGACGATGGCCTTGAGGGCCTTGCAGAGTCCATGGTTTCGCGAAGCGATGGTTTCGTTCTGTTCAAGATAGAGCCATTCGGCCCGGCGCGCAAGGGGGAGCCTCCGGAGGGCGGTGGCGTCTGTCACGCCGCGTGCCTTTGGGCTGGGGGGAGAACATTACAGTTCGAGATGAACCCCCACCTCGATGACCTGGTCCGGCGGGATGTCGAAGAAGGCGGCGGCATCCATGGCGTTGCGGGCCATGAACAGGAAGAGGCTGGAGCGCCAGCGGCCCATCCGGGGGCGGTCGCCGAGGGAAAGCTTCTCGCGGCCAAGGAAGAAGCTGGCGTTCTGCAGATCCAGGCCGACGCCCTTGTCGCGGGCCAGGGCGAAGATGGTGCCGATCTGCGGCTCCTCCATGAAGCCGTAGTGGGCGATGATGCGGTACAGCCCGCTGCCCAGCTTTTCCGCCTCGATCTTCTCGAAGTTGGGCACCCGGGGGATCTCCTCGGTGCGGATGTTGAGGAAGACCACGTCGGAATGGAGGATCTTGTTGTGCTTGAGGTTGTGCATCAGCGCCGCGGGCACCGTGTCGTGGTTTCTGGTCAGGAAGACGGCCTGGCCGCTGATCCGCTGCGGCGGGTTTTGGGCCAGCATGGCCTTGAAGTCGTCGAGCCGGGTGGTGATGGCCGCCATCTGGGTGCCGAGGATCTCGCGGCCCTGCTCCCAGGTGACCATGACCAGGAAGGTGAGGCCGCCCAGAGCCAGGGGGAACCAGCCGCCATGGAGGATTTTGGTCAGGTTCGCGCCGAAGAAGGGGAGGTCCACGGCGAGAAAGAGCAAGGTGAGCGAGCCTGCGGCAATACGGCTCCAGCCCCACCGTTTGCGCGCTACAGCATAGAAGAGCAGCGTGGTGATGAGCATGGTGGTGCATACCGCGATGCCATAGGCCGCGGCCAGCTTGCTGGACGACTGGAAGCCGATCACCAGGCCGATGGAACAGAACATCAGCAGCCAGTTGACCGGTGCCACGTAGATTTGCCCGATGTGGGCCGAGGAGGTGTGGGTAACCCGCAGGCGGGGCAGGTAGCCGAGCTGGATCGCCTGGCGGGTCAGGGAAAAGGAGCCGGTGATCACCGCCTGGGAGGCGATGATGGTGGCCATGGTGGCCAGCAGCACCATGGGCACCATGGCCCATTCCGGTGCCAGGGCGTAGAAGGGGTGGTGTGATTCTTCGGGGCGGGCGAGCAGCAGGGCGCCCTGGCCGAAATAATTGAGAACCAGGGCCGGGAAGGCCACCAGGAGCCAGGTGAGCCGGATGGGCTTGCGGCCGAAGTGGCCCATGTCGGCATAGATCGCCTCGGCCCCTGTGGTGGCAAGAAAGACGGCGCCCAGAACGATGAAGCCGTGGAATTTGTTGGTGACCAGAAAGGCAAAGCCGTGCCAGGGGGCAAGCGCTGCGAGAATCTGGGGCTCGCGGATAATCTGGAGAATCCCGAGGATGGCGAGCACCGTGAACCAGAGGAGCATGATGGGCCCGAAGAGACGTCCGACCCGGGCGGTACCGCGGCGCTGGATGAGAAAGAGGCCGGCCAGGATGATGATGGTCAGGGGGATGACCGAGGATTCGAAGACCGGGGTGATGATCTTGATTCCCTCCACGGCGCTCAGCACGGAGATGGCGGGAGTGATGATGCCGTCACCGTAAAGAAGGGCTGAGCCGAAAAGGCCCAGGCCCACCATGGTCCACTGAATGGTGCGAGGCTTGATGTTTTTCGTTTTGATAAGTGCGGTCAGTGCCAGTTCGCCACCCTCGCCTTCATTGTCGGCCCGCAGAATGAAGACGAGATATTTCACGGTAACGACGAGGAGCAGGGTCCAGAAGATGAGGGAGACGACTCCGAGCACGTTGGCCTGGCTGACCTCGATGCCGAATTCGCCGTGGAAACACTCACGCAGGGCATAGAGCGGGCTGGTGCCGATGTCGCCGAAGACCACGCCGAGAGCGGCCAAAGAGAGGCCGGCGAGTTTTTTGGTACCCATGGATTCCGTGGTCGCGCTCATGGTTGTTCCCTTCCGGCAGGGGGATGCCGGTGGGGGAAATATCGGTGACCAGGGGAAAAAGCGCAACAAAAAAAACAGCCAGGCCCACCGCTGATGTCCGGATATTCCTTCCGCGATGAAACCGCAGCGGCCAAGGAGATGGCAGTGGCCGGAGGGGAAAGGCGCGGAGAGGGCAGGCAAAGTCGAAACCGCGAGGCGGCGTGCCGTAAAGGGTGCCGGCTAACATGGTTCCCGCTGGCCGCGCAGGGTGATCAGGGTCACCTCGCCGGGGCAGTTGAAACGCAGCGGCACGCTGGAGGCACCCACCCCGCGGCTGGTATAGCCGGTCATCCCCTGCCAGTGCCAAAGCCCCTCGGCAGTGTGGCGGGGGGCGCGGCTGTTGGTGTAGAACGGACCCTGCCCAGGGCGGCGGATCTGGCCGGCATGGGTGTGGCCGCAGAGGTAGAGGCGGGCGCCATGGGCGGCGGCCTGGCGGTATGCCTCGGGCGAGTGGGCGAGGAGAATGGTGAAGGCTCCTGGCGGCACCCCCCGGAAGGCTGCGGCCTCGTCGTTGGTCCGGTAATAGTGCGGATCGTCGAGGCCAATGAGCCAGAGCGTCTGCCCCTCCTTTTCCAGCGGCTGGCTGTCGTTGATCAGCATGAGAATGCCGGCCTCCTCCAGATCCGGCACCATCTCGATGCAGTCGTGGTTGCCGAGCACCCCGAACATGCCGTACCGGCTGCGGATATGCGGCAGCAGCCGCTTCAGCCGCCGCAGCGACGGGGCGAAGGGGCCGTAGTGCTTCATCCGCAGATCGCCGCCAAAGAGGCAGAGGTCCACCTCAAGTTCCCTGACCTGGTCGATCAGCGCGTCGGTGAGGCCGTGCACCCCGTCGAGATGGAGATCGGTGAGCAGCAGGATGCGGAAGCCGTCAAAGTTCGGGGGAAGGTCGGCAAAGTCCAGTTCCACCTCTTCCCGCCGCAGCTCCCGGGCCTTGCGCAGCCCCTCGTCGTAGCGGCCGATGGCCTTGAAGAAGAAGGTGAGGAAGACCTCGTTGTAGAGCAGGGTCGAGAGATTGCACCAGGTGTGCCAGCGGGCCAGGGGCTGGTGGCAGGCCCGCCATTCGCGCAGGCGCACGGTGGAGCGGATGAGGCGCGGGTAGTCGTGCATGGCCGGCCGGAAAAGCAGTTCTTTCCAGAACAGCGCCCCGGCGTGGGCCAGCGGGATGAAGGTGAGGCCGATGATGAGCCGCAGCCAGAGGGGCAGGCCGAGATGGCTGCCGAGGTAGAGGGCGGGCAGCAGCGCCTCGAAACCCTGGTCGAGGCCGATCAGGGCGGTGCCGCTTGGCTGGCGCAGCCGGCGCTTGATGCAGCTCGAAAGGAGATCGCCGAGAATGGCCAGCAGGCTGGCACCGGCCGCCACCGGCCAGGATACGCCGAGGAGCGGAAAGGCCAGGGTGCCGCCAACGAGCGCGGCGATTACCCCGCGGATGGTTTTGTGCGGGCCAAAGAGGCGCTGGCCGTCGGGCAGGTGCAGGCCGCCATCAAGCGGCCTCTGCCAGCGGTCGCCCAGGGCCAGGCTGGCCAGGGGCGGCAGCAGGTTGACCCAGAGCAGGAAGCCGAGGAGGAGAAGAGTCTCGATCATCGGCGCCTACGGGTCTTGGCTGGCTGGACGGGTGGCCGCAGGGGCGGATTGTAGTAGCCGAACCGCAGATGGGGGAAACGTTCCTTGAGCGTGGCCAGCCAGGGCCGGAGTCCCATCGCTGCGCCGGCCGGCTGGAAGTCGAGCGCCGCGAGATACCACTCCACGTCCATGTTGAGGTTGCGGAGCTGGATGAAATCGGGCCGGCACTCCTCGATCAGGGCGCAGAGCGCGGCGAATTCGGCCGGGTCATCGGTGAAACCCGGCAGGATGAAGTAGTTGAGCGAGACAAAGCGGTTTGCTCGCTTCATGACCCGGATTGATTCCCTCACCGTGGCCAGGTCGAACCCCTTGGGCCGGTAGTAGCGGGTGTGGTAGTCCGGCCGGGCGCTGTTCATGCTGACCCGCATGGAGTCGAGGCCGGCGTGGGCCAGGCGTTCCACCGCCCCGGGCAGGCTGGCGTTGGAGTTGAGGTTCACCGTGCCGCTGGCGATATGTTTGCGGATCAGGCGGATGGCCGCCTCCAGGGTGGGGGCCTGGAGCAGCGGCTCGCCCTCGCACCCCTGGCCGAAGCTCGCCACGTGGCCGGTCTTTTCGAGATGGGGCACGGCGACCTCGGCGATTTCGTTTGGCGTTGGCACGAAGCCGATGCGTTCCTGCGGCGAGGCGCAGCAGCCCGAGGGCTGGAGCGAGATGCAGCCCACGCACTGGGCGTTGCAGGCCGGCGAGGTGGGCAGTGGTGCCTCCCATTTGCCCATGAAGTAATTGACCGCGGCCGGGCAGCGGTAGGTGAGGCAGCAGTGGCCGAGGTGCTGGATGAGCCGGTTTTCGGGGTGCGCCTTAAGCTGCCTGTTGGTGCGGGTGGCGATGCTCTGGGGGGCGTAGCGGTTGGCCTCCTGGCGCGGGTCCTTGTCGCTGCGAAAGCCGCAGGCCCAGAACTGGCCGTCATGCCAGCCCACTGCCGCGTAGGCAAAGAGCGGCAGGGCGGGCGCCGTATCGTCGGCCTTCTCGTAAGCGGCCCACAAGGTGGCGGTGTGGGCCGGGGCGAGAAAGGCGGCCACCGCCTGGATGCCCTCGTTGGGGTTGTCCGGGCTCTGGTCCAGCAGCATCGCCTCGTTGGTCTCGGGATGGATGCCCACCGGCAGCCGCCGGGGCAGTACAAAGAGATCGCTGCCTTCGGGCAGCGGGATGCAATCGGCCGGATCGGGCCGATGGAAGCGGTGGCCGCTGCGGCCGGCCAGCAGCAGCTCGGGGAATTCCTTAATCTCGCCCTGGGCGTTGGCATAGACCAGGCAGGGGGTGTGCTCCGGATGGCGCGTCTTCATGCCTCTCTTTAGCAGAGCCACCGGCACCGGTCAAGCCAGGGGACGGGGCGGCATCGCTTTTCCCGGCAATTTCCCCCCAAACAGGTGATAACCTGACGGAAGCACGTTGAAAAAGAAGGGTTGAATTTCTGGGCGGATTTTGTATGTTGCCCTCTTCTTTTCACCACCTTGGAGAACAGTCCCTTGAAAAAGGGGTTGTTGTGTGCCCCGGGATGGGCCGCCGAAATTCGCCGGCACGAAAGGACCGGGAATTTCGTGAGGTTGGTCAGGGCGCCTTTGGTCAACCGGTAGTGGAAAAGGCCAGGGATGGCTTTTCAACGGACTGATGGGGAGAATGCCGCGTGGAGAAGCCGGAAAAGGGTGCCTGGGACATCGAACAGGCCAAGGAGCTTTACGGGGTTACCCGCTGGGGGCTGCGTTATTTCGACGTCAACGCCAAGGGCGAGGTGACCGTCTCCCCCCTCAAGGAGGAGGGCGGCGCCATTGCCCTTGTCGACGTGATCAACGAGGCCCTGGACCAGGGGCTGCATTTCCCCATGCTCATCCGCTTCCAGGACCTGCTGCGCAACCGCGTGGAGCGCATCAACCGGGCCTTTCACGAGGCTATGGCCGAGGCGGACTACAGGAACACCTACCGCGGCGTCTATCCGGTCAAGGTGAACCAGCTCCGCGAGGTGGTGGAGGAGATCCTTGACGCCGGCCGCCCCTATCATCACGGCCTTGAAGTCGGCTCCAAGTCGGAACTCCATGCGGCGCTGGCCTTCCACGAAGATCCCGAGAGCCTGATCGTCTGCAACGGCTACAAGGACCACCACTTCATCAAGACGGCCCTCATCGGCCGCAAGCTCGGCAAGAAGATCATCCTGGTGGCGGAGAAGGTGGAGGAGGTCGGCCACATCATCGCGGCGGCCAAGAAGATGAAGGTGGAGCCCTTCGTCGGGCTCAGGGTGCGGCTCGCCTCGGGCGGCAAGGGCAAATGGCAGAAAAGCGGCGGCGAGGACGCCAAGTTCGGCCTGAACACCCGCGACCTGCTGGAGGCCTCGCGACTGCTCATGGAGGCGGAACTGCCCGAGGCGCTGAAACTCATTCATTTCCATGTGGGCTCCCAGATTCCCGATATTCTCACCATCAAGAAGGCGGTGCGCGAAGGCGCCATGTTCTACGCCAAGCTCAAGAAGCTGGGCCACGGCCTGGAGTACCTCGATGTGGGCGGCGGCCTGGGGGTGGATTACGACGGCAGCCGGACCACCTTCCATTCCTCCATCAACTACTCGCTGAACGAGTACGCCCGCGACATCATCTACAACATCATGGATGTCTGCGATTCCCAGGGCGTCGGCCATCCGGTGGTGGTGACCGAGTCGGGTCGGGCCCTGGTGGCCCACCATTCGGTGCTGGTGGTGGAGACCTTCGGCAACGTCAAGAAGGCGGTGGTGGAGGAGAAGCCGAAAAAACCGGCGATCAAGCACAAGCTGGTGGACGAGGCGTGGTACAGCTACAAGCACATCAATCCGGACAACCCGCTGGAGGCGCTGCACGACGCCCAGCAGTACAAGACCGAGGCGCAGACCCGCTTCGAGCTGGGGCTCATCGACCTCGACGTCAAGGCCGAGGTGGAGCGCCTCTTCTGGCTCATCGGCGAAAAGGTGCTGCGGGCCTATCAGGACGCCGAATACATTCCCGACGAGATCCTCGAGCTGCAGAGCAGGTTCTCCGACCAGTACCTCTGCAACTTCAGCGTCTTCCAGTCGCTGCTCGATCACTGGGGCTTTGGCCAGCTCTTCCCCATCATGCCGCTTCATCGTCTGGACGAAGAACCCAGGCGGCGCGGCACCCTGGCCGACATCACCTGCGACTCCGACGGCGTGGTCGCCAAGTTCATCAACCTCTATGAGGAGGGGGTGGACACCCTGCCGCTCCACGAGCTGAACGGCAAGCCGTACTACCTGGGAGTCTTCCTCACCGGTGCCTATCAGGACATCATGGGCGACATCCACAACCTCTTTGGCCGGGTGAACGAGGCGCACGTCTTCCTCGACGAGGATGAGGAGTCGGGCTACTACATCGAGGAGACCATCGAGGGCACCACCATGGAGAAGGTGCTCGCCCTGGTGCAGTACAGCGAGCACGACCTGGCCCGCAAGATGAAGCGGCAGTTCGATCAGGCCATCAAGGAGGACAGGCTGCGGCCCAACGAAGGCATGCGGCTGCTGAGCGAGTACGCCAAGGGATTGAAGCGGTACACCTATCTGGATCTGTAATTTCCGCTCCGGATCACCGGGAGGGCCTTGCCGGCGGTGCCGCGCGCTCCCTCACCGCACGCATCGGTGCGGCCGTGGAACTGGCCCGGCAAGAGGCCGGGCTCGTCCGCTGCCTTCGTGCTTGCAGGCGGGGCTGGAACCTGAATGCGACCTGAAACAGCCGGGAGGGGATTACTGGGGCGGGCGGATGGCGCCGAGCACCGAATCCACCGCACGGTAGATCTCCAGATCGTCGCCAAAGACGTCCTGGATCTTGTCGTGCTCGATGAGGTCCTCGGCGATGTACTGGGTCACGTAGATGCTGATGAAATTGGGATCGACCACCAGACTCCGCAGGGGCGCGGTCTTGTACTGCATGTCGAATTCGTCCATCTCGGGCAGCTTCTGGAAGAGGGAGACGAAGACCTCGCGGATGGCATCGTTGGACGTGGTTTCGATGATGTGCTTGTCGAGAAGCCGTTGCACCAGTTTGGTGGCCAGTTCCGGCGCGTTCTTGTAGAGCGCCTGGAGCATGATCTGCCGTTCGCGCTGGCGCTTGCGGTCGATGGCGCCGGCGTTCTTGTCGTTATATGGTCTGGTGTGGCTTCCCATGCTGGTCTCCTCCCGGTGTCCCTACGGGTCTCGCATCGTTCCTTGTGAAGATAGATACAGGAAAAAATTGGAAAACAAAAGGGAAAAGAGCCGCGAACCCCGCATTTCTTTGGCCCGGCACGCGGCCTGCGAAGGAATGCCCCCATTTCCCCGACTGGCAGGAGGAAGATTCATGACCGATCCGAAGCCCGCAACCCGACTCACCATCCTGCTGCCGGCCGGCCGCCTGCCGCTGCCCATCATGGCCAAGGCCACGGAACTGGCGCAGCGCCACAACCTGGAAGTGTATCTGAGTACTGCCCAGAACCTGCGGCTCATGGGGATCGACGAGGCGGATCTGCCGGCGGTCAAGGCGGAACTGGCCGCCCTGGGCGCTGCTTTCAAGGGGCCGGGCAAGTTTCCGCTGCCCCGCGTTTGCATCGGCAGGCGCGACTGCTCCACCGGCATGCAGGATCCGCAGGCGCTTTCGGCCCTGATTTTCGAGCGTTTTGCCGGCACGCCGGTGAAGCCCAAGTTCAAGATCGCCATTTCCGGCTGCCCTCTGGGCTGCCCGGGGGTGATGACCACCGATATCGGCCTCCTCGGCACCAGGAAGGGCTGGGATCTCCATGTCGGCGGCAAGGGCGGCCCCCACCCCAGGAGCGGTCGCCGCGTCCTGCGGGAGGCCAGCGACGAGCAGGTGCTGGCGGCCATCGCCACGCTGGTCTCCTACCATTACGCCAAAACCGGCAAGAAGCAGCGTCTGGCCAAACTGGTGGATGAGCCGGATTTTCCCTTTCCGGCCGAGGCATAACAAGGGATTGAGCGAGAAAAGCCGGACAGGAATCTCCTGCCCGGCCTTGTTTTGGGCGTGGCCATCAGCCTTGCAACAGGCTGAGCACGTTTTCCTTGTTGAGATTGCGCCCTTGGGCCAGGGCAAAGGTCTGGGCCTTGGTGAGGATTTGCATCCGGGCGAAGGTCATCGCCTCCTCGGCCAGGTCCACATCGGCGATGGTCGAGGTGGCGGCCTGGAGGTTGATCTGGGTGGCGGCCAGGGTGGCGAGGCTTGCAGTCAGTTGCTGCTGCGCCGAGCCCAGACCACCGCGCACCGCGTCAATCTGGCCCAGGGCGGCGTCCAGGGTGGCGACGGCGTCCTGAGCGCCTTCTTCGTTGGTGATGTCGATGGCGCTGAGTCGTCCGGTGGGGGGAGTCGCGACGGCCTCGTTTGTCGCGCTTTCCGGTACGGGCGCGGCCGCTACCACCGAGCCGGCCGCGAGCTGGGAGCCGGTGGCCAGGGTCAGTTCCCTGCCCAGATAATTGGTTCCTTCGGTGATCGCATCGGTGGAAAGGGTGGTGCCGGCTGCCAGGGTGGCGCCGCCCTGGACGCGGATGGCTCCGGTGAGGGTGGTGCCGGCCGCGATGACCGACCCGGCGGCCAGTTCGGAGCCGGCGGCCATGGTCTGCGGCCCGGTAAGGGTGACGGCGTTGGCGGTGGTGATCCGGCCGCCGGGAGTGGAACCGGCAGCAAGTGCGCTGCCGGCCGCGATGGTCGAACCGGTGGCGAGCAGCATGTCGCGGGCCACCGTGGTGTCGGCTGCCAGGGTGGCCTCGCCGCCGATGGTCGAGGCGTCCTGGATGAGGGTGCCGGCGACAGCGGCGATGGTGGATCCGGCGCCGATCTGCATCCCCTGGGTGAGGGTGGCGGTGCCGGCCACGGTGAGGTCGCCGGTCACGATGGAGCCGGTCTGCGCCGTGCTGCCGGCGGCGATGGTGGAGCCGGCCTCAACGGTCATGTCGGCCTGCAGGGTAAGGTCCTGGCTCAGCGTGACATCGCTGCCCAGGGTCTCGCCCACGCTGTAGGTGACGCCTCCTTCGCTGAACTGGGTGGTGACCCGGGTGCCGGCGGCCAGGGCGCTGCCCGCCGCGAGCGTGGTGCCGAGTTTGAGGGTGCTGTCGGCGGTGGTGGCTGTGTCGGTGGCCAGGGTCAGCTGACCGCCGAGAGTACTGCCGCCCCGGATGACGCTGCCCTCGCCCAGGGCGGAGCCGGCCTTGAGTACGCTGGTGGCGGTGGTGGTGATGTCGCCGGCCAGGTTCGCCCCGGAAAGGTCGAAGCCCATGGTGCTGCCGGGGGTCAGCACGCTGCCGGCGGCAAGGGTCGATCCGGCGGCCACGCGCGAATCCTCGGTGGTCTCCACGTTGGCGGCGACCTCAAGGTCTTCCGCCAGTTGCAGCGTGGTGCCCGTTCCGTTGGCGGTATTGGCGCCGCCCACGGTGCCGACTTGGGACGGCGCCAGCGAGGGAATGGAGAGGCTGATGGCTTCGCCGGGTGCGTTGCCGGTCTGGAAGCGGCGGTTGCTGAAGGTGCCGGTGAGCAGCTTCTGGCCGTTGAAGGCGGTGGTGTTGACGATGGTGCTGTAGGAGGCCATGAGCCGGTCGACGTCGGCCTGCAGGGCCTGGCGTGATTCCTCCGACTGGCTGGCGTTGGCGGCCTGGAGCGCCTTGGTCCGCATCTGCTGGAGGAGGTTTGACGCCTCTTCCAGGGCGCCTTCGGCAACCTGGGTGACGGCGATGGCGTCGGTGGTATTGCGCAGTGCCTGGCCGATGCCGCGGCTCTGGCTGGTCAGGCGGTCGGCGATGGTGAGTCCGGCCGCGTCATCTGCCGCCCGGTTGATCCGGCGGCCGGAGGCGAGGCGTTCCAGCGAGGAAGAGAGGGTGCGGTTGTTCTGCTGCAGCCGGTTGAGGCTGAACATCGCCTGCATGTCGGAGTTGATCGTCAGCGCCATGGTGCACCTCCTGATCTGATTGTTTTTTCATTATAATTCATTGCCGACTCCGAGGCAAGCCAGGGCTTTCCCGGCCGTGACCCTGGGGTTGCGGTCCGGGGGCGGTGGCGGGTATGATGGGGCGGAGACCTCAAGGGAGCAACGGCCATGTTGAGCGCCATTCAGATCATTGCCGAACGGAAGATCGCCCAGGCCATCCAGAACGGGGAATTGGCGGTGGAGGGGTGGCAGAACCGGCCGTTGCCGGATGATGATGTCCATGTTCCGCCGGAACTGCGCATGGCCTATAAGCTGTTGAAGAACGCGGGCTATCTGCCGCCGGAGATCGAGGCGAAAAAGGAGATCCAGCAGCTGGAGGAACTGATCGCCGCCACCGGGGACGAGCACGAACGGCTGCGGCAGATGAAGAAGTTGCAGGCGCTCTGCCTCAAGTGCAACACCATGCGCCAGCGCCCCATCCATGTGGAGGAAGGCGACTACCACCGCAAGGTGGTGGAGCGGATTCCCGTTGTCCGCCGGCCCGACCCCGCCAAGAAGTAACTCTCAGCCCGGATTCACCGCCGTGACAAAGATCCGCAAGGGCGCGGGGTACCCTTCCACCGTCCGAGAGGGGTCATTGGGATCGATGAAGTCGCTGTAGGACTCAAAGGTCATCCACTCGGTTGCGCGCTGCTCCTCGCTGCTCATGGGGTGGGAACAGAAGCAGGCCGCCTCGGCAAATCCCACCCTGGTCAGCCAGTTCACCAGACAACTCGCCGTGGGCACGAAGTAGGTGCCCGGCACCTTGGCGTAGCGTTCCGCCGGAAAGAGGGCCACCGGCTTCTCGCCGGGGATGGCCTGGGATTCGACCAGCAAGGTGCCGCCCGGCCGCATGGCCTCGCGGATCTCGCGGAGCATGGTGATGGGCGAGATGCGGTGGTAGATGATGCCCATGAGGAAGACCACGTCGAAGCAGCGCGGGTAGTGGATGAGCTGCTCCACCCCGAAGGGCTCGATAAAGAGGTTCGACCGGCCGGCCAGGTGATTCAGGGCCTTGAAGCAGTAATAGTGCTGGAGCATGGGGTCGAAGCCCACCACGCAGCGGGGATGGTGCGGCGCCATGCGGAACATGTAGTAGCCGTTGTTGCAGCCGATGTCCGCCACCGCCTTGTTGCTGAGGTCGGGCAATTCCGGCAGCAGGCGGTTCCACTTGCGGAAGCTCTGCCACTCCGCGTCGATGGTCAGGCCAAAGAGATCGAACGGCCCCTTGCGCCACGGCATGAAGTCCCGCATGGCCCGGTGGAGGATCTCGTGCTGGGGCGGGGTGAGTTCTCCGCGTTCTCCGATCCGCACCGTGTCGCTGTTCAGGTCGAGAAAGCGGGCCTGGGGCAGGGTGCACACCCGGTCATACGGATCGCGGAAGCGGAGAAAGCCTTTTTTGTCCTGGCCCATCCGGGCATCGTGGTCGCTGCGCAGCTGGCGGATCACGTCGCGCCGGGCGGACTTGGGCAGCAGGTCGAGATAATCAGAAATCATAACGCAATGGTTTCATCTTTCATCTCGGAACGAGCGATTTCGTTCGAGGGTAAGGCGCGAGGGAGGTGAAAAAGCGGAGCGAACATGCGGTACGTGAGCGTTTTGCGACGACCGAGCAACGAAGCGATCGGAGGAAAGGGCCGTTTTCGGCATTACTTCACTGCCACGAAGGAGACAAAGTTGAACCACTGGAAAAAGGTCTCCACGCTGGAAAAGCCTGCGTCGGCGAGTAGTTTGCGGTTTTCCTCGATGGAAAAGGGGATGAGCACGTTTTCCAGGGCCTCGCGCTTGGCAGCAATCTCGATCTCCGAATAGCCCTGGGCCCGCTTGAAGTCGAGGTAGAAGTCGATCCAGGCGCGGTTCAATGCCGGGTCGTGGGAGATGATTTTTTCGCTCAGGATGAGCACCCCGCCTGGCCGCAGGAAACTGGCCACCCGGGCAAGAAACTCCTGGCGCTGGATCGGGCGGATGAACTGGAGGGTGTAGTTGCAGAGGATGGCTCCGGCCGGGGCAAGCGCGACCGTGGTGATGTCGTTCACCTCAAAGGTGAGGCGCTCCTTCTTGCGGTACATCTCCGCCTTGATGGTGGCCTTGTGGACCATGGCCGGCGAACTGTCGATGCCGAGAAAGTGGAGATCAAGGTGGTCGAGCCGCCGGGCCAGCTGCAGCAAGGTGTTGCCGGTGGAACAGCCGAGGTCGTACACCCGGTCGCCTCGCGTCAGAAAACGGGCGAGCAACTGGCTGGTCATCTCGATGACCTGGGCGTAGTTGGGCACCGAGCGGGCAAGCATGTCGTCGAAGACCTCGGCCACCTGCTCGGTGAACTGGAAATCGGCCTCCACCCCGCCGCGCCGGAAGAGGTTGTCCTTGCTCATTGGTACCGTTTCTCCGCCGCCAGGTAGTGGGGAAAGCCGATGAGTTCCCGAAGGTCGGCAAAGTCGATGCCGCTGGCCTTTTCACCCTTGGCCAGCGCGGCGAGCGCTTTTTGCATCGCCTCCACCGCGGCACTGAGCAGGGTGAGCGGATAGGCGGCGATCTTGAAGCCCATGGCCTCAAGGTCGCGAGGCGGCAGGATCGGCGTCTGCCCATGCTCCAGCATGTTGGCCATGGTGGGGGCGGGCGCCTCCCGGCCGATGCGGGCCAGTTCCTCCACACTCTGCGGCGCCTCGACAAAGGTGATGTCCGCCCCGGCCTCGGCAAAGGCTTTCGCACGGGCGATGGCCTCATCGAGTCCGTGGGTGGCTCGGGCATCGGTGCGGGCCATGATGACGATGTCTTGGCCTTCGGCCCGGCAGTCCGCCGCTGCCCTGATGCGCTGCACTGCCTCGTGCCGTTCCACCACCTGCTTGCCGCCCACGTGGCCGCACCGCTTGGGCCACACCTGATCCTCGATCATGATCCCGGCAAAGCCGGCTTGGGCGTAACCCGCCACGGTGCGCTGCACGTTCATGGCGTTGCCGTAGCCGGTATCACCGTCGCCGATCACCGGAATCCCGATGCTGGCGCAGATGGCGCGGCCGTGGTCCACCATCTCGCCGTAGGAGACGAGGCCGGTGTCCGGCAGGCCGAGGCGGGTGGCGGAGACACCAAAGCCGCTCATGAAGGTGAGGGGGAATCCGGCCCGCTCGATGAGCCTGGCCGAGAGCGCGTCGAAGCAGCAGGGCATCAGGACGAGCCCTGGCCCGGCAAGCAGTTTTTTGAGTCTGGCGGCGGGAGAATCCATTTTTTGAAGGCTGAAGGCTGGGTGCTGAGGTGCCGTTTTTTTTACTCCTCACCCCTCACGCTTCACTATTTTTTCGGCAGGTGGATCTTCTGCTCCTCGTTCTTGTCCTGGTTTTCTCGGTAGAGGAGAAAGGTGCGGCCGATGATCTGGGCGATCCTGCTCCTGGTCTTGCGGGCCAGGAGTTCGGCAGCCTCTTCCTTGCTTAAGGGGCAGTTTTCCTGGATCTTGACCTTGATCAGTTCATGGGCCACCAGCACCGCCTCGGCCGATTTGACCACCCCGTCGGTAACCCCCTCCTTGCCCACCATGGCGGTGGGGGAGAGATGGTGGCCCAGGCCCCGCAGATGGCGGGCCGCCTTGCCGGTGAGGTAGAGGGATGCGTTGTCCATAAGTTCCTAGAAGAGATTGGAAAGGATTCTGGCGCCGCCGATCCAGGTGCCGATCATACCGCCGAAGCTCGGCAACATAAACACCAGGAAGACGCGGAGCAAGCGATTTTTCCACCAGCCGCCGAAGGTGGCCATGTCGTCCAGCACCCGTTCGAGCTCCATCACCAGCGGCGGCCGGAGCATGACCTGGGAAAAGGCGGTGACGTGGCCCACGCCGATGAGCGGCGAGAGGGTGGTGAAGGGCGCGGCGACAAAGGCGCTCACGATGGTGAGGGGGTGGGCCAGGGCGAGGATGGCGCCAATGGCGCAGGGCGTGCCCGTGGCCAGCACCCAGAAGAGGGCGTTGTCGCCCACTGCTGCGGGGCCTTTGCTCCAGCCGATGTAGCCAAGGGAGGCGAGGATGAGCAGCGGAATCGACCAGCCGGCGATTTTCCAGAGGGGCGAAACCGGCGGGATGGCGGTGATGGCCTCCATCTGGTCGCGGCGGTCTTCGGTGAGTGCCTGCTTGATTCCGGCCACGTGGCCGGCCCCCACCACGGCCACGATGCGCTGACCCTCGGCCTCCTTGATCTTTTCGGCGAGAAAGGTGTCGCGCTCGTCGATGAGCACCTGCTTGATCTCGGGCAGGGCCGTGCCCAGTTCGTTCAGCAGTTCGGAGAGCACGTCGCTCTCCTTCATGGTGCGCAGCCCCTCTTCGGAAACCTCGGTGGAATCGAACATGCTGGCAATCAGGGTGGCCAGCAGATAGCTCTTGCGGAAGAAGGAGGTGGAATGCCAGGCCCGGCGCATGGTGATGCGCACGTCCCGGTCGCAGAGGGCCACGGGAATCCGGTGCGCTTCGGCCACCTTGGCGGCTTCCAGCAACTCGGTGCCGGGCGGCACGCCGAGCTGGTCGCCCAGCCGCTTCTGGTAGGAGGCAAGCACCATGTTGACCAGCAGGGTGGCGAGCTGCTGGGTGCGGATGATCTCCTTGAGGTCGAGAACCTCCCAGCGTTTACGCTTGGCCAGCGCCTCGTAGCGTTTCTGGTCCAGCTCGATGCAGACGCAGTCGGGCCGCTCGTTCTCGATGACCCGGCGGACCAGGTCGGCCGATTCCCTGGAGACGTGGGCCGTGCCCACCAGGAGAATCTCCCGGCCGCCCACCATGAGGTGGTGGACGTCCGGGGGATATGCGGTTGGCGCAATGGCGGTCATGGGTCTAGAAATCGTATCGGAGCCCGAGGGAAAGCAGATGCGCCCTGGCGTCATCAAAGGTGCCGTTGGGCGCGGTTGCGGAACTGTTGGCGACCGATTTGCCCTCCTTGTCGTCGTAGAGATAGGCCGCGCCGAGGGCGAGGCGCTCGTTGTACTGGTAGCGCGCGCCAATGGAGTAGAGTTTGGCGTCGGAATCGGGGAGTTCAAAGCCCAGGGTGCTGTCCGGCACGCCGGTTTTGTCGATGGCAAAACCGGCCATCACGGTCCACCTCTTGGAGCACTGGTGGGTTACGCCGAAACGGAAGGCATCGGCGTTGACCCAGTTTTTTGCCACTGGATTGTCAAAGGCGGTTTTGAGGTTGCCGGCCAGGGGATAAGCGTAGTTGAAATTGAGCTGATCGTACGCCGACCAGTAGGTTTTGTCGTAGGTGAACTCGAAGGTGGTCTTGTCCCAGGTGTAGGAGGTGGCCAGGGTGAGCACCGCGGGCGCCGGCACCAGCACCTCGGCATAGCCGCTGTAGGACTCGGCGAGATACCGGAGTCTTGCATCGCCTTCGATGGTCAGGTCGATTTTCGAGCGGTAGGTGGCGGCCAGCGACCAGTTGTTGACGGGAAGGAAGGAGACGGCCAGGTTGTAGCCGTAGTCGATGGAATCGCCGGTCAGGTCGCGGGTGACGACGTTGTTGTTGTTGCTCTTCACCTTGCCGTCGCTGTAGAGCATGCGGGCGCCGGCAGCCACCGAGAGCCGGTTGCTGATTTTGTACGAAACTGTCGGGTTCAATTCGTAGGTTTTGAGGGTGAATTCTTCCGCCGTTGCCTTGGGGAGAGCCGGGTTGTCCCACCGCTTGGAGAGCCCGAAGGGATAAATCACTGAAAAACCGAAGCGGAGGTTGTTGTACGCCGGCGAAACCAGGTGCACATTGGGCAGCAGGAAATTCTCGTCCCGCGAGCCGCTGTTCTTCGCGGCATCGCCGTTGTGGGTGTACTCGATGCTCGGCAGGTTGATGTAGAGCAGGCTGAACTCGCTCTGCCACTTGTTGTCAAGCCAGCTCATGCGGGCCGGGTTGTAGTAGCTGGTGTCGGCGCCGTTGGTGTTGGCCGCGTAGGCGTTGCTCAGGGCCACTGAGTTGATGGACTGCTCCGGGATGCGGTAGCCTTGGCCGAAGGCCGGGCCGGCAACCAGGGTCAGGGCGGCGGCAAGCAGCAGGGTTTTCTTCATTCTCTTTCTCCTTTCTCCGTTTCTTCGAGTCCGACACTTATGGTTCAGCCGTTGTGCCCGGTGGTGTACAGGTAGCGCTTGATCTTGTGGGTGGCGGTCTTGATGAACGGCTCCTGCCGCTCGATCACGCGGTGGAGCTGGGAATAGCGGGGCAGCTGTTCGTTCACCTCCCGCTGGATCCGGCGGAGCAGCGTTTCGATGTAGGCAAGTTTGCCCTGCTGATCCTGGCCGCGGGTTTCCTCGTCGAGGCGGTCGTAATCGAGATGCACGCGGGCCACCAGCCTGTCGTGCTCTTCGGTGACCAGCGACTCGATGACCATGGCGTCGGCGTTGATTTTTTCTTCGATGGTTTCCGGGTAGATATTCTCGCCGTGGGAGAGCACGATGACGCTTTTTGACCGCCCCTCGATATACAGGTTGTTGTGGGCATCGAGACGGCCCAGGTCGCCGGTGGCGAGCCAGCCCTGGGCGTCGATGGCCTCGCGGGTCGCGGTTTCGTTTTTGTAGTAGCCCCGCATCACGTTGGGGCCGCGCACCTCGATTTCGCCCAGGCCGGTTTCCTGGTTCACATGGGTGATGCGCACCTCCACCGTCGGTACCGGTTTGCCGGAGGAACCGATGGCCACGGTGGGGTCGCCCCAGGGGCCGGCGCTCACCAGCGGCGCGGCCTCGGTGAGGCCGTAGCCGCAAAGATAGGGAAAGCCGGCGGCGGCGAGGAATTTTTCCACCTCCGGGTTCAGCGCGGCGCCGCCGATGGCGATGAACTTGAGATGGCCGCCAAAGAAGGCATAGAGTTTGCGGCCGATTTTTCGATGAATCGCCTTGCCCAGGAGGGGGACCCTGATGGCGGTGCGCAGCAGCGGGTTTTCGCTGATGGCCGGCAGAATCCGTTTTTTGTAGATTTTTTCCATGACCATCGGCACCACGCACATGATGGTCGGCTTCTCCGCCCGGCAGATCCGCTCCAGCACCGACGGGGTCGGGGTTTTGCCGGCATAGACGATCCGCGCCCCCTCGAAGAGGGGCAGCAGGAAGCTGGTGGTGAACTCGTAGGCGTGGGACATGGGCAGGATGGAGAGGAAGGTCCAGCCGGCAAGGTGCGAGGTGTCGAGGATGCCCTTGGTGGAATCGACGTTGCTGACAAAGTTGCGGTGGGAGAGCATCACTGCCTTGGAGTGGCCCGAGGTGCCGGAGGTGTAAATGATGGAGGCAAGGTCGTCGGCGGCGGGCGGCGGGGCAAGGGGCGCCTGTTTTTTCGCCGGCAGCGCTTCCGCCCGGGCCAGGAAGTCGCTGAAGGTCACGCAGGGAAGGAGGCGGTTTGCGTCGCAGGCATCGTCGAGGGTGATGATGATCCTGGGCCGCTGGTCGCCCAGTTCATAGAGCTTTTCCAGTTGCCGTTGGGTGGCGAAGAGGATTTTTACCCCGGCGTCGGCGAGGATGTGACGCACGTCGCTGCCGGCGAAGTCGGGCAGGATCGGCACGGCCACGGCGCCCAGCCGCACGATGCCGAAATAGGCGATGCCCCATTGCGGCGAGTTCTCGGCCAGGAGGGCCACCCGGTCGCCCTGCCTGATCCCCGACTCCTTGAGC
The DNA here is from genome assembly GCA_040757055.1 of Thermodesulfobacteriota bacterium. Taxonomy (GTDB): domain Bacteria; phylum Desulfobacterota; class Desulfobulbia; order Desulfobulbales; family Desulfurivibrionaceae; genus JAJZRJ01. The sequence goes on along the minus strand of JBFLXY010000001.1, from coordinate 467,708 downwards.
ATGGCCGCCGCCAGCAGCAGTCGCCGGTGGAACTCCCCATAGTTCATCGGGGACTCATGGGCGATGCCGACGGCTGGCTGCGCACCGAAGCGGCTGCAGCTCCGGTCGATCAGTTCGTTGAGGGTGGCGGTGGCGGGATAGGCGTCCATGGGTCTCCGGTGGCGGCGGCAGGGTCGCGGGCTAGCCTTGCCGCTGTGCCGGCGGCGCGATCCACTTCCTGAGGGTGGTGAAGAGCAGGTCGAAATCCAGCGGCTTGTGGATATAATCGTTCATGCCGGCCTCCAGGCACTTTTCCTTGTCGCCCTTCATGGCGTGGGCGGTCATGGCGATGATGGGCAACTCCCTCTGGTCCGCCATGGTCCGGATGCTGCGGGTGGCGACAAAGCCGTCCATCTCGGGCATCTGCACGTCCATGAGCACAGCGTGGTATTTCTTGCGTTTGACCGCCTCCACCGCCTTGCAGCCGTTGCCCGCCACCACCACGGAAGGCCGCGGCTCGCCAGCAGCTTTCTGGTCACCTCCTGGTTCACCGCATCGTCCTCCACCACCAGCACCCGGGCGCCGCGGAAATAGGCGCGGTCCGCAGCCCAGGCCGGATCGGGCTCGATTCCCTCGGCCGACGCCGGCAGTTCTTCCGGGGCAAAGAGATCGAGGAGGGCCTGCTGGAGAAAACGTTGCTTGATCGGCTTGTTCAGGCAGGAGTGATGGTGTTCCGTCTGGCCGGCGGAACAGGCATCGCAACCCATGGGCGCCATCAGAACCACGGAAAGGTTCGGATGTTCCTTTTTGATTTCCCGGAAGAATTCGCTGACCTCGGCGTCGGGCAGCTGCCAGTTGAGCAGGATGCCGTCCGGATCGCGCTCGGCGATGGCCGTGCGCAGTTCGGCGGCAGTGCGGCAGGCCGTGGCACCCAGGCCGAGAGCCGCGAGGGTGGCGGTCAGGATGGCGCAGAGGGTCTGGTTGGGCTCCGCCACCAGCATCTGTTTGCCCAGCACCTCGGACGGCAGGGCGTGGGGGCGCTGCATCTCGGCGTGCTGTGCCGCGAGACAGACCGTGAAGCGGAAGGTGCTGCCCTGGTCGGGCTCGCTTTCCGCGGTGATGGCGCCGCCCATCATCTCCACCAGTTTTTTGCTGATGGCGAGCCCCAGACCGGTGCCGCCGAAGAGTCGCGCCGTGGAGCTGTCCGCCTGGGTATACTCGCCGAAGAGCCTGCGGATCTGGTCGTGGTTGATGCCGCTGCCGGAATCCCGGACCAGGAACTCCAGCGTTGTTTTTCCATCCCTCGCGGCCACCAGCCCGACGCTGATGACGATCTCGCCCTGGTCGGTGAACTTGATGGCGTTGTTGATGAGGTTGACGAGGATCTGCTTGAGCCGCAACGGGTCGCCGACCAGGGCGTCGGGCACCTCCGGGTCGGTGGTGAGGATGAGTTCGATGCCCTTTTCCGCCACCTTGCGGCTGAACATGTCGGCAATGCTGTCGAGCACTTCCTGGAGATCGAAGTTGGCCTCTTCCAGATCGAGGCGGCCCGCCTCGATCTTGGAAAAGTCGAGGATGTCGTTGATGAGGCGGAGCAGGGAGTCGCCGGAGTCCCTGATGATGTCGAGATACTGCCGCACCTTGGGGGAGAGTTCGAGTTTGGCCGCCAGGTTGGTCATGCCGATGATGGCGTTCAGGGGGGTGCGGATTTCGTGGCTCATGTTGGCCAGGAATTGCGATTTGGCCTGGTTGGCGGCGGCGGCCCGCTGTTCGGCCTGGCGGCGTTCCTCCACCTCCTTGCGCAGTTCGGCGATCAGGGCATGCAGGGTCTCGGTGCGTTCCGCCACCAACTGATCCAGCCCCTCCATGAAGCGGGTCAGTTCCTGGTTGGCCTCCTGCAGTCGTGCGGCATAGTCGCTGCGCAGGGTCTCGGTCCGGTTGCGGAGGTACTGGCGGCCGGCCAGGACGAGGCAGAGGAGGGTGAGCGACCAGGCGGCGCCGAGCCGGAGCCCCAGGGCGAGGTCGAGGAAGAACAGGGGGAAAAATCCGAGCAGGGCGGCAGCGAGAGCGAGCAGCAGGGCACGGTCGCGGCACGGGCGGTAGCGGGGCGATTCGGGAATATTGGTTGCCAAGCGCTCAGGCCCCCTTTCAGCCGAAATGGTACGGGTTTCGGCAGTGAGAATGCGGAGTTATCGCGGCGCGACACACTAACTGCCATGGTGAACCATAAAATCCCGGGAAAAGCAAGGAGAAGAAGAACAATTGACAACCGGTCGACGAGGGGGTAAGTTTAGAACGAATATTCGTTCTAGTTGTGCCGCTTTTGGCAGTGATGGTGCGTTCCGGAGGGAGGGCGATGGCCAGGAAAGCCCCAGGCAAGACAGCGCAGACCGAAGACCGCCGCCAGCTGATCCTGGAGACCGCCCTGGCGCTCTTTACCCGCCGCGGATTCTTCAATACCTCGGTGCACGACATCCAGCGCGCGGCCGGGGTGAGCATCGGCTCCATCTACCACCACTTCAAGAACAAGGAGGGGTTGGCCAAGGCCCTCTACGACGACCAGGTCGAGCGAATGGCCGTGGCCATGGAGGCGATCATGGCCGAGCACCGGACCGCACACGACCGCTGCCGGGCGGTGATCGCCCATCTCTTCGATCTGACCGAGACGGCCCCCGAGACGATGCAGTACATCCTCTACGCCAAACACCGCGAGTTCCTGCCCGGCGAAAAGCCGGTCTGCTCTTCTCGCCCCTTTGAATTGATGAAAACGATGGTGATGGAAGGCATGGCCGGTGGCGAGATCCGCGAGACCGAACCCTATGTGGTGGCCACAGCCATCTTCGGCGGGGCGATTCGCCTGATCTATCTGCGGCTTGACGGGGTGTTGCCCAAGCCGTTGCCCCACTATCTGGACGCCGCCTGGGAGTGCGCCTGGCGTTCGGCAGTGCGGTAATTTTTTTTGGCTCCCTGGCAGAACGAACATTCGTTCTGTTTGCGGGCGGTCCATTTGTCAACAAAACGGAGGAAAGACAATGCGGAACAGGGTCAAAGGAATGGTGGTGGTGTTCCTGGGTGTTGCCTTGTGGTGGGGCGCACCGGCGTTCGCCGTCGCCCAGCCTGTGGGCAATGGTGCGGCCCTCGGCGCCGGGCGGACCATGAAGGCGGTCTACGACGTCAACGTCGGCAAGGCGGAGAAACTTTCCCTCTATCTCCGCGTCATAAAACAGACCGTCGATGACCTGGCCGGCCAGAACCTGCGCCACGATTTCGTGGTGGCGTTCCGTGGCCCGGCGGTGCGCTTGGCCTGCACCGACCGGAAGCTCTCCGATGAGTCGGAGCATGAGGCCCTGACCCAGGTGGCCAGGCAGATCGCGGAACTGCATCGCCTGGGGGTGCGTTTTGAGGCCTGCGCCATCGCCACCGACCTCTTTGGCGTGGACAACAACACCCTGCTGCCCCAGGTCAAGGCGGTGGGCAACACCTTTGTCTCGCTGGTCGGCTACCAAAGCCAGGGCTATGCCCTGGTGCCGATTCTGTAACCGGCGCGGGGAGCGCGCCACTGCAAACAAACGGAGGTTTACGATGAGCGGAATATGGAAAAACAGGATAGCGGCCCTGACGATGCTTGCCGTGATGGCCATGCCGGCCTGGGCCGCTGCGGCGGGCAAAGGCGCCGGTCCGGGCAACGCCCTGATCGACCGCGGCAACGGCATCGTGGAGGAAGTCGGCGGCAATGGCCGGATGTGGCAGCAGGAGCGCAGCGGCGCCTTCCGCAGCCTGGAAGAGGCCCATGCCTATGTGAAGACGCTCACCCTGGGCGGCTATACCGACTGGCGGCTGCCGACCCTGCAGGAGCTGTACGACCTGCATTATCTGGTCGATGTAAAGAAGGCCAAGGGTGTCGATCTGCGCATGGAGGGCAACTACTGGGCCACTGACCCGGAAGGCCATGGCATGGCGGGTAGCTGGGAGATCGGCGACCAGTGCGAGCCCAGCCGTTCCTATTTCAAGAAGAGCTGGGGATACGTGCGGGCGGTCAGGCCCTGAACGGCTCCGGGTGGCTTTCGCCCGTCAGATCCGGGTGTAGTGCCAGGCGACGGGCCGGTTGTTCCGGTAGGGCATGTGGCCGTAAAAGATGCGCGGGTCGTGGTCAAAGACCAGCGGCAGGAAATGGCGGTCGCCCTCCCACATGGGCAGTTCGTGCAGCCGGCCGACCGGCTGCCAGGCGAGCACCCCCTCGCTGTTTTCGGTGAACGGGGCGCCGCGGAAGCGGTCGATGCGGAAGATGAAGCCCAGCCAGTCCTCGCCGTCCGGGCCGAAGCCGGTCCAGTTGATGGTGCCGCGCAAGACGGTTTCCAGGCATTCGATTCCCGCCTCCTCCCGGATCTCCCGGTGGAGACAGGTCAGGACGTCCTCGTGGGGAAGCATCTTGCCGCCGAGGCCGTTGTATTTGCCGAGATGGGCGTCGTCCGCCCGGGCATTGCGGTGCACCAGCAGCGTCTCCCTGCGGTCCGGCGACAGGACGTAGCCCAGGGTGCCGACGATGGGTCTGTACATGTAGTCCTCCTGAAGAATGGGGCGCACGCAGGCCGAGAAAAAGAAGCTTTTCAACGGCCTGCTAGCTGCCTCATGTACCGCAATCGCGTTCAAAAAGCCATCTCTCTCATGAAATGTTCCCTGGAAAGCGGGCGAAAATTCTGCTACAAGATAGTGTCGTCAGCCGGTTGCCGCCGGTGCGGCGCAGCGGAACGACTCACGCCCGGGAAACGAGGAGCATCATGTCGATACTGATAGTGGACGATACGCCGGTCAATCTGGTGTTGCTGGAGGATATCCTGAAGCAGGAGGGCTACAGCGACATCCATTGCGTGGGCTCGGCCCGCGAGGCCTTTGCTTTTCTCGAACGGGGCGGACAGGCAGGGCCGGAGGTGGACCTGATCCTGATGGACGTGGTGATGCCTGGCATGGACGGCATCGAGGCGTGCCGGCAGATCAAGGCCCAGGAGCGGCTCAAGGACATCCCGGTGGTGATGATCACCGTGCGGGACGACGCCGAGGCCCTGCAGCAGTCCTTTGCCGCCGGCGCCAACGACTACATCATCAAGCCGGTCAAGGAGACCGAGCTGCTTTCCCGCGTCCGTTCGGTGATGCGGCTCAAACGGGAGATCGACTGCCGCAAGGCGCGCGAGGCCGAGTTGCTCCGCATGGCCGAACAACTGGAGATGATCAGCAAGACCCTGGAAAATCTGATCCACATCGACAGCCTCACCGAGGTGGCCAACCGCCGGTATTTCGACCGGCTGCTGGAAAACGAGTGGCAGCGGGCTGTCCGCCGCGCCGATCCCATCGCCCTTTTAATGATCGACATCGACGACTTCAAGGCCTACAACGACACCTATGGCCATCAGCGGGGGGACCAGTGCCTGCGCCAGGTGGCGACCTCCCTCAATGAGGTGATCAAGCGGGCCGGAGACCTGGTCGTTCGCTACGGCGGCGAGGAGTTCGCCGTGGTGCTGCCCAACACCGACAGCGAGGGTGCGGTGGCGGTGGCCGAACAGCTGCGGGCCGAGATCGATGCCCTCAATATTCCCCACGAGCAGTCCAGCGTCGGCGACACGCTGACCGTGAGCATCGGCATTGCCGCCGGCGTGCCGAAGCAGGGCGGCGACCGGCGACAGATCGTGGCCGCGGCGGAAAGCGCCCTTTTCGTCGCCAAGAGCGAGGGCCGCAACCGCATCCGCATCGCCAACGACTCCTGCGCCTGATCGGACTCCCGCCCCCCTTGCCTGCGGCGGAGAGGGGGGCGGGTCTTCCTGCCATGGATTTTTCCCTCGCCACCCTGAGCCATGTTGCCGCGGTGCTGCTCTTTGCCTATTTCATCCGCGGCATCGCCGGCTTCGGCTCGGCGCTCATCGCCGTGCCGCTGCTGGCCCTGCGGCTGCCCCTCGCTGCCGTGGTGCCGCTCATCGCCCTGCTCGATTATGTGGCCTCGCTGACCCAGGGAATCCAGAACCGCAGCCACATCCGCTGGCCGGAGATCTGGCCGCTGCTGCCCTTTACCGTGCTGGGCGTGGGCACCGGCCTGATGCTCCACTTTGTCGGCAATCCGGCGCTGCTGACCAGGGGGCTGGGGATTTTTATCGTCACCTACGCCCTCTATGCCCTGCTGCCGCTGCCCAACCTCTCCGGGCCCCGCTGGTGGGCGGTGCCGGCCGGCTACCTGGGCGGCGCCGTGGGGGCGCTCTTCGGGACCGGCGGCCCCTTTTACGTCATCTACCTGACCCTGCGGCAGGCGGATAAATCCGGCTTCCGCGCCACGGCCGCCACCATCTTCCTCTTCGACGGGGCGTGCCGGCTCATTGGCTTCACCCTCTCCGGCATGTTCCACCGCGCCACCCTGCTGGCGGCGGTGGCGGCCCTGCCGCTGGTGGCGGTGGGGCTCAGGCTCGGCAACCGCATCCATCTCACCATCACCCCCAAGAATTTCATGCGGCTGGTCTGCGTGATTCTTCTGGCCAGCGGCGGCGCCCTGCTGCTCAAATAGGGAGGAAACGGGGAATCCCCGGGAGGAGATATGTCCATCATCGCGCAGCTCAAGGCATATTCCGCCGAAGTGACCAACCTGCACCACATCCTGGCCCTCATGCAGTGGGACCAGGAGGTGCGGATGCCGCGCCGCGCCGCCGCCGGCCGGGCCGAACAGTTCGCCACCCTTGCCGCCATCGTGCACCGGAAGGAGGTGGCGCCGGCCTTGGGCGAACTGCTGCGGGCGGCGGCGGAGGAAAACCGCCTCACCGATGCCGAACAGGGGCTGGTGCGGGTGATGCGGCGCGCCCATGAGCAGAGCATCAGGCTGCCGGAAGCCTTTGTCGCCGACTTTTCCCGCCTTACCGCCCAGGCCGTGGACGCCTGGACAACGGCGCGGCAGGAGAGCGACTTCGGCCGTTTCGCGCCCCTCTTGACCCGCATCGTCGAGATGGCCCGGCAGAAGGCGGAGTATCTGGGGTACGGGGCAGAGCCCTATGACGCCCTGCTCGATCTTCATGAGGAAGGGTTGCGCACCGCCGTGGTGGAGGAGATTTTCGCCGCCATGGCCGGTCCGTTGCAGCAACTGGCCTCCCGCAGCCTTGAGGTGGCTCAGCCCCGCCTGGAACTGGCCACGTCCCTGGCCGAGGAGGAGCAGGTCCGGTGCAGCGAAGAGCTATTGCGGTGCATCGGCTTTGATTTCAGCCGGGGGTGCCTGGCCCGCTCGGCCCATCCCTTTTCCACTACCCTGGGCCACCACGACCGGCGGGTAACCAACCGCTACCAGCCGCAGGGGCTGGAATTCCTCTTCGGCGCCCTGCACGAGGGGGGCCACGCCCTTTACGAACAGGGCATCGACGAGGCGCTGGCCCACAGCCACCTGGACAGCGGGGTTTCGCTCGGCCTTCACGAGTCACAGTCCCGCCTCTGGGAGAACATCATCGGCCGCAGCCGCCCCTTCTGGCATTTCTGGTATCCCCGGCTTCAGGAACGATTCCCCCGCCAGTTCGAGGCCCTCGCGCCGGAAACCTTCTACCTGGCCGTCAACCGGGTAGAGCCCGGGCTGATCCGGGTCGATGCCGACGAGGTGACCTACAATCTCCATGTGTTCATCCGCTTCGAGCTGGAAAAGGCCCTGCTCGACGGCGCTCTTGCCGTAGCCGATCTGCCGGCGGCCTGGAACGAAAAATACCGCCAATGGCTGGGGGTGGAGGTGCCACGCGATGGTGTGGGCGTGCTGCAGGATATCCACTGGGCCCACGGCAGTATCGGCTATTTCCCCACCTATACCATCGGCAACCTTGCCGCGGTCCAGATCTGGCAGAGCTATGTCCGCCATGACCCCGACCCAGACGGAACCCTGGCTGCCGGGCGGTTCGGCACGATCCGCCACTGGCTCGGCGAACAGATATATCGCCACGGCAGCATCTATCCGCCGGCAGAGCTGCTGCGCCGGGTGACCGGCTCTGCCCTCGATCCCCAGCCCTTTCTGCAGTACCTCAGGGGCAAATACACCTGGCTCGCGCCATGAACGGCTGGCCGATGGAGGTGGTGCCGGTGCTGGCGACCCTCTGGCAGGGGGTGGGCTGGCCCCTGCTGCGCCTGATCGTTCTGGTGTCGGTGGGCCTGCTGGTGGGCAACTTCATCGAGGCCCTCAACTGGACCCATGCCATGGCCCGGCTCGCCTCCCCGCTGGTCCGGTTCGGCCATCTTTCGGACACCGCCGGCGCCAGTTTTTCCATGGCCTTTTTTTCGGGGGTGGCCGGCAATACCATGCTGGCCGAGGCCTACGACCAGGGCAGGATGAGCAGGCGAGAGCTGGTGCTGGCCAACCTCTTCAACAGCATGCCCACCTATTTTCTCCATCTGCCCACCATGTTTTTCGTCACCGTGCCGCTCATCAAGGGAACCGCCCTGGTCTATGTGGGGCTGACGCTGCTGGCTGCCGTGCTGCGCACCGGCCTGGTGCTCGTCATCGGCCGCCTGCTGCTGCCGGCTCCCGCTGAGGGATGCGTGACCTGCCGGCTCGACAGCGCCCGCACCAGAGACTGGCGCGAGGCCCTGAACAGGACCTGGAGCCGGTTCCGCCAGCGGATCCGCCGGATTCTGCGCATCACCATCCCGGTCTATCTGGCTTTTTTCCTTCTGGGGCGGTTCGGTTTTTTCCGCTGGCTCGAAGCGGGTCTCGCCGGCCGGGTGGACGGCCTGGGCTGGTTCCGGCCGGAGGCATGGGGCATCGTGGTGTTTCAACTGGCCGCCGAGTTCACCGCCGGCCTGGCGGCGGCCGGGGCGCTGCTCGAAACCGGCGCGCTCGCTCCCCGCGAGATCGTGCTGGCACTTTTGGCGGGCAACGTTCTCTCGTCGCCGGTGCGCGGCATCCGTCACCAATTCCCCTTCTACGCCGGAATTTTCAACCCGCGGCTGGCCGGGGAGCTCATCCTCTGCAGCCAGGGTTTCCGGGCGGCAAGCCTCATTCTGGTGGCGGTCGGCTACGCGCTGCTGACCTCCTGAGCCGGGATGGCGCTTTTTTGCGGCGCGGGTGCGGTTGCCATGGAAATCGGCCGCCGCAACTGCTATACTGATCGGGAATGGTGCGCCGCTTGCCGCTGCCTGCGGGGGGCGTTGGCCCGGATGTCCGGATTTTCCTGGTGACGGAGTAGATTCCCCATGGTCCTCTTGCGATTTGACCGTCCGTGGCTGGCGGCTGCCTTCATGCTCTCCCTGCTTTTTGCCGGCGTGCGCGTTGCCGCTGCCGGCGCTGCCGCCTTTCCCGTCTATGAGTGCATCAAACCCAACGTTGCCTTCTGGAAGGAGATCTATTCCAAATACCCCTCCAGTCAGGGGCTGATCCATGACAGTGTCGATCTCGGCGTGGTGTACGAAGTGGTCGATCTGGAGCCGGAGACCGGCTCTGCGGCGCGGGAGCGCAACAGCAACCGGATCAAGGCCGCCAAGACGCGTTACGAAGAGATGCTCCTTCGTTTTGCCGAAGGCGTGGCGCCGCAGAACGCGGAGGAACGGCGGGTGGCGGCCCTGTTCGGCCACCGCCCCGCTGCCGAGGGGTTCCGGCAGGCCGCAACCAGGATCCGCTTCCAGCTCGGCCAGAAGGACCGCTTTCTGGAAGGGGTGATCCGCTCCGGCGCCTATCTGGAGCAGATGAGGGAGATCGTCCGCAGCTACGGCCTGCCGACTGAACTCGCCTATCTTCCCCATGTGGAGTCCTCCTTCAATTACAGGGCGTACAGCAAGTTCGGCGCCGCCGGCATCTGGCAGTTCACCCAGGAAACGGGCAAGCGGTTTCTCACCATCGACTACGCGGTGGATGAGCGGCGCGATCCGATCCGCGCCACCCATGCCGCAGCCCGGCTGCTCAAGGAGAACCATGAAAAGCTCGGCGACTGGCCGCTGGCGTTGACTGCTTACAACCACGGCGTCAACGGCATGCGCCGGGCCAAGGAGGCCAAGGGCGATTACCCGACGATTTTCCGGGAATACGAAAGCGGTCTCTTCAAGTTCGCCTCCCGCAATTTCTACGCCGAGTTCCTGGCGGCCTGCGAGGTGGCGGAAAATTACCGCGCCCACTTCGGCGACGTGCCGCTGCAGCAGCCGGTGGCAAGCCACGAGGTGAGCCTCCAGGGCCATATTCCGCTGGCGCGGTTGCTGGAGCACTTCAAGGTGGACAGGGAGGCGTTCCGGAAACTCAACCCCGCCCTGCGCGAGCCGGTTTATCTGGGAGAAAAACATGTGCCTCACGGCTATCAGGTCCGTTTGCCCCTGGGCAGGGAAACGACCAGGCTGGCTGGCCTGCTGCCGCAGGAGCAATACCAGAAGGAGCAGAAGCGGAGCAGCATCTACCGGGTTCGCCGCGGCGACACCGTGAGTGCCATTGCCAGGCGCCACCGGATCAGCGCGCAGGAACTCCGGCAGGCCAACCGGCTGGACAAGCGGGGCGCCATTTTCGTGGGTCAGAATCTGCGCATCCCCAAGCAGGAGGAACCGCTGGTGGTGCTTGCCTCCGGGCCGCAGACGGAGAAACGACTGGCGAGCCTGGTCCCGCAGGTGCCGCCGGGCGACCCGCTGCCTGAGGCCGTGCCGGTAACGGAGCCGTCGCGGGTCAGGGTGGCTGTTGTGCCGCGTTCCGGCCAGGTGGAGTCGTCTCCGGCCTCGGCCTCCGCGGTGCCGGTACGCGTCGCCCGGGCCGGTTCGGCGACGCCAGAGAAAACCGCGGCCGGCCAGGGGGATTTTTCCGCGGCCGTTCCGGCCTTGCCGGGAACCGTTGCTGCGGCGCCGGTCTCACCCGACGCCCTGGCCAATCCGGCGGTGGTGGTGGAGCAGTTCGGCGTCGAACGCGTTTTCACGCAAAAGGGCAAGAAATACGCCGTGGTCCGGGTGGCGCCCGAGGAGACCCTGGGCCATTATGCCGAGTGGCTGGGGGTGGCGATTCCGGAATTGCGCCGCCTCAACAGGCTCTCGGCTGGCCAGGATATCCGTACCGGGCAGCGGGTTACCGTGCCGCTCGGTGGCGTGGGGCGGGAGCGGTTCGAAGAGCTGCGCTTCGAGTTCCACCGGGAGATGGAGGAGGATTTCTTCGCCGCCTATCGGGTCGAGCGGGTGCGGCGGTATCAGGTCAAGCCCGGCGACAACATCTGGCGTCTCTGTCAGCAGGAGTTCGAAATTCCCTTCTGGCTGCTCCGCAAGTACAATACCTACATCAACGGGAACACGCTCAAGCCGGGTGTCCTCCTCCTGGTGCCGGTGGTGGAGAAAAAGGGCTGAGCCGGTTTCCGGCTCAGCCATGGTATTTCCGCAGGCCCTGTTTGTCCCCCCCCCTTCTCCATCGTCTCGCCTGTCGCATTCCCTCTTTTGGGGCAAATTCTGTCTCTTTGTCTTTTTCTGTCCGATCCTGAGTGTTGGGCTTAAATACCAACAGATGCAAATTTGTTTGCAAAGCGCATCTTGGGTTTTTCTGGCTTTTCTCGCGATGTGTTGGGGCAAAGTCATTCATGTGGTCAAGCAGATTTGCGATGGTTTTTTTGTGACAGGATATAGTTTCTTCTTGTATTTCATGTAGTTATTTTTTTGGCGGCCATGGCTGTCTTCTTGCAAATTGCGCTTGCAAATATACTACGCAGTGTTATTTTGGAATTGGGTAAAAGTTCTACCTTCTTTGGATATTTTTTCTCGATTAAGGGATCCGTGAACGAAACCCCTGGCAGCAGGGAGCAGACAAAAAGGAGGTGAGGGGGCGAGACAGTAAAAAATAAATGGGTTCTTTGTTTTGGGGAAAACGGAACATCATTTCATTGAGAGAGGAAACCAGAGGATGAAGAAGACACTATCACTGCTGTGCGTTACCGGTCTGGCGGTGGGCATCGGGATGGCCGCGGCCACCGGCGCACTGGCTGCGAAACCGATCACCTCGGAAAAGGGGTTATGCACCGACGGCATCGACAACGACAAGGACGGTCTCATCGACTGTCTCGATTCGGATTGCGCCACCGATGCCGCCTGTGCCACGCCGCCCAGCGGCCCGCATTCCAACCTGAAGTTTTCCGATTATCCGAACAACTGCCTGAGCTGCCATAACGGCGGCACCGGCGGCACCCAGTATGCCCAGATGTTCGCCTCCAACCACTACAAGTGGATGGGCGCGGTCACCGAAATGGTCAACGGCCCGAGCCAGCAAGGCAAGAATGCCCCGACCAATCCGTCCACCAATGGCAGCGGCGTGAACAGCTACTGCATCAACATTTTGGGCGACTGGGCCGCCTGCGGCGCCTGCCATACCGGCCGCGGCATCCAGCCGGGCAACAACGACACCGTGGCCAACGTCGACTGTCTGGTCTGCCACAACGAGCAGTATGCCCTGGCCCGCGTCCGGCTGGCCGATGGCTCCATGGGCGTCACCTCGCCCAGCGACTCGATGGTGCAGAATCTGACCAAGCCGACCAGGAAGGCCTGCCTGAAGTGCCATGCCTATGCCGGCGGCGGCGACGCGGTGAAACGCGGCGATCTCTCGGCGGCCACTGGCACCAATACCAGCGCCACCTTCGATGTGCACATGAACAGCGCCAGCACCACCGGCAACCTTTCCTGTCAGAATTGCCATGTCTTCAAGGAGCACCGGGTCATCGGCAAGGGCTCCGACCTGCGGGTGACCGACGACCTGACCCGCAGCCCGGAGATCAAGTGCGGCGGCTGCCATGTGGGCAAGGAATCCACGACCGGCCATGGGACGGCATCCGTCAACCGCCACGTGGCCCGCGTGGCCTGCCAGAGCTGCCACATCCCCACCTATGCCAAGGTGGCCACCGAGACCCACCGCGACTGGCGCTATCATCACGATGGTTCGCCTGCGGACGGCGTTTCCGGCCCCGGCCATCCGCTGGCCACCAAGGCCGCCAACCTGATCCCGACCTACAGGTTCTGGAACCGGTTGAGCGACAACGCCCTGCTGTACGACGATGCCAGCCGCACCTACGACGCGGCCAAGGGGACCTATGCCACCTCGAAGCCCTTGGGCGACATCAACAGCGGCAAGCTCTATCCCTTCAAGTACAAGACCGCTCTCCAGCCGAAGATCGTGGCCAACAACAAGCTCCTGGCCCTGGATACCTACGAGTACCTGAAGGTGAGCGGCAACATCCAGACCTCCATCGAAAAGGGTCTGGTAAACATGGGCTACCCCAGCACCACCTCCTGGGAGTGGGTCACCACCGATACCCACCAGCTTCTCAACCATGGCGTGAACCCGAAGGCCAATGCAGCGGCCTGCGCCCAGTGCCATGGCGACATGCGTACCGCTCTGAACCTGACCAGCAATTCCATGCTGGACGAGCTCGGCTACAAGCTGAAGGGGTCGCAATCGCAGGTCTGCGGGCAGTGCCACAGCCCGAAGACCCCGAAAACCCATGAGTCGATGCATGGCCACATCAACAAGACCGCCGGCGGTTCGACCGGCATCGGCTGCTACTTCTGCCATGACTTCCGGCGACCGGAGCGTGGCGGTTGTGATCCGTGCGATCCGTGTGCCTCGAACTATGTGGATACAACGCCGTACCCGCATAACTGCCAGTAATTCCTGAAGGGCGCGAGCCCTCCAGGCCCTGTGTCACGAACGGGGGTGCCGCTCGGCACCCCCGTTTTTTCTGCGCTTCCAGCGCAACGTCTCGCGATGCGTTCTTCGCCGTTTCCTTCCGTCCGCTTCTCGGGTATGGTGCACTCCATGCCGCATTTCCGGAGGGAGCCATGACCAGCCACGCCACCATCCATCTGAAAGATTATCGGCCACCGGCCTTTGGTATCCCGTCTGTTCATTTGCGTGTTGCCCTGCATGACGACCATGCCCTGGTGACTTCCACCCTCGACCTGCAGCGGCGGCAGCCAGGCACCAGCGAACCGCTCATCCTCATGGGACAGGAACTTGAGCTGGTGGGTCTGACCCTGGATGGCCGCGCCCTTGCCACCGGCGACTATGTCGTGACCCCCGAGACCCTCATCATCGCCGACGTGCCGGACTCCTTCCAACTTACGGTGGTCACCCGCATCTATCCCGAAAAAAACACCGCGCTGGAAGGGCTCTACCGCTCTGGCAGCATGTTCTGCACCCAATGCGAGGCCGAGGGGTTCCGCCGGATTACGTATTTCCTCGACCGGCCCGACGTGCTGGCCCGCTACACCACCCGAATCGAGGCGGACAAGGCAAGGTGCCCGGTGCTGCTCGCCAACGGCAATTGCATCGAGGGCGGCGACCTTCCTGGTGGCCGCCACTATGCGGTGTGGGAAGATCCTTTTCCCAAGCCTTCCTATCTTTTTGCCATGGTGGCGGGCGATCTGGTCCGGATCAGCGACACCTTCACCACTGCCTCGGGCCGCGAGGTGGCGCTGGAGATTTACGTGGAGGCGCACAACCGGGACAAGTGCGGCCACGCCATGGCCTCATTGAAACGCGCCATGCGCTGGGAGGAGGAGACCTTCGGCCTGGAGTACGACCTTGGCCAGTACATGATCGTGGCCACCGACGATTTCAACATGGGCGCCATGGAGAACAAGGGGCTCAACATCTTCAACTCCAAGTACGTGCTCGCCAAGCCGGAGAGTGCCACCGACGACGACTTCGAGGCCATCGAGGCGGTGATTGCCCACGAATACCTGCACAACTGGACCGGCAACCGGGTCACCTGCCGCGACTGGTTTCAGTTGAGCCTCAAGGAAGGGCTCACCGTGTTCCGCGACCAGCTCTTTTCCGAGGCCACGATCTCCCAAGGGGTGAAACGGGTCCACGACGTGCAGACCCTGCGCAACCACCAGTTCCCGGAGGATGGCGGACCCATGGCCCACCCGGTGCGGCCGGACGCCTACATCGAGATCAACAATTTTTATACCGTGACGGTCTATGAAAAGGGCGCGGAGCTTATCCGCATGCTCCATACCCTGCTGGGCAAGGAGCGTTTCCGTGACGGATTGCGCCTCTATCTCTCCCGCCACGATGGCACCGCCGCCACGGTGGAGGATTTTGCTCGTGCCATGGCCGAGGCGGGCAACCGCGATCTGACCCAGTTCCTCCGCTGGTACACCCAGGCAGGGACTCCGGCGTTGCGGGTGACAAGCGCCTACGATGCGGCCAGCCAGCGGTACACCCTGACCCTCAATCAGTCCTGCCCGCCCACGCCGGGTCAGCCGGTGAAGGAGCCCCTGCACATTCCGGTGGTGGTGGGGCTGCTTGACACGGAGGGCCGGGAACTGCCGCTGCGCCTCGCAGGGGGTAAAGCGGCGATCGTCGATGGCTCCGCCCTGCTTGAGCTGCGTGCGGCCGAGGCGACCTTTGTCTTCGGGGGAGTGGCGAGCCTGCCGGTGCCTTCGCTGCTCCGCGGTTTTTCCGCGCCGGTGAAGCTTGACTACGAGTACAGCGATGCGGAACTGTCGGTACTGCTGGCCCACGACCCTGACCCCTTCAACCGCTGGGAGGCAGGGCAGCGGCTGGCCTGCCGGGTGCTGCTCGACCTGGTGGCGCGCCATCAGGCTGGCCAGCCCCTCGCGCTGGCCAATGGTTTTGTCGATTCCATGGCCGCGGTTCTGGCCGATACCACCCTCACCGACCAGACCTTTGTGGCCCAGCTCTGCACCCTGCCCACCGAGGAGTACCTGGGCGAACAGCTTGCTGTTGTCGATGTGGAGGCGATCCACGCGGCCCGCGAGTTCGTGCGCCGCGAACTGGCCATCCGGCTGCGGCCGCAGTGGGAGCAGCTCTGGCAGGCGAATCGCGACCTGGGCCCCTACCGCTACGATCCCCATCTCGCCGGCCGGCGGCGGCTCAAGAATCTCGCCCTGGGCTACCTCATGACCCTGGACGAGGCCACCATCCGTCAGCAGTGCTTGGCGCAGTTCACCACGGCGGACAACATGAGCGACTCCGGCGCTGCCCTGCGCCTCTTGGTCCACGGTGGGGCACCCGAGGCACAAACCGCTCTGGCCGCCTTTGCCGAACGCTGGCAGGGTGAGCCCCTGGTGATGGACAAGTGGTTCACCATCCAGGCGACGGCGCCGCTACCGGCAACGCTTGCCGCGGTAAAGCGGCTCATGGCCCACCCGGCCTTCAAACTCGCCAATCCCAACCGGGTCCGCGCCCTGATCGGCGCCTTTGCCATGAACCCTCTCTGTTTCCACGCGACCAGCGGCGAAGGCTACCGCTTCCTGGCCGACCAGATTCTGGCGCTCGACCCGATGAATCCGCAGGTCGCCGCCCGGCTTGCCACCCGGTTGAGCCGCTGGCGCCGTTACGACACCGGCCGTCAGGACTTGATGCGGGCCGAACTGGAACGGCTCATGGCCGCGCAACTCTCCCGCGACCTCTACGAGGTGGTGCAGAAGAGCCTGGCCTGATAGCGGAATCCCCATTTATCCTTGGCCTTGGCGGGGCCGGTGATTTACAATGCCCCTGACGATTATCCTTTCCGCGTCACTATAAGGACATGCATGACCATGTTGTCGATCGACAAACACCTTCTCGAAAATTTGATCAATCAATCGAATGACGCCGTCTATGTTGTCGATGCCGCCAGTGGTCTGGTGCTTTATGGCAACAATAAGGCGTATGGCAACCTGGGGTGTTGCCGGGAAGAGTTGCTGCGGTTGCGGGTGCGTGATTTTGCCGAGATGATTCCGGACGAGGCGGCTTGGCAGCGTCAGGTGGAGCGGATGCGCAAAGAGCGGCGGGCGGTTTTTGAGACGCGCCATCGGCGGCGGAACGGTAACTGGCTGCCGGTGGAGGTTAGTACTAGGTTCCTGGTGCTTGACGGTCAGGAGTTCATCGTTTCGGTGGTGCGCGACATCACCGAGCGGAAAAAGGCCGAGGCCGCGCTGGTCGCGGAGAAGAACAAACTTGAATCGGTGATCTCGGCCCTGGGCGACGGCCTTACCGTGCAGGACACCGAGTATCGTATCCTCTATCAGAACGCGGTGCATCGGGAAAAACAGGGCGACCACGTGGGCGAGTACTGCTACCGCGCCTACCAGCACCGGGAGAATATCTGCCCTGGGTGCGTGTTGCAGAAGAGTTTTGCCGATGGCCAGATTCATCGACGGGAGACCTCGGCTCGTTCGGGTAACCGGGTGATCCACATGGAGGTCTCGGCCAGTCCGCTGCGCGACGCCGATGGTGTCATCGTTGGCGGTATCGAGGTGGTGCGTGACATCACCCCACGCAAGGAATTGGAGCTGCAGTTGCGCCACGCCCAGAAGATGCAGGCGATCGGCACTCTGGCCGGCGGCGTGGCCCACGACTTCAACAACATCCTTTTTGCCATGCTTGGCAACACCGAAATGGCCATGCGCAAGCTCGCCCAGGACGATCCGACCCTGCCGCTGCTGGCCGACGTGGTGCGGGCCGGCAAGCGGGCGGCGGAACTGGTCCGACAGATTCTCACCTTCAGCCAGAAGGCCGAGCAGGAGATGCGGCCCTTGGCGTTGCAGGAGGTGGTGCGGGAGGTGGTTCGTTTGCTCAAGGCCACTCTGCCGCCTTCCATTGAACTTCGCGATCGCATTGCCGATGGTTGCGGTCTGATCTTTGGTGACGCCACCCAGTTGCACCAGTTGGTGATGAATTTGGCAATCAATGGTTATCACGCCATGGAAAGCGAAGGTGGTCGCCTGGAGATTGGGCTGGAGGAGGTGGCGGATGAGGAAGCGCCGGATACCCGCTGGGCCCGGCTCAGTGTTGTGGATACCGGCCATGGCATGGACGAGGTGACGTTAGACCGCATCTTCGAACCCTATTTTGCCACCAAGGAGGCGGGGAGGGGCACGGGCCTTGGACTTGCCCTGGTGCATGGCATCGTCAAGGCACATCAGGGCGTGATTCAGGTACACAGTGTGCCGGGGGCAGGCACCACCTTTGAGGTCCGTTTCCCTCTTCACCGTGTGGCCGTGGTTGATTCTTCGAGTAGTGAAACGCCGGTGGAGCCCGCCAGCCTGAATGTCCGGGTGCTTTTTGTTGATGATGAGGAGATGCTTGTCCGTCTTGCGCAGCTCGCCTTGAGTGAATTGGGTTGTGTCGTGACCGCGGTTGCGAACCCTCTTGAGGCGCTTGAACTTTTTGTCGCCGCACCGGAGCGTTTCGACCTGATGATAACCGATCAGGCCATGCCGCAGATGAGCGGCGTTGAGTTGGCTCGGAAGGTGCTTGCGCTGCGGCCGGAATTGCCGATCATCCTCTGTACCGGATATGCCGCTGCGATGTCGGCTCAAGCGGCCCGCGAGGTAGGCATCAGTAAGGTGGTTATGAAGCCATTGACCTTGGAGGCCCTTAGTCAGCTCATTTGGCAACTTTTTACGTCGCAGAAAAATTGTGGGCCGCAGTAAGTAATCAGGAGGTATTTTGGATATTTCACAGACCATCGCGGCGATGAAAAAGAAGCCGGGCTTTGCCGAGAACGTCGGCATGGTGCTGGTCCACAACGGCGTGGTCCGCGCCTGGAGCCGCAAGGACAAGAGCGGCGTCACCGCGCTGGAGGTGATGCCCGACCAGGCGAAGATCGAGGCGATCCGCCAGGAGTTCCTTGCGCGGCCTGGCATCTTCGACATCGTTATCGAGGCGAAGAGCGGCCGCTTCCAGCCCGGCGACGACCTCCTTTTCCTCATCGTGGCCGGCGACCTCCGCGAGAACGTCAAGCCCGCCCTCGGTGATCTGCTCGACCGGGTCAAGGCCGAGGCGATTACGAAGCGGGAGATCACGGTTTCCTAGGCGTCTGGCCGCCCATTTCTCTGCTTGCAAAACAACGCATTTCCGGTTAGTAAAGAGCCTTCCTCGCGGCCGGCCGTTGCGGTGCCGGCCCCAATCATCTCAGGAGAAAGGCGTATGTACACCAGTTCCGATCTGCGCAAGGGGATCAAGGTCAGCATCGACGGCGACCCCTATATCGTTACCGATTTCGAATTTTCCAAGCCCGGCAAGGGGCAGGCCCTCTATAAGTGCCGTTTGAAGAACATGATCACCGGCAACGCCTTTGACCGCACCTTCCGTTCCGGCGACAAGTTCGAGAAGCCGGACCTGATGGAGCGCACCATGCAGTTTCTCTACGGCCAGGGCGACGAGTTCCACTTCATGGACACCCGCAGCTTCGAGCAGATCGTCATCACCAAGGCGCAGCTCGGCGATGCCATCAACTTCCTGATCGACAACATGGAGGTGGATGTGCTTCTCTTCAACGACCGGCCCATCGGCGTGACGCTCCCCAACTTCGTCAACCTCACCGTAGTCCGCGCCGATCCGTGGGTCAAGGGCGATACCAGCGGTTCCGACACCAAGCCCGTCACCGTGGAAACGGGCTACGTGGTGCAGGTGCCACCCTTCATCGAGGAGGGCGAGAAGCTCCAGATCGACACCCGCACCGGGCAGTATGTCACCCGCGTGAAGGAGTAATCCGGAAGCAGATGGGCACCCTGCGCGGTCTCCATCTGCGGGCCTCCGTCATCCGCGCGGTCCGCGCCTTTTTCGAGGAGGCGGGGTATCTGGAGGTCGATACCCCGCTCCGCCTGCCTTCCCTCGCCCCCGAGCCCCACATCGAGCCGCAGGAATCCGGATCCTGGTTTTTGCAGACCTCTCCGGAACTCTGCATGAAGCGGCTGCTCGCCCGCGGCTATCCCAAAATTTTCCAGCTCTGCCATTGTTTCCGCAAGGGGGAACGCGGCAAACGCCATCTCGCGGAGTTTGCCATGCTTGAATGGTACCGGGCCGGGAGCGACTGCCACGACCTCATGGCCGAAACTGAGCAGCTGATCCGGTTCGTGGCCAGGGAATTGGGCATGGGGGAGGCAGTGGTGTACCAGGGGCAGCGGATCGAACTGGCCGCGCCGTGGGAGCGGCTCACCGTGGCCGCGGCCTTTGCCCGGTACGCGCCTGTCTCGGCTAATGAGGCGTTGCAGCGGGGGAAATTCGACGAGGTGTTGGTGGAGCAGATCGAGCCCCATCTCGGCCAGGGCCGGCCCACTTTTCTCTACGACTACCCGGCAGCCTTGGGCTCCCTGGCGCGGCTCAAACCGGGCGACCCGACCGTGGCGGAGCGCTTCGAACTCTATTTCGCCGGCATCGAACTGGCCAACGGCTTTTCCGAACTGACCGATCCTGTTGAGCAGCGCCGCCGCTTTGTGGCAGACCAGGCAGCGATCCGTGCCCAGGGCCGCGACCCGGGTCCCATGCCGGAAAAATTCCTCGACGAAGTATCCGCCATGCCGGAGGCCGCAGGCATTGCCCTGGGGCTGGACCGGCTGGTGATGCTCTTTGCCGATGCCGCCACCATCGACCAGGTGGTGGCCTTCCCCCCCGAGCAGCTGTAAGCCGAGAGTCCTTTACGTTCTGATATCTGACAGGGTCTTGCCGCCTGATTCCGAAGAGAGAGCCAACGGTCCCGTCTCTTGTGGCTGCTTTGTTTTCTGTGCACTGAGGCCATTGTCTGCTTCGTGCCCAAATCGCATGGGCGTGGCCGCTAAGTTCGGCATTCCTAAGTATTGTTCCATTGTCAAAATAAATCCTTGATTTTTTCTTCGGAAAGAGTATATCAAACCCTTGTTTAGGTATCTCTAACTTATTTTTACAACCAAAACAATACGGCTTGTTCAGGCGCTCCAGGGGGCGTCCGGATGCGTGGCGGGTTGCACCGGAAGGGCGTCGCATTTGGGAAGAAGACATAAAACGAGGCGAAAGTCATGAGAGTGGCAGACCACATGAGCATTGGGAAAAAAATCTATCTGGGCTTCGGGGTGATCCTCCTTCTTCTGCTGATGCCGGCGTTCATCAACTACCTTGGAATCGGTGCGATCGTCAGAAACGCAAGCGAGGTGAGCGAAGGCAACCGGTTGCGGGAGCTGTTGGCCCAGAAGGAGATCGATCATCTGGTCTGGGCGGCGGCGCTGACGAACGCGCTGACCGATTCGCGGGCCACGGCGCTGGAGGTGGAAACGGACCATACCAGATGCGGCCTGGGCCGTTGGCTTGAGAGCGCCGAACGGCAACGGGCCGAGGAGCTTGTTCCGGAACTGGCCCCGCGTATTGCGCGGATCGAAGAACCGCATCGTCAGCTGCACCAATCCGCTGTCGCCATTGAGAGGATCCTGCAGCAGAGGATGCGGGCGGGAGCGGCGGAACGGGCCGAATTGCAGCAGCAAGCGGAGAGAGCATACAGGGAAAGGACTGTTCCCGCCCTGAGGGGCGTGCAGGAGGGGCTGAGGGAGATCAGGGAAATGGAGAAAGAATTCCCTGCCGACGCCTCGGTGCTTGAGGCTGCCACCGATACCCGGGTCAAGGCCATGTTGCTCGGTCTGCTCGCCACGGGCCTCGGGCTTTCTGCCGCCTTCCTGGTTGCCAGGGCCATTGGCCGGCCATTGCTCGCCCTTTCCGGACGCGTTGGCAGCGGGGCCTCCGAGGTGGCGGCCGTGGCCGGCCATGTTCTGGCGACCAGCCATTCCCTGGCCGCCGGGGCCGGAGAGCAGGCGGCAGCGATTGAGGAAACCTCCGCCTCACTGACCGAGATGGCGGCCATGACCAGGAAAAGCGCCGAGGACGCGTGCCAGGTCGACCGGCTCATGCGGGAGAATGACGTTGCCGTTTCCGCTGCCCATGAGGTGGTCGGCGATTTCCTGGGTTCGATGGAAGATATCTCGGCCGCCGGTCTGGATAGCCAGAAGATTGTCCGCACCATCGACGAGATTGCCTTCCGGACCAATCTCCTGGCGTTGAACGCGGCGGTGGAGGCGGCCAGGGCCGGGGAGGCCGGCGCCGGTTTTGCCGTAGTCGCCGAGGAGGTGCGCCGGCTTGCCCGGCAGACCGCCGAATCGGCAAAAAACACCGCCGTGCTGATCGAGGGCATCCTCGAAAAAATCGGCAACGGCACCGTTCTCGTCGGAAAGGCGCGGGATTCCTTCGCGCTCGTTCAGGCGACCACCAGGCAGGCTGGTCTTCTGGTGAGCGATATCGCCGTTGCCTCGCGGGAGCAGGCCCAGGGAGTGGAGGATATCCGCCGCGCCATCGACGAAATCGATCGGGTGACGCAGGGCAATGCCGCCGTTGCCGAGGAGTCGGCGGCGGCTGCCGAGCAGCTCAACGGTCAGGCGGCTGGGATGGAAACCGTTGCCCATGAGCTGCTTGCCATGCTGGCCGGGGCGAAGAAGGGGCACAGCGGCCACCAGCAGCGGCTGCCGATGCCGGCAGGAACCGCTCTCTCGCTGCGGCCCGGTTTTTCTCACCAATAAAGCCATCAGCGCAAAGAGACCAAAGGGGTAGCACCAGATGGAAGCGGTTTGGGAGGGTGTCCATGATTATAGGCGTGCATGAAATGTATGTGGGGGAAACGGCGGAGATTGCCGCCATTCGCGGAGAGCAGGGCGGGGTCCGGAGATTGAAGGGCATGGGCCTGCGGGAAGGCAAGCTCATTGATCTTCTCCATTATGATCCGCTGGTGAACAAAAAAATCGTCATCAACTGCGACAACATCCACCTCGCCTTTGACGCCAGCCTTTCCGAAGGCATCCGGGTACGGCCGCTCAAGGGGTACTTTGCCGAGATCAAATCCATGGCGCACCACGATCAGCTTACCGGCTGCCTCAAACGGCATGCGGCCAACCGAGTGCTTGCCCACGAATACGAGAAATTTGCCGACCGGGAGATCCCCATGTCCCTGCTTCTGGCCGACATCGATCATTTCAAAAAAATCAACGACACCCGAGGCCACGGCGCCGGCGACGAGGTGCTGAAGGACCTTGCCGCGGTCATGCGCAGCGCCCTGCGGAGGTCCGATACACTCTGCCGCTGGGGCGGCGAGGAGTTTCTGGTCCTTCTCCGGGGGACGGAGCCCCAGGAGGCTTTCCGGATCGGGGAGAGGGTGCGCCGGATGGTGGAATCGCACGTCTTTTCCCCCTTTGCCGTTCAGGGTCTTGTCACCGTCAGTGTCGGCGGGAGCGGCCTGCCGCCGGCCAGGCCTCTTGCGCAGCTTGTCGAGACCGCCGACGCGGCCCTCTATGCAGCCAAGAACAATGGACGGAACCAGGTGAAGATATGCTGAGGGGGGCTGTAACGCAATTGATCGATTTTCGGGATAATTCGCTGTTCAACGGTCTGGAGCTCGGCGGGGCCGATCTCCTCTCCCTGCACCAGTTGGCAGAGTCGCTGGGCAATGCGGTCGATGCCAGAGACAGCCATACGTACGACCACTCTCAGCAGGTGGCAGTCGTTGGCTATCTGTTGGCCCGCGCCATGGGGTGCAGCGCCAGGCAGGCCGATATCATTCACATCGCAGGCCATCTCCATGACATCGGCAAGATTGGCCTGCCTGATGCTGTGCTGCAGAAAGAGGGCAAGCTGAGCGACGGGGAGTGGGCGCTGGTGCGAAAGCATCCTGAGATCGGCGCCAGGATCGCCGCGCCGGTGAAAGCCTTCAGCGGGAAAGAAGGCATCGCGGCAATCATTTTCGCGCATCACGAGCGGTTCGATGGCGGCGGCTATCCTCTGGGGCTCAAGGGCGGTGAGATTCCGATCGGCGCACGGATTATCGCGGTCGCCGACGCCCTTTCAGCCATGATTCAGGATCGGCCCTACCGGAAGGGGAGGTCGCTGGCAGAAGCGGAAGAGGAGGTGCTGGCCCACGGCGGCGCCCAGTTCGACCCCATCGTTGTCGCTGCCTTTGCCGGGGTCAGGCGGGAGGTCCGTGGTTGGCTGGAAGGCAAGGAGGAAGAAACTCCATGAATCTGGCGCAGATGCAACCGGGGCAGACCGGCAGGATACGGGAAATCAGCGTGACCGGCCCGATGAAAAGAAGACTCATGGATATGGGGATGCTGGTCGGCGTCACGGTCAGGATGGGCAAGAGAGCGCCGCTGGGCGATCCCCTTGAGGTGACCGTCAAGGGCTATCGGCTTTCTCTGCGGAAAGGGGAGGCAGAGGGCATCGCGGTGGAGGTGGCGCCATGAGGGCGGGAAACACGGAGCTGGGATACGGCGGCGGCGTGGGCACAGGTGCCCTTGCCGCCCGGGCCATCACCATCGCGGTGGCGGGAAATCCGAACGCCGGCAAATCGACCCTCATCAATGCCATTGCCGGAACGCGCCTGCACGTCGGCAACTGGCCAGGGGTGACGGTGGAGAAAAAGGAGACCCTTTTTCGCGCCGGAGGCAGAAAGATCCGGCTGGTGGACCTCCCCGGCACCTACAGCCTGAGCCCCTATTCCGAGGAGGAACGCATTGCGCTCGACTATTTGCTCCACGCCAAACCCGACGTGATCGTCAACGTGGTCGATGCGACCAATCTGGAACGCAACCTCTACCTGACCATCCAGCTTCTGGAGCTGGGCATTCCGGTGATCGTGGCCCTGAATATCTATGACGAGGCGCAGAAGAAGGGGTACCGGATCGATTGTCCCGGCATGGCGCAGATGCTCGGTGTCACCGTTGTTCCGACGGTGGCAACGAAAAAAAAGGGGCTCGACGAACTGATCGGGGCGGCAGTGGCCATTGCCAGCGACCCGCAGCCGCATCAGCCGCGGGAGTTGCACTACGGCCACGATATCGAGGTGGCGGTGCGGGAGCTGGTCAAGCAACTCGCACGGCGTTATCCCGGCCTGCTGAAAAGGTATCCTGCCAGATGGCTGGCCCTGAAGCTGATGGAGGGTGACAGCCAGGTGATGCAAGAGGCCGATCTGAGGGATACCGGTCTGATCGATTCCGTGGTGCAGCACCTCAGGGCCGGCCACGACGAAGACCTTGAGTCGCTCCTGGCCGACGAACGGTATGCCCAGGCCGCCGGCCTGGCCCGTGAGGTGGTGCGCAAACCCGAGTTGCGGCAACGGGAATTCACCGAGCGGATCGATCGGGTCGTTTTAAACAGATTCCTGGGCCTTCCGCTTTTCTTCGCCGCCATGTGGCTCGTCTTTAAGTTGACCTTCGATGTGGCAACCCCTTTTGTCGACTGGATCGACGCGATCACCTCCGGGCCGGTGCAGCGATGGGTCACGGTCCTGCTGGCCGCGGCCCATGCCTCGGCCTGGACCGCTTCCCTCGTTACCGACGGCATCATCGCCGGCATGGGCTTCGTGGTCGTCTTCATTCCGGTCATCTTTGCCATGATGTTCTGCATCACCTTTCTTGAGGGCAGCGGCTACATGGCGCGGGCGGCCTTTGTCATGGACCGGGCCATGCACGCCATCGGCCTCCACGGGAAATCCTTCATCCCGATGCTGCTCGGATTCGGTTGCAACGTCCCTGCCATCTATGCCACCCGCACCCTGGAAAACCCGCGGGACAAGGTGCTCACTGCGCTGCTTGTTCCGCTCATGTCCTGCGGGGCGCGGTTGCCCGTGTATGTGCTTTTTGCCGGGGCCTTTTTCCCCGGCCATGCGGGAACGGTGCTCTGGTCCCTCTACGTATCGGGTATTCTCCTGGCGGTCCTGATGGGGCTGATCTTCAAACGGACCCTGTTCAAGGGCGAATCCCCCGTGTTCATCATGGAACTCCCCCCCTACCGGCTGCCTTCCCTCAAGGGTCTTCTGATCCATACCTGGGAGAAGGGCCGTCATTTCCTCGTCAAGGCCGGGACCTACATCCTGACCGTGTCGGTCCTGGTCTGGTGCCTGCTGAACCTTCCGTGGGGAGTGGAACACAAAAAGGACTCCTACCTCGGCAAAGCCGGCCAGATCGTGGCCCTCGTCCTCGCCCCCCTTGGCTTCGGGAATTGGGAGGCGGCCTCGTCGCTCATCACCGGAGTCATCGCCAAGGAGATCATTGTCGGCACCATGGGGGAAATCTACGCCCCGACCGTTGCGGCGGAACCGGCACCGAAGGCGCCCTCCGTGGGTGCAGAGATCCGGGAAATCGGCAGTTCCTTTGCCGGCGCAGTGAGGGAGGCAGGGGCGAATGTTTTCTCCACCTTCGGCGTGTCCAGCATGGCCTTGCCGGAGGAGGAAGGGCAGGGGGCCTTGCGGGAGGTCATCCGGGGGGCGTTCACGCCGCTTTCGGCTTATGCCTTCATGACCTTTGTTTTGCTCTACATGCCCTGCGCGGTTGTTGCCGTGGCCATGAGGCAGGAATTCGGTACCTGGAAATGGTCCGGCGTGGCGGTCGTCTACCAGACGCTTCTGGCCTGGGCGGTGGCCTTCTGCATTTATCAGGGGGGCCGCCTCCTCGGGCTTGAATGATGTTCTTCCCTTGTCTAGAGGAACAGCCCAGGGGCAGGGGAGAACAGTGCCGTCTCCGCAAAAAAAACGCGGGGAGACAGCATCTCCCTGGGGCCAGAGTGAAGGAAAAAAGCGCCGGAGTTACCTTGGGGAGTCTGGCCAGGATGGCTCTCCACTCCGCGTCTCTTGCTGTGCCCTGCGGAGGGGCTGCAAGGAGCGCAATCCCACCAGCACGGTGCTCAGGTTGTGGATGGTCGCGGAAAAGACCGGCGGCATGGCGCCGGTCACGGAAAAAAGCAGGGCCGCAGAGTTGACGGCCACGATGCTCCGGAAGTTCTGCTCGATGAGCATCATGGCATCCTGGCTGACGCGCCGGGCAAGCAGCAGGTCACTGAGCGTTCCCTCCAGGAGGAGCACATCGCAGGCCTCCTTGGCGATGTCTGCGCCGTGCTTCATGGAAATTCCTACGTCGGCGTGGGAAAGGGCAGGGGTGTCATTGATACCGTCTCCCACCATGGCCACGGTGTAGCCCTCACGCTG
The DNA here is from genome assembly GCA_040757055.1 of Thermodesulfobacteriota bacterium. Lineage (GTDB taxonomy): Bacteria > Desulfobacterota > Desulfobulbia > Desulfobulbales > Desulfurivibrionaceae > JAJZRJ01. Next base: position 441,009 of record JBFLXY010000001.1, on the reverse strand, counting down.
CAGCCCCTTGATCACCTCGACCTTCCGGTCCGGGAGTGCCTGGGCATAGAATTCGTCGATCCCAAGTTCCGTCGCGATGGTGGCAGCGGTTTCCTGGTTGTCGCCGGTCAGCATGATGATTCGTTGGATGCCGTTTTGACGGAGCTCCTGGACAAAGGCGCGGGCCTCCTGACGCAGCGGATCATGGATGGCAATGAGGCCGGCCAACTGGCCGCCGACCGCCACGTAAAGCACCGACCGCCCTTTGCCGCTGAATGCCGCGACCTGCGATTGGCCCGGCGCGACGTCGATCCCTTCATCCTCATGGACAAAATGGCGGCTGCCGACCACAATCCGCTGGCCGTGGATGCGGGAGGCAATACCGTGCGCCACCACGTACTCCACCTCGGAATGTTCCTCGGCATGATGGAGTCCTTCTCGCGCTGCCTGTCTGACCACGGCGCTGGCAACCGGGTGGGGAAAATGCTCCTCGACGCAGGCGGTAGAGCGCAGGACATACTCCCGGCTGAAGCCGTTAAACGCCAGCACTTCCGCCACCTGCGGCTGGGCCTCGGTCAGGGTGCCGGTCTTGTCGAGCACGAAGGCATCGGCCCTGGCAAGCCGCTCCAGGTATCTGCCGCCCTTGATGAGAACCCGGTGCCGTGCCGCATGGGCAAGAGACGACAGGATGGCCAGAGGGGTGGAGAGCTTGATGGCGCAGGAGAAGTCAACAAGGAGAACCGCCGCGGCCCTGGCCGGGTTGCGGGTCAAGGCCAGGGTCAGGCCGCTGGCCAGGAATGACCAGGGGACGATCCGTTCCGCCAGGACCTCGCTCTTGCTCTGGGTTTCCGCCTTGAGCGCATCGGCCTCCTCGATGATGCGGACCACCCGGGCGACCCGGGTCTGGTCGCCGATCCGTTCGGCTTTAATCCGGACAAAGCCCTCTTCCACCGCCGTGCCTGCATAGACCGACGCGCCCTTGCGCTTCGCCACCGGCAGGCTTTCGCCGGTGAGGCTCGACTGGTTGACAAGGGCCTCCCCGTCCAGCACCACGCCATCCACGGGAATCAGGCCGCCGGTGCGGACGATCACTGTATCGCCGGCAGCCACCTCCACCAGCGGCAGCCGGCGTTCCTCTCCGTCTCGCTCGACCCAGGCCCACTCGTCGCCGGTGTGGAACATACCGCTCAAAAGGCGCCGCGACGAATGGCGCGTCCACTCCTCCAGGTATTCACCGAGTTTCAGCAGGAAGGCGATGACCGAGGCGGTCAAAAACTCGCGGCTCGCCATGGCGGCACTCACCGCCGAAGCGTCCAGCAGGTCCACGTTCATCTGCCGGCGCCTGAGGGAGGCTATACCTTTTTGGAGGATGGGAAGGGCGCCGGACAGGGTGAGAACGGGGCGGATGAGAGGAGGGGTCAGCGGCCTGGCGAGAAGGAGAATCCCGGAGCGGATCACCGCCTTTTTCTTCCGCTCCATCTCGTCGGCAGCAAGGCGCAGCCGGCGTGTCCCGGCGCAGGAGGCCGCAGCCGCCCGCTCCAGGATTGCGCCCCGCGTGGTTTCGCGGCCGTCGAAGCGAACCAGGAGCGCGCCGGTACGGGGACTGAAGGAGATGGTCTCCACGCCGCCGATGTCATGGAACTGGTTTTCCATCCCCACCCGGTCGAGCGGGGGAAATTTGGGGACGGCCAGAGCGATTCTGAGCCGTCCCGGGGTTTCGTGCAGGATGGTATGGTGCATGGAGCCCCTGGTTGCCGTTTACTTTGATTCGGCAGGCTTTGCCAGCTCTTCGACCATCTGCTCCAGGCGGGAGAGGCTCGCCTCGGTGTCCTGCTTTTCCTTGAGCCTGGAGAACACATAGGCGCCGCCCAGGGCGGCCCCGATGCCAAGAGAGACCTTCAGGGCGTGGCGTACATACCGCATGCTATGCTTTCTTTCCCTTTCCATGGCCTTCTCCCTTTTCCTTTTTGGTCTTGGCAAGCTTCTCCTCGGCGAGTTTTTCCATCTTCTCCAGCACCTCCTTCTCGCGTTTGACTGTCTCGGCAGTGGCGGCAAGATCCTTCTGGTAGTGGTGGACCCCTTCTGCCACGATATCCTCCACGTCTTCCTTCATTTTCTCCGCCTTGCCGGCAAGCCACTCCTTGAAGGCGTAGCCTTCGCGGACCGCGCTCACCGCCGCCGGCCGCACCTTGCCGGAGAGCTTGCCCAGGCCCAGCATCGCCAAGGCGCCGAGCGCCCCGCCGGCTACGAGCCACAAATCCTTTTTCTTGAGATGGATCCCATCCATGTTGCGGTAACCTCCTTCCTTTTCATGCTCATGTTCGTTTTTTTCTTCCACTGGTCTGCCTCCCGTAAGGTAAGGAGAGCACCCTGCTCTCCGGAATCTGTGAAAATGCTTTGTCGTCTCATAACGACTCAACGTAAAAGCATCTGCCTTCTCGCGGAGAGATGCTCCCCGAGCAGCGCAAGAAAGACGGCACCCAGCAGGATATGGAGCCTCTTGAGGTCGACAACCGCGGCTGCCACGGCGACAAGAAGCGAGACGAGCATCCCGATTTTCTTGGCGATTCTCCTGGTTTTGGGAAGAAAGGCCCGCGAAATGGTGGTGGCGACCCGCTCTGGCTTTGCTGTGCCGCCAACCTCCTCCAGGCCGAACAGGTCGGTGAGTTTGTGCAGGATCTGTTTCGCTGCGCTTGCCGTTGCCTGGTAATAAATCAGCATGCTGCCGACCCGCTGGCTGGCCTCGACGCTTTCGACACCGGCCATGGCCAACAGCGCTTCCTTGGCACGGGCCATCACCGGCGCGCTTTGCAAACTTTCGTCCCTCACCCGTATCCTGCCGGCGAAATGACTCACAATGATCATGGGGTCCTCCTCTTTAAAAGGTTGCTGCGTGCGACGGTCCCGGACAACTTCCTATCGGCGCAGGAGAGTGGCAGCCGCAGGCAGGAGAAGATCAAGGGGGGCGGGGAGGAGCACGTGCAGCGCCACGTCCATGAGGACATGCCCGGTCGGCGAAGGAACGGCGATATCCAGAGCCCGACGGCGGAAGGGAGGATGCCTTTCGCTTTTTTGTTCGTCGGCAGCGTCGATATCCTGGAGCGCCTTGCGCACCTCATTTTCGATATCGTCCCGGCTGGCAAGGGTCTCGTCATAGCTTATCAGGATCCTGCCGGTACGAGGATTTGCCGAAGCATGGGTAACCCCCTCCACGGCACGCAGCTTTCCCTCCAGCAGGCAACAGCCATCCCATCGCCCCATGAGACCTTTTGTCGCGAGACGTATCCGCCCTGGCAAGATACTCAACGGTGCCACAGGGTTCTCCCTTCGGGTAACAGGCAGAGACTACTGAACAATTTCATTCAGCCCTTTGGCCAGGGCGGAGAGCCCGGAACCGCGCATCATGACAAAGGGTTTCTGCTGGCGCTTGCACATCTTTTTGACCCGCAGGCAGGCATCATGGCTGACGCAGTCCACCGGGCAGAGCACCGCGTCGGCGCGGCTGAGAAGCTTGTCGAGCAGGCCCCGTGAATCCTCCCGGCCGCCGTCGTGATGCATGAATTCGGCGCCAGACTGCTCCACCAGCTTCTTGTAGTGGGGGATGAGGTTGTGCATGCCGCCCACATAGAGAACGGTCTTGCCGCAGAGCACAGGGCCGGGACACTGGGAGGTATTGCAATCCTCGCACTGGCCGCAGGCCGCGCTCTGGTGGGCATGCAGCACGGATTCCAGGGAGATCATTTCCTGCTCCCGCTCCTGTTTTTCCCGTGTCAGCGCCGCGCACTGCCCCTGCAGCCGGGCGATGATTTCCTTGGTCGTTTCCTGCAGTTCTTGCATCTCCGCCAGTTTGCGGCCAAGGCGGTCACACTTTTGCTGCCACCCGACGGCGCGCGCTTTTTCCTCGGCCAGGGCCTCCTGCAGCTGTTGGTGTTCCTGCCGTTGCGATTCCTCTTCCGCCCCGTTCCGCCGCCCGGCGACAATGGCGCGCAGCCGGTCGGCCTCTCCGGCGATCGTCATTGCGTCCGTCAGTTGCATGCGGAGGGCGGCGATTTCGAAGGCGGCCTCATTTGCGGCCTCCAGGTGCTGCCGCCGTTCGTTGCCCAGCACCTCTTCGAGCACCGAGAGCCGTTCGCGCAGCTCCTTCGTCTCCTTTTCCGCGTGCAGAATCACCCCGATGCCCTTGTGGTGCAGCATGTGCACGTCGCCGTATGCGCTGCGGATGAGGGCCTTCGACGCTTTTGGGTGGGTCATGAGCGCCCAGTAGGCCCCTTTGATCTCATGCTCCGCCACGGCGGTCTTCCAGAGTGTTTCCAGGGCCGGATCATCCTTGGCCTTGGCAAACCGGCTCAGGGCAAGACGATACTTCTGGTCCAGGAACTTGTGCAGCACCAGGCTTTCCCTGGAATTCTCTCCGGCCAGGGCGACAAAGGCCGAATGGAGTTCATAGTCGCTGCCCGGTGCCGGAATCGCGACCCTGGTTTTCGGCACGAGCCTTTGCAGTTCCTGATCCGTCAGGCAGGTGCCGATGATGGAGCAGTGGTACTGGTTGTCGATGTGCCAGATCTTCTTCGTTTGCTGGATCATGGGATTGCCTTACTGTTGCCTGCGTTTGCCGCACCGGCAATTGGTGCAGTTCCTGCATCCGCCCTTGTCCTGCTCGTCCACAATGACCTGGCAGCCTTCGGGGGCGATGGCGAAGCCCTTCTCTCCCACCAGAATCAGTTGATGCGCTGTCTTGAGGCCCTTCGCCAGTTTGGCGAAGAGCGTAACGCCCTCCGGGGACACGTCATGCACGTCGTGGGTGTTCACATAAACATTGCTTTTGGCAGGGGAGGCATTGCCGATGACCTCGGCAAGCCTCGCCGCTCCGCTGGCAGTAAAGTTGCCACACAATTCGATATGCAGGTTGCCGTTGAGATAGGCGGTTCTGATCGTCATGGTTCGTCCTCCCGGGTGGTTGACCTTGCCGACGGAATCACGAGAGACTGCCGCTCCAACCGGGGATGATCGGCTCCGGAAAGGCCGGTTGCCGGAGCCGATCATCCTTGCCGCATCTCGCTGCCTGGCAGGAAGGCAAAGGGTTAAAACTCGTAGCCCAGCTGCACGGTTGCGGAGTACCCGTCCTCACCAGTGCCGCCTTCGGCGAGGTCGTAATCCTCGTCCCGGGCATATTCAAAGGCCAGGGTGGTTTTGTCGAGGATCCCCACCCGGATCGCTCCCAGATAGCGGGACTCGGGCAGGCTCAAGGCCAGGGCCTCGTCGGTCTGCTGGTAGCCCAGGGCGAAGGTGACCTCGTGCCCTGAAATCTCCGTGCCGTAGGCGAGCTCCGCCATGAAGGCCGAGGGCTCGGCTCCCTGGCCGTTGAAATCCATTTCCGTGGCCTGGAACGCATCGAGGGCGGCCACATATTCAGCCAGCACGTTCCAGGGGCCGTATTGCAGCGCACCGTGCACCGCGAGGCCGGCCGGGAAATCCGCCACCGCGGTGATGGGGGTGCCAAGTCCGGCGAAATAATCCTGGACCGCATCGGTATCGGCCAGGTTGCTCATCCAGTCGAGGCCCAGGTCGAAGCTCGGGCCGTTCTCCTCCTTCAGGCTGTAGCCGATGCTGGCGCCGTACGAGCGAACGGCATTATCCTCGCCGGTTTCGTCGATGTCGCCGTTGAAGGCGTAAACCGAGCCGGCGAAGCCGTTCGCCTCGAAACCGAACTGGACCGTGCTTTCGTTGGTCTCGCCGAGCTCCAGGGTGAGGGGGTCGGAGATCATGTTGGACGCATAGGAGCCAAAGGGCACATACATCTTGCCGGCCGTCATGTAGAAAGGAAACTTCTCCGTATTCCCCAGGGTGATGGTCCCCTCGTCCACCAGAATCCGGTTCCCGTCCGCGTCCTCCTCGAAGAGGAACTGCAGGTGGCCCTTGGACCACTCATTCATGGTGGCATCCAGGCCAAGCTCCACCGTGGCCAGGGTGATGTCGCTGGTCTTGGTCTTGGTAAAGTCCTTGGCCGCGTTCGCCTCCACCTCGACGAGGCCGCTGAAGGCAAGGCGGTCTCCCAGGCTGCCCAGCAGTTTCTCACCGGCTGCCGGCGCCCCCTTTTCCTTTGCCCCGGCTTCCTTCTGCTCGGCCAGCTCCTTTTCCACCACGACCAGGCGCTCCATGAGCGACCGGTTCTGGCTGATGAGCTCCTGGACCTTGGCCTCCAGCCCTTCCTGGCTGCCGGCCAGGGCCGATGCGGGTCCGGCAAGGGCAAACATGGCCGCCAGTGCGATAGTCTTCTTCATCTCTTGCTTCCTCCTTGGTGTTGGTGATCTACGATCAATTTTGGGCACACTAACTTATGTCGCAAAACAAAATCCGCCGTGCATGCCGAAGCAAGCACCCCAGCGGCACAGGACGGCTTATTCAATCCACTCATAGGTCACCACGGCGGCGGGATCGCAGTGGCAGCACCCTTTCCGGCAACCGAGAGTGCCGTGGTGTTTCCGCAGTTTGCCCTTGCCGATCCAGATGTCGAGCATCGGCGCCACCGTGGCCATATCGCTCCGGAAGTGGGTGGCAATATCCTGCAGGGTGGTCATCTTGCGCGCTTTGAGATAGCCTTTCAGCCGGAGCAGATCCATGGAGCCTCCTTGGGCAGGGGGGCGGCATTGCCCCCCCCTGCTGCGTTGTTGCGGAAAACGGAAAAGAACTCAGGCCCGCGCCGCCGCGGGCAGCAGTTTGCCCTCCAGCCCCTTTTGGCCCCATATCCTGAGGGCGGCCACCACCAGGGTGAAAACTGCCAGGTCGGCGCCGATCCAGGCCAGCGAGGCCGCAGGGTGGCTGGAGAAAGTGGCGGCCTGGTAGAACAGGGTGGAGACCAGGTAGGCCATGAAGGTCGTCCAGAGGCCGGCAAAGAGGGTCCAGCGCAGGTTGGTTTCCCGGTAGACGGCGGCGATGGCGGCACTGCACGGGAAATAGAGCAGGATGAAGAGCAGGTAGGCAAAGGCCGCCGCCTTGGAGCCGAAGAGGGTCACCATGGAGCCGAAGGTGGCGACACTGACCTCCATCTCTTCGGCCGCAACCGAGGAGTCCGTCACGTCGCCGATGGAGATGCCCAGCGGGTCGAGGAGCGTGCCGGTCACCTCGGCAAGGTTGGCGGGAATGGTGGCAAAAGAGGCGGCGATCGCGGCCCCGAGGCTGAAGGGCTCTTCTTCTTCCGCCTCGCCGGCCGCCTTGGCATCCATGCCGGCATAGAGGGCATCCAGGGTGCCGACCACCGCCTCCTTGGCAAAGATGCCGGTAAAGACGCCCACCGTGGCCGGCCAGTTCTCTTTACCGACGCCCAGGGGTTCGAGTACCGGGGTAATGGATTTGCTGACGCTGGTCAGCACCGAGTTCTCGCTGTCCTCGTTGCCGAACGTGCCGTCGGTACCCAAAGAATTCATGAACGAGAGCACGACGATCACCGGAATCAGCACCCGCCCAGCCTTGAAGAGAAAGGTCATCAGCCGCTCGTACGCCCGCAGGAAAACCGCCCTGGCGGTGGGAAGATGGTATGGCGGCAGCTCCATGACAAAGGGTGTGATTTCACCCTGAAGCACGGTATTCTTCAGGACCAGCCCGGTGATCACGGCAACGCCGATGCCGATCAGATAGAGCAGAAAGACCAGATTCTGGCCGCCGGTCGGGAAGAAGGCCGCGGCAAAAAGGGCATAGACCGGCAGCCGGGCGCCGCAGGACATGAACGGGTTCATCATGACCGCCAGCGTCCGGTCCCGCTGGTTTTCCAGGGTGCGAGTGGCCATGATCGCCGGGACATTGCAGCCGAAGCCGACCAGCATCGGGATGAAGGCCTTGCCGGGCAGGCCGATGAAGCGCATGAAACGGTCCATGACAAAGGCGGCCCGCGCCATGTACCCCGAATCCTCCAGCCAGGAGAGGAAGAGGAACATGAAGCCGATGGGCGGGATGAAGGTGGCCATGGTCTGGATGCCGCCGCCGACACCGCCGGCCAGGATGGTGGTCAGCCAGGCCGGGGTCCCGAGATTTTCCAGCAGCGATCCGAAACCGTCGACAAAGAGGGCGCCGGCGAGGCCGTCGAAAAAGTCGATAAAGGCGCCGCCGAGATTGATGGTAAACATGAACATCAGATACATGGCGCCGAGGAAGATCGGGATGCCGAAGGCACGGCTCAAGACCACCCGGTCGATGCGGTCCGAGGCCGACGCTCCGACCTCGCCCGTTTTGCGGACCGCAGCCGTGGTCAGCTGGTTGACAAAGGCGTAGCGCGCTGAAGCGACGAGGATATCCGCCTCCTCTCCCGTTTTCCCTTCAAGGGACTGCTGGAGCCTGGCCACCTTTTTGTGCAGCCGGGGGGCAACCATGGACATCGCCTGGGCATCGCCCTCCAGCAGCTTGACGGCAAGCCAGTTGCCGTCCACCTTGCCTTTGGCGGCCGACGGCTCCAGCTCCGGCAGCAGCTCCGCCACCGCCTCCTGCACCTCCGGGGGCAGGCACACCTGGGCCGAGGCCACGATTTTTTCGTGACCGGCCCGGCTGATGGCCTCTTTCAGGTCCTCCAGTCCCTGGTTTTTCGCGGCGACCAGGGGAACCACCGGGCAACCGAGCCGCCCGGACAACTCCTGCACGTCGATCTCCAGCTGGCGTTCCCGGGCGACGTCCATCATGTTGAGGGCAACCAGCAGGGGGGCGCGCATCTCCAGAAGCTGGCTGGTGAGATAGAGGTTCCTTTCCAGGTTGGAGGCGTCGACAATGTTGACGATGAGGTCCGCTTCGCCGGAGAGGACGTAGTCCCGTGCGACCTGTTCGTCCACGGATGCCGCAGCCAGCGAATAGATGCCGGGGAGGTCCACCACCTGTACCTCGGCAGGGCCATGCTTATAGATGCCCGTCTTGCGGTCAACGGTTACGCCGGGCCAGTTGCCGACCCGTTGCCGGGCCCCGGTCAGGGCATTGAAGAGCGTGGTTTTGCCACAGTTGGGGTTGCCGACAATACCTATGGTCAATCGATCCATTACTTCACTCCTTCCACCAGCAGGGTGGCTGCTTCGTCACGGCGCAGGCTGAGATTGTACTCCCTGACCCCTATTTCCACCGGGTCTCCCATGGGCGCCACCCGGTTGATGGTAAATTCGGTACCCTTGACAAGTCCCATGGCCAGAAGCTTCTGGCGGTAGGGCTTCATTCCCCTGACAAATCCGGCCACCCGGCCGGATTCTCCCACGGCAAGATCAGCGATTGTTTTTTGCATGCCTTATCCTTTTGTCACGTAGATTTTATGCGCCATGCCGCCGCCAAGGGCGTAACGGCCAGCCCCCTTGGCGATGAGCACAGCCCCTGTGGCCTGCCGCTGCACGACCACGACGGCATCCTCGGGCTTGATGCCCATGCCGCGCAGTCTTTCCAGCAGCTTGTTGCCGCCGCAAACAGCGACAATCCGCACGGTTTCGCCTTCGCCGGCCAGCGCCAGCGGGAAGGACTGGGCCGTGGCCGGGAAAGACGCTTTCCCCCAATGGCACCGGGGGGTCATGTCCTGGGCTGCCTGCATGAAATGCCTCCTGTAGCGGGGAGCGGCCGGATGGTGAGCGAAATGTCGTGTCCCACGTCTCTTCCTCTCTGGTTTTCCAGGTGATCACATCACTTGAGTTTGAAGGCCAAAACCAAGTTCGCTTTTACTAACTCATGTTGCAAAAAAAAGTTCCCGCAGCGGCAGGGGGCCAGACAAGCCCGGTTTCTGCCGGCGAACCGGGGGTCGGGCCATGGCTCACGTTTCCAGCCCGATCAGAAAAAACTTTTCCGGCGCGAGGGAGCGATCGGCAAGGACGTCTGCCAGCAGGCGCCGGCTGGCGGCGTTCTCGTGGCGCAGATCCAAAAAACACACCCCTGAACCATCGTAATGGCGCCTGATGGAGTCGTTGAGTTCGGTGGCGCTTGTGCAGTTCAGGATGCCGGAGAGCGTGATAAAGAGATGCGCCCCCCGTTTTTCCGCGTGCATCCTGGTGGCCGTTGCCTGCATGGCCCGCCTTTCCATGGGGAGAGGTCCCGGGTGAGATTTGAGAAAGTCCAAGCATCCGTTCAAAGTTAAATAACCCAAAACTTTGTCGGGTTCAATACTTTTTTAATCGCTCTTAATTTTTGTCTCGCTCCCGCGCCTGCGCAGCGAATTCATTCCGGGAACGGAGCAAAATCAGGCGAAGGGGGCGCCGGGAAGATGGTGGTGCAGTGACCGGGCACGGCGGGGAGGGAAGCTAGCGCGGCATTCCGGTTGCGGCCAATCGTTTCTGGATGAGCTGGAGATCGACCCAGGCGGCCTTTTTCATCTCCGGGTTGCGCAGGAGAAAGGCCGGGGAGAAGGTGGGCATCAGCGGGATCTGCTGGCAGCTGTGCCAGGTGCCGCGCAGTTGCAGCAGATTTTTTCTGCTGTGCAGCAGGGCCTGGGCCGCGAGGCCGCCCATGGCGCAGATCACCTGGGGCTGCACCGCGCTGATCTGTTGGAGGAGGAAAGGATGGCAGGCCGCGATTTCCTCGGCGTGCGGTTCGTGGCCGTCCGCCGGCCGGCATTTGACCAGATTGGCCAGATAGAGGTCGGCCCGGTTCAGGCCGATGGCCGCCATCATCTTCATGAGCAGTTCGCCTGCCTCGCCTTGGAAGGGCAGCCCGGCGGCGTCGTCCTCGACGCTCGGGAATTCGCCCACGAGAAAGAGCTTTGCCCCAACTTCTCCCTCGCCAAAGACGATCTGCTCCCTGCCTTCCTGTCGGGAGCAGCGGTGGCAGTCGCCCAGCTCCTTGCGGATGTCGGCCAGGGTGCGGGATGTGGCTGCCGGAGCGGTTGGGCAGCGGCAGCCGGCGGACACCGCCGGCGTTTTGGGGGTGCCGGGCGCATCAGGCCGGAGAAATCGCCGCAGTTCGGGGGTGGCCGGATAGCCCTCGACCCCCATGGCCTGTTGGAAGGCCACGAGGTTTCTTGCGTCGCGGGTCAGTTCGGCCAGTGCCGCAGGGTCGGGCGGGGTGGTCGGTTTTTCCTGCTCCATTTCCGCTTTATACCCCGACCGGCGGTGAAATCCAAGGCGCAATCCCTCCGTTGCCTCTGACGCCTGATTGGTCTACACTGGGGGCGAGAACCCTGTTCCCCTTTTGCAATTTCCGCCACCAGGAGGAGCCCATGGAGACCCTCACCGCCATCGAAACGCGCCGCGCCGTGAAGCACTACGATCCGGGCCATCGGATGAGTGAGGCCGAAATCGAGCGGCTGCTGGGACTCGCCATGCTGGCGCCCACCGCCTTCAACATCCAGAACTGGCGTTTCGTGGTGGTGCGCGATCCGGCGCTGCGGCAGGAGATCCGCCAGGCGGCGTGGAATCAGGCCCAGGTCACCGATGCCGCGTTCTTTGTCATCCTCTGTGCCGACCTGAAGAGCTGGGCAAAGGAACCGGCCCGCTATTGGCGCAATGCCCCGCCGGAGGTGCGGGAATACATCGTGCCAGCCATCGACGCGTACTATCGCGGCAAGCCGCAGGTGGAGCGGGACGAGGCCATGCGCTCCTGCGGCCTTGCGGCCCAGACGCTGATGCTGGCGGCCAAGGCCATGGGCTATGAGTCGTGTCCCATGGATGGTTTCGATTTTGCGGCAGTGGGACGGCTCATCAACCTGCCGCCCGACCATGTGATCGCCATGTTTGTGGCCATCGGCAAGCCGCTCAAGGAGGCATGGCCGCGCGGCGGCCAGATTCCCATGGCCGAGGCGGTGATCCGGGATCGTTTTGCATAAGGAGGGAAGAGCATGGCGGAGTTTCGAATCTGCACCACCTGTGGCTATGCACGCGGCTTTCATGTCCACTTCCGCGAGAGCGAAGGGGGCCTTGTCATCGGGCTCATCTGCCCCAACTGCGGGCAGTCTTTCGAGCTGGGCTGGCGCGAGGGGGATATCGCCACACCGCTTATGGTCACCCCGGGACCGGTCTATCCGGAGAAGGGTTAAAGCCGCCCCGCCCCTCGGCCGCGCCCCTTGCGCGTCAATGGGGGCGAGGGGGCTGGGGGGCCTTCTTTTTTCCCGTTTCAGGGGAGGCGGCGCTGGCGGCAGGGGCAGGGCTTGCGGCGGGCAGGAGTTTTTTGACATCCATGGCCTGGGCCATGATGGTCAGGTATGCCTTGTAGTAGGCGGCGGTGTCAACGGTGCCACGGCTCCTCTTGGTTGAGCGGCTCACATAGCTGAGGATGATGTTGGGTACCTCGTAGTGGTGGATGGTGTTGTATTCCACGCTGCGCCCGTTTTCCACGAAGAAAATCCGGTTCAGATAAAGATACTCTTCCCTTTTCCCCAGATAGTCATAGCCGTCATAGGTGTTCGGGCCGCACTCCAGTGGCGGCAGGTGGTCGCTCACCAGGATGATCAGGCTTTTGGGGTCGATGCGCACCAGTTCCTTCACAAAGGCGGCGATGGCCTGGGTGCGGTAGTAGTACTGGTTCACCGCGCGCTGCAGATGGTCATCCTTGGGCCCCCCGGAAACCTTGATGATTTCCGGGCGTTTTTCCGTATTGATCTCGTTGGGGGTATGGCCATACATGGTCAACACATAATTGAACAGGGGGGTGTGGGGATGCTCCCTGAGCCAGAAGGAGACGAACCTGAGATTCTGGCCTAAAAGATCCCCGTCGAACATGTATTTCTCGCCGGTGACATCGCCCCTGGTGAGATAGGTCTCCTGGGCCGGGGCATACTCGGTGGGATAATATGCCTTTTCAAAGCCGATTCCCGCATAGGCATTGATGGAGTTGAAGAAATCGGGCCGATAGCCGTTGGAGGCCATGGTGTGGTAGCCGGCTTCGCTGAGGAGATTCGGCAGGCACGGGGTTTGTGACCCGGTGAAGACATTGAACTCCACGCCGGAGAGTTCCCGCAGGGCGGGCACGCCGCAAAGCAGCTCGAATTCGGCCTGGCCGGTGGCGCCGCCGAAAACCGGGGAGTGGGAGAGGCTGCCCTTGCGCTTGAATATCTTCTCGAAATCAGGATGGGTCGGCGTGCGCGAGAATTTGGCCGCAAGAAGCAGCTCCGGATCGAGGAAGCTTTCGAGGACGATGAGGTGCACGTTCCGCCTGTGCCGCTGCTTCTTGACCTTCGCGACCACCTCCTCCTTGTCCAGGAGATAGAAGGGATGCTCCCGGTAGTGGGCGGTCTTCTCCAGCATGACCCGGCGCTGGGCCTCGTTGTAGAGGGCCATGCTGATGCGGCCGTTGTTGCCGGCGCTGATCACGTCGGAATAGTGGACGATCTCCTTCTGGGTGGTTTCAAAGGCGGCCATGAAGGCCGCGGGAAAGTATGCCACCGCGGCGGAGAGGCCGATGAGCGGCAGGAGCCCCAGGGCGATGGGCGCGGGGGCTCGCCAGCGGACGTTCCAGAGGAAGAGGAGGGGAGGAACGCCGTAGAACAGGCCGGCCAGCAGGATGAGCCAGAGCGGCATGATGGCGAAGAGTTCCGGCAGTTCGGCGAGTTCGACAATGCGCGGCATGCGGCCGAGCTGGAGCCGGTAGAGATCGAAGATGGCGTAAGTGACTACGATGGGCAGCGCGACGATCAGCGGCTGCCAGCGGGACTTTCTGGTGATGGTGTTGCCGAAGAAAGAGAGGTAGAGCAGCAGGGGAATCTCAAATCGCCAGGCGGGCAGCAACGCGGGAAATCCGCCGAGCTGCTCCATGACGGCCGTGTAGCCGAAGAGGAAAAGGAGAAAAACCGCATGGCGGCTCCGGAACAAGAGCAGCAGGGAGCGGACAAGATCGAGGAGCCGTTGCATCATGGGAAGCGGGCCTTGGGTTTCCGAATCAGAGCGGCACCGCAATGGTCATGATCCTGTCCGGCAACAGGGGACGGGGTCGCAGCACCCGCACCTGGACGCTCTCTCCCTTTTTCCTTGCGAGCATGGCGATCTTCACATCCTCGACGGCGGTGATGGTTTCGCCATCGAGGGCGAGGAGGTAATCGCCTTCCTCGATGCCTGCCTCGCCGGCCTTGCCTTCCGGCGCCAGTCCCATGACGCGTACTCCCTTGTCGCTGTCGGCAAGCTGGACCCCCAGCAGCGGCAGGGGCGGCAGCGGCGCCGGTTCGAGGCTGACGAGATAGTCGGCCTCGGCCGGTTTCACCTCATGCTCCCTGGCTGGCAGGATGACTGCCTGCGTCACCGGCAGCCGCCGGGCGAGGCGCGGCGGGATGGCCGTATCCCTGACGGCGTGGCCCTGACCCACCACCATGGCCATCCGGTGGTCGGGATTCCTGCGGAGGAATTCCGCCGCTGCTTCGGCCATGGCCTCGTCCCACAGGGCCTGGGCCTGGAGGAAGTTGTTGGCCTGCTCCGGGGTGGCGGTGTGCTGGCCGTGCATGGCGAAGACCTCGGTGATGCGTTCCCGGTAGCCCGGCAGGGTCAGATCGCGTTCCGCCGGGATTGTCGCGGCCTCCTCCGGGGTCAGGGCGGCGAGGCCGCCGTTGCGGAAGACCTTGCTGGTGATCCCCTTGTCGAGGTTGAGCGCCACCACCGGCAGCTTGTTTTCCCTGGCAAAGATGAGAATGTCCCGGTAGAGGCGGTAGTCGAAGCCCCAGTTTCTGAAGTAGCCCGATTTTTTAAGGAACTCCCGCTCGTCGATGGTGCCGGCCACAAAGGCGTCCAGCACGGCCTGGGTCGAGCGCGGGAACATCTCCATGCCGATGGCGAGCTTGCCCCACTGGCGGTGCATGGCGCGGATGACCCGCAACTGCAGGCGGTGGTCCTCGAATTTGTCGTGGGTTTCGCCGAGGTAGATCACCCGTGTGCCCCGCAGCCGTTCCATGATCGCGGTGAGATCGAGGCGGTCGGCCAGGGCGACGCCAAAAGGCGGCAGGTCCAGCCACCAGCCGATCCCCATGTCAGATTCCCGGGTGCGCTGTTCGCTGGCGGCGCCCTTGTCCAGATGGGCGGAGGTGGCCAAGTCGAGTTCGCCAAAGAGGCGGGGCAGGGCCTGGGCGGTTTCCTCGGCGGAAGCGGCGGAGAGCAGCACCGCCACCCTCCCGGGGCCCAGCGGGTTTTCCCGCACCTCCAGGGTGAGGCCGGTGGCCGGATGGGTGGGCCGGGCAAAAAGGGCGCGGAGCAGGGGCGACTCAAGGCCGAGGAAGAGGACGTCGCGGCCCGCCACGTCGCTGTCCTTGGCAGTGGCCGCGGGGATGGTTTCGCCGCCCAGGGCGCGGAGACGCTCCATGAGCGGCGCATAGGCCGAGGCCGCGGGTTCGTCCGGCACCACCATGAGCGGCTTGGCGCTGTTGCGGTAGCGCGCCCAGACCGGGGGATATTCATCCGCCGCCAGCGGCCGCAGCAGATGGTACTCCGGGTCGATGAGCAGCTCGCCGGGCAGGTCCGACAGCGTCAGCGAGACCGGGGTCTCTGCCGCGCTCAAAACGATTTCCCGGTTTACTCTCTCGGCCGGGGTGGTGATCCGCACCGCCACGCTGCAATTGGTCGGCGGCGTCTGCTCCTGGGCCAGGGTGAAGGAGAAATGCACCCGGCCACCTTCCTCCCTGGTGGTTGGCGTCTTGATGGTGAAGCGCGGCAGTTCCCGCTGGTCGAGCCACTGGCTGAAGAAGGCGTTCAGCTCGGGATTGGCGGCGACAACGGCCTGCCGGAGATGCTCCCACGCCACCGGCCCGTTGCCGGCAAGGAGCGGTTTGGTTGCACCATTGAAGCGTTCGTCGCCCAACTGGCGGCGCAGCATGTGGAGGAGCATGGCCGCCTTGAGTCCCTCCCGCTCCGCCATCGCCGCGGCGCTCTGGTTGTCGCGCAGGCTCTGGTGGCGAAGGAGAAGGGTCTTGCGCTCTGCCGGGCTGGTGGGCGCGGCGGCCTTGGCAAGGAGCGGGGCGAGGTCCGGGCTGGGCACGGTGGCGGCCTGGGGGGTCGGGGCCGTCGGCTGGTCAACCGCCAGCGCCGGAAGGGGCAGCGGCAGGGGGAGAGCCAGCAGGGCCAGCATCAGGCTACGCGCGAGCCGTGAGGCCATTTTCGGTCTGCCAGGCCGCCAGGGCGGCAAGCGCCTTGTTTGCACGGTATGCTCCTCGCTCCTTTTTGCGGACCCTCTCCGTCACCGGCGGAAAGAGGCCGAAGTTCACGTTGGAGGGCTGGAAGTGCTTCGCCCCGGTCCGGGTCAGGTGGGTGATCAGCGCCCCCAGGGCCGTCTCCGGCGGCGGCACCACCAACCCGTGCCCGGCGGCCATCCGCGCCGCGTTGATCCCGGCAAGGAGCCCCATGGCGGTGGATTCCACATAGCCTTCCACCCCGCTCACCTGGCCGGCCAGGAAGAGGTCGGGCCGTTGTTTCATTTGCAGGGTCGGCTGCAGCACCTTGGGTGCGCAGACAAAGGTGTTGCGGTGGATGCTGCCGAGCCGGGCGAATTCCACGTTGGCCATGCCCGGAATCAGGCGGAAGACGCGTTGCTGCTCCGGGTAGGTCAGCTTGGTCTGGAACCCCACCATGTTGTAGAGAATACCCTCGCGGTTCTCCTTGCGCAACTGCACCACCGCGTAGGGCTCCTGGCCGGTGCGCGGGTCGGGCAGCCCCACCGGCTTCATGGGGCCGAAGCGCAGGGTCTCCGCCCCGCGGTCCAGCATCACCTCGATGGGCAGACACCCCTCGAAATATTTTTGTTCCTCGAATTCCTTGAGCGGCACCTTGTCCGCGCCCTTCAGCGCGGTGATGAAGGCGAGGTACTCCGCCGCGCTCATCGGGCAGTTGAGGTAGTCGCCCGGGCCGTCGTCGTAGCGCGAGGCCTGGTAGACAATGGCGCGGTCCAGGGAGTCGGCATGGACGATGGGCGCGATGGCGTCGTAGAAGGCCAGGTGCTCCTCGCCGGTGAGGCGGGCCAGGGAGGCGGCCAGCGAATCGGTGGTCAGCGGCCCGGTGGCGAGGATGATGGGGTTCTCCCCCGCAGGCGGCAGTTCGCTCATTTCCTCATGCACCACGGTGATCTGGGGGTGCGAGCTGATCTTCTTGGTGATCCAGGCGGCGAAGAGGTCGCGGTTCACGGCCAGGGCCCGGCCGGCCGGCACGCTGGTGGCAGCGGCCGCGTTCATGATGAGGGAACCCATCCGCCGCATCTCTTCTTTCAAGAGGCCCACGGCGGAATGGGGGTCGTCGGAGCGGAGGGAGTTGCTGCAGACCAGTTCGGCAAGGTGGGGCGAGTGATGGGCCGGGCTGTAGCGGCCCGGCTTCATCTCGTGCAGGGTGACCCGCACCCCGCGGCTCGCGGCCTGCCAGGCCGCCTCGCTGCCGGCCAGGCCCCCGCCGATGATGGTGATTGCCGGTCCGCTCATAAGGGAAAAATGAGGCGCCGCCACGGGATTGTCCCGCAGCGGCGCCGGATGGATGGGGTCAGATCTTGAGGTGGGCCTTGATGGCGCCCACCACCGCATCGCTGGAGGTGCCGGTGATGGAGTGGAGCAGCCCCTCCTTCTCGTAGAAGCCGATGAGGGGCGCGGTCTTCTGGTTGTACGTCTCCAGGCGGTGGCTGATCGCCTCCACCGTTTCGTCGGCGCGCTGGACCACCGGGCTGCCGCACTTGTCGCACACGCCTTCCTTCTTCGGCGGGTTGCTCTTCACGTTGTAGATTGCCTGGCACTTGGCGTTCTCGCAGGTGCGGCGGGTGGTGAGGCGGTCGAGGATGACGTCGCGCGGCACGTCGATGCTCACCACCATGTCGAGCGTGATGCCGAGTTTCGCCAGCAGCACCTTGAGGGCCTCGGCCTGGGGGATGGTGCGCGGGAAGCCGTCGAGCAGGAAGCCCCTGGCGCAGTCCGGCTCCTGGAGGCGCTTCTCCATGATGCCCATGATGAGGGAGTCGGGCACCAGGTCGCCCCGGTCCATGTAGCCCTTGGCCTCCTTGCCGAGGTCGGTGCCGGCCTGGACAGCGCCGCGCAGGATGTCGCCGGTGGATATCTGTACCGAGCCGTCGAGGGCGGTGAGCATTTTGGCCACGGTGCCTTTGCCGGCGCCGGGTGCGCCCAACAGGATGAGTTTCATATGATTTCCTCCAGGTGGTTGATTTGATGTATGTTTGCTGCGCTGCAGGCCAGCCACTATACCCGATTTGGTTGCCGGAACCTAGGGAAAACTGATTGGTCCGGAAGAGCGCAGGACAGGGTGCGGACAGGGGCTATTGCCCCCCCTTGACAAGGCGGGCAACACGTTTATTGTATTGGCAACAGCGGTTATTGTGGAATTAAATCAAATAATTACACAGACGATGGAGGTGGCTTATGGCAATCATCCGCTTCACCGACCGGCCGCTTTTCCGGAATCCGTGGACGGATTTCGAAAGGATGCGCCGCGAATTCGACACCCTCTTTCAGGGGTTGGCCCGCGATTATCCGGGCCGGCCCGGGGCCACGGTGTTCCCGGCCCTGAACGTTTCCGAGGATGCCGATCATCTCTATGTGCGGGCGGAGATCCCCGGCGTCAAGGCCGCGGACCTCGATATCTCGGTGGAGGGCGACACCCTCACCATCAGCGGCGAGCGCACCACCTGCCCTGCTGAGCAGAAGCTCTCCTACCACCGCCGCGAGATCGAGTGCGGCCGTTTCAGCCGGGCCATCACCCTGCCCACCCGGGTGAATGCCGATCAGGTGAGCGCCGGCTTTGCCAACGGCGTGCTCACCATCACACTGCCCAAGGCCGAGGCGGTGAAGCCGCGCAAGATCGAGATCAAGACCCAGTAGGAAGCAGGAGGAAACGACCATGACCGAGAAGGAGATGCAGGTGCGGGAAAAACAGGAGGTGCAGCAGGCCGGCGAGCCGACCACGACGGAACGCTACTTCGTGCCGGCGGTGGATATCTACGAGACCGACGAGGCGGTCACCGTGCTGGCCGACATGCCGGGGGTGGGCAAGGATGGGGTGGAGGTCCGCCTGGAGGACGACACCCTCACCATCAAGGGCACCAAGGGCGGCAACGGCGGCGAAGGCGAGCGGGTGCTGCTCCGCGAGTTTGAGAGCGGCCACTATCTGCGGCGCTTTACCATGACCGAGGTCATCGACCAGGCAAAGATCGAGGCCACCATGGCCGACGGGGTTCTCACCCTGAAGCTGCCCAAGGTGGAGCCGGCCCGGCCGCGCAAAATCGTGGTGCAGGGCGGGTAAGGCGTTTTTTCGTGTTGGTTGCGGGAAAAGCAAGAGGCCATCCGATTTGGATGGCCTCTTGCTTTTGAGGAGAGAGAGGAGGAAGAGACACAAAGAACAAGGAGTGGGGGCTCCTTTTTCGTCCGTGTTTAAATAAAAAGACCCCCCTGCCTGGAAAAGGTTCCCGAAAGTTGCAAAAAAAAATCGGCGGAGCAGATGTGCTGCCCCGCCGATGGGAACCGCAGTGTTTCCCCGGTTCAGGACCCGCCTAAAAATCCTGGAATTCCTCGTCGCCCATGGGGATGACCTCCTCGGGCCTGCTCTTTTTCGGGGTCGCCTTGGGCGGTGGCGGCAGGGGTCTGGCCGTAGCCTTGGGCGCGGCCGTTTTGGGGACGGGGCGCGGCAGTTCCGCCGGCCGGCGCAGGGCGGCCGCCCCCATGCTCCTCCCTTTGCTCCTTCCCGTGGGTTGGGACTCGCCGCCGGCCAGGGCAAGCAGCTCCTTCACCGTACCCTTCATGGTTTCGGCCTGGGCCGAGAGTTCCTCCGAGGCCGAGGCGGCCTCTTCGGCAGAGGCAGCGACATTCTGGGTCACCGAGTCGATTTCCGAGATGGCCGAGCCCACCTGGCCGATGGCCCGGGCCTGCTCGCCGGCGGAGTTGGCGATTTCGGAGATGATGGTGCCGATGCGTCCCGTGGCCTGGGAGGCGATGTAGAAGGATTCGCTGGTCTCCTCCACCAGTTTGGCGCCATGGTTGACCTTCTGCACCGTGCCCTCGATGAGGTTCGAGGTGTTCTTGGCGGCCTCGGCTGCCCGCATGGCCAAGTTGCGCACCTCGTCGGCCACCACCGCGAAGCCGGCTCCGGCCTCGCCGGCCCGCGCCGCCTCCACCGCCGCATTGAGAGCCAGCAGGTTGGTCTGGAAGGCGATCTCGTCGATGGTTTTCACGATCTTCTGGGTCTCGGCACTGGCCGAGGAAATCTCCTGCATGGAGACGGTGAGCTTTTTCATGGAGTCATCCGCCTCGCGGATGACCTCGTTGGCCTCCTTCATGAGGCTGTCGGCCTGATGGGCGCTGTCGGCATCCTGCCTGGTCATGGCCGAGACCTCTTCCATGGAGGCGGAAGTCTCCTCCACCGAGGCAGCCTGGCGGGAGGCGCTTTCGGCCAGGGACTGGCTGGATGAGGAGACCTCACCGGCCGCCGCCGCGACCTGATTGGCACCCTCGTTAAGGGTCAGGCTGATCTTTTTCAGGATGGCGGCGGTATTTCTGGAGAGGAAGAAGGAGATGGCCGCGCCGGCCGCGATGGCCACCACGCCCAGGATGAGGGCGATCCAACCAAGCCGGGCAGTATGGGCCTTGGTAAGTTCGGTCTCCCTGTTGGCGGCCTCTGTTATCCGTTTTTCCAGCTCTTCCAACGCCACTTCAGCCGGTTTTCCGGTCTCGCGGAGTTTCGGCTCCAAGTTCATTCGCTCCTCGGGGGCGGCGGCAGCCAACGTTTCGAATTCTTTCTGATACGCCGCCGCCAGCCCGCGGATCTTCTCAATATCCGCGGCGATTTCAGTTCTGTCATTCTTCTGGGCCAGGGCTTCGGTGGTATCCAGTTCCTTTTTCAGGGCGGCATAGCTGTCTTTCTGTTCCTGGGCCTTTGCCTCGCTGCTGGAAAGCAGGAAGTTTCTTTCAAAGCGGCGGCATCTGTTAAGGTGGTTCGAGGCGGCGTTGACGTGAACGGCAACAGCCATATCCACTTCAATCAGGTTGGTGAAGCGGCCGGTTGCCGAAGAAAGGGCGAAATGATAAATGCCGCCGACGATGGCGATCAATACCAGGACCAGTGTAAAGCCCAGGCCGATTTTTTTGCCGATGGTGGTTGGTTGTGTTTGACGCATTGCCCTTTTCTCCTCCGAAGTAAGCGAACAGCAGCCGGTTTGACAGGATATTGGGGATAGAATAGCGGAGGAAAGGCGGGAAAAGCAAGCGGCTTGGGGAAAAAGCGGGATGCCGATCAAATGGCAGTGGCGAGCAGGGTTGCTGCAGCGCCTGTGGCCAGCCCCAGAAGGGCGCCAAGGAGGGCCAGGAGGTTGGCGCGTCTCCCCATGGCCTGCCGCAGCAACGCTTCGTACTGGCGCGGGTCGAGTTCTTCGATCCGTTGCGCAGCCGTGGCGGGGAGGTTCAGGCTGTTCGCCAGCACCGGCAGGACGCTGGCCAGCAGCGCCGCTGCCTCCCGCACCATCTGGCTGGCGAGTCCCTCCTGCACCTCGGTGGGCAGCAGCCGGGCCATGGGGCCGATGGGCCGGGCCAGCACCTTTTCCAGCAGCAGGTCGGCGAGCAGGGTATCGATCAGCCGCTTGCACTGCGGCGAACGGGCCATGGCGAGGGCCTGCTCCGCCTCCGGGCCGGAGAGCGTGCCGTGGCGGTACATCTCCTGCCGCAGGGTGTCGGCAAAGGCGGGGCTGTCGAGATGGGCGTGGAGCAACTGCTGGAAGCGGAGGCGCAGCACCTTGCCCCCGGTCTCGTAAAGGGTGCGGAAGCGGTTCGGCACCAGGGTGGCCGCCGGACCAAGGTTCCGGGTGAGCAGTCCGGCAAGGCGGCGCTCGATGAGATGGCGCAGGTGTTCCTGAAAGAGCGGGTCGGCCATGGCTTTTTCGACCGCCTCGCGGTGCAGCAGATGGCTGCCCATCGCCTCTCCGACGGCGGCCGCCAGTTGGTGCCGGCCGGCGGCAAAGGCCCCCGGTGTGAGGGGCAACCGCAGGCCGAAGAGGCGCCAGGGCTTTTGCGGCTTGAAGAGCAGGAAGAGGGCCAGGCGGCTCGCGGTGTAGCCGGCGATGGCGCCGACGAGCGGCGGGGCGAGGCTGGCGGCAAGCTGCGGATCGAACATCGGCTCAGCGGCTGATGACCCGGCCCAGGGTCTTGTCCACCTCCAGCGCCTGCCGCATGCGGTTGCGCAGGAAGTCGTCGGTCAGGTAGGCGCGGTTCGTTTCGATGAGGGCGCAGAGCCCCGCGATGTCGCTCTGGTCGGCCAGGTCGAGCACCCGGCCGAGATTGGCGGCAAAGGCGTGGGCAATGGTTCGCCCTTCGCCGGGGCTGGCAAGGATTTCACCATAGGTGCGGGCGTTCTGGATGTGGACCCGGGCCATGGAGAGGATCGAGTAGAGCGAGGTCAGCGTCGAGTGGCTTTCGATGGCCTCCGGCGTGATCTCCTTTTCCGCGAGGGTCATGGCCAGGGCGATGGAGATGGCGGTGGGCAGTTTCTGGCTCACCCCCATCATCAGGTCGTGCCGGTTCGGGCTGTCGAGGCAGATGTGGGCGCCGTGCTTGTAGAGGAAGGACTCGAACTCGCTGCACAGCACGCCGCTCCGCGAAGTACGCACCACCGAGGCATTCTTGTCCTTCATGGTGGCCGCCTTGGGCCCCCAGAGGTTGTGGACCAGCAGCACCTCGACCCCCGCCGAGGTGTGGCGGAGCGCGGTTTTGAGAATGTTTTCCGCCGCACCGGCCAGCAGGATCAGGGCCTGGTCGTCGCGAAGCAGGGGGCCGTACTGGCGGATGGTCTCCTCGGTGGCGCTGATCGGCACGCAGACCACCACCACGTCCACCTGGGGGATCATCTGCTCGGGCCGCAGCTCGGTGGAGCGGCCGGTGACCAGGGTTTCGTACCCCTCGCTGGCCAGTTGCCGGGCAAACCAGAGGCTCATGTCGCCGGAGCCGATGAAGCCGAAGTTCCTGATCCGCTTGGTCCGCATGTCGAGCCGGCGGTAGCTGCCGAGCACCCGCAGCGAATCGCGTTCCTGCACCACCTGCCGTTCGATGCGGGCAAGGGCCTCGGCCACCGCCGGATCGGCGGCGTGGCCCTCCATCTCGAAAAAGAAGCGCAGCTTCTGGCTGGCCGGGTCGGTTTCGGTCTGCATGTCGAGCAGGTTGATGCCGCGGCCGGAGAATTCGCCCAGCAGTTCGTAGAGGATGCCCACCCGGTCTTTCAGGGGCTCGGTGGTGACGGCGGTGGCGTCGTAGCCGGTGGCCGGCGGCATTTCGCGGCCGATGAGGGCGAAGCGGGTGCTGTTGTATGGCGTGATTTCGCGTTCGCGGAGAGCGAGGCCGAAGCGTTTCAGCACCTCCTCGGTGTCGATCACCGCCCGGTCGGCCAGGCGCTGTTCCGTGATTTCCCGCGCCGCCTGCTCCAGGTCGTTCACCGCGATGAGGGTGGCGTCCGGGAACCGGCTGCTGAGGTAGTCCCGGCACTGGCGGAGGCTCCCGGCCTTGGCAATGATGGTGCGCACCGGCGTGGTCTGGTCGAGGCTGCCCAGGGAGAGGTGGATGGCCAGCATGGTATTGCCGGCCCAGCAGCCTTTTGCCAGCCGGCGCATCTGCTCGAAGAATTCGCGGCTGTGCCCTTCCCGGGTGTTGTAGACAGGGACCAGGGCGTAATCGGCCTCGCCGCGCTGGAATGCCTCGAAGACCGCGGTCATGTGCGGGCAGGCCACGATGCTGGCCTGCGGGTCATATTGCCGGGCCGCCTGCCAGGCGTGGGAACCTTCCGGTCCTATGGTGGCGATTGAAGCCATCGGGAGTCTTTCCTGATTTGCAAGTCATGTTGAACGGTTATTCTCTATGTAGTGTGTTCCGGCCGGCCGGTCAACCGTTTTTCGCGGCACAGCGGGCGGGGCCGGGCCGGGAGGCGGCAGCGGAACGCAGGGGGGAGCGGGGTGGTGCGGTGAGGCGGATCAGGCCGGCAGGGCGGCGGGGCGATAGAGTACGTCGGCCACCCGGCGGAGAATGTCGTCCGGCTGGAAGGGCTTGTCGAGATAAGCGGCGCAGCGGCGGCGCCGAACCTTGCATGCCGTCTCGCGGTTGCCGTAGCCGGTGATGACGATGACCGGGATGGCGATGCGCCGCTCCTCAAGCCGGTCGATGAGTTCGAGGCCATCGACTTCCGGCATCTGGAGGTCGGTGATCAGCAGGTGGAAGGGGGGGGTGTCCGGGTGCACCAGCTTGCGCAGGGCCTCGCCGCCGTCGGCGGCCATCTCCACCTCGTAGCCTTCCTGGCGGAGGAGCAGGGAAAGAGCCAGGCGGATGTGCTTTTCGTCTTCCGCGATGAGGATGCGTTGTCTCATCATACCGGTGCCGCAGGGGCCGCAGCGGCGAAGAAGGGCATGCTGGAAGGCGGCAGGGGGATACCGCCTTCCAGCATAAGGAGAAAGAGGGGGTTTCTCTTGCCCTTGAGCCGTGCGGGGTTGCTAATTTTTTCTTCGGCCAGGCGCGGACGGGATTTCATGCTCGTCGATCCGTGAGTTTTTGACCCGCCGCAGCAGGACCTCGCCGGTTTCCGTATTGAAGAAGACCTTGTAGCCGTGTTCGCCGCCGACGCATTCGGCCACCAGCGGCAGATCGTGATCCCGCAGCGCCCGCCGCGCCGCCTCGATATTCCGGCGGCCGATGGTGGCTGCGTCTTCGGCGCCTTCGGCTCCGGCCTGCAGTACGTTGGCGCCGCCGAAGATCTTGGCCTTGATGGCGGAGCGGGGCACCTTGTGGCGCCGGGAAAAGACCTCCATCATGCTGTCGACGCAGGAGTCCACGCAGCAGTGGGGGGTTTCGCGCTGCAGGTGGGAATGGAGCTGGGAGGGCAGAATGCAGTGGCACATGGCGCCGATTTTGGCCTCCGGGCTGTAGAGACAGACCGAAACGCAGGAGCCGAGCACGGTGCTGATCAGGGTCGGGGTCTCGGCGACATGCATCTCGCCGGGCTTGAGATCGACCGAGGCCAACCGGGCGCGCATGGCGGCGACCTCATCCGCGGAGGCCGTGGGGCGCATGGAAGGCGTTCTGACCGGCATTTTCAGGCCGCCTGTGCCAGGGCGTCGGTTTCCTGGCCGTTCACGACCCGCTCGATATCGAGGAGAATCCTGACCTGGCCGTTGCGTTTGGCCATGCCCAGAAGATAATGACTGTCGACTTCGGCGCCAAGGGACGGGGGCGGCTCGATTTCCTCGGCGGCGTACTGCGCCACCTCGGCCACGCTGTCCACCACCAGGCCGAAGGGCTTGATGCCGGCGCCGGTCGCCACCTCCGTCACCACGATGCAGGTGCGGCTGGTGTATTCGGCGGCGGCCATGTTGAAGCGGCTGCGCAGGTCCATGATGGGGATGACCCGCCCCCGCAGGTTGATGACGCCCCTGAAGGAGGGAGGGAGACTGGGCACGCCGGTGATGGCCATGATGCCGATGATCTCCCGCACCTTCAGGATGGAGAGGCCATATTCCTCGTTGCCGAGAACAAAGGTCAGATATTTGCCGGCCAGGTCGTTGCGTGGATCGGTGGGGGCCATGGGGTACTCCGCTGTTCTGCGTTGGTATCGTTTCCAGCCGTACCTCCTGCCAGACCCTTGCGGATCTGGCAGGAGGCTTGGTCCGATGAGGGGGGTACCGGACCAACGGCATTCCTGTGCATCAATGGGTGGTGCTGAACACCAGCTCGTAAGCCGCGGCCTCCGAGTCCACCAGGGCGCCGAAGAGGACCGGCCGGCGCTGGCTGTTCTCGCCGGCGAGGATGCAGATCTGTTCGTCCATGGCCGGAAGCGGCAGCAGGGCCTGGGGCGCCATGCGCAGATCCAGGACCGGCACCGTCCTGCCGCGGAAGGGAATCAGCCCGCAGATCGAGCCGGCGCCGGGCAGCATGGCCGCCACCGGCAGCATGCCCACCACCTCGGTGATGGTGATGTCGTGCAGTCCCTCGCCGGCAAGGGGGCCGGCAGGGGGGGGTGTCTTTTCCTGCGGTTTGTGCGTGGTCAGGGTCCTCATGGGGCAGCCCCTTGCGCATGGGTTGGAGACCTCTGGTGCCGTCTCGTTGCCTTTTCTCCATTGGAAGAAGCGTGCCAACGGGAAATTTGTTCTATAACTTATCTAAATTGTTCGCTAATATTTCATGGGCGCCATCGTGGTCTCGGGAAAAACCCCGACAGGTTTTGTTGATGGCAGAGGCGGCACGGGGCGGGAAGCCCAACCAGAATGAGGCTTTCCGGGGAATCAACCGCCCTCGGCCATCAAGAAATATTGGCGCGGTTAACACATCTCGCCGGGCGGCGGAAGGAGGGCAACGGAGGGCGATTTTCCGGGCAGGGCATCGCGTCTGTTTCACGACAAACGCGGAGCAGCGCGGCGCGTCGGCAGGTGCAGGGGGCGACCATGGCCAATCGCGCCACCGGACAAAAAAAGGACCGGCCGGGCCGGTCCTTGTGCGGAGGGAAAAAGAGAATCTTCCCCGGCGGAGCGGGGTCTGTTCAGGCAGGAGCCAACTCCCCTCCGGGGCCGGTTATCCCGTTGAGGGAGAGGTCAGTCCCGGAGTCCAGCCGGCTGCGGCCGGCAGCGTACATATGCACGGTCTCGTCCTGTCCGTCTCCGCCACGGACCAATCCGATGAGCGCTGTGACATGCTGCCGCATCTGATCGGCCATGCCGCTCAACTCCTCCGAGGAGGAAGCGGCCTCTTCGGCGTTGGCCGCATTCTGCTGGGTCACCTGGTCCATGGTGCTGACGGCGGTGTTCAACTGGTCGATGCCGTTGGCCTGCTCCTTCGAGGCGGTGGTGATTTCATTGACCAGGGTTTCGACCCTGGCGATGCTGTCCGAGACGCTGCTGAAGGCGACCGCGGTTCTGTCCACCAGCATGGCGCCGTCGTTGACCTTTTTGACCGTGAGTGCAATGAGGTCGGCCGTGTTTTTGGCCGCCTCGCCGGCCCGCATGGCCAGATTCCTCACCTCGTCGGCCACCACCGCAAAGCCGGCCCCGGCCTCGCCGGCCCGGGCGGCCTCCACCGCGGCGTTCAGGGCCAGCAGATTGGTCTGGAAGGCGATCTCGTCGATGGTCTTGATGATTTTCGAGGTGTCTTCGCTGGCCCGGGAGATATCTGCCATGGAGGTGGTCAGGGCCTCCATGGAGCGGTCGGCCTCGGAGACGATGCGGCTGGTTTCCCGCATGTGCCCCTCGGCCTGGTTGGCATTGTCGGCATTCTGGCGGGTGGTGGCGGACATCTCCTCCAGCGAGGCGGAGGTCTCCTCCAGTGAGGCGGCCTGCTGCGAAGCACCCGCGGCCAGAGACTGGCTGGTGGCGGAAAGCTGGCCCGAGGCCGAGGCCACCTCCTCGGCGCCGCTGGCGAGTCCGGCGATGATCTCGTTGATCGGCCGGGTGATGCCCCGGACCATCAGCACGGCAATGAGCAGGGCGGCCGCCGCCGCCACCCCGCAGCCGATGAGCGCCACGGTGAAGGTGGTGGCGATGACCGCATCAACCTGTCGGGTCGCCTGGTGGAGGATCTGCTTGGTGTCGGTCTCCACCGCACCGAGTTCCTTTACCACCCGCGCGCCGACGGCGTCCGCTTCGCGGTCGAGCTGTTGGAGCCGGGCCTCGTCGATGGCCGATCCGGCCAGTTTCTGCCCCATGATTTCATAGATTTCCTTGATCCGGGGCTGGAATTCCTGGTTGTGGGCCGAATCGGCCTTGGTGGCCACCTCCCGCAGGTGGGGGTCGGTGGTGGCGTAAATGGTGCCCTCCTCCGTTTCCGCACCCTCCAGGATGGCAGCGGCATAGGTGTCGAATATCTTGATGCTTTCCTGGTGTACCTGCCATGTCGCGTCGAGATCGGCGCGGTTTTCCGCGGCAAGCATTTCCATGATCTGCTGCTGGTCCACGGCCACGGCCAGTTTCATTTCCATGGCCGCATCCACCAGCGGGGTCGCCTCTTTCATGGTGAGGACATTGCTGCCGATGGTCCGGATACCGTACAGGCCGGCCATGGTGGCGAGCAGGGGAATCAGGAGCACGAGGCCGAATCCGCCCCTCAGTTTGTTGGCCAGGCTCATGGTGGCGATCATCTGGTTTCCTCCTTCCGAGTGTGGCGTTGCCTGCCGGCAGCAATCAGAATCTGGCGGTCAGCCGTACGCTCTTTCGATGACGGGCCAGACAGCAAAGGGCGTGCCAGTGGTGCCTCTTCGCGCATAACAACATGATTTTGCCGCACTATTCTCTGCTTCGCGGCTGACAGAAGGAGGGCGAAACCCTGTCAAGAAATGGGAAGATCGCGCGCCGGGCGGTGATCGGGGCAAGCGGCCGCTGCTGGCGGCGGCAGGGAAGAGTGACGGTCGGGAACCAGGGGTGTTGATGAAGAAAAGTTGATATGGAGACGGGTCAGGAGGCGACCGCCGGAAAGATGGCGCTGGCAGTGGTGCCCTTGCCGGGCTGGGAGGTGAACCGGAGCCGGCCGCCGTGTTCTTCCATGATGCCGGCGGAGATGGAAAGCCCCAGGCCGGTGCCTCCGGTGTCGCGCCGGGTGGTGAAGAAGGGGTCCTGGATGTGCCTGAGGTTCTTCTTGGCGATGCCGCAGCCGCTGTCCCGCACCCTGAGCACCACCTCCTTCCGTTTTTTGTCGGTGGAGATGGCGATGGTCAGCCGCTGCTCCGGATCGGCCAGCGACTGGTAGGCATTCTGGATGAGGTTGATGACCACCTGCTCCGCCCGCTGGAAATTGCCGCGGATGAGGGGCAGGGCCTCGCCGTACTCCACGGTGAGGTGGCTGGTCGCCTTTTTGAGTGGATTGGCCAGCAGGGTGAGGGCCGCGCGCACCACCTGGTTGAGGTCGAAGAGCTGATCCATGGCGGCGGTGCCCTGGCGGGCGTAATCGCGCAGGTTGAGGACGATTTTCCTGATCCGCTCCGAGCCGTCGGCGATGCCGGCGAAGAGTTCCGGCACATGGTGGCGCATCTCGGTATAGGGGATGCCGGCCACGGTGAAGTCGCCGTGGTCGGCGAGATGCGCTTCAAGGATCGGGGCGAAGTCCTCCCACGCCTGGCGGAGGATGGGGGTGTTCATGGTGATGAAGTTGTTGGGGTTGTTGATTTCGTGGGCCACTCCGGCCACCAGGACGCCGAGGGAGGCCATCTTGTCCGCCTCGATGAGCTGCTGGCGACGCCGCTCCGCCTCCTTTTCCGCCCGGATGCGGGCCCTGATGTCCTTCTTGAGCTGGCGGTTGGTGACGGCCAGTTCGGCGGTCCGTTCGGCCACCAGTTGCTCCAGGTGGTCCCGGTGCCGGGAGAGTTCGCGGGCGGCGGTTTCGAGCAACCCCTGTTTTTCCCGCAGCTGCCGGATGAGTCCCAGCCGTTCCATGGCCTTTTCGAAGGCCACGTCCAGCTCCTGGATGGAAACCGGCTTGGGCAGGTAGTTGATGGCCCCCTGCTTCATGGCCTCCACTGCGGTCTTGACCTCGTGCTGGCCCGAGGCCACGATGCACTGGAGGTCGGGCCGGAGCTTGAGTGCCTGGCGCAGCAGGGTGATGCCGTCCATCTCCGGCATGAGGATGTCGGTGAGCAGGATGTCGAAGGGGTGACGCCTGATCAGGGCCAGGGCGGCGGGGCCGTTGTCGGCGGTGGTGATGACATAGCCCAGCTTGGTGGCCTGGTTGGCAAGGAGGCGGAGCACCAGCGGCTCGTCGTCCACCGCCAGAACAGTGCCCTTGGTCGGCGGCGGCGCGGCTGCCGGCTTTCTGACCATGGCTTACTGCCGCTTGAGCCGCTGGTTGAGGGCCTGCGGCGTGATGCCCAGCATGTGCGCCGCCACCCGCTGGTTGTTGTCGGAACGGCGCAGGGCCTCGTGCACCAGGATTCTGGTGGCCTCCTTGAGGGTGGGCAGCCGGTCGAGGCTGGCGGCCCACTCGCCGTTGCCGGGCTGCTCCGGGGAGGAGTCGGCCACGCTGGCCGCGGCCTGGCGCTCGCTGGCCATCAGCGTCCGGAACGCCTCCGCCCCCAGCATCCGCGAGGTGTGATTGCTCACGGCATCGAAGACCATGGCCTTCAGTTCGCGGACGTTGCCCGGGAAATGGTAGCCTTTGAGGAGGGTAACGAGTTCCCGGTGGTAGGTGGGCTTTTTCTTGCCGAATTCGCGGGCCGCCTCGTCGAGAAAGCGCTCCAGCAGAAGGGAAATGTCTTCCCTGCGCTCCCGCAGGGGCGGGATGTGGACGTGGTGGGTGCGGAGCCGGTAGTAGAGATCCTTGCGGAAGGCGCCTTCGCGCTGGAGATTCTCCACCTCCTTGTGGGTGGCGACCAGCACCCGGGCGTCCGAGCGTCTGGCCAGGTCGGAACCCAGGGGGTAATACTCCCGCGCCTCGAGGAAGCGGAGGAGCTTCACCTGGGAGGTGTGGCTCAGGTCGCCGATCTCGTCGAGGAAGAGGGTGCCGCCGGCCGCCTTTTCCACCAGGCCGGGGCGAGGGCGGTCCGCTCCGGTGAAGGCCCCTTTGGCGTGGCCAAAGAGGGTGTCGGAAAAAACCTGATCGTCGAGGCCGGCGACGTTCACCGCCACGAACTGGCCGCTGCGGCTGGAAAGATCGTGGAGCGCTTTCGCAATCAGTTCCTTGCCCACCCCGGTTTCGCCGCTGATCAGCACCGGCTGCTGGCCGGAGGCCACGGCCTCGCAATAGCGGAAAACCGCCTGCATCTTGGGGTGGCCGGTAACGATGGCGGCAAACGCCTCCGGGTGGGCCAGGGTGTCGGCCAGAAAGCGGTTGCTCAGTTCGGAGTTTTCCCGGCGCAGCCGGCGGATCTCCAGCGCCCGGCCGATGCTGGGCAGGAGTCGTTCCGCCTCCACCGGCTTGAGCACGTAATCAAAGGCGCCGCGCTGGATGCACTGCACCGCGGTGCCCACATCGTTGACGCCGGTGACGATGATCACCGGCAGGTCGGGATAGTCCCGGCTGGCCTGGGCGAGGATCTCCTGGCCGGAGCGGTGCGGCATCATGAGGTCGAGGAGCAGCACCTCCACCTCGTGGGCTTTGAGGAGGGTCTCCACCTCGCGGCTGTCCTGGCAGCGCAGGATGTTGGTGAGGCCGTTCGAACGCAGCGCGATGTCGAAGCTCGCCAGGGTGTGTGCTTCGTCGTCCACCAGCAGGATCGGGTGGGGAGGGTAGGTCCCCGGTGCCATGCGTTGCCCCCTCGGCAGTGGTCAGGAGAAAGACGGTGTTCCCGCCTTGTTTGCGTCAGTATAGCATAAACTCCTGGGCAAAAGAAAGCGGTCGGCAGGCGGAGGGGAGGATCGCGGCCGGGCGGCTCCGGCAGGGGTTTTACGGTTGCAGCCTGGCGGGCCAGAGAAGCGAGTCATGGAGCCAGCCCACGGTGCCGTCGGCATGTCTGACCTTGACCCACTCGCCCTCCCGTTCCAGGGGGGTGAAGATGACGCCGTACTTCACCACCGCCACCGGCTCGTAGTTGACTCCTGGCCCCACCCGCAGGTTGATGTCCTTGCCCTTGACGATGACGGTTTTCTGGTCGGAGAGCAGCAGGGTGACGATCCAGCCCCTGGCCCCCTCGAAATCGACCACCTGGGCCCAGCGGTCCTGCTGCTGGAGGATGGCCAGCGGATACCCCTTGCCCACCTCCCAGAGGATTTCATAATCCGCGCCAGGGCCGGAACGGATGTTGGCGCCGTTTCTGGCGACGCTGGCATATTCGGCAGCGCCGGCAACGGACGCGGCAGCCAGGGAGAGGACGAGGGAGATCAGTAACGGGGCGAAAGCCTGTGAGGCAAGGCGGTACTGGCGGTTCGACATGCGGTGTTCTCCTTGATGCTCATGCAACAGGCACAGCCTAGCATGCTCCGGCGAGCAAGTCAACCGGGTCTCGCGCCGCAAGCTGGCCCCGGACGGGGAGAAAGACGTGGTTGGCTGGGCGGATGTGCGCAGGCAAAGGGTGTCAGGGCGGAAAAGCGGATGGCACCAGGTGTTTTTTTTCTCGACTTGACGCATTTCTTGTTATCATTGCCATAGGGCAGGGAGGGGCGGCCGGCCCCCGGACGGATCGCCGGACCATTTCCCCGCATGCGGGTTGAGGACGCGGAAGCAGCATGGACCAGGCGCTGGACAAAAAATGGGTGCGGGAACACCCGGCGGTGGAGAAACTGGTGCGGCGCATTGCCGCCGACATCCGCCGCTGCGCGGTGCGCCAGCGGCCGGATGTGCCCGATGCGCTCATCCAGGAACTGCTCGACGACGTGGTCGTCGGCATCCGCGACTTTGCCGAGCGCCAGCTTTCCCATATTTACGAACTGGTGCGGATCGGCCTCGGCCTCTCCGCCGAAAAGCAGCTCGACCGCCTGCTGGAGATGATCGTCCGCGAGGCGCGCCGCTTCACCAATGCCGACGGCGGGGCGCTTTACATCCGCAACGACGAGCGCGAGGTCCTCGACTTCGCCATTGTCCAGAACGACTCCATGGGGGTGCACATGGGCGGCACCGGCTTGCCGGTGACCTGGTCGTCGGTGCTCCTCTACCAGCCGGACGGCAGCGAGAACCACAAGAACGTCTCTGCCCACTGCGCCCTGACCGGCAGGCCGGTCAACATCCCGGATGTCTACACCGCCGAGGGTTTCGATTTCCAGGGCACCAAGGATTTCGACGCCTCCACCGGCTACCGTTCCCGGTCCATGCTGGTGATCCCCATGCGCGACCATGAGGACGAGATCATCGGCGTGCTCCAGCTCATCAACGCCCGGGACCGCGAGACCGGCGCGGTGGGCCCCTTTCCGGAGGAGGAGGTGGAGATGGTCACCGCCTTGGCCTCGGAGGCGGCGGTGGCGGTTACCAACATGCGGCTGGTGCGGGGGCTCGAAAACCTGCTCAATTCCTTCATCCAGGCCATTGCCGATGCCATCGACGAAAAATCTCCCTACACCGCGGGCCACATCCTGCGGGTGGCGGCGATGACCGAGTGTCTGGTGGAGAAGATCAACCGCACCACCGAGGGGCCTTTTGCCGCGGTCTTTTTTTCTCCGGCCGAGGTGGCGGAGATCCGCATGGCCGCCTGGCTGCACGACATCGGCAAGATCACCACCCCGGAGTTCGTGGTGGACAAGGCCACCAAGCTGGAGACCGTCTTCGACCGCATCGAGCTGGTGCGCTGCCGGGTGGAGATCCTCAAGCGGGACCGGGAGATCCGGCGGCTCAAGAATCTGCTGGCCACCGGCGGTGCCCTTCCCGCCGACCGCCCGGGCGAGGCGGTGGATCATAGCGATCTGGACGAGTACCTCCGTTTCCTCGAAGCGGTGAACTACGGCGGCGAAAGCCTGTCGGAGGAGAGTCTCGGGCGCATCCGCAGGATCGCCGGGGTGGGGCTCACCATCGACGGCAAGCCCATGCCGCTGCTCGATCCCGACGAGGTCGCCAACCTCTCCATCCGCCAGGGCACCCTCACCGAGGACGAGCGCAAAAGGGTGGGCAACCACGTCAACATGAGCATCAGGATGCTCGAAGGGCTGCCCTTCCCGAAAAAACTGCGCCGGGTGCCGCTCTATGCCGGTCTGCACCACGAAAAGCTCGACGGCAGCGGTTATCCCCGGGGACTGGTCAACGGAGACATTCCTTTGCCGGGACGGATCCTGGCCGTGGCGGACATATTCGAGGCGCTCACCGCCTCCGACCGCCCCTACAAGCGGGGCAAGCGGCTTTCCGAGGCCATGCACATCCTGGAGCAGATGGTGCACGATGGCAAGCTCGATGGCGATGTCTGCGATCTGCTGGTGGATTCCGGCCTGGTGGCGGAGTATGCCCGGGAGTCGCTGGCGGCTTGGCAGATCGACGACTTCGAGTGGCGGGGTCGGCGACATTCGATCCGCGAGCAGCAGGGATGAATCCTCTCCTCATTTATTGTTTCCGCGTGAAATAGGCAACGAATTCGCGGTTGCCCTTGGGGCCCAGGATGGGCGACGGGGCGACGCCGTGGCTGTTGAGCCCCAGCCCCTCGGCAAAGGCGATGATCTCCGCCACCACCGCCTGGTGGAGTTCCGGATCGCGCACCACCCCGCCCTTGCCCACCTTCTCTTTCCCCACTTCGAACTGCGGCTTGATGAGCGCCATGATCCGCACGGTGTTGCTAAAGAGCGGCAGGAGCGGCGGCAGCAGGAGCTTGAGCGAGATGAAGGCGGCATCGATCACAGCAAGATCGATGGGCTCGGCAAAATCGGCTCGCGTGAGATTCCTGGCATTGACCCGTTCCCGCACCACCACTCGCGGGGCATTGCGCAGCTTCC
Source organism: Thermodesulfobacteriota bacterium (assembly GCA_040757055.1). Lineage (GTDB taxonomy): Bacteria > Desulfobacterota > Desulfobulbia > Desulfobulbales > Desulfurivibrionaceae > JAJZRJ01. The sequence continues at coordinate 406,857 of JBFLXY010000001.1, read as the reverse complement.
AGTCGAGTTGGCCATAGCCCACATCGATGGCATAGACCTTGGCCGCGCCGCGCTGCAAGAGGCAGTCGGTAAAGCCGCCGGTGGAGGCGCCGATGTCGGCGCAGACCATGCCGCTGGGGTCGAGGGCGAAGAAGTCGAGCCCCGCCTCAAGCTTGAGCCCGCCGCGGCTCACATAGGGGCACGCCTTGCCTTTGAGTTCCAGGGTGGCGGTGTCTGGCACCTCGGTGCCGGCCTTGTCCACGGGCTGGCCGTCCACCAGCACCAGCCCCGCGGCGATGAGGGCCTGCGCCTTCTGGCGGGTGGGGGCAAGACCGTGGAGGACGAGGAGTTTGTCGAGGCGTTCTTTCATGGAAAGGTCAAAAGGCAAAAGGTAAAAAGGAAGGAAAAGTACCACTCTTTTTGACTTTTGCCTTGGTTTTATCCCGCGCTATCGGCCCGGCGGATGAGCTCGCAGAGTTCGTCGGCCATGGCGTCGATCACCTTGTGCTCCCGGCCCTCCACCATGACGCGGACCACCGGCTCGGTGCCCGAGGGGCGGACCAGGATGCGTCCCTCGCTGCCCAGTTTTTTCTCCAGCGCCTTGACCCGCCTGGTGAAGCCGGCTACCCCCTCCGGGGCGATCTTCTTTGCGGTGCGCACGTTCTTGAGCACCTGGGGGAAGGTCTCAAGCTGGGTGGCAAGCTTGGAGAGGGGTTTGTCCTGTTTGATCATGATCGCGAGCAACTGCAGGGCGGCGAGGATGCCGTCGCCGGTGGTGTTGTGGTCGAGGAAGATGAGGTGGCCCGACTGCTCGCCCCCGAAGTTGTAGCCCTTGGCGCGCATGGCCTCCACCACGTAGCGGTCGCCCACCTTGGTGCGTTCGAGCTTGCCGCCCAGGTTCTGCATGAAGAGTTCGAGACCCAGGTTGCTCATCACCGTGGCGACCAGGGTTTTTTTCTTGAGCTGCCTGCTGGCCATGAGTTCGGCGGCGCAGATGGCCATGATGTGGTCGCCGTCCACGATGCGGCCCTTCTCGTCGCAGACGATGAGGCGGTCGCCGTCGCCATCGAGGGCGATGCCGATGTCCGCCTTGAGTTCCCGCACCTTGGCCGCCATGTGTTCGGGATGAAGGGCGCCGCAGTTGCGGTTGATGTTGGTGCCGTCGGGCTCCGCCGCCAGCACGGTGACCGTGGCGCCCAGTTCCTCGAAGACGTGCGGGGCCACGCCGTAGGTGGCGCCGTTGGCGCAGTCGAGCACGATATGGAAGGCATCCAGGGTGTATTCGCGGGGGAAGGTGTTCTTCAAAAAGACGATGTAGCGCCCCTTGGCGTCGTCGATGCGCCGGGCGCGGCCAACCTCCTCGGCCACCGGCCGCAAGGCCGACATCTTCTGGGAGAAGATGAGGTTTTCGATCTCCAGTTCCTGTTCGTCCGGCAGTTTGAAGCCGTTGCGGGCGAAGATCTTGATGCCGTTGTCCTGGAAGGGGTTGTGGGAAGCGGAGATCACCACCCCGGCGTCGGCCCGCATGCTGGTGGTGATGAAGGCGATGCCCGGCGTGGGCAGTGGGCCGACGAGGAGGATGTCCACCCCCATGGAGCAGATGCCGGCGGCCAGGGCATTTTCCAGCATGTAGCCCGAGAGGCGGGTATCCTTGCCGATGACGATGCCGTGGCCGCGCCGCACGTCTTTCACCAGAAAGGCCAGGGCCCGGCCGATCTGCATGGCGATCTCGGTGGTCATCGGGTCGATGTTGGCCACGCCGCGGACACCGTCGGTGCCGAAGAGTCGTCGCATGGTCAGAAAACTCCTGGGTGATGTTGTGGTTGCGGTTCAGCGCTTGGCCGGAACAACCCGTACCGTCACGGTTTTCGGAGAGAAGCTCTGGATGACGAGCGGCTCCTGCGTGCTGACCTCGGTGAAGACCTTGTGGCGTCCGGGCTTGAGGCCGGCGACATTGACGGTGGCGCGGATTTTCGGCAGCAGGCGGGAGGGGTCGTGGACCTGGCTCAAGGGAACCATGGCGCTGACCGCCACCGTGGCGGGGGTGAAGTGATAGGCCAGGTTCGGGTCGGCCTGGCTGGGCGCCAGCGGTACGGCGCCGAACTCCCGCAGGGTAGCCTTCTCCTTCACCACCACCCGGGCGCTCACCACGGTTTCGCCGATGAGGTCGATGACTGCCGGCGCCAGCCGCAGCGGCACCTGTCTGGTCACGCTGCTGTCAAGCCCGGAGATGTCCAGCGGTTCGGTGAGCAGCTGGGTTTCGGAGGCAAGCGTGGCCTGCGGTCCGCTGATGGTGATGATCGGCGGCTCGACCTGGGCCGAGATCAGCTCATAGCCCGCGGCGGGGCGGCCGGTAATCTTGAGTTCCACCGGCAGGGTCTTTTCCACCAGCCGGTCGATGAGCAGGGTGATGTGGGTGGGCTGGATGCGGAGGATGTTGACTCCGCGAGGCAAGGGGATGGTCTCCGGTTCGTTGCGCACGACCATGGTGCCGGGGGTGGCCTTGGCCAGGTTCACCGTGCGGTTGATGCGCTGCCGCTGGATGCTGTCGATGAGGCCGCGCGGGCCGCTGATCGAAACCTCCAGCTGTTTCTTGAACTGGTTGGCAATGACCAGTTCGCGGGGCAGATTGACGATTTCCACCGGGATGTAGATGCTGGTGTCGACCTTGTCCTCGCCCACCACGAAATACCAGAGGAAGACGGCGATGAGCAGCGACAGCAGGCGGATGAGCCAGTCCTTGGGCCAGCTCGGCTTGCGCAGTTCGCCCAGCTTTTTCCCTATTTGCGGCGCCAGGTTTTCCATAGCTGTGTGGTGGGGGATTCCTTGGAAAGGAGGATGGCGTCAAGCCGGGCGCGCAGGCCGTGCTCTTCGAGCCCGGAGGTGATGGCGCCGTGCTGCACCAGGGATATCTTGCCGGTTTCCTCGCTGATGACGATGATCACGGCGTCGGTTTCCTCGGACAGGCCGATGGCGGCGCGATGGCGGGTGCCGAGCTGTTTGCTGATGTAGGGATTGCGGGTGAGCGGCAGCACGCAGCCGGCGGCGACGATGCGGCCGCTGCGGACGATCACCGCCCCGTCATGGAGCGGGGATTCCGTCAGGAAAAGGCTGATGATGAGCTGGCGGCTGATGGTCGCGTCCACCGCCTGGCCGGTTTCGATGTAGTCCTTGAGCCCGGTTTCCCGTTCGATGACGATGAGTCCCCCGATCTTGCGGTGGGCCATGATCTGGGCCGCCTTGACGATCTCCAGCAGGGCATGCACGGTTTCCTCGTCGGCCATGCCGAAGGGGGTGCGGCCCACCTGGGTCAGGGCGCGGCGAATGTCGCGCTGGAAGATGATGATGATGATCAGAAAGATCGAGCTCAGAAAGGTGCCGAGCAGCCAGTAAAGGGTCAGGAACTCCAGTTCGCGGGCCGCGAAATAGACCACGATCAGCACCGCGATGCCGAGCAGCATCTGCACCGCGCGGGTGCCCTTGATGAGCAGGATGACGCGGTAGATGATATAGGCAACGATCAGGATGTCGCAGAGATCTTGCCAGCGGATGGCGGTAATCGTGTCCAGCATTGCGTGGGTGCACCGACCGAAACGTGATGGATGGGCCGGACGCGCCATGTGCGCGCCTTTGGGACCAGAGTATACGAAAGGAAGCGCTTTGGGCAAGAGGAACCCTCTGATTTTGGTAAAAAAAGCGAGGGAAGAGCGTGGAATGGCGGTGGCGTTGCCTCGGGAAAAAAATCCCGGGTTCAGGGTTGCGGCTTGACATGGGGGGGAGTTTGCTGTAGTATCGCACAATTTTCCGGGCGCCCGGCAGGGTGGTGGCGTCGAAAAGATGCCGTAATCCAGATGGGTTACGGTTTTTCCGTTCAAGGAGTGGGTGCCGCTTGGGCATTCGGCAGAGGATAAATTTGGTAAGGAGAGGAAGCGTTGGCTAACCACAAATCAGCACTGAAGAGAAACCGCCAGAGCCAGGTGCGCCGGGCACGGAACCGCGCCAACAAGAGCGAGGTCAAGACCGCGATCCGTCGGGTGACCGATGCCATCGAGCAGAAGTCGCTGGACGGCGCCCAGGAGGCCCTGAAGGCCGCCATTCCGGTGATCGCCCGGGCCGCAGTCAAGGGCGCCATGCACAAGAATACGGCCTCGCGCAAGGTTTCCCGGCTGACCAGGCACGTGAACGAGCTGGTCAAGGAAGCATAACCGGCGCCGTTTCAGGCGGCGTGATGCCGGAAAGCGGAGCTGCGCGGAGGGATGGAGCCGCACGCTGACGACATGGCCGGCACCTGCGGCGCCCCCTGTGCGATCCGGCCAGGGGCCGGCCCGCGCCTCCAGGGAGTACTTCCGAAGTTCGAAAGCCATGGCGTCTTCCGAGGCCATGGCTTTTTTATTTGCCGCGCCGGGCAGTGACGGCTCTGGTGGCCGGGATCCCGCTGCGGCAGGCAGGAAAAGGCATGCATCAGCCCTCGTTTGACGATTTCAGCAGGTTGGCCGGCCGGTTCGGACTGGTGCCGGTGTATCGGGAGGTGATCGCCGACCTCGATACGCCGCTTACCATCTTTGCCAAGGTGGCGGGCAGCGAGTCCCACGCCTTTCTCTTCGAGAGCCTCGAAGGCGGAGAAAAGTGGGGGCGATACTCCTTCATCGGCTTCGATCCCCTCATCACCTTCGAAAGCCGGGGCACGGCCGTCACGGTGCGCCGCAACGGCGTGACCGGGGAGCAGACCGGCGATCCGCTCGTCGCCCTTGAGGCCCTGCTCGCCTCACTCAATGCCTGCACCACCGATGCCTTTCTCCCCCGCTTTTTCGGCGGCGCGGTGGGCTATCTCGGCTACGACATGGTGCGCTTCATGGAACGGCTGCCGGAGCGCAACCCGCCGCTTCCCGACTTCCCGGACTCCGCCTTCATGGTGCCGCGGCTGGTCCTCATTTACGACAATCTCCGCCAGGCGCTCACCGTGGTCAACTGCGTGGAGGTGGCGCCGGGGGCCGACCCGCAGCCGCTCTACCATGCGGCCCTGGCCCGGATCGACGCCATTGTCGAACGGCTCAAGCTCCCGCTGCCGGCGGAAATGCTCGGCAGCAACGGCCATGCCGCCGCTCCCCACCACTTTACCCCCAACATGGAACCGGCCGCTTTCGCGCAGATGGTGGCCAGGGCCAAGGAATATATCAAGGCCGGCGACATCATCCAGGTGGTGCTTTCCCAGCGTTTCCGCACCGTGACCGACCTGCCGCCCTTCAAGCTCTACCGGGCGCTCCGCCACATCAACCCCAGTCCCTATCTCTTCTTCCTCAAGCAGGGCGACCTCGTGCAGATCGGCTCGTCGCCGGAAATCCTCGTGCGCCTTGAGGGAGAGGACATCGAACTGCGGCCCATTGCCGGCACCCGCCGCCGGGGCCGCACGCCGGAAGAAGATCTGGCCCTGGAGCAGGAACTGCTCGCCGATCCCAAGGAGCGGGCCGAACATCTCATGCTGGTCGATCTCGGCCGCAACGACGTGGGCCGGGTCGCCCGCTTCGGTTCGGTGGAGGTGCGCGATCTCTTGGTGATCGAACGCTACAGCCACGTCATGCACATCGTCTCCGGCGTGCACGGCACCCTGGCGCCGGGCAAGACCCAGTTCGACGTGGTCAAGGCCTGCTTCCCGGCCGGGACCGTGAGCGGGGCGCCGAAGATCAGGGCCATGGAGATCATCGAGGAGCTGGAGCCGGAGCGGCGCGGGCCCTATGCCGGGGCCGTCGGGTATTTCGGTTTTTCCGGCAACATGGATTTCTGCATCACCATCCGGACCTTCATCCTGCGGGGCACCGATCTCTGGGTGCAGGCCGGGGCCGGCATCGTGGCCGATTCCGATCCGCAGCTCGAATACGAGGAGACGGTGAACAAATCCCTGGGGCTGCGCCGGGCTGTGGAACTGGCGGAAAGGGAATTCTAGGGCGCGTGCAGCAGCACCACAAATGCGGAGGGCCCGGCCGCGGGCCTGAATTATGATCGTCATCATCGACAACTACGACTCCTTTACCTACAACATCGTCCAGACCCTGGGCGGGCTCGGCGTGGAACTCATGGTTTTCCGCAACGACGAGGTGGACCTCTCCTTCATCGAGGGGCTTGCGCCCTCGCGGCTCCTCATTTCGCCCGGCCCGTGCAGTCCGGCTCAGGCCGGCATCTCCATCGAGGCGATCCGCCATTTTGCCGGCCGCATCCCGGTGCTGGGCGTCTGTCTGGGGCACCAGTCCATCGGCGAGGCATTTGGCGGCAGAACAGTGCGCGCCGGCCGCCTGATGCACGGCAAGACCAGCCGCATCACCCATGACGGCAAGGGGGTCTTTGCCGGACTGCCCAACCCCTTCGAGGCCATGCGCTACCATTCGCTGGTGGTGGAGGAGCCGCTGCCCGGGTGCCTTGTTGCCACGGCCCGTTCGGAGCAGGGCGAGCTGATGGGCGTGCGCCACCGGACTCTGGCGGTGGAAGGGGTGCAGTTCCATCCGGAATCGATCATGACGCCGGACGGCGTGCAGTTGCTGAAAAACTTCATTGCGCCGGAGTACCCGGCACAGCTTGCCAAGGCGCAGAGGGAGGAGCAGTGATCAGGGAAGCGATTGCCAGGGTGGTGGGCGGCACCGATCTCACCGAGGCCGAAATGGTGGGGGTCATGCAGGAGATCATGGGCGGCGATGCAACCCCGGCCCAGATCGGCTCGTTCATCACGGCGCTGCGGATCAAGGGCGAGACCGTGGACGAGATCACCGGCGCGGCCCGGGTCATGCGCGACAAGGCCACCAGGGTCGAGGCGCATGTGGCGGGCGACATCCTGGTGGATACCTGCGGCACCGGCGGCGACGCCTCCGGCACCTTCAACGTCTCCACCACCGCGGCCTTTGTCGTGGCCGGCGCCGGTATCCCGGTGGCCAAGCACGGCAACCGCGCCATGTCCAGCACCTGCGGCAGCGCCGACGTGCTGGAGGCCCTCGGCGTGAATCTCGCGCTTTCGCCGGAACAGATCGGCCAGGCCATCCGCGAGGTGGGCATCGGCTTCATGTTCGCGCCGGCCCTGCACGGCGCCATGAAGCACGCCATCGGGCCGCGGCGGGAGATCGGCATCCGTACCATCTTCAACGTGCTGGGGCCGCTCACCAATCCGGCCGGTGCCAACGTGCAGGTGCTGGGTGTGTACGATCCGAGCCTGGTGGAGCCGCTGGCCCGGGTGCTCGGCAAGCTCGGCACCAAGCGGGCCCTGGTGGTGTGCGGTGAGGGCAACCTCGATGAGATTACGATCACCGGCGAGACAAAGGTGGCGGAATACAAGGACGGTTCGATTGCGGCCTACGCCATTGCCCCGGAACAGTGCGGACTCGCCCGGGCGACCCTGGCCGACATCCGCGGCGGCGCCAATGCGGCCGAGGCGGCCGAGTTGCTGCGGGAGGTCCTGCGCGGCACCCCAGGCCCCCGGCTCGATATGGTGCTGCTCAATGCCGGTGCGGCGATCATGGCCGCCGGCAAGGCCGCCAGCCTTCCTGAAGGCGTGGGGGTTGCCCGCCAGGTGATCGAAAGCGGCGCGGCCCTGGCCAGGATGGAGGCTCTGGTCGCCTTCGGCAAGGGAGCGGCGGCGTGATCCTGGACACCATCGTGGCCCGCAAGCGCGAGGAGGTGGCGGCCCTCAGGCGGCAGGGGATCAGCGAACCCGCCGGCCCGGTCGCGCCGCCGCGCGGCTTTGCCCGGGCGCTTATCGATTATCCCGGGGTGGCCATCATTGCCGAGGCCAAGAAGGCCTCGCCCTCCAAGGGGGTCATCCGGCCGGATTTTGATCCGGTGGCCATTGCCCGTCAGTACCAGGCCGGCGGCGCCCAGGCGCTGTCGGTGCTCACCGACGAGCACTTTTTCCGGGGCAGCCTGGCCTACATCAGCCAGGTGCGGGCTGCGGTTTCCCTGCCGGTGCTGCGCAAGGAATTTATCATCGACCCGCTGCAGATCACCGAGGCGAGCCGCCACGGGGCGGACGCCATCCTGCTCATCGCCGCCATCCTCGATCAGATTGAGATGCGGGATTTCCGCCAGCAGGCCGAGGAACTCGGCATGGACGTGCTGGTGGAGATCCACGACGAGGCCGAAGGGGAGAAGGCCCTGGCCGCGGGGAGCACCCTCATCGGCGTCAACAACCGCGACCTCCGCGATTTTTCCGTGGACCTCGACACCACCTTCCGGCTGCGGCGGGTGATCCCGGCTGCGATTCCGCTGGTGAGCGAATCAGGCATCCGCGATTGCCATGACATGCAGCGCCTGGCCGGGCACGGCATCGCCGCCGCCCTGGTGGGCGAGACCCTGATGCGGGCGGATGACCAGGCCCAGGCCTTGCGCGAGTTGCGCTTCGGCCCGGAGGGAAGGTAGCCCATGGCGGTGCGCACCCGGATCAAGATCTGCGGAATGACCGCGAAGGAGGAGGTCGCCGCGGTGGTGGCGGCCGGGGTGGACGCCGTGGGCTTCATCTTTGCCGAGGAGAGCCCGCGCTACATCCAGCCGGAAAAGGCCCGCGACATCATCCGGCGGCTGCCGCCCTTTGTCGATGCGGTGGGGGTTTTTGTCAACGAAGAGGCGAGCGTGGTGCAGGACATCGTCCAGTACTGCGGCCTCACCCTGGTCCAGCTCCACGGCGCCGAGACCCCGGCCTACTGCCGGGAGATGGGCTGCCGGGTGTTGAAGGCCTTCCGTGTCGGCCCCCACACCAACCCCGAGGAACTGGCGCTCTACGGGGAGGTGGTCAACGGTTTCCTTCTCGATGCCTTCCACGAGAAGCTGGCCGGCGGTACCGGCCAGACCTTCGACTGGCAGCTCATCGAGCGGCTGGTGCCGCCCGGACCGGTCATTCTGGCCGGCGGGCTCACCCCGGCCAATGTCGGCCAGGCGGTCCGCGCCGTCCGGCCTTTTGCCGTGGACTGCAATTCGGGGGTGGAAGTCGCTCCCGGCCGCAAGGATATTGCCAAGGTGCGCCAGGTGGTGGATGCCGTGCGGCAGGCCGACGCCACCAACAGCGGCGCCTGACACTCCGCACGGCAGCCTGTCTTACCGCAGCGGCAGGCGGACGATCTGGGTCTGTTTGTTGATGGTGATGGCCAGCCGCAACTCCGTGGCGCCCTGCGCCTCGTCTGTTCCCATGCCCGGGAAGAAGAGCACGCCGTAGGCGATCTGGTTCGGCAGGATCGGCCCGCCGGAAAGGCTTTTTGCGGCCAGATCCTCGCGGATCTTCTCGCCGCCGGTGGCGTACCCCTTGGCCCCGCCCAGAATGGCGCCGGCGGCCGCGCCGAGCACCGCCCCCTTGCCCGCCGCCTCGCCGACGTTCTCTCCGGTCACGATGCCGATGGCCGCGCCGGCGATGGCACCGGCCGCGCCGAGGAGCAGGGCCGGCTTGCCGGTCTCCTTGGCGGTCTCGCCGATATCCACGTGTCCCTTGGTCCGCTGATAGGTCTTTTCCAGGGAGAGGATCGGCCATGCCTTGTTGTTCAGGTCGATGAGGAAGGTCTGCTCCACATTGACGTAGGCGGTTTCCGGGCTGTCGTTCTGGAAGGTGACCTGCACCGGCAGGAGGCCTGCGCCGTGGGCGTTGAAGCCGAAGGTCTGCTCCGCCTTCTTCGCGTCTGTGAACGCCTCGGCCGAGATCCTGAGGCCGCCGGCCACCGTGACGCCGCGGGCGGCGTCCGGCAGGTTGAGCGGCGCCACCCGGTCCTTGTAAGTGCAGGCGGCCAGCAGCAGACTGAGACTCAGGGCGACCAGCAGGCCTGGCCAGCGTTGGCGGAATGCGTTCCGTAACCGTGTCATGGCTTGTTCCTCCTTGTGGTCCGGGCTTATTTGAGGCGGATGGCCACGTAGCGAGTGTGGCCGTTACGTTTCATCAGCAGAAGCAGGCTGTTCTGCTTCTTGCCGGCGGCCAGGGCCTTGGCGAATTCCGCCACCGTCCTGACCGGTTTCCGGTTCACCTCGAGGATCAGGTCGCCGCGGCGCAGCCCTTTGTCGGCGGCGGGAGAGCCCGGCTCCACATTGACCACCAGCACTCCGCTCTTTTCCTTGATGCCCAGCGTCTTGGCGAGATCCGGGGTGAGGTCCTGGACGCTCATGCCGAGTTCCTGGCTGGTCTGATCCCCGTTCCCGGACGCCACCTGTTCCTCGTCGAGCTTGGCGATGGTGACGGTCACGGTCCTTTCCTTGCCGCCCCGAATCAGCACCACCGTGGCCCGGCTGCCCACCGGGGTCTGGGAAACCAAGGTGGGCAGGGAGTTCACCTGGGATATCTCCTTGCCGTTATAGCGGACGATGACGTCGCCCTGTTTGATTCCGGCCCTGTCGGCCGGACCGCCCGGCGAAACCTCGCCCACCAGGGCACCGACCGGCCGGTCGAGCTGGAACTGCTTGGCCAGTTCCGGCGTGACCTGCTGGATCATGACCCCGAGCCAGCCCCGCACCACCGCGCCATGTTCCTTGAGCTGGCTGATGACATTCCTGGCGGTGTTGACCGGGATGGCGAAGCCGATGCCGATGTTGCCGCCGCTGCGGCTGTAGATCGCGGTATTGATGCCCACCATCTCGCCGTTGAGATTGAAGAGCGGCCCGCCGGAGTTGCCGGGGTTGATGGAGGCGTCGGTCTGGATGAAGTTTTCATAGGGCCCGCTGCCCAAAGAGCGGCCCTTGCCGCTGACAATGCCGGCGGTCACCGTCTGCTCGAAGCCAAAGGGGTTGCCGATGGCCACCACCCAGTCACCCACCCGCAGTTTTTCCGAGTCGCCGAAGGTCACGGCCGGCAGCGGGCTCTTGGGCTCGATCTTGATCAGGGCCAGGTCGGTCTTGGGGTCGCGGCCGATAATCTTGGCGTCGTACTCCTCGGAGGTGGTGAGCCGGACGCTGATGGCGTCGGCATTCTCCACCACATGGTTGTTGGTGATGATGTAGCCGTCCGCCGACGAGATGACGCCGGAGCCCAGGCTGGTGCGCTTCAGGTCCCGCTGCGGCGTCTGGTTGCCGAAGGGCGCCTGCGGACCGAAAAAGTGGCGAAACATCTCCGGCATGTTTTCGTCCTGGAAGAAGAAATCGTGGGGCGAGCGCTGCACCTTGACGGTCTGGGTGGTGTAGATGTTCACCACGGTGGGGCTCAGGCGGTCGGCCAGATCGGCGAAGGAATCCGGGGCCCCGGCCATGGGACGGGGGGCGGGGGCGGCAACGGCATGGCCGAGGCCTGCCAGGAGAAAGAGGAAGGCGGCGGCGAGGCGCAGGATGTTTCGTGGGATCGGGTTCTGCATGGGGTCACACTCCTTCAGTCAACAATAGGGCAACAGGTTATCAACAGCGAATCAACAGCATGGTACCATTTTCTCAACAGGTGTCATGTGCTCACTTTAGGGTCGGGAAAAACTTTGTCAAGATGCGCGGTGCCGGATGGACAAAAAGATGGGACCGCCACGCCGGGCAAGCGAGGCGGTCCCGAGGGGCCCTTCCGGGAAGAAGGGGAAGGAAGAGAGGATGCGATCCGTGTTCGCACCGTTTTTAAAGACCACGGCGGAGGCAAAAGGTTCCGGCCAAACCATTTTTTTTGCATCGCGCCGCAACCGCTGAGGATTCCGCCGGTTGCGGGGCGTTTCCTGAGGGTGAACGCCCCGGCGTAAGGCTCCCCCGCTCGTGGGCGGTCCATTTTCATTGCAGGCGGATGGCCACCAGCAGCGAGTCCTTGTGGTGGGGATAGCCGGAGATGACGGTTTCCGGCGGAAAGACCACCATCTGCCGGTTGCCCAGCGCCTCGCGCAGGAGCGGCAGATCGTCGGGCGGGAGGCGGAGCCGGATGACGTGGGGGCTGGCGGCATAGGGCGCGAGGTGGCGCTCCTCCATCGCCTGCTGGAGCAGGGGGAGATCATGGGGCGTTTCGGCCTGCACCGTGATGAAGATGTCGGGATGGAGGTCGTCCAGTTCCGGCACCATGGGGGGATGGGCGGCCCTGGCCTGCGGCAGGGCCGGGCCTGGGTGCCCATTCACCGTGGTCAGCCGCGAATCGGGAATGATCATGGCGGGAGCCCGGCGGCTGGCTGTCTGGGCGACCTGGCCCGGGAGTTCCAGGGGCTGGAGGTGCATCTTGAAAAAGAAGCCCACGGCCATGGCCACGGCCACAGTGGCGGCGGCGGCGGGCAGCGACATGGAGAAGTCGAGCCCGGCGGCGAGATCACGGAGACGGGCCCAGAACGGCGGGCGCTCCAGCTTGGCGTGGATGCCGGGCAGCAGATCGGGAGGCGGCGGCGTGTGCCGCAGGGCTGCAAAATGGCCGAGGGTCAGGGTAAAAAGGCGCCATTCATCGGCGCAGCGGGGGCAGGAGGCCAGGTGGGCCTCCAGGTCGTGCCGTTCCGCCGGGGTCAGCTCCCCGTCGAGGTGGGCCGTGAAACAAGCCTGATGTTCGCTGCATTCCCTCATGGTTGGTACTCCAGCATTTTTTTGAGCCGTTCCTTTAACGCCAGCCGGGCCCGGTTGAGCTTGGACTTGACCGTGCCCAGCGGGATGCCGAGAATGGCGCTGATCTCCTCGTAGGAGAGTTCCTGGAGATCGCGCAGCAGCAGAATCTCCTTTTCGGTTTCCGGCATGGCGGCAATGGCGTTGCGCACCGCCTCGTTCACGTTCCGGCGCTCCAGCTGGCGCTCCGGAGTCTCACCCTGGCTGAGCGGGATCGGGTTGTCCGGATCGTCCAGGGAGAGGTTGCTGAAAAACCCCCGCCGCTTGAGGCGTTTGTAGCGGTTGCGGCAATGGTTGAGGGCCAGCTGGTAGAGCCAGGCCCCGAACTTGGCATCGTCGCGCAGATGCCCAAGGGAACGGTAGGCCGTGACAAAGATGTCCTGGCTGAGATCCTTGGCCTCCTCCTCGTCCTTGACGTAGGTACGCGTCAGATTCCATATCCTGGCCTGGTAGATCCGGACCAGCTGGTTGAATGCCTGGTTGTCGCCCTGGCGCAGGGCGCGGACTAGGCCGGCCACATCGTGTTCGCTCATCGGCTCATGCGCTGTTCTTGCCGATGGCGTCCAATCGTAATGACAGGACGAAACGAAAAAGGTTCCACCATCGGTTTTTTTTCTGTGGTCCGGCGGCCGCGCTGCCCCTGGGGAGAGGCACGCTCATTGGCCGGTGCGGTTGCGGACCCATACACTTCATACCGCAAAAGGCGGCATGTGGCCACGGGGAAAAAAGCATGGCCCGCTGGGCGGGGCCGCCTTGCTGTTGCGCCGTCGGGGAGCGGTGTGGTACCTTGGCAGGTATCGAGGGTGGCGGCGCGGGGGGCGCTTGCCGCTTTCTCTCCCAGCAGGGGCGAAAGTTCATGGAACATGATTTCGACGTGGAAAAGATCGTGCGTGATCTCAAGAACATCATGCCGTTCAAGGAGACCACCGTGCCGGGGGATATCGTGCTGGTTGTGGCCGACCATCTGCTCTACGCCGTGGTGAGCAAAATCGAGCGGGATGTGGCCAAGCGCGACGAGTGGTGGCATCTCACCATGCAGCTGCTCACCGTGCCGCCGAAGCAGGTGGTGTGGACCCTGCGGGAGCCCCAGTTCACCGGCCAGGAGATATTCACCATGGGCGGGGAGAAACGGTTTGTCAAGGCGGTGGCCTTCGAGGGCTGGTCGCCCCACGTGGACCGGCCGACGCCGCTGGCGAAAAAGGCGTCGAAAAGACCGGTGCTGAAGGTGATCAAATAAGGGAGCTTTTGCACAAGGTGCTGCGCCCTGCCTGCCGCGGGCCGGCAAAAAGGCCGCTTCACGAGCCTGGGGCCGCCGGCAGCGGGCCGGCCGGTGGTTCAGGAATCCGCCTGGAGCAGGCGGTTGGCGAAATAGCTGTGCACCTGTTCCATCAGCTGGCGGTAGCAGCTGGGGCAGTAACCGTGGGAGACCTTCTTGGCCCGCGACTGAGCCGAGCGGATCCAGCGGTTGTCGCTCTTGGTCCTGTGGCAGATGCAGCAGATGGTTTGCATGGCGGAATCCTTTCCCCCTGGTCTTTGGTTACTGTATCGGCAGGGAAAGGGGAAAACTTTACAGGGAGAAGGGTGCGCCGGCAGGATCGGGGCGGCGGGCCGGAGCGAGGTATGGCTGACGAGGTGATGGAAAAGGAGTTCCGCATCGGCAACCGCTATGGCCTGCACGGTCGTACCTCGGCCCGGCTGGTGGAAACCGCCCGGCGTTTCGAGGCGGATGTGCGCTTGATACGGGAAGGCGAGGCGGTGGACTGCAAGAGCATCCTCGATGTGCTGACCCTGGCCTGCGTCCAGGGTACGCCGGTGACCATCCGCATCGAGGGGCGGGATGCCCGTGCTGCCATGGACGCCCTGGAACAGCTGGTGGCCAACAAGTTCGACGAAGAATGATGATCTCGCAAAAAAGATCGAAACCCGGCGGGCGGGCACGGGAAAACAACAGGTGTTGGAGAATGGACCGCCGGCAGAGCGGCTTTTTGCGAGGCCGGCAGGAATGAAGCCCGCGACCGACCGCATACCCAGGACCATTTATGGCATCGGCGCCTCGCCGGGCATCATCATCGGCCGCATTCGCGTGCTGGGACGGCGCAAGGGCCATCGGCACCAGCATGTGACGCTCGATCCGGTCCGGGTCGGCACCGAGATGGAGCGCTTCCGGGCGGCGGTGGACCGGGCCGAGGACCAGCTCCGCGCTGCCCGCCGGCAGTTTGCCGAGCAGCTCGCCGGCTATGCCGCCATCATCGACTCCCACCTCCTGATGCTGCGGGACCGGATGATCTTCGACCGCACCCTGGCCGCCATCGAGCAGCAGGGGATCGACGCCGAGTGGGCGCTGGAAAAGGCGCTGAATGAAACCAGGGCGGCCTTTGCCGCCATCGACGACCCCTACCTGCGGGCCAGGGTCCACGACGTCGAGCAGGTGGCGGAGCGCATTTTCCGCCAGCTCGGCGACCAGGAGGAGGACGAAGGGGCCGGGGCGGAGGAAAAGGTGATCCTGGTGGCGCGCGACTTTGCGCCCGAGGAGATCCTGCGGATGCAGACCAGCCGGGTGCTGGGCTTTGTCGCCGAGCAGGGCGGCGCCACCTCCCATTCCGCCATCGTCGCCCGCACCCTCGGCATCCCGTCGGTGGTGGGGGCGGCGGAGATCACCCGCACCGCCGCCACCGGCGACCTCATCGTGGTCGACGGCGGCACCGGCCTGCTCCAGCTCCATCCCACCCCGGACCAGCTCGATTATTACCGGGAGTACCAGCAGCGGTACCGGCGCTACAGCGAGGAGGTGGCGGCCTACACCCATCTGGCGGCCGAAACCATCGACGGACTGGCGGTGCGGATCGAGGCGAACATCGGCAAGGGCGAGGAGGCGGCCCTGGCCGTGGGCTACGGAGCGACCGGCATTGGACTCTTCCGCAGCGAATACTCTTACCTGAACCGCCAGACCGTGCCGGACGAGGAAGAGCTTTTTGACCTTTACCGGGGATTGCTGATCAGCCTGTCGCCTTTTCCGGTGACCATCCGCACCCTGGATGCCGGCGGCGACAAGTTTCCGGCCAGCCTCCGCTGGGCCAGCGAGACCAACCCGGCGCTGGGACTCCGTGCCATTCGTTTTTCCCTGCGCGAGCCGGCGATCTTCACCGCCCAGCTCCGCGCCCTTTTCCGGGCGGGGGTGTATGGCCGGCTGCGCATCATGTTTCCGATGATCACCTCGCTGTGCGAGATTCAGCGAGCCCGGGAACTGATGGCTGCGGCGCAGGCGGAACTGCGCCGTGAAGGCGTGCCCTTTGCGGCGCAGGTGCCGGTGGGCATCATGATCGAGGTGCCGAGCGCGGTGTCGGTGGCCGACGTGCTGGCACGGGAGGTCGATTTTTTCAGCATTGGCACCAACGACCTCATCCAGTACGCCCTGGCCATCGACCGCGGCAACGAACAGGTGGCCCACATGTACGAGCCGCTGCACCCGGCGGTGTTGCGCATGATCCGGCAGGTGGTGGAGGCGGGCCATGGGGCGGGGATTCCGGTGGCCATGTGCGGCGAGATGGCCGGCGATCTGGCCATGGTGCCGGTGCTGCTGGGGTTGGGCCTCGATGAGCTGAGCATGCACCCCTACGCCATTCCCTATGTGAAGCGGATGATCCGCCAGAGCACCGCCGAGGAATGCGAGGCGCTGGCGGCCGAGGTGCTGGGCTGCGCCTCTGCCCAGGAGGTGCACGCGTGCCTGAGTCGCCGCCTGGCGATTCGCTATCCCGATGAATTCGGTCAACCGGGCATCCGCCGGTTCAAGGCCACCTGCTGTTCGGTGGTGGCGGCTCCCGCCGTCGGTCCGGAGACCGGGAGCGGGAAGCGGTGCTGCCCGTGACGCCATTGCCCTCCGAGCGGGAACTCATCGCCCGCATCCGTGCCGAGGCCGCCGGGGAGGCCCCTGACCTGCTGCGCGGCATTGGCGACGACTGCGCCGTCTTCCGCCAGGCCGGCGGCGAGCTGGTCTCGCTGGCCACCACCGATACCCTGGTGGAGGGAATCCACTTTGATTGCCGCTGGCATCCGCCCCAGCTGCTCGGCCGCAAGGCAGTGGCGGTGAACATGAGCGACATCGCTGCCATGGGCGGCATTCCGCGTTTCGTCCTGCTTTCCCTGGCCGCGCCGGCCCGGGTGGCGCCGGCCTGGATCGATGCCCTGCTCGCGGGCCTTCTGACATCGGTGCGCGAATACGGGGCCATCCTCATCGGCGGCGATACCGTCAAGAGCGGCCATGAACTGGTGCTCTCGGTCACCGTGCTGGGCGAAGCGCCGGGCAATCAGGTTTGTTACCGCTCCGGCGCTTCGCCCGACGATGCGGTGCTGGTTTCCGGCTTTCTCGGCCAGGCCGCTGCCGGCCTTGCCCTTTGCCAGACAGGGAGGCAGCAGGAGAATGCGGCGTGGCAGCCGCTGGTGGCGGCCCATTGCGACCCTCAGGCCCAGG
The DNA here is from genome assembly GCA_040757055.1 of Thermodesulfobacteriota bacterium. Lineage (GTDB taxonomy): Bacteria > Desulfobacterota > Desulfobulbia > Desulfobulbales > Desulfurivibrionaceae > JAJZRJ01. Next base: position 389,927 of record JBFLXY010000001.1, on the reverse strand, counting down.
TAGCCTTGGGGCGCCTGCTCGCGGAGAGTGGGAAAGTCCATGCCATGATGGATCTTTCCGACGGCCTGGCCACCGATCTCGCCCATCTCTGCGCCGAAAGCAAGGTGGGAGCCGAGGTGGAGAGCGCGGCCCTGCCGATGACCCCGGAATTAGAGAGGGCGGCCGCTGCCTGTGGGACCAGACCGCTCGACTGGGCACTGGCCGGCGGCGAGGATTACCAGCTGGTGCTCACCTGTGCGGCCGCTGACGCCGAGACCTTGCTCCATCTCGCCCAGGAGCGCCTCGGCATCACTCTCACCCCGGTGGGCCGCATTGTCGCGGGGCAGGGGGTGGCGCTGCTCGATGCCACCAGCCGCCGCGAAATCAGCTACCAGGGCTACGACCATTTCCGCTGAGCCGCCATGTTCGAACTCGTTTCGGCCTTCACCCCCAGGGGGGATCAGCCCCGGGCCATCGAGCTCTTGAGCCGCGGCCTGCGCGAGGGCGCGCGCCATCAGGTGCTGCTCGGCGTCACCGGTTCGGGCAAGACCTTCACCGTGGCCCAGGTGATCAATGCCGTGCAACGGCCCGCCCTGGTGCTGGCCCCCAACAAGACCCTGGCCGCCCAGCTCTTTGCCGAGTTCAAGGAGCTCTTCCCGCACAATGCGGTGGAATATTTTGTCAGCTACTACGACTACTACCAGCCCGAGGCGTACATCCCCCAGTCCGACACCTACATCGAGAAGGACTCCGCCATCAACGACGCCATCGACAAGATGCGCCATTCCGCCACCCGCTCGCTCCTCACCCGGCGGGACGTGATCATCGTTGCCTCGGTCTCCTGCATCTACGGCCTCGGTTCGCCGGACGAGTACAGGGACATGCACCTCTTCCTCAAAGTGGGCGAGGAGTACCCCCTGGCCGAGCTGACCCGGCGCCTCGTCTACATGCTCTACGAGCGCAACGACATCTCCTTCCACCGCGGCACCTTCCGGGTGCGCGGCGACGTGCTGGAGATCTTCCCGGCCTACGAGGAGGAGCGAGCGGTGCGGGTGGAACTCTTCGGCGACACCATCGAGGCGATCCGGATCATTGACCCCCTGCGCGGCAAGCCCCTGGAGGAGTGGCAGGAACTCACCGTCTTTCCTGGCAGCCATTTCGTCACCTCCAGGGAGCGGTTGCAGCAGGCATGCGCCGCCATCAAGGCGGAACTGGCGGAGCGCCTTGCCGAGTTGCGGGGTGCCGGCCGGCTTTTGGAGGCCCAGCGGCTGGAGCAGCGCACCGAGTTCGATCTGGAGATGCTCCAGGAGCTTGGCTACTGCCACGGCATCGAGAACTACAGCCGCCACCTCACCGGCCGGGCACCCGGCGAGGCGCCGCCCACCCTCCTCGATTATTTTCCCGATGATTACGTGCTCTTTGCCGACGAGAGCCATGTGGCGATCCCGCAGGTGCGCGGCATGTACCGGGGCGACCGGGCCCGCAAGGAGACCCTGGTGGAATTCGGCTTCCGCCTGCCCTCGGCCCTCGATAACCGGCCGCTCATGTTCGAGGAGTTTTCCGCCCGGCTCAAGCAGAGCGTCTACGTCTCGGCCACCCCTGGCGACTACGAGCTGGAGGTGGCGCAAGGCCGCATCGTCGAGCAGCTCATCCGGCCCACCGGCCTCATGGACCCCAAGATCGAGGTGCGGCCGGCCAGCGGCCAGGTGGATGACCTGCTCCACGAGATCCGGCTGCGGGAGGCAAAGAACGAGGCGGTGCTGGTGACCACCCTCACCAAGCGCATGGCCGAGGACCTCTGCGACTATTACGCCAACCTCGGGGTCAGGGTGCGCTATCTCCATTCCGACATCAAGACCCTGGAGCGCATGGCCCTGATCCGCGATCTCCGCAAGGGCGAGTTCCAGGTGCTGGTGGGCATCAACCTGCTGCGCGAGGGGCTCGATATCCCCGAGGTTTCGCTGGTGGCGGTGCTCGACGCCGACAAGGAGGGCTTTCTGCGCAGCGAACGGAGCCTGATTCAGACCTGCGGCCGGGCCGCCCGCAACGCCAGCGGCATGGTGCTGCTCTATGGCGACACCGTGACCGACTCCATGCGCCAGACCATCGACGAGACCGAGCGCCGCCGGGTCGTCCAGGCCGCCTATAATGAAGAGCACTCCATCACCCCGGAGACGGTGCGCTCCACCATCAAGGAACTCATGGAGACGGTCTACGAGCAGGACTATGTCACCGTGGCGGTGGAAGCGGCCGAGGAGAAGACGGAGTTTGCCTCCCTCAAGGACTTGCGGCGGGAGATCAAGGAATTGACCGCGGCCATGCAGGAGGCGGCCAGGGAGCTGGCCTTCGAGGAGGCGGCCGAACTGCGCGACCGGATCAAGGCGCTCAAGGAAAAGGAGCTGCAATGGCTGTGAGTCAGGGAATTGGCCAGCGTCTGGCCCTCTGGCTGGTGCCGCGCCTCTATGGGATGCTCAGCCGGCTGCTCTTTGCCACCTGCCGGCTCACCGTGGTCGGCGACGGATACCGCCGGCAGTGCGAAGCAGCCGCCTCTCCCTTTGTCGCGGCCTTCTGGCATTACGGCGTCTTTTGCATCATCGAACTCCATCGCGACCGCGGCCAGGGGTGGGCCGCCATGGTGAGCGCCAGCGGCGACGCCGAATACGTGGCGCGGATGCTGGAACGGAAGGGCCTTGCCACGGTCCGCGGTTCCAGAAACCGCAGCGGGGTGCGGGCCCTGAAGGGATTGATCGATCTCATGCGGCAGGGGTTGAGCGCCGCCATCGTGGCCGACGGCTCCCAGGGGCCGGCGCGGGTGATGCAGGCCGGCGCTTTGCTGCTCGCCAGCAAGAGCGGCGCTCCGATCCTGCCGGTGGCGGTGGCGGCGGACCGCTACTGGGCCTTCCGCAGCTGGGATCGCACCATCCTGCCCAAGCCCTTTGCCCGGCTGGTGCTCTGCTACGGCGAGCCGCTTGCCGTGGCGGCGGATGCCGGGGGAGAAGCCATCGAGGCTGCCCGGCTGGAACTGGAACAGAGGCTGAACCGGCTGTACGCCGCCGCCTGGCGGGAGGCGGGGCGGCCGCCCCACGACGGACAACGGGACGTGAGCCCATGAGCACCTTGCGGGTCATCGGCATCGGCGAATGGCAGGTCTCCAGGGAGCCCGGCGATCTGCTGCGCACCTATGCCCTGGGCTCCTGCGTGGCCCTGGTGCTCCAGCATCCGCTGACCATGACCGCCGGTCTGGTCCATATCCTGCTGCCCGACTCGGTGAATCAGCCGAACAGCCGGCAGAAAAGTCCGGGCTATTATGCCGATACCGCGGTGCCCCTCCTGATCCGCATGGTGCTTGGCACCGCAGGCGTCTATGCCCCGGCCGGCTCGGGACTGATCGCCAAGCTGGCGGGCGGCGCCACGGTATGGCGCAAGGATTCGCAGTTTCATGTGGGCGAGCGCAACGTGGCGGCGGTAACGCGGTTGCTGCGGCAGCATCAGATTCCCCTGGTGGCCGGCGATACCGGCGGCTCGCCGTCGCGGACCGTGACAGTGGAGGTGGGCAGCGGCGCGGTGACGGTGAAATGGACGCCGGGCAACAGGGAAGTGCGGTTGTAACCAGACGACGAGGTGAGGGCGATGGATGAAAAGGCGGCCATGCGGATGCGGGTACTGGTGGTGGACGACGAGCCGACGGCGCGGCAGGTCCTGCGCCTGGGAGTGGAGCGGCTCGGCTGCGAGGTGGTAACGGCCGAGGATGCGGTCAGTGCCATTGCCCTGCTGTCGCGGGAACACTTCCATGCGGTTATCACCGACAAGAACATGCCCGGCACCGACCACCGGACCGAGGGCGGTCTCGACGTGATCCGCTTTGCCAAGCGCGTCAATCCCGGTTGCGCCGTCCTGATGATCACCGGCTTTGCCTCGCTGGAATCAGCCATCGAGGCGATGCAGCTTGGTGCCTTTGATTACATTACCAAGCCGGTGCGGGCCGAGGAACTCAAGGCCAAGCTCGACCGGGTGGTGCAGTACCAGCAGACCATCGACCCGGCCGGCGCCTTTGCCGCCTACAGCTCCTTCCGTGACGAATTCCTCGCCATCCTTGACCAGGAGGCGGCCTGCCAACTCGTGGACCAGGAGGCCAAGGCCCGGGTGGTGGAGGCGGTGCAGCGCCAGATCGACCGCATCTTCCAGGAGCGGCGGCAGTGGGAGCAGCTCATTTTCGAGCAGCGTGAGGCACTGACCCGCATCGCCGCGTGGGTGGAGGAATTGCGGGAGCACCTGCCGGCCGAGGGCCGGGTGGGAGAACTGCTGGCCCGGATCGGCAGCGCGGTGAACCATCGGGTATAAGAACCGCGATTCCCCGGCGCTGCGCCGGCCGGCATCCTCCCGATCTCCCGGACGTTTTTTTTGATTTACAACCAGCCCTGCCCTCTGCCACACTCGGGAGAAGACGGGGCTGGTTTTTTCCCCTTTCGAGCGGAGGCGATATGGATCTCAGGCAATGGTCGTTGCGGGGGAAGATTGTCGGCATCGGCATCGTGCTGCCGACATTGCTCATCGTGGTGCTGGTGACGCTCTATGTTCGCGAATCCAGGGCGCGGACCGTGCATTCCTTTGTCGACAAGGCGCGGGCGATCTGCCTCACCGCCGAGTCCACCCGCCAGGAGATGGAGGCCAAATGGGCCATGGGCCTCTTTTCCATCGAGCAGCTCCGGGAGTATGCGGCCCAGGGCCAGCGCGAGAAGGTGCTGGCCGCGGTGCCGGTGGTCAGCGCCTGGAATGCCGCGATGCGCAAGGCCGAGGAGGGAGGATATGCCTTCAAGGTTCCCAAGTTTGCGCCCCGGAACCCCAAGAACGAGCCGGACAGCGTGGAAGCCGAGGCGTTGCGCCTCATGGTGGAGAAGAATCTCGATGACCACTATGTCATTGATCCGGAAATGAATGCCGTCCGCTACTTTCGAGCCGTGAAACTCAGCGAGAGCTGTCTCGTCTGCCACGGTGACCCCGCCACGTCGCAGACCCTCTGGGGCACCGGCAACGGGACCGATCCCACCGGCGGCCCCATGGAAAACTGGAAGGCCGGCGAGATGCATGGGGCCTTTGAAGTGATTCAGTCCCTGGCGCCGGCGGATGCGCAACTGCGCGCCTCCATGACCAAGGCGGCGCAGATCGTGGCGGCGGGACTGCTTCTGATGGCAGTGGTCTTCGCCACCCTGATTGTCCGCATCGTTTCCAATTCGGTGATCAAGCCGGTGCGCCGGATCATCGCCGACCTGAGCCGGGGGGCCGTCAACCTGCTCGATGCCTCGAACCAGATATCCTCTTCGAGCAATGCCTTGGCGGAAGGAGCCCAGCATCAGGCCTCCAGTCTCGAAGAGACCTCTGCCTCGCTGGAGGAGATGTCCTCCATGACCAGACAGAATGCGGAAAATGTCACGCAGACCAGCCGGATGGCGGAAAGCGCCAAGGAGTCAGCGGAGCAGGCCCAGCGCAGCATGGAGCGGATGAACGAGGCGATCGGCAGCATCAAGAAATCGGCGGACGAGACGGCCTCGATCATGAAAACCATTGACGAGATCGCGTTCCAGACCAATCTGCTCGCCCTGAACGCTGCGGTGGAGGCGGCGCGGGCCGGCGAGGCCGGGGCCGGCTTTGCGGTGGTGGCGGAGGAGGTGCGGTCATTGGCCCTGCGCAGCGCCGAGGCGGCCCGCCTCACCTCGCAGCTGATCGAAGAATCGCAGCGGAACGCGGAAAACGGCGTGGAGGCGTCCGCCGAGGTGCATGACATCCTGGTGCAGATCGTCGAACGGGTCAAGAAGGTCAGCAGTCTGGCCCACGAGATCGCGGTGGCCAGCGACGAGCAGGCCCAGGGGGTGCAGCAGATCAACATCGCCGTTTCCGAGGTGGACAAGGTCACCCAGGCCAATGCCGCGGTTTCCGAGGAATCCGCCTCGGCCAGCGAGGAGCTTTCCGGACAGGCCAAGGAACTGGACGCCTTGGTGCGCCTGCTGGGAGAGATTGTCGGTGTGGAGGCGGCCGGAGCTGCCGCCCCGCCGGAGGCCCGGACCGGCAAGGGGGCGAAGCCCGCCGCCGCGTCCAAGTCGTTGTCGCCGCGCTCGACTGCCCACACGGCCGGGGCCGCTGCTGCCGGGAAAAAGGTGGCACCCATGCCTTCGGCAACGGCAAAGCCGGAGGCAGTGATTCCCCTCGATGGGGAGGACTTTGAGGATTTCTAGGTTGTCAGGCAGGACGCCGGAACAAGAAAGGCGAAAGGCCGTGCGCCTTTCGCCTTTCTTGTTTTGGGCGGAAGAACCGGATCGGCTCAGGCGAGCTGCTTCATGATCGCCTCGGAAACCTCGGGGATCGAGGGGCGGCCGTCCACGGAGAGCACCTTGGTGTTGCCGCCCAGGGCCTTGAAGTAGTTGACCGCGGCCATGGTGCCGGTCTTGTCGTCGTAGTAGATGTCGTGCCGCTTGTCGATGGCCGTGTCGTCCTGATCGTCGGCGCGGGTCTTGAGGTCGCCGCCGCAGACCCGGCAGACCAGCTTGCCGTCTTTTTCCACCGGCTTGATGGCGTCGAAGGCGATGTGGTTGGGGTGGTTGTTGTCGTTGACGCAGAGACGGCGGCCGGTGATGCGGAGCTTGGCCACGTCGCGCGGCAGCACGATCTCGATGACGTAATCAAGGGCGATGCCGGCGTCCTTCAGGGCCTTGGCCAAGGTTTCCGCCTGCACCTTGTTGCGCGGGAAGCCGTCCAGCAGCCAGCCGCTCTTGCAGTCCGCCTCCTTCAGGCGGTCGAGGATCATGGGGATGGTGATGTCGTCCGGCACCAGGTCGCCGCGGTCGATGTATTCCTTGGCCTTCTTGCCCAGCTCGGTGCCGCCGCCGATGTTCTTGCGGAAGATGGCGCCGCTCTCGATGTGCGGGAAGTTGTACTTCTTCTGGACAATGGCGCCCTGGGTGCCCTTGCCGCTGCCGTTCGGTCCGAAAATGAGAATGTTCATGATCGACTCCTTCTGCTATGGGTTGATTCCCTGAAAACGGAACAGGATACGCGAAAAGTCGCCTCGCCGGCCGGCCCGCGCCGGGCTGCAGCGCACGAAACGGAAGGACTATAAACCAATTGCCGGGTGATGCCAAACAAAAAGAGCAGGGGAAGGCGGAGTTGTTGCGGCGAGGTTTTGCGCGGAGAGACAGGGGGTTGGCGGAGCAGGGGAGGCGGCGGTCAGCCGCCGGCGTAGCGCGAACAGAAGTCGCGAACCAGTGCCTGGCGTTCGATGAGCAACAGCCGGAAATAGAAGGGACTCTGCATCAGCACTCGAATGGCTTCCCGTGGCGTCATGGCCGTGCCTCGGTGGAGGTTTTCCCCTCGTCCGCAGTTCCTGTTGATACATCGGCACAAGGGCGGAAAAACTTGAAACCGGCCCGGCGCACCGCTCAGGCCGCGTCAATAACGCTGGAAAAACACTGGGGAATGTGCTTAGAATGGGGCAGGATGCGCCAGGGTCGCGGGGCAACGGCTGCCTGCGCCTGGCCAGTGCGAACCGGTTCCCCGGAGAGGTATGAAACGAATTGTCGCGAGCAGCGTGCTGCTGCTGCTGCTCATCCTGGCCGGCAGCACAGGTTATATGGCCATCGAGGGGAGCACCTTTCTCGACGGCCTCTACATGACGGTGATCACCATCACCACTGTCGGCTATGGCGAGGTGGTGCCGCTGAGTCAGGCGGGCCGCCTCTTCACCATGGGCCTTCTTCTGGTCGGGGTGGGGTTCGTGCTCTATCTTTTCAGCGAGGTCACCGATGCCGTGGTGGAAGGCGGGCTGCGACGCATCCTGGGGAGGAACAACATGGAAAAAAAGGTGGCCGCGCTCAAGAACCACTATATTGTCTGCGGCTTCGGCCGGATCGGCAAGGTGATCTGCAAGGCGCTCCGCGACAACCACCTGCCCTTCGTGGTCATTGAACACGACGCCCAGGAGGTTCAGCAGATCAACGAACTCCGGTTTCTCGCCCTGGAGGGCAACGCCTCCAGCGACGAGACCCTGCTCAAGGCGGGGATCCGGCAGGCCAAGGGATTGATCGCCGTGGTTTCCTCCGATGCCGACAATCTCTATATCGTTCTTTCCGCCCGCGGGCTCAATCCCAACCTGTATATCATGGCCCGCTCCAGCGGCGCCGAAGGCACCGAGACCAAGCTGCTGCGCGCCGGGGCCGACAAGGTGATCTCGCCCTATTACATCGGCGCGGTGCGGATGGCCCAGATGGTCATGCGGCCGACGGTGGTGGATTTTCTCGATCTCGCGGTGCATGGCGGCGAGCTGGGGCTGCGGCTTGAGGAGTTGCAGGTTTCCGAGAAGTCTCCCATTGCCAACATGAGCCTGATGGCCTCGAACATCCGCAAGAAGCACGACCTCATCGTGGTCGCCATCAAGCGAGAGCACGGCGAAATGCTCTTCAATCCAACCCCGAGCACCGAAATCCTGCCGGGAGACATCCTGGTGGTGCTGGGCGAATATCAGAGTATCAAGGCATTGGAAAAAGAATTGTAATCCTGACGCCGGCTTGAGTTTTGCCGGCCTCATCCGATACGGAGAGTGGGAGGGATGCGGGGCGCCATGAGACGGCCCCCGCGCTGCGAGGGCACATGGCAAGTGAAAAACTGTTTAAGGGCGGAGTCGAGATCCAGGACGACACCTTCATTCTGAAGGTCTCCAAGGATCATCTGCTGGCGATGGCGGTGCCGAAAGACGCCAAGGCCGGTGCCACCCTGAACCCGCAGCTTCTGGCCCACGAACTCAAGGAGCATGGCGTGGTCTACGGCGTGCTTGCGGAGCCGGAGCGGCTGCCCGACGGCTCGTTCTGCGTCGCCAAGGGCGACCCGCCGGCGCCGGGGCAGGACGCCAGGGTCCGGCTCCACGTCAAGCCGTCCATGGCCCGTTCCCCCAAGATGAAGGAGGGGAGCAAGGACCAGGTCGATTTCCGCGAACTCGGCACCATCGTCAACGTGGCCAAGGACAAGCTGCTGCTGGAAAAGATGCCGCCGACCCAGGGCAAGGCCGGCAAGGATGTCTTCGGCACCGGCATTCCGGCCAAGTCGGGCAAGGACCGCAAGCTGAAATGCGGCACCGGGGTCTATCTTTCCGAGGACGAGAGCAAGATTTTTTCCAAGTTCGATGGCAAGTTCCTCATGGCCGACGGCAAGCCCTCGGTCTACGAGGAGCACGTGGTCAAGGGCGACCTCGACATTTCCGTGGGCAACATCGCCTTCGGCGGCGCCAATCTCGTGATTCAGGGCGAGGTGTTGCCGGGGTTTTCGGTGAAGTGCCGCGGCAACGTCCTGGTCCAGAAAGGGGTGACCAACGCCTTTGTCATGGCCGGCGGCAACCTTACCGTGGTCGGCAGCGCGGTGGGCGAACAGACGGTGCTGCGGGCCAAGGGCACGGTGACGGTGGATTTCATGGAGAACGGCGCCCGGGTGGAGACCGCCAGCGACCTCATCGTCAACGACTACATCGTGCAGTGCCGGGCCATGGTCGGCAAGAATCTCATCGTCAAGGGCAAGGAGAAGGGCGTGGTGATCGGCGGCAATTACATCGTCGGCGGCTCCATGTTCGCCAAGGAACTGGGGGCCGAGACCGAGATCACCACCACCGTCAGCGTCGGCATCATTCCCTCGCTGCAGGCGAAGAAGCTGCAGCTCGATGCGGATCTCCAGCTCTGGTCGGATCGCCTGAACGAGATCATCAAGAACATCAGCACGCTGGAGAAGATGAAGAAGGAACTGGGGGCCGGTTTTCCGCAGGACAAGGCCGTGCTGCTCCAGAAGTACACGGCGGCCATGCCCAAGGCCATGGAGCGGGTCAATCTGCTCACCGAACAGACCAAGGCTATGGAAGAGGACCTGGAGCAGATGGTGAACGAGAACGTTTACGTGTACGGCAAGCTTTACCCCGGCGTGGTCATCAAGATCGGCAGCGTCACCCGTGTGACCACCTCCGAGGAGGAGCAGTGCGTGGCCTACTACGACAAGGACACCCGCCAGATTTTCATCCGCAAGATGAGCCGCGACGAGCGCACCCAGTTCGAGGCGCTGTAGTCTTTTTCCCCTTCCCCCTTCGTTCCGCTCCCCGCTCTTTCTGGAGCCGGCCGCCACCGCGCTGTCAGGTCCAATCCTTCCATTTTTCGGCAACGCGAAAAAAAGACCTGAGACACTCTGTGTCCCAGGCCGGCTGTTATGGTGTGTGCAAGGGCAGCAAACCAGCGCCACCGGTAATCCTGACTTTTGGTTGTGCCGCAGGGCATGGGTTGGTAAGGTGGGGGAGTGGAGATGGAAAGAATGCCGCCAGGAGGAGAGACGATGCCGGAAAAATCATTGGCTGTTTTTGAAGGGAAACAGATTCGCCGTCATTACGACGAGGATACCGATACCTGGTATTTTTCGATCGTGGATATCGTCCAGGTGCTCATCCAGCAGCCGGATTACCAGGCGGCCCGGAAATACTGGAACAAGTTGAAGGAACGGCTGAAAAAGGAAAGCAGCGAGTCGGTGACAAAATGTCACCGACTGAAGCTTGAGGCGGCAGATGGCAAAAAATATTTCACCGATGTGGCCGACCCGGAAACCCTGCTCCGTCTGATCCAGTCCGTGCCCAGCCCCAAGGCGGAACCGATCAAGCTCTGGTTGGCCAAAGTCGGCTACGAGCGGATGCAGGACATGGCCGACCCGGCCCGTTCCCTGGAGCGGGCGCGGGAGTTCTGGCAGCAGCATGGCCGAAGCGAGAAATGGATTCAGCAGCGGATGTCTGCCCGGCGGCGCAGTTGTCCGGAAATCCCGGATAACTGGAAATTCTTTCGCGCGGTCTGTTGATTGGTGATTTGTTGGATCTGCGGGAAAGGCAGTTGTTGCAAAAAATGCAACAATTGCCTCAGTGACGTTTGCGGGCAAGCCGTTTTCCGGCGGCACCGGGTATATCATCGGGGGGTGTCGGGAGATGGGGGTAGGAGGACATGAAAAAAAGCTATTACCGGTATTGGGGCAAAACAGATAAAGAAAGTGGCAGGCATCACCTGCTTGTTTACCACTGCCTTGATGTGGCGGCGGTAGGGCATGTGCTCTTGTCGGAAGACGATGCACTCCAGAGGAAATTTGCCGCTATTACCGGGCTGGATCAGGATATCAGCATTTGTTGGCTGGAACTGTTTTTGGCTCTTCACGACATCGGCAAGTTCTCCATAACCTTTCAGAATCTTCGGCCTGATCTGCTGAGAAAGTTGCAAACTGCCGAGAGTAGAAAGCCGTACACGGTTCGGCATGACAACCTCGGCAATCTTTTTTTGAAATATTCCGTCGAGGACGATCAATTTGTGTTTCCTGGATGGCGGGATTTTTTCTGCGTTGAGTGGCAGGATATCATTATGGCGATTGCCAGGGCATATACCGGCCATCATGGGGTGCCGCCGCAAATGAAAGGACTGAACGGTATGCCGTTGGCGTATCAGAATTATTTCGAAGATGGCGATTCCGTTGCCGCCGCCGAATTTGTTCAGGATGCCGGCTCAATGATGTTTTGGAGTACAACAGCGACACAGACCCATCTTTCGCTTGATGAGCTCGAAAGGCAGATAAGAAAAGCATCATGGCTGATGGCTGGCTTTGCCGTTCTTTGCGACTGGATCGGTTCGAATCGTACCTGGTTTCCGTTTCATGAAGAGGAAATAGCGCTTGATGAGTATTGGAAACAGCGCGCAATCCCGCAAGCCAAACGAGCGATTCGTGAAGCCGGAGTCAAAGGCGGAATCCCGATTCCCGGATTACCCAAATTTTCTGATTTGTTCCCCGATTTTGCTTCCCCTACGCCGTTGCAATCGTTTGTCGAGCAATGCCCCATCGGAAGTTCTCAGCAACTGTTCATTCTTGAGGATGTAACAGGATCCGGCAAAACCGAGGCGGCGCTTCTGTTGGCAGGGCGATTGATGGCTGCCGGGTGTGGCAAAGGTCTTTTTATGGCACTGCCGACCATGGCGACATCCAATGCCATGTTCAGCCGCTTGGCTGGAAAATTTTCGCCGGACAAGTCGCCTGTTTATCTTCGTTTTTTTGAGAAGGATTCAAATCCCTCGATTGTCCTTGCCCACGGGGCGCGGCATCTTTCCGAAACATTCATGGCGGCGGTAGCCGGGAAGGATACCTCTTGGGCAACGGAGGAATCCGCTTCAGCCCAATGCGCCTCCTGGCTGGCGGATAACCGGAAAAAAGCTCTCCTTGCCGATGTGGGAGTCGGCACCCTTGATCAGGCCCTGCTGGCGGTATTGCCGGCTCGTTTCCAATCTCTGCGGCTTTTTGGCCTGGCAGGCCATGTTCTTATTGTTGATGAGGTTCATGCCTACGATCCTTATATGAATAAATTGTTACAGAACCTTCTTGCCTTCCATGCCGCTCTTGGCGGGAGCGCCATTCTCCTTTCGGCAACCATGCCAACCCATGTGCGGGGTGATTTCATTGCCGCCTTTGCCCGTGGTTGCGATGACCATAGCGAGTTGGAGGCAAGAAACAAAGGCTATCCTCTAGCTTCTTCGTACAGCAAGGAACGAGGTATGGAAGAAATACCCGTGGAGGCTACCCCTCAGCGGCAGTGTACCGTTGGGATAAGAATCGTTGCAGAGGAAAGTGATGTTGTGCGCCTGGTAAAGGAAGCGACTGACAGGGGACAATGCGTTTGTTGGCTCAGAAACACTGTCCATGATGCCTTGATCGGCTCTACACTCTTGCAGGACGAATTGCCCGTCACCGATCTAATGCTGTTTCATGCGCGGTTTACCATGGGGGACCGGCTTGACATCGAGAATACGGTTACTGCAACCTTTGGCAGAAAAAGCACGGCGCGGGAGCGACGAGGCAAGGTTCTGGTTGCAACCCAGGTGGTGGAGCAGTCCCTTGACCTTGATTTTGATCTGCTGATCTCTGACTCCGCCCCCATGGATCTCTTGATTCAGAGGGCGGGCCGCCTCCATCGCCACCTGCGGGATGAACATGGGAATCCGTTGCCCGAAGGAGAAGGGCCGGACCGCCGGGAACCTGCCTGGATGGTTATTCATGGGCCGATGCCGAACGATAATGCTACAGCGGACTGGTACAAGGCCAAGTTTAAAAAGGCGGCTTTCGTGTATCCACGCCACGGTTGTCTCTGGCTGACCGTTCGGCTGCTCGCAGAGAAGGGCGAGCTGAAAATGCCGGATGATGCACGGGAGTTGATCGAAGCGGCGTTTTCCGAAAAGGCCGATGCGATCCCGGCACCGCTTCGGCAACGAGACGAACAGGCCAATGCGCAACGGCAGGCTGATAAGTCTCTTGCCCACATCAACATGCTGAAGCTGGATGAAGGATACGAGGCGACAATTACGCAATGGCGCGAGGATATGAAGACTCCTACCCGACTTGGTGGCATGGAAACCACAGTGCGTCTGGCCCGTTGGGATGGGGCAACGCTTACGCCATGGTATGAGCACGAAAAATTCCCCTGGGATATGAGCCAGGTGAGTATTCGCAACGGCTTGGTTGACTCGGAAAGAGAATATCCGGGAGATTTGGGTAAGGAAATTGTTGAGTTGAAAGAACGGCTGCCGGACAAAGGTAAGTGGACGGTACTGGTCCCTCTCACGCAGGTCAACGATGGCCTTTGGCGGGGCGAGGCGTTGAACAAGAGACAGGAACCGGTTGTGCTGGAATATGACCGGCTGACCGGGGTGAGGGTCACTCAAAAGGAGGGTAGATGAAATTCAATCTCATTGATGAACAATGGATTCCAGCCAAACGACGGGATGGCAGCACAGGAAAAATCGCGCCTCACGAGGTGACAAAAGACTTTGCCGACAATCCGATCATATCCCTCGACGCTCCACGGCCTGATTTTAACGGGGCGCTGATTCAGTTTTTGATCGGGCTGATGCAGACCGTCGCAGCCTCAAAAAACGGGGCCGAATGGCGCAAAAAACTGGCCGAACCACCTGCCCCGGATGAACTGAAAGAAAGATTTTCTACGATCCGGCATGCCTTTGAGCTTGGTGGAGATGGACCGAGGTTTATGCAGGATTTTGAGGACATTCCATCCGATGACGGCGTGATTGACGGCATTCTGATCGAAACACCTGGACAAAATGCCTTGGTGAACAACACGGATGACTTCATAAAACGAAATCTGATTGGGGGAATATGTCCGGCTTGTTGCGCAACGGCATTGTTCGCTTTTCAAACCAATTCGCCGTCCGGAGGTCCTGGCTATATGACTTCGCTGCGAGGAGGGGGGCCATTAACCACCTTAGTTCTTGGAGATGGTCAGCATAACACCTTGTGGCAGCTCGTGTGGCTTAATGTGTTGGAGGAAAGCAAGTTCATGGCTTCCTGTGGAAATCCGGGATTAACTGAAGACAGGCTTGTATTCCCGTGGCTTGGCCTGACAAAGAATGGTAAGCGAAAAAAGGGAGAGATATTTTACGGGGAAGATACACAGCCCGAACATGCCCACCCTGCGACAATGTTTTGGGCCATGCCCAGGCGTATAAAACTGAATTGCACCTCTCTGGTGTCCGGCACTTGCGGTGTCTGTGGGTGTGATTCCGACTCGCTGATCATGTCATATAAAGAGATACCTGGCGGCGCAAGTTACACGGGTTGGCTCCATCCTCTTTCTCCTTACTATGAAAAAACAACGAAAGGTGTCACCAGCGTTCTGCCGGTTCATGCGCAGCCAGGTGGAATTTCTTACAGGCATTGGCTTGGATTGGTCATCCAAGATGGCAACGAGAAAAAGATGCCCGCTCGAATTGTTCATGAATTTTATGAGCGTTGGAAAAGTGGTTGGCAGTTCCGACTGTGGGCGTTTGGCTACGACATGGATAATATGAAAGCACGCTGCTGGTATGAATCAACCATGCCGCTGCTTTGTATTGATGACAGAATTCGGGGTGAATATGAAAGAATCATAGGCGGATTGATCCGGGCAGCATCCGAAATTGCCAGTAATACCAGAACTGCATTGAAAAAAGCATGGTTCAAGCGCCCTGGAGACGCCAAAGGCGATACATCCTTTGTGGATAGCAGTTTCTGGCAGAACACCGAAGCTGATTTTTACAAAACCATTGAGGCACTGAACATCCTGGAATCAGAGGGGGATACCCAGAAAATCAATAATCAGTGGTTGAGCGACCTCTGCAAACAGTCGTCGCATCTGTTTGATCGTTATGCCTGGGATGGCCCCATCGAAGATGCCGACCCCAAGCGGGTGGTGATTGCCCGTAAGGAGCTGGAGCAATTCAATCGCGGCAAGAAGATCAAGGAACTCCTGGGTATTCCCGTGAAAAAGGCATCCAAGGGGAAGAAGATAAAGTCCGGGAAAGAACCGAAACAGAGAGAACTTCCAATCTGACCATAATAATAAAGGAAAGGAGGCTATATGGGTACAAACTATCTGAAGTTCGACCATGATTCCCCGGAGACGCAAGTCATCATGTCTTGGTGGCAAGGGCTGGACGACAACCGGGGTGATCGGGCGGACCTGCGTCGCTGTGCCACCTTGGCGGAAGTAGTCTTTACTCCTGCCTTTCATCGGCTGCGACTTGCGTTGGCGAAATTTGGCTTGGTCAATGTCGATTCCCTTGCGCTGGTGGCCGGCCTTGCCGCTCGTGTGAAAAGCAACCTCCCAGACAACACCATTGCCGAACAGATGGCCACCGGTAAGGCGGACGGTTCGGCCAGGGTAAGCGGTCTGCGCTTTCGTCGCCTGCTCAAGGTCAAAGACCAGGGGGAACTGTTCAGCCCTATGACTCGTGTTGTGGCCTTGCTTGGCGGAGTGGTCAACCTGCAAAGCCTTGCCGGCAGTCTTTACTACTGGAACGACAGAACCCGGAAACAGTGGGCCTTCGAATATTACTCGCAATCTCCGTCAGAACAATAATCCATGAATCAGAAAGGAGAACCAAGCATGAGCACATTCATCCAGTTGCATTTGTTGACCTCGTACCCACCTTCCAACTTGAACCGTGACGATCTGGGGCGGCCCAAGACCGCCATCATGGGCGGCAAGACTCGCCTGCGGGTATCCTCTCAGGCCCACAAACGGGCATGGCGGACATCGGATCAGTTTGAGGCCGCGCTTGCCGGACATATCGGCGTCAGGACCAAGGAAATGGGCGTGGAGGTATATAAGGCCCTGAAGGAAAAGAGTGTGCCGGAAGGCAAGGCAAAGGCGTGGGCAAAGCAGATAGCCGAGGTGTTCGGTAAAGCCAAGAAGGCGAATGCCAACAAACCGCTTGAAGAACTGGAAATAGAACAGCTTGCCCATTTCAGCCCGGAGGAGAAGGCAGCCATTGATGCGCTTGTGAACAAGCTTGCCGCAAGCAGCACGGAGCCAACAAGCGACGACCTCAAGTTGCTCCGGAAAAACCATACCGCTGCCGATATCGCCATGTTCGGCAGGATGCTTGCCAGCGCTCCAGCCTTTAATATGGATGCGGCAATCCAGGTAGGCCATGCCATAACTGTTCACGATGTCGCGGTTGAGGACGATTATTTCACCGCAGTGGATGATCTGAACAGTGGCGAGGATGACCTGGGGGCGGCCCATATTGGTGAAACGGAGTTTGGCGCCGGTTTGTTTTATCTCTACATCTGCATCAACCGTGATCTTCTTGAGGAAAATACTGGAGATAAGGAACTGGCCGGAAAAGCCATGAAAGCCTTGGTGGAGACCGCCGCCAAGGTTTCGCCAACCGGCAAGCAGAACAGTTTTGCTTCCCGCGCGTACTCTTCCTACATCCTTGCGGAAAAAGGAAGCCAACAGCCCCGTCAGCTTTCGGTTGCTTTTCTGAAGCCGGTACGCGGCGAGGATATCTTGGACAAGGCCATTGCCGCGCTGGAAAGCAAGAGGGAGAATATGGAGAAGGTCTATGGCAAATGCGCCGATGCGATCAAGATCATGAATGCCGAAACCGGCGAAGGAAGCCTGGAAGAAATCAAAACCTTTGCAACGGAGTAGCCCCATGCAAGATTATCTTCTGTTTACCCTGTATGGGCCGTTGGCTGCATGGGGCGACATTGCCGTGGGCGAATATCGACCGAGCTTTGCCCAGCCAAGCAAGTCCGCCATTGTCGGTCTGCTGGCTGCTGCCTTGGGCATCCGCCGTGAGGAAGAGGAGCGCCAGCAGGCCCTGGCATCATCCTGTTTTTTTGCCGTCCGGGTTGATTCCATGGGTGTGCTGCTGCGGGATTATCACACAACCCAAGTACCGTCCGCCAGAAAGGGCGTGGCCCATTATACTCGTCGGTCCGAACTGGCGGCTGATGACCTCAACACCATTCTGTCAAGCCGAGATTATCGTTGCGACGCTGTCTATACGGTGGCAATCAGCGTAACCGACAACGCTCCTTTCAGTATTAGGCAATTGGCCGATGGACTGCGAAATCCAGTCTTCACCCTCTACCTGGGGCGCAAATCGTGCCCGCTGGCTATGCCGCTTCATCCGCAGATTGTGGGGGCGGCAACTTTGCGAGTGGCTTTTGAAAAATATCCCCCGACAGCGGAGTTTGCGGAAATCATCTCCAATGGGCCGGCATTGATTTACTGGGAAAACGATGCGGCAAGCGGGCTCGTGCCACAACAGGTCATCATCCGGCGCGATGCGCTCCGCTCTCGCAAGCGCTGGCAGTTCGGAGAGCGACGGGAAAACTGCGGCTCGCTGCGAAAGGAGGAATGATATGTATTTCAGCACAATCAGACTGCGACGCGGCATCACCCCCAGAGAAATAGCCAAACTGACGGGAATGGGCGGCTATCAGGTTCATCAGCTTATCTGGAAATTGTTTGCGGATCATCCCGACCGCCGACGGGACTTTATCTATCGTTATGAGCCGGTTGGCGGCTGGCCCTCGTTTTACACGGTATCCAGCCGAGAGCCGCTTGATGACATGGGCCTTTGGGAAATACGAACCAAGGAATACAACCCGTGTTTGCGGCCGGGTCAGCGCCTTGGCTTTTCACTCCGGGCAAATCCGATCCGTACTCGACATGATGCAAACGGAAAACAGCAACGGCATGATGTGGTCATGGAGGAAAAGATAAAGGCGAAGAATACGGAGAAGGAGATTGACCTGCCGGAGATCGTTCAGGAGCAAGGCTATTTGTGGTTGGAAAAGCGCTCAACATCGCAAGGGTTTCATGTTTCAGCGACTGGAGTCAGGGTGGGCGGCTATCGTCAGCACAAATTCTACAAGGGAAAAGGGAATACTCCAGTTACTTTCAGTACGCTTGATTTCGACGGTATTTTAACCGTTTCTGATCCTGATGTTTTTGTCAGAGAATCGCTGTTTGGTGGTATTGGCCCGGCAAAATCCTTTGGCTGCGGTCTCATCTTGGCTCGGCGGCTCTAGGGACATACCGACATGAACCCCGATCTTGGCGAAATCATCCTGTACCAGTCCGAGGACGGCACAAACGCCCTTGATGTGCACCTCAAGGACGAGACGGTCTGGCTGTCCCGACAGCAAATGGCCGAATTGTTCGGCAGGGATTATAAAACTGTCTCGAAACACATCAACAATGTGTTTAACGATGGGGAATTGCGCAAGAAATCAGTTGTCGCAAATTTTGCGACAACTGGAAGCGACGGGAAAATATACCAGGTAGAGTATTACAACCTTGATGTTGTCATCTCGGTCGGCTACCGGGTGAAGTCGCAGCGCGGCACCCAGTTCCGCATTTGGGCTACCCAGGTTTTAAGGGACCATCTCGTCCGGGGCTACACCCTCAACCAGCACCGACTGGCCGAAAAGGGCGTTGCCGAACTGAAGCAGGCCATGGCTCTTCTGGCCGCTACCCTGGAGGGTCACGAACTGGTCAGCGAGGAAGGCCGGGCGGTGCTGGAGATCGTCAATCGCTATGCCCGCACTTGGCGGCTGCTGCTTGAGTATGACGAGGAGCAGCTGCCGGTGCCGGTGGCGCGGTGTGAGGTAAAGACAGGACTTATGCTCGATGAGACCCGCTGGGCCATCGTCACCCTCAAGAGGGAACTGGCGGCGCGGGGCGAGGCCACCGATCTTTTCGGCCAGGAGCGGGGCCACGGGTTGGCCGGCATCCTCGGCGCCATCGGCCAGACCTTCGGTGGTCAGGATCTCTATCCAAGCATCGAGGAAAAGGCGGCCCATCTCCTCTACTTTGTCATCAAGGATCACCCCTTCAGCGACGGCAACAAGCGGATCGGCTCCTTCCTCTTTGTGCTCTATTTGCGGCAGAATGGTCTCGTCGGCTTCGATAACCGGTCCCTGGTGGCCCTGGCCCTGCTCACCGCAGCCAGCGAGCCTGGTCACAAGGATCTGCTGGTGCGGCTGATCGTGAACCTGATTGGAGATGAAAAGGAAGCATGAACGAACCAATCCTCCCGCCGCTCAAGCCTATCCCCATCAAGGACCGCATTTCGGTGGTCTATGTGGAAAAAGGCAACCTGGATGTCCTCGACGGCTCCTTCGTGGTGGTGGATGTGACCGGCGTCCGTACCCATATTCCGGTCGGCTCCGTGGCCTGCCTGATGCTGGAGCCTGGGGCGCGGGTTTCCCATGCCGCCGTGACCCTGGCCGCGCGGGTCGGTTGTCTCCTTGTTTGGATTGGCGAGGCGGGTGTGCGGCTGTATGCCTCCGGCCAGCCGGGCGGGGCGCGGGCCGACCGCCTGCTCTATCAGGCAAAATTGGCCTTGGACGATACGGCCCGGCTCAAGGTTGTCCGCAAGATGTATGAACTGCGCTTTGGCGAGAAACCGCCTGAACGGCGGAGCGTCGAGCAACTGCGCGGCATCGAGGGCGCACGAGTCCGCAAAATGTATGAATTGCTGGCCCGCCAGTATCGGGTGGCTTGGACGAGGCGTAATTACGATCACAGCAGTTGGGGCAGCGGCGATGTGCCCAATCGCTGCCTCAGTTCGGCCACCGCTTGCATGTACGGCATCTGCGAAGCGGCGATTCTGGCGGCCGGTTATGCCCCGGCAGTGGGCTTCATCCACACCGGCAAGCCGCAGTCTTTTGTCTACGACATCGGCGATATCTTCAAGTTCGAAACCGTGGTGCCGGTGGCGTTCCGCATCGCGGCTAGAAATCCACTTAACCCAGAACGCGAGGTGCGGCTCGCATGCCGGGATGCGTTCCGGCAGAGCGGCTTGCTGAAACGCATCATCCCGACCATCGAGCAGGTTCTGGCGGCTGGCGAACTGCAACCTCCCAAACCCCATGAGGAGGCAGTGGAGATTGCCATCCCGAACAAGGAGCAAATAGGCGATGCTGGTTATCGTGGTTGAAAATGTACCGCCCCGGCTGCGTGGGCGACTAGCTTTGTGGCTCCTCGAAATCCGGGCCGGGGTCTATGTCGGCAAGGTTTCCCGTCGTATTCGGGAAATGATCTGGCACAACGTGCTTGAGGGGTTTGGCGATGGCAATGCGGTCATGGCCTGGACCACCAACACCGAATCCGGTTTCGATTTTCTCACCGTGGGCACCAATCGTCGGATCCCTGTAGAAATGGACGGGGTGATGCTTGTTTCTTTCTTGCCGGAGGGAGAAGCCTCGGGGCTACCATATGATAAGCGTAACGCGTAGCGAAATTTTGGTAGATTTTTGCTCTTTGAAAATTAAATAAAATTACAAAGAGTTAGAGGAAGTGCGTTCCCCGCACCCGCGGGGATGAACCTACCCCGTATAACGACCAGACCAACCTGGTCACGCGTTCCCCGCACCCGCGGGGATGAACCGAAGTGGCACGGCATGGAGGCGTAGCCTATGGAGCGTTCCCCGCACCCGCGGGGATGAACCGGTGCAGTACCTCATCCCGCACCCGCGCAGCATGCGTTCCCCGCACCCGCGGGGATGAACCGTCGGCCGCGGTGTTGATCCACTCGCGGGGTGGGCGTTCCCCGCACCCGCGGGGATGAACCGGCAGCAGCGGCGACCAGGGCGGCGTTTACGGAGCGTTCCCCGCACCCGCGGGGATGAACCGTTGGAGCTGGACGCCGCGGCCAGGCTCCGGGTCGCGTTCCCCGCACCCGCGGGGATGAACCGAACGGGTCGGGTATCTCGTGTAAATCCACTCAGCGTTCCCCGCACCCGCGGGGATGAACCGTTTACCAGCGCATCTACTTCTTGGAGCTTGGCGCGTTCCCCGCACCCGCGGGGATGAACCGCACCACAAAAAACGAGCTGTCCAGGGTATAGGGCGTTCCCCGCACCCGCGGGGATGAACCGCCGAATGTCGAACACAGGGACAGGCATACCGCGCGTTCCCCGCACCCGCGGGGATGAACCGGTCGAGATTGTCCGTGTATCCCTGCGCTCTGGGCGTTCCCCGCACCCGCGGGGATGAACCGCGTTACCTCATCACCCACGCACAGGCGGAGCAGCGTTCCCCGCACCCGCGGGGATGAACCGATTTAGAAATTCGGTCATTTCAAGGCCGTTTTGCGTTCCCCGCACCCGCGGGGATGAACCGATTGAGCACCTCCCACCCCTCGCGCTTGTGCTGCGTTCCCCGCACCCGCGGGGATGAACCGCCACTGTTGGTCATACGGCTTGGAAAGGTCAAGCGTTCCCCGCACCCGCGGGGATGAACCGGCAGCAATCAAGGCATGGATCGAGAGCGGTGGGCGTTCCCCGCACCCGCGGGGATGAACCGGCGGAGACTGTTCACAGGAGGCGCCGCTTGATGCGTTCCCCGCACCCGCGGGGATGAACCGTGAAATGCGTGAAACTGGTATCAAAGGGGTATGCGTTCCCCGCACCCGCGGGGATGAACCGTACTGCGACGAGACTTCAAGCGTCCTTTCGCTGCGTTCCCCGCACCCGCGGGGATGAACCGCAAACGAACGAGACCTCCCCAGGCTACGTTGCGCGTTCCCCGCACCCGCGGGGATGAACCGAGCGCGGCGGCCCCGGTCTGGCCAGGGTCTATGCGTTCCCCGCACCCGCGGGGATGAACCGAAAAATCATGGTGCCAATTATTTTTTTGCTCGGCGTTCCCCGCACCCGCGGGGATGAACCGAAGGCGAAGTTGGTCGGCACGGTTACAGCGGAGCGTTCCCCGCACCCGCGGGGATGAACCGCCACCGAACAAAAAAAGGAGAACGGCCATGACGCGTTCCCCGCACCCGCGGGGATGAACCGGTTTATGAGGCAGCTAGAGAATATGAAACAGCGCGTTCCCCGCACCCGCGGGGATGAACCGACAACAGGGCGGGCGGTATCAGGCTGTGGACTGCGTTCCCCGCACCCGCGGGGATGAACCGTTTATGAGGCAGCTAGAGAATATGAAACAGCCGCGTTCCCCGCACCCGCGGGGATGAACCGCGCTGATCTCGTCGTAGATGTAGATGGTCGGCGCGTTCCCCGCACCCGCGGGGATGAACCGGCCGACCGATACACGGTTTTTGACTCCAACACGCGTTCCCCGCACCCGCGGGGATGAACCGTCGATATTCTCCCAGTCTTCGCCACCGCTCTCGCGTTCCCCGCACCCGCGGGGATGAACCGTTTCGTAGAGGGCTTCGAGTACATCCCCGTCGGCGTTCCCCGCACCCGCGGGGATGAACCAGCGGCGCGATCTCACTCCGTTTGCCATGCCCGCGCGTTCCCCGCACCCGCGGGGATGAACCGCAACGGCCGTCTGGAACGAGGAAGAGGGCAGCGCGTTCCCCGCACCCGCGGGGATGAACCGGTTGACACGGGCATGAACCTGTCCATACGGGGGCGTTCCCCGCACCCGCGGGGATGAACCGACCAGGGACGTAAAAAAGGAGATCATCAACCAGCGTTCCCCGCACCCGCGGGGATGAACCGGTCTGATGTTTTGCGTGATGGCATATTTCCGCGCGTTCCCCGCACCCGCGGGGATGAACCGTTACACAGAGACATTTTCAACGATTATGCGTTGCGTTCCCCGCACCCGCGGGGATGAACCGCCGGTGGTAGTACCCGGCCAGAATATGCAATCGCGTTCCCCGCACCCGCGGGGATGAACCGTCATCACCTCCGCCTGCACAACCAGGCACTACGCGTTCCCCGCACCCGCGGGGATGAACCGCAATGGAGGCAATTTGCCTGCGCTTCGGTGCAGCGTTCCCCGCACCCGCGGGGATGAACCGACCGGCCCAGCCCAACGGCACAGGTACATATGGCGTTCCCCGCACCCGCGGGGATGAACCGGTTCCATCCCCGGCAATATAACCAGGCGCTTCGCGTTCCCCGCACCCGCGGGGATGAACCGGCAGGATGCCATGATATCTTTTGCGATTTCCAGCGTTCCCCGCACCCGCGGGGATGAACCGCATCTCTTTTGCCTTGGCCGGGGTGAGCACGTCGCGTTCCCCGCACCCGCGGGGATGAACCGCTCTGTAACCGTGTATATGCGCTATAGGGACAGCGTTCCCCGCACCCGCGGGGATGAACCGGCAGCGGCGGAGATCAAGGCCAAGCGCCTTGCGCGTTCCCCGCACCCGCGGGGATGAACCGCTGCCCCGCCTCATGGCCTGCGTGCTGGTGCCGCGTTCCCCGCACCCGCGGGGATGAACCGCGTGAGCGGGAAGGCCGCCCGATGCTCACGATGCGTTCCCCGCACCCGCGGGGATGAACCGCGTGAGCGGGAAGGCCGCCCGATGCTCACGATGCGTTCCCCGCACCCGCGGGGATGAACCGCTGCTGCATCTGGTGTAAAACGTCGTCCGGGTGCGTTCCCCGCACCCGCGGGGATGAACCGGACAACCCCTGGTTTCCAGATGTGCTGAGGGCGCGTTCCCCGCACCCGCGGGGATGAACCGTCTCGCCGTTTATAACAATTTTGTCTTCGCAACGCGTTCCCCGCACCCGCGGGGATGAACCGCCCGAATGAGCACGTCATGGTCTTCCGGGGCGGCGTTCCCCGCACCCGCGGGGATGAACCGCCGTGTTGTTTTATCATGCCAAAGGAAGACAGGCGTTCCCCGCACCCGCGGGGATGAACCGCGCCCAAGAAGCACGGCCAGCACCTATATGCGGCGTTCCCCGCACCCGCGGGGATGAACCGCTCACCGGCACCGGGCCGAGTGGGTTGCAGATGCGTTCCCCGCACCCGCGGGGATGAACCGATTACCCAGTACGTCATGACCGGCGTTGAGGTGCGTTCCCCGCACCCGCGGGGATGAACCGCAAACCCCCCAACTGCGGCAAAACCGGTAACGGCGTTCCCCGCACCCGCGGGGATGAACCGAATCAGGAGACAGGAACGTCTCGGCAGACATAGCGTTCCCCGCACCCGCGGGGATGAACCGCGTCACGGTTGACGCCGTACAAACAAACGTATGCGTTCCCCGCACCCGCGGGGATGAACCGATCAACCAGCGCCGCATTGCTGCCTGCCTCTTGCGTTCCCCGCACCCGCGGGGATGAACCGGCTAATTCAGGCGTTATCTCGAAACCCAAACAGCGTTCCCCGCACCCGCGGGGATGAACCGGTCGCAGGCTGCTGCTATCTCACCAGCCCCCTGCGTTCCCCGCACCCGCGGGGATG
Organism: Thermodesulfobacteriota bacterium; assembly: GCA_040757055.1. GTDB lineage: Bacteria > Desulfobacterota > Desulfobulbia > Desulfobulbales > Desulfurivibrionaceae > JAJZRJ01. Next base: position 365,389 of record JBFLXY010000001.1, on the reverse strand, counting down.
AACCGCTGTTGCAGGTCATGCAGCAGTTCTTCCGGCTGCGTTCCCCGCACCCGCGGGGATGAACCGGTCTTTGGCCAATGCTTGCAGATCAATGGCGAGCGTTCCCCGCACCCGCGGGGATGAACCGAAATACGCAACGACTTGAAGGACGCCGCATTGGCGTTCCCCGCACCCGCGGGGATGAACCGTGAGAGAGAGGAGATAGCACTTATAGCAAGTGGCGTTCCCCGCACCCGCGGGGATGAACCGACCCAGTGCCTTACCCTTCTCATTCTTGGGCCGCGTTCCCCGCACCCGCGGGGATGAACCGAGAGAGGTCTGAGGAGCCTGGGGTATTGCACCGCGTTCCCCGCACCCGCGGGGATGAACCGCAGAGGTTGCCCCAATGGTTACGCACGGTGATGCGTTCCCCGCACCCGCGGGGATGAACCGAGCCTTCAGCGCAACAGACAGCGCATCGGTAAGCGTTCCCCGCACCCGCGGGGATGAACCGGCCCGGAAGTACCTCGACGCCGGGGATCAGTAGCGTTCCCCGCACCCGCGGGGATGAACCGTCGGCCGCATGGTTGGGCTGAATCGCCAGCCAGCGTTCCCCGCACCCGCGGGGATGAACCGGAGATGACTATGAAACGACTACTCTATGATGTGCGTTCCCCGCACCCGCGGGGATGAACCGTATCTTCGCCGCTCCGCCCACTCTGGTCAACCGCGTTCCCCGCACCCGCGGGGATGAACCGTCCGACGGGCTGGAATCGGTAGGCGCTGATCCGCGTTCCCCGCACCCGCGGGGATGAACCGGCGGATAATCACCCGTGATGCCCCGCCCGAAGGCGTTCCCCGCACCCGCGGGGATGAACCGCTGTCGCAGCACTCACAGCGCCTACAGCAAGCGCGTTCCCCGCACCCGCGGGGATGAACCGAAGAGGCCCGGCATGATTGGGATTTGACGAAAGCGTTCCCCGCACCCGCGGGGATGAACCGATCGCGGGCCTTGGGGGGCGGCGCTGGCGGATGCGTTCCCCGCACCCGCGGGGATGAACCGTTCCGCAACAACATATCAACGTGGGTGCTGTTGCGTTCCCCGCACCCGCGGGGATGAACCGCTGGAGCGGCGAGGGCGACGCCGGAGTTTCGGGCGTTCCCCGCACCCGCGGGGATGAACCGTAGCTGTGTGGCTTGTAGCTCGGTCATACGAGGCGTTCCCCGCACCCGCGGGGATGAACCGACATAAATCACCTATGGAATATATGGTGCAATGCGTTCCCCGCACCCGCGGGGATGAACCGCGCGACGCGGCCATTGCCGCCGCTGCCCTGTCGCGTTCCCCGCACCCGCGGGGATGAACCGATTCCCAATCTTTTACGCGCATAGTTACACCCGCGTTCCCCGCACCCGCGGGGATGAACCGCACATCGACACCAGACAGGCCGCGACCAGCGCGCGTTCCCCGCACCCGCGGGGATGAACCGTGGCACTTGACCGCAAATGGGAAGAATTACGAGCGTTCCCCGCACCCGCGGGGATGAACCGCGCACAATTGCAGTAATTGACGCCGAAACGGAGCGTTCCCCGCACCCGCGGGGATGAACCGGTGGCCTTGGTTTCCGGGTGAACGGCATAGACGCGTTCCCCGCACCCGCGGGGATGAACCGTACGTGAGATGCTTGGCCTATGATGCGCGAAAGCGTTCCCCGCACCCGCGGGGATGAACCGTCCGATCCGTGGCCAGGGATTATCCCTTTTTTGCGTTCCCCGCACCCGCGGGGATGAACCGCTGACAGATCTGCGGCCAGAGATGCAAAAAGTGCGTTCCCCGCACCCGCGGGGATGAACCGCCTTCTTAATGTGCTGTTGTACTTCATGTAGCGCGTTCCCCGCACCCGCGGGGATGAACCGCCGGAGTTCTCTCTCATATGGCCCGTAGATGTGCGTTCCCCGCACCCGCGGGGATGAACCGTCCTTTTGTCTTCGCTGGCGCTCAGCCTCCATGCGTTCCCCGCACCCGCGGGGATGAACCGGAACAGTTTGAAAACAGCCAATCATCAGCACTGCGTTCCCCGCACCCGCGGGGATGAACCGATCGACTTGGTACGGAACTGGCTGAACGCGGTGCGTTCCCCGCACCCGCGGGGATGAACCGCCGATTGATGCCGGAGCAGTAGCGCTTGTTGTGCGTTCCCCGCACCCGCGGGGATGAACCGTCCTTTGCAAGCGCCTGTAGGTCAACCGCTATGCGTTCCCCGCACCCGCGGGGATGAACCGACCTGATTTGGCTCTTTGGCGTTATTGGCTTTGCGTTCCCCGCACCCGCGGGGATGAACCGACCGGAATACTCTGTACCGTGAAGGCTCCATTGCGTTCCCCGCACCCGCGGGGATGAACCGCTGCAAAAGCGGGCGTTCGCCTTGTGGCAGGAGCGTTCCCCGCACCCGCGGGGATGAACCGTCGGCATAGACCATGCGCTGTGCCTCAACCTGGCGTTCCCCGCACCCGCGGGGATGAACCGCACCTTGCGGCCGTGAGCGCCATAGACGTTATGCGTTCCCCGCACCCGCGGGGATGAACCGGACGAGCTGGCCAGGAAGCTGCTGATCGAGCCGCGTTCCCCGCACCCGCGGGGATGAACCGGAGTGGACATGGCCGGAATCACCCTCGCACAGGCGTTCCCCGCACCCGCGGGGATGAACCGGTAGTATTCCTGCTGGGGAAACCAGTTGTCGTGCGTTCCCCGCACCCGCGGGGATGAACCGGCTTCAAATTCTATGTCCAGATATTCGTTGCCGCGTTCCCCGCACCCGCGGGGATGAACCGATGTGGTTATTGACGCGCCGGACTTCACCCTTGCGTTCCCCGCACCCGCGGGGATGAACCGGGGGAGTGTTGGGAATGATTGACTTTAACCCGGCGTTCCCCGCACCCGCGGGGATGAACCGCGCTGGCCATGTCGGCCGCCAACGGCGCTTGCGCGTTCCCCGCACCCGCGGGGATGAACCGCGAAAATCCGCACCATTATGAGCGGAACCGCTGCGTTCCCCGCACCCGCGGGGATGAACCGACATGGATATGGAGTGGGTGGATCAAACGGGCGCGTTCCCCGCACCCGCGGGGATGAACCGAGGGCTAGGCCGTGGAGCCTATCCGTTTCGACGCGTTCCCCGCACCCGCGGGGATGAACCGAAGGTCTTGCCGCTGCCAGACGGGCCAAAGGCGCGTTCCCCGCACCCGCGGGGATGAACCGGTGGCTATCAACGTGAAATTGCCACCTGATTTGCGTTCCCCGCACCCGCGGGGATGAACCGAGACCTCCGCCGACGAATGCTCATTGATCGCCGCGTTCCCCGCACCCGCGGGGATGAACCGTTGACCCGCTTCTGCCGGGAATACGACATCGAGCGTTCCCCGCACCCGCGGGGATGAACCGCTGGCTGGTCAGGTTGCCAATGGGCACGCCCAGCGTTCCCCGCACCCGCGGGGATGAACCGATATTATTCTCAATTTCGCTTTTCCCGACTTGGCGTTCCCCGCACCCGCGGGGATGAACCGTTATCTCGATGCAAGAGATTTTTTGTGCTAGGGCGTTCCCCGCACCCGCGGGGATGAACCGCCCATGCACGAACTTTGCAGCAACATCAAGCCGCGTTCCCCGCACCCGCGGGGAAGAACCGGTTCAATGGCACACCGGCGCACCAGGATGGAAGCGTTCCCCGCACCCGCGGGGATGAACCGTGCCAGCACTTTGCTGGAATGTCAGTCCACCGGCGTTCCCCGCACCCGCGGGGATGAACCGGCCACTCAACAGGAGGCCGACGATGGGCAGATGCGTTCCCCGCACCCGCGGGGATGAACCGCGCGGCGCGGTTGCGGGAAACTTGAGGGTCGAGCGTTCCCCGCACCCGCGGGGATGAACCGGTAGAGCGCATAGGCGGTCGAGCCAGCATAGAGCGTTCCCCGCACCCGCGGGGATGAACCGGCTGTTCGGGTGGATTTTCTGGAGAACCAACAGCGTTCCCCGCACCCGCGGGGATGAACCAGGCCACCTGCCGGGCCGCCTGTTTCTCTGGCTAGCGTTCCCCGCACCCGCGGGGATGAACCGAGCTGCCCGGAGGCCCACGAGCTGGCCGGGGTGCGTTCCCCGCACCCGCGGGGATGAACCGGCCACCGGCCCACTGATGGGGGACGGCGGAACGCGTTCCCCGCACCCGCGGGGATGAACCGGCGATTTGAACGGGTGGCCGCTCTCGGCTGTTGCGTTCCCCGCACCCGCGGGGATGAACCGCAGGCGCGGGCAATGAAGGCACAGCAGCCACCGCGTTCCCCGCACCCGCGGGGATGAACCGGAAGCATCGGTTTCAATGAGTCGGTGCGAACCGCGTTCCCCGCACCCGCGGGGATGAACCGCCCGATTTTGACTACACCAACGTGGGGTATTTGCGTTCCCCGCACCCGCGGGGATGAACCGGCCGGGGTGCGGTAATGATCGCCTCTGTCTCCGCGTTCCCCGCACCCGCGGGGATGAACCGGCGCGGGGATACCGACTTGGTGTGCCTACTGGGCGTTCCCCGCACCCGCGGGGATGAACCGCGCGGCTTTATGGACGGCTTGTAGATTGTGGCGCGTTCCCCGCACCCGCGGGGATGAACCGGCGACGATCTCCGCATCCTCCAGGTGGATCTCGCGTTCCTCGCACCCGCGGGGATGAACCGACGCCGCAGACGAGGCCGCAGGGTGGCGGCAGGCGTTCCCCGCACCCGCGGGGATGAACCGCGCAGAGCGGGTTCGCAGGCACAGGGACAAGAGCGTTCCCCGCACCCGCGGGGATGAACCGGCAAGCGTCCCGTCCGTGGAGGCCGCCGCTAAGCGTTCCCCGCACCCGCGGGGATGAACCGGCGGCGGCGGAGAGGTTGTCGTTCTGGATGGCGCGTTCCCCGCACCCGCGGGGATGAACCGTCAGTGGTGCTCATGCCGTCCTCTTGGCTATTGCGTTCCCCGCACCCGCGGGGATGAACCGCAGCCGCCACCCTCACGGAGGAATTCTGTGGAGCGTTCCCCGCACCCGCGGGGATGAACCGCAGCCGCCACCCTCACGGAGGAATTCTGTGGAGCGTTCCCCGCACCCGCGGGGATGAACCGTTTATTGCCCACGTTGTTACAGATCAAGTTATGCGTTCCCCGCACCCGCGGGGATGAACCGCCAACCACCACGGAGGAAAGACCATGAGCGAAGCGTTCCCCGCACCCGCGGGGATGAACCGGTAAAGGCCGGGGATATGGGCCTCAAACCGGTGCGTTCCCCGCACCCGCGGGGATGAACCGTTACCGGCAGTTTTCACCGGGGGGCTCGGATGGCGTTCCCCGCACCCGCGGGGATGAACCGACCGGATGCGGGATTTCTTGCAGGGGAAGCTGGCGTTCCCCGCACCCGCGGGGATGAACCGGCCATGTTCCGCACCGGGCAGGTCTGGCAGTGGCGTTCCCCGCACCCGCGGGGATGAACCGGCTCATGGTCGGTCTCCTTTATGGGTGTGATTGCGTTCCCCGCACCCGCGGGGATGAACCGCGAGTCCGAGCAAATACAACGTTTCTTGTCGGGCGTTCCCCGCACCCGCGGGGATGAACCGGCGAGGTTCCAGCGCATCTGCGGCCCTGGTCGCGTTCCCCGCACCCGCGGGGATGAACCGGTCCGCCCGAGGCTCGGCCTGTTTTGGTTGAGGCGTTCCCCGCACCCGCGGGGATGAACCGGCATTGCTGGCGTTGCCGAGGATGCCATTGCCCCATGCAGGCGCGGGCTACCAGAGCATGCGAACGGGGTATTGGTGGATGAGGGAGGCGGGGGTGAGGATGGTCGTGGTGTGTTCGATGGCCTGGTAGATCAGAATCCGGTCAAAAGGATCCTTGTGGTGCGATGGCAGTTTGGGGAGAAGAAGGTCGTTTCCTCGCCGATAGGCAGAGGGGTGATAAGGTGCTGTTCCCGCTGTCGGGGGGTGAAGGAACCCGGCTCTTCGGGCAGGGGCAACCTCCCCAATGACCATTTGACCCCGATCTCCCAGGCGGAAGCCGCGCTGAGATACACCTCGTTGTCCGGGTCGCTTTGGTCTCGGCAGATGCGTGTTACCAGAGGGCCTTGACGCCGTAGCGGGGGATCGTCTCGTCTTTGGTGAGGATGGTGAGTTTGCTGTGCATTGCTTCGGCAACGAGCAGGCGGTCAAAAGGGTCGCGGTGGAGAAGTGGCAGGGTTGCGGCGGCAATGGCGGTGGTAAAACCGATGGGCAAGGGGGTGATCCCCAATGCCTGGATTGCGGTAGGGACAAAGGCGGCTGGCGGTTCTGGTAACTCGATTCGTTCCAATTTCCAAAGCAGGGCGATTTCCCAGCCACTGGCAGCGCTCAGGAGCAGCTCACACGTACCTTGTGCCACTGTTTTCCGAACAACGGGAGAAAGTTTTTCCGGCGCCGCCGCCAGCCAGAGAAAGGCGTGGGTGTCCAACAGATAGGTCATTCTTTTTTTTCCCGCTCGGGCCAGAAATCGTCCAGGATCTCAGCGGGGAGAGGGGCCAGCAGATCGCCATGGAAAGAGACTTTTCCACGGTAGAGGCCCAGCGGTCTTTGTCCGCCTTTTTCGACGAACGGTATGAGCCGGGCCACGGGCTTGCCAGCTTTGGTGATGATGATTTCTTCGCCGGTCTGGGCCGCCGGAATCAGTTTGGAGAGATTGGTTTTTGCTTCATGAATACCGATCCGCATCGAATCACCCTGTTTTTTCTGGTTAGTCCACTTGTAAACTAATTTAAGCCGGATCGGAAAAATTGTCAATCAAAGGGGGCATGGCCTCTTCATCCCAGCAGAGCCAGCATCTCCCGCACCGCCTGATCGATCCCCACGAAGATCGCCCGCGCCATCACCGCGTGGCCGATGCTCAGTTCCTCGATGGTTTCCAGCCGCGCCACCGGTGCGGTGTTCTGGTAGTTCAAGCCGTGGCCGGCGTTGACCCGGAGGCCCAGTTCGTATGCCTCCTCGGCGGCGGCGGCGATCAGGGCGAATTCCTCTTCCCGCTCCCCCTCGCTCTTGGCATCGGCATAGCGGCCGGTGTGGATTTCGACAAAGGTGGCGCCGATGGCTTGCGCCGCCGCGAGCTGTTTTGATTCCGGGTCCACGAAGAGGCTCACCGGAATCCCTGCTTTGTCCATCCTGCGGATCACGGCGGCGAGCTTCTTCTGCTGGCCCGCCACGTTGAGCCCGCCTTCGGTGGTGAGTTCCTGCCGCTTTTCCGGCACCAGGGTGACCATGTCCGGCTTGAGCCGCAAGGCGAAGTCGATGATCTCCGGGGTGGCCCCCATCTCCAGATTCAGCTTGGTCTTGACCGTCTGCCGCAGGAGCAGCACGTCGCGGTCCTGGATGTGGCGGCGGTCTTCGCGCAGATGGACGACGATGCCGCTGGCGCCCGCCAGTTCGCACAAGGATGCGGCCAGCACCGGATCGGGCTCGGCCCCGCCGCGCGCCTGGCGGATGGTGGCGACATGATCGACGTTGATGGCGAGTTGCACCATGGTTCCTCTCCTTTCCATGTGTTTCAGGGTGGCGAGCAGTCGCGTTTCCGCTGCCTCCATGCGCTGGGCCTCCTCACCGGAGCGTTCGTGGTCAAAGCCCAGGAGATGGAGCAGGCCGTGGATGAGCAGCACGGTCACCCGCTGGTGGAGGGTGATCCCTTGGAGCACGGCCTCGCGGGCCGCGGTATCGAGCGAGATGACCACGTCGCCCAGCATTTCGCGGCCCGGCATCTCGCCGCCCGCCTCCTGCAGGGCAAAGGCCAGCACGTTGGTCGGCTTGTCCTTGCCGCGGTAGTCGCGGTTGAGGGTCCGCATGGCGGCATCGTTCACCAGGGAGATGCTCCACTCCGCCGTTGTCCGGCCGCAGAGGTCGAGCAGCTTCTCCGCGCGCGCTGCCAGCAGCGGCAGGCGCAGGCGGTGGCCGGCGCAATCGCAGCGCAGGGCAACCGGCATGGCGTTTATTTCCGGCGGCCGGGCCGGGCGGCGCGTTCCCTGCCCTGCGCGGCCTGGCGCTCGTAGGCGCGGATGATCTCCTGCACCAGAGGATGGCGCACCACGTCCACGTCGGTGAAGTGGCACATGGCGATGCCGCGGATATCCTTCAGGGTCCGCTCGGCGTCGATGAGGCCGGAGCGGTGTTCTTCCGGCAGGTCGATCTGGGTGACGTCGCCGGTGATCACCGCCTTGGAGCCGAAGCCCAGGCGGGTGAGGAACATCTTCATCTGCTCGCGCGTGGTATTCTGCGCCTCGTCCAGGATGACAAAGGCGTTGTTGAGCGTCCGGCCGCGCATGAAGGCCAGCGGCGCGATCTCGATGATGCCCTGCTCGATGAGGTCGGCGGACTTGCCGTGGCCCAGCATGTCGTTCAGGGCATCGTGCAGGGGCCGGAGATAGGGGTTGACCTTCTGGGTCAGGTCGCCGGGCAGGAAGCCCAGCCGCTCGCCCGCCTCCACCGCAGGCCGGGCCAAGATGATGGTCCGTACCTGCTTGGTGGCATAGGCCGCCACCGCCATGGCCACCGCGAGGTAGGTCTTGCCGGTGCCGGCCGGGCCGATGCCGAAGACGATGTCGTGGTGGCGGATGCTGTCGATGTAGTGCTTCTGGTTGACGCTCTTGGGCGAGACCACCTTCTGCTCGGCGGTGATGTAGACCTTGTCGAGGAATATCTCCTTGAGTTTCGCCTTGGGCGAACCCTCGAGGATGCGCAGGGCATAGGCCACGTCTGCCGGATAGACCGGATACCCCGTCTTGATCAGCTCGTGGAGCTTGGCAATCGCCGAGGCCGCCAGCTCCACCTCGTGTCTGAGACCGCTGACGGTAAGGGTCGCGCCCCGGGCCTGGATGGTGACCCCGGTGGCCTCCTCGATGGTGGCCAGGTTCTTGTTGAGGTCGCCGTAAAGGAGCAGGGCGGTGGCGTTGTCGCCGAGATTGAGTTCCTGTTTCGTCACTGCTTGCGGCCCTTCAGCTCCTCGTTGATCATCTTCTGGATCAGGGCGGCATCGCGGTCTTTGACCCGCCGGCCATTGACGAACAGGGTCGGCGTGCCCCGGACGGCTGCGCGCCGGCCGTCATTGATGTCCTTTTCCAGTTGCTGGGCCGTTTCGGCGCTCCCCAGGTCGCGGTCGAACTGGCCGGGATTGAGCTTCAGTTCCTTGGCGAGGGCGCGGAATTTTTCCAGGGTGAGATTTTTCTGGTTCGCAAAGAGGCGGTCATGCATTTCCCAGAACTTGCCCTGCTTCTGGGCGGCGATGGCTGCCATGGCTGCCGGCCGGGCGTTTTTGTGAAAACCCAGCGGGAAGTGCTTGAAAACTATCCGGACGTTTTTGGGGTTGTGTTCCAGCACCTGCTCCAGCAGGGGGCCGACCTGGCCGCAGTAGGGACACTCGAAGTCGCTGAAGACCACGATCTCCACCGGGGCGTTGGCCGGACCGACAAAAGGGGCGCCGGTCGTGTCGATAGGCATGGCGAAACTGACGGAGAGCGCCTGCACCGCCGCGGTTTTGCTGCTGCTCACATAGACCTTGTCGTCGACGCCCGCGCCGGTAAAGCCGGCCACGCTGATGCGGTCCATGGCCGGGTCTACCCTGATGACGTCGTTGAGCGTGCCGTCGGCGTTATAGACCTGGACCCTGCCTCCCTCGGTCAGCACGTAGAGCCACTGGCCGTCGGTGGAGGAGGCCAGGTCGCGGGGCGGGGTTTCGGTCTTGATGGTGTGGAGCACCTCGGCATCCACCCGGGCCAGGGCGACGGCGGGCAAGAGCAGGAAGAACAGGGCAAGAGAGGCAAGGCGGCAGTGGTTCATCGTTTCCCTCGTGGTTTTTGTGGGCTGGTCGGTTCCTCGATGGCTGCCTGCCATTATACCTGCTGCGGTTTTTTGCGCAAGCGCCGGCTCCGCACCCTTTATGGCCCTCATGCGGGTCAGGGCAGCAGCCGGTCGAGAAGCAGGGCGAGATGGGCGACCCAGCCCGGGTTTCCAGCGGCTGCAAGCCCCTGTTGCCACTGGAGCAGGCAGCCCGAGCAGGTGGTGGTGACCGTCGTCGCCCCGGTGGCCGCGGCATCGTTGAGCAGCCGGTCGCGGATGGCAGTCGAAAGTGCCGGATGCGCCAGATGGAACAGGCCGCCGTGGCCGCAGCATTGGGGGCCGTGGGGCAGTTCGGCCAGTTCGATTTGGGGAAAGCGGCCGAGCAGTTGGCGGGGTGCTTTCGTGATCTTGAGGTGGAAGCGCAGGTGGCAGGGGTCGTGATAGAGAACCCGTTGCCGTGGTTCGAGGTTCGGCGTGGCCGGAGCGGTGTCTGGCCTGGTGTGCAGCACGGCCAGCAGGAAGGTGGAAAATTCCTGCAGGCGGCCGGCAAAGGCTGTGGCCCGCGCCTGCCACTCCGGATCGTCGGCAAAGAGCGCCGGGTAGCTGGCGAGATGGCTCTGGCAGGAGGCGCAACTGACCAGAATCGGCGCCTCGGAGCCTTCGAAGGCCGCGATGTTGCGGCGGGCGAGCTGTTGGGCAGTGGCGTGGTCGCCTGCTGCATGGGCGGGCAGGCCGCAGCATCCCTGGCCGCTGGCGGCAAGCGGTGCCGGCTGCCCGGATTTCCGGCAGAGGGAACGGGTGGCGGCGGCGATCTCCGGCTGGAGATGGGTGGCGACGCAGCCGGCAAAGTAGAGGAGGGGCGCGGCGGGGTCAAGGGGTAAGGCCGGCGGCGGGGCAACGGCCTCTGTTTTCTGGGCGGGCAGACCCAGCCGCAGGCGCAGGCCGCTTTGGGCCGGGAGCGTTTCCGCCAGCCGGGCCAGGGCGCCGAGCCCTGTGGCGAGCAGCGGGCTGGTGAGGGTGGCGCGGGTGATAAAGCGCAAAATGGCGTGTTCGCCGGCGCTCCGGGAGAGGCGGTTCCGTGCCGCAACAATTTCTCCGGTGATGTCGAGCCCCCGCGGGCAGACTGCCTCGCACGCCCCGCAGAGCAGGCAGCGGGAGAGGATTTCGGCGTAGGCGGCCGAGGCGGTATGCGGATCGAGGCGGGCGAGCAGGTGGAGCTTGCCACGGCCGCCGTGGCATTCGCGGCCGGTGACCTGGAATACCGGGCAGGCGGCGGTGCAGGCTCCGCACTTGGCGCAGAGCCCGCCCGCCGCGGCTACTGTTTGGTGTTGCTCCACAGGAGGAACGCCTTGATGAAGCCGTCGAGATCGCCGTCCAGCACACCATCCACGTTGCCGACCTCGTAGTTGGTCCGGTGGTCCTTGATCAGCCGGTAGGGCTGCAACACGTAGGAACGGATCTGGCTGCCCCAGGCGATCTCCTTCTTCTCGCCGGTGAGTTCCTGCTGCTGGGCGGCCTGTGCCTCCTTTTCCTTCTCGTAGAGCCGGGCGCGCAGCATCTTCATGGCCATGTCGCGGTTGCGGTGCTGGCTGCGCTCGTTCTGGCACTGGACCACGATGCCGGTGGGCAGGTGGGTGATGCGGATGGCCGAGCTCGTCTTGTTGACGTGCTGGCCGCCCGCGCCGCTGGCCCGGAAGGTGTCGACCCGCAGGTCTTTTTCGTTGATGTCCACCTCGATGGTGTCTTCCAGTTCCGGGAAGATGAAGACCGAGGCAAAGGAGGTGTGGCGGCGGCCGCCGGCGTCGAAGGGCGAGATGCGCACCAGCCGGTGGATGCCCATCTCCGAGCGCAGGTAGCCGTAAGCATAGCGGCCGGTAATCAGGATGGTCACGCTCTTCATGCCGGCCTCGTCGCCCGGCAGCTCGTCGAGAATCTCGGTGGCAAAGCCGCGCGCCTCGGCCCAGCGCAGATACATGCGCAGGAGGATCTGGGTCCAGTCCTGGGCCTCGGTGCCGCCGGCCCCGGCGTGGATGGTGACGAGCGCGTTGTTGGCATCGTGTTCGCCGGTGAACATGCACTCGAGTTCCAGCCCCTCGATGCGCTGTTCCAGCGGCTTGATGCTCTGCGCCACCTCGCGTTCGGTGGCCTCGTCCTTCTCGGAGACGGCGAGGTCGAGCAGCAGCTCGGCCTCTTCCCAAACGGCATAGGTCTGGTCCCAGGCACCCACGGCGTTCTGCAGCGCACCCTGCTCCTTCTGGACCGCGGTGGCCCGGTCGGTGTCGCCCCAGAAATCGGGCAGCATGGTCATCTGCTCCAGCTCGCTTAAGCGGGCGAGTTTCTTGTCCACCTCAAAGATGGTCCCGCAGGGTAAGGAGGCGCTTCTTGAGTTCCTGGAGCTTCTCTTTCAGTTCCGGGGCAATGGTCATGACACTCTACTCCTTGTGCGTTTGGTGGTCCTGATTGTACCCACGATTCCGCAAAGGGCCAAGCCGAAACAGAGAAGGCCGAAGAAATGGCCGGCCAGGGCGTAGATGGTTTCGGTGGCCAGGAGCGGAACCTGGGCGGTGCGGCTGGCTGCGGTAAAGAGCGTGGTGGATTCGCGCACGGCGCCGGTGGGCAGGATGATGCCGCTCACCCCGGTGTTGGCGGCGCGAACCAGGCTGCGCCGGTTTTCCACGGCGCGGAAGACCGCCATGGAGAGATGCTGCCACGGCGCGGTGGAGCGGCCGAACCAGGCGTCGTTGGTGAGATTGACCAGCAGATTGGCGCCGAGGGCGGTGGACTCGCGGGCCAGTTCCGGAAAGATGCTCTCGAAGCAGATCAGCACCCCGAGCCGGGCGGTGCCGCAGATGAGCGGCGCCCGGGAATCGCCGGGCGTGAAGTCGCCCAGGGTCTCGACGATGGGAGCGAAGAAGGGCAGGATTCGCCGCAGCGGGATGTATTCGCCAAAGGGCACCAGGTGCTGCTTGTGGTACTGGCCGATCACCCGGCCGTCGGGTCCGATGAGGAAGCTGCTGTTAGAGTAGCGCAGTACCCCCTGCTCCGGGTCCGGCTCGCGGTGCGGGGCTCCGGTGAGAAGGCAGGCCCGGTGCGCCCGGGTCAGGTCGGTCAGGCGGAGGAAGAGGGAATTCTCCAGCGGGTAGAAGGGCAGGGCCGTTTCCGGCCAGACCACAAGGCTTTCGGGCTGGCGCGCGAGCGCTGTCCCGGAGAGGTCCACATACTCCCGCACCGTGGCCTCCTGATAGTCCGGCGCCCATTTCTGGTCCTGGGGGATGTTGCCCTGGATCACCGCCACCGGCAGGCGGGGTTGCCTGGCCAGGTCGGCATTGACGGTGCCCAGGCGGAGAAGGCCGTAGCCCAGGCAGAGCACCAGCAGCAGTGCCGCGGTGGCCAGCGGCAGGAGGTCCGGCAGGGGCTGTCGTTCCGGGTCGCTCCGGCGCAGAAGCAGCAGCCCTAACACCGTGTTGGCCAGCACGATGGCGAAGGTCACTCCGTGGTGGCCAAGGAGGTCGGCCAGCTGGATCAGGGGCAGCAGGGTGTACTGGCTGTAGCCCAGGTCCTGCCAGGGAAAGCCGGTAAAGAGCCAGCCGCGCGTCACATCGAGCCCCACCCACAGCGCAGGGGCAAACCAGAGCAGATGGCGGGCCGGCGCCATGCAGAACCATCGGGAAAAAAGGGCGAGGTAGAGGGCCATGTAGAGGGCAAGCAGCAGGAGGGCGGTGGCGGCCACTGCCGGATGGACCTGGCCGTAAGTGGCGAGCACGGTGATGATCCAGGCGAGCAGCGGCAGATAGAAAGCGAGACCGCAGGTGAGTCCCAGCAGGGTGGCGGTGCGGGGGGAAACTCCGCGCAGGGTGACCAGCAAGGGAACGAGAGCGAACCAGGCGAGCCCGGCCCAGCCGCCGGCGCCCGGCGAAGCGAAATAGAGCAGCAGGCCGGAGAGAAGGGCGAGGGCAAAGGCGCGCCATGGGTGGCCGGTGCTGCCGGCGGAAGCCGGCGCGCCGTGGCGGAGGGAACGGGCGGCCATGGTCAGCGCTTCTTCTGGATCTTGACGGTGATGATGCGCCGTTTGTCCGCAGCCACCACCTCGAATACCAGGCCGTTGATCATCATGCTGGTGCCGGCAGTGGGTACCCGGTCGAGATGGCGAAGGATGAGGCCGCCCACCGACCCGTAGGGGCCCTCGGGAAAGGTGATGCGGAAGAAGCGCTCCACCTCTTCCAGGTCCACCTTGGCGTCGGTGAGTACCGTGTGGTCGTCCACCACCTTCCAGCGGACGATGCTCTTGTCGTATTCGTCGCCGATCTCGCCGACGATTTCCTCCACCACGTCTTCCAGGGTGATGAGCCCGCGCACTGCGCCGAATTCGTCGGTGACGATGGCCATGTGGATCTTCTGGGTCTGGAAGAACTTGAGCAGCTCGACGATCTTGCGGTTTTCCTGGACAAACCAGGCGGTCCTGGCCAGTTCGCCGGCGGTGGCGGTCCTGGCCCCGTCCAGGCAGGAGGGCAGCAGGTCCTTGGCGTGGAGGATGCCCACCATCTGCTCCGGTGTCTCGGTATAGACCGGGATGCGGCTGTAGCCACGGTCGATGATCAGGCGGATGAGTTCCGGCACCGGGGTCCTGGCCTCGGCCATCACCATGTCGGAGCGAGGGGTCATGATCTCGTGGGCCAGCGTATCCTTGAATTCCAGGATGCTGGCGATCATCTTGCCCTCTTCCGGCGAGATCAGCCCCTGCTCTTCACCCTCTTCCAGGATTTCCTGGATTTCCTGGCCGATGGCCTCGGCGCTTTCCGGCTGCCGGAAGGGGAGAAGCCGGGACAGCAGGCGTTTCCACAGGGATTCCGGCGCAGCGGCGGGATGGATTTCGGTGTTCATGGAGGGGGTGGCGTCGATTGTTCCGTGCTGGGCTTGGTTGCGGATCACCTCATGGATACGATGCTGGCGGCGCTTTGTCCAGAAAAAAAATTGACGTCCTGCCGGAAAGCGGGTATAAGGGCCACGATTTGCCAAGGGGGATACAATCGGGTGGTCAGCCGCCCGGGGATCAGAAACAGCCATAGACGTTATGGTGCTCATGAGCAGGCGCTGGCAGGGTTCAGGCCGGCAGCCGCATCCGCGATTTCATCTTTTCATTTACCCGGAAACCGAGTACAAGGACACAGAGGAAAAGGCCGCCACTGCGGGCAATTTCTCTGGTGACGACGACGCCAAGCACGACCGGGGAGACCCCGGCAAACAACACGCCCGAGGGTTGGTTTGAAAGAACGTGTCCTGATTGCAAACCGTGGCGAGATCGCCTTGCGCATCATGAACGCCTGCAAGGAACTCGGCCTTGATTATGTGGTGATTTACACCGCGGCGGACGAGGGATCGGAGCATGTCCGCCGCAACCTCGACAGCCGGAGCAACATCAAGCGCGCCTGGCGGGTGTCGAGCTACACCGATCCCAACGACGTGCTGGCCGTGGCCGACCATACCGAGTGCACCGCCATCCATCCCGGCTACGGCTTCTTTTCCGAGGATTACCGCTTTGCCCGGCGCGCCACCATCCGCAACCGGCCCCTTACCTTCATCGGCCCCAAGTGGGAGGTGATCAAGGACCTGGGCGACAAGATCAACACGAAAAAGGTCGCCAACCGCCTCGGCATCCCCACCATTCCCGGCACCGACGGCCCGATCTACAACGAGATGGAGGCCGAGGACATCGCCAGCCTGCTGCTCGAGGAGCAGAACGAGCAGGGCATCGAGCACCCCTCGGTGCTGGTCAAGGCGGCGGCCGGCGGCGGCGGCATGGGCATCGAAGAGGTCTCTGAGATCGAGCATTTCCGCCGGGTCTACCGCCAGATTCAGAACTACGCCAAGCGCCAGTTCGGCGACCCCGGGGTGCTCATCGAGCAGCGCATCCGCGACTTCAACCACCTGGAAGTGCAGCTCGTCTGCAGCCGTCACGGCGAGCGGGTCCACTTCGGCACCCGCAACTGCACCATCCAGAGCACCGGCCGCCAGAAGCGGCTGGAGGCGGCACCGGGTTTCGACAATTCCTGTTTTCCTTACGAGTTCCACGCCAGGGACACCCTGGACAAGGTGGTGGATTACTCGCTGAAGCTTGCCGCCCACGTGCGCTACGACAACGTCGGCACCTGGGAGTGGATCGTGACGCGGGATGGCCGGCCCTACCTGCTGGAGGTCAACACCCGCATCCAGGTGGAGAACGATGTCTCGGCCCGCATCAGCTACCTGAACGGCCAGCACCCCAACCTGATCCGCGAGCAGATCCGCCTCGGCCTGGGGGACCGCATGGGCTTCACCCAGAACGACATCGAGTTCCGCGGCGCCAGCATCGAGCTGCGCATCGTGGCCGAGGATCCGTACCGCGGCTTTGCGCCCTGGATCGGCACCATCTCCCGATTCAGCCATCCCGGCCACGACTGGTCCGCGGTGTACACCCACGTGCCGCGCGACCGGCCCTACACCATCCCCAGCGAGTACGACCCCAATCTGGCCCTGGCCCTGGTCTGGGGCGACTCCATGGCCGAGGCCAAGGAACGGGCCCGCAAATTCCTCTCCGAGACGGTGATCGAAGGCACCACCGCCAACGGCGCCCCGATCAACACCAATCTCCAGTACCTCGCCGACAACATGGACCGGCTGCTCACCTTTTAAAGGCAAGGTGTCTCCTGTATGAGTGAAGACCTCCGCAAACGATTGCTCAAGCTCGAAGAGCGCATCAACTACCTCGGCCAGATCAAGGAGGGCACCGACTGGGGCAATCTGCCCGGCCTGCGCGAGAAGTTCGCCCGGCTGCGCGGCGCCTTCTACGACCTTTCCCACGAGGCACTGCTGGGCGAGATCAAGGAATTCGAGGACTCGCTGCGCTTTCTCGAAACCCGGTGCGAGGAGACCCTTACTCCCATGGAGCGGGTGCGCATCGTCCGCAGTCCCCTCCGCTTCTCGCTCAAGGACATCCTGGAAAACGTCTACGAGGATTACACCGAACTCGGCGGCGAGGAAGACGCCAACATCGACCCCGCCATCGTCGCCGCCCGCGCCAGCATCTCCCGCCGGGTGAAGAACAAGCTCGTGAGCCAGCAGGTGATGGTGATCGGCCACGAGAAGGGGCACGGCGAGGAGTACCGCAACGGCGGCAGCACCAAGCCGTGGGGCAACGAGAAGGCCCTCCGGTACATGCGGGTCGCCGAGACCGAGTCCATTCCCATCCACTTTTTCGTCTTCACCCCCGGCGCCTTTCCGGTGGAGGATTATCCCGGCGCCGCCCAGCAGATCGCCCGCAATCTTTACGTCATGGCCAAGCTCAAGGTGCCGCTCATCGCCATCACCTCCGAGGGCGGCAGTGGCGGGGCCGAGGCGGTGGGCATGGGCGACATCCGCCTGATGTTCTCCCACGGCTACTACTCGGTGATCTCGCCCGAGGGCGCGGCGGCCATCGAGGGCAAGATCCGCGAGGGGGAGAAGGTGCCCAAGGAACTCATCGAGGAGTGCGCCACCAGGCTGCACATCACCGCGGCGGAGAACCTCAAGCTCGGCACCATCGACCGCATCATCCAGGAGCCGCTGCTGGGCGCCCGGCGCGACGACTTCGCCTTTTTCCGCGACATCAAGGAAGAGGTGATCCGGGCCACCGACGAGGTGGTCTTGAAGACCAAGAGCCTGCGCGCCTTCCGGGCCTACGAGCTGAAGGTGCAGAAGGCGGAGGAAAACCCTGCCGAGGAGCCGCACATCGACATCACCTGGGAACTCGACAGCGATGAGGTGAAGCGGCTGCTGGCCCTGCGCTCCAGAAAATACCGGACCATGGCGCAGCAGGGCTACAGCGAGAAGGGCTCGGCCTGTACGATCTGGTGCCAGCGGGCCAAGAAGAACCTGGCCAAGCTCTACTACTCCTTCCGCTACGACGTGCTGAAAACCCAGCACAAGCAGGTGCGCAAGGTGATCCAGGACGTTTCCGGCGAAGGCTCCATGCTGATCAAGCAGGTCTCCGCCCCCTTCACCTCGGCCTACGACTTCATCGTCCGCAAGCCCGGCGCCAGGCCGACCCGCATCGGCGGCTTTCTGCCCGGCATCGAGGAGACGGTGGAGTTCGGCGAGATCTACACCAGCCCGCTGGCCAACGAGGACCGCACCATCACCTGCCCCAACGCCGAAAAGAGCGGCTGCCGCGACCTCTGGGTGCCCGATCTCTACGGCGAATTCTGCGGGGTCTGCGAGAACTGCGGCCACCATTTCCCGCTGGAGTACGAGTGGTACCTGCGCCATCTCTTCGACCCGGGTTCCATCCGCGAGTTCAACAGCGAAATCGCCTCGGGCAACCCGCTGGGCTTCCCGGGCCTGGACAAGAAGGTCAAGGCGGCGGCGGCCAAGACAGGCCGCAAATGCGCCATGGTCACCTTCGACGCCAAGGTGATGGGGGTGGATATCGTGGTGGCCATGCTCTACAGCGATTTCCGCAACGGCACCGTGGGCTCGGCCGAGGGCGAGAAGTTCGCCCGGGCCTGCGAGTTGGCCAAGCTGAAGCGGCGACCCTTGCTTTCGTACGTGCACACCACCGGCGGCATCCGCATCCACGAAGGCACCCTGGGCGTGGTGCAGATGCCCAAGTGCACCCTGGCGGTGCGCGAATACATCGATTCCGGCGGCCTCTACATCGTGGTCTACGACAACAACTCCTACGCCGGTCCGGTGGCGAGCTTCCTCGGCTGTTCGCCCTACCAGTTCGCCATCCGCTCAAGCCGCATCGGCTTTGCCGGCCCGCGGGTGATCCGCGAGACCACCGGCGAGGACGTGCCGCCCGACTACCACAATGCCAGGAGCGCCCTGAAACGCGGCCATATCCAAGGCATCTGGGACCGCCGCGAGTTCCGGCGCAACCTGCACAAGTCGCTGATGACCATGGGCGGCGGCAATCTCTACTACCGTTAAGCGCGAGGCCGAGCGATGATGGAGCCGGATATCGATTTCGACGCGGTGCTCAGTCAGTACCGTTCCGATCCTTACGATTACGTGGATGTCTGCACCATGCACACCGGCCGCCTGCGCTTCAAGGTGCGCGAAGGCGGAGCGGTGGAGGGGCCGGGCGGCAAGTGGCACCACGTCGCCGGCACCCTCCTCTACGAACTGGAGCGGGAGCGCAACCCCAAGAAGATCACCTGCACCACCAACGGCGAGATCGCCTCGGTGCGCGCGGAACTCGAAGGGGAGTTCGTCGAGGCGGGCGAGAAGATCATGACCATCAAGCACCCGCTCAAGAAGCGGGAGATCATCGAATCGATCCTGCGCCGGGTGCTCACGCCGTTCGTGGCCCCGGAAAAGGCCAAGTACTTCTTTTCGCTCGATCTCCAGGCCAAGATCGACAAGTACGGCCAGCGCGAGGTGGCGATCCGGCCCGGCGACGAGATCCTCACCATGAGCCTGATGAAGCGCGACACCCCGGTCTACTACCAGGGCGAGCCGGGCATCATCCATTCGGTCTATTTCAAGCCCGGCGTCAGCGTCGATCAGGGCGAGCCGCTCATTGGCATCTGCCCCGAGGAAAAGCTCGCCTACATCCAGAAGATCATCACCCGCGTCAAGGCGGAGTGGGAATAAGTCCATGACCCCTGCCCAGCTTCGCCCCCTCTTCGAGGCCGAGGCGGCAGGGCGGGTTCCCTCCTTTTCCCCGGAAATCGCCTCCCGCATCATCCGCTACGGCGGCGTGGTCGGCAGCCGGATGGAGCGGTTCGACCGCCGCGGCCGCTGCATGGACTACGGCCGTGAACTCATCCGCCAATATGAGGACGCGGGCCACTCCTTCCCTTCCGGCACCGTGCTCATAGCCGGCGAACTCACCGCAGGCAAGGGCCGTTTTGCCCGCACCTGGCACGCGCCGGAAGGCGGCCTCTGGCTCACCCTCATCCTGGTCAACATCCTGCTGCCCGAACATGCCCGCTTCCTGCCCCTGGCGGTGGGGGTTGCCTGCTGCGAGGCCGCGCGCCACTTCGGGGCGGAGGCCCGTCTCAAGTGGGTCAACGACGTGCATGTGGCCAAGCGCAAGCTCTCCGGGGTGCTCATCGAGACCGAGCGCGGCCCGCGCTTTGGCGAGGAGTATCTGCTGGTGGGCATCGGCCTCAATGTCAACAACGGCGCCTTCCCGCCGGAACTGCGCGACAGCGCGGTTTCCCTGCGCCAGCTCCTCGGCCGGCAACTCGACCTTGATGAGGTCGCCGGCCAGTTGCTGGCCAAGCTTGCCTGGAACATCGGCCTGCTGCACCATGCCGAGGCCGAGGCATTCCATGCCCCTGTGGAAGAATCCCAGGCGCCCCATCCCATTCTCTCCCGCTGGCTCGAACTGAGCGACACCATCGGCCGTAAGGTTCTTTTTGGCTTCGACGTGCAGCGCGATCCCTTGTACGAGGCCGTGGTCGAAGGGCTCGATCCGGAGGGCGGCCTGATCCTCCGATTGTGCGAAGACCACGCCACCGTGGTCGAGCACGCCGGCGAAATTCTCTACCTCGACTGAGCGCCATCCTGTTTCCGCTCCCGTTTCGGGCGCGCATCTCCGCACCTATCCCGCTTCTGATGCGATGTCACGGCGTGGTAGCATGAAAAATTCCTTTGAGCGGCCGCTTGTTTTTTTGATAGCATGAAATTCGTAGGTTCACCGTTAGGAAGCGCGAGGCTGTTCGTCGTTTGGAGTTTTGGTAAACGGTTTTGAAACATGACGAGGGGGCGCACCTGATCGGTTCAGGAACAGAATAATGCCAGGGAGGGAAGCGATGCGTTGGAATGATATCAGGATTGCCAGGAAATTGATGATCGGTTCGGGCAGCATTCTGGTGCTGCTCTTTTTGGTGGCGATTTGGGCCGTGGCGGGCCTTGGGTTTGTGGTCGACAACGGCAAGGAGATGGCCAGCGGCAACAACCTCCGGGGCGAACTGCTCCAGCGCGAGGTGGATCACCTCAACTGGGCACAAAAGGTGGCGAGCCACGTCATGGATGAGCAATCCCGTGAGCTTGAGGTGGAATTTGATCACACCAAGTGCGGCTTTGGCAAATGGTATTACGGTGAGGGCCGCGAGGATGCTGAGAAATTGCTCGCCGATTTGAAGAATCCTCTGGCCTCCATTGAGGAACCCCACCGCAAATTGCATGAGTCGGCAGCCAAGATCCGCAAGATCGGGCAGGGCGCTGTGAACAGCCAGGAAGCCAAGAAACAGGCTTTTCAGGTGTATGCTGCCGAAACCCAGCCCAACCTGCAGCAGGTCCAGCAGCTCTTGGGGGCCGCGAACTCCCTGGCCAAGAAGAACATCATCTCGGACGAGGAGATGATCAGCCAAGCGACGAAGACTCGCGGGGTCATCGTTGGTATCAGTCTGGTTGCCCTGTTGGTCGGGGCGGTGCTTTCTTTTTTCATTGCCAAGTCGATCACCAAGCCTTTGCAGGAGGCGGTGGCGGTCAACGACAAGATGGCGTTGGGCGACGTGAATGTTGCCATCGAAGTCGGCCGCAAGGATGAAATCGGCGAGATGATGGCCTCGATGAAAAAGGTGGTGGATAACTTCAAAAACACGGCCGAGGTGGCCGGGGCCATTGCCCAAGGTGATCTGTCCGTGACGGTCAAACTCGTGTCCGAGGCCGATGTCATGGGCAAGTCTCTGCAAAAGATGGTCGATGCCATCAAGGATATGATCAGAGAGTTGCAAAAACTTTCCGCTGCCATGGAACAGGGTAAGCTGACGATTCGCGCTGACGGGACCAAACAACAGGGCGACTTCAAAAAGATCGTCGAAGGCGTCAACAACACCGTCTCACGGCTGGTGGGGCTGCTCGATGCCATGCCGGCCCCGGCCATGATCATCGACAACGATTTCACCGTCCAGTACATCAACGAACTGGGGGCCAAGGCGGGCGGCAAGACCCAGACCCAGCTCGTCGGCACCAAGTGCTACGACCACTTCAAGACCACCGACTGCGGCACCGACAAATGCGCGTGCGGCCGGGCAATGCGGGACGGGCGGAATGCCAGCGGCGAAACCGACGCCCATCCGGCGGCCGGGGTTGATCTCGACATCAGCTACAGCGGCACCCCGCTCCGCGACGAGCAGGGC
Source organism: Thermodesulfobacteriota bacterium (assembly GCA_040757055.1). Classification (GTDB taxonomy): domain Bacteria; phylum Desulfobacterota; class Desulfobulbia; order Desulfobulbales; family Desulfurivibrionaceae; genus JAJZRJ01. The sequence continues at coordinate 343,437 of JBFLXY010000001.1, read as the reverse complement.
AAGATCATCGGCGCCTTCGAGGTGGTGAGCGACCTGACCGCCATCAAGAAGGCAGGCCGGGTGGCGCAGAAGGTGGCGGATTACCAGAACGCCGAAACGCGCAAACTGGTGGAATGGCTCAACCTGCTGGCCAAGGGCGATACCGCCTTCACCATCGCCACCGAACGGGCGGATGCCGATACCGAACCGGTGAAAAAGGTCTTTGAAGAGATCGGCTCGGCACTCAAAACCCTCACCGATGCGCTCAACACCATCACCGCGGCAGCAAGCGAGATCGCTGGCGGCAACCTGCTGGTGGAGCTGAACAAACGCAGCGAGCAGGATGCCCTGATGCAGGCCCTGCAAGACATGGTGCAGAAGCTCAAGGCGGTGATCCGCGACGCCCAGGCCGCGGCCGAGCATGTGGCCGCCGGCAGCGTTGAGCTTTCCTCCACGGCCCAGGGCATGTCTCAGGGCGCCACCGAACAGGCGGCCAGTGCCGAGACGGTGTCGGCGGCCATGGAGGAGATGAGCTCCAGCATCCGGCAGAATGCCGACAACGCCAACCAGACCGAGAAAATCGCAGTGCAGTCCGCGGCCGACGCGGCCGAGGGCGGCAAGGCGGTGGTCGAGACCGTCGGCGCCATGAAGGAGATCGCCACCAAGATCAACATCATCGAGGAGATCGCCCGCCAGACCAACCTGCTGGCCCTCAATGCGGCCATCGAGGCGGCGCGGGCCGGCGAACACGGCAAGGGTTTTGCGGTGGTGGCCTCGGAGGTGCGCAAGCTGGCGGAGCGCAGCCAGGCGGCGGCCAACGAAATCAGCCGGCTTTCCACCCGCAGCGTCTCCATCGCCGACGCCGCCGGCGAGATGCTCAAGAAGATGGTGCCGGACATCCAGCGCACCGCCACCCTGGTCCAGGAGATCAGTGCCTCCTGCCGCGAGCAGGATGCCGGCACCGCGCAGATCAGCGACGCCATCCAGCAGCTCGATCAGGTGATCCAGCAGAACGCCTCGGCCTCCGAGGAGATGGCCGCCACGGCCGAGGAGCTTTCCGGCCAGGCCGCCCAGCTGCAGGATGCCATTGCTTACTTCCGCATGGAGCAGGAAGGCGGGCGTTCCACCGCGGTCCTGCCTGCCTCGCCGCGCAAGCCGGCCCCGCGGCTTGCTGCCCCCGCGGCGCAGAAGCCCCTTGCAAAGCCGCCGAAGCAGAAAAAAGGAGCCGGCGGGCACGCCCTTGACCTGGGGGACAAGGGCCATCTGGACGAGGAGTTCGAGCGGTACTGACATAGCCACGCCCTGTGGGGTGTTGCGGGCCGCTGCCCTCTCGGGCGGCGGCCCGTTTGCGTTCCGGCGGGCTGCTTTTCCGGTTTGACTTCCCGAATCCCCCTCCCCTATACTGAAAAAAGGTGAGCGCCGCATGGCAGGTGGGCGTGTTCTGCGCACCTGTCCGTTGCCGCATGTGCATCAGGTCAAACCGAAAGGAGTCTTCCATGTTCAAGGAAAAGTGGCAGAAAGCGGGGATGGCGATGAAGCTCAACACGGCGGTGACGGCCACCGTTATCGTGCTCATGGCCGGCATCACCCTTGCCATCAATCTGGCGGTGCAGGCCGCCTTCCGGCAGCAGAACGACGCCTTTGTCCAGACTCTTGCGAAGCAGCAGCAGACCCAGGAACACGCCCTGCGGCAGGATCTGATCCGCAAGGGGCAATCCTTTGCCGAGATGCTCGGCCGCACCGGCCAGGACCTGCTGATCAACTTCGAGTTCGCCTTTCTGGAACAGATCGTCCAGAGCACCATCTCCGACCCGGACATCGCCTTTGTGGTCTTTTACGATGCCAATGGCGCGGCGGTCACCACCCAGAGCGCCAAACCCGCCGGCTTTGACCCCAAAAACATCCTTCTGAAGGAGATCGCCGTCAATGGGCAGAAGGTGGGCTCCGTGGAGTTGGGCCTCAAGACCGGGGGGCTTGAAACGCACCTCAGGAAGCTGGCCGCGGAGAACAGCCAGGTGGTCGAGTCCCTGCGCCGGGACGGCACGAGCGCGGTGCGGCGGATAGTGCTTACCATCGTGCTGTGCGCCGCCGGTGTTGTGGCGCTCATCGCGCTCATTGTGGCGTATTCCATCCGCGTCCTCATCCGGCCGCTGGTGGACGCGATGGACAAGGTGAAGCAGGTGGCCGCCGGCGACCTCACCACCCAGGTGGCGGTCCACAGCGGCGACGAAATCGGCCAGATGCTTGCCGCCCTGCGGGTTCTGATCGAAAACCTGCGGAGTACCGCGGCGGTGGCCGAACAGATTGCCCGGGGCGACCTGAATGCCAGGGTGAAAATCCTTTCCGAAAAGGATGCCCTGGGTGAATCCCTGGCCGCCATGGTGACCAAGCTCCAGGAGGTGGTGCGGAGGGTGGTCTGCTCCGCCGGCAACGTGCAGACTGTGGCCGGGGACGTCCTGGAGGCGGTCAATCAGGTTTCGGCCATGAGCGGGCAACTCAACGACGGCTCGGCCCAGTTGTCGGAGGGCACCGCGGCCCAGGCCGCGGCGGCGGAGCAATCCTCTTCCTCCATGGAAGAGATGGCGGCCAATATCCGCCAGAACGCCGACAATGCGGCCCAGACCGAACGAATCGCGGTTTCTTCGGCACAGAAGGCCGAGGAGGGAGGCGAGGCGGTGCGCGAGACCGTGGTGGCCATGAAGGAAATTTCGGACAAGATCGCCATCATCGAAGAGATTGCCCGGCAGACCGATCTGCTGGCCCTCAATGCGGCCATCGAGGCGGCGCGGGCCGGCGAGCACGGCAAGGGTTTTGCGGTGGTGGCGGCGGCGGTGCGCAAACTCGCGGAGCGGAGCCAGAAGGCGGCGGCGGAGATCAGCACCCTGTCGGCCTCCAGCATCGAGGTGGCGGAAAAGGCGGGCACACTTCTCTCCGAACTGGTGCCGGACATCCAGAAGACCGCGCATCTGGTGCAGGAGATCAGCGCCTCCTCAGGCGAGCAGAGCCAGGGGGCGGAGCAGGTCAATGGCGCCATCCAGCAGCTCGACCAGGTGATTCAGCAGAATGCCCAATCCTCGGAGGAACTTTCCGCCTCGGCCGAGGAGCTTGCCGCCACCGCCGCCTCCATGGCGGACAACGCCCAGGTCATGGTGGACGAGGCAAGGCAGTTGCAGCAGGTGGTGGCCTTTTTCAGGCTCGCCGAGGCGGAAGCCGCTTCCCCGCCGTTGTCCGGCGCCGGGGCAGGGGCGGAGAGCACGCAGAGGCGGTTGCCGGCCGAGCCGGCAACCCCGGCGGCCTCCCCGAAAAAGAAGACGGAACCATTGCAGCATCCCAGGGCCAAGGCCTTTCCGGAGTCTGGCTATTCCCTGGATATGAACGCCGGAAGAAGCAAGGGAGAGAACCCGGACGATTCGTTCGAACGCTACTGATCCTCCCCTGCGCCGCAGGATGTCGCGGGTCGCTGCCTTGCCGGACAGCGGCCCGTTTGCGTGCGGAGCGGGTTGTTTTTCCGGTTTGACTTCCCGATTCCCCCTCCCCTATACTGCAAAAAGGTGATAGCGGGTGGCGAGGGGGCCGCTGGTGCCGTCCTTTGCCTTACCCACTGGATTTGACCATGTAAAACGAGGATCCGGAGGGGGTTCCCCATGTTCAGGGAAAAATGGCAGAAGGCGGGAATGGCGACGAAGCTCAACGCGGCGGTGGCGGCCACCGTCATCGTGCTCATGGCCGGCATCACCCTCGCCATCAATCTGGCAGTGCAGAGTGCTTTCCAGAAACAGAACGATGTCTTTGTCCAGAGCCTGGCAAAGCAGCAGCAGACGCAGGAACAAACGCTGCGACAGGACCTTCTCCGCAAGGGGCAGTCGCTGGCGGATATCCTGGCCCTCAGCAGCCAGGAGCCGCTGGTCAGCTTCGATTTCGCCTTCCTGGAGCAGATCGTCCAGAGCGCCCTCTCCGACGCGGATATCGCCTTTGTGGTTTTTTACGATGCTGACGGCAAGGCGCTGACCAGCCGGAGCGAGAAGGCCGCCGGTTTTGACCCCAAGAACCTGGTCGTGAAGGAGATCGTTGTTGACGACCAGAAGGTCGGGTCGTTGGAACTCGGCCTCAAGGCCCAGGGGGTCGAGGAACGCATCAGGAAGCTGGCCCAGGAAAACACGCAACTGGTCGCCGCTCAGCGGGCTGCCGGCGAGGCGGCGATGCGGGGCATCCTGATTGTCATCGCCTTGGGAGCCCTTGGAGGGGTGGTGCTCATCGCACTTATTGTCGCCTTCACCACCGGCTTTCTCCTCAGGCCGCTGGTTGGGGCCGTGGACAAGGTGAAGCAGGTGGCGGACGGAGATCTCGCCACCGAGGTGGCGGTCCACAGCGGCGACGAGATCGGCCAGATGCTGGGCGCGCTGCGCACCCTCATTGAAAATTTGCGGACCACTGCGGGCATGGCCAAGCAGATCGCGCAGGGCGATCTCGACGTGACGGTGCAGGTGCGCTCCGACAAGGATGCCCTGGGCGCGGCCCTTGCCGACATGGTCGCCAAGCTGACCACGGTGCTGGGCGACGTCCAGCAGGCAGCCGAACAGGTGGCCACCGGCAGCAGCGCCCTGAACAGCAGTTCGCAGGTCCTTTCCCAGGGGGCGAGCCAGCAGGCGGCCTCGGTGGAGGAGATTTCCTCCTCCATGGAGGAGTTGGCGAGCACCGTGGCCCAGAGTGCCGACAATGCCCGGCAGACCGCTGCCATTGCCCGGAAAACCTCGGAGGAAGCAGGGGCGGGCGGCAGGGCTGTGGCCGAGACCGTGGAGGCCATGCAGCGCATCTCGGAAAAGATAGATCTGGTGGAGGAAATCGCCCGCCAGACCAACCTGCTGGCCCTCAACGCCGCCATCGAGGCGGCACGGGCCGGCGAACACGGCAAGGGCTTTGCGGTGGTGGCCTCGGAGGTGCGCAAACTGGCCGAACGCAGCCAGTATTCGGCGCAGGAGATCCGGGATATCGCCGCTGCCAGCGTGAGTACCGCGATCAATGCCGGACAGCGGATCGAGGTCATCGTGCCGCAGATTCAGAAAACCGCCGAACTGGTGGAGGAGATCGATGCCTCCAGCAGCGAGCAGGCCCGGGGGATCGAGGAGAACACCAAGGCGATCCAGCAGTTCGACCAGGTGATCCAGGCCAACAGCGCCGCTGCCGAGGAGGTGGCCTCCACCAGCGAGGAACTGACCGCCCAGGCCGCCCGGTTGCAGGAGGCCATCGCCTTTTTCCGGATGGACGGAGGGCAATCCAATGGCTCCATGGTGCCGCGCCTGCCTGCTTCTTCGCGTCCCGAAGCAGGTATTGCCGCCCGAAAAGAAAAGCGTCTGCCGTTGACCCACCCCCGGAAGAAAACGCAGCCGGGCCAGGGCTATCCCCTCGATCTGGAAGGCGGTGGAGGCAAGGGGCAGGCTCCGAACGATTCCTTCGAGCGTTATTGATCCATAAGTGGGGGGTGGGATGCCTTCTGCCTGAAACGAAGCATGTTGCCTTCACACCACAGATAGCCTGACGGGTTGTCCTGTTTTTCGAGGGGGAAACGGGGCAGGGGGAGGCGTCGCCAACAGGAGGAAATACGGTATGCGATGGAATGACGTGAAGATCGGCAGAAAGATGATGGTCGGGTCCGGAATCACCTTGCTGCTGCTGGCTGTCATCGCCATGTGGGCAGTGATCGGCCTCGGCCTGGTGGTGGCGGATGGCAGGGCGATGGCCGGCGGCAACAGCCTGCGCGGCGAACTGCTCCAGCGCGAGGTGGATCATCTCAACTGGGCCAAGACGGTGGCGGCCCACATCCTCGACGGGCAGTCCCGTGATCTCGCGGTGGAGCTCGACCACACCCGGTGCGGGTTCGGGAAATGGTATTACGGCGACGGCCGCACCCAGGCGGAAGCCATGCTGCCCCAGTTACGGGAGGGGCTCGCCGCCATCGAGGAGCCCCATCGCAGGCTCCATGAGTCGGCGGGGAAAATCAAGGCGCTGACCGCCGGGAGCGGAGAGGACGGCCGCCAGGACGCCGTTGCCGTCTACATGAGCGAAACCCAGCCCAATCTGGTGAAGGTGCAGGAATCGCTCAAGGGGCTCACCACGCTGGCCAGGGAGAATATCATTTCCGACGAGCAGATGCTCGGCAACGCGGACCGCACCAGAATCGCCATTGTGGTGACCGGCCTTGTCGCCCTGGTGATCGGCGTGTTGCTCTCGTTTTTCACCAGCCGCTCCATCACCGCGCCGTTGCGACAGGCGGTGGAGGTGAACAGGAAGCTGGCGCAGGGCGATATCGCCGTTTCCCTGGAGGTGACGCGGAAGGATGAAATCGGCGAGATGCTTGCCGCCATGCAGGCCATGATCGACAACCTGCGGGACACCGCGGTCAAGGCCGGGATGATCGCCAAGGGCGATCTGACCATCGAGGTCAGGAAGCTTTCCGACAAGGATGTGCTGGGCGAGGCCCTGGCCGACATGGTGACGCGGCTGACCCAGGTGCTGCGCGATGTCCAGAATGCGGCCGGGCAGGTGGCGGCTGGCAGCAACGAACTGAACGGCAGTTCGCAGATGCTCTCCCAGGGAGCGAGCGAACAGGCTGCCACCATGGAGGAAATATCCACCGCCATGGAGGAACTGGCCAGCACCGTGGCGCAGAGCGCCGACAATGCCAGGCAGACCGCCGCCATTGCCATCAAGACCGCGGAAGAGGCGGCGGCCGGCGGCAAGGCGGTGGCGGAAACCGTGAGCGCCATGCAGCACATCGCCCAGAAGATCGAGGTGATCGAGGAGATCGCGCGCCAGACCAACCTGCTGGCCCTCAATGCCGCCATCGAGGCGGCCCGGGCCGGCCAGCACGGCAAGGGGTTTGCTGTGGTGGCCTCGGAGGTGCGCAAGCTGGCTGAGCGCAGCCAGAATTCGGCCCAGGAGATCCGGGGCATCGCGGCCACCAGCGTGGGCACCGCTGCCAATGCCGGCCGGCTCATCGAGGAGATCGTGCCGCAGATCCAGAAAACCGCCGAACTGGTGCAGGAGATCGACGCCGCCTCCAACGAGCAGGCGCGCGGCATCGAGGAGAACGCCAAGGCGATGGAGCAGTTCGACAAGGTGATCCAGGCCAACAGCGCGGCCGCCGAGGAGATGGCCTCCACCAGCGAGGAACTCACCGCCCAGGCCGGCGTGCTTCAGGAAACGGTCGCCTACTTCAAGGTGCGCGGCGATGCGGCCGGCCGGTTGCGGCAGGAAGAGCCGCGGCGGCAGCAGAAGCGGCTCGGCCAGGCCGGCGCCGACAAAAAGAGGGCGGCGCTGGCCGCTCCGCCCGAAAAAGGTGTCCGTTTCGATCTGGAGGGACCGGATGCGGAGTTCGAGCGGTACTGACCAGCCCGCCGGAGTGAAATCATGGCAGGAACGGCGTAACGTTGCGGCCTCTTTTATGATTTGACTTCCTTTTCCCGCCGCATCTATACTTTTTGAAGGGATTCGCCGTGGAAACACCGCCAATGCAAAAGGAGAGTGTCCGGCCATGAAGAAAAACATCCGCAACAAGATGCTTCTCGCCTTTGGCGGGGTCTGCCTGGTGCTGGTGATCCAGCTGTTGGTGAGCGCCTTTTTTCAAGGCCGGGTGGTCCGCAGCGTCGAGGATGCGCGGGACAAGGGCTATGCCGGCAACGAGTTGGCCATGGAGATCAAGCTCGATGTGGTGCAGGTGCAGCAGTGGCTTACCGACATCAGCGCCACCCGGGCGGCCGAGGGGTTTGACGACGGCCTTAAAAAGGCCGAGGAATATGCCGGCCTGTTCCGTAAGCATTCCGAGGAACTGAAGGCGCTTCATCCGGATAATCGCCGGGATATCGAGGAACTGCAAAAATCCTTTGATGCCTTCTACGAGAAGGGCAAGTGGATGGCCGGCCAGTACGTCAGGGGCGGCGCGGAACAGGGCAACAAGGCCATGGGCGAGTTTGACAGCTTTGCCGAGGACATGACCAGGCGGGTCGATACCCTGGAGGAGGAAATGACCCGCGAGGCCGAGGAGGGCATTGCCATGGCGCTTTCCACCATCAAGCTCTCGGGCATTGTTGGTATCTTGCTGGCCCTGGCCATTATCGCCTTCACCGTGACCCTGGCCTTTGTCTTTTCCGGCCGCATCGCCGGCGCGCTCCAGAAGATGGTCGTGCTCTCCGAGGCCATTGCCGACGGCGACCTCAGCAAAGAACACGCGGTGATGACCGAGGAGGACGAAATCGGCCAGCTTTCCCGCTCGTTGTCCCGCATGGAAACCAAGCTCAAGCAGATCATCACCGACGTGCGGGCCGCGGCGGATCAGGTCGCTGCCGGCAGCCACCAGTTGAGCAGCAGTTCCCAGGAGGTTTCCCAGGGGGCCAGCGAACAGGCTGCCTCGGTGGAGGAGATTTCCTCCTCCATGGAGGAACTGGCGAGCACCGTGGCCCAGAGCGCCGACAATGCCCGACAGACCGCGGCCATCGCCCGCAGGGCCTCGGAAGATGCGGCCGCCGGCGGCAGGGCGATGCACGAAACCGTGAGCGCCATGCAGCATATTGCGGAAAAGGTGGCGCTGATCGAGGAGATCGCCCGGCAGACCAACCTGCTGGCCCTCAATGCCGCCATTGAGGCGGCGCGGGCCGGCGAGCACGGCAAGGGTTTTGCGGTGGTGGCCTCCGAGGTGCGGAAACTCGCCGAGCGCAGCCAGGTTTCCGCCCAGGAGATCAAGGCGGTGGCGGCGGAGAGCGTTGAAACGGCGGCCAATGCGGGGAAACTGATCAACGATATCGTGCCGCAGATCCAGAAGACCGCGGAACTGGTGCAGGAGATCGACGCGGCGAGCAGCGAGCAGGCGCGCGGCATCGAGGAGAACACCAAGGCGATCCAGCAGTTCGACCAGGTGATCCAGGCCAACAGCGCCGCTGCCGAACAGATGGCCTCCACCAGCGAGGAACTCACCGCCCAGGCCGCCCAGTTGCAGGATACCATCGCTTTTTTCCGGACAGGAGTCTCCCTGGGCTCCGGCGTTGGCCGGGTTGTCGGCGCGGGGCAGCGGGTGCTGCCGCCGCCCGGGCATTCTCCGGCAATGGGGCGCGGAATAATCAGGCCGGGCAAGCCCGAGGCCCCAGGGGTCAAACTGGAGTTGAAGGAAACCCACGACAGCGAATTCGAGCGGTATTAACCTGAGAAAGGGTGCGCCATGAGTGAATCAGAGTACGGCGAGGTGTTCCGCGAAGAGGCGGCGGAACTTCTGGAGGAGCTGGAAAACGCCCTGCTGGAACTGGAGAAGGATCCGGCCGACCTCAAGATCGTCGGCCGGGTCTTCCGGGCCATGCATACCATCAAGGGCTCCGGCGCCATGTTCGGTTTTGACGACATCGCCAAGTTCACCCACCATGTGGAGACGGTGCTCGACAAGGTGCGCGACGGCACGGTGCCGGTGACCAAGGGGCTGATCGATCTCACCCTGGCCTCGCGCGACCACATCACCTCCCTGCTCGACGCCGCCACCGGCGGCGGGACGGCCGATGCCGCACGCGGCGAGGAGATTATCGCCGGCCTGCAGGCACTGGTGACGGCGGCCACCGGCGGCGCAGCCCCGGCTCCGGCCGCCAAGGACAAAACCGAAGAGGTTCCGGCCGGGGTCCCGCCAACCGCCGACAAAACCGAGGGGCAGCGCACCCACTACCGGATTCATCTGAAGCCCTCCGCCGAGTTTTTTTCCGCCGGCGGCGATGTGGAGCAGCTTTTTGCCGAACTGCGCCGGCTCGGCGACTGCACCGTTTTTCTCCATGAGGAGGAGGGGGGGGCCGAGGGGGACCATGGCCTGTGGGAAGCACTGCTCACCACCAGCCACGGCATCAACGCGGTCAAGGATGTCTTTGTCTTTGCCGAGTCGAGCTGTCTGGTGAAGGTGGTGCCGCTCGCCACCGAGGGCGACGAGGAGTTCAGCGAGCACAAGCGGCTGGGAGAAATCCTGGTGGAACGGGGCGAGATCGCACCCGAGACCCTGAAGGATATCCTGGAAAAACAGAAGCCGCTGGGCGAACTGCTGGTGGATGCCAGGCTGGTCAGCCGCACCAAGGTTGAGTCGGCCCTGGCCGAACAGGAGATGCTCAAGCGCCAGAAGCTGGCGGCGCAGAAAGCCAAGGCGGCGGATTCCATCAAGGTGGGGGCCGACAAGCTCGACCGGCTCATCAATCTGGTGGGCGAACTGGTGGTGACCCAGGCGCGGCTGACCCAGGTCTCGTCCCAGCTTGGCGCCGCCGATCTGGTGGACCCGGTGGAGCAGATCGAACGTCTCACCGCCGAGATGCGGGACTGCGTGCTCAACATCCGCATGCTGCCCATCGGCACAACCTTTGCCCGCTTCAAACGGCTGGTGCGCGACCTCTCCACCGAACTGGGCAAGGATGTGGTCATGGTCACCGACGGCGCCGAGACCGAACTCGACAAGAACGTCATCGATCAGTTGGGCGACCCGCTGGTGCACCTCATCCGCAACAGCATCGACCATGGCATCGAGTCGCCGGACGAGCGCGAGGCCGAAGGCAAGCCGCGGCGGGGCACGATCCGGCTCTCGGCCACCCACGCCGGCGCCAATGTGTTGATCACCGTCTCCGACGACGGCCGCGGCCTCGACCGGGAGAAAATCCGCGAGAAGGCCATTGCCAAGGGCCTGATTAAGCCGGACGCCGAGGTAAGCGATGTGGAGATCTTCAATACCATCTTCGCGCCGGGCCTTTCCACCGCCAGCACCGTTACCAGCGTTTCCGGCCGCGGCGTCGGCATGGACGTGGTGAAGAGCACGGTGGAGGGGTTGAAGGGCTCGGTGTCGGTGCAGAGCAGCACCAGGGGCCGGGGCACCACCATCACCATCACCCTGCCGCTGACCCTGGCCATCATCGACGGTCTGCTGGTGCAGGTGGAGGACACCCATTTCGTGCTGCCGCTTTCGCAGGTGCTGGAGTGCGTGGAACTGACCAGGGAGGACATTGCCCGCTTCCACGAACGCCGGGTGCTGCCGGTGCGGGACCAGCTGGTGCCCTATGTGCGGTTGCGGGACTTTTTCGAGATTCCAGGCGAACGGCCCGATCTCGAGCAGCTGGTGATCGTGCAGATCAATGATGAGCGCTTCGGGGTGGTGCTGGACGACGTCATCGGCGAACACCAGACCGTGCTGAAGTCGCTGGGCTGGGTCTACCGCAACGCCGTCGGGGTTTCCGGTTCCACCATCCTCGGCAACGGCGAGGTGGCCCTGATCCTCGACATGCCCAATGTTCTGAAGCATGCGCGCCTCGAAGAGCAGAGCGCGATCCGGGAAACCGTTCACTAAACGCCGCAAGGCGAAACAGACGCGGAGGGAATGAGTCATGGCCACCACTACCGAAACCATGGAACAGCAGGCCACCCAGTATCTCACCTTTGTGCTGCGCGACGAGGGTTTTGCCATCGAGATCGGCAAAGTGCGGGAGGTGCTCGATGTGACCACCCTCACCCGGATTCCCCGCATGCCCGAATATCTTTCCGGCGTCATCAACCTGCGCGGCAGCGTGGTGCCTGTCATGGACCTCGGCCAGAAGCTCGGCATGGGCGTGATCAGCCACACCAAGAACACCTGCATCATGATCGTGGAACTGGAGGTGGAAGGCGCCATGGTGGAAATGGGGGTACTCACCGATTCCGTCCAGATGGTGCTCGACCTCCAGGCGGAGGACATCGAGGCGGTGCCGCGCATGGGCACCAACCTCAACACCGAATTCATCAAGGGCATGGGCCGGCAGGGCGAAGACAAATTTCTCATCATCCTCGACATCGACCGGGTGCTGGCCAGCGAAGGCGAGGCAGCCCTGCGCGGCGAGATGGCCGGCGCGGCCATGGAAGCCGCGGCCGGCGTCGGCGCAGCCTGAGGTCGGTGCCGGATCACCATGGGCGGAACCGCCCGGTTTTTTTGAACGATGAGCGTTATGGGACTGACCACTGATTCGGGGGCTGCCGGCGGCAACGGCACGGCGTCGCCGGCGCTGTCCGACCGGGAATTCGAGAAATTCAGCGCCTTTATCTACGAGATCTGCGGCATCAAACTGCCGCCGATCAAGAAGACCATGCTTTCCGCCCGCCTGCAGAAAAGGCTGCGGCGACTGAACATTCCTTCCTACAGGGAGTATCTCGACTATGTGCTGAGTCCGGAGGGCCAGGCCAACGAGCTGTATCACATGATCGACGTGGTCAGCACCAACAAGACAGATTTCTTCCGTGAATCCCAGCATTTCGAGGTGATGAACCAGAAGGTGCTGCCGGAGTTTCTGGCGCGGCAGGGCAGCCGGGCGCAGTCCCGCACCCTGCGCGTGTGGAGCGCCGGCTGCTCCACCGGGCAGGAACCTTATACCCTGGCCATGGTGCTCCAGGAATTCTGTGCCAAAAATCCGCAGCTCGATTACGAGATTCTCGCCACCGACATCTGCACCCAGGCCTTGGAGGCCGCTGCGGAGGCGATCTACAGCGACGAGGTGGTGGCGCCGGTGCCGGCCTACCTGCGCCACAAATACCTGATGAAGGGCAAGGGCCGCCACAACGGCTTTCATCGGGTGGTGCCGGAACTGCGGCGGAAGGTGCATCTCCAGCGGCTCAACTTCATGGACCGCGATTTCGGGATCGACAAGAAGATGGACATCATCTTCTGCCGCAATGTCATCATCTATTTCGATCGCCCGACCCAGCGCACCCTGTTCGAGAAATTCTACCGGCAGTTCGCGCCGGGCGGCTATCTCTTCACCGGCCATTCCGAATCGCTGGAGGGGATCACCGACCGGATGGAGCGGGTCGATTCAGCGGTGTACAAATGCCTCAAGTAGATCCGCTGCACGCCGAACTGCCGGTGGTCAATCTCCATCCCGGCGAACTCTTCGTGGCCAAGGAGCCGACGCTGATCACCACCATCCTCGGTTCCTGCGTCTCGGTCTGCCTCCATTGCCCGGCGAACCGGACCGGCGCCATGTGCCATGGCGTGATGCCGGAAAAACCGGGGCATCAGGAGGAGAGCTTCCGCTTCGTCGATACCTCGGTTTCGTATATGGTGGAGGTCATGGCCCGGCAGAAAGGGTTTTCCTGCGCGCGTCTTGAGGCCAAGCTTTTTGGCGGGGCCGACGTGCTGAGCCTCAAGATCGGCCTGGCTGCCCAGGCACCCACCATCGGCGCGCAGAACATCCGGGCGGCCAAGGAGGCCCTCAGGAAGCACGGGGTCACCATCGTGACCGAGCATGTGGGCGGCGACCGGGGCTGCAAGCTCTTTTTCTACACCCATACCGGCGAAGTCTATCTCAAACTTTTGCAGCGGTCCATCGACTGAACATGACAGGCAAGTTGCGGGTACTCATTGTTGACGATTCCGCGGTGGTCCGCCAGGCCCTGACCGAGACCCTGGAGTCGGACCCCATGATCGAGGTGATGGGCGCGGCGCGCGATCCCTTCGTGGCGGCGGACTATATCGCCAGGGAGGTGCCGGACGTCATCGTGCTCGATGTGGAGATGCCGCGCATGGACGGCATCACCTTCCTGCACAAGATCATGACCCAGCATCCGATTCCGGTGGTAATCTGCTCGACCCTCACCGAAAGCGGGGCGGAGACCACCATCAAGGCCCTGGAATACGGGGCGGTGGATATCATCACCAAGCCCAAGCTCGGCACCAAGCAGTTCATCGAGGAGTCGCGCATCCGCATCTGCGACGCGGTGAAGGCGGCCGCCAAGGTGCGGGTGCGGCCGGTGGCCTCGGCCAGCATCCGGCATGTGGAGAAGAAGCTCACCGCCGACGTCATGCTGCCGCCCCCGGCCAAGGCCATGGTGCAGACCACCGAACGGGTGGTGGCGGTGGGCGCCTCCACCGGAGGCACCGAGGCGCTGCGGGTCTTTCTCGAAGCCCTGCCCGGCGATTGTTCCGGCATCGTCATCGTCCAGCACATGCCGGAAGGGTTCACCCGTGCCTTTGCCCAGCGGCTGGATTCCATCTGCCGTATCCGGATCAAGGAGGCGGAGGACGGCGACACGGTGCTGCGCGGCCAGGCCCTGATCGCGCCGGGCAACCATCATACCATGCTCAAGCGCAGCGGTGCCCGTTACTATGTGGAGGTCAAGGATGGTCCCCTGGTCTGTCGCCATCGGCCGTCGGTGGATGTGCTCTTCCGTTCCACCGCCCGCTATGCCGGCAAAAACGCCATCGGCGTCATCATGACCGGCATGGGCGACGACGGCGCCCGCGGCATGCTGGAGATGAAGGAGGCCGGGGCCTGCACCATCGCCCAGGATGAGAAATCCTGCGTGGTTTTCGGCATGCCCAAGGAGGCCATCTCCCTGGGCGGGGTGGACAAGGTGTTGCCGCTGGAGCGGATTGCGTCGGAGGTCCTGCGGTTGCAAACTATTTGATTCTCGCGCCGGCAATCAGTACAATTAGGATGATTCGGCGCACCGGGGCCGTGATTTTTGGCGCTCCGGGCAGATCCTGATGGGAACCACAACCACGGAAAGGATATGGACGCTCTCAAGGACTTTCGCGCGAAAGACATGATCGAGCAGATCACCCTGCTCGACCAGATCCGGGAGACGGGCGACACCGCCGCGGTTCCCGCCCTTTTTGATCTTTACGCGCATCCGGTAGGGGATCAGGCGGTGGACGAGATGGTCTACCACGCCCTCTTCGACCTGCTGGGCGGCCAGTATGACCGGATCCAGGAGGGAATGAACCATGGCTCGCCGGAGGTACAGTTGCTCTGCGTGCGGCGCGCCACCGAGGAAAAGGCCGACTCACTCAAGGCGCCGTTGGTGGCCTTGCTCGGCGCAACCGAAAGCGTCGAGCTGGCCGGCGAGATCATCCGCGCCCTGGCCCAGTACAAGGATGCCACCCTGGTGGACACCCTGCTGCCTTTTCTCCGCCATGACGATTACACCGTGGTGGCCTGGGCCCTGCGGGCGCTGACCAACATTCACAGTCCGGCGGTGCGGGACATCCTCGTCCGCCTCATCGACAACAGCGACGAGGTGAAGGGCACGGCCATGGGCTGCGACCTGCGAACCGCCCTGCTGGTGGAAGGAGTGGCCGGCTTTACTGATGCCGCCACGGTGGACTACCTCATCGGCCATATCCATCACGGCAATCCCTCCTTCCGGCGGGTGGTGCTGAGCGCGCTCGGCTCCATGGGCGAGGTGGTGCTGCCGGCCCTGGAGAAGACCCTGGAGAGCGGCGACAAGGACGAAAAGATCATGGCCGCCAACATCCTGGGGCTTACCGGCCACAAGAAGGCGGCGGACATCCTGGTGGCCCATCTCGAAGGCGCGACCGACCCGAACCTCCGCTTTGCCATGTACGAGGCCCTGGGCCGGATCAACTCGCTGCGCAGCGTCATCGGCCTGGCAGACGGCCTGGCGGAGCAGGACGAACTGGTGCTCATCGCCGTGGTGACTGCTCTGGACCACCTGGCCAATCCAGGGGTGGTGAAGGTGGTGACCGAGGCGCTGGACAAGGGCGGCAGCCAGGCGGAACACATCGTCCGGGCCATTGCCACTACCCGCGCCAGAAATCTTTTTGCCGCCCTCTATGGCGACGGCAGGCACAACGCCATGCTGCTGGCCGCGATCCAGTCCTCGGGCGACCCCGAAGTAAAAAGGCTCTTCAAGGCCATGCTCGAAAAAATCGGTAGCGCCGGCGCCAAGGCCGACGCCGCCAAGCTGGAGGGCGCGGCGGCATCGGTCCCGGCCTCGGGCAAACGGTTGCTGGCCGCCGACGATTCCAAGGCCATGCTCTTTTTCTACAAGGGGGTGGCGGCAGACCTCGGCATGGAACTGGTCACCGCCGAAGACGGCAAACAGGCCCACGACCATCTGCAGATCGACAGCGATTTCGTGCTGGTGATCACCGACATGAACATGCCGAACATGGACGGCATCGAACTGACCCGCGCGATCCGGGCCAATCCGGCCCTGGCGAAGCTGCCGGTGCTGATGGCCACCACCGAGTCGGAGAAGTCCCAGTCCGACCTGGCCAGGGCGGCAGGGGTCACCGACTTCATCACCAAGCCCTTTGGCAAGGAGGATTTCAAGGCCAAGGTGGCGGCGCTTCTTAAGTAGCCGGTGGCTCGAACGCCTTTTTCACCTCAACCCCCCAGTTGTAGAAGGTCCACACGGCGCCTGGCAGGAAGAAGAGCAAGGCCAGGCGCATCCCGATCACCCGCGGATCGGTGCCGTTGTCCAGGGCGGCGCCGGTGAAATAGGTGGAGAGGCTCAGCACCAGGGTGAGCACCCCCATCTCCGCAGCGAACACCCGTCCCCGATAGCCGTCTTCCACCGCCTCCTGCAGCAGGGTGGTGCTGAAGACCCATTGCACCGAGCCGCCGATGTGGCCCAGGAGCACGAAAGGAGCGGCCAGAAGCAGGCCGGGCGCCAGGCTGAAGGCGAGGTAGGCACCGCCGGAGAGAAAGAAAGCCAGCCCGATGGCGCGGTACATGGCGTGGTGGGACTCGCCCAGCAGCCTCCAGGCAAGGATCGGTCCGATGGCAGCACCGATGCCGCGCGCGCTGTAGAGGATGCCGCTGCCGCTTCCCTGGCCGCCGGGCGAAAAGACCTGTTCCCCGAAGACCGCCAGCAGCACCAGGACGCCGCCGGAGAGGGCCCAGCCGCTTTTGACCAGCAGCAGTGCCGCCACCGCGCGGTGGTGCAGGACGTAACGGCAGCCGGCGATGAGATCGGCCAGGCCGGTGTAGTTCCGCCAGTCCGGATGGGCGATGACGGGAGTGGGCTGCCGCGGCAGATCAATGGTGGCAATGAGCGCGGCGGAGATGGCAAAGGTGGCGGCATCGATGACAATGGCCGCCTGCCAGCCCATGCGGGCGGTGACAAAGCCGCCCAGGGCTGCGCCGATGGCGAGCATCACCGACCAGGTTGCCCCGGAAAGGGCATTGGCGAGATTCAACTCTTCCGGTTGGCAGAGATTGGGCACCGAGGCGCGGCGGGCCGGATCGTAGAAGGTCCAGAGGGATTCCTGGATGAGGGCCAGGGTGTAAATCAGCCAGACCTGCCCTGGTTCCCGCACCAGGAGGAAAGCCAGCACCACCAGGATCCGGCCGGCGTCGCAGGCCACCATGATGCTCTTGCGGCAGAAACGGTCGGCCGCCACCCCGGCTGCCGGGCCGAGAATGGTGGAGGGCAGGAACTTGGCGATCAGGAACCAGCTCACCGCAGCACCAGTGCCGGTGAGTTCATTGAGCAGCACGAAGATGGCGATGTAGTTGAACCAGTTGCCGAGGTGGCTGATGACCCCGGCCAGCCAGAAGCGGCGGTAGCGCGGATTGCGGCGAAAGAGGATGAGGTAGGAGCTCGGGCTGCCGGCCGGCAGGTAGGCGGGGGGCTCCTTATGCTCGGTGGAGGGCGCGGTCATGGGGTTATTGTTCCAGAGTTGCCCACGGTGTCAATGCGAAAAAGGAGAGCGTGATCAGGAAAAGGCGGGACGGCAGCCTGATTGGTTGTTGACCCTCTCCGGCATCTTGCGTAGTATGGGGGCAGCCAACCAACAGCCAACACAGCGAGCATGACAGGGGCAGAGTTATGAACAGACCGCTCGGGATCACGGTAAGCCGCCACATCATCGACAGCCAGCGCCTTCATCCGGAGGCGACCGGCGAGCTTTCCGGCCTGCTGAACGAACTCATCGTGGCAGCCAAGACCATCAACGCAGAGGTCAACATGGCGGGCCTGGCCGATATCCTCGGCATGAGCGGCAAGACCAACATCCAGGGCGAGCATGTCCAGAAGCTCGACGAGTTCGCCAACAACACGATCAAGCGCCGCATGGCCCGCTGCGGCTATATCTGCACCATGACCTCCGAGGAGGAGGCGGACGCCATCCCTGTGGCGGATGGGTATGAAGGCAAATACACCCTGGCCTTCGACCCCCTGGACGGCTCCTCGAACATCGACGTGAACGTGAGCATCGGCACCATTTTTTCCATCCACCGCCGCCGCACCCCGGACGGCGGCCCGGGCGACGACAGCGACCTGTTGCAGAAAGGGCGCGACCAGGTGGCGGCCGGCTACATCATCTACGGCTCCAGCACCATGCTCGTCTTTTCCACCGGTGACGGAGTGCATGGCTTCACCCTGGACCCCAGTGTGGGCGAGTTCTACCTCTCCCACCCGGATATCCGCATCCCGGAGCGCAGCAAGTACTTCAGCATCAACGAAGGCAACTTCATTTACTGGGACGAGGCGGTGCGTCGCTATCTCGATTACCTCAAGGCAGCGGACAAGCCCAGTGGCCGGCCCTACAGCGCGCGCTATATCGGCTCGCTGGTGGCGGATTTCCACCGCAACCTCATTGCCGGCGGCATCTTCCTCTACCCCCGCGACCACAAGAACCCGGCCAAGCCCCACGGCAAGCTGCGCCTGCTCTATGAGGCGGCACCGCTCGCCTTCCTTGCCGAGCAGGCCGGGGGTCGCGCCATTACCGACGATGGCCGCACCATTCTCGACATCGAGCCGGAGGAGCTGCACCAGCGGGTGCCGCTCATCATCGGCAGCAGCCACGACGTGGATCTGTTCGGGGAGTTTCTGGCCGGGAAGCGATAAAGGACTGAGGGCTGAGGACTGAGGACTGAGGGCTGAGTTAAAATCACTCCTCTCTCTCGGCCCTTAGTCCTCGGCCCTCAGTCCTGTGTTTTACTTCTCTTTCGCCTTTTCCCAGGAGTCGCGCAGGGTCACGGTGCGGTTGAAGACGAGGTGGCCGGGGCGTGAGTCGCGGCGGTCGGCGCAGAAGTAGCCCTGGCGCTCGAACTGGAAGCCCTGCTCCGGGGCGGCATTGGCCAGGCTCGGCTCCACCAGGCAGCCGGCGAGGATCGTCAGCGACTCCGGGTTGATGGAGTCGCGGAAGTCCTTGCCCTCTTCGGCGTCGTCCGGATTTTCCTTGGTGAACAAGCGGTCGTAGAGCCGCACCTCGGCTGGTACCGCGTGGGCGGCCGAGACCCAGTGGATCGTGCCCTTGACCTTGCGGCCGTCCGGGGCGGAGCCGCCGATGGTGGCCGGGTCGTAGGTGCAGCGGAGTTCGACGATCTTGCCGCTCGCATCCTTCACCACCTCTTCACACCTGATGAAGTAGGCGTAGCGCAGCCGCACCTCCTGGCCCGGCGCCAGGCGGAAGAACTTCTTGGGCGGCTGCTCCATGAAATCTTCCTGCTCGATGTAGATCTCGCGGCCAAAGGGCACGGTACGTTCGCCCATCTCCGGTTTTTGCGGATGGTTCTGGGCCACGAGTTCCTCGCTTTTCCCCTCCGGATAGTTGGTGATCACCACCTTGAGCGGCTGGAGCACGGCCATGGCGCGCGGCGCCAGCTCGTTCAGGTCTTCGCGGATGCAGTGCTCCAAAAGGGCCATGTCCACTACGCTGTCGTTCTTGGCGAGACCAATACGCTCGCAGAAGGTGCGGATCGCCTGTGGCGTGTAGCCCCGACGCCGGATGCCAGAGATGGTGGGCATCCTCGGGTCGTCCCAGCCGGAAACGTAGCCGTCCTGCACCAGCTTGATGAGCTTACGTTTGCTCACCACGGTGTAGGCGAGGTTGAGTCTTGCGAACTCGATCTGCCGCGGGTGGCAGGGCACCGGCAGGTGGTCGAGGGTCCAGTCGTAGAGCGGCCGGTGATCCTCGAACTCCAAGGTGCAGAGGGAATGGGTGATCCCCTCCAGGGCATCGGAGATCGGGTGGGTGTAGTCGTACATCGGGTAGAGGCACCACGTGTCACCGGTGCGGTGGTGGGTGGCCCGCAGGATGCGGTAGAGCACGGGATCGCGCAGGTTGATGTTGCCCGAGGCCATGTCGATCTTGGCCCGCAGTACCCGGGAACCGTCCGGGAACTCGCCGGCCCGCATGCGGCGGAAGAGGTCGAGGTTTTCCTCGACGCTGCGGTTGCGGTAGGGGCTCTCCTTGCCCGGCGCGGTGAGGGTCCCGCGGTATTCGCGGATCTCGTCCGGGGTGAGGTCGCAGACGTAGGCCTTGCCGGTCTGGATCAGATGCTCGGCGTATTCGTAAAGTTTGTCGAAGTAGTCCGAGGCAAAGTAGAGGTGCTTGCCCCAGTCGAAGCCCAGCCACTGGACATCCGCCAGGATGGACTGGACGTATTCCTCCTCCTCCTTGGAGGGGTTGGTGTCGTCGAAGCGCATGTGGCAGCGGGAGTCCTTGAACTCCAGGGCCAGGCCGAAGTTGAGGCAGATCGACTTGGCATGGCCGATGTGGAGGTAGCCGTTGGGCTCGGGCGGAAAGCGGGTTACCACGTGGCTATGTTTGCCCGAGGCGAGGTCTTCGTCGATGATCTTGCGGATGAAGTCCCTGGATGGAGACGGTGCGGCGTCGCTGCTCATGGTCGGCATCTCTTAAAGAAAATTTTCGCCACGGAACCACACGAAAGAACACCAAAATTTTTCGTGTTTTTCGAGGATTTCGTGGCCATTAACTCAGTTGAAGTATTGTGCCACGGTGCGCAGCCGTTTGACAACCCGTTCCTTGCCCAGATGCTCGAAGAGTTCGAACATGCTCGGCCCCTTGATCTGGCCGGTGATGAGCGCCCGGGCGGCGTTGATGGGCAGGCCCGGTTTGATGCCCTTGGCCTCGGCAAACTCCCGGGCCACCCGTTCCGCCTCCGCCGCGGTCAATTCGGGCAGGGCCTCGAAGCGGTCGGCCAGTTCGGGCAGCAGCTCCTTGAGTTCCGGGTGTTTGAGCACGTTTTTGCCGAGGGCCTGCTCGTCGATCACAAAATCGTCGGCAAAGTAGGCGCGGCCCAGGGTGGCGAAGTCGGTCAGGGTGTGGAACCGCTCGCGGATGAGTTCGAGGGTGCGGAGGAACCAAGCCTTTTTTTCGCCGGCGTAGGCAGCGTCCCAGAGGCCGGCCCTCTCCAGCTCCTTCTGCACCAGCGGCGCGATCTCCTCGACAGGCAGGGTGCGCAGGTAGTGGGCATTGATGTTCAATGCCTTGGGATCGGTGAAGAACTTGGGATCGTCCTTGCGGTAGTTGAAGATGGAGTTGGAGCGGGTGATGCCATTGAGGGAAAAGGCATCGATGAGTTCCTCGCGGGAGAAGATTTCGCGGTCGTCTCCCGGCGACCAGCCCAGCAGCACCAGGAAGTTGGCCAGGGCCCAGGGCAGGAAGCCGTGGTCGCGGTAGAACTGCACCGCCACGATCTCGCCGTGGCTGCGCTTGGAGATTTTGGCTTTGTTGAGGTCCAGGGTCAGCGGCATGTGGGCAAAGACCGGCAGCGGCGCGCCCAGGGCCTGGTAGATCAAAATCTGGCGCGGGGTGTTGACCAGGCCGTCCTGGCCGCGGATGACGTGGGTGATGCGGTCGCGGATGTCGTCCACCACGTTGCAGAGAAGATAGAGCGGCAGGCCGTTGGAGCGGACGATGACGAAATCCTCGATGTCGGCATAGGCGCGCTCCACCCGGCCATAGACCGCGTCGTCGAAACCGACCTTGCCCTCGATCCGCGGCACCTTGAAGCGGATGACAAAGGGCAGTCCCTGGGCCTCCCTGGCCGCGATCTCCTCCGGCGTCAGGTGGCGGCAGGTGCCGTCGTACTTGTAGTCTTCCTTGTTGGCCTGGGCCTTCTCGCGCTTGGCGTCCAGCTCTTCCTTGGTGCAAAAGCACCTGTAGGCGTGGCCTGTTTCCAAAAGCTTGCTGGCGGCCGCCACATGCTCGGCCGCGTGCTCGGACTGGAAGTAGGGGCCCTCGTCCCAGGTGATGCCGAGCCAGGTGAGGCCGTCGATGATGCCCTGGATCGACTCCTGGGTGGAGCGCTCTGCATCGGTGTCCTCGATGCGCAGCACCAGCCTGCCGCCGTGCTTCCTGGCAAAAAGCCAGTTGTAGAGGGCGGTGCGGGCGCCGCCGATGTGCAGGTACCCCGTGGGGCTGGGGGGGAAACGGACCCGGACTTCCGACATGTGCGTATCTCCTTATTTTCGCGGGGCTATTCCCCACGGTGAGCGACGTGAGAGTAAAGCGAGGTTATAGCGTTTTTCCCCGGGATATTCAAGGGCTGCGGTGGAAAACCGGCGGGGCATGTCTCTTCGTGACCGCACGTTTTCTGGCGGGACTGCGGTCCTGCCCCTCCGGGAAGTGGGAAGCCGGGTGGGCGGAGTGCCTGCGGCGCTTCAGTCGCCGTTGGGGCGGATCGCCTTGCGCAGGGCCTTGGTCTGGCCGGCCCGCGCTTTGCTGGTGAGGCGTTTTTCCCGGGAGCTTCTGGTGGGCGCGGTGGGTCGCCGTTTCTTGCGCACTGCGGTGGCGGCCCGGATCAGTCCGGCCAGCCGTTCCAGCGCATCCTCCCGGTTTCTTTCCTGGCTGCGGAAGCGGCCCGCCTTGATGACGATCACCCCCTCCTCGCTGATCCTGCGGTCGCTGGCCGCCAGCAGTCGCTCCTTCCACTCCTCGGGCAACGAGGGCGAGCTAAGGAAGTCAAAGCGCAGGTGCACCGCGGTGGCCGCCTTGTTGACGTGCTGGCCGCCCGGCCCCTGGGCATGGGTGTAGCGGATCTCGATTTCGCTCAGCGGAATGGTGACGTGGCGGTTGAGGAAGAGCATGGTCAATAATGATACCGCGCCTGGAGAAAGTCAATGCGGTCATTGGTCACGAGAGAGACGATCCGGTGTTCCCGGGTCAGGCGACAGGTTGTCGCTGGCGCACGATCTCGAAGAGGATGACGCCCGCGGCCACCGAGGCGTTGAGGGATTCCACTCCGGCGGCCAGGGGGATGGCAATGAGGTGGTCGCACTGTTCCGCCACAAGGGGGCGCAGCCCCCTGCCCTCGCTGCCGATCACGATGCAGAGCGGCCCGGAAAAGCTGGTGGCATAGAGCGACTGGCCCGCCTCGCCCGCGGCCCCGTAAATCCAGAACCCCTCTTTTTTCAGTTCCTTCAGGGTCTGGGCCACGTTGGTGACCTGGCAGAGGTTGACGAGCGCCATGGTGCCGGCCGAGGCCTTGAGCGCCGTGCCGGAAAGCGGGGCGGAGCGGTCCTTGGGCAGGATGATGCCGTCAGCCCCGGCTGCTGCGGCGGAACGGATGATGGCCCCCAGGTTGTGCGGGTCCTGGATCGAGTCGAGCACCACGAGAAGCGGCGCCGGGTTGCCGGCCAGCCGCTCCAGCAGGCTGTTGAAGCCCATGGGTGCAAAGGGCCGGATGGCGGCGGCCACGCCCTGATGGGTGACACTCTCCGCATCGGGGATCGGCAGCGTCTCCACCTGTTTCACGCTGATGCCGTGGCGGTTGGCCAGGCCGGTGAGCTGGTGGAAGCCTTGGGCCTCGCGGCCTTTGATGAGGAGTATCTCGGTGATCTGCTGCGGCTGGTGGCGGAGCAGCTCCAGCACCGGGTGGAGCCCCCAGATCATGAGCGGCGCCGGGCGGGCGGCAGGGCGGGCGGGTTTTTTCATGGCGCGGGGAAGGCGGCCGGCGCGCCGCTTGCGCCCCGGCGGCCCCGGCAGCGTTCAGCCAGGATCACCGCCTTGAGCATCTCGGTGGCGGCGGCCAGGTCGTCGTTGACGATGAGATAGTCGTACCAGTGCGCCTCGGCCATCTCCTTTCTCGCATTGTCCAGCCGGATCTGCATTGTATCCGCCGCCTCGGTGCCGCGGCCGCGCAGCCGCTTCTCCAGTTCCTGCCAGGAGGGCGGGGCGACAAAGAGGAAGACCGCGCCCAGGTCGCGCGCTTCCTTGATCTGGCGGGCGCCCTGCACGTCGATGTCGAGGAAGACGTCCACGCCGGTGGCCAGTTTGTCGGCCACGGCCTGCCTGCTGGTGCCGTAGAGGTTGGTGTGCACCTCGGCCCATTCGAGAAAGGCGCCCTGCTCGCGCATGGCGAGGAACTCTTCGCGGCTCACGAAGTGGTAATCGACCCCGTTGCGCTCACCCGGCCGGGGCGGCCGCGTGGTGTGGGAGACGGAGAAGGCCAAGCCCGGCACTTCGGCCATGATTCTTTTCAGGAGGGTGGTCTTGCCGGCGCCGGAGGGGGCGGAGATGACAAAGAGGGTGCCGCTCATTTCGCTCCTTTCCTGGCAGGTGGCGGTTCCGGTTCCTCCTCGAGCTTCTCCTTGCCCGGCGCGGCGGCAAAGCGCATGGTGATGGTTTCCGGCTGCACCGAGGAGAGCACCACGTGGTTGCTGTCGAGGATGATGATGGAGCGGGTGCGGCGGCCCTCGGTGACGTCGATGAGCCGCTTCTGCTCCTTGGCCTCCTCCTTGAGCTTCTTCATGGGCGAGGATTTCGGGTTCACCACCGCCAGCACCCGACTGGCGAGCACGGCGTTGCCGAAGCCGACGTTGATCATGCGCTGGTCCATGCGTTTCCCCGCGTGTGTCGTGGGCCAAAAGGCAAGACGCCCCTTGCCCCGTTATTCCAGATTCTGCACCTGCTCGCGCAGCTTTTCCACCTCGTTCTTCATCTCCACGGTCTGGTGGGAGATCGTCACCTCGCTGATCTTCGAGGCGATGGTGTTGATCTCGCGGAAGAACTCCTGGAGCAGGAAGTCGAGACGCCGGCCAGTGGGCTCGGGCGCGGCGAGGAAGTGGCGGAACTGTTCGATGTGGCTTTTGAGGCGGACGATCTCCTCGGTGACGTCGGATTTGTCCGCCATCACCGCCACCTCCTGGGCCAGCCGCACCGGATCGAGGGTGACGCCGGCGAGCAGGCTGGAGAGGCGCTCCCTGAGCTTCTCGCCCCGCCTGGCCACCAGGCTCGGGGTCTGCGCCTCGATGGCGCCGACGGCCTTCTCGAAGTCACGGAGGCGCGTGAGCAGCTCGGTCTTGGTCGCCTCGCCCTCGGCCTCCCGCATGCGCCGGGTGCTATTGAGTGCCAGCCTGAGTGCCTCGGCCAGTTCCGGCCAGGCGGCATCCACATCCTCCGACACCTCCACCGCCGTGATCACGTCGCGGCAATCCTTGAGCATTTCCAAGGTCGGGGTATCGGGCAGATGGAGTTCCTTGCGGATGGCAGTGAGGCAGTTGTGGTATTCGTGGGCCAGGGCCAGGTTGGCGGTGAGCTTCAATGATTCGGCCGCCTCGCCGCCCACCGTGACCAGCACGTCCACATGGCCGCGGCTGTACCAGACGCCGATCTCCCGCTTGATCCGCTCCTCGAAGGCCGCGTATTTGCGGGGCATCTTGATCTTGATGTCCAGGTAGCGGTGGTTCACCGAGCGGAGTTCCACGGTCCAGGCGCGGCCGGCGCCCGTCGCCTCGCCGCGGCCAAAGGCGGTCATGCTGCAGGGGTAGTTCATGCGATGGCCCTCAGGAGTTCCTCGGTGGAGGCGGTGGCCGTGCCCACCTTGCCCACCACGATGCCGGCGGCGAAGTTGGCGAGCGTCGCCGCCTCGGCAAAACCCAAGCCCACGGCGAGGCCCAGGGCCAGGGTGGCGGCCACGGTGTCGCCGGCGCCGGTGACATCGTAGACCTCCTTGGCCACCGTGGGAATGGTGTAGAGCGGCTTGCCCTTTTCGTAAAGCGCCATGCCCGCCTCGCCACGGGTGATGAGCACCGCCTGGCAGTCGAGCGTCTTCTGCAATTTTTTGATGGCGGCGGTGAGTTCTTTTTCGTTGCCGATCTTCATGCCGGCCAGCAATTCCGCTTCATGGTGGTTGGGGGTGATGATGGTGGCCCCCTTGAAGCGTTCGGGGTTGCGGGGCTTGGGGTCGACGATGAGCGGGATTTTCGACGTGGCCAGAATCTCGCGGAGCCGCGTCATGAGGGCCTGGCTGATCATGCCCTTGTCGTAGTCCGAGACGATGACCGCGTCGAAGTCGTGCAGATGCTCGTCGAGAAAACGTTTTGTTTCGGCCAGGCGCGCCGAGGAGAGTTCGCCGGTCTTTTCCCGGTCGAAGCGGACCACCTGCTGGTGCTGGGCCACGATGCGGGTTTTGAGGATGGTGGGCCGGTTGTCGCTGCGGACGATGCCGTTCGTGGGCGAGGCGAGGTCGGCCAGCATCCGGAGCAGATGGTCGCCCATGGCGTCGTTGCCGATCACCCCGCAGAGGGCCGATGTGGCGCCCAGGGCGTAGATGTTGTGGAGTACGTTGGCCGAGCCGCCCAGCATCAGGTTTTCGTGGGTGACATTCACCACCGGCACCGGCGCCTCGGGCGAGATGCGGGTGACCGATCCCCAGATGAAGTGGTCGACGATGATGTCGCCGATGACCAGGATGTTGGCGGTATGGAATTTCTTGACGGCCCTGGCCAGGGTCTTCTTGTCGAGCATGGAGAGCGGCATGGCGTCCTCGGGTAGCGGAAAGCGGGGAAAGATCGGTTCAATCGGAAGCTACTATAGCAGGATGGTGAAAAAAGTCATCCACGACCTTTTTCCCATGGCAAAATCTCCGCAGCGGATGCGGCGATTTTTTGCCATTTCAGATGGTTGCAGGATGGCCGGAACGGAGGACCCGATTCGGAGACGCAACGCCGGTGGCCGAAAACCGGAAATTTCTCCGGACGGAGCGACGCCATTTTGCCTTGGGCCAGTGCCCTTGCCATACCAAAAGCACGGCCCCTCCGGGGGTGGAGGGGCCGTGCCGACTGCAAGGGATGCTGCGTGTGCCAGAAAACAGCGAAAAATCAGTCAGCGGCCTGGCACTTGCCGCCTTCACATTCCACGTCCGCCATCAGGAAGCGGGCCTTGAGGCCGGCCTTGGTGAGCGGGCCGAGGGCCATCAGGGCGCGGGCGCCGGTGGTGCAGTGGACCAGGATTTCCTTGTCCTTGGGCAACTCCGCCATCCGTTTGCCGATTTCGTCCAGCGGGATGTTGAGGGCGTTCTTGAACATGCCGCCGCCAGCCTCGTCCTTGGTGCGGACGTCGAGAATGATCTGGCCGGTGGTGCCTTCCGTGGCCTTCATGAAGTCGGCCAGGGTGACCTCGTTGGCGCCCAGCTTGCGGATCCACTTGATCTCGGTGGCTGCCGGGCCGCTGGCCAGCTGGTTGCCGCGGGCGGTGAACTTGGCAAGGCCGCCGTCCACCAGGGCCACGGTCTTGTAGCCCCAGCCCTTGATGGTCTTGAATGCGGCTTCGGCATCCTTGCCATTGCCGTAAAGCACGATGGGCGCTGATTTTTTCGCCGGGAACTTCTCTTCCGCCTCGGCCAGTTTCGCCATGGGGATGTTCACCGCCCCCTTGATGTGGCCCTTGGCTGCCTCCTCCGGCGAGCGGAGGTCAACCAGCACGATGTTGCCGGTTTTGACGAAGCTGTCGGTCGAAACCAGCGGGAGCCCCTCTTTTGCCCAGCCAGGGTCGCCCTGGAGGTAAACCTTGACGTTGCCGTAACCCATTTTTGCCGCCAGACCGGCGGCTTTCGGACTCATGCCGCACGTGACGCCCCCGCAGTAGAAGACCAGCAGGGTGTTTTTCAGCTTGGCGTCGCCGGGCAGGTAGGCGGCGCCGGTTTCCTCCATCTTGGGCACCGGCAGCGAAATGGCGGTGGGGATGTGGGCCTCGTTGTAGCGGGGAGCCGGCCGGGAATCCACCAGGAAGTAGTTGCCGGCCTCTGGTCCCATGGCCACCAGCTTGGCCATTTCATCGGTCTTGATCTCGGTGACCCCGGCCGGGAGCTTCACGACCTTGGGCTTGATCTCGGTGGCGATCTTGTCGCCGCCGCGTTCTTCGAACTTGACCACCGCGCCTTCGCCTTCATGGACGAACTCCATGCCCATGGTCTTGTCGTCGAACTTGACCATCTCGCTCTTGGTGCCGACCTCGATGGAGATGGACTTGGCCTTCTTCGAGACGCCGAGCACCTTGCCTTCGTAGACGTTCTGGGCCTGCTGCTGGGCTGCGGCCGGTTCGGCCGCGGAGACCGCCGGTGCGGAGGCCATCGGCCCGCCAATGAGCAGCGAGGCGAAGACCAGTGCCGGCACCAGCCGCCGGTATTGCTTCGATATCTTCATGCGTTTCCCTCTCTCAAGTAAGTGTTCACAAACCCCTGGTTCTCGTTGCGCTTGCCGTGTTGCCGCGGTCTACCTCCTTTCCGTTTGATTTGTTATTTGCTTCCCTTCTGCTCAGTGCAGAACGGCGTGAATGCTGTGCATCAGGGTTTCCGCCGCGAACGGCTTGGTGATGCAGGTGGTGCAGCCCAGACCGGTAAGCCGGTGGCGCTGGGCGTCATCGTCCGTGGTGGTGATGGCGATGACCGGCACCGCGGGTTTTTTGGCCGCCATGGCGTGCAGCAGGCGGCGATCCGCCTCGGCGGTCTGCCGGCAGAGGTCGGTGATCACCAGATCCACCGCCTCCCCCCTTGCCTCCAGGGTGGCGAGCAGTTGCGCGGCCTCGGCGCTGCTGCTGGCGGTGCTGACCCGGAACTCCGCCTGCTTGAGCAGCAGGGCCATGATGTGGGCCAGGCTTTCGTCATTCTCGGCAAGGAGAATATGTTTCGCTGCCATGGGACGGTACCGCCTTTGCTGGTGGCAACAGGGATCGGCTGTTGTTGGCTGTCCGGTACAGCGGGTTCTCGATGGTGGAGCGAGCCCCTTTATCGCATAGATTAATAATGCAATGTTGGTGCCAGCCGTTGCCCTGCGCCGTTGTCATTGGAAATGAAAAGATTTTTTTGCCGGACGGGTGGGGATTCCAGGAGAAGATGGATGCAAAGAAAATTGACAACAAGGGGTCTCGCCGGCCAGGGCGCCAAGGATGACGGGGGAAAGGAAGGCGATGGCGGAGGAGGGTGCAAAAAAAATTGCGGGCGATGGGGCGGCCGGCATCATGCCGGCTGCGGAAAGACGGGTCGTTCAGGCGGCTTCGTCCTGCTCCTCTTTTTCCGCCTGTTTGAGCCGCCAGTTCAGGGCCTGGCGGGTGATGCCGAGGAGATCGGCGGCAATGGCCTGGTTGCCCCGGGCGCGTTTGAGCGCTTCCTGCACCAGCAGGCTGCAGGACTCCTTCAGGGTCGGCAGGGTCGGCAGATGGGCGAACGGCGTGTCGGCCGGCGGGACTGCCGTCAGGGACTGTCCCGGCTCACGGGGTGTCTGCTGGCCGAGGTATTCCTTGAAGGAGTCCATGGAGAGGGTGCGTGCCCTGTGTTTGCTCAGGGCGTCGAGAATCATGTTTTTCAGTTCGCGGATGTTGCCGGGATAGTGGTAGGTGCCGAGCAGGGCGATGAGTTCCTTGGGGTAGGGCGGTTTCTTCCTGCCCAGCCTCTCTGCGGCCTCGGCGAGCAGCCGGTCGAGGAGCAGGGGCAGGTCGTCCAGCCGCTCCCGCAGAGGCGGGATGTGGATGTGGTGGGCATGCAGGCGGTAGAAGAGGTCCTTGCGGAAGGCGCCGCTCTGCTGGAGGCGGTCGAGCTGGTGGTGGGTGGCGAAGATCATGCGGCAACTGGTGCGCTTGGGCACGTCGGCGCCAAGCGGCAGGTATTCCCGTTCCTGCAGCAGGCGCAGCAGCTTGATCTGCGAGGTCTGGTTGAGGTCGCCGATTTCGTCCAGGAAGAGGGTGCCGCCGGCCGCCTGCTCGATGAGGCCGGGGCGGGATTTGTCCGCCCCGGTGAAGGCGCCCTTCCGGTGGCCGAAAAGGGTGTCGGCGAACATGGTGTCGTCGAGACCGGCGATGTTGACCGGCACAAACTGCCCTTGCCGGCCGCTCAGGTTGTGGAGCGCCCGCGCCACCAGTTCCTTGCCCACCCCGGTTTCGCCGGAGATCAAGACCGGTTCGCAGGTGTTGGCAATGGCCTCCATGTACTGGAAAATGGAGCGCATCGCCTTGTTGGCGGTGGTGATGGCGCTGAATACCTCGGGATGGTCCAGCTTGTCCTGCAGGAACTGCTCCTTCAGCCGGTCGTTTTCATGACGCAGCCGGCTGAAATCGATGGCACGCTGCACGCCGGCGATGAGGCGCTGTTCTTCGGTCACCTTGGTGTAGTAGTCGAAGGCGCCGAGCTGCATGCAGCGCACCGCCGTATCCACCAGATCGAGGCCGGTGATGATGATGACCGGAGTCGAAGGATGTTCCGCCACCAGCAGGGGCAGCAATTCCTCGCCGGAGAGATGCGGCATGGTGAGGTCGAGCACCACCACGCTGGCGGGCTGCCCGGCCAGGATCTCCAGGACCTTGCGGCTGTCGGCGCAGCAGGCGATGTTGTTGATGCCCACCGAGCGCAGGGTGAGGCTGAAGCTGTGCAGCCATGCCTCCTCGTCGTCCACCAGCAGGACGGGCAGGAAGGGAAGGCGTTGTTTTTCCATGGACAGAAACCCCCTCTGAGTGCGTCAAATTATTTTGCATGCCGTGCGAAAAAAAGCAACGGCTTTCTGCTGGATCAGGGGGTGATGGCCGGAAAGGCGGCAGTGGCAATGGTGCCCTGGCCCGGTGTGGAGGCAAAATGAAGAGAGCCGTTGTGTTCCTTGACGATGCCGGCAGAGACCGAGAGCCCAAGCCCGGTGCCGCCCAGGGCCCGCTTGGTGGTGAAGAAGGGATCGGTGATCTGATGGAGCACCCCGCCGGCAATGCCGCTGCCTTCGTCCTCCACCACGATCCGTACGCTCCGGTCCGTTTCGTGGTAGCGGGTAGCGAGACGGATCGCCTGGCTGTCGCTGGTGAGTGCCTCGCAGCTGTTCTGGAGCAGATTGATCACCACCTGTTCGAGGCGTTGGGCGTTGCCGCGGATCATGGGCAGGGCCGGGGCGAGATCGGCGGTAAAGCGGCGGGTGGATTTCCCGAGCTTGTTGTGGGTGAGACGGATGGCGGCCTCCGCCACGGCGTTCACGTCGATGGGGTCCATGTGCCGGGTGGTGTCCTTGCGGGCATAGTCCTTGAGGTCCTGGACAATGGACCTGATCCGCCTGGCGCTTTCGTCCAGCTCGGCCAGCAGCCGCGGCAGCTGTTCGCGCATCTCGCTGTATTCGAGGCCGGCCACCAGAAAATCGCCGTGTTCCTCGTAATACTGTTCGAGGATGGGCAGGATGCTCTCCCAGGCCCGCGAGAGCATGGCGGTGTTCAGCATGGCGATGGAGTTGGGGTTGTTGATTTCATGGGCCACGCCGGAGACGAGCAGCCCCAGCGAGATCATCTTGTCGGCCTGGATGAGCTGCTGCTGCTGGAGGCGTGTCTCCTCCTCGGCCCGCCTGCGTTCGGTGGTGTCGCGGATGATCCAGATCGAATGCCACTGGTCCTTGATCCGCGCCTCGGAAAGCGACAGTTCGATGGCCACTTCGCTGCCGTCCTTGCGCCGGGTGATGAGCTCGATGGTCTCGCGGATGGGTCCGTCGGCCGCCGGTTTTTCCCGGACCGAATCCTTTTGTCCCGCCTCGGAGAGACGGGGCGAGATGAGGGTATGGATCGGCTTGCCCAGCGCCTCCTGTTCCGAATAGCCGAAGAGTTCGGCGGCGGCCTTGTTCCAGTAGGAGATGTCGCCGTGGTGGTCCATCATGGCAATGGCGTCCTGGGCGGTGGCGGTGAGGTTGCGGAACTTGGTCTCCGATTCCTTGAGGGCCGCCTCCGCCTCGTGTCTGGCCTTGCGGGTGCTGGCGTAGTGGCGGGCAAGGGCGGTAAGTTCGTCGGCCAGGTTCACCACCTCCCTGGGGCCGGTCCAGCGGAAGGCGACATCATCCTCTTCGCGGTTCAGGATGCGGTCGAGTCCGGAAAGGATCGCCTCCTTGATCCGGTCGATCTTGGCGGCGATAAGACTGGCGATGGCTGCCACTACGACCATGGTGCCCAGGACGATCCAGAGGATGTTGCGGATCAGGGCCTGCTTCCATTCCTGGGCGCCGCTGCGGTCGATGGGGGTGCCGATCCACATGGCCGGGGCCTCGCCGTCGGCGAAGACGACCGGCAGCCAGGTGACCTTGCGTTCGCCCCGGCTTTCCCAGAGAAAGGGATGGGGTTCGGCCAGCTGGGGTTGCACTCCCGGAAATTCGCGGAGGGCGCTGGTTTCCTGCGGCGCGGAGTCCGTTTCGTCATCGGCCGGTGCCGGGGGGCGGGAGAGAATGTCGCCACTGGGGTGGACCCAGTAGGCATCACGGTGTTCGGTCAGAAAAAGTTCGGTGTCCACGGTGAGCATCGCCAGGCCGATGGAGGTGTTGCCGGCGCCCAGCGCGGGGGTGGCCAGGGTGAGGTGCGATTGCGGCGCGGGCTGCGCCTCTCCGCCCGGATGGCGCAGTTCGCCCAGCACTCCCCGGGGGGCGAGCTGGATGCCGGCGACAAAAAGGGCCGAACCGGTCGCGTCACGCAGCTGGGCGTCAGGCAGGGTGACGAACTCTCCCCGGTGGTTGCGGCGCAGGCGCAGGCGTTCCCGGCCATCGGTGGAGATGAGCTGCAGTTCGTGGATGCTCTGGTCATCCTCGATGAACTGGAGGAGCAGCCGGCGGATGGTTTCGAGATCCGCGCTGGCGTCGAGCCGGACCGGCAGGCCGGTGGTGAGGGCCACGGCGGCGGGGGCGGCGGCAATGCGCTGCAGGGTCTTTTTGAGATTGCTGATCCGGCTGTTGAGGGTTACAAAATCACTTCGGGCCTGGGCGATGGCTCGTTCCCGCTCGGTGACCTCGTGGCGTTCGATGTGGCCGGCCAGGTTGATGGCCACCAGGGTGATGATGGGCAGAATGCCGAGGGCAAAGAGGATGAGGAAGATGATGGTGCGGAGGCGCATGCGGTTCCAGTATGATGGCAGCTTGAATGTGCTCTGAAAAGTACCAGAATCTGAGGAGTTGGCAAGAATTGTTTGCGGAAACCGAAAAAGAGGGACCGGAGATGGACAAGGTGCGGATTGCAGTGAGCGGGATGGAACTTGACTTTGCCACGGCGCGGCGCCTGGCGCAGGCCCTGGCCGAGGCCGGCAGCCCCGAGGCGGAACTCATTGCCTGGGCCGATGCAGGGCAGGGAACGCATTCGCCCTCCTGCGTCAAATGCCAGATCGGCGATAAGGCCGGCTGGGAGGTCTATGGCGCAAACCACGGCGGCCGTCTGCGAATCGATATCAACGACGGCGCCTATGTGCTGATTTACAGCTGAGGCGTGCGGCCGAATCGAATCAGGCGGCCCGCTGAATCTCCCTGGCTTCGTATTCCGGGAACATGATGATGGCCGGGTGAACGTCAAAGGCCCTGGCGAGCTGTTCCGCCCGTTTTTTGCCGATCTCCACCCGGTTGTTTTCCAGCAGGCTGAGGTTGGTGGCACTGATGCCCGAGCGGGCGGCAAGCTCCGCCTGGGTCCAGCCCTTCAGCTCCCGCAGCATCCGGATGACCTCGCCCGGGGTCAGTGCGGCGTGGGATTTGGCTGCAACGAATTCACTCTGTGTGCGGCCCATATGCCCTCCTAATACTTGTGCGGCGTGATTTCCAGAACATGCACGGTGATCAGTTCCTTATGTACCGTGTACGCGACCCGATATTGAACATTCAACCGTGACGAGCGCTGGCCTGCCCGTTCTCCCTTGAGCTTTTCGTCATGGAAGCCAGGGAACTCCCGCAGCTTCTCCGGCCCATGGCGGAAAACCAGGTTCTTCCAGAGTTCGTATTTTTTCACCACCATCGGCGGCAGCTTGCGGCAGACCTTTTCGATGTCGTGATGTTCCTGGATGCGCCACATTTTGTTTTATAATAACTTATTAAAAGTAATATGACAAGATGGTTTGGGTCGCGGAATTTGGGAGCGGTTAGCGCATGATACGATCTACATGCCGTTTGAAGAGAATGCGGCGGGCGGGCCAGGGAAGCGTGTCCCAGGCAGCGGCCTTTTCCTGTCCCTTGGCATCGAGCAGATAGAGCCAGTAGCCGTTTTCCACCGGCATCACCGGGCTGATGGTGGCGGGGGCGAGTTCCGCCAGAAAGGCGTTCTCAGGCTGGGCCAAGTCGAGGAAGCGGCGGCCCAGCGGACCGCCGAGCCTTCTGCTGCCGCCTTGGGAATGTTCCTTGGCCAGGGTCTTGAACTCCTCCCCCTCCAGCAAACGGTTGCGAAGGGCGATGGCTTCGCTCTGCTGTCGCTGGCGGATTTCCGGCGGGTCCAGGGGATGGACGTATCGGAAGATGCCGTGCAGTTCCACCCATGGCGGCGGCGTGACCGGGCGGGCGCGCAGCTCGGCCAAGGCCCCGGCAAAGCCGTGGTCGCGGGCCACGGCGAGTTCAGCGAGTTTGGCCTGGAGTATTGGGGCAAGCTTTCCGTCCGGCAAGGGCGGGAGGCTGCCGCTGGCGGTGGTGACGATGCGTTGCAGCGTGGCGAGTTCCGTGGGGATTGCGGTTGGTGGTCGTGCGGGTGCGGTGCGGCATTGCGGCATCCAGCCGGCGTTGAGGTCGGTAAGGGCGTTAACGTGGGGGGCAACCCCTTCTGCTTTCCGCAGTAAATGGCCGAGGCTGAAAAGGGCGATGCCGTCATAATCCAGATCCCGGGCCGTGGTCGCTTCGGCTGCGATTTGTTCGGGATTCTTGATGTAGGCACCCAGGCCGGCCCAGTATTGCACACCAGCAGCCCGATGCAGGGCGATTTCCCGCAACTGGCCGCCCACCCGTTCGGCCGGGCCGAAGTAGGCCATTGGGTAGAGGCTGTCCACTAACCCTTCCCTGGCCCAGGCCTGCGAGTCCTGGCCGCGATTGAGATAGGCGTCGTCGATATCCGGAAAGACTGCGGCGGAGAGAGTGGCCTCGGGCCGGTTGGACTTCTTGATGGCCGTGCGGATCTCCCGCACCATGGCGGTCACCTGCTGCGCCCGCATTTCGGCCCAGAAAAGGGCCGCGGTGGTGAGGACGCTTTCGCCCGGCGGCATTGTGTTGCCGAGCCAGCGGTCGATGGTCTCCCGGGTGACTCCCACTGGCAGCAGCCGCGGGTCGATGCCCCATTCCTGTTCGAATCGCTTGCCGAGCGGCCCGGTTTGGCCGTACGCCGTTCCGGGGTAGCGGATAAAATCGAGATGGATACCCTGCACCGGATAGCGCTCCACCAATTCAGTCACCACCTGCGCCATGAGCTGCCGGTACGATTCCGCGGCAGGATCGGCGTAAAGCCCTTCGAGCCAACCGAGGGCACGGTCAAATTCGGTATAGTCCGAAACCTTGCGGCCGTCGGCATCACCGATGATCCAGTCGTGGCTCGGATGCGCCGGGTGGCGCGAGTCGGCCGGCCGCGCTTCGCCGCTCCAGAGGTAGTAGACATTGAGCCAGGCGTGGATGGGAATGGGGGCGCAGGACTTGAGGGTTGCCCCGAGCGGATTGAAGCCGCCGGTGATGGTCTCGCCGGCTGGCGCGATCTCGCTTTGGTAGTAGGCGTCGGCCCGGCCGCGCACCTGGAGGTGCAGGGCGTCGAGCCCGGTGGTCTTGGCTGCGGTACAGACCTGATCGACCTCGGCCGGCGTATCGCCATCGTAGCGCACCACCCAGGCCGCGGTGGGCATGCGGGTGGCGCAACCGGTGAAAAGGACGGCGGCGAGGAAGAGGAGGGTGAGGGGCCGCAGGAGTCGCATCGTTGCTCAATAGGGGAGGCGGGGGTTGAACTTTCCGGTCGGCGATGGTAGGGTGTGCCCCTCGTACGTCAGGAAAAACAGCATGCTATCTCTTGCCCCATGACCGAGAAAAACGCCATGGAAAAAAAATTCCCCGAGGGCATGACCCCACTGGGCGACGCGCCCTTCCGTTTCGCCTGCCATCCCGGCGTGGCCTGCTTCACCCAGTGCTGCCGCAAGCTCGATCTCTTTCTCTACCCCTACGATATCCTGCGGCTCAAGAAGCGGCTCGCCATCACCTCCGAGGAGTTCCTGAACCGATATGCCGGGGTGGTGCAGGGGGCGAACCCCTTTTTCCCCTCGGTGATCATGCGTATGGCCGAGAATGCCGACCACACCTGCCCCTTCCTCGATCCGGCCAAGGGCTGCACGGTCTATGAGGATCGTCCCTCCTCCTGCCGCATGTATCCGCTGGAGCGGGCAGTTGACAGAAGGCCCAGCCAGGGGCGGCCGGCGGAGTATTATTTTCTGACCAACCATCCCTATTGCCTGGGCCACCAGGAGGTCAAGGAGTGGACCGTGAAGGAGTGGCTACGCGACCAGCAACTGGTCTACTACAACGCCATGGACGACCTCTGGGTCGAGATGGACACCCTCTTTGCCGGCAACCCGTGGCAGGGCGAGGGGGCAGCCGGACCCAGGCAACTCCTCGCCTTCATGGTCTGCTACAACGTGGACCGCTTCCGCCAGTACGTTAACGACCACGATCTCTTGGCCAAATTCACCCTGGACAAGGCGCGTAAACGGGCCATTGCCACCGACGACGAGGCCCTGCTCAAGTTCGGCTTTGACTGGCTCAAGTATATCCTCGCCAACAAACCGACCCTGATTTCCAAGGGCTAGTTGGCCCGCTCACCCTTGGCCCAGCGGCCGCCCTTGCCGCTTTTGGGTTCAAGTTCGGTCTGTTTCCGGAGATAGCGCACCCCCGGATAACCGAGGCATTTTTCCAAGGCTGTGGTCAGCTCCTGGCAAGGGCGGATGGTGAGGTCGCCGTGGGTGTCCACATCCACCTCGCCGCGGCCGTTGAAGTGGACGGTGAGGGAGACCGGGCAGGGGCCGTGGAACTCGCGCATCGCCTTTTTCAACTCTTCAAGTTGCTTGCGGCTGGTGCGCTCGGCCTGGAGCATCACCTTGAGGCCGGTAGTGTACTTGGCCCGCGCCTCAGGGAGGCTCACCACCTCCTCGGCAATGATCTTTACCCCACGCTCTTCTTTCTTGAGCGTGCCCTGCACCACGATGGGGTCGGTGGAGTTCAGGAGCGGCGCGCTCATGGCATAGGCGGTGGGGAAGACCACCACCTCGATTCCGGTGACGGTGTCTTCCAGGGTGAGGAAGGCCATGGGGTCGCCCTTCTTGCTCTTGTGCAGCTTGCACTCGCGGATGAGCCCGCCCACCCGCACCGGCTGGTTGTCGCCCCACTCGGCGAGTCCCGCAAGGTCGGTATCCGCCACCGCCATGATCTCCTGGCGGAAGTTGTCCAGCGGATGGCCGGTGATGTAGAAGCCCACGGTCTCTTTTTCATAGGCGAGCTTTTCCCGCTCGTCCCACTCCGCCACATCGGGCAGGTCGATGGTCACCGATTTCGCCACCTGCTCGGTGGGCATCACGGCAAAGAGGGAGATCTGGCCCGAGAGCTTGTCGCGCTGGGCCACCTGGGCCTGGTCGAGGGCCGCGTCGAGGATGGCGAAGAGCTGGGAGCGCCTGGCCCCCAGCGAGTCGAAGGCGCCGGCCTTGATCAGGCTCTCCACCACGCGGCGGTTCACCTTGCGGCCGTCGACCCGCATGCAGAAATCGGCCAGAGACTGGTAGGGGCCCTCCTTTTCCCGCTCCTCGATGATGGAATCCAGCGCCGCATCGCCCACGTTCTTCACGGCGGCCAGGCCAAAGCGCACCCGGTCGTTGATCACGGTGAAGTCCTTCTGCGACTCGTTGATGTCCGGCGGCAGGACCTCGATCTCGTGTTCCTTGCACTCGTTGATGTAGCGCACCACCTTGTCGGTGTTGCCCACGTCGCAGGAGAGGAGGGCGGCCATGAACTGGGCCGGGTAGTGGGCCTTGAGCCAGGCGGTCTGGTAGGCGATGAGGGCGTAGGCCGCGCTGTGGCTTTTGTTGAAGCCGTAGCCCGCGAACTTCTCCATGAGGTCGAAGATGTACTCCGCCTTGTCGGCGGGGATGTTGTTCTTCCTGGCCCCCTCGAGGAACTTCACCTTTTCCTGGGCCATGACCTCGGGCTTCTTCTTGCCCATGGCGCGGCGCAGGTTGTCGGCGTCGCCGAGCGAATAGCTCGCCAGGACGTTGGCGATCTTCATGACCTGTTCCTGGTAGACGATGACCCCGTAGGTTTCTTTCAGGATCGGTTCGAGCTGCGGCAGCGGATAGGTGGCCACCATGCGGCCATGCTTGGTGTTGACGAAGTCCGCCACCATGCCCGATTCCAGCGGGCCAGGCCGGTAGAGGGCGACCAGGGCGATGAGGTCGGAGAAGGCCTCGGGCTTCATGTCCACCAGAAGCTGGCGCATGCCGGAGCTTTCCAGCTGGAAGACGCCCAGGGCATCGCCTTTCGCCAGCAGATCATAGGTCTTGGGGTCGTCCAAGGGGATGCGGCTGATGTCGAGCGTTTGCCCCCGGTCGGCGGCGATGATCTTCAAGGCCCGGTCAATGACGGTGAGGGTCTTCAGGCCCAGAAAGTCGAACTTGATGAGCCCGGTCATCTCGGTGTGGACCATGTCGTACTGGGTGAGGACATCCCCGCCCTTGGTGTCCCGGCAGACCGGGAGATATTCCACCATGGGGCCGGGTGAGATGACCACGCCTGCGGCATGGACCGAGGTGTGGCGGTTCAGGCCTTCGAGCGTCTGGGCGATGGTGAGCAGTTCCTTCACCTTGGCATCTTCCCGCATCAGTTCCTGCAGGCGCGGTTCTTTCTCGATGGCGCTCTTGATGGTGATCTTGAGCTCCTCGGGGATGAGCTTGGCGATGCGGTCCACCTCGCCAAAGGTCATGCCGAGAGCGCGGCCCACGTCGCGGATCACCGCCCGCGCCTTCATCGAACCGTAGGTGACGATCTGGGCGACATGGTCCTCGCCGCCGTATTTCTGGCGTACGTAGTCGATCACCTCGCCGCGGCGGTCCTGGCAGAAGTCCACGTCGAAGTCGGGCATGGATTTGCGCTCGATGTTCAGGAAGCGCTCGAAGATGAGGCCGTAGGGGATGGGGTCGATGTCGGTGATCCGCATGGAGTAAGCGACCAGGGAGCCGGCGCCGGAGCCGCGGCCCGGGCCCACGGGAATCTGGTGGTCCTTGGCCCAGTTGATGAAGTCGGCCACGATGAGAAAATAGCCGGGAAAGCCCATTTTCTTGATGACGTCGATCTCCATCTCCAGCCGGTCGCGGTAGCTTTTTTCGATTTCCGGCGTGAGCTGGCCGAGTTCGGCCATGGTTTTGAGCCGCTCTTCCAGCCCATCTCGCGCCTCGCGTTCGAAGAGGGATTCCAGGGTTTCTCCCTCGGATACCGGAAAGATGGGGAAGTGGGCCTCGCCAAAGGTCAGTTCCACATTGCAGCGTTCGGCGATCTTGGCTGTCTCGGCAATGGCCTCGGGGCAGTGGCTGAAGGCCTTTTTCATCTCCTCCGGTGACTTGAAGTAGAGTTCGTCGGTGGAGAAGCGGAAGCGTCCGGTATCGTGGATGGTTTTGCCGGTCTGGACGCAGAGGAGCAGTTCGTGGGCCTGGGCCTCGTCGCGGTTGAGGTAGTGGCAGTCGTTGGTGGCCACCAGCGGGATGCCCAGCTCTTTGGCGAGTTCCTTGAGGCCGTTGTTGACCACCGTCTGCTCGGGGATCTTGTTCTCCTGCATCTCGAGGTAGAGGCGGTCGCCGAAGAGGGCCATGAGGCGTTTGGCCTCGGCGCGGGCACCTTCCATGTCGCCCTGGGCGATGCGGGAGGGGATGGCGCCGTGCAGGCAGGCGGTCAACGCGATGAGGCCCTCGCTGTGGGCTGCCAGCACCTCCATGTCGATGCGCGGCGCGTAGTGGAACCCTTCGAGTTGGGCAATGGAGGCGAGCTTCATGAGGTTCCGGTAGCCCGTGAGATTCATGGCCAGAAGGACCAGATGGAAGGCGGCCTTGCCCTTGGACTTGGCGGACTTGTCGAAGCGGTCCGAGGGGGAGACGTAGAATTCGCAGCCGATGATGGGCTTGATGCCGGCCTTCTTCGCCTTGACGTAGAATTCCAGCGCGCCGAACATGGCGCCGTGGTCGGTGATGGCCACGGCCTCCATGCCGTATTCCTTGCACTTGGCCAGGAGATCGCCGATGCGAATGGCGCCGTCCAGCAGGCTGTACTGGGTGTGGACGTGGAGGTGGACGAAGTTGGCAGGCTGGGCGGCGTGGTTTTCGGACATGCAGAAATTTCCTCGGTGCGGCAACGGATGAAGCGTTGGTGCTCAGTAGCAGGCTGTTGAAAAACTTGTTTTTCGACGGCCTGCGTCCGGCCCAGGGATGGGCCGTCAATTCCGGCACGTTGCCAACGTGCCGGAATTGCGAGAACGTGCCGGATTGACTTCGGCACGTTCGTGGTTGAAAAAGGTCACGGATGACTTTTTCAACATCCTGGTTGTGTTCGGCGGGCCGCAGGTTATTGCGGCGTGGCCATGCGTTCATGGAGGCGAAAGCAGGCCAAGCGGTCGAGCGCGGCCAGACTCTGCCAGAGTGCCTCCTCGGTATGGGGCTCCAGGGTCCAGATCGGGTCGAGCCCCTCCTGGTGCAGGTACTCGAAAAAGCCGGCAAAGTCGAATGCCCCCTGGCCCGGCGCCAGATGCGCGTCGCGGCTGCCGTCGTTGTCGTGGATGTGGAGCTGGCCGAGCCACGGCGCCATGGTCGGGAACCAGTCGCGCCAAGAGGTGTGGGCAAAGGCGAGCGAGTGGCCCAGGTCGAAGCAGAAGCGGGCATGGGGCGAATCGAGGGCAGCCAGCAATGCCTGGAGTTGTTTGGGCGAGGTCTCGTAGGTGTTTTCCACCATCATGGTCACCCCACTCGCTTCAGCCATGGCCAGGAGTTCCCGGAAGGTGTCAAGGGCATGGCCGAACCACTCTTCCTCCTTGAACTGGTGCTTGTTCGCCTCGTAGCCGAGGTGGCAGACGATGGAGCGGGGTTTGAAGAGCGGCAGCAACTCGAAGGCGCGGCGCAGCTTGTCGCGGCTGGCGGCCCGGATCTGGCGGTCCAGCGCGCCGGGCATGAGGTCGAAGAAGGGGGCGTGGATGGTGCAGGCAAGCCCCTCGTCTGCAAGTTTCGCCGCGACAGCGGCGAATTCCTCGCGCTGCGTTGTATAGAGCCACTCGCCCTCCAGGCCGATTTCCGGCTGCAGGCGGTGGCTGCGGATCAGGTCGAAGTCCTGGGCCAGCCGGGGATAGGGAACATTGACGAAGCAGTGCGGCGTGATGTGTTGATACATCATGAGTGCTGCGTTACTGAGTGCTGAGTTACTGAGTGCTGAGGACTGAGCGAAAATCGGATTTTTCTCAGTACTCGCAACTCAGTCCTCAGTCCTTTCTAACTTTTTGGCCTCGTCGATGAGCATGATGGGGATATCGTCGCGGATCTCGTAGAGCAGGCGGCAGGATTCGCAGATCAGGCCGTCTTTGGCCGGGGTGAGATGGACCGGCCCCTTGCACTTGGGGCAGGCGAGGATATCGAGGAGTTCCTGGCTGATCATGGTGATCCTCCCTGGGCATGGACGCTGGTGGCGGGCCTTCTCCGCAGGCCGGCCGCGGGAAAAAGACTTTTTATTTGCGGAAAAACGCGTTAAAATTGCGAAATTTTAGCGAGACTGGACCAGCCTTTTGGGCGGGTCACTGACGAGTGAGCATAAAATGGCTCAGACGGAAAAGCAAGCGTTTCTCAAGAATGGGTCACGGTGTACGGTGGCCGGGAAAACCACGGCGGGGGAGCCATGAAGGGGATCATCCTGGCGGGCGGCAGCGGCACCAGGCTCTATCCGCTGACCCGGTCGGTGAGCAAGCAGCTCATGCCGGTCTATGACAAACCGATGGTCTATTATCCCCTCTCCACCCTGATGCTGGCCGGCATCCGGGAGATTCTCGTCATCACCACCCCCGAGGACCAGGCCCAGTTCGTGCGGCTGCTCGGCGGCGGCAGCCAGTTGGGGCTTGCGCTTTCCTACGCGGTGCAGCCGGAGCCCAAGGGAATTGCCCAGGCCTTTCTGATCGGCGAGTCATTCCTGGCCGGCAGTCCGGTGGCCCTGGTGCTGGGGGACAACATTTTTTACGGCCACGGCCTGGCTGCCGTGTTGCAGCAGGTTGCCAGAACCACGCAAGGCGGCACGGTCTTCGGCTACTACGTGCGGGATCCGGAGCGGTACGGCGTGGTGGAGTTCGACGAGGCTGGCCGGGTGCTCGACATCGAGGAAAAGCCGGCAAAAGCCAAGAGCCATTATGCGGTGACAGGCCTCTATTTCTATGACCATGAGGTGGTGGCCATTGCCAAGGGGCTCAGGCCCTCGGCCCGCGGGGAACTGGAGATCACCGACGTGAACAAGGCCTATCTCGCCAAGGGACGCCTCCGGGTGGAACGGCTGGGGCGCGGCACGGCGTGGCTCGATACCGGCACCCACAACTCGCTTCTCGACGCTGCCAACTTCATCCGGGTGGTGGAGGAGCGGCAGGGGCTCAAGGTGGCCTGTGTGGAGGAGATTGCCTATCGCATGGGCTATATCGACGCCGATGGCTTGGCCCGTCTGGCCGCGCCGCTCAGCAAGAACGGTTATGGCCAATATCTGATGGACATTCTTGCCGAAGGGAAGCGGTAATGCGTTTTTCCCCGACCCGGATTCCCGAGGTGGTGGTGGTCGAACCGCAGCTCTTTGGCGACAGCCGCGGCTTCTTCATGGAGACGTGGCATGCACGCAAGTTCGCCGCCGCCGGTCTTGACCTCGCCTTTGTCCAGGACAACCACAGCAAGTCGTGTCAGGGCACGCTGCGCGGGCTCCATTACCAGATCGCGCAGCCCCAGGGCAAGCTGGTGCGGGTGATCGGTGGCGAGGTCTTTGATGTCGCCGTGGACCTGCGGCGGAGTTCGCCCACCTTTGGCCAGTGGGTGGGGGAGGTCCTCTCTGCCGAGAACAAACGGATGCTCTGGGTGCCGCCTGGTTTTGCCCACGGCTTCTACGTGACCAGCGAATCGGCCGAGTTCACCTACAAGTGCACGAATTTTTACGCGCCGGAACATGAGCGGTGCATTCGCTGGGACGACCCGGAACTGGCCATTGCCTGGCCCCTGGTGGGGGGGGCTGCGCCGCTTCTCTCCGCCAAGGACGCCGGGGGGCTGCCCTTCCGTCAGGCGGTCTGCTACCCATGAAGGTGCTCCTTACCGGCGCGGCTGGTCAACTGGGATGGGAGATGCAGCGCATCGTGCCCCAAGGGGTGACCCTGCTGGCGCTGGATTCTGCCGGTCTCGACATCACCGATGCGGCGGCGGTGGCGGCTCTGGTTGCCGAGGAGCGGCCGCAGGTGATTGTCAACGCGGCGGCTTACACGGCGGTGGACACGGCAGAGAGCGAGCCGGAACGCGCCCGGTTGGTGAACACCCGGGGTGCGGTCAATCTCGCCGAGGCCGCCAGGGTGCATGATGCCTTCCTGGTCCAGCTCTCCACCGATTTTGTCTTCGACGGCAAGAGTTCAGGGCCCTATGATCCGACCGATTTGCCGGCACCCCTC
The DNA here is from genome assembly GCA_040757055.1 of Thermodesulfobacteriota bacterium. Taxonomy (GTDB): domain Bacteria; phylum Desulfobacterota; class Desulfobulbia; order Desulfobulbales; family Desulfurivibrionaceae; genus JAJZRJ01. The sequence goes on along the minus strand of JBFLXY010000001.1, from coordinate 300,260 downwards.
GGCGTCTATGGCGCGAGCAAGCTGGCCGGCGAGCAGGCGGTGCGCGAGCGGCTCGGCGACCGCTGCGCCATTGTCCGCACCTCCTGGCTCTACTCGAGTCATGGCCAGAACTTCGTGAAGACCATGTTGCGGCTCATGGCGGAACGGGACGAGGTGCGGGTAGTGGCGGATCAGGTCGGCACCCCCACCTGGGCGTATGGGCTGGCAGGAGCGGTCTGGCTGATCGCGTGTCGCGCTCTGCCGGGCATCCACCACTGGAGCGATGCCGGGGTGGCGAGCTGGTATGATTTTGCCGTGGCGCTCCAGGAGGAGGCGTTGGCCGTGGGTCTGCTTGACAGGAATATCTCCATCGTGCCCGTCACCACGGCGGAGTACCCAACTCCGGCCCGGCGGCCCGCCTACAGCGTGCTCGACAAGAGTGCCACCTGGGCGCTTCTTGGCGGTCCGGCGCCCCACTGGCGGGTGCAGTTGCGCCGGATGCTGCATGGGTATCGAGGACTGAGTGCCGGGTACTGAGTGCTGAGCATGGCAGAATAAGTGGGCAGGAGCCTGCCCCTCTGTCATCAACGTTATAGAGGATCTATCGTCCAATGGCGCCATCGGTTCAACGTGCATCATTTCAGGGGTCTCAGTCCTCAGCCCTAAGTCCTCAGCACGCTCTTTTGGTCACCGGCGGGGCCGGTTTTATCGGCGCCAACTTTGTCCATTACTGGCTGGCCCGCCATCCGGAGGACCGGGTGGTGGTGCTCGATCTCCTCACCTATGCCGGTAACCGGGCGAGCCTCGCGGCCGCCGAGGCCAATTCCTCTTTCCGGTTTGTCCACGGCGATATCGGCGATCAGGAACTGGTGGAGCGATTGCTCCGGGAGGAGGGGCTCGACACCATCGTCAATTTCGCGGCAGAATCCCACGTGGACCGCTCCATTCACGGACCGGACCCCTTTGTGGCCACCAACATCGTCGGCACCCACAACCTGCTCAAGGCGGCACGGGCGGTCTGGCTCGACAGTTCCTTCGCCGGTCGGCCGCACCGTTTTCACCACGTCTCCACCGACGAGGTGTACGGCTCCCTCGGCCCGCATGATCGGGCGTTCACCGAATCGACCCCCTATGCCCCCAACTCGCCCTATTCGGCGAGCAAGGCAGCAGCCGACCATCTGGTGCGGGCCTATCACCACACCTACGGCCTCACGACCACCACCAGCAACTGCTCCAACAACTACGGACCGTATCAGTTCCCGGAAAAACTGATCCCGCTGGTGCTGCTCAACATCCTCCACGGCAAGGCCCTGCCGGTTTACGGAGACGGCAGGAACATCCGCGACTGGCTCTACGTGGAGGACCATTGCCAGGGGATCGAGCGGGTGCTGCTGCAGGGCAGGCCCGGCGAGGTCTACAATATCGGCGGCAATAACGAGTGGAGCAACATCGACATCGTCCGGCATCTCTGCCGGCTCCTGGACGAGCGTTTTGCGGCCGAATCCGGCTTGCGGGAACGTTTCCCCGAATGCCCTGCAGCCAAAGGGAAGAAGACTGATTCCCTTGTTACCTTTGTTGCGGACCGGCCGGGCCACGACCGCCGCTATGCCATCAATGCCGGCAAGATCACGGAGGAGCTTGGCTATCGACCGCAGGAGAGTTTCGAGACGGGTATGGCCAAGACACTTGATTGGTATCTCGCCAACGAGCCATGGTGGCGGGCGGTGATGGACGGAAGCTACCGGCAGTGGCTGGAGACCCAGTATGGCGGCTGAGAAGCTCTCCGTGGCGATCATCACCCTCAACGAAGAGGAGCGGTTGGGGGATTGTCTTGCCAGTGTCGCCTTTGCCGACGAGGTGGTGGTGGTCGATGCCGGCAGCACGGACCGGACGGTGGCCATTGCCGAGGCCCATGGCGCCAGGGTAATCAGGCAGGAATGGCTCGGGTTCGGCCGTCAGAAGCAGTTCGCCATTGACCAGTGCCGGAACCGATGGGTGCTGGTGCTGGATGCCGATGAGCGGATTCCGGCGGCCACTGCCCGGGAAATCACGACGGTGCTGGAGCGCCCGGCGTACGCCGCCTGCAGCCTGCCGCGCCAGAATTTTTTTTGCGGCCGCTGGCTCAAACGGGCGGGCTGGTGGCCGGATCGGGTGGTACGGCTCTTTGACCGGACGCGGGCGCGGATGAGTGACCGCCTGGTGCATGAGGGCCTCGTGGTTGATGGGCCAGTGGGCGCCTTGCAGGGCATGATCGTCCACCATGCCAATCGCGACCTGGCCCACACCCTGGCCAAGATCAACAGCTATTCCTCGGCCGGCGCCGAGGAACTGGCCAAGGCCGGCCGGAGGGGTTCCCTCGTGCAGGCGGCAGGTCGCGCTTCCTGGGCCTTTGTCCACAACTATTTCCTGCGCCGTGGTTTTCTTGACGGCCGGGAGGGCTTTCTCCAGGCAGCCTGCGATGCGGTCAACATTTTTTTCAAGTATGCCAAGCTCTGGGAGCTTGGCCGCCAGCGTGATCGCCGTGATGCGTGACAGCCGGGCCGGTTTCCTGTATACAGGGGGTGCGGATTGCGCATTCTGATTGTCAAAACCAGCGCCATCGGCGATGTGATCCACACCCTGCCGGCGCTCCACTGCCTGCGCCGGCACTATCCGGAGGCCCATATCACCTGGCTGGTGGAAAAGGCGGCGGCGGATGTGGTGGTCGGCCATCCGGCGCTCGACCGGGTGCTGGTGGCCGGCCGCAGGGAATGGATCACGGAGTGGCGGGCCGGCGGGCGACGCAGCGCTTTTAGCAAGGCGTGGCACTTTGTGCGGGAACTGCGCGACAGCCGCTATGACCTGCTTGTCGATTTCCAGGGGCTGCTCAAGAGCGGCATCTGGGTGGCACTGGCGCGGGCTCGCCGCAAGGTCGGCTTCGGCCGGGGCATGGAGCACGCCGAGATGAGTTATCTGTTTTTGAACGAGCGGTTGCCGGCGGTCTCCATGGAGATGCATGCCGTGGACCGGGAGTTGCACCTGCTGCGGGCCATCGGCGTCGAGTGCCCGGAGGTGCGGTTCGATTTGCCGCTCACCGCTGCCGACCACCTGGCGGCACAGAATCTTTTGGAGTCCTGCGGCATGGCATTGGATCAGCCCTTCATCGCCATCAATCCCATGACCACCTGGCCGACCAAGCACTGGCGGCCGGAAAAATTCGCCGAACTGGCCGACCGGCTGGCAGGGGCTGGCAGGAAGGTGGTTTTTACCGGCGGACCAGCGGACCGCTCCGGGATTGCGGCCATTGGCGCCATGATGCGCCAGCCGCCGGTCAACCTGGCAGGGGCGACCACCCTCAAAACCCTGGCCGCCCTCTTTGGCCGGGCACAGGCCGTGGTGAGCACCGATACCGGTCCCATGCATATTGCCGCGGCCATGGGCACCCCGGTGGTGGCCCTCTTCGGTCCCACGGCTCCGTGGCGCACCGGGCCCTATGGCGCGAAACACCAGGTCATCCGGCTTGGGCTCGATTGCAGCCCCTGCCTCAAGAAACAGTGCCAATACGGCACCATTGCCTGCATGGCGGACATCCCGGTATCCGATGTGGCGCAGGCAATCATGCACATCTCCGGCGAGGCATAGATGGCGGGCAAGGATCTTTCCATCGTGATCGTGAACTGGAACACCAGGGCTCTGCTCCTCGACTGCCTGGCCTCGGTCTTTCACACGGTCCGCGATTTCTCCTTCGAGGTCTTCGTGGTGGACAATGCCTCCTCCGACGGCAGCGTGGCCGCGGTGCGGCAGGAATATCCCCAGGTCATGCTTATCGAAAACGAGAAAAACCTCGGTTTCGCCGCGGCCAACAACAAGGCCCTGCGGCGGATGACCGGGCGCTACGCCCTGCTCTTGAACACCGATGCGGTGCTCACCGAGGGGGCGGTGGTGCGGCTGTACCATTTCATGGAGGCGCATCCCCGGGTTGCCATGGGCTGCGGCCAGTTGCTCAACGCCAACGGCACCAGGCAGAATTCCATCGCCAACTTTCCGAGTTTGCTGACCCTGTTGGGCAACGAGGCCATTCTCCGCATCCTGATGCCGAAAAAATTCCCCAGCAAGCGGCGGGCGTATGCGGCGCCGATCCGGGTGGAATCGTGCATCGGCGCTTGCCTCATGGTGCGCAAGGCCGCCATGGATGAAGTGGGGTTGCTCGACGAACGCTATTTTTTCTTCATGGAGGAGACCGACTGGGCGCGGGCCATGCAGAAGGCGGGCTGGGAATCCTGGTTCGTGCCGGATGCCCGCACCTATCACCTGCAGGGAAAGAGCGCCGGCGATCAGGTTGCAGCCCGCATCATGTTCTACCGTTCCCGCTACCAGTATTTCCGGAAATGGTACGGCGGCTGGGTCTACCTTTTTGGCGCCTCGCTGATCCTGCGGCTGGTGGTCAATCTGCTGGTGCACACCGCCGGGTTTGTCCTGACGCTGGGGAAGAGTCCGGGACGGCTCCTGCGGGTGCAGCGCTATGCCCGGTTGCTGGGCTGGCATTTCCAGGGCTGTCCCTGATTTGAGGCCATGGTCGTCAAGGGCAAAGGATATGTTGTCGGCGAACCAGGGTCCATTCTCCTCGTCCAGTTGGGGGATATCGGTGACGTGGTGCTCTCGTTGCCCTGTATCCGGGCTCTGCGCGAGCATTTTCCCCGGGCGCCTTTGGCGCTGGCGGTGCGCGACAAGGCGGCGACGCTGTTCGATGACTGCCCATGGGTGGATGATGTGATTGCGATCGGAACGCCACCCCATGGTCTTGTCGCCAGCCTGCGCCATCAGATGGAGTTTTTGCGGCGGCTCAGATCGTTCAGGTGCGAGCTTGCCATGGATCTGCGAACCGGTACCCGTGGGGCGATCATGGCGTGGCTGAGCGGGGCCAGACAGCGTATCGGTTTTCACGCCCGGGGTGAGACGTTTTGGCGGAACTGGTTGTTTACCGACCTCTATCGGCCGGAGCCGGTGCCGAAGATCCATATGACCGACTACCTGCAGAATTTTTTGACGGCATACGGGATTGGGGTGCGGCATACGGTGCCGGAGCTTCCCGTGGCAGACGCGCGGCAGGTGGCGGTGCAACGCTTGCTCCGGGAAGCGGGCGTTGCAGCCGGCATGCCGGTGGTGGCGGTGCAGCCCTTTTCCCTCTGGCGCTATAAGGAAGTGCCCCGGACAACGATTGTCGAGGTGCTTCGTTTCTTGCGGCAGAAGAATCTCGCGGTGGTGGTGGTGGGCAGCGCCGGCGAGCGGGAGCGGGCGGAAGCGCTGGTACGCGAGAGTGGCCCGGGAGCCTCCAATCTGGCCGGAAAGACAAATCTGTTGGAACTGGCGGCCCTGCTCCAGTCGAGTGCCCTGTTCATTGGTGTGGACAGCGCCGGTCTGCATCTGGCCGCCGCGGTGGGGGCGCCCACGGTGGGGATTTTCGGCCCATCGGCCGCACATTGTTGGGCGCCGCGGGGAGAGCGTCATCTGGTGGTCCAGAAGGATCTCCCCTGCGTGCCATGCCATCAGAAAGGCTGCGATGGAAGCGAACACAGCCGCTGCCTCGACGCGTTGACCGTGGAGGAGATCACGGCAGCAGTGACGCGGCAGTTTGAAGGGGTTGCCGGGTGCCGGGCAACGGGGAGCGCGTGTTGAACCGATGCGGACGGGGATGCCATGCCGAACACGCTGAGGATAGCGGTACTGGCAAAAAGCTTTACCCGCACCGGCGGGATGGAGCGCTATGTGGTGGAGACCTGCCAGCGCCTTGCTGCCAGAGGACATGCCATCGATGTGTACGCGCGGGAGGCGGATCAGGAGCTTTTGCAGGGAGGGATGCGTTTTCTGCCGGTGCCGCTGCGTTGGGGCTTTTCCAGCGTGCTGCGGGCCGTTGCCTTTGCCCGGGATGCAACGAGGATGGTTGCGGAAGAGGAATATGACATCGTTCATTCCCATGAGATGGGCTGCGGCCGGGATATTGCCACGGTGCACACCTTTAGTTACCGGCAGGGGCTGGAACGGTATCGCGGAATTCGCTGGCTTGATCAGCGCTATCTCAGCCTGCGCAGCGCGCTCTACCTCTGGCTGGAGCAACGGCAGATGAAAACCCCTTGGCTGGTGGCGGTCTCGGACGCGATTGCCGGGGATATTTGCCGCCACCATGGGCGTTCCAGAGAGGTCGCGGTGATTCCGCCAGGCGTTGATACGGAAGCCTTTCATCCCGAGGTTGTTGCCAGGCTGCGCCAACAGGTGCGGGAAAAGGAAGAAATCGCGGCGGAGGAGTTCGTGGTCCTTTTCGTCGGCTCCGAATTCCGGCGCAAAGGACTGGATCGATTGATCCCGGCCATCGGCCCCGGCATGCGGCTGCTGGTGGTCGGCCGGGGCGATGGTTGGCAGTATCATCGGCAGTTGGTGGTCCGGCATGGCCTGGGAGAACGGGTGCGTTTTGTCGGACTGGCCAGCGATGTGCTGCGCTGGTACGCCGCGGCCGATGTGGTGGTGCTGCCTTCCCGTTCCGAGGCCTTTGGCATGAGTATTCTGGAGGGAATGGCCTGTGGGCTGCCGGTGATTGCCAGCGCCGAGGCCGGGGTGGCAGCCCTGATCCGCCACGGCGAGAACGGCTGTCTGATGCATGAGGCCGCCGAACTGCCGTTTTTGCTGGAGCGATTGCAGGTTCCGGAGGAGCGGCAACGGTTGGGCAGGGCGGGGCGCCTGACGGCGGAAGGACATTCCTGGGACGCGGTGGCCACGGCGCATGAAGAGTTGTACCAGCGGGCCGTTGCCGCCAGGAGCTGAGATGCAAAAGATATCGGCCTATATCATCGCCTACAACGAGGCGGAGAAGATCCGGGACGCCATCAACAGCGTGCTGTGGGCGGACGAGATCGTGGTGATTGATTCGTTCAGCCAGGACGAAACGCCGCAGATCGCCGAGAGCATGGGGGCGCGGGTGGTGCAGGTGGCTTTTCACGGTTTTGGCGATCTGCGCAACAAGGCCATGGCTGCCTGCCGCTCCGAGTGGATTTTCAGCCTGGATGCCGATGAGCGCTGCACTGCCGAGGCGCGGGACGAGATGCTGGCAGTTGTAATGGCCGACGGGCCGGCGGATGCCTACTATGTACCCCGCCGGAACTTTTTCATGGGGCGCTGGATCAACCATTCCGGCTTTTATCCCGATTACCGGCAGCCGCAGCTCTTCCGCAAGGGGGCGTTGCATTTCCTGCCCGATGCGGTGCATGAGCGGTTTGAGGTCCGTAGCGACAAGCCGGTTGGGTATCTGCAGAAGGCAATCTGGCAGAAGCCCTACAAAAATTTTGCTGAGATCCAGCACAAGGCGAGCCGTTATTCCACGCTGGGAGCGCAGAAGCTTCTCGTCGCCGGCCAGCAGGGGAGCATGGCCGCGGCTTTGGCCCATGCCTGCTGGACGTTTTTCCAGATGTATGTGCTCAAGCGAGGCTTCCTGGATGGGTGGGCCGGTTTTGTCATCGCCCTGGGGAATTTCGAGGGCACGTTTTACAAGTATGCCAAACTGCATGAACTTCAGGCAGGGTGGCGTGATCCGGAGACGTTGCCTTTGCGCCGGGGGGCGGGCTGATGGCGGCAGGAAAGAATGGGCGGTACATAACCGATTGTCCCATCGGATGCGATGCCGGTTTTGCGACAACGGATATCGTTTTACCCGAAGGATGTCTGGTCTGTTGTCGCGAGTGCGGACAGATGGTAAGTCAGTGCAGCGAAGAGCGATTTTATGAGAGTATGCGGGAGTTCAACACCTGCCATGGAACCTGGCCGGCTCCGCAGCACATCGCGTCTCACCGTCGCAGTGTGGCCAAGTTCCTGGCACGTTGTGAACGGGTCTGAGGTGGTTCCAGGGAGGGGATGCGGTTGCTTGACGTTGGTTGTTCCAGCGGCGCTTTTCTGCATACTGCCCGGGAGATGAGAGTGCGGGGTGTTGGCGTCGAGCCCTGTATCGAGGCTGCCACTGCTGCCCGGGATGCCGGGCTGGAGGTGCATCATGGGGTTCTGGAAGAAATCCCGTTTGCTGTGGATTCTTTTGACGTGATAACCCTCTTCGAGGTTGTGGAACATGTGCGCGAACCGCTTTCACTGCTTTGCGCCTGCCATCGGCTGCTGCGTCCCGGTGGGGTGGTTTTCCTCAAGACCGCCAACACCTCAAGCTGGACAGTGTGCCTACGGAAAGGTCGATGGCACTATTTCGACGTGCGGAAGCATGGGGGACATGTGAGTTTTTTTAATCCTCGGTCCGTTACCCTCCTTGCCCGGAGAAGCGGTCTTGAGCCGTTGGAAATCGTTACCAGGAGCGTGGAGTTTTTTGAGCCCGGTGAAGATCGGCCATGGATTGTCCGCAGCTTTCTGAAGATTTTGACAGAACTTGCCCAATTGCCTGCGAGGTTGAGTGGTAATGGGCAGGAATTGTTCGTTTTTTTAGGAAAAAAATGAGGAAGTCCTCGCCGCCGCAGGACGGAAGCGCCATATGCGTGTTTCATTGATCATCACCACCTATAACTGGAAAGAGGCGCTCAGCCTGGTGCTCGCCAGTGCCTTGCGGCAGACGCGGCTGCCGGACGAGATCATCGTGGCCGATGACGGTTCTGCCGACGGCACCGGCGAGATGGTGGCGCGTCTGGCACGGGAGGCGCCAATTCCCATCATCCATTCCTGGCAGGAGGACAAAGGGTTCCGGGCGGCAATGAGCCGGAACCGGGCCATTGCCAAGGCCAGTGGCGAGTATCTCATCCTGGTCGACGGCGACATCATCATGGAGCGCCACTTCATCGAAGATCATCTGGCTGCGGCACAACGTGGTTTCTTTGTGCAGGGCAGTCGGGTTTTGCTCAGTCAGCGCAAAACCGAAGAGATATTGTCCCCTGGAGGCAATGGGGGCATCTCTCTCTTTGACACCGAATTGGCCAACCGAAAAAACGCCCTGCGCTTTCGGTGGCTCTCTTTTTTCTTCTCGCGAGAAGGACAGGGTATTCAAGGCGTCAGGGCGTGCAACCTGGCTTTTTTCAAGGCGGATGCCCTGGCGATCAACGGATTCAACGAGGACTTCCGGGGGTGGGGCCGGGAGGACAGTGATTTTGCCTGCCGGCTCATGCATCGTGGCGTGCGGCGATACAATCTGCGTTTCGCCGCAGTGGCCTATCATCTTCACCATCCGGCCCTGATGCGGGAGCGGTTGCCGGAGAACGACTCGCTGTTGCAGCGGACTCAGGCCGAGAAGAGCACATGGTGCGCCAATGGCCTTGCCAACCACATGGAAAACATGCCGGCCCCGGCCGGTCGAGGTGATGTGCCTGATGCACGAAACGAACGAACAACCAGGCAGGTGGCGGCTGGATGAACATGAAGCATTTTTCTTCGAAGTGGAACTGCCTGGTCTGCGCCCGTTGGCTCGTCATTGCCGAGCTGGTCTCCCTGTTCGTCTCCACCTCGCTCACCTCGGTGGTCGAGATTCTGTTGTTCGTGTCTGTTCTGTGCTCTTGGCGGAACATTCGCGAACGCGCGGCCTTACTCCTGCGTCAGCCGGCAGTGGCGATGGCCCTGTTGTTTTCCGGCGTGCTTCTTTTGGGGCTTTGTTACGGTCCGGCGCCCTTTGCGGAAAAGCTCGCTGTTCTGAAAGGCTGGCGGAAGCTTCTGCTTCTGCCGCTGGCGGTCCTCCTGTTCGACGAGCCGCGCTGGAAGCAGCGACTAACCTGGGTGCTGATCCTGGTGGCCGCAGGGGCCATGTTGCGGTCGTACGCCGGTTTTCTCGGGGGAGGCCCAACGATTGTTGTGCATAACCAGGCAACGCAGGGGATGTTTTTTGCTGTGGCCGCCTTTGCTGCACTGGGTATGATGTTTTCTGTCTCATTTTCCCGTATTCCTGCCCGGGTTGCGCGGTTGGCCTTGTTCGGGGTGGCAATGCTTTTGATCGCAAATGTTGTTTTCGTGAATACTGGTCGGAGCGGTTACCTGGCCCTACTGGTGTTGTCTCTGGCTGCAGGTGGATTTCTGTTTCAAGGCTGGTTTCGCATTGGATTGGTCCTTTTTGCGCTGGGTACGATTGCCGTGCTGCTTTTCGTGTCGCCCGTTGCCAAGGAACGCATAGTCATCGCGATAAACGACATGCGCAACCACGAACAGGCGGAGCAGTACAGCGACATGGGCATCCGGATGGTGATGTGGAAAAATACGTTGCAGATTATCAAAGAGCGTCCCTGGATTGGACATGGGTTGGGTGGCTTCAAGGAGGCATACCGGCAGCAGGTTGTCGGAATTGAGGGGTGGCGAGGCATTGAGGTTGATGACCCTCACAATCAGTATCTGAAGGTTGCTGCCGAGCACGGCATTGTTGGTTTGCTGGTCTTTCTGGGGCTCATCGGCTCATTCTTCCGTCACAAGGTTTTAGTTCCCTATCGGCTTCTGGGGTTGGGAGCATTGCTGGCCTGGTGCGCCACCAGTTTTTTCAGCGGTCATTTTAGCACCTGGAGCGAAGGGAGATTTATTTTGCTCTGGGCAGGTGCGCAATTGGCAGGAGGGGGGGCCGCCACTAAGGAAAGCGGTTGAGTGCTTGTCGCGGAAATGGGCGAAAAGTGGGGGAAAAACAACAATGAATGACAACCGCTTCGTGCTGCATGTCAAAACCGGCTACCCCGAGAGAGAACTCAGTATTCTTGACCAGTTTTCCCGTTTGAGGCTGCCTTTTCAGTGGGTGCTCGAACACGACATTCCGGAAATTTCCCAGGATGTCTTGCGGAAATACAAGTACCATGGCTCGTTGCGGGACCAGGAGATATCCTGCTGCCTCAAGCATATTGCGGCCTGGGAACGGATCGCCGCCGGAAACCACGCTGGCGGTTTTGTGTTTGAGGATGACGTGTTGATCGATCTGCGCCGATTCAAGACGGTCACCGAAGCGGCACTGGAGGAATTCCAGGCGCGTTTTCCCGCTGGCGATGGGTGTCTCTGTTTCGGCAATGGTTGTTGTCTTTATGTGCCATGGACCAAGACAAAGCAGGGCACCATTCTCTATCCTGCGGAGTATGTCCGGGCGGCGGATTCCTACTGGCTTTCCCGGAAAAGTGCTCAGCGGATGGTCGAGCGAATCAAGCAAGCCGGCTTTGAAAAACCGGCGGATCATCTGATTGATGTTTTATGCTCTGAACTTGGTATTCCCATCTGTTGGTCGGCACCCGCGGTCGTCAGCCAGGGGTCGCATACCGGGCTTTTCCCTTCCAGCATCCAGACCCAGGAGACTGGTTCACGAATCGGGAAGGAAATCGAGTGGCTCTTCAAGCGGGTTCGGCGGAAGTATCTGTATCCTCTTGTGGGTGTCGACTTGACGAGGAAATAGGACATGGATTGGGCGGCGGTGAGCGTACGCTTTTTGCGAAGGCGGAGCAGCCCCCTGGCAGGATGCGGCGGACTGGCAAACTATTTATGATCTCGATTAGGCGGGTGCCGCCGACATGAGCAGAGCATCGGCTGGGCAGGTGAAGGTCGCGGTGGTTGTTCCTAAATACGGCCTTGTCGGGGGCGGGGAACTCTTTGCCTTCGAGTTGACCGAGCGGTTGGCGGCAGACCCCCGCTACGACATCCATGTTCTTGCCAATGAGTGGCAGGCGGGTGCGGCGCGGATCACGTTTCACAAAATACCGATCCTCACCTTTCCCAAGTGGCTCACCACCGTGAGCTTTGCCTGGTTTGCGGCAAGGAAGCTCAAGGCGCTCAAGCCGGACATCGTCCATACCCATGACCGGATTTTCAGGGCCGATATCGCCACGGTGCACAGCATTCCCCATATGACGTGGGTGAGGGAAATCCGTGGCAAGAGGATTCCCAGCCTCTTTGATCTGGCCACGAGTTGGGTTGAAAGGCGGATGTTTGAAAAGGGTGGCTGCCGGAAGATCATGCCTGTCTCGACTCTGGCGGCGGAAAAGCTCTGCGAGATGTTTCCGACCATCCGTGACAAGGTTGCCGTCATCCCGCCTGGTGTTGATCTGGAGAGATTTGGCCAGACGCGGCCGGATTGGCGCCACGAGATACGGCAGGAGTTTGGCATTGGATCGGATGATTTTCTGGTGCTTTTTGTCGGGATGAATTTTGAACTGAAAGGGCTTGCGCCGCTGACGCGTGCGGTTGCCATGGCACAGCGGCAGGTGCCGGCAAGGAAGATATCCCTGCTGGTGGTCGGCAAAGGCGACAGCCAAAAGTTCCGGCATCTGGCCCAGGAGTTGGGGCTCGGCGGGCAGGTGTTTTTCGCCGGGGTCCGGCGGGACATGGAGCGGATGTATCAGGCCGCCGACACCTTTTGTCTCTTGTCGCAATTCGATACCTTCGGCATGGTGGTTCTGGAGGCCATGGCGGCCGGCGTGCCGGTCATTGTCAGCGACCGGGTCGGAGCCAGGGATCTGGTCGAGCATGGCAGGAACGGCTTTGTGGTCGAGCGGGAGGATGTGGATACCATTGCGGGCTATCTAGCGTTGCTGACCACTCCAGAAAAACATCAAAAATGTTCTGAAGCCGCTATCGGCATCGCGTCGGGGCACTCTTGGGGAAAGGTGGCTGAACAGTATGCTGAGTTGTATCGAGCCTTGGCGGGCTAAGCGTTATTCCAATTCTTTGTCTAGTGAGACTCGGAAACCTTGGCGTAGAAAAAACCGTCCGCAATCATGAAAGATCCCTTGCAGCCATACCGCAGAAGATTTCGCCGCTGGCGTAATGCCCAGCGGCTCCGCAAGGAAAGGTATTATTACCAGCAGAAAATGCACGCCCTAGGCCTCCACGTCCCGGCCGAGGATGAGGTCGGCCATTTGTTGGGGGGGAGGCCTGAACTGCAGGCGAAAGATCCTGGCTCGTTGTCGATTCTCGCCATTTACCACCATTACAATTGGGAAAATGAGGCGTTTCTGCCATCGCTCCTCCAATTTGGTCGGGTGCGACATTACGATTGGGGAGGCGAATATGACCACCAGTCCAAGGAGTGGAACCGAGGACTGAAAAAACGGATGAACGACGAACTGGTAGTTCGCGTAAGAGAATGGGTCAAATCCGATCAGACAGATGTCATCTTCTGTTATCTTTCTGGTGAGATAGTCTATCCGGAAACCCTTCGGCAAATTGCACTCCATGGCGTGCCCATGGTGAATCTGGCCTTGAATGACAAGGAGGCGTTTGTCGGCAAGATGCGTGGTGGTTGGGCAACGGGGAGCCGGGACATCTGTCGTTTCTTTGATCTTTGTTGGACCAGCACCGAGGATGCCTTGGGAAAATATTGCGTGGAGGGGGCACTGCCTCTCTATTTGCCCGAGGGTGGGAATCCGGCTGTGCACAAACCACGCTCCGTGGAGATGGATATTGATGTTTCCTTTGTAGGGCAATGTTACGGGAATCGGCCGGAAGTGATCTCAAAACTGCATGCCGCCGGAATCAATGTGGAGGCATTCGGCTTCGGCTGGCCGAACGGGCCACTGACCACCGAAGAGATGGTTCGCCTCTATTCCCGGAGTCGCATCAATCTCGGCTTTGGCGGTGTTGACGGACTTGACGCCACTTATTGCCTCAAGGGCAGGGATTTTGAAGTGCCGATGAGCGGGGGGCTGTACCTTACCGAATACCATCCGGAATTGGAGCGATGTTACCGGTCGGGGGAGGAGATTGTCACTTACCGCGGAATTGATGAACTGGTCGAAAAAATCAAATGGTTGTTGGATCACCCGGAGGAGGCTGCAAGAATCCGGCAGTGTGGCTACCAGCGTGCTGTTCAGGAGCATACATGGGAAATGCGTTTTGCCAAGGTTTTTGGCCTGTTGGGGGTAATGAGAACGAACTTCGCAAAAAAAACATGCTGAAAAGGTGAAATAATGCAGCAGGATCATAGGCAAGACTTCTACGAAGCACTTGAGAAGATAAAGTCATTAGACTCCTTGGCGATTTCGCGGTGTGCGGATGGAGAGGCTGGTGTTTTAAAAAATATTACGATAGGGAATAAGGACGGTTGGCGATACAAGAAGGATAAAAATCTTGTATTTCGATCCGATCTGAGGCGGTCACTTGGCTGTACTGACGAGAATTTCATCTATGGCATATCAAGCAGGAATGTGGATGAGAAAAATTTCCTTTTCCTGCGCAGATTTGTAAGTCAAAATTTAGAGTATTTAACATTTTCTGATATTTGGGTGAACGCAAATTACGAGTTGTTCAATGAGATGTTTCTGCGCACCATTCGGGAAACAGGCAGAGAAGTCGTTTTTGTGACCAACCCCAAAGCCAAGATTGACCGTCTTCGGCAGGAAGTAGGAGTCGTAGATTTTGTGCCAATTAAAGGGAATTGTATTACGTATTGGGAAAAGGACAGGGATTTCTTGAAGGGACTGTTTGATCTTAAAGCCAGCGAAAGTGATGGGCGTATTTTTTTGATTGCTGCTGGTCCATTGACCAATATTCTCATCTATGAAATGTGGCAGGTAAATCGCAACAATATTTATTTGGATATTGGTTCCACATTGGATCCATTAATTTTCACAAGAAAATCGAGAAATTACCATAAAGATGGTCACCCGGACAGACAGGTGATTGATACATGGTAATGGTCTGATTACTGGCAATGGTTCTGCAAAGTCTCCGCGATTTTTACGGAACTGTCGCCAAGGCCATAAGGCGAGCGCACATTAGCGGGCGGGGGGGAGAGCGCCCATGCCAAGTGAGCTTGGATGTTTTTCCCCACGAGCCTCCCAAGGCCGACGGCTACCGTCTCAGGGCGCTCCGTTTTCTCCCGCATTATTAGGATTTTTTTATTGAAGCACGTGGCTTCTTCCTGGATGCCGCCACTATCAGAGATAATGAATCGGGCTGTTGCGATGAGACGGAGCATCTCCGGATAACTCACCGGCGCGACAACATGGATGTTGGGCGCGGTTAATCTCTCCCGGTGTGCCTGGACGTTGGGATTTGGGTGGATGGGGAAAATGAAGTCGAGTTCAGGGTGGAGGTTTGCCGCGGTCGTGATTTCGTCGAAGATATCTGGTAATAGACGATGATTTTCCCGCCGGTGAATGGTGATAAGTACTTTGTTTGAATATTCTGGAACAAAGCCATTCGTTTTTTGGATGTGGGCTACGGAGTCTACAATGGTATTGCCGACGCAATGGATATTGCGTGCCCCAGCCTGACGGAGATTTTCGGTTGCCTGTTCTGTCGGAGCGAAATTGAGTTCGGCGACATGGGTAATCAGGGTGCGGTTCAACTCTTCCGGATAGGGATTTTGGAGATCAAAAGTCCTGAGCCCTGCCTCCACATGAGCTACTGGTATGTTGCTGTAAAAGGCCATTTGTGCTAGAGCCCAAGCGGTTGTCGTATCTCCCTGCACCACGACAAAGTTGAAATGGTGCGTCGCAAAAAGTTTTTCCGTCGTGCTGCAGATACGGACAAAGCTCGCCCCTAAAGTCTCTGGCGTTGAGCGTCGGCTATTTTCCTCGCCAAACCTGAAGTCTGGTTCAGGGATGAGTTCCTTGACGTCATGGAAAAGATCAAGGTGCTGGCCGGTGAAAAGGGTTTGAGTGGGAATTCCGCGTTGCCGTAATGCATTGATGACAGGGAAGAGCTTGATGATTTCCGGTCGAGTGCCAAAGGCGACAAGGATCATAACAGTACCGGCCTGTAACTATTTTCCAGTTCAAACTGTACAACCTTCCAGAATTCAGCCGACTTGTCGGAGCTGCAACTGATTGCAACCTTGTCAACACCCAAGTCGGGTTTTGTCGATCCCCAGAGAGAACGATCACTGGCAGGATGGGGTGGACACGCCACCCTGATCGCATGGCGCTGCAGCATGGCGCAGAAGTGGATATCCTCGCCAAAATTCCTGGAGATTGGTTCCAACTCCCAGAAATAACGCGCCCATTCCCTTCGGAAAAACCAACTATGCCCAACGAGGTCGACAAACTCCAGGGAGGGGTTCATGCCTTCCCATCCCATTCGCGGTTTTTCTGTCGCAAGTTCGGTGCGGGAAAGATAGCGCAACCCGATGGTGCCACACAACACTTGTTGAGAATCAACATAGGTGAGACAATTTTCGAACCATCTGGGGCCAGGCATGGTGTCGTCGTCGAAAATGCAAACGTATTCCCCTTCCAGGCATGCGGCAAGGGTAAATCGTGGAATAATCCCAAAGTTGTAGTCGCAGATGATTTTTTTGACGTGGCCGCTGTTCTTGAATTCCACAAGTTGTTTACGTTTAAAGAGACCAAGCCTTTTGGGGGGAGCATTGTACCAAAGGATGATTTCATGAGGTGGGATAGTCTGGGCTATCACCCGTCCGACCTGTTCCTCCAATAAATGGGGGCGTTGCCAGCACGTAAGTATAACGGATATTTTGGGCGGCATGAAGATAGACGCTTCTGTCAAGTGCGTAATAGTTTTTCAAAATAGGGAATCGTGGTGCGCAATCCTTCCTCAAGGCGGATTGTGGGCTCCCAGCCAAGTTTTTCCCTGGCCAGCGCGATGTCGGGTTGCCGTTGTTGCGGGTCGTCGCAAGGAAGTGGTTTGAAGATGATTTCCGACCTGGAGTTGGTCAGGGCGATCACCTTTTGCGCCAGTTCCAGGATGGTGAACTCTCCGGGGTTGCCCAGGTTGACCGGGCCGGTGAAGTCGTCCGGCGAATTCATGAGCCGGACAAAGCCTTCGATGAGGTCGTCGACATAGCAGAAGGAGCGGCTCTGGGAGCCGTCGCCATAGACGGTGATGGCCTGGTCTTGCAGGGCCTGCATGATGAAGTTGGAAACCACGCGGCCATCGTTGGGGTGCATCTTCGGGCCATAGGTGTTGAAGATGCGGCCGACCTTGATGCGCAGGTTGTGTTGCCGCCGGTAGTCGAAGAAGAGCGTCTCGGCGCACCGTTTTCCCTCGTCGTAGCAGGAGCGGTAGCCGATGGGATTGACGTGGCCCCAGTAGGTCTCGGGCTGGGGATGGATCTGCGGGTCGCCATAGACCTCGCTGGTGGAGGCCTGGAAGATCTTGGCCTTGACCCGTTTGGCGAGTCCCAGCATGTTGATGGCGCCGTGCACGCTGGTCTTGGTGGTCTGCACCGGGTCGAACTGGTAGTGGATGGGCGAGGCCGGGCAGGCGAGGTTGTAGATCTCGTCCACCTCCACATAGAGGGGGAAGGTCACGTCATGGCGCATGAGTTCAAAGTGGGGGTTGTCCAGCAGATGGAGAATGTTGTCCTTGGTGCCGGTGAAAAAGTTGTCGACGCAGAGGACGTCATACCCATCATTGAGCAATCTTTCGCAGAGATGCGAGCCGAGAAAGCCGGCCCCCCCGGTGATCAGCACCCTTTTGCGTTGCAGTTCGTACATGGTGTTCCCTTGGTGTCCTTGGGGTGAGAAGTCTGTTCAATGGGAAAACTGCATGGAGTGCAGGGTCGTATAGGCGCCATTGGCTGCCAGCAGTTCCTCGTGTTTCCCCTCCTCCACGATCCGGCCATCCTGGATGACGATGATCCGGTCCGCGTTGCGGATGGTGGAGAGGCGGTGGGCGATGACAAAGGTGGTGCGGTTCTGCATCAGGTTCTCCAAGGCCGTCTGCACCTCCCGTTCCGATTCGGTGTCCAGCGCCGAGGTGGCCTCGTCCAGGATGAGGATCGGCGCGTTTTTCAGGATCGCCCGGGCAATGGAGAGGCGCTGCTGCTGTCCGCCGGACAGGCGCGCCCCGGACTCACCGATCAGGGTATCAAATCCATCGGGAAATGCATTGATAAAATCAAGGGCATGGGCCGCGCGCGCCGCCGCGACGATCTCCTCCACGGGGCGGTCCGGGTCGCCGTAGGCGATGTTGTTCTTGATGGTGTCGTTGAAGAGGATCGTCTGCTGGGAGACGATGGCGATCTGCTCGCGCAGGGATTTCTGGGTCACATCCCGCACGTCGTGGCCGTCGATGGTCAGCGACCCGGAATCCACGTCGAAGAAGCGGGGGATGAGGTTGACCAGGGAGGTCTTGCCGCCGCCGCTGGTGCCGACCAGGGCGATCACCTCGCCGCGGCGCACCCGCAGGTTGATCCCTTGCAATACCGGACGCTTGCCGTCGTAGCTGAAGGTGACGTTGTTGAAGGCGATGGCCTCCCGGAAGGGCGGCAGGGCCATGGCGCCGGGCTTGTCCTGGATTGCGGGCCTGGTGTCGAGCAGGGTGAAGATGCGTTCCGCCGCAGCGAGTCCCTGCTGCACCGGGCTGTTGATGTTGCTCACCCCCTTGATCGGGTTGTAGATCATGATGAGCGAGGTGATGAAGGAGAAGAAGATGCCGGGGGTGGATTGGCCGGAGATCACCTGATGGCCGCCGTACCAGATGATGGCGGTGATGCCGAGGCCGCCCAGGAACTCCATCATGGGCGACTGCAGGCTGTTCATGCGGATATCCTTGACGATGACGCCAAAGAGCCGGTTCACCGTCTCGCTAAAGCGCTTGGCCTCGTACCGCTCCATGCCGAAGGCCTTGACGATGCGGTGGCCGGTGATGGTCTCGTGCATGAGGTTGGTGATCTGGGCCACGGTCTGCTGGTTGGTGGTGGAGAGCTTGCGGAACTTGCGGCTGAAGTGGGCCACCGGGATGAAGGCGAGGGGCAGGAAGACAAAGGAGGCCAGGGCCAGTTTCCAGTTGAGGTAGAAGATCACGCCCACCAGGCCGATGACCTGGATGAGGTCCTTGAAGACCCCGACCAGGGCGCGGGAGACCGCGATCTGGATGAGGGCGGAGTCGTTGATCACCCGGGCGATGAGTTCGCCGGTGGGGGTGTTGTGGAAAAAGGAGATGGGCAGCGAGTGGATGTGGACGAAGATCCTGGTGCGGATGTCCCGGATGATCTTCTGGCCCACGGTGTCGAGGATCGAGACCGAGAGGTAGTTGAAGACCCCTTTGAGGAGAAAGACCCCGATGAGGATCAGGGGGAAGAGATTGAGCATCCCCTCATCCTTCTTGACGAAGATTTCATCGAGCAGCGGCTTGATCATGTAGGCCTGGGCCGAGGCCAGGCCGGAGACCAGGGCCATGCAGATGGTGGCCACCACCATCTGCCCCCGGTAGGGCTTGGTCAGTTGCAGGAGTTTTTTGATCAGTTTTCTGGTGTGCATCGTGTCAGGGGGGAGCGGCGAACCCGCGGACAGGCCGGTTATGAAAACCGTGCGGCAGGGGCGGTGGAAAAATGTCGCGTTCCCGTGAAGGTTGATTTATTTTTCTGGAGGGGTTCTAAATGATGGAGGGGGTTTTGTCAAATGGTTGTTGCGGTATGAGCGCCGGGCGCCGGCCGGGGAGGCGCGGGTGAACCGGACCATCGCGGTGGACGAGCGGTCGTTGCCGCTCATCATCCGGCGCACCGGGCGGAAACGGAGCATCGGCATCGAGCTCACCTGTCGCCACGAGGTGGTCGTGCGGGCGCCGCGAACCTTGAGCGACAAGGACATCCACGAGGGGCTCAGCCGGTCTCTTCCCTGGCTGCGGAAGAGGCTGTCGGCTCTGCCGCCGGTACCGGCAGCCCCGCTCCTCGGGCCGGGCAGCGAACTGCCGTTCTTGGGCGAGGTCAAGCGGCTGGCGGTGGAACAGGGCGGACACCCGGGGCAGCGCGCGTGCGTCCGTGGCGATGAGCTGGCGGTCGCCCTGCCGCCCTTGCCGGAGGCGGGGCGTGAAGCCGCGATCAGGGCGGCCCTTGTCGCTTTCTACCGGGTTGCCGCCCGGAGAATGATTGCCGGCCTGGTTGAACGTTACAGCGCCATCCTCGGGGTATCTCCGCCATTCTTTTCCATCACCGGCGCGAGAAGGCGGTGGGGAAGCTGTGGCGCCAACGGCCGGCTCAACTTTGCCTGGCGGCTCATCATGGCCCCGCCGGAGCTCATCGAATACGTGGTGGTGCACGAACTCTGCCATCTGAAGCGGCGCGACCATTCCCCGGCCTTCTGGGTTCTGGTGGCGGCGGTGCTGCCCGATTACCGCGACCGCCGCCGGCGGCTGCATGAGCAGGGGATTCTCTGCGACCTGTAACGCAAGGAGACTCAGGTCGCTTCCCTGATGGCGATCTCCGCTCCTCGATGCAAGATCCCTTCGCGGATCACCTTGGCGAACACCCCCTCGCGGGGCATGATGCAGTCGCCCACCTGGCTGAAGATGTTGCATTTGGCGTGGCATTTTTTGCCGATCTGGGTGATCTCCAGTTCCACTTCGCCGCTTACAAGGCGGGTTCCCACCGGCAGGGTGCTGAGGGCCAGCCCCTGGGTGGTGATGTTTTCGGCAAAATTGCCGGGCACCAGTTCCAGCCCCTTCTCCCTCATCTTGTCGATGCTTTCCAAGGCCAGCAGGCTGAGCTGCCGGTGCCAGTTCCGGGCGTGGGCATCGCCCTCCATGCCGTGGTCGCAACGGACGGCGATTGATTCCACCGGCGTCTTGCCGGTGCCGGTGGTGGTGCTGACGTTGAGCGAGACGATGGTTCCCATGGCGTTCTCCGGGTTGCCGTTTACTTGAGAAAAAGATCGGTGGAGAGATAACGCTCGCCGGTGTCGCAGACCACGGTGACGATCTGCTTTCCCCTGTTTTCCGGCCGGCTGGCCATGGCAAGGGCGGCCTGGACATTGGCCCCGGAGGAGATGCCGCAGAGCAGCCCCTCCTCCCTGGCCAGCCGCCGGGCCATGGCAAATGCCTCCTCGTTCCTGACGGTGACGATCTCGTCGATGATGCCGGTGTTCAATACCTGCGGCACGAAACCGGCGCCGATGCCCTGAATCTTGTGTGGTCCCGGCTTGCCGCCGGAAAGTACGGGCGAGTCGGCCGGTTCCACCGCAACGGCGCGAAACCCGGGCTTGCGTCCCTTGATCACTTCGCCCACTCCCGTGATGGTGCCGCCGGTGCCCACGCCGGCCACGAAGATATCGATCTTTCCCCCGGTATCCTGCCATAGCTCCTCGGCGGTGGTGCGGCGGTGGATCTCCGGGTTGGCGGGGTTGGAGAACTGGTTGGGCATGAAGGAGTCGGCCGTCGCGGCTGCCAGTTCCTCCGCCCTGGCAATCGCCCCCCGCATCCCCTCGGCTCCGGAGGTGAGCACCAGTTCGGCGCCCAGGTGCTTGAGCAGCGCCCGGCGCTCCAGGCTCATGGTTTCCGGCATGGTGAGGACGAGGCGGTAGCCCCTGGCCGCGCAGATGAAGGCCAGGGCGATGCCGGTGTTGCCGCTGGTGGGTTCGATGATGGTGGTGGCCGGGGTGATCTTCCCCGCCTCTTCGGCGGCGACGATCATCGCCCTGCCGATGCGGTCCTTGACGCTGCCCAGCGGATTCCGAGACTCGAGCTTGACCAGCACCTCGGTCCCCGGTTCCCGGCCCAGCCGGTTGAGGCGCAGCAGCGGGGTGGCGCCCACGATCCCGGTGATGTCCCGTGTGATTCCTGTCATGGCGGGTTCCTCCTTATTGGTGGCGGCCGATGAGAAAGATGCCGTAGGTGGCGCGGAGATTGGGCAGGAAGCGGACAATGGTGCCGTGGCGGTCGTGCTGGTGGGTGTTGATCGCCGTCTCCCGCAGGATGGCGCAGCCCACGGTGCGGGTGAAGCGCCGGAAGTCGCGGATGGTGATGACCCGGATGTTGGGGGTGTCGTACCATTCATAAGGCAGTTGCGGCGAGCGCGGCGCCTGGCCCTTTACGAGGAGTTGCAGTCGGTTCTTCCAGTGGCTGAAGTTGGGGAAGCTCACCACCACGGCGCGGCCGATGGCAAGCAGGGTGGCGATGAGTTCCACCGGCGCGTAGACCTGCTGCAGGGTCTGGCTGACGATGACGTAGTCGAAGGTGTTTTCGGCGTAATCAGCCACCTCCTCGCGGATGTCGCCCTGGAGCACGGTGAGCCCCTTGGCGAGCGCCGCGGCCACCTTTTCTTCCCGTTTTTCGATGCCGGTGCCCAGCACCCCCCTGGTGTTTTTGAGATGGAGGAGGAGGTCGCCCTCGCCGCAGCCGAGATCGAGTACCCGGCTGCCCGGTTCGATCCAGGAGGCGATGATCCGGAGATCGTAGCGGGCAAGTTCAGTGGCTGCCGGCTTCATGGGTCACCCGGTCGAGAAAGCCGGCAATGAGGGCGGAAAGCCGTGCATTGGGAATGAGGAAGGCGTCGTGGCCGCAGTCCGCCGCGATCTCGCAGAAGCTCACGTCGAGGCCGTTTTTCTTCAGCGCCCGCACGATCTCCCGCGACTGGTAGGTGGGGTAGAGCCAGTCCGAGGTGAAGGAAACCACCAGGAACTTGGCCATGGCCCGGCTGAAGGTCTCCACCGCCGAGTTGCTGCCGCCCCGGTGTTCGAGGTCGAAGTAGTCTGCCGCCTTGGTGATGTAGAGAAAGGAATTGGCGTCGAAGCGTTCCACGAACTTGCTCCCCTGGTGGCGCAGGTAGCTCTCCACCTGGAATTCCGCGTCGAAATGGAAGGAAAAGTCCTCCCTGTTCTGGAGCCTCCGGCCGAATTTGCGGCGCATGGCCTCGTCGGAGAGGTAGGTGACATGGCCGATCATCCGGGCCACGGCAAGGCCGGTGGCAGGGGTGGCGTCGCCGTGGTAATGCCCCCCCCGCCATTTGGGGTCGGCCATGATCGCCTGGCGGGCGATCTCGTTGAAGGCGATGGAAAGGGCCGAGTGGCGCATGGTGGTGGCAAGGGGGATGGCCGCCGTCACCCGCTCAGGGAAGCGCACCGTCCATTCCAGTACCTGCATGCCGCCCACGGAGCCGCCGACCACCGCCAGGAGCTTCGGGATGCCGAGATGGTCGATGAGCGCTCGTTGCGCCTCCACCATGTCGCCGATGGTGACCACCGGAAAATCGAGGCCATAGGGCCTGCCGGTCTGCGGATTGGTGGCGCAGGGGCCGGTGGAGCCCATGCAGCTGCCCAGGATGTTCGAGCAGATCACGAAATAGCGGTCGGTGTCGATGCCCTTGCCCGGCCCCACCATGGATTCCCACCAGCCCGGCTTGGTATCCTCCTGCCGGTGGTAGCCCGCCACGTGGGCGTCGCCGGAAAGGGCATGGAGGATGAGGATGGCGTTCGACTTTTCGGCGTTCAGGGTGCCATAGGTCTCGTAGGCCAGGGTGACCGGGCTTAAGGTTGCTCCACTTTCAAGGCGCAGCGGTGGCGAGGGCGGTTCAGCAAAGGTATGGGTCTGCCGGGCAACGATGCCGACGGAAAGCCCGCCTTGGTCGCGGCCGGTGTACTCGCTCATGCGGGCACGTGCGTCAGGGCCTGGTCGAGATCGGCGATGATGTCGGCCACCGCCTCGATCCCCACCGAGAGGCGCAGCAGGTCGGGGGTGATGGCCAGTTCCCGCCGGTTCTCCTCGGTGAAGGAGAGATACTGCGAGGAGTAGGGGTGGATGATGAGGCTCTTGCAGTCGCCCAGGTTGGCGAGGTGGTAAATGAGCTTCAGATTGTTGATGCAGGCGAAGCACGCGGCCTGATCGGCCAGGCCGAAGGTGAGGAGTCCTCCGAAGCCCCTGTTGCCGAATTGACCGGCAGCCAGGGCGTGATCCGGGTGGTTGGCCAGGCCGGGGTAGTTGACCCAGCGCACCTTGGGGTGGTGGCTGAGGAATTGGGCCACGGCCAGGGTGTTGGCTGCGTGCCGTTCCATGCGCAACGCCAGGGTGTCGAGCCCCAGCATGGCGAGGTAGGAGTGGAAGGGTGCCATGGTGGTGCCGAAGTTGATGTGCATCTCGCGCCATACCCGGTCCCGGTAGGCGAGCGGACCCTTGCGTTCGATGAAGGGGGCGAAGTCGGCAAAGCGCTCCGGATGCGCCGCCCAGTCGAAGGTGCCGCTGTCGATGATCACCCCGCCGGTGGCGTTGCCGTGGCCGCTCAGGTACTTGGTGGTGGAGTGGACCACCACGTCCGCCCCCAGTTCGATGGGCCGGCAGAGCCAGGGGGTGGCCATGGTGTTGTCCACCAGGAGCGGCAGGCCGTGATCGTGGGCCAGGGTCGCCAGTCGGGCGAGATCGGGTACGTCCATTTTGGGGTTGCCGATGGTCTCGACATAGACGAAGCGGCTCTTGTCGGTGACGGCCCCGGCAACGGCGGCGGGGTCGCGCGGGTCGACGAAGCGGGCGGTGATGCCGTACTTGGCAAAGACCCGGGCAAAGAGCAGATAGGTGGACATGAAGAGGGAATTGCCGGTGACGAATTCATCGCCGGCCCGGAGCAGCGCGAGAGCGGCATTGGTGATGGCGGCCATGCCCGAGGAGACTGCCACCGCGCCTTTTCCGCCTTCCAGCGCGGTGAGTTTCTCCTCCAGTGCCCGGTTGGTGGGGTTGGTGAGCCGCATGTAGATGTGGGCGTCCTGCTGGCCGCCAAAGGTGCGGCTCAGGTCTTCGGCAGTTTCGTGCCGGTGGGCACTGGACTGAAAGATGGGCGGCAGGGTCGCCCCCTGCCACTCGTCCGGATGGATGCCGAGATGGATCACCCGCGTGTCGAATGCGTGATCGTTGGTTGCGCCCATGAAGCCCCCGGGATGTGTGTGATCGGCAGCGGTTGTCGGGAACGGGAATGGCTACAGCAGTGGCGCGAGGACCTCGCACCGCTTGCAGACCTCCATCTTTTCCTGCCAGTTCGGCCGTGCCTTGCACTCGCAGATGGTGCCGTTGATGAACCAGCAGAGTTCGCCGGCGCGGAATTCCCAGGCCGGGCACTTTTTCTTGCGGGCAGGCGGGCATTTCTTGATGGTCCAGCAGGCCTTGGGCGGCTTGGCATGCAGCAGCCGGTCCCGGGAAAGCAGAAAATAGACCTGGCGTTCCACATGGGGCGGGATGGAGCGCCATCCCTGCTCGTAGCTGTGGACAGCCTTGATCGAAGTGCCGAGCAGCTCGGCCATCTCCTTCTGGGTCTTGCCCAGTTTTTTCCGTGCGGCGAGAAAGAGTTTGCTGTCCATTCCCGTGTTCCTTTCCCTGTGATATGTGGGGGGCAATTTGTCCTTCTATACCACACTGTGGTATGATGGTGTCAAGGGGAAAATGTCGGTCCGGCGGGGAAGGCTAGGCTGCCGCCAGCTTGCGGCAGGTGCTTAAAGCGCCGAGCAGGCGGCTGCGCATCTTGAGCCGGGTCATGCCGTAGCGGATGATTTCCGAGACGCCGGTCGCCATCTCGCTGGTTTTGAGGAGGATATCGAGGGGTTCGTGGCAGTCGTCCAGCCGGAAGTGGCCAGCGTAGTCGTGGAGTAACGCCACGGCGGCTGGGTGGCGTTTGGCCGCGATTTCCCTGGTGAAGCGGTTGCTGAAGAGCGCCAGATGCTGAAGGTAGCGTTCGGGCGGCGCCTGGTTGTCCAGCGGTTCGGGGGCGGAGGCCATGGATCTGACGATGGTTTCGGAAAAATTCCAGAAGCGGGCGATCTCCATGCCCACTTCGGCAAAGGAGAGCCCCTTGAGCATGAGCCGGCTCATGGTCTCTTCGGTGCTGCCACCCTGGACGGCCATGTCGATGCGGCGGTAGACGTGCGGCAGGTAGATGAAAATGACTACCCGGCCGAGATCGTGGAGCAGGGTGCAGATGTACGCCTCTTCCGGCATCACCGGCAAGCGCTTGCGCTGGGCAAGGTTTTTGCTCAGGTGGGCGCTCAGGAAGGAGAGGGAGAGGAGTTTGCTGATCCCTTCTTTTTCAACGCCGGCCTTGAGGAATTCCTCGATGAGGGAAACGGTGACCGCCAGTTCGCCGATGACCTCGATGCCGAGGGCGGTCACCGCCCGCTCGATGGTGGTGACCGGCACCCCGCGGCTGTAGTAGGCGGAGTTCACCACCTGGAGGACCTTGTTGGTGAGCGAGAAATCCTTGAGGATGACCCTGGCCAGTTCGCCCGCCGTCACCCGGGATTTTCTGGTCAGCACCAGCAGCTCGCTCACGTGGTTGGACATGGCGGGCAGTTCGCTGAGGTTCATTCTGCCGAAGATCTCGGCAAGTTTCTTGTTCGTTGCGGCGGAGGTGTCGTTGGTCATGGCCGGAAAAGGGAGACTTTCCAGTCATCATTTCCGGAAAACCGCGAAAAGGTCAAGGGCTTTCTCCGCCGCTTGCTGCGGCAAAGCGCCGCACCTGTTCCGGCGGGAACCTTTGCCGCCAAGGGGGGCCGGACGCGGATGGGGGTCTGACGTGGGGGGAGACTTTCAGCCGCCGGGCCGCCAGTCGGCGTTCTGGTCGCGCACGAGGGCGATCAGCCGTTCGCGCATGGCCAGCTTGTGCAGCCCGTGGCGGATGGGCTCGGAGAGGGTGGCGGCGGTCTCCACGCTGCGGTGCACCAGTTCTCGGGCCTCGTTTTTGGTGACGGAAAGGACATCGCCGTAGCGATAGATCAGTTCCTCCAGATCGAGGTCGGTGCCGATGAGGAGGGTTTCGGTGAGCTGGTTGTTGAAGGCGGCGATGTTCTGCAGCAGGGTTTCGGTGTCGGCCTGATCGCGGGGCGGCCGCGGATTGGTTTCCATGCAGCGGACGATGATCTCGGAAAAATTCCAGTAGCGGGCGATTTCGCGCCCGATATCGGTGAAGGTGAGGCCGTGGCAAGCCTCTTTGGCGGCCCGCTCACCGGAATAGCCGTTGTTCACCAGCTGTTCGTAGGCGGCATGCAGTTCGGGCAGGTAGACGAGGATGACCATGCGGCCCAGGTGGTGCAGCAGGGTGCAGACAAAGGCGTCTTCCGGCAGTACGGGGTATTTTTTCTTCTGGGTGAGCAGGTTGCCCTGGGTGGCGCTCACGAAGCTCATGGTCATCAGCCGCAGGACCTTGTCTGCCTCCCGGCCCTGTTTGCGGAACTCCTCGAAGAGGGCAATGCCCAGGGCCAGGTTCTTGAGGGCGGTCAGCCCGATGATGGTCACGGCCCGGTTGATGCTGGTGATCGGTTCGTTCCGCATGTAGTAGGCGGAATTGACGATCTGCAGCATCTTGGTGGTGAGGGCGTAGTCCTTGAGGATGGCGTTGGTGAGGCCGGCGGAGGTGGCGCGGGGGTTGCCGATCAGGCCGATGAGTTCGCGGACATGGTCGCTCATGGCGGGCAGGTCCTGCATGGAGCCGAGACCGAAGAGCTGCATCAGCAGGCGATGGGACTGGTTGGAAAGTTCCGTCATGATCCTGTGCGGCCACCTGGCTGCGGGGGTGTGGTTATCGGTCGCGACAACGCCTTTTCCCCCTTATAGCATTGCCGGGTATCCGGTGTACACCCTATTTCTTGGGATCGAGCCGGCGGTACTGGATCGCCTCGGCAAGGTGATCCGCCTGGAGGGTTTCGTTGCCGGCCAGGTCGGCGATGGTGCGGGCGATTTTGAGAATCCTGTGATAGGCGCGGCCGGAGAGGCCGAGGCGGTCCACCGCCTGCTGCATCAGCAGTTGCGAAGGCTGGTCCAGACAGCAGTGGCGCTTGAGGTCTGCCGCGGTCATCTGGCTGTTGTAGCAGGCGGTCTGCCGCCGCTGGTAACGCTGCCGCTGGATCTGGTGGGCCGCCGCCACCCGCTGCCGGATGGCTTCCGAACGTTCTCCCGCTGCCGGTGTGGCCAGATCGCTGTAGCGGACCGCCGGCACTTCCAGGTGGAGGTCGATGCGGTCGAGCAGGGGGCCGGAGAGCCGGTGGCGATAGCGTTGCAGTTGGGCGGGGTTGCATGCGCAGTGGTGGTGGGCGTCGCCGGGATAGTAGCCGCAGGGGCAGGGGTTCATCGCCGCAACCAGCATGAAGCGGGCCGGGAAGCGCAGGGAATGGCTGGCGCGGGCAATGGTGACCGCGCCGTCCTCCAAGGGCTGGCGGAGCACCTCCAGCACGTTTTTTTTGAACTCGGGCAACTCGTCGAGAAAAAGCACCCCGTTGTGGGCCAGCGACACCTCGCCGGGCCGCGGATTCTGGCCGCCGCCGATCAACCCGGCATCGGAAACAGTATGATGGGGCATGCGGAAGGGGCGTTCGCTGATGAGCCCTGCTTCCTGGGGGAGCAGCCCCATGACGCTGTAAATCTTGGTGGTCTCCAGCGCCTCGGCGAAGGTGAGGGCCGGAAGGATGGTGGGCAGCCGTCGGGCGAGCATGGTCTTGCCCGAACCCGGCGGGCCCTGGAGCAGCACGTTGTGGTGGCCGGCCGCCGCGATTTCCAGGGCGCGCTTGGCGTGCTCCTGGCCCTTGACCTCGCAGAAGTCCACGGCATAGCGGTCGAGGGGCGGCTGGTCTGTTGCGGCCGGCGGCACTTCCGGCACCGGCCGCGCGCCGGTGAGGATGTCCACAGCCTCGCCCAGGGCGGTAATGCCGATGAGCCGGATACCATCCACCACCGCCGCTTCGGCCAGGTTGGCCCGGGGCAGCAGCATGGCGCTGATTCCAGCCTTGCGGGCGGCAATCACCATGGGCAGGACGCCGGGCGTCGGGCGCACCTGGCCGTCCAGCGAGAGTTCCCCCACCACGCAATGGCGCTCCAGGCTTTCCGCCGGGACAATTTCGGTGGCAGCCAGCAGGCCGAGGGCGATGGGCAGGTCGTAGCCGGCACCGCCCTTTTTCACATCGGCCGGGGCGAGGTTGACCGTGATGCGGCGGTTGGGGAAGTCGTAGCCGTTGTTCTTGATTGCCGCCTTGACCCGCTCCTTGCTCTCCTTGACCGCCCCTTCCGGCAGGCCGACGGTGGTGAAGGTGGGCAGCCCCAGTGCCACATCGACCTCCACATCCACCAGCAGGCCATCGACGCCCACCACTGCTCCGCTCTTGATCTTTGCCAGCATGCCGTCCTCATCTCCGGGAAGATTCCGGTGCGAATCCTTTGCGGGTCAGGATACACGACCCGGGGAGATTTGTCAGGGTTTTTGCGGCGACTGCGAGTCAGGGGGCGTCGGCGGAAAAGGCGAAGCGGCCGCCATTCTGCTTGGCGCGGTACATGGCCTCGTCTGCCCGCTGCAGCAGTTCTTCGCCGGTGCTGCCGTCGGTGGGATAGAGCGAGATGCCGATGCTGCCCCGCACCATGCCGGCGCCGCCGAGGGCGGCCAAGGGCTGGTCCAGCAGGGCGAGAAGCTTGCAGGCCACGGTGGCGGCGTTGCCTGCCTCCTTGATGCCCTGGAGGATCACCACGAATTCATCGCCGCCCATGCGGGCAAGGGTGTCCGAGGCGCGGAGCGCGCCGGCGAAGCGGTCTGCCACTTCGCGGAGCACCTCATCGCCCACGCTGTGGCCGCGGGTGTCGTTGATCTCCTTGAATTTATCGAGATCCATGAAGAGGACGGCCACCATCTTCGAATGGCGGCGGGCCAGGCGGATGGCTTGTTCCAGGCGGTCCGGCAGCAGGTGGCGGTTGGCCAGGCCGGTGAGGGGGTCATGGTGGGCGAGATGGGCGATCTGTTCCTCGCTGCGCTGCCGCTCCACGGCCAGGGCATAAAGCGAGGCGAGCTGTTTGACCACCGCCAGATCCCGTTCGGTGTAATGGCGGTCGGAATTGGCCAGGGCCACCTGGCCGATGAGTTCCCGGCCCAGCATGGCCGGGGCGGCGAGAAAACGGCTGATGGCTATGTGGCCGGTCGGAGGTGCGCTGTGGCGCGGGTCGTCGGTCGGTTCGTTGCTCAGCACGCATTCGCGGTTTTTCAGGACCCAGCCGATGAGGCCGGCGGGTTTTTTGATGGTGAGGGGATGGACCCGCGCCCTGCGCGTCGCTTTGGGGGTGGCGGTGATGGCCAGGGTCTGCAGGTGTTTCTGGTCGTCGAGGTAGCCCACGAAGCCGCTGGCGCTGCCGGTGAGCTTCATGGCGTGTTCCAGCAGCACCGAGGAGATGTCGGCCATGGAGTCGGCGGCGATGAGCATCTGGGAAAGCCGGGCCACCGCCTCGTTGATCTCCGACTCGAAGGCCAGGTTTTCCTCGGTCCGTTTCTGGTCGGTGACATCGCGGTAAATGGCCACCACCTCGCCTGAGGGCAGCCTGTAGACGTAGTTTTCCCGCCAGCCCACCAGGCGTTCGTCCTCGTAAAAGGAGAGTGGGTGTTCCTCTGTGCGGCCGTTCTGCCAGACCCGGCGCATCACTTCGAGCAGGCCGAATTTTTCCACCCCGGGGAAAATCTCGGTGATGTTGCGCCCCAGCACCGCCGCCCGGCTGATGCGGTCGATGCGTTCCGCCGCCCGGTTGAAATCGACCAGGACGAAATCCTTGCCGTTTTTGCTATCGTACACCGCCACCCCGGAGAGCATGTGGTCGAAGAGTTCCCGGAAGCGCGTCTCGCTGGCATGAAGGGCCTTGGCGTCCAGTTCCCGCCGGGTGATGTCGTGCATCATGACGATGATGGAGACGTCTCGGTCGTTAACCACCGGCAGCAGGGTGAGCGCCACATAGCTCTGGTTGACGAGGAGCGGCGGATCCTCGTCGATGCCCTGCGGCGTTTCGCAGGCCGCGCTCAGGGCATGGCTCAGGCGGCGCTGCGCCTCCTCGGGGAAGAGAGCCAGGAAGTCGGAAGCCAGCAGCTTCTCCTCCCGGATGCCGGTCAGTTCCACCGCGGTCCGGTTGGCGTAGATGATGCGGCCGTCCCGGGTCAGTTCGAAAATGCCGTCGGCCAGGTGCTGGACAATGGCCTCGAAATGCTTTTGCGAATGGAGCAGCTCGCGGGTGACCTCGCGGGTGTGGATTTCTCCGGCGCCCAGGGTGGGCGCGGGCTCTTGCGTCGGGGTGCCGCTTCGCCGGTCCGCCTCGTGGAGCAGTTCGAGGACGTGTTTTCGGATGTTGTCTGCGGTGCCTTTGGCGATGCAGGCGTCGGCGCCGAACTCCCGGTAGTTGAGTTCCGTTTCAGCGGCGATGCCGGAGAGGACCACGAGATAGACGCCGGCCAGGGCCGGCATGTCCCGGATGATGCGGCAGAGTTTTTCGCCGTCGATGTTGGGCATGACGAGATCGGTGAAGATCACGTCGGGCAGGAAATTTTCCAGAAGATAGAGGGCGGAGAGGCCGTCGGAGGCGGTGCGCACCTCATGGCCTTCCTTTTCGAGAAAGCCGGTCATCAGACGCAGGATGACCGGATTGTTGTCCACGACCAGGATTTTCTTGTAGGTCACGCTGGCAGGCCCCCTCTTGAGCCGCGGTTCCGAAAATGCCGCGAGTCCCATTATGGGGGAAGGCAAGGGGATTTGTCAAACCGGAAACGAGGGGAAAAAGGAACGGTCCGCTCAGCCGACGATCCAGATCGCCACCTTTTCCGCCATGAGGAGCACGCGGTCGGAAACACCCCGGAAGAGTCCCTTGTGGGCCTCGCTGCCGCGGCGCCCCATGACGATGGTGCCGAAGTCGTCGATCAGGGCCTGGCGCAGAATCTGGCGGCTTGGGTCGATGCCCTTCATGGTCTGGAGCCAGAGGATGCGTTCCGCCGGAAAGCCGCTTTCGATGAGCAGCTGGCGCGGGGCATGGAAGAGGCTGTCCGGCCGGGTAAGATGGGCATCGCACCACTCCCTGCCCCACTGGTTGTAAAATTCCTCGGGCCTGATTTCCGGCCGGTTGGCCAGCATGGCCGCCGAATGGAACAGGGTGATCTCGGCCTGCGGGTTGTCCTTGAGGATAAAGGCCAGGTGGTCGATGGCCATGAGGGAGTGGAAGGTGCCGTCCACCGGTACCAGGAACCGGCGGGAGTCCACCTCGCCGTCGATGATCCACAGGGGGATGTCGTGGCATTTTTCGAGCAGGGTGGCGGAGATGCTGCCGAGGATCATCTCCTCCAGCTTGCCGATGCCGCGGCGGCCGATGACCAGGGCATCATGGCGGCCTTGGCGCGCCTCATGGAGGATCTCCCGGGCGATGTTGCCCCGGCAGAGGCGCACGGTTTCATTGATTTGCCCGGCGGCAAAGCCGTGGCGCAGGAAGAGTTCGGTGCCGTTGGTCACGCAATGCTGCTGGATGTTGAACTGCTTGCGGGCAGTGGGACTCATGCTGTTCATCAGTTCCTGCTCGGTCAGCCACTCGCTGCCTGCGGGCGCCGGGCCGGCGGGAACAAGGGAAAGCAGGTGGATGCGGATCTCGGGCTGGCCGGCAAAGAGGGTGGCGAGATACGTGAGGGCGTGTCTGCTGTATGTCGAACCGTCGATGGCGACGAGGATCGAGCGTTCCATAGGGGACTCCCGTTTCCTCTCAGGGTATCATCGTTGGCGGCTGGAGACAACCGCCCAGGGCGAAAAAAGCTCAGGCGGCGTTGTGGTAGGTGCAGGTCAGTCCCTGGTAGTTGGTGAAGGTGAGGGTGGGGCCCAGGCTCTGGACATAGTCGGGCGAAAGGGGGATCTTGCCGCCGCCGCCGGGCGCGTCCACGGCAAAGGTGGGCACCGCCATGCCCGAGGAGTGGCCGATGAGATCGCGCATGATGGCGAGCCCCGTTTCCACCGGGGTGCGGAAGTGGTCGGTGCCGCGGGTCATGTCGGCCTGGAAGAGATAATAGGGCTTGACCCGCATGGTGAGCAGGCCGAACATGAGATCGCGGATGGTGGCGGTGTCGTCGTTGATGCCGCGCAGGAGCACGGTCTGGTTGCCCAGCGGGATGCCGGCGTCGGCCAGGCGGGCGCAGGCCCGGCGCGCCTCCGGGGTGAGTTCGGCCGGATGGTTGAAGTGGGTGTTGATGTAAAGCGGATGGAATTTTTTGAGCATGCGGGCGAGCTGCGCCGTGACCCGCATGGGCAAAGTGCAGGGCACCCGGCTGCCGATGCGGATGATCTCGATGCTCTTGATCCGCCGCAGTTCGGCAAGGATGGCGGCCAGGGTGTCGTCGTCCAGGAGCAGCGGGTCGCCGCCGGAGACCAGCACGTCGCGGATGGCCGGGGTGCGCCGGAGGTAGTCGAGCCCCAGGCGGACGGTTTCTTTCGTGATCCGCATCCGCGCGGTGCCCACCTTGCGCTTTCTGGTGCAGAAGCGGCAGTACATGGCGCAACGGGAGGTGACCAGGAAAAGGGCGCGATCGGGGTATTTGTGCACCAGGTTGGGCACCGGGCTTAAGTTTTCCTCGTTGAGCGGGTCGTCGAGGCAGGTAGTGTCGGTGAGTTCCCGCGGGTCGGGCACCGCCTGGCGCAGAAGGGGCGCGCCGTGCTCCCTGATGAGCTTGAGGTAGTAAGGGTTGATTCGCATGGGAAAGCGGGCGCAGACCGCACTGAGCGGGCCATGGTCGAGGCCGAGTTCGGCGGCGAGCGCCGCCGGGGTGACGATGCTCCGGTCGAGGAGTTGCTGCCAGCGGGGGGTGGGTTGCATCGGGATAGCGGTTCGTCTCGGTGAAGGATTGGGTTTGTGCCGCACCACCCTAGCCAACTTCGCGGAGTTGTGCAACAAAACTTCCGTGGCCGCTTTCCGCTTTTGCTTGACAGCGCCGGGATAACCCGCTGTACTGATTGGGAGAACACCACAGCATCGTGGGCAAACGGCGGGGTGAAGGGTATGGGGCAGAGATTCTGGCGTGGCGGCATGGTGACGTTGTGCGTATTGATCCTGGCGCTGGCATCCTGCAGGCCGCCGGCCCGGGAGCCCATCCGCCTCGGTCTGGCCATCAATCTTTCCGGCCAGGGGGGCGGTGCGGGCGAGCAGATCCGCGACGGCTCCCTGCTGGCGGTGGAGGAGATCAACGCCAGGGGCGGCATCAACGGCCGGCCGCTGGAACTGCTGGTGGAAGACGACGGCAACACCGAGGAGGGGGTTCGCGCGGCGGACACCCGCCTCATCGATGCCGGCGTGGTGGCCATCATCGGCCATTCCTTTTCCGCCAACACCCTCATCGCCTATCCGCTGGTCACTTCCCGCAACACCCTGCTTTTCACCTCCTTTACCGCCACTACCAGGCTGAGCGACCGGGATGACCTCTTCTGCCGTACCGCGGTGGACAACAAGCTCTACGGCAAGGCACTGGCCTCGCTGCTTGCGGCTCGCGGCATCACCACCGCCGCCTTTCTCATCGACATGGTCAATGCCAGCTTCGGCGAGGATCTGCTGGCCCAGACCCAGCAGCACTACCGGGGGGCGGTGACCGCCGTGCGGGTTGATTCCAGGGAGGGGGTGGACTGGGGAGAGGCCCTGGCCAGCCTCATGGCCGAAGGACCGCAGGCGGTGGTGATGCTGACCGAGGTGGCGACCACCGGCATCGGCGCCCAGAAGATCCGGGCCGGCGGCTTTCAGGGCGAGCTGATCGCCACCCTCTGGGCGCAGGCGCCGGAACTCGTGCAGTATGGCGGCGAAGCGGTGGAGGGCATGACCATTCTCACCTTCATCGAGGCGAAGAACAGCCGGGTGGGGTACCAGACATTTGCCAGCGCCATGCGGCAGCGCTTCAACCGGCCGGCCACCGCCCGTTCGGTGCGGGCGTATGAGGCTGTCGAGATTCTCGCCGCTGCCTTGCGCCGCTGTTCCGCCAAGCCGACGGCAGAGGAACTGAAGCGGCAGCTGGTGGGCCACCGCTTCGAGACCATCATGGGCGGCGTGGCCTTCAATCCGAGCTGCGATGTGATCCGGCCGGTGTACGAGGTGCGGGTGGAGGGCATGGATTTCGTCACCGCCGGCGAGGTGCCGGTAGCCGGAGCCCTGGACTGACGTGCAGCACGGCATCCCGCTCAGTGCCAAGATCCGCCGGTTGCTCGCCGGCTTCGGAATGGCGGCCTTCGCCGTGGTCTTTGCGGTCAGCGGCCTTTATGAGAGCCTGAAGGTCCGTTCGGAACTCTCCGTGGTCATGAAGGGGCTTGCGGCCACCAGCGCCTCGCTGCTCCGCGAGTCGATTCTCCAGCATCGCCGCATCATCAGCGAAGTCGTCGCAGGGGTGCCGGCGGGCGACGATGCGGCGGTGCGCCGCTACTTCGCGGAACACCTGCCGTTGCTTGATCCCGAAGACTGTTATTTCCTCCTCAACGCCGCCGGCCGGGTGATCCACGCCAGCCGGCGGGCCAGCGATTTCATCGGCCTCGATTTTTCCCATCTGCCCCATGTTCGCGCGTCGGTCGAAATTTCCGGAGTGCATCAGTCGCTGGCCACCCTCAAGCCGGTGGTGACGATCCGCTACCCCCTGCCGGAGGGGCGACTGATGTTGGTGGAACGCGACCTTTTCAGCCTGGCGCCGCTGATCGGCCATCTCAAGCTGGCCGGCCCGGTGCGTGGCGGCGTGCTCTTCGTGCTTTCCGATTCCGGCACGGTGATCTCCCACCCCGAGGAACGGCTGGTGGCCAACCGTCATCCCCTCGGCCAGGAACTGCGGGCATGGAGCGACGCCGATCCCTACGGCCTGCGGGAGTATACCTACCGCGGCAAGAGGTATCTTTCCCTCCGCCAGCCCCTGGCGGTGCCGCAGGGCTGGTTTTTTTACGCCGCGGTGCCGCGCCAGGAATATCTGGGCGTGGTGGCCGCCCATCTCGGTTATCTGGCGGCGGCCATGGCGGTGCTCTTCGGGGTGCTCTTCGGGGTGCTCCACGTGCTCATCAACCGCAAGGTCTCCGGACCGATCCAGGGCATTGCCGCGCATCTTTCCTCCTTCAACCCCATGCAGGAGAATGCGGCGTGCGGGATCGCGGCGGCCGGGGAGAGCGCCGAGCTGCATCAGATCGTCGCCGCCTGCGAACGCATGGCCGTGAATATCCGGGCCGCCAACGAACAGCTGCGGCAGAGCGAGATGCTGTTCCGCACCGTCACCGAGTTTGCCGCGGACCTGAGCTATTGGCTCGATCCGCAGGAGAGTCTGGTCTATATCTCGCCCTCCTGCCAGGCGATCACAGGCTACACCGCCGCGGAATTCTACGCCAGGCCCGCGCTGCTCCAGGAGATCGTCCATCCGGACGATGCGGACCGGGTCGTGCTCCATGTGCACCGGGCGGTGCATGATCTGCCCCACGCGCCGCTGGAGTTCCGCATCGTGGCCAGGGATGGCGCCGTACGCTGGCTGAGCCACGTCTGCCGTCCGATCCACGATGCCGACGGCCGTTTTCTCGGGATACGGGGCAGCAATACCGACGTCACCGAACGCAAGCAGGCGGAACTCGCCCTGCGGGAAAGCGAGGCGCGCTTCCGGGCGCTGGTGGAACATGGGGCAGACGCCTTCCATGTCCAGGATTTCGACGGCCGCTTCCTCGACGTCAACCGGCGCGCTTGCGAGATGCTGGGCTACTCCCGGGAGGAGTTGCTCGCCATGGGCGTGGCGGACATCGATCCGGATCATACCGTGGCCGACGTGCGGCGGGTGTGCGAATCCATTCCGGCTGGCGGGGCGGTGACCATCCAGTCCCGGCACCGCCGCAAGGACGGCATCTGCATCCCGATTGAGCTCCGGGCGGGGCTGGTGCAGTGGGGCGGCAGGCCGCTGGTCTTTTCCCTGGTCCGCGACGTGAGCGAGCGGCAGCGGGCGGCCGAGGCGCTGGCGGCGGAAAAGGAGCTGCTGGCCGTGACCCTGCGCAGCATTGGCGATGGCGTGGTAACCGCCGACGTCGAGGGCCGGGTGCTCATGCTGAGCCGCATGGCGGAGCAGCTTACCGGCTGGCGCGAGGAGGAGGCGCGCGGCAGGTTGATCGACGAGGTGCTGCGCCTGCTCGACCAAAAGACGCGGAGGCCGAGGGAGAGCCCGGTCGCCCGGGTGCTGGCCACCGGACAGATCGTCATGCTGGCCGAGGATACGCTGCTGGTGGCAAAAGACGGCAGCGAACGCCTGGTGGCCGACAGCGGTGCGCCGATCTTCGACCGCAACAGCCGGGTGATCGGCGTGGTGGTGGTCTTCCGCGACATCACCGAACAGCACCGCCTGGAGCAGGAGCTGTACAAGGCGCACAAACTGGAATCCCTCGGCGTGCTGGCCGGCGGCATTGCCCATGACTTCAACAACCTGCTCACCGCCATCATCGGCAACCTGTCCATGGCCAGGCTCGATGCCGCCGGGAGCGCCATCGGGCGGCAGATCGAGGCGGCGGAGAAGGCGGCCTTGCGGGCGCAGGGGCTGACCCAGCAGTTGCTCACCTTTGCCAAGGGCGGGGCGCCGATCAAGGCGGTCGCCTCCATCGCCGATTTGGTGCGGGAGGCGGCGGAGTTTTCGCTGCATGGCGCCAAAACCCGTTACGCCATGACGGCGCCGCCCGACCTCTGGGCAGTGGAGGTCGATGCCGCCCAGATGAGCCAGGTGATCAACAACCTCATCATCAACGCCGACCAGGCCATGCCGGATGGCGGCACCATCACCATCGAGCTGGCCAACCGCCGTCTTGACCCCGGCGCCGGGGTGCCGCTGCCAGCGGGCCCCTATGTGGAGATTCGGGTGGCGGACCAGGGGCATGGCATCGCCCCGGACCACCTGGAGCGGATCTTCGACCCCTACTTTTCCACCAAGCAGACCGGCAGCGGGTTGGGGCTGGCGAGCTGCTATTCGATCATCAGGCGGCACGGCGGCCACATCGCGGTGTCCTCGTGGCCCGGCGAAGGCGCGGTGTTCACCATGTATCTGCCGGCGCGGCCTGACCAGGTCATGGCGGAACCGGTGGTCGGGGCCAGCGACCAGCCGTTGCCCGGCAAAGGCCGCGTCCTGGTGATGGACGACGAGGAGATGGTGGGCGAACTGGCCCAGGCGGTGCTGGAACGGCTGGGATACGAGGCCGACTACGCCGGGGAAGGCGGCCAGGCCCTGGTCATGTACCGGAAGGCCAGGGAGGCGGGCCGGCCCTATGACGTGGTGATCATGGACCTCACCATCCCCGGGGGCATGGGGGGGCAGGAGGCGATCCGGGAACTGCTGCGGCTCGATCCCGCGGCCCGGGCTATTGTCTCCAGCGGCTACGCCCAGGATCCGGTCATGGCCAATTACCGGGAGTACGGCTTTGCCGCGGTGCTGGCCAAGCCCTATTCACTGGAGGCGCTCGGCCGGGTGCTGCATGATCTGCTGCAGGGCAAGGGCGGCGGTGCCGCCTGAAGCCCGCGGATTTTCTTTCCCTTTCCTGCAAAACCGCCTAGAATGGTGCCTTCTTTTTTTACGCAATCACACTACGGTAGGGTTCCATGAGCTTTTTCGAAATCCTCATGCTCGTCTGCTTCGGCGCGGCCTGGCCCTTTTCCATCGCCCGCTCCTGGCGTTCGCGCATGACCGGCGGCAAGAGTCTGCCCTTCCTCTATATCGTGCTGATTGGGTATCTGGCCGGAATTCTCCACAAGATTTTCTTCAGCTACGACCCGGTGATCTTCCTGTACGCCCTGAACGGCCTGATGGTGGCCACCGACATCGGGCTCTATTACCGCAACCGCCGCCTGGAGCGTCAGGCGTTGGGCGGGTGAACGGCGATGACGTTCCCGGCATCGGGGTATCTGCGGCTGCATGCCTCCGGCGAACTGGCGCAGCGGGTCGTGGCGGCACGGGAACTCCTTGCCGACTGCACTCTCTGCCCGCGCCGGTGCCGGGTCAACCGGCTGGCGGGTGAGCGCGGCCTCTGCCGCACCGGGCGCATGGCCGAGGTGGCCAGCTACACCCCCCATTTTGGCGAGGAATCGGTGCTGGTGGGCATGGGCGGTTCGGGCACCATCTTTCTCACCCACTGCAATCTGGGCTGCGTCTTTTGCCAGAACTACGAGATCAGCCATCTGGGCGAAGGGGTAGCCACGCCTCCCGGTCAGCTCGCGGCCATGATGGTGAGCCTTGAGAAGCAGGGATGCCACAACATCAACTGGGTCACCCCGAGCCACGTGGCGCCGCAACTCATTGAGGCATTGGTGCTGGCTGCGGAGAAAGGGCTCACGGTGCCGATCGTCTACAACACCAGCGGCTACGACGAGGTGGAGACCCTGCGCCTGTTGGACGGCGTGGTGGATATCTACATGCCCGATTTCAAGTTCTGGTCGAAAGCGAGCGCGGCCCGTTTCTGCCAGGCCACCGATTACCCGGAGGTGGCGCGGCGGGCGATTGCCGAAATGCACCGTCAGGTGGGTGATCTGGTGATCGGCCGGGATGGCTTGGCCCGGCGCGGGCTCCTGGTCCGCCATCTGGTCATGCCCGAGGGGCTTGCCGAGAGCCGCGCCATCTTTGAGTTTCTGGCCAGTGAAATCTCGGCCGATACCTATGTGAACGTGATGGAGCAATACCGCCCCTGCGGCCAGGCCTTCAAATTCCCGCCGCTGGACCGGCCGCTCGACCATGCCGAGTATCTCGAAGCAGTGCGGCTGGCCAGGGAGGCTGGGCTTGTCCGGCTCGACGAGCGCAATCTCGATCGCTATCTGCGTCAGCTCGGTTTCTTCTGAAATAGCGGCGTTTCCAGCCGTTCCTTGACAAGTGGCCGGATATTTTTTAAGTAGAGATCGACATAACCACCCAGGTGCTCCTCGCCGAGCAGAAAGAGGGAACCCGGTGCAAATCCGGGACGGGCCCGCCGCTGTAACCGGGGACGACTGCCGCACAAGGCCACTGTCATGATGACGGGAAGGCGCGGCAGGAGGCTGATCCGGAAGTCAGAAGACCTGCCTGGGATGGATGCACCGCCACCGTGGACGGGGGGCGCGTGTGTTGGATCATGGGATGAACAGGGAATCCCCGGATCGATGGCAATCGGTCCGGGGATTTTTTTATCGCTCATGGAAACGGAACCGCTTACCCTCCTCTCGCTCTGGCACGGACTTGGCTGGCCGCTCATCCGGCTCATTGCCAGTGTTTCGGCGGGACTCTTCTTTGCCAACTTCATCGAGGCTCTGAACTGGACCCGGGGGCTGGCCCTGCTGGCCAGGCCGCTCATCCGCCTGGGCCATCTGCCTGAGACCGCCGGCGCCAGCTTTTCCCTGGCCTTCTTCTCCGGCGTCGGTTCCAACACCCTGCTGGCCGAGGCCTACGACCAGGGTAAACTCGGCAGAAAAGAGCTGGTGCTGGCCAACCTTTTCAACAGCCTGCCCAATTACTTCATCCATCTGCCCACGGTCTTCTTCCTCACCGCGCCGCTTATCAAGACCGCGGCCTTCCTTTACGTGGGGTTGACCTTGCTCGCCGCCCTCCTCCGCACCCTGCTGGTGCTGGTGGCCGGGCGTCTGCTGCTGCCGCCGCAAGGGGAGGGTGATCCGGCGGCGCTGCTGGCCGCCCACCAGCCCCGGGACTTCCGCCAGGCTCTTGCCAGGGCGTGGCAGCGCTTCCGCAAGCGGATCAGGAAGATCCTGCTTTATACGGTACCGATCTATTCGCTGATCTATCTGCTGAACCGGCTGGGGGCTTTCCACTGGCTGGAACAGGCGATGACCGACCATCTCGGTCTGCTCGCCTGGCTTGATCCGCGCGCCTTCGGCATCGTGGCCGCCCACGTGGCGGCCGAGTTCGCCGCGGGGCTGGCGGCGGCTGGTGCCCTGCTCGAAGCCGGCACCCTGGATGCCCGCCAGGTGGTGCTGGCGCTGCTCATCGGCAACGTGGTCGCCGCGCCGGTCCGCACCTTCCGCCACCAGTATCCTTACTATGCAGGCATCTTCAACCCGCGGCTCGCCGCGGAGCTGGTTTTCTGCAGCCAGGCCTTCCGTATCGGCAGCATCATCGCGGTGGCGATTGCCTATTACTGGGCCACCCTCTAAGGAGGAAAGAAGAGAGTTGTAACGAAACCAGGGCTGGTAATCGGCCCTGAAAAAAAGTCGCAAACCGGTGCCCGTGAGGGCGTAAAAGGGAATCCCGTGTGAATCGGGAGCGGTCCCGCCACTGTCATTCCTGCCTGTTTCTTTGGAAACGGGCGCGGCTGGCGCAGAAGCCACTGTCTCGGAAGGTTCGAGATGGGAAGGCGCGCGAGCCTTGGGGAAGAGCCAGGAGACCTGCCTGTTTGCTTTATGCCACTCGGTTATTCGAGGCTCCTTCGCGGAAAGGGGGCGGCAACGGGCGTGATGGGGCGGAGTTTCTCCGCCGCGCATTGCCGCGTCGTCTTCTCCACGCGGCGGAGTCACTATTCAACCCCAAAAGAGGAGAAGAGGAAACGTATGCGCAGAAACAGACTGATCCATGGAATGCTGATTGTTCTGCTCGCCCTGATCATCCCGTTCACGGCGGCAGCCAGGCCCGGCGAGGAGAAGGCCATCGTGCTCGCCGTCTTTGGGACGAGCCACATCGAGGCCCTGCCTGGCATCCTCACCATCCGCGACCGGGTGCAGCAAGCCTTCCCGCAGACCCGGGTGGAGTTGGCCTTCACCTCCAACATCATCCGCCGGATCTGGCAGCAGCGCAGCCAGGATCGGGCTTACCGGGCGGCGCACCCCGAGGTGCCCCGGGATATCCTCGAGGTCAAGGGGCCGCTCGCCGCCGTGGCCAACCTCCAGGATGCAGGCTACGGCCATATCATCGTCCAACCGACCCACATCGCCGCCGGCGAGGAGTTTGCCGATCTTTCGTCCTACGTGGACGGATTTAACTCCATCCGCACGGTGAAGGCACGCAACATGCCGCTCAAGCGGGTGATCATCGGCCGGCCCGCCTTGGGCGCCCCCGGCATCGAGCATGAATATCGCCGCGACCTCGAGATCGCGGCCCGCGCCCTGGCCGAGGATGTCAAGGCCGCGGCCAGGGAGAAGCGCGCCCTGGTCTATATGGCCCACGGCAACGAGCACTATTCCACCGGCTACTACGTGGAACTGGAGGCGGTGATGCGGGAGATGTACCCCGCCACCCCGGTCTACATCGGCATGGTGGAGGGTTTCCCCGGCCTCGACCGGGTGATGGCGGCCCTGGCACGCGACGGAGTGCGCCAGGTATATCTGAAGCCGCTGATGACCGTGGCCGGCGATCATGCCAAAAACGACATGGCCGGCGACGAACCGGACTCGTGGCGCAAGGTTCTTGAGGCCAATGGGATGAACGTGCAGGTCGATCTGCGGGGTCTCGGCGAAAGCGTCCCCTTTGCCGAGATATTTGTCCAGCACATCCGTGATGCCGCCAAGGGTCACGGCCTGGAACTGAAGTAGGGACCATGCACTCCACCCGTCGGGCATATCCGTGGCTGGCCATCGGGTTGTTGATGGCCGTCTGTGCCGTCATTATTTTTTCCACGGGCCTCGGCTTCATCCGCATCACCCCAGCCGAGGTGGTGCGGGTGATCGCCAGCCGGCTCACGGGCGATGCCACCCTGGCTTCCGGACTTGATCCGGTCTTTTCCTACGTCGTGCTCGATGTGCGGCTGCCGCGTATCCTGGCCGCGGTGGGTGTCGGGGCGGGGCTCGCCATCTGCGGCGTGCTTTTTCAGGGGCTTCTTTTGAACCCTTTGGCCGACCCCTACACCCTGGGTATCTCCTCGGGTGCCGCCTTCGGCGCCTCGGTAGCCTTGCTGGCCAATGGCACCCTGCTCGGCCACCTGCCGGTGCCGCTCTTTGCCTTTGCCGGCGCCATGGCCGCCCTGGTGGTGGTGCTGCTCCTTGCCTCCCACGACGGCCAGCTTTCGGCCAATACCCTGATCCTCTCCGGCGTCATTGTCGGCGCCATCCTTGCCGCCGGCATCAGCTTCATGAAGTACCTTGCCGACGAGCAGGTGGGGGTCATCGTCTTCTGGCTCATGGGCAGCTTTGCCGGCCGCACCTGGCCGCAGGTGGGGGTGGTCTTCGCCACGGTGCTCGCCGGGCTTGCGGTGGCGGTTTACTACGGCCGCGATCTCAACATCATCGCCCTGGGCAGCCGCACCTCCGATTCCCTCGGTGTCGAGACCGGCCGGGTGCGGAGGATTTTGCTTGTCGTGGCCTCACTCCTTGTCGGTGTCTGCGTTTCCGTTTCCGGAATCATCGGCTTCATCGGCCTCATCGTCCCGCACCTCATGCGGATGGTGGCCGGCCCGGACAACCGGCGCCTGGTACTGGTCTCGGCTCTGGCCGGCGGTCTTTTGCTCCTCTCGGCCGACACCGTAACCAGGGCGGTGCTGCCCACCGAGGTGCCCATCGGTGTGCTCACCGCCCTCATCGGCGGCCCCTTCTTCTGCTACATCTTCCGGCGCAGGGGGGCCTTCCATGGCTGAGCGCGCCGGTTTCCTGCTGGAGGAGGTCCACTTTGCCTATGGCGGAAAAGAGGCCCTGCGTGGTATCGATCTGGCCCTGCCGCCCGGCCGCTTCTACGGCCTGGTCGGCCCCAATGGCTGCGGCAAGACGACCCTGCTCGATCTCCTCATGGCCAACCGGCAGCCTCAGGAGGGGCACGTGTGGCTCAATAACGAGCGGGTCGGCAGCCATGGCCGCAGGGAGCTGGCCCGCCAGATCGCCCTGGTGCCCCAGGATTTTGCCATCCCTTTTGCCTTCACCGTGCTCGAGGTGGTGCTCATGGGGCGCCATCCCTATCTGCCCCGTTTCGGCACCCCGAGCGCCACGGATATGGAGATCGCCGAATCCGCCATGGCGGCCCTCGGCATTGCCGAATTTCGAGAGCGCTCAGTTACCGAGCTTTCCGGCGGCGAGAAGCAGCGGGTGGTGGTGGCCCGGGCTTTAGCCCAGGATACGCCGATTCTCCTGCTCGACGAGGCGACCTCCAATCTCGACATCCGCCATGCCCTCACGATCTTTGATGTGGCGCGGGAGCGGGTACGCCAAGGCCGGACGGTGATCGCCGTGGTCCACAATCTCAATCTCGCCGCGGCCTACTGCGACGAGATCGTCTTCCTGAACAGCGGGCGGGTGGCGGCGGCAGGTCCCACCGCCACCACGCTGACCAGCGCCACCATCGCCGAGGTCTTTGGCGTGGCAAGCCGGGTGGCGCCCGACGATTTTTCCGGCGCGCTCCAGGTTTCCTTCCGCTATGGAGGTTGAATGATGCGACTTGTGCGGATAGTCTTGGTGCTCCTCGCTCTGTTTGCGGTTGCCGGGCGCCTTGAGGCGGCGAGCTTCGTCGATGA
Source organism: Thermodesulfobacteriota bacterium (assembly GCA_040757055.1). Lineage (GTDB taxonomy): Bacteria > Desulfobacterota > Desulfobulbia > Desulfobulbales > Desulfurivibrionaceae > JAJZRJ01. Next base: position 256,539 of record JBFLXY010000001.1, on the reverse strand, counting down.
AGCCGGCCGCACCATCACGGTGACGAAGCCCTTTACCCGCATCATCTCGCTCTATTCGGCCCACACCGAAAACCTCTTCAGCCTCGGCCTCGACCGCGAGATCGTCGGGGTGTCGCGGAGCGAGGATTTCCCGCCCGCCGCGCTCGCTAAGCCGGTCTTCGACTACCGCGCCGATCCGGAGCGGATCCTCGCCGCCCGGCCCGACCTGGTCCTCATTCGGCCGATGATCGAGCGCAGCCACCCGCAGCTCATGGCGCGGCTTGAAGCGGCGGGGATCACCGTGGTCTCGCTCCAGCCGGTCAGCATCGACGAAACCTACACCTACTGGCGGCAACTCGGCCTGCTCACCGGCCGTGCCGCCGCGGCGGAGGCCATGGTGCAGCGCTGCCGGCAGGAACTGGCGGCCATCGACCGCATCGTCGCCGCTATTCCGGCCGCTCAGCGCCAGCGCGTCTATTTTGAGGCGATCCATGCCAAGATGAAGACCTTCGCCCCCACCAGCATGGCCGCCTTTGTTTTGGAAAAGGCCGGCGGTATCAACGTGGCCGCCGATGCCGAGCGGGTGCGCGCTACCAACATCGCGAACTACGGCAAGGAGCGGATTCTGGCCAAGGCGGCCGAGATCGATGTCTTCCTCGCCCAGCAGGGGCCGATGAACAGGGTGGAGGTCGCGACCATCGTCAACGAGCCAGGTTTTGCCGCCATCAAGGCGGTGCGGGAGGGCAGGGTCCATCTGGTGGCCGAGGAACTGGTCTCGCGGCCCACCCTGCGCCTGGTCGCCGGCATCCGCCAACTCGGCCGTCTCCTCTATCCGGATCATTTCAAGGTAGGCCGTTAGGACGTGGACAAATTTTCCCGGCGCATACCCGGCCTGCTCCTGGCCGGCCCCCACAGCGGCTGCGGTAAGACCACCGTCACCCTGGGGCTGATGGCCGCCTTTGCCCAGCGGGGGATGAAGGTGCAGCCCTTCAAGGCCGGGCCCGATTTCATCGACCCGACCCTGCATTGCTTGGTGACGGGCCGCATTTCCCACAATCTGGACCCCTGGATGTGCGGCGAGGTCTTTGTGCGGGGGTGCTTTTCCCGCCATGGGGCCTCGGCCGACGTGAGTGTGGTGGAGGGGGTGATGGGGCTCTTCGACGGCGGCGAGGGGAGTGCGGCCCATCTTGCCAAGGTGCTCGGTCTGCCCGTGATTCTGGTGGTGGATGCCCGCTCCATGGCCGAGAGCGCGGCGGCCGTGGTGATGGGTTTCGAGACCCTGGACCCTGCGGTGCGGCTGGCCGGGGTGATTCTCAATCGGGTGGGGAGCGAGCGTCATCTGGGGATGATCGAAAACGCGATTGCCGCCCATTGCCGGGCCGAGGTAGTGGGCTTCCTGCCGCGGGAGGCATCCTTTGCGATCCCCGAGCGCCATCTCGGCCTCCACATGGGAGACGAGGCGCCGATCAGTAATGAAGCCCTTGGCCACCTTGCCGAAGTCGTGGCCCGCCATATCGATCTCGACCGCCTTTTGGCCCTGGCGGCCACGGCGGAACCGCACCCTGTTCCGGCAAGCAGAAACGAGCAGACCGGGCCACGGGTGCGGATCGGCATTGCCCGGGATCAGGCGTTCTGCTTTTATTATGAAGAGAACCTGGCGTTGCTCGCGGCGGCCGGCGCCGAGCTGGTCGCCTTCAGCCCCTTGGCCGACGCGGCCCTGCCCGATGATCTCTCCGGTCTCTACCTGGGCGGCGGTTACCCGGAACTTTACGCCGAAGAACTGGCGGCCAACCAGGGGCTGCGCCGGGTGGTCCGGGCCTGGTCCGCGGCGGGCCGGCCGCTCTATGCCGAATGCGGCGGCTTCATGTATCTGAGCGAGGGAATCGTCGATGGCGATGGTCAGTACCACCCCATGGCCGGGGTCTTTCCGGTGGCGGCGCGGATGCGGCAGGGGCGGGCGGCCCTGGGCTACCGCGAGGCGACCCTTGCCGGCGACACCCTTTTCGGTCCGGCGGGTACGGTGCTGCGCGGCCACGAGTTCCATTATTCCGACATCGACCCCATGCCGGCGGCGGTGGGCCGCTGCTACCGGCTGGCCGACGGCCGGGAAGAGGGCTATCTGATCAACGGCCGGACCCTGGGCAGTTACCTCCACCTCCATTTCGGCGGCACGCCGGAGGCGGCGGCCCACTTTGTCCGCCTTTGCCGGGAGCAGTGAGATGGACGTGCAATTGCAGCAGGTGAAACCAGAGGAGATCGAGGCGGAAAGCTACCGCATCATCGAGACGGAACTCGGCCCCACCAGCCATAGTCCGGGGGAGTTCGCCGTGGTGCGGCGGGTGATCCACGCCACCGGCGACTTTTCCTTTAGCGAGAACCTCCGCTTCCACCCCGAGGCCATTGGGGCGGCGCGTGCCGCCATCCGGGGAGGTAAGAACGTTCTCACCGACGTGACCATGACCGCGACCGGCATCAGCAAGGGGCTCCTTGCCAAGCACGGCGGCCAGGTCTTCTGCGGAGTGGGTGATCCGGAGGTGGCGGCCGAGGCGAAGCGCCTGGGGCTCACCCGTTCCGAGGTGGCGATCCGCAGGCTGGCCAAGGAAAATATCGGCATTGTCGCCATCGGCAATGCCCCTACCGCCTTGCTTGAGGTGATGCGGTTGATCGATGCCGGACTCTTTTGCCCGGACCTCGTGGTCGGCGTGCCCGTCGGCTTTGTCAATGCCGCCGAATCCAAGGCGATTCTCGCAGGGAAAACATATCCCTTCATCACCGCCTTGGGCCGCAAGGGCGGCAGCCCGGTGGCTGCGGCCACGGTGAACGCCCTGCTGCGTCTGGTAGAGGCTGGGTGATATGGCGAAACGGCTGCGTTCCGGATATACCACCGGCGCCTGCGCAGCAGCCGCGGCCAAGGCGGCGGTCCTTGGCCTTTGCGGTGTTGCGGGCGGCGAGTCGGTGATCATTCCCTTTCCGGACGGTAGCCGGGTGGCCTTTCCCCTCTGTCGTTTTCAGGAGGCGAATGGCGGATTTCTTGCCTCGGTGGTGAAGGATGCCGGCGACGACCCGGACGTGACCAACGGCGCCGAGATCGTGGCCACGGCCGCGTGGTGTTCCGGCACGAAAGAGCCACGCTGTGTGGATTTGGGCGGCTTTGTCCTCTGCGCCGGAGAAGGCGTGGGCATGGTGACCAAGCCTGGATTGCCAGTTCCGGTGGGCGAGCCGGCCATCAACCCGGTGCCGCGGCGGATGATCGGTGCGGCGGTGGCCGAGGCCGTGGCCGAAACGGGGAAAGAGGGCAGGGTGCAGGTTTCTGTCAGTGTGCCCAACGGCGAGGCATTGGCGGCCAAGACTCTCAATGCCCGGCTTGGCATCGTGGGCGGACTTTCCATCCTCGGCACCACCGGCATCGTCCGGCCCGTTTCCGCCGAGGCGTGGACCGCCACCATCAATGCCTCCATGGACGTGGCCAGGGCGGCAGGACTTGAGGGCATCGCGCTTTCCACCGGCCGCACCTCGGAGCGGGGCGTGCAGGAGCTTCTCGGGCTGCCCGAGGAAGCCTTGGCCATGATGGGCGACTATCTCGAATTTTCGCTCAAGGCTGCGGCGGCGCACGGATTCAAGCGCATCCATCTGGCGGCCATGTGGGCCAAGGCGGTGAAGGCGGCCATGGGGATTCCCCAGACCCATGTGCGCCACGGCGCCCTGGAGGCAGAGGCGGCGGTGCGGCTCCTGGCGCGTCTTGGCGTGGATGATGCGCTGCTGCAAAAAATGGCAGGGGTCAACACCGCCCGCGAACTCTACGAACGGCTTGTGTCATTGGGCAGGCGCGACGTGGTCCGGTTGGTCTGCCAGGCGGCCAAGGCCTATGCCGAGCGGACCGCCGGGCTGCCGGTGGAACTCTTTCTCGTGGATGGCCACGGCAGGGTGGTGGAGCGTGTCTAGGATATGGCTCATCGGCATCGCGCCGGGCAGTGGCCTCAGCGAGGCGCAGCGCGCTCTCGTAGCCCGCTGCGGCTGCGTGGTGGCCTCCAGCCGCCATCGGCCGCTGGTGGAAGGATTGGGCATCGAGGTGCTGCCCATTGCCCCGGTGGAGCAGGCCCTGGCCGCGGTGGCGGAGCGCCTCGAACAGACGGAGGTGGCGGTGCTGGCCAGTGGCGACCCGCTCTTTTTCGGTATCGGCCGCACCCTCATCAGCCGCTTCGGCCGGGAGCATGTGGAAATTCAACCAGCCCTTTCCGCCCTGCAGCTCGCCTGCGCCCGTTTCGGCGAGCCGTGGGACGATCTGGGCGTGGTGAGCCTCCATGGCCGTCCCGCCGGGGAACTCGGCGCCCGGCTCCTGCCGCAGCAGAAGGTCTTCTGTTTCACCGACCGGGAGAATTCCCCGGCCCTGGTGGCCCAGGCCTTGCTCGCGGCCTGCGAAAACCTTGGCGATTCCGAGTTGGCGGCGAGCTACACGGTGCGGGTGGCGGAGAACCTGGGGCTACCCGACGAGAGGCTCCATGTGGGAACATTGGCCGAGATTGCCGCTCGCGATTTCGGCGATCTCAACGTCATGCTCCTCGCAAGGCCCGAGAGGGAGGGGAACATCCCGCTCTTTGGCCTCTGTGAAGGGGAGATTGCCCACAGCCGCGGCCTCATCACCAAGGACGAAGTCCGGGCAGCGACCATTCATGGTCTGCGTCTGCCTGCTGCTGGGGTGTTGTGGGATATCGGCGCCGGCAGCGGCTCGGTCAGTATCGAGGCGGCGCGCCTCGCCCCTGGGCTGCGGGTCTATGCGGTGGAACGGAACGAGTCGGAGTTGGACAACATCCGCGCCAACTGCCGGACCTTCGGCGTTTATAACGTCACCGTGGTGGCGGGGGCGGCCCCAGAGGCATTGCAAGAACTGCCCGATCCGGACCGGGTCTTTGTCGGTGGCAGCGGCGGCAACCTGGCAGCCATCATCGAACACGCCGCGCGGAGGCTCAAGGAGGGCGGCACAATCGTGGTGAACGGCATCATCCCTGTCACCAAGGAACAAGCGCCCGCCCTGCTGCACCGGGCCGGGCTTGAGGTAACGATCAGCGAGATCAGCGTCAGCCGCCGGGGCTATCCGGCCGGCGAGGAGACAACGATGAATCCCATAGCCATCATGGTGGGCAGAAAATGAGTGGACAGTTTTATGTGATCGGGGTGGGGCCGGGCGACCCGGAACTCATGACCATCAAGGCGGCGCGCTTGCTCGCACGCTGCCCGGTATGGTTCGCGCCCAAGGCGCACCAGGAGGGGGAGAGCACCGCGCTTGCCATCCTCTCCGGTGCGGTGGCCACGGCGGACAAGGAGATCCTGGAGCTCCACTTCCCCATGAAGAAGATCCGCATGGGCCATGCCCCGGACCCGGAGGTGGAGGCGGCCTGGAGATTCGCCGCCGAGGCGATCTGGGCCAAGCTCTCCCAGGGCCTCGACGTGGCTTTCCCCACCCTGGGCGACCCGGCCATCTACAGCACCGGATTCTACGTCTGCGAGACCCTGCTGCAATATGCGCCCGAGGCGCGGATCACCGTGGTCCCCGGCGTTTCCTCGGTGGGCGCCTCGGCCGCGGCGGTGGGCCAGCCCCTCTGCCTGGGCGACGACCGCCTCGTCGTGATCCCGGCCACCTTTGAGAATGGCCGGCTGCGCGAGACCATCGAGCAGTTCGATACCGTGGTCCTCATGAAGGTGCATCGGGTCATGCCCAAAGTGGTTTCGCTCCTTTCCGAACTCGACCTCCTCGACAAGGCGGTGCTGGTGGAGCGGGTCAGCCATACGGACGAGCGGGTGCGCCGCGATCTCGCCAAGGCGGCGGACGAGGAACTTCACTATTTCTCCACCGTGATCGTCCGCAAGTGATGGCCATGGCAACGAACCCCATCTTTTTTGTCGGTGCAGGGCCGGGCGACCCGGAACTCATCACCGTGCGCGGCCAGCGGTTGCTTGCGGAGGCCGACCTGGTGGTCTATGCCGGCAGCCTGGTGCCCAAGGGCCTGCTGGCGGGAATCAGGGCCGAGGTCCACGATTCCGCACCGCTTCATTTGGGCGAGATCGTTGACCTGATGGCCGCGGCCTGGACCGAGGGCAAGAAGGTGGTACGCCTCCACACCGGCGACCCGTCCATTTACGGGGCGATCAAGGAGCAGATAGCGGCCCTCGACAGCCGGAACATCCCCTACCAGGTGGTGCCGGGGGTGAGTTCCGCCACCGCCACGGCCGCGGTACTTCAGGCCGAGCTGACGCTCCCCGAGGTCTCCCAGACCGTGATTATCACCCGCCGGTCGGGCCGTACCCCGGTGCCCGAGGGCCAGGATCTGGTCAGCCTGGCCAGCCACCAGGCCACCATGCTCATCCTCTTGAGCGTCGGCATGATCCGCGAGGTGGTGGCCGATCTCCAAGTGGGCGGCTATCCGGCCGAGACGCCGGTGGCGGTGGTGGAGAAGGTGAGCTGGCCCGAGCAGCGGATCATCCGGGGAACTCTCTCCACGATTGCCGAACTGGTGCAGGAGGCCGGGATCAACAGGACCGCGATCATCGCCGTGGGCCGCGTCTTTGCCGAACTGCCGCCCGAGGCCCTTTCCAAGCTCTACGACAGGGACTTCAGCCATGGCTGCCGCCAGGCCTGAAACGCCCCGCATTGCCTGCCTTGCGGTGAGCGAAGGCGGCCAGCGGTTGGCGGCCCGCATTGCCGACGCCCTTGGCGGGACCATGATTCCGCAGAGGACCGGCCTCGGCGCACTGATGCCGACCATCTGGCAGGAGTACGACGGCCTGGTCTGCGTCATGGCTGCCGGCATCGTGGTGCGGTGCATCGCCCCGCTGGTTGCCGACAAGGAGTGCGACCCTGCCGTGGTGGTGGTGGACGAGGCGGGCCGTTTTAGCGTGAGCTTCCTCTCCGGCCATTTCGGCGGCGCCAACGATCTCGCCCAACGGGTGGCGCAGGTGACCGGCGGCCAGGCAGTGATCACCACCGCCTCGGATGTCCTCGGCCAGACCGCCCTTGACCTCTGGGCGCGGGAACAGCATCTCGTGGCAGAGGAGCGCCAGCCCCTCACCCGCGCCAGCGCCACGCTGGTCAACCGCGGCACGCTGCGGATTTTTTCGGAGATTCCCGTGGTCTCGCTGCCCCCGGAATTGGTTGCGGTGGCGGCGCCGGATGAGGCCGATTGCATTGTCAGTCATCGACTGGAATCGTGGCCGGACGGTATCCTCGTGCTCCGGCCCCGCCACCTGGTGGTGGGTATCGGCTGCAATCGCGGCACCAGCACGAAGGATATCGGCGTGGCCCTGGACGAGGCCTTTGCCGAACACAACCTCTCGCCACTCGCCATCCGTAACCTCGCCTCCATCGACGTGAAGAGTGACGAGGCAGGTTTGCTTGCCTTTGCCGAGGGACGAGGCCTTGTCATCGACTTTTACAGCAAGGACGAACTGAACCGCGTGGCCGGCATCAGCCCCTCTGAAGCCGTGCTGCGCGCCACCGGCGCCCAGGGCGTTGCCGAACCGGCAGCCCTCTTGAGCAGCGGCGCCGACAACCTCTTAGTCAGGAAAATGAAATGGAAGGATGTCACCATTGCCATAGCCCAGGCACCCTCTACGTTGTCGGCACCGGCCCCGGCGGTCTGAAGCACCTTACCCCCGCGGCCCGGGATGCGCTGGCCTGCGTCGAGGTCATTGTCGGCTACCAGACCTACCTCGATCTGATCCCCGAGCTGCTTGTCGGCAAGGAGGTGCTCTCCTCGCGGATGATGCAGGAGGTGGAGCGCGCCCGCCAGTGCCTGGGACTGGCGGCAAGCGGCAAGAAGGTGGCCCTGGTCTCCGGCGGCGATCCGGGCATCTACGCCATGGCCGGCCTGGTCTTCGAACTGGCGCGCGAGCGGAACGATTCCGTGCGCATCGAGGTGATCCCCGGCATCGCGGCCCTCAATGCCTGCGCGGCCCGGTTGGGCGCGCCGCTGATGCACGACTTTGCCGCCATCAGCCTCTCCGATCTGCTCACCCCCTGGCCGCTGATCGAAAAACGGCTTACGGCGGCGGCCGCGGCCGATTTCGTCATCGTGCTCTACAATCCCAAATCAAAAAAACGCACCGCCCACATCGAACGGGCCCGGGAGATCGTCCTTGCCCATCGCGGCCCGGAAACCCCGGTGGGCATCGTCACTGCCGCCACCCGGGAGAACGAGGTGGTGACCCTCACCACGCTGGACACGATGCTCGCGGCGGAGATCACCATGCAGTCCTGCGTCATCATCGGCAACTCCTCCACCTTCGCCTGGCGGGACTTCATGGTCACTCCGCGTGGCTACAGCGGGAAATATGCCCTGTGAGCGGTCGGTGGCGCGTCGGAACGGGCACGCACTGCGGCAAGATGGTGGCGGCGGACGGCGAATTCGGCTATCCTGTCTCATAATGTCCGGCAGGAAGAAACATCGGGCAAGGAGAGCGCGTCCATGCTGGAACCAGGCAATGTGTTGCTGGCCTTTTCGTTGACCCTTCTGGCTGGGCTTTCCACCGGCATCGGCAGCGCCCTGGCCTTTTTCACCCGCACGACCAATACCCGCTTTCTCACCGGCTCGCTGGGCTTTTCCGCCGGGGTGATGATCTATGTCTCCCTGGTGGAGATTTTCGCCAAGGCCCGCGCCTCCCTTGCCGCCGTGGCCGGAGAGACCCAAGGGTACCTGCTCGCCACCCTCGCCTTCTTCAGCGGCATCCTGCTCATCGCCCTGATCGACAAGCTGGTGCCATCCTATGAGAATCCCCATGAGGTCCGGGGGGTGGAGGATATGGCGGCAAACCGCGAGGAGGCCTGCAAGAAGGGCAGGCTCCACCGGATGGGTATTTTTTCCGCTCTGGCCATCGCCATCCACAATTTCCCCGAGGGGCTGGCCACCTTTGTCGGCGCCCTGCAGGATCCCGCCCTCGGCATCTCCATCGCCGTGGCCATCGCCATCCACAACATTCCGGAGGGAATCGCCGTTTCCGTGCCGCTCTACTACGCGACCGGCAGCCGCAAGAAGGCGTTCGGCCTCTCGTTCCTCTCCGGCCTTGCGGAGCCGGTGGGGGCGGGGATCGGATTCTTTGTTTTTTACCGGTTCATCAACGGCTATGTTTTTGGCCTGCTCTTTGCGATGGTGGCCGGGATCATGGTCTTCATCTCCCTGGACGAACTCCTGCCCACGGCCGAGAAATACGGCGAACACCATGTGGCCATGTATGGCGTGGTGGCCGGCATGATCGTCATGGCCGTCAGTCTGGTGGCCTTTGCCTGAACCGGGCGGCAGGGGGAGAGGCGGCATGGCGGCTGGTGCGTTTCGTGGGGCGGAGCCAGGCGGGAGGATGCCGGGCGGCCTCCTCGCCACCGGTCAGACCCTTTGTTATGACGAGCACGGTGCCGTGACCCCCTGCCCCGGCAGCGGTCAGGACGGCGAGTTCCGCCATGGCCGCCCCTGGCCCTCGCCCCGTTTTGTTCCGGAAGGCGCGATTGTGGCGGATCTCCTTACCGGGCTCATTTGGAGCCGCGACGCCAATCCGCTGGAGTTCCCCCTCACCTGGCCGGAGGCGCTGGCCGCGGTGCAGCAGTTGAACGGAGACGGCTACGGCGGATTTGCCGACTGGCGGTTGCCCAACCGTCGCGAACTCCGCAGCCTGCTGAGCATGGCGGCGAAAAAACCGGCCCTCCCGGACGGCCATCCCTTTCAGAACGTTTTTCTCGGCTGGTACTGGACCTCGACCACTGCGGCCATCAATCCGGCCTATGCCTGGTACGTGCACATGGAAGGCGCCCGGATGTTTTACGGCCGCAAGGACCAATATTCCCTGGTCTGGCCGGTGCGGGGCGGCGGGGAGGGGATTCTGCCCGCCACCGGGCAAACTCGCTGCTTTGACGCGGCTGGCCGGGAAATCGACTGCGCCGGGACGGCCCAGGACGGAGAGTTCCGCCGGGGCAGGACCTTGCCGGCGCGGCGTTTTGCGGTGGAGGGCGAATGGGTGCGGGATCTCTTCACCGGCCTTGTCTGGTACAAAAAAGCCAGCCTCACCGCTGCGCCAGTCAACTGGCAGGGGGCTCTGGCAGCAGTGGAGGCTTTCAATTCCACCCCCGCCGCCGGAGGCATCCTGTGGCGGCTGCCCAACATCAACGAACTGGAATCCCTTGTCGATTGCGCCCGCCATGCGCCGGCCCTGCCGCCGAACCACCCCTTTGTCGAGGTGCAGGAGGTCTACTGGTCCTCCACCACCAGCTTTTTCGAGACCGACTGGGCCTGGGCGCTTTACATGCACAAAGGGGCAACCGGAGTCGGGCACAAGCTCGATGCCGGCTTCCACCTCTGGACAGTGAGCGGTGTTCCTTCCTGACCCGTTGCAAGCCACAGCGAGCGATGCTTGCCAAAAGGCGGTTTCCCCCGGTACAATGCGAAACAAATCAACCCATCTGCCGCAAGGGGGACGTCATGAAGAGCTGCAACCTGCAGGATTTTCTCACCGAACTGCAACCCTGGCTGGACCGCGACCACATCCACGACGCCGAGCTCGACGGCAGGGGGCATCTGACCCTTCACTTCAACGACGGCATGAAGAATGTCTATGCCATCGACGACTGCAATGCCGGTCAACTGAAAAGCGTGGTGAAAAAACTCAGGGATCGCGGCATTCCGGTGCGCGAGTCCTGAGCGGGGAGGGTGGCCGGGGCGTCCGCCCCGCGCTTTGTCCATTTTCCCAGCTGGTTGTGAAAAAGAAAAAACGTGCTTGACGTTTGTTTAGAATTTAATTATTTTATTAAAATCCTAAACACTGGACCACGGCCGCCCCCTGCACCGCGCTGGCCGTCGGCTCCTGCCTCGTTTTCGGAAGCGGTGCCCCCTGCGGCATCACGACGGGAAGGGAAGTAAGCACGATGAAAACGCCCAAGGAAGCACCCGGCAGAAAGCTCCTGCAGTGGATCATGGCGCCACTGGTGCCGCTGGTCGTTGTAGGCGGCTACTATTGGCCCTATTTCGGCTATGTGGCCATCACCCTGCTGACCATCATGCTCGTCCAGGTCTGGTTCCGCGGCCGTTACTATTGCGGCTGGATCTGCGCCATGGGCGGATTCTACGAACGGATTCTGGCCAGGGTAAGCCTGAACCGCCCCATGCTGCCGCTGTTCAAGGCGGCCTGGTTCAAGTGGCTGGTCTTCACGCTGATGATGGGGCTGCTCCTTTCCCGCCTTTTCCTGAGCGGGGGAGATCCGGAAAAGATCGGCGGCGTCTTCGTCATGATGTGGACCATCTCCACCGGTTTTGCCATTGCCCTGGGGCTGATCTGGAAGCCCCGCTCCTGGTGCAGTATCTGTCCCATGGGCACCATGCAGGGATTGCTGGCGCCCACCCGCTTCCGCCTCAGCGTGGCGGAGAGCTGCAAGGGGTGCAAGCTCTGCGCCCGGGTCTGCCCCATCGAGACCAATCCCAGCGCCTTCAAAGGCGATTACGTCCGGAGCGCCGACTGCATGCGTTGCTTCAATTGCGTGGAAAACTGCCCCCAGCAGGCCCTGTCGGTGGTAGCCACTCCTGTGCTGCAGCGGAGCGCCGGCAACCAGAAGACCGTGCCTGGCGCCAGCCCGCGCGCCTCTTCCCGCCCCGAACCGGCCCCTTCCCTCTCTTCATCCTGACCGAAGGGGCGCGGCGCGCCGCACCCGAGGCCGCGCTTCCTGCGTGTCGAAAGAAACCATTGACAGCGCTTCCTCCGGCTGACTAGAAAGAAAGAAAGGCCCCCTCCGGCTGGGGGCGCATTTCTCGCCGCCGGCGGCCTGCCCGCCGGTTCCCGATGCATCCCGTATCACTGCCTGGTTCCGGCTTCACGGCGAAGGGGGCGCCATGACCAACGGAAGAATTTTTCACAGCCTGCATCATGGCGCGGCAGCATGGCGTCCCCACAAGGGGGGCCATGGATTCTTCCGCCTGCTGCTCTTCCTGGCGATCCTCCTGATCCCGTTTGTCGCGGCCGGGACGGTTGCCGCTGCGGCTCCGCCGTCGCCGGTCAAGGTTTTCGTGGTCCCGGTCCAGGGAGAGGTGGAGCCCGCCCTGGCTGCCTTTCTGGAGCGGGCCGTCAGTGAGGCGGAACAGGAACCCGGCGCCATTCTCGTGCTCGAAATCGACACCTTCGGCGGCCGGGTGGACTCGGCGCTGCAGATGGTGGAAACCCTGGTCAACCTCAAGCACAGCCGCACCATCGCCTTTGTCAAAAGCAAGGCCATCTCGGCCGGGGCCCTCATCGCCCTGGCCTGCAGCGACCTGGCCATGCGGCCCAGCACCACCATCGGCGACTGCGCCCCCATCACCTATTCCGAGGAAGGCCCCCGCATCATGGGGGAGAAGTTCCAGTCGCCGCTGCGGGCCACCTTCCGCTCCCTGGCCCGGCGCAACAACTATCCCGCCGTTCTGGCCGAGGCCATGGTCACTCCCGAGATGGAGGTCTATGCCGTGACCAGGGACGGGAAGGTGGAGTACCTGGACAGCCATGCCTACGAAGACCTTTCCCCGGCAGAGAAGGCGCGGATCACCGCCAGGAAGACCGTGGTGGCCAGGGACAAGCTGCTCACCATGGACGATGCCGAGGCCCTTCAGCTCGGCTTTTCCCGCCGCACCGCCGAGAATGTCGAGGAGATGCTCGCCGGCTTCGGCATCGGTTCGTATGAACTGGTCCGCGTGGAGCAGAGCTGGTCCGAAGACCTCGGCCGGCTGATCGTCAGATTTTCCCCCATTCTGCTCATCATCGGTCTCGGCGCCCTCTACACCGAACTCAAGGCCCCGGGTTTCGGTCTGCCTGGCATCATCGGCATCGCCTGCCTGGGGCTTGTTTTCGGCAACCAGTATCTGGTGGGGCTGGCAGACTACACCGAGCTGCTCTTCATCCTTCTCGGCGTGGTGCTGCTGGCCATGGAGATCTTCGTGCTGCCGGGGTTCGGCCTTGCCGGGATGCTGGGCTTTCTCTCAATCGGCATCGGCATGATCCTCTCCTTCCAGGATTTCGTCATTCCCGATCCGAATCTGCCGTGGCAGCAGGAGCTTCTCATCGGCAACGTCATCCAGGTGCTGGGGGCCTTTGCCGCCGCCTTTGTACTGACCCTGCTCTTTCTGCGCTATCTCTTCCCCAGGCTGGGTCGGATGGTGGAAGGACCCTATCTCGGGGAGACCCTGGTCCGGTCCCATGCCGACTCCCTGGAGGCGAAAGGGGTGCGGGTGGGCGAGGCTGGCATCGCCAGGAGCGATCTGCGGCCGGCGGGCAAGGTGGAGATCGCCGGCCGGGCGATCGATGCGGTCAGCGACGGCGAGTTTCTCGAGCAGGGTACCCCGGTGGTGGTGGCCGCCATCCACGGCAACCGGATCGTGGTCAAGCGAGGCGCCGCATGACGGCCTACCTCTGGCCCATTGTCCTGCAGCTGCTGGGGGTGGCTGTGGTCATTGCCGAGATCATCCTGCCCTCCGGCGGGCTTCTTTCCCTGCTGGCCGCAGTGCTCTTCGGCTATTCGCTCTACCTTGTCTTTCAGGGCCTCTCGGCCGCGGCCGGCTTTGTCTTTGTGGCCATCGACATCGTCATGATCCCGGTGCTGATCGTGGTCGGCCTCCGGCTGCTGGCCAGGTCGCCGGCAACGCTTTCCACCGAACTCTCCAGCCGGGAGGGGTTTTCCTCCCAGCCGCCGGAGTTGACGCACTATCTGGCAAAGGAAGGCCGCGCCGTGACCGATCTCAGGCCATCGGGCCTTGCAGTGATCGAAGGCAGGCGCCTTGATGTGGTGAGCCGCGGGGAATATATTGAAAAGGATGCGGAACTGGTGGTGACCGCCGTTACCGCCAACCAGATCGTGGTGAAAAAAAAATAAGAGGAGAGGAGAATGCTGCAACCCAATCAGGTCATGCTTTTTGTGCTTGTCGCCGCCGTCATCGTCCTGCTGGCCTTTGTCGGCTCCGCGGTTTCCCTCTGGGTACAGGCCCTGGTTTCGGGGGCCCGGGTGGGACTGCTCAACATCGTCTTCATGCGTTTCCGCAAGGTGCCGCCCAAGCTCATCGTCGAGTCGAAGATCATGGCGGTCAAGGCGGGCATCGATATCTCCACCAACGCCCTGGAATCCCATTATCTCGCCGGCGGCAACGTCTTGCGGGTGGTGCAGGCGCTGATCGCGGCCGACAAGGCCAACATCGTCCTCGACTTCAACCGGGCCGCGGCCATCGATCTGGCCGGCCGCAACGTGCTGGAGGCGGTGCAGATGAGCGTCAACCCCAAGGTCATCGAAACCCCCCTGGTGGCGGCAATGGCCAAGGACGGCATCCAGCTCAAGGCCATCTCCCGGGTGACGGTGCGGGCCAATATCGACCGGCTGGTGGGCGGCGCCGGCGAGGAGACGGTGCTGGCCCGGGTCGGCGAGGGCATCGTCACCACCATCGGTTCGGCGGAAACCCACAAGCGGGTGCTGGAGAACCCGGACAGCATTTCCAAGACCGTGCTCAGCAAGGGGCTTGATGCCGGCACCGCCTTTGAAATCCTCTCCATCGACATCGCCGACGTGGATGTGGGCAAGAATATCGGCGCCGAGCTGGAGACCGACCGGGCCGAGGCGGACAAGAAGATCGCCCAGGCCAAGGCCGAGGAGCGCCGCGCCATGGCCTTTGCCGCCGAGCAGGAGATGAAGGCCAGGGTGCAGGAGATGCGGGCCAAGGTGGTGGAGGCCGAGGCCCAGGTGCCGCTGGCCATGGCCGAGGCCTTCCGCAAGGGGCAGTTGGGAGTGATGGACTACTACCGGATGAAGAACGTCATTGCCGACACCGAGATGCGTTCCGCCATCGGCACCACGGGCATGGAGCGGCAGGAGGAGAAAGAGTGAGGAGTGAGTGCCGAGGGCTGAGTGCTGAGTGCCGAGGGCTGAGGGCTGAGGGCTGAGGGCCGAGGGCTGGGCATGGGGAGGCGGCGGGCGGTAGACGAGTCGTCTCCGCCGTCCTCTCGCTCATGACGCCTCGCCCCTCACCTCCTTGCCGCCGCATGAGAATGGTGAAACATGAAAATGGAGCAAGCCATGACCCCGGTTCTGGCTGGAGTTGAGGATCTGGTGCCGCTGCTGATCTTTCTGGCGATCTGGTGGCTGGGTTCCCGGAAAAAGAGAGTCGAGACCCCTGCGCCGCCAAGGCAGGAGGTGCCGCCCGCCGGGTCGGGGGAGGAAGAGCCGGTCAGCGCGCTCGATCTGCTGCGGCAGGTGCTGCTCGGCGAGTCCGAGCCTTTTCCGGAAGGCCGGTCGCCACTTCCCCAGCCTCCGGCGCCCTCCCGCTCCGGAGAGCGATCCGGGCGAGCCGGAAGGGAATGGGGCCAGGCAGCGGCTCCCCTGCCGGGAAAAAGACCGCAGGCCGCCCTGCGCCAAGGCGTTTCCCCGACCCAGGGAAAAACCGCGAGGCCGGCCCGTGACGCCGCCTGTCTCCACGGGATGCCGGCGCAGCTCTCCCGGCGGCAGTTGCGTCAGGCCGTCCTCTGGTCGGAAATCCTCGCCCCGCCGGTGGGGCTGCGGCGAAACGAGTGAAGGTGGGGCTGGCACGGTGTGGCTTGTGAGGGCGGGATGAGCGATACTCCCAGGAACGATATGCAGTGCGTGGTGCTCAAGGGCGCGGTGGAGAACACCAACGAAGCCTTTGTCACCATCGACGAGGATTCCCGGGTCGTCTTCTTCAACAAGGCCGCGGAGCGGATCTTCGGCTACCGGCGCAAGGAGGTGCTGGGCGAGGATATCGGCATGCTGCTCTCCCCCATGTGCGAAAGCGGCCACCGACAGGCGGTGGAGCGTTACCGCGAAACCCGGCGGCCGGTCCTCATCGGCCATGAAACCGAACTGAGCGTGGTCCGCAAGGACGGCCAGACCTTTCCCGCCTCCATTTCCTTTTCCGTGGCCGAGATCGGCGGCCGTCTCTTTTTCACCGGTATCGTCCGCGATCTCACCGAGCACAAGGCCCTGCAGCAGCAGGTGCTCCAGACGGAGCGGCTGGCGATGCTCGGGCAGACCCTGGCGGAGATCAGCCACGAAATCCGGAACCCCCTCATCATGATCGGCGGTTTTGCCCGGCAGCTGCTGGGCAAAGCCAGAGACGACAAGGACCAGGCCAAACTCCGGATCATCACCGAGGAAGTGGCGCGCCTGGAACGCCTGCTGGCCGGGCTGCGCGATCTCTACCGGCCCCAGCAGCTCTTTGTCGAGGATGTCGATCTGGCGGCGCTGCTGGCCGAGGTGGTGGCCCTGGTGGAGGACGAGGCCGGACGCCGCGGGGTGGATGTCCGCTCGCATCTGGCTCCCGATGCGACCAGAGCCCGGGCCGACCGGGAAAAGCTCAAACAGGTCATCCTCAACCTGGTCAAGAACAGCCTGGAGGCCCTGCCCGACGGCGGCGCCATCACCATCAGCACCCGGCACGCGGGAGAGCGGGTCGAGATTCTGGTGGCCGATGGCGGCGAAGGCATCCCGGAGGAGGTCCGCAGGCACGTCTTTTCGCCCTTCTTCACCACCAAGGAGCAGGGAACCGGCCTCGGCCTCTGCATCTCGAAAAGGATCATCGACGACCATCCCGGCGGCTCCTTCCTTCTGGAGAGCCGGGAAGGGGAGGGCACGGTGGTCACCATCGGGCTTTCCCCCTGCGGCAACCCTCTCTTCCCCGCCTGAGTTCCGCTCATTTTCCTTGCCGCGCCGTTGCCGGCGGGACACTTATGCCGTTTCCGCCGGAAGAAGGGCCTCGTGCAGCGCCCTGCCGAGTTCCTCGATGGAGAGCGGCTTCATCAGGAAGGTGCGGATGCCGGCGGCCTTTGCCTGCTCCTCGTTGACCGAGGTGCTGTAGCCGGTGGTGAGGATGATCGGGATGTCGGGACGGATGGTCATCATTTTGCGTGCCAGTTCGAGGCCGGTGAGGGCGGGCATGGTCTGGTCGGTCAGCACCGCGTCAAAGGCGTAAGGGGAGTTCTGAAAGGCCAGGAGCGCCTGGGTGCTGTTGGTGAAGGCGGTTACCTGGCAGTCGAGGCGCCGCAAGGCCTGTTCGGCAATGCGGACGATGGAGGGCTCGTCGTCCACCACCAGGATGTGGCCCGCAACCCGGGGCGGCGTGGTTTCCTGCCCGGAATCGGCGTCTGCCGCCGTGCCGGCCGGCAGGGCCGGGAAGTAGAGGGAGAAGGTGGAGCCCTGGCCCGGCATGCTGCTGCAGGCAATGGCGCCCTGGTGGCTGCTGACGATGCCGTGCACCGTGGCCAGCCCCAGTCCGGTTCCCTTGCCCGGTCCCTTGGTGGTGAAATAGGGTTCGAAGATGCGGCTCATGGTCGCCTGGTCCATGCCGTGGCCGGTGTCCGCTACCGAGAGCCGGACATAGTCGCCGGGGGAGAGTCCTTCAACCCGGCGCGCCAGATCGCGATCCACCGTGACTTCTTCGAGCCTCACCGTGAGCACCCCTCCCGCTTCCATGGCGTCCGCCGCATTGGCGCAGAGGTTGATCACCACCTGGTGGATCTGGGTGAGATCGGCCATGGTGGGGCGGCAGCCGGGGTCGAGGCTCTGACGGATGTCGATGGTGGTCGGCAGCGTGCCGCGGATGAGCTTGAGCGCCTCCTTGACCACCGGCTCCAGGCGGAGCGGGTGTTTTTCCTCGGCCCCCTTGCGGCTGAAGGTGAGGATCTGTTTGACCAGGTCGGCGGCTCGCTGGGCGGAGCGGCGGATTTCCTGGAGGTTGTCGTGCACCGCGCTTCCTTTCCTGGTTTCGGCCAGGGAGAGTTCGGTGTAGCCGCGGATGGCATAGAGGATGTTGTTGAAGTCGTGGGCGATGCCGCCGGCCAGCGTCCCGATGGCCTCCATCTTCTGGGCCTGGCGCAACTGCTCCTCGATCTGTTTGCGTCCGGTGATGTCGCGGACGATGTCCCGCGAACCCACCACCCTGCCATCCTCGATGATCGCCGAGGAACTCACCTCGATGTCGAGCCAGCGCCCGTCCCTGGTGCGCTGCCGGCTGATGAACCGCTCGTAGTGGCCGCTGCTGCCCCGTTTCCCGAAGGAGGCTTCGCAGGCGACCGGCGGTTCCGAGGCCATGACGTCGGTGGTCCGCATGCCGAGGAACTCCTCGCGGCTGAAGCCGAAGAGTTCCACCGCTTTTTTGTTCACATCCACATAACGGTGGTCGTTGTCCACGATGAAGATGGCGTCGTTGGCGTTTTCAAAGAGATCCTGATAGCGCTGTTTCGAGGCATCCAGGGCGGCCAGCGCGTTTTTCTGGCTGGTGACGTCCTCCATGGTACAGATCATGCCGTCATAGCTGCCGTCGCGGAGTCGCGGGATGAGCCAGCCCGACTGGAAGGTCCGCCGGCCGGTCGGGGTGACGATGGGCAGGGCCTCGTAGGCAACGGGCGAGCCGGTGTCCCTGGCCCTGAGGTAGCATGGCCGGAAGTGGCGGAGAGTCTCCTCGGGGAAATCGGTCAGCAGGCTGGCGCCTTGGATCTGGCTGAGCGGCAGCCCGGAGATGCTGCTGACGGCACGGTTGGCAAAGATGATGGTTTCGTGGCGGTCGGTGACATAGACGCCGCTGAAGATGCTGTCCAGGGTGCTCTGGAAGAAGTCGCGCAGTTCGGCCAGCTCCCGCTCGTTGTTCTGAAACTGGCGCAGTTGCCCGGCAAGGCGCTGGTAGAGAAAGAGATAAAGGGTGGGGAAAAGGAGGAGGGTGAGCAGGGCCGCATCGACAAAGATTTCGGCCAAAGGGGCAAGCGGCACCCGGTGGAGCAGCACCATCACCGCCACTTCGGCGGCAAAAACGGCACCGGCGATGGTCAGCAGCATCGGCAGGGGCGTCTGCTGGGGGGGCGGAGTCGGGGGGGCAGCGGGCCGCAGTTCCATGGGCTGGCCTTATTCCGGGCCGACCGGGGAGGAGGCGAGCATCACCCGGTTGCGGCCGGCGGTCTTGGCTTCGTAGAGGGCCTGATCGGCCAGAAACAGCAGCTGCTCCGGTCTGTCCGGCCGGTTTGCCGAGCAGGTGGCGAGCCCGATGCTGATGGTGACGATGCGGGCGATCTCCCGCTGGCGGTGCAGATAGTTTTCCGCCCTGGTGCGGATGCGTTCGGCAATGGCCAGCGCTCCCTGCTGGTCGGTGTTGGGGAGCAGGATGGCGAACTCCTCGCCGCCGTAGCGGGCCACCGTATCGGTGATGCGGGTCTCGTTCAGGATCAGGGTGGCGGTGCCGGCCAGCACGTGGTCGCCGAAGGGGTGGCCGTAGGTGTCGTTCACCTCCTTGAAGCGGTCGAGATCGAGCATCAGGCAGGCAAGATCGCTTTCGTGGCGGCGGGCGAGCAGGAATTCGTGGCGCAGCATCTCCTGGAAATGCCGGTGGTTGTAAAGTCCGGTCAGGCCGTCCCGGATGGTCTGATCCCGCAGACGGGCGTTCAGCCGGTTGAGCTTGGCCAGGGCGGCACTGGTTCTGCGGATGTAGAGCAGGAGAAAGCCGCCGAGCAGGGCGGTGAAGAAACCGGCGATGCCGCCGACGATGAGGTGCTCCCGGGCGAAGTAGGCCATCTCCGGGTGGAAGAGGGCGTCGGCCATGGCGTTCAGGTTGGCCATGAAGAGGACGGCAAGCAGATAGATGATGCTGTGCATGGTGGCGTTGCGCATGGTCCTCAGGGCTGGATGCGGCCGTTGTGCAGTCCCTCGTCGTGCTGTTACTCTACCGCAAAGCCGGCGGCGGGACAATCGGCTTTTCGCGGCGGCGATCAGGGAGGGGGGGCGGCGGCCCGGCGGACAAGCTGCGCCATCTCCGCAGCGATGAGCTGCCGGTGGCCGGTGGGAAAGGCGAAGTTGTCGAGTTCCATCGGCAGCACCCAGCGGCATTCCTGGGCCGCATGGAGGACGGGCGGGCCGCTGCCGGGAACGAGAAGGCAGCAGTAGCCGTGGAGCGTCACCCGGTAGCGGGTGTAGCTGTGGCGGACCACCCGGAGTTTTTCGAGGGCGCGGATCTCCCATTCGGTTTCCTCGCGGTACTCGCGAACCAGCGCCTCCTCCGGACTTTCGCCCGGCTCCAGCTGTCCGCCGGGAAATTCCCACAGGTTGGCCCAGACCCCGGCAGGCGGGCGCTTCTGGATGAAGATTCTTCCCTGGTGGAGCAGGATGCCGGTGACCATCTCGATCCGTATCACGGCTTGCTTTTCCTTCCGCACCGGCCGGCATTCCACGGTGCCGGCGCGCAGCGCCTTGCAATGGCCGGAGAGGGGGCAGACGGGGCAGGCGGGATTCCTGGGGGTGCAGACCAGGGCGCCCAGCTCCATGAGCGCCTGGTTGAAGTGCCGCGCCCGGCCGTCGGGGATGAGGTCGCGCACCCGCTGCCAGAGAAAGCGCTGGTTGCCCGCCTCCCTGACTGGTGAATCGATGTCGTCGAGGCGGGCGAAGAGACGTTCGACATTGGCGTCCACCAGGGGGTAATTCTGGTTGAAGGCGAGGCTCATGACGGCGCCGGCGGTGTAGGGGCCGATGCCGGGCAGCCGGAGCAGGGCGGCATGGTCGGCCGGAATGACCCCGCCGTGGTCGCGCATGATGCGACGGGCCGCCTGGTGGAGGTTTCTGGCCCGGGGGTAGTAGCCGAGCCCCTCCCACTGTTTCAGCACCTCTTCTTCATCGGCGGCGGCCAGGGCGGAGATGTCGGGGAACCGTCCGATCCAGCGGCTGAAATAGCCGATCACCCGCTCCATCTGGGTCTGCTGGAGCATGATCTCGGAGAGCAGGATGTGATAGGGTGCATAGTCCTGGCGCCAGGGCAGGTCGCGGCTGTGGGCGGCAAACCATGCGAGGATGGCCTCGGGAAGCCGGGTATCGGGCATGACGGCCATGACGGCGTCAGCCCAGGAGAGTGATGCAGAGGATGCCGCCGAACATGAGCAGGGTGGCAAGGCCGCGGCTGAGAATGTCGCCCTCCTTCAGGATGAGCCAGCTGAGGAAAACGCTCACCAGGATGCTGCTCCGTTTGGCCGCGATCATGTAGGCGGCGGTGACCTGGGAGATGGCCAGGCAGTGGAAGGTGACCTGGAGCAGCATGAGCAGCGCGAGCCACAGCCCCCTGCCGCGCTGGTGCGGAAGTTGGCGCCAGTTGCGGACTTTGCCGGTGCAGGCCAGGATCGTCAGCACCGTGATCCCGAAGAGCAGGGTGAAGGCGAAGCCGAAAAAAAGCGGCGACGACTGGAGGATCGCCTTCTTGCCGACCACCGCGGCAAGGGCGAAGAGCAGAGCCACCACCACCATGAGCCGGGAGCCTTTTTCATGCAGCAGCGCCCGCCAGGGATGCAGCAGCCCCGCCCCGGCGCGGGAGAAGTTGAGGAGGTAGCTGCCCGCCACGATGAGGGCCATGCCGAAGCCGCCCCAGAGGGTGACGCGCTCGCCGAGGATGACGAGCCCGGTCACCGCCATGAAGAAGGGGGTGAAGGCGAGAAACGGCGCGGTGAGCGACAGCGGCGAGAGCTTGACCGCGTGGAGATAGAGGAAATAGGCCGCCAGCTCCAGCGGCATGGCCGTGGCGATGGTCCACCAGAAGGCGGCATCGAGCGGCGGCACCGGGATCACGGCCAGGCCGGCCGCGAGAAAGGGCAGCGACCAGGCGAGTTCGAGGGCGGCGATGTCGTAAGGCGTAAGATCATGGTAGAGCTTGATCGAGACGTCGCGCACGCCGAAGGCCACGGCGGTGATGAGGGTGAGGGCGAGCCAGGGGGTCATCCGGCCTCCGGCCTGTCGGTGAGCAGGGCGAGAAGTTCCTCGGACGAGATGGCCCGGCTGCTTTCGGTGCCGGCCAGCAGGCTTTCGGCCAGTTCCTTCTTGCGGGCGTGCAGGGCGCAGATCTTTTCCTCGATGGAGCCGCTGGTGATGAGCCGGTAGATGGTGACCGGGTGCTGCTGGCCGATGCGATGCGCCCGGTCCGAAGCCTGATCCTCCACCGCCGGGTTCCACCAGGGGTCCATGTGGATGACGTAGTCGGCGGCGGTGAGGTTCAATCCCATGCCGCCGGCCTTGAGGCTGATGAGAAAGAGGTCGCCCTCGCCGGCCTGGAAGGCGGCCACCCTCTTTTGCCGGGCCGTTGCCGGGGTTTTGCCGTCCAGGTATTGGTAGCGGATGCCCTGCTGCTCCAGGTACCCGCGGAGGATGGTGAGGTGATCGACGAACTGGCTGAAGACCAGGGCCTTGTGGCGGTTTTCCAACAGCTCCGCCACCACCTTGCCGAAGAGTTCGAGCTTGGCGCCGGTGATCTCGGTGCCCGGCAGCACCAGCCGCGGATGGCAGCAGGCGCGGCGCAGTTTCATGATCTCGGTAAGGATTTTCAGGTGGCGGGCGCGGCCCACGGCCTGGCCGGCGCGCAGCCGGGCCACGGCCTTCTGGCGCAACGCTTCATAGAGGGCGGCCTCCTGCCGGTGCATGGTCACCTGCAGGGTGATCTCGGTGCGGGGCGGCAACTCTTCCAGCACCTGGGGTTTGAGGCGCCGCAGGATGAAGGGCTGCACCAGCTTCTTGAGGCGGCGCCGGGCCTCGGGATTGTCCTCCCGCTCGATGGGCGCGATGAAACGCTTGCTGAACTGCTCAAGCGTGCCGAGCAGGCCTGGGTTGATGAACTGGAAGAGGTTCCACAGCTCGCTGAGGTGGTTTTCGATGGGGGTGCCGGTGGTGAGGAATTTGAAGCGGCCTTTGAGTTCCATGGCGGCCCGCGAGCGCTTGGTGAGGAAGTTCTTGATCGCCTGCGCCTCGTCCAGCACGATGGTCTGCCACTCGATGGCGGCGAAGGCCTCGGCGTCCTGCTGCAACAGGCCGTAGCTCGCGATCACCACCTTGAATGGTCCGAGGTTGGCGAGCAGTTCCCGGCGCCGGCGGCCGCTGAACTGGGTCACCTCCAAGGTGGGGGCGAAGCGGTTGGCCTCCACCTGCCAGTTGAGGCAGACCGAGGTGGGGGCCACCACCAGGGTGGGGCCGCCCTTGGCGCGGGCCACCATCAGGGCCAGGGCCTGGATGGTCTTGCCGAGGCCCATGTCGTCGGCCAAGCAGGCGCCGACCCCTAGGTGGGCCAGGCGTGCCAGCCAGCGGTAGCCTGCGAGCTGGTAGTCCCGCAGCTCTGCCTGGAAGGTGGAGGGCACCGGCGGTTTCAGTTTTTCGCTTTCCCGCACCCGCCGCACCAGCTGGCGCCACGCCTGGTCGGCCGTGAAGTGGTCCGGCGAGGCGGCCAGGTCTTCCAGGGCCAGGGTGGCCAGCGGGTGCAGGCAAACGGCGCCGCGGCGGAGTTCGGCATAGGTGCGGATCTCGTCCAGCCGTTTGCGCAGTTCGTTGCTCAGGGTGAGGAAATGGCCCTGTCCCAGGGGGATGAAGCGGCTGGCCGCCACCTGGGTGAGCTCCAGCAGCCGGCGCATGTCGAGGACCAGCGAGTCGTCGAGGTGCAGGTGGCCATCCAGCTCGAACCAGTCCTGTTTCTTGTGGAGATTGAGGTAGAGCTGGTCGAGGCCGGCCGGGGGGCTGATGGAGAAGCGTTCCCCCTCCGGCCACTCCACCACCACGGTGCCGCCCATGGTGCGCAGTTCTTCCAGGAGTTCCAGGCAGGTCGCCGGGTTTTCGATGAGCCATTCGCGGTCGCTGCCGTCGAGTTCCGCCAGGGTGGGGCAGTTGGCCTCGATCTGGTCGGCATTTTCCGCCTCCAGTACCAGATCGCGCCGGGTCTGCACCCGCTGGTCGCCGATGGTGCCGGTCACGGTGGTCGGGCCTTCGCCGGGTTTCAGATAAGGTCCGGCCGTGCCCAGCGGCCGGACGTAGAGGCCAGCCCTGAGCCCGCTGCCCGACGGCAGCAGGTGGACGCGGATGCGCTGGTCCGGCGCCATGGGCCCCACCCCGGTCGGAGCGCCGGCCAGGGAGGAATGGACCGTCATGAAGGAGGCCATGCCGCCCAGGGTCGCCAGCAGCTCTTCCCGGGCATTCTGCGGAATCCGCAGACCCTGGGGGCCGATGATCGCCGCCACCCGGCGGTGTTCCTCGGTGAACTGCACCACCTTGTAGCGGGTCAGGGAGTGGCGGAGCAGGGCGATCCCGCTCTCGGTGGGGAAGGGGACAAAGCGGACGGTGATGGCGTTGCCGTGTTCCTCCGCTGTCAGTTCCGGTTCGCCGGCTTCGATGGCGACCTGCAGCCGGGGGTCTTCCGCCAGGAAGAGATGGGGATGGTTGACGAGCGCCGGCAGGGCCCGGTCGTTGTCGATGGCGAAGCGTGTGCCGCCGCCCTGCGCCTTGCTGATGATGGCCTGACAGAGGGCGGCATCCTGTTCGCCGAGAAAGGAGAGGCGGCCCGGTTCGCGGAGCCTGGACAGCGAGAGCGGCCGGCCCTTGGACCAGGCACCCCGGCTGCTCTGTTGCTGCAGCTTGGGAGCGAGCTCCAGGCGCGCGCTTTCCTCATCGTATCGGAGCCACCAGGCGAGCCGGATGCCGGGTTTGACAGCGTCCGGGAGGGTTCCGCGCCGTTCCAGGGCCTTGAGGGCGCGTTGCCAAGGCTCTTGCGGCTGCACTACCTTGACGAGCCTCCAGGGCGCGATTTTGTTGCGGGGCAGCGGCTTGTCGCCAGCCGCGGCGAGGAGCGCGTCATACTGCGCGGCGAGCCAGGAGAGACCATGGGCGGTGGCCCGGTGCGCCAGGGTGGCCATCTGTTTGTGCAGCGACTGCGGCAGCGAGCCATGCAGCCAGAAACGGGCCAGGCCATAAAGCAGCGCGCCAATGGCATCGAGCCGCGCAGGATCGAAGGCATGGAGCATGGCGCGGGCGTCGTGCAGACGGTTTTCCAGTAGCGCCACCACCGCGGCCAGCACCCGGTAGGCAGGCAGGAAGCGGCTGTGTGGCTGGAGTCGTTCCACATCACCGATGATGGCGGCGATCTGCGGCAGGTGGCTGAAATTGTCTTCCTGCAGAAGGGCCAGCAGGAAGAGTACCCCCTCAAGGCCGGTGAAGGTGGCATGGGGATCGTTGTTCTGCTGCCGGAGGCGGGCGAGATCGTCGGTAAAGCCGTGCAGGGCCGCGGGCAGGTCACCGGCGGCCAGGGCGTGCCAGCCGCGGACCCCCAGAGAATCGAGCATGCTGCCGGCTCCGGTCATCTCCTGGCGGAGGCTCCCGAAGTTGCCTTCGATGAGCAGCGTGGCGAGTCGGAAGTAGAGGAAAGAGGGGCGGGCTTCGGCCGGCAGCCGTTCCAGCATGCGGGGCCGGCCGAGATATTCCCGGAGCGGAGCCATGGGTTTGAGGGCCAGCAGGTGCTCCTTCCATATCTCGCTGACGGCATAGAGCTGGATCTGCGGCGGCAGGGCGCCAAGCCACTCCGGGTCAAAAGGGGTGGTGCAGATGGTCACCACCGGATGGGGGACCGGCTGCGGCGTCATGGCGAAATAGGCGAGCAGCGCGGCATGGAACGAATCCACGTCCTTTTCCTGCATGGCCCGCCGCAACCGGCCGGTAATGCGGGTCAGCTCCGGCAAGGCCGGTGGTGGTGCGGGGGGCCCGAACGGAGCGGGCCCTGGTTGTTGCGGTGCAGGAGCCATGGCAGGTTTGGTTGTGGAGTCTCAAGACCCTGTTGCGGCGAAGCGCTCTTTTTCAGTCAATCAAACAGCCGGAGCACGCCTCTGCGGCGCAGTGGGCCAAAACGCATTATATCCATGATCACGGTGCTGCGCCATGCCTCCGTTGTTTTCACCTCTCCGCACCGGCTTGACAGGGCGCAGTCCCCCCTCTATACTGGGCGCAACGGCGCGGGAATCTTTGCCTTTTTTCTCTGGCAAATTTTACTTGTGGCGATAGGAGTGTTCTGCTATCAATGATATTGATAATCAATATCAAATTCTGCCTCTACTGAAACCCCAAGGAGAAAGCCATGGCCCTGCTGAACTGGAAAAACGAATACAGTGTCAACATCAAGGAAATTGACGACCAGCACCGGAGGCTGGTGGACATGATCAACGAACTCCACGAGGCCATGGTCCAGCAGAAGGCCAAGGAGGTGCTGGGCAGCGTGCTTTCCAAGCTGGTGAATTATGCCGCCACCCATTTCGCCACCGAAGAGCGGTTGATGCAGGGCAACGGCTATCCCGAATACGCGGAGCACAAGGAAAAGCACGAGAAGATGACGGCCAAGGTGCTGGCCCTGCAGAAGGAGTGGCAGGCCGGCAGGACCACCCTCGGCATCGAGGTCTCCCAGTTCCTGAAGGACTGGCTTGACAAGCATATTCTCGGCACCGACAAGAAATATGCGCCGTTCCTGAACAGCAAGGGGGTCAGCTGAAAAACCTCGCTCCTGGCGGCTGAAAAGAGGCTTGTCCTGCTGCGGGAGCCTCGGCCCGCAAGGGTGTCGTCCCGCTCTTCCGATCCTCTCCCTCATGCGGGCCAGCCTCCTCGGCGACCACGCCGACGCGGTATCGGCGGCAACGAAAAACCGGTCTCGGGATTCCGAGGCCGGTTTTTTTGTGAACGCTTTCCGTCGGGAGGCGTTCAGTGGACCAGGGATGCTGTGCCGGCAGCGCCGGCGGGCGAACGGTATTTCGCCTGCAGTTCCGTGAGGGTGGCCAGATAGGCGGCCCGGTCTTTCAGGCTTTTGGCGTTGCGCATCTCTCCCCCCAGGGAGGCGAGAGAGGGCCGGATGTCGATGCCGTGGCTGTTGAGGCGCTGGCTGTTGGCCCGATCCAGCACCAGCACCGAGTAGTATTTGACCAGCAGCCGCAGCCTCGATTCGCGGCGGAAGAGGTAGGAGCGGCCGCCGAGGGTGTTGAGGAAGAAGCCGGCATACTCGTAAAGACCCGGCAGCGGCATGGCGAGGTTGATGCCGTTCGGGGCAGGGCACTCCGGCGCCCTGAGCGACCAGCGGTAGAAGAGCGCCATGAGCGGCTCGATGTTCTCGCTCTCGTTCAGGAGAATGTCCCTGACCAGCAGCACGTCGTCCTTCTTGAGGATGCGGTAAAAATGAACGGTATTGCTGAGGATGGTGAAGAAGGTGTTGGTCTCGCCAACCACCACCGGCGGGTTGGCGAAGAGCTTGGCCATCAGTCCGCAGATGTATGCCTGGCTGCCGCCTTGCAGCTTGCGCGGCTCAATGTAGTCTTCCCGGTCGAGGCGGTTGAAAAAGGCGGTGATCTCCTCGCCCAGTTGTTGGCACTCGGCGGTACCCTGACCTGCGGGCGCCGGCCGTTCCGAGGCCGGGGAAGGCGCGGCCGGTGCAGCCTGGTCGGTGGCGGCGGATTCCGGCGCAGCAGGGAGCGGGGCCGGCGCCGGAGCCACTGAGGCCGTCGGCGGCGGGGGAGAAGCCGGGGCGCGCAACAGGAACCACCAGGCCGCCACCCCGGCTGCAGCGGCCAGGGCGAGGAGCAACACCATCAGGAGGCGGCGGGGCGGGCGGTGGATGGTCCGTTTTTCCTGTGTGCTCATGGGATTCTCCGCGCGGGGAACTCGCTGGTGGTGCAAGCGGTGCCTTTTACTCTAGCGTGGATGGGGCCAGAGGTCAAATGGAATTCTCATTTTGCCAAGCAATTTCAATTTGTTATCTGTGGATCCCGCCCGGCAGGCCGGTCAGCCGGTGAGGGTGCGGTAGATTTCCGGCATGCGGTTGGGCAGGTTGCGCACGTCGTTGATGACGATGTAGTTCACCTCGCCGTACATGTGGGCGATGTAGTCGTGGGCCTGCTGGTCGATGGTGATGCAGAACGGATGGATGCCCAGGTTCTTGGCTTCGATCAGGGCGTGGCGGGTGTCCTCGATGGCGTAGTCACCCTTGTAGTCGTCGTAATCCTCGGGTTTGCCGTCGGAGAGGGTGATGAGGAGCCGGGCCCTGGCCTCGGTGGCGGTGAGCAGCCTGGTTACGTGGCGGAGCGGTGGTCCCATGCGGGTGTACTCCTGCGGGGCGATGGCGGCGATCTTGGCTTTCACCAGGTCGTTGTAGGGCTCATCGAGATGTTTGACGTGATAAAGCTCGGAGCGCAGGCGGCGCATGCCCGAGAAGCCGTAGATGGCGTAGGCGTCGCCCAGCACCGCAAGCGCCTCGCACATGAGGAAGAGGGATTCCTTGATGGCGGTGTTCACCCACCCCTGGGTGGAGGAGGACATGTCCACCAGGAAGACCACCGCGATCTGGCGTTGATCCCGGCGCAGGCGGATGAAGAGGCGCTCGGAGGGTGCCTGGCCGGCCTTTGCGTCGGCCAGGGCCTCGACAATGGCGTCGAGATCGAGATCGTCGCCATCGCGCTGCCGGCGGACAAAGCGTTCGCCGGGCCGCATCATCTCGAACTGCCGCCGCAGGCGGAGCAGCAGCCCCCGGTGCTTCTGGCTCACGGTTTCAATGAAGGTGCCCCTGGTGGGCAGGATATCCTTTTCGTGGAGGAGGCACCACTCCTTGCGGAAGCCGTTGCGGCGGAAGTCCCACTCGTCGTAGGTAAGCGGCGTGGCTGGGGGCACGGTGTCGTCGCTGGCGGTGGCGCTGGCGCGGGGATGGTAACCGCTGCCGGCAAGGCCCGCGGCAGCGGCGACATATTCCGGCGGTACCTGGCCGAGATCCGCCGCGATGCGCTGACCGAGCCGCTGGAGTTCGGGCGGCAGGGCGATGGACTGGTTATCCACCGTCAGCGCCTTGAGTTCCTTGTCGAGGATGATGGTGGGTTGGGGCCGGGCGGCCTCGGCGGTGCCGGGGGGGAGCAGGGCGGTGTCCGCCTCGCGTCGGGCAGCGGCCGGGGGCGTCTGATCTTCGGTGATGCCGGTTTCAGGCAAGACGGCGGGCGGCAGCAGGGTCGAGAGGGCGGCGACGAACCGCGTTCGTTCCTCCTGCTGGTGACGCCCACGGGCGGCCTGGGCCTCGGCGGGCCGGAGAGCGGCGACAAAGGGCAGCGGAGGGAGGGCGTGACGGGGGCCGGGAAACGCGGTGACGACCTCGTACAGCCGGGCCGTCGCACGGGCACTGTCGGCGGCCGTGGACGTCGGCGAGGCGAGGGGGAGCAGAATCGCCCGAGTCTGCTTTCCCTGTTCGGCAGGGCCGGAGGGATGACAGAGAAAGTGCCTGATTTCCTCCAGCGTCGCCGTCTGCGCCGAGGTTTCCGGTGGGGCGGAGCGCTGCGGCAACAGCAGCGGCAGCAGTGGCGCCACCTCATCCATCAGCCCCGGCAGCTCCCGGCGCAGGAAGGCCAGCAGCCGCGCGGTTTCGGCCTGGGCAAAGAGCTCTTCGGCCAGGGTGGGCTGCGGAAAGAGGCGGAAGAAACCAAGCAGCGGCGCCAGGTCCGGGTCGGGCCGGACGGCATAACGGCCGGCGAGATCGGCGATGAGCGGTTCTTCCGGTTTCCAGCGCCAGCGGTAGGTACCGGTGGCGACCTGGGCCCAGAGCAGCGAGGTTATCAGCTTGTAGAGCAGGAAATTTTGCCGTTCTTCCCGAAACAGGCCGATTTCCCGAGGCAGGAAAAAGGTGGCGGTGTCGGTGGCGGCATGGGGGGCCGCGGTCAGGTCGAGGTCATGGAGTGGGCCGGCCAGGGCCTGGATGTAGGGCCGGAGCCGCGGCAGCGCCGCAGTGAAGGTAAGGGCGGATTCGCCGCGCAACCGGCAGAGGAAATTCCGTTCCGGTTCGGCCAGAAAGGTGTCGGCGCCGTGCAGACCGTGTCTTTCATAGGCATCAAGTGCGGCCCTGGCCCACTCGCCGAGCTGCTGCGGGGCGAGACACTCCAATGCCCCGGGCAGATGGTGCAGGAACAGGGCGGCCAGAGCGTGGCTCACCGGCCAGATCGCCTGGTAGTGGTGCAGCGCCCCCTCCTGCACCCCGGCGGGCAGGGCGGCGATGGTGGCGGCCTGTTCCTCCAGTTCCCATTCGTTGAGCGCGTCCGGGGCGGTGATCGCCGAAAGACGCTCGCTGATGGCGCGGGCATCCATGGCCGTCAGAAGAGCGACCGAACCATCTCGTCGAGGGCGGCGAGCATCTCGTGGTCGTCGGTGAGGGGCTCGGTGATCGCCACCTGGCAGGCGACGCGCGGCGCAATGCCTTGGTTCATCAGCCGGCCGGCGTGGATGAGCAGCCGGGTGCTGGCACCCTCACTGAGTCCCGCGTCCTTGAGGTTTCTGGTCATGGCCGCCAGCTTCACCAGTTTGCGGGCCAGATCCCGGTCTGCTCCGGCTTCGGTCTGGACGATTTCCTCCTCAACAGGCGCGGCGGGATAATGGAACTCCAGGGCCACGAAACGCTGGCGGGTCGATTGTTTGAGGTCTTTGAGCACGCTCTGGTAGCCAGGGTTGTAGGAGACGGCCAGCATGAATTCCGGCGGCGCCGTGAGAAGCTGGCCCAGCTTTTCGATGGGCAGTTCGCGACGGTCGTCGGCCAGAGGGTGGATCACCACGGTGGTGTCCTTGCGCGCCTCGACGACTTCGTCGAGATAGCAGATCGCCCCGGCCTTGACCGCGCGGGTCAAGGGGCCGTCCACCCATACCGCCTCGCCGCCCTTGATGAGGAAGCGGCCGATGAGATCGCCGGTGGAGAGATCGTCGTGGCAGGAGACGGTGATCAGCGGCCGATGGAGTTCCCAGGCAAGGTACTGCATGAAGCGGCTCTTGCCGCAGCCGGTCGGGCCCTTGAGCAAGAGCGGCAGGCGGTTCCGGTAGGCGGCCCGGGCAATGGTCACTTCGTCGCCCTGGGGCAGATAGAAAGGCTGGCTGGTGATCCGGTGCTCCTCGATTCTCTCTTGGGCATGTTCCATGACGTCCTCCCTTATAGGGCAAACGGTAATACCGGGGCCGGCGAGGGGCAAATTTTATTTGCCGCACCTGCCTGAATATGCCATAGGTGGATCATGGTGTGCGAACGGGTGCGGGAGGCAGTGGGCGGCACGATCCGCCAGCGCATGATGGAGCGCCTGGCAACGGGCTGGGCCTCGGCCAGGGAGTTGTCCGTCCTGCTTCACATCGGCGAAAAGGAGGTGTACGATCATCTCCGGCACATCGAAAAGAGCGCGGCGCGTTCCGGCAACGTGCTGGTGGTGCAGCCGTCGGTCTGCCGCGACTGCGGTTTTGTCTTTGCCAAGCGGGACCGGTTGACCAAGCCGGGCAGCTGTCCCCTCTGCCGGGGAACCTTTGTGGAGGAACCGCTTTTTGCTTTGGAAAAGCGGGGATGACCGGCGGGCGGCGCCGGCCTGGCACGGCATGAACCGAAAAGGAACGACGAGGAAGGTTATGGGCACAGGGCGCCGGCAGACGAAGTGGTATGAAAAATATCTGCCCTTCGTGGCGAAGAGCCCGGAGATGCAGGTGGAGTGGCTGGAGCAGGTGGTGCTCAGGGGATCGCTCACCCTGCCCGAGGTCACCCCCTATATCCGGTTGCTCCTGACAGCGGAGGAGAACGAGGCCAGGACGCAGTTGGCCGGACTGGTGAACGGGCTGGCGCCGGCCACGGTGGGGCATCTGCTGGCCGCGGCGGACGTGCATGATGCGCCCCGGCTGTTTGCCCTGTTGCACGCGCCCACGGTGACCCAGGCCGTGATTGCCATCAGCAAGCAGGTGCCGCCCTACGAGAAAAATCCCGGGCTCCTGCTGAACCGGGTTTTTCAGGCGGTGCATGGCAAATCGCCGGCCCTGCTGGCCGAGGCCGCGGCGGTGGTCCGCAGGAGCGGCACGGCGCCGGAGAACTTCGAGGAGGCGTACAGCCGTTTTCTGGAGATACTGGAGGACGAAAAGCTGCTCAGCACCCTCTATCCCAAGGCAAGAATGGGGGGAGAAGGGGAACTGTTCTGAGGGCGGGCGGCGCAACGAAAAAAAGGGGGTCCCGCCGGCGGGACCCCCTGGAAAGCACGATGGATGGTGCCGGTTATTTCTTGCCGGCGGCGGCGCGCTTGGATGCCTTCAGCGGGTTGACGCGGGTCTTGGCGGTGACGATCTCCGGCTTGACGTGGGTGGCGAAGTTGCAGATACCGAGCCGCCACTTGGCGGAGGGCACGGCGTATGCCTGGCAGAACCGCTGGGCATTGGCCTCCACGATACGGCCGCAGCCTTCGCACTTGTCGATCACCGGCTGAAAAGCGCCGCTTACGTACTTTTCGGTTCCCTGGGTCTGTGCTGCCTTTGCCATTATTCACCTCCTGACCCCCGTTGTTTCGCGGGGCGCCTCATTCCGGATGCAGATGGGTTTCCTGCCGTAGTTTTTGAGAAAGTGGTTATATAAATGATTCCATCGGCCCTGTCAAATGAAAAGCTGGGACGGGGCCGGCGTGTTTCCAACGCGCTGGAATGGTGAGGAGTCGCCGAGTTCCTTCGGTGATTTGGTGGCGGCAAAAGGTCACGGATGGCTTTTTTCAACATCCTGTCCGGGAACAGGCTTCTGGGGCAGGGTTTCTCCGCATTTCCGCCGTGCTCCCGCGCTGCCCTGCTCTTGTTTTTGCGCATCCCTTCCGCTATAACAAAACGTGGAGCGTCCGGCATCCAACTGAAGGAGGCACGTCATGCCAGTCTATATGTGGAAGGGAGTCAACTCCTACGGCGAGAAGCGCAGCGGCAAGGTGGAGATGGCCAGCGAGGCCATGGTCCATGCGCATCTCAAAAAAATGCGCATCACGCCGTCGCTGATCAAGGAGGCGCCGCCGGACCTGCTCGCCAAGATCGAGTTCATGAAGCCCAAGGTGACGGGCAAGGACGTGGTGATCTTCACCCGCCAGCTCTCCACCATGATCGATGCGGGCCTGCCCCTGGTGCAGAGTCTCGAGATCCTGAGCGAGCAGCAGGAGAACGCCACCTTCAAGAAGGTGCTCCGTGATATCCGTACCGATGTCGAAACCGGCACCACCTTTGCCGATGCCATGAAGAAGCACCCCACGGTCTTTGACACCCTCTACTGCAACATGGTGGAGGCCGGCGAGCTGGGCGGCATCCTCGATACCATCCTGAATCGCCTGGCTGCCTTCATGGAAAAGAACATGGCCCTTAAGAAAAAGGTGAAGGGCGCCATGACCTATCCGATCATCTGCCTCTGCATCTCCTTTGTGGTGGTGGCGGTCATGCTCGTCTTCGTGGTGCCCGTCTTCCAGAAGATGTTCGCCGACTTCGGCTCCGCCCTGCCGGCGCCCACCCAGATGGTGGTGGACATGAGCGAGTTTGCCAAGGGCAACTTCCACATCATCATCGGCATCATCGTCGGTCTCGTCTTTGCCATCAAAAAAGTGTACAAGACCGAAAAAGGACGTGAAAGAATCGATGAACTTCTGTTAAAGATGCCTATCGTCGGGTTGCTCCTGCGGCGGGTGGCGGTGGCCAAGTTCACCCGCACCCTGGGCACCATGCTGCAGAGCGGCGTGCCGATCCTCGATTCCCTCAACGTGGTGGCGCGCACCGCCGGCAACAAGGTGGTGGAGAAGGCGGTCTTCCGGGTCACCGACAGTATCAGCGAGGGCCGCGCCATTGCCGAGCCGCTGGCGGAAACCGGCGTTTTTCCGGGCATGGTGGTGCAGATGATCAACGTCGGCGAGGCCACCGGCGCCCTGGACGTCATGCTGACCAAGATCGCCGACTTTTACGACGAGGAGGTCGATCAGGCGGTGGAGAACCTGACGGCGGCCATCGAGCCGCTCATGATGGTCTTTCTGGGCGGCCTGATCGGCGGCCTGGTGGTGGCCATGTACCTGCCGATCTTCAGCATGGCGGGCGCCGTCGGCGGTTGAAACCAGCGAGCCCTGATGCGGGAACTATCGTACCATAGTGGATGAACCCTTTTATCGCGTGTCATTTTTTGAGGAGGAGCAATGGGAGAGATTATTGGCGTCTTGGGCCGCGAGGTACTGGATTCCCGCGGCAACCCCACCATCGAGGTGGAGGTTTATCTGGATTCCGGCGTTTACGGCCGGGCCCTGGTGCCGTCCGGCGCCTCCACCGGCACCCGCGAGGCGCTGGAGTTGCGGGACACCAAACAGAAGCGCTATCTGGGCAAGGGCGTGCAAACCGCGGTCAGCAATGTCAACGACGTGATTGGCCCGGTCCTCATTGGCCTTGAATCGACCCAGCAGGTGACCGTGGACCTGGCCCTGCTCAACCTCGACGGCACCGAAAACAAGAAGAAGCTCGGCGCCAACGCCATCCTCGGCGTTTCCATGGCCTTGGCCCGCGCCTCGGCCGAGGAAGTGGGGTTGCCCCTCTATTCCTATCTCGGCGGCGTCAACGCCAAGACCCTGCCGGTGCCGATGATGAATGTGCTGAACGGCGGGGCCCACGCCGACAACAACGTCGATATCCAGGAGTTCATGGTCATGCCTGTGGGCGCCTCCTCCTTTGCCGAGGCGCTGCGCATGGGGGTGGAGACCTTCCACAGCCTGAAGGCGGTGCTCAAGAAGGCAGGGCACCAGACCGCAGTGGGCGACGAGGGCGGTTTTGCTCCCAATCTGCGTTCCAACGAAGAGGCCATGGAGTCGCTGCTGGAGGCCATCGTCAAGGCGGGGTACAAGCCGGGCAAGGATCTCTGCATCGCCCTCGATGTGGCGGCCAGCGAACTCTACGATCCCAAGAAGAAGTGCTATGTGCTGGCGGCGGAGAAGAAACCCAACAAGAGCAGCGAGGAGTTGATCAAGTTCTACGAGGCATGGGTCAAGAAGTATCCCCTGGTTTCCATTGAAGACGGCCTGGCCGAGGGCGACTGGGCCGGCTGGAAGAAACTGACCCAGAGCCTGGGCGGCAAAATTCAGCTGGTGGGCGACGACATCTTCGTCACCAACACCGCCATCCTTGAGAAGGGCATCGGCCAGGGGGTGGCCAACTCCATCCTGGTGAAGCTCAACCAGATCGGCACCGTGACCGAGACCATCGATGCGGTGGACATGGCTCACCGGGCCGGCTACACCGCGGTGATTTCCCACCGTTCCGGCGAGACCGAGGACACCACCATCGCCGATCTGGCCGTGGCGCTGAACACCGGGCAGATCAAGACCGGCGCCCCCTCCCGCACCGACCGGGTGGCCAAGTACAATCAACTGCTGCGCATCGAGGACGAGCTGGAGAATGCGGGCCGTTTCGCAGGGCGCTCTGCGCTCAAACATAGCTCTTGACAAAATGTAGTCATTTTGATTTGTTATGAACCGGTGGTGCAATTTTTGAGGAAGGAGGGGGCATCATGACCCTGACCAAAGCGGATCTGATCCAGAAGGTATACCAGAGCCACGGGCTGACCAAGGCACAGGCCGCCGATGCGGTGGAGGCCTTTTTGCGGATCACCAAGAACTGCCTCCAGAGCGGGGAAGATCTGCTGATCAGCGGCTTTGGCAAGTTCAACGTCAAGCAGAAGAGCGCCCGGCGCGGCCGCAATCCCCAGACCGGCAGCGAACTGATCCTTTCGGCCCGCAAGGTGGTGACCTTCAAGCCCTCCGGCATTCTGCGCAACCGGATCAACGACGGGAAATAGCAGCGGCATGCTGGTATTGCCGGCCGCCGCGTGCCCACATTTGAACGAGCAGTGCAGGCGGGACGTTTCCGTATGAGGCGGAAGCGGCCCGCTTTTTTTTGAGGAGAGTCGCGGTGGCAGGTGCGGAGGGAACAACAAGGACGCTGGCGGAACTGGCCACCCTGGTGGCTGGCGAGCTGGCTGGCCCGCCGGATTTGGCGATTTCCGGCCTGAACGATCTGGCCGGAGCCGTTGACGGGGAGATCACCTTTGTCAGCGATGGCCGTCGCCTGGAGGAGCTGGCCGCCTGCCGCGCCTCGGCGGTGATTCTGCCGATGGCGGTGGCAGAAGCCGGCCGGCCGGCCATCCGGGTACGCAATCCCTATCTGGCGGCGGCCATCATCCACAACCAGTTTCTGGCCCGGCCCTTTGCCGCGGCCGGCATCCACCCCACGGCGGTGATCGGCAGCCGCTGCCGGATTCCCGATGCGGTCACCATCGGCCCCCATGCGGTCATCGGCAACGGCGTGCAACTCGGCGAAAGGGTGACCATCGGCCCCGGGGTGGTGATCGGCGATGAGGCGGTCATCGGCGACGACGCGCT
This sequence comes from Thermodesulfobacteriota bacterium, assembly GCA_040757055.1. Taxonomy (GTDB): domain Bacteria; phylum Desulfobacterota; class Desulfobulbia; order Desulfobulbales; family Desulfurivibrionaceae; genus JAJZRJ01. The sequence goes on along the minus strand of JBFLXY010000001.1, from coordinate 220,581 downwards.
GCTGCATGCCAATGTGACCATCGTGGCCCGCTCGGTGCTGGGCAAGCGGGTCATCATCCATCCTGGCGCGGTGATCGGCAGCGATGGCTTCGGCTACGCCACCGACGAGGCGGGCCGCCATGTGAAGCGCCCCCACGTCGGCATCGTCCAGCTCGACGACGACGTGGAGATCGGCGCCAATGCCTGTATCGACCGCGGCACCTTCGGCAGGACCTGGGTCAAGGCCGGGGCCAAGATCGACAACCTGGTGCAGCTCGGCCACAATGTGGTCATCGGCGAGCATTCCTTTCTGGTGGCCCAGGTGGGGATTGCCGGCAGCACCAAGACCGGCCACCATGTGGTGATGGGCGGGCAGGTGGGTTTGGCCGGCCACCTTGATATTGGCAACGGCGTGATGATCGCGGCCAAGTCCGGGGTGCACGACGACCAGCCCGATGGCGCCATCATCGCCGGCATCCCGGCGATTCCCCACAAGAAGTGGCTGCGCGCCAGTGCCGCCGTGGCCAGGCTGCCGGAACTGCTCAAGGAGCTGCGGGAACTGAAACGCCAGGTGGCGGAACTGTTGTCCGGCAAGAAATGAACCGCCTCTTGCGGTGTGTTTTTTTGAGGGAGGAGAAGAGATGAGTGTGGACCCGAAGCGCATCGACATCAAGGAGATCCTGAGCCTGCTGCCCCACCGCTACCCCTTCATCATGGTGGACCGCATCGTGGACGTGGAGCCGGGGGTGGCCATCAGGGGGATCAAGAACGTCAGCATGAACGAGAATTTTTTCCAGGGCCATTTCCCCGGCGAACCGGTGATGCCCGGGGTGCTCATGCTGGAAGGCATGGCCCAGGTGGGAGCGCTCTTGGCCTACCTCACCGACCGCGACATGGTTGGCACCAAGCTCGTCTACTTCGCCGGGCTCGACAAGGTCAAGTTCCGGCAGAAGGTGGTGCCGGGCGACCAGCTCCTCTATGAGTTGACCGTGCTGAAGCGCAAGTCCAAGTTCTGGGTCATGGCCGGCAAGGCCCTGGTGGACGGCAAGCTGGTGGCCGAGGCCGAACTGATGGCCACCTTTGCCTGATTTTTTTTACCGCACCACGAACCCTGCATCTGCGAGAGATTCCATGCCCATTCACCCCACTGCGGTTGTCGATCCCGCTGCCAGCCTCCACGAGTCGGTCACCGTCGGCCCCTATGCCGTCATCGGCCCGGATGTCACCATCGGGCCGGAGTGCGAGATCGCCCCGCACACCGTGATCACCGGCCCGACCAGAATCGGCGCCGGCAACAGGATCGGTCCCTTTGCCACCGTCGGCGCGCCGCCCCAGGATCTGAAGTACCACGGCGAACCCACCGAACTCATCATCGGCGACCACAACGTGATCCGCGAATACGTCTCCATCCACCGCGGCACCCCCACGGGCATCAACTACACCAAGGTGGGAAGCCACAACCTGCTCATGGGTTCGGTCCACATTGCCCACGACTGCATCGTCGGCAACCATGTCATCATGGCCAATGGTGCGACGTTGGCGGGCCACGTCGAGATCGAGGACTGTGCCATCATCGGTGGCTTGACGGCGGTGCAGCAGTTCACCCGCATCGGCACCTACTGCTACATCGGCGGCATGTCCGGGGTGAGCAAGGACGTGCCGCCCTACGTAATCATGTCCGGCATCCGCGGCCAGATGCGAGTCACCGGCATCAACCGGGTGGGATTGAAGCGCGCCGGATTCAGCAGCGAATCGATCAGCGGTCTGGTGCAGGCCTTCAAGGTCATTTTCCGCCGGCCGGAACTCCTGCTCCAGGAGGCCCTTGACCTGGCCCTGGCCGAGGTGCCGGGCTGCGCCGAGGTGGAGCATCTGGTCCACTTCTTCCGCACCACCAAGCGGAGCGTGTTGCGGGCCGCGGGCGATGACGACGAATAAGATCGGGATCATCGCCGGCGGCGGGCAGTTTCCGCTCCTTTTTGCCGAGGCCGCCAAAAAGCAGGGTCGGCAGGTGATGGCCGCGGCCCACAAGGGGGAGACCTGGCCGGAAATCGACCAGGCTGCCGATCGCGTCTGCTGGGTGAAGCTCGGCCAGCTCGGCAAAATCATCTCCTTTTTCAAGGGCGAGGGGGTGACGGAAACGGTCTTTGCCGGCGCCATCACCAAGACCAGGATATTCAAGGACGTCTGGCCCGATCTCAAGGGGCTCTCCCTCTGGAACAAGATCGACATCCGCCAGGACGACGCCATTCTCCGGGCCGTGGCCGCGGTGCTCGAAGAGGAGGGGATCCGCGTGCTGCCCTCCACCCTCTATCTGCCCCATCTCCTTTTTCCCAAGGGGGTGCTCACCAAGAAGCGCCCTTCGGCCGAACAGGTGGAGGATATCCGTTTCGGCTGGCAGACGGCCCGGGCCATCGGCGCGCTGGACATCGGCCAGTGCGTGGTGGTGCGTGACCGTTCAGTGCTGGCGGTGGAGGCCATCGAGGGCACGGATGCCGCCATCCGTCGCGGCGGTGAACTGGGCCGCGAAGGCGCCGTGGTGGTGAAGCTGAAAAAACCCCAGCAGGATTTTCGCTTCGACCTGCCGGCCATTGGGTTGCGCACCATCGAGACCATGCAGGGTGTGCAGGCGAAGGTGCTGGCGGTGGAGGCGGGCCAGGCCCTGCTCTTCGACTGCGACGAGGTGGTGCGCGCCGCCAACAAGACGGGTATCGTGGTGGTCGGGATCGAAGAGGGGCCGGACGGGGCCCTGTCCCTCTGAGCGGAGCCGGTAACCCCCATGGTCAAGAACGCGATGATCCTGGCTGCCGGCCTCGGCACCCGGCTGCGGCCCTATACCCTCGTCCGACCGAAACCCCTCTTTCCCGTGCTCGACACCCCGCTGGTGGCCGCCGTGCTCAAGCAGGTGCGGCAGGCGGGCTTCGGGCCGGTGGTGATCAATGCCTACCATTTGGCTGACCAGATCGAGGCCGCCTTCCGGAACGAGCCCGGGGTGATCCTCCAGCGGGAGACCAGGGAAATGGGCACCGGCGGCGGGCTGCGCCTTGCCCTGCTCCATTTTACCAACGGCCCGGTGCTCATCGTCAACGGCGACGTGGTCCACAACCTCGACCTGGCCTGGGTCTACGAGGAGCACCTGCGTTCCGGCAACCAGGTGACCATGGTGATGCACGACCTTCCCCGTTTCAACACGGTGCGGGTGGCTACGGATGGCCGCATCGCAGGCTTTGCCAGTGCCGGCGCAACAACGGAGCCGGGCGAGCGGTTGCTTGCCTTCACCGGCATCCATGTGGTGGACCCGGAGGTTCTGGCCCCGATTCCCCAGGGGCTCTTTGCCAACATCATCGACCGCTACCGGGAAATCATCGCCGGCAATGGCCGCATCAGCGCCCTTCTGGCGCAGGACCATTTCTGGACCGACATGGGCACCCCGGCCGATTATCTCGACCTCCATGGCCAATTGCTGACTGGCAGGGGAGCGCCATCGCTGCCTGGTTTTGCCCCGGCCTCCGGCCCCTTCTTTCATGGGGAGGGCGTGACGATGGGGAAGAATGTCCGCTTTGACGACTGGGTCGCCATCGGCAGCCATGCGGTGATCGGCGATGATGCGCATCTCTCCCGGGTGGTGGTCTGGGACGGGGCCACCGTGTCCCCCGGCACCGTGGCCCATGATACGATTCTGACCTGAGGCCGGAGACCGGAAGCTGCCATGCCCATCGACATCCCTGCCGAGAGCCGCGCTGCCCTCCACGCCCTGCTGGAACGGTGCGGTATCGTGTTGCCCGCTGGCAGCGGCCTTGAGTGTCTCTCCGGCGACGGTTCCGACCGCGTTTTTGTCCGCTGTGCGGCGAAGGACGGCCGCCGGCTGCTCGCCGCCCTGCCGAGCCGGCTCAATGCCAAGGGCATGGCTGAGGCCCGTGCCGCCTTTGTCATTGGCCGCCACCTCTTTGGGGCCGGTGTCGCGGTGCCCGAGGTGATGGGCTTTGATGAAGAATCCGGCATCCTGCTCATGGAGGACCTGGGCGACGAGCTGCTCTATCACCGGGCGCAACACCATCCGGCCGAGACGGCACACTGGTACCGCCTCGCCATCGAGGCCCTGGTGCTTTTGCAGGTCCAGGGCGCGCCGGGCTTTCCGCAGGAGTCCTGCTGGGATACCCCGGCCTACGACAAGGCGCTGATGCTCGACCGGGAGTCGGACTATTTCTATCAGGCCCTCTGCCGCGATTTTCTCGGCATGGGGCCTATGACGCCGGAACTGGCGGCCGAGTTCGAGGCCCTGGCCGGGCGGGCGGGCAGGGAGCCGGCCGGTTTTGTTCTGCACCGGGATTTCCAGTCGCGGAACCTCATGATCCAGGCCGGCCGCATCCGCATCGTCGATTTTCAGGGGGCGCGGCTCGGCCCGTTGGGCTATGATCTGGCGGCCCTGCTCATCGACCCCTATGTGGATCTGCCGCAGGCGTTGCGTGCCGAGCTGTTCGACCATTACTGCCAGGTGGCGGCGCGCATGATGCCCTTTGACCGAGACGCCTTTGCTGCCGGCTATTTCTACCTGGCGCTCCAGCGCAACCTCCAGATGCTGGGCGCCTTTGCCTTTCTCTCCCAGCAGCGGGGCAAGCCCTTCTTTGCCGCCTATCTTCGGCCCGCCAGCGAGCACCTGCTGCACCACCTGGCCCTGCCGGCGGGGAAACAGTTCCCGCATCTTGCCCAACTTGCCCGCAACGTGGCCGCAACCCTGGCCGGGCACAAGGAGATTTCCCATGGCCCGTGACAGACTGCCCCTCATCGCCCTGGTCGGCCGGCCCAATGTGGGCAAATCGAGCCTCTTCAACCGGCTGGCCAAGTCGCAGAAGGCCATTGTCGATCCCAGCCCGGGCGTAACCCGGGATCGCCACTACGAGCGGGTGACCTGGAACGACAAGTCCTTCCTCCTGGTGGATACCGGCGGCATCGAGTCCACCGGTCCGGAGGACCAGATCAACCGGATGATCCAGGAGCAGACCCGCCAGGCCATCGCCGAGGCGGATGTCATCCTGCTGCTGCTCGACGGCCGCGAAGGGGTGATGGCCGACGACCTCAAGGTGGTGGAGCTCTTGCGGCGATCGGGCAAGGAGGTCCACTATCTGGTGAACAAGATCGACGACCCGGGCCAGGAGCAGCGGCTGCTGCCGCCCTTCTACGAATTGGGCGTCGACCACCTCTGGCCCCTTTCCGCGGCCCACGGCTTCGGGGTCAACGATTTCTTCGGCCACCTGATCGAGGGGTTGGAGCCGGCGCCGGAGGAAGAACTGCCGCCGGAGACCATCCGCATCGCCTTCCTGGGCCGGCCCAACGTGGGCAAGTCGTCGCTGGTCAACCGCCTGGTGGGAGAGGAGCGGATGGTGGTCTCCGAGGTGGCCGGCACCACCCGCGATTCTGTGGATACCATGCTGGAGCGGAAAGGCCGCCATTACCTCCTCATCGATACCGCAGGCATCCGCCGCAAGGGCAAGGTGCAGGAGAAGATCGAGAAGTTCAGCGTCATGCGCGCCCTGCGGGCCTTGGAGCAATGCGACCTCGCCTTCATCCTCATCGACGCCGATGAAGGGATCACCGAGCAGGACACCAAGGTCATCGGCTACTGCATGGAGCGGGGCCGCGCCTGCCTGCTGCTCATCAACAAGTGGGACCTGATCGCCAACGATGCCAAACGCCAGAAGCGGTTGCAGGAGGAGGTGGAGCGCGCCACCCACTTCATCGGTTTTGCCCCGGTGCATCGGGTCTCGGCCTTGGCCGGTACCGGCGTGACCAAGCTCTTTCCCCTCATCGACCAGGTCTACCGCCAGTACGGCCAGGAGTTTTCCACGGCCCAGCTCAACAAGGTGCTCACCGCGGCCCTCGCCGCCCACACCCCGCCCATGCACAAGGGGCGGCGCCTCAAGTTCTACTACGTCACCCAGGTGGCCACCAAGCCGCCCACCTTCGTGCTTTTTGTCAACTACCCCAAGGGGGTCCACTTTTCCTACTACCGCTTCCTGGTCAACCAGTTCCGGGAACAGCTCGGTCTCGGCAAGACCCCGCTCAAGATCCTCCTGCGGGAGCGGGAGCGCAAGCAGTACGGCGATTGAGCCGGTCCTGAAAAATCCGGAAATCTCCTTGCCGCCCGCGACTGATCTGGCATAATGGGGATGGGGCCCGTGTCGGACCGCCTGTTTTCGTCCCTGTCTTGCCAAAGGAGTTCGTCTATGGAATTGCCCATTTCCCTGGAAGAGGCCATCACCGAGTGGGAGCGTTTCGAGCAGTATCTGGTGCAGGCGCGCTATTCGGTGCGCGATCCCAAAGATGGTTCGCCCCAGGAAAAGGACCTCGCCCAGGTGCTGCTGCGGGTGAGCAGCCAGTTCCGGAATCCCGGGGTGGCCAAGGCGCTTCTCCAGCAGCGCTTCATCACCGCCACCCCCTTCCTGATGAACGGCGGCAATCCGCACACCCTCCGCCGGGGCTATTATTCCTGCTACCCCTTGGGCGACGTGGAGGATTCCACCGAGGCCATCTTCGCCATGGAGCGCGATCTGGTCACCATCTTCCAGCATGCGGGCGGCGGCGGCATCGATGTCTCCAAGGTCCGGCCCAAAGGCTCCATGGTGGACAACGGCCAGGGCGTGGCCTCGGGGCCGGTTTCCTTTGCCAAGGGCTTCTCCCAGCTTTCCGCCCGGATCAGCCAGGGCGGCAAGCGACGCGGCGCCCTGATGATCCAGGCCGACTGGAATATCAAGGACATCCGGGAGTTCGTCACCTTCAAGGGGGACAACCCCGGCAAGTACAGCGGCTGCAACGTCTCGATCAACGTGACCAGCGAAAAGTTCTGGGAGCAGGAGGAGCTGCTCCACCTGATCGCCCAGTATATCTGGAAATCCGGCGATCCCGGCCTGCTTTTCACCCAGAAGAGCGTGGCCAACACCCCGGTACCGTCCCGCTTCCGGCCGGTCTTTTCCAATCCCTGCGGCGAATATCTTTCCACCAAGGATACCGCCTGCAACCTCCTCACCATCTCGCTGCCCAAGTGTCTGGCCAAAAAGCAGGAAGACTATCTGGCCAACGTCTTTGAGAGTTCCCGGCTGGCCGCCATGGCCGGCAACGAGGTGCTCGACCTCGGCGGCTTCCCTCCCATCGAGCGGATCCGAAAGAACACCATGAAGTTCCGGCCCATCGGCATCGGCTTTACCGGCCTGCACCATGCCATGAACCATTTCGAGGTTTCCTATGGCGACGAGCACCAGGCGCCGCTCTTTGCCAAGGCTACCCAGCTCGCCCTCATGCTCGGCTCCATGCAGGGCAGCCTTGACTACGCCGAGTTCACCAAGGCGGCGGGCGGCGAGAAGCTGAAGCCCCGCGAGTGGAACAGGGAATATGTGGAGAAGATCGAGAGCGAGGCCCTCTCCTTCATCCAGACCGACATGCCGGCCTCGAAATTCTGGACCAGGCAGGCGAAGGCCATCTTCGCCACGGTGAGGAAGCTTGGTGGCCTTTACAACTCGGTCACCACATCCCAGGCGCCCACCGGCTCGATCTCCCAGCTGCTGCGCATCGCCTGCACCGGCGTGGAGCCTTATTTCTCCATGGTCCAGAGCCGCAAGGTCAAGGATGTGGACGACTCCTGGAAGGAGTTCACCCTGGTGCCGCTGGAGTTCTATTCCTACGACGAAAAAAAACTCGACGGGGTGGCGCGGCAGACCGCCCATGAGATCGAGCCCTACCAGCAGATCCGCATCCTGGAGGCCTGCCAGGCCTTCAACCACACCGCGGTGTCGAAGACCATCAACCTGCCGGCCGAGACCACGGTGGAGGAGATCGAAAAGATTCTCCAGTACGCCCGCAAGAGCAACCTGAAGGGCATCACCATGTTCCGCGACTCCTCGATGGAATCGGTCCTGAGCGACGGCAGCCGCAAAATTGACAGCGCCGGCGAGTTCAGCGACCTCGACGAGCGGCGGGGCAGCACCTTCAAGTTCCGCGGCCCGGCGCCGCTCTATGTTACGGCCAATCGCGGCAAGAACGGCCACGTGCGCGAGGTCTTCCTCAACACCACCAAGTCGGGCTCCACCCTGCACGGCATGAGCGAGGCCCTGGGCCGCGTCATCTCGGTGGCCCTTCAGCACGACTACCGGCTGGTGGGCAAGATCGCCCGGACCCTGGAAGACATCTCCTCGGACGGCGCCTGGCAGAACGGCCTGCTCGGCCGGGTCTACTCGATCCCGGCGGCGCTGGCCAGGGTGCTGGACAACTGCGCGGCCGACGACGCCAACAGCAATCCCGAGCCCTACGAAGAACCATCCTCTTACGCCTCGTGCCCGGCCTGCGGCCGCCTTACCATGCGGCGCAGCGGCGGCTGCAACCAGTGCGTGAGCTGCGGCTATTCCACCTGCTGAGACAGGGTGCCCTGACGACCATGCCCTCGACGTGGATGGGGAAAGGCAAGTACAACCAGGCAGTGCTCTGTTTCATGGTGGTGCTTTTCTTCTTCATGGTGCTGGTCGATTTCCTGATCGTTCGCCATCAGCGGGCCTTTCTTCTGGAAAACGCCCGCCAGCAGGCAAGCCGCGATCTCCAGCTCATGGGCGCCTTTGTCGTGGACCCGCTGCTCTCCTATGATTTCCTCTGGGTCGATCAGTTCATGACCCGCTGGGGCAGGGACCATGCCGCGGTGATCGAGCTGAGCGCGGTGCTGCCCAACGGCGCCACCGTGGTCAATTTCCGGCGGCCGCCGCCGGAAGGCGCCTCGTTCATGGTGAGCCACCGCGTCGACTTCATGGGTCAACCAGTGGCCACCCTGAAAAGCATGGTTTCCTGTCAGGCGGTGGAGGAGCTGCTGCAGAAGCTCCACCTCCAGCTCTTTGTCGCCTCCTTCTGCTTCATGGTCTTTGTGGGCATTGCGCTCTGGCTCACCCTGAAGCGGCTGGCCCTGGCGCCGCTGGAGTCGGAGATCGAGGGGCGCAAGCAGGCCGAGCAGGAACTGGCCCGCGCCCGCGACCGGCTGGAGGAACGGGTGCGGGAACGCACCGCCGAGCTGGAAGCGGCCAACCTCCGGCTCAAGCAGGAGATTCGCGAACGCCGGGCGGCGGAGATGAGCCTCGCGAGCCTGCACCGCCAGAACGAAATGATTCTGGAGTCGGTGGGCGAGGGCATTTACGGCATCGATATCTCCGGCCATGTCACCTTCATCAACCGTGCGGCGCTGGCCATGCTCGGATACGGCGACAGTGACGACGACCTCATCGGCAGCCACCTCCACGATTTCGCCCACCATGTCCGCTGGGACGGCACCCCCTATCCGGTGGTCGAATGCCCCATCTGCCGTTCCTTTGCTCATCCTGCGCCGCAGCGCGGCAGCGAGAATTACTTCGGCCGGCGGGACGGTACCGTTTTCCCGGTGGAGTATGTGAGCGCGCCGCTCAGGGAGGACGGGGAGGTGATCGGCGCGGTGGTGGTGTTTGAGGATATCACCGAGCGCAAACGGGCCGAACGGGAGCTGCTGGAACTCACCGACACCCTGGAACGGCGGGTGAAGGAGCGTACCGCCCGGCTCGACGCCGCCAACGCCGATCTGCGCGAGACCTTGGGGCAACTGGAGGAGATGCAGAACCAGCTGGTGGAAAGCGAGAAGATGGCGGCCCTGGGCAGTCTGGTGGCCGGAGTGGCCCACGAGATCAACACCCCGGTCGGCATCGGCGTGACCGCCGCCTCGCACCTCGACAAGACCACCCAGGAATTCCTCGCGCTCTATAACGGGCAGATGATGCGACGCAGCGATCTGGAGAAATATCTCAAGACCTGCCAGGACGCCAGCCGGCTGCTGCTCTCGAATCTCAACCGGGCGGCGGAGCTGATCCGCAGCTTCAAGCAGGTGGCCATCGACCAGTCGGGCGAGGCGAGGCGGCGGTTCCGGATGAAGGAATATGTGGAGGAGGTGCTGCTGAGCCTCCGGCCGATCCTCAAGAAAACCCGGCTGCAGGTGGTGATCGACTGCGATGACTCCCTGGAGCTGACCAGCTACCCCGGCGCCTTTTCGCAGATCATCACCAACTGCATCACCAATTCGGTCGTCCACGCCTACGACGGGCAGGCCGAGGGGCAGATCCTGTTCCGGATCAGCGCCGCGGCCGGTCGCCTCACTTTCCGCTACAGCGACGACGGCAAAGGAATTCCGCAAGAACATCTTGCGCATATCTTCGAACCGTTTTACACCAGTAGCAGGGAAAAAGGGGGGAGTGGTCTCGGGCTGCACATCGTCTACAACATCGTCACCCAGAAGCTGGGCGGCACCGTTGTCTGCGAGAGCGCGCCGGGAAAAGGGACCACCTTTGTGCTGGAGATTCCAATGGGCCAGGAGGGTTGAGAGGGGGACATGGAGAGTGGCAGCGAGCAGTTGACTTTCGCCGACGAGACGGCCGATGCGAATGCGAAACGGCCGGACGGCGAGACATGGAAGGTCCTCATCGTCGATGACGAGGAGGAGGTGCACACGGTCACCCGCCTCGTGCTCAAGGATTTCCAGTTCGCCGGCAAGGGGTTGACCTTTTTTGAGGCATACAGCGGCGAAGAGGCGAAGCGGCTGATCGCGGCGCACCCGGATACCGCGGTTGTCTTCCTCGATGTGGTCATGGAGCGCCACTGCGCCGGGCTGGAAGTGGTGCGCCATGTGCGGGAGGAACTCAGAAACCATTTTGTCCGCATCATCCTCCGTACCGGCCAGCCCGGCCAGGCGCCCGAGGAAAAGGTCATCGTCGAGTACGACATCAACGACTACAAGGAAAAGACCGAACTCACCGCCCAGAAGCTTTTCACCAGCATGGTGGCCTCCCTCCGCGCCTACCGCGACATCCTGACCATCGAGGCGAACCGGCGGGGGCTCGAGAAGATCATCGAGGCGACCCGCACCATCTGCAAGACCCGCTCCCTGGAACGGCTGGCCTCCGGGGTGCTGGCCCAGATGGTGGCCCTGCTGCGCCTGGACGAGAGCGCAATCTGTTGCACCACCTCCGGGGTGGCCTTGAGCAGTTTTCGGGGCAACCTGCGGGTGCTGGCCGCCACCGGCGAATACGAGCGGTATATCGCCGCCCACGCCGTCGAGGTGCTGCCGCCGGAGATCCTTTCCTTTGTCGAACGGGCTGCCGCCAGCAAGGGCAGCCTGTATGAGGGAAACCGCTACGTCGAATATTTTTGCAGCGGCAACGGCGACGAGGCGGTGGTCTATCTTGAGGGTGACCACCCCATCAGCGAACTCGACCGGCGGCTGATCCGCATTTTTTGCGCCAACGTGCAGGTGGCGTACGAGAACGTGATATTGAACCAGGAGATCGAGGGGACCCAGAAGGAGATCATCTACACCCTGGGCGAACTGGCCGAGGTGCGTTCCAGCGAGACCGGCAACCATGTCAAACGGGTCTCGGAATACTGCCGGCTGCTGGCGGACCTGGCCGGTCTGGAGGAGCGCGAGGTGGAGATCATCCGCCTGGCCTCGCCCATGCACGACATCGGCAAGGTGGCGATTCCCGACGCTATCTTGAACAAGCCAGGTCCGCTCACCAACGATGAATACGAGGTGATGAAGGCCCATACCATCCATGCCCAGCAGATGCTGGGGCTCTCCGACCGGGAGATCATGAAGGCGGCCACCGTCATCGCCCTCCAGCACCATGAGAAATACGACGGCACCGGCTATCCGCGCGGCCTCAGGGGCGAGGATATCCATCTCTACGCCCGCATTACCGCCATTGCCGACGTCTTCGATGCCTTGTGCAACAACCGCTCGTACCGCGACGCCTGGGCCACGGAGGACATCGTCGCCCTGTTCCGCAAGGAGCGCGGGATCCATTTCGACCCGACCCTGGTGGACCTCTTTCTCGATCATTTCCCCCGGTTTGTCGAGATCAGGAACGCCTTCGCCAATCACTCCGGCGGGGCGGCGGCCGCGTGACGGCCGGCCCCGGCCGGGAAAAGCAACAGGAGCGACGCACCATGCGGGTCTCGATCATCGTGGCGACGACGCTCTGCGGCCGGATCGCTCCGGGCGGGATGAGCAGTACCCTGGACCGGCGCTTCCTGGAGGCGCAGCGGGCAGGCACCGATGCGAGCCTGCTCGGCGCCGGCACCCTGCGGGAAGGGGATGCCCAGATGCGCGGCCCGGGCGGCGATTTGCCGCCCCGCCGGCTGCGATCGGTGATCTCTGCCTCCGGTAATCTGCCGCTGGAAGACCGCGCCCTCTTCCGCGAAGGCCCGCCCCCGCTGCTTTTTACCTCGCAGGCGGCGGCCCCGGCCCTGATCCGCCGGCTGGCAGGCCGGGCCGAGGTCATTGCCCTGCCGGCAATCGAAGGGCTGCTCTCCCTACGCCACCTGGTGGACGAACTGTCGGCCCGGGGGGCGCGGACGCTCCTCGTCGAGGGCGGAGCCCATCTCAACTATGCCGCCCTGCAGCAGGGGGTGGTGGACGAGGTGCTGGTGACCATCACCCCGAAGCTTTCCGGCCAGGCCGGTGCCGCCTCCCTGGCCGATGGGCCTGCTCCCCTGGGTTCCCCTTTTCTCGACTTGACCCTGCTCGCTTGCGAGCAGGCTGCAACCGGCGAACTCTTCTGCCGCTACCGGGTAAACCCCCCGAGGTCATGACCATGCAGCCACAGGAACTCGCCATCCTCTACTCCGGCGGCACCGATTCCCTGGCCCTCTACGCCCTGGCCGCGGCCGGCCACCATCCCGGCCTGGTGCGGCCGGTGCGGATCCACCTTCTCCACATGCTCAACGGCATGGGCCGCTTCCCCGACTGGCCACGTAACCGCTTCCAGGTGGCCCGGGAGATTTTGCGCCGCAAGGTGGCTGATCCCGAAAGGCTGCCGGCGGCCGAGATGGTGGAACTCGACATGGGCCGCCTCTTTCAGGGACTGTGGCTCGACCGCTACGAGGAGATGATGCCCCGCTACAACGGCAAGAATCTGGTCTGCGTGGCCTGCAAGCTTGCCATGCACGCCCGGGCCATTCTTTACTGCACCGAACATTTCGTGCCGCTCCTTGTGGCGGGGTATGCCCGGCGCCAGGGCTTCTATCCGGAGCAGACCCCCGCCTTCATGGAGAGGATCGCCGCCTTCTCGGCCCGCTTCGGCATCACCACCACCTTCCCGGTCTTTGACGACTTTGACGACCAGCTGGTGACCCGCCATGTGCTGGAGGAGTTCGGTCTGCCTTCCACCGGCGGCGGCGAGCGCAAGTGCCTTTTCTGCCAGACCCTCACCACGGCCACCGAAGCGGAGATCGGCGCCTATCTGGACGACATGCTTCCCCGCCTGACCGAATATCTGGAACATCACCTGGCCGGCCGGGTGCGTGAGGCGGCCCTCTGCTTCCCGCCGGGCCGGTGAACCGGCGCCAGCTCCGGATGCAAAGAATTTTGCGCGGTCAAGAGACTTTTTTCTGGTTATTTTACATAAACTCAATGAGTTGATTTGTTTATCAACAGGTCGGTCAAGGTCGTTTGCATCGGTTTCCTTTGGGGCTGTTGCCGTCGGAGAGGGAAAGGTGACGCAGAATAAGGTGGTTGGCGGCAGCGGCCGGGCGACAGGAAAAAAATCCCTGGCTGGCACTGGAGTTGCTTTGTCATTGAGATGTTTTGTCCCTGCGAAATCGCCTTCCCGGGCAGGCCGCAAGCCGGCGCACAGAGGGGGATTTCCGCCAACCACACCGTAACGACCTAGGAGGAGAAGAGGAACGTATGAAAAAGTATCATGTGTTTTCCGCCCTGCTGGCCGCATCCACCTTCGCCATCGGCGCCACTTCGGCCGGCGCCGGCGATGCGCACAAGGGGATCACCGGCCCCTTTGCCACCCCCATGGATGTGACCAAGAAATGTCTGGAGTGCCACGCCGATGCCGCCGAGATCATGAAGACCAGCCACTGGACCTGGTCCATGAAGCAGGATGTGGGCAAGGGCATGGTGGAACGCGGCAAGAAGAACGTGATCAACAACTTCTGCATCGGCGTTTCCAGCAACTGGACGCGCTGCACCAGCTGCCACATCGGCTACGGCTGGAAGGACGACAAATTCGACTTCAACGACAAGAACCGGGTGGACTGTCTGGTCTGCCACGACACCACCAGCACCTACAAGAAGCCGGCCCCGGCGGCGGGCATGCCTGCCGGCTTCACCGGCAACCCCGAGCTGGACCAGAAGCCGGTTGACCTGGTGAAGGTCGCCCAGAACGCCGGCAAGCCGGGCCGCGTCAACTGCGTGGTCTGCCACGGCTACGGCGGCGGCGGCGACAACGTCAAGCACGGCGACATCGATTCCACCTCCGCGAAGACCACGGCGGCGGTTGACGTGCACATGGGCACCGACGGCCTCAACTTCTCCTGCCAGGAATGTCACAAGACCGTGAAGCACAACATCAAGGGCAATGCCATGGTGGTCAGCCCGACGGCCGGCAACCACATCGAGTGCACCGACTGCCACGACGCGGCGCCGCACAAGAATGCCACCCTGAACAAGCACACCGCTTCGGTGGCCTGCCAGACCTGCCACATTCCGGTCTATGCCAAGGGTATGCCCACCAAGCTCTCCTGGGACTGGTCCACCGCCGGTCAGGACATCACCCCGCCCAAGGACGAGTTCGGCAAGGAGACCTACGACAAGAAGAAGGGCCACTTCACCTGGGGCAAGAACGTGGTGCCCACCTACCTCTGGTACAACGGCAAGGGCGGCGCCTACCAGGCGGGCGACAAGATCGACCCGGCCAAGGTGACCAAGCTCAACTGGCCGCAGGGCGACATCAAGGACAAGAAGGCCAAGATCTACCCCTTCAAGGAGCACACCGGCAAGCAGGTGTACGACAAGAAGAACATGCACTTCCTGGTGCCCAAGGTCTGGCCCACCGGCAAGGATGACAAGGACGCCTACTGGAAGAACTTCAACTGGGATGCGGCCCTCAAGGCCGGAGCCCAGGCCAGCGGCATTGCCTACAGCGGCGAGTATGCCTTTGCGCCGACCACCATGTACTGGCGCTTGAACCACATGGTCTCTCCCAAGGCCGAGTCGTTGAAGTGCAACGACTGCCACAGCGCCAAGGGCCGCCTTGACTGGAAGGCCCTGGGCTACAAGGGCGACCCCATGAAGGTCAAGGGCGCTGCCCGCATGGGCAAGAAGAAGTAAGCGCCGTTTCTGTTCAATCGTGACGGGAAACCCCCTTCCTGCTTTGGGAAGGGGGTTTTTTATTGTACAATGACCTCAGCCGCGTGATGTCGGCCGCACGGCCGCCTCCTTTTTCAGCCCGCCACAGGAGCCTTGATGCGCATCAGTTGCCTGATTCCCACCCGCGACCGAGCCCGGATGGTGCAGCGCGCCATCGCGAGCGTGCTGGCTCAGCGCCGGCCCTGCGACGAGATTGTCGTGGTGGATGACGGTTCGGTGGACGGCACCGCCGAGCTGCTTGCCGGGCGCTTCCCGCAGATTCGCCTGCTGCGCCTTGCCGGCGTTGGTCCGGGCCGGGCGCGCAATGCCGGGGTGGCCGTTGCCACTGGCGAGGTCATCATGTTCCTCGACTCCGACGACGAATGGACGCCGGACCACGTGCAGCGGCTGGCCGCAATTTTCGAGGCTGGCGGCGAGGTGGGTTACGGCACCGCCAGGACCATTGACCTGGTGGGCGGCGGCGAGTTTTTCATTCCCGACAGGGGGGCAGGGGCAAACGGCGACTGTTTTGAGGCCCTGTTGCGCTGGTGCTTTCTGGTACCGTCGGCCATGGCCGTAAGCCGCACCGCCTTCGCGCGGGTGGGCGGCTTCGCCCTCAACGATCTGGGCGAGGACTGGGGCTTTTTTTTGCAGCTGGCCCAGCACTACCCCTTCGGATTTGCCGGGCCGCAGCCCATCACCATCCGTTATCTGCACGAAGGCAGCCAGTGCCGCCTCCACAGCCGGCAGACAGTGGTCGATGCCGTATCGGCCCTGCACCGGCTGAACTGGGAGGAGGAGCGGCGCGAGGCCGCCAGCAGCCGGTTCAACCAGCTCATCAGCTGGATCAACCACAAGGAAACGCCATGGACAACCGTGCACGAGTGGTACCTCTCCCTGAAACGGGACAATCTGGTGTGAGCAGCCGTTTTTCCGCGACCGACCATGAGCGGGTGCTGGCCGTTGGCATCGACGTGCCGGAGGAGCGGCCCTCCGTTCTGTTGCCCATCTCCGAGGTGGGGATCAGCGGCAAGACCGTCTGGGTGACGCTGCCCCAGGGCACCCTGCCTTTTGCCGCCGCCATGCATGTGGATCTGGCGGGTCATCGCCGGGGCATTCACATGTCGCGGCTGGAGGAGGCGATGACCAGCCTGCACCAGCGCCGGTTCGACGACCTGCGCGGATATGGGCTGGAACTGGCCCGCACCATGCTCGACCGCCAGCAGGCCAGTCGCGGCGCCTTGCTGCTCCATGGCAAGCTGCCCCTGCTGCGGGAGACCACGGTGAGCAACCGCACCTCCCTCGACACCATCGAGATCAGCGCCGCGGTGGAGGTGGAGCGGCAGGGGCTCACGGTGCGCGAGCAGGTGATGGTCGGCGCCTCCATTCATCACATCACCGCCTGTCCTTGCACCCAGGCTTACAACCGGGCGCTTTTCGGCGAACGGGCCGGCGAGTCGCCGCAGCCCACCCACTCCCAGCGTTCCCGTACCACCCTCACCTTGGCGGCAAGCGGGGGCACGCCGGGCTACGACGAACTGGTCGCCTGCCTTGCCTCCGCGCTTCACGCCACCCAGGATCTGCTCAAGCGGCCGGACGAGGCGGAGATCGTGCTGCAATCCCATCTCCATCCGCAATTCGCCGAAGACGCGGTGCGCGAGGTAGCCCGGGAGGCGGCGCGCGCCTTCGCAGAGCGCCTGCCGGCCACGGCCCGGGTGGTGATCGAATCCCTGAGCCAGGAAAGCATCCATATCCACGACGTGCGCTGCCGGCTCGACACCACCATCGGCGCCATCCTGGCGGCCGATTCCGGCCATGGCCACCCTTGACCGGGACTGGCTGCAACGCTATCCGCCCCG
Organism: Thermodesulfobacteriota bacterium; assembly: GCA_040757055.1. Taxonomy (GTDB): domain Bacteria; phylum Desulfobacterota; class Desulfobulbia; order Desulfobulbales; family Desulfurivibrionaceae; genus JAJZRJ01. The sequence goes on along the minus strand of JBFLXY010000001.1, from coordinate 203,559 downwards.
GCTGCGGGCGGCCCTGGGCGAGCTGGTCCGGCTGAGCGGGTTGCCGTGGTATGTGAGCGGCGGTGCGGTACGCGACTGGCTGCTGGGTACCGCCGCCCAGGACCTCGATTTCACCGTACCCTGCGATGCCGTTGCCTTGGCCCGCAAGCTGTCCAGGCGACTGGGCGGCGCCTTCGTCCTGCTCGACGCCGAAGAGGAGGCGGCCCGGGTGATCTGGCAGGGGTATTGCCTCGACATCGCCAGCTTTCGGGAAGAAACGCAGACCATTGCCGAGGACCTCGGCCGCCGGGATTTCACCATCAACGCCATGGCCGTGGCGCTTGCCAGCGATGGCACCGGCCTGGCTCCACCCCACACCCTCATCGACCCCACCGGCGGGATGCGTGATCTGACGGCGCGCCTGATCCGCACCCCGGCTCCGGAGGCCTTTCGTCGCGACCCCCTGCGCCTGTTGCGGGCCTACCGTTTTTGCGCCACCCTGGGGTTTGCCCTGACGCCGGAGACCGCTGAACGGATCGGGGAGGAACGGGCCCTGATCGGCCGGAGCGCGGTGGAACGGATCGCCTCCGAACTGGACCGCATTCTGGCCTCTCCCCGGGCGGCGGCGGTGCTGGAGCAGATGGCCGCAAGCGGGTTGCTCTTCGAGGTGCTGCCCGAACTGCGCCCTGCGGTGGGCATGGCCCAACCGGCGAGCCACCATCTCGATGTCTTTGCCCACAGCCTGCGCGCGGTGGCCTGCCTTGCCGAGGTCTGCGCCGGTCCGGAACGCTTCTTCACCGCCCCGGCGGCGCTTGTGGACTACCTGACCGAACCGCGCCATCGGCTCCATCTTGCCTGGGCCGCCCTGTTCCACGATGTGGGCAAACCGTCCCGCTTTGCCGTGCGGGAGGGGCGCATCACTTTCTACAACCATGACCGTGCCGGCCGCGAACTCTTCGACGAGGCCGCGCACCGCCTACGTTTCAGCCGCGAAAAGCGCGAGCAGGTCGGCCGGCTCATCGCCCATCACATGTGGCCCTTCCACCTCAACAACGCCCGGCTCAAGACCGGCATTACCCCGCGGGCCTGCCTCAAGCTGATCAAGGCCATCGGCGCCGATCTGTCCGGACTTTTTCTGCTGGCCATGGCCGACAGTCTGGCCGGCGAAGGGCCGGGCAAGCCGCCGGGCATGGAGGCGTCGCTGGCCGAACTCTATGCCGAGGTGATGCAGGTTTATGAAAGCCGGGTCCGGCCGGTGCTGGCCGGTCCACTGCTGCTGAACGGCCACGATCTGCAGGCGCTGTTCGCCCTCTCCCCCGGCCCGCGGATGGGGGCCATCCTCAGCCGGCTGGAACAGGCGCAGGTGGAGGGCGCGGTGCGGACACGGGAGGAGGCGGTGGCCTGGGTGCGGCTGCTGGTGGCGGAGCAGAACGGGGAGAAATGATTTGACGGCCTCTGCGCCGCCAAGGTACGCTTTGGCAGGCCGTTGAAAAACTTGTTTTTCGGCAGTCTGTGAGAACTCGCGGAATGCACTTCCGCGGAAAGGCCATGGATGACTTTTGTCAGTATCCTGTAAGAGCGGAAACCGACCCAGCCCGCAGGAACGAACGAGGGAAGCCGATGGGAAGCAAGACACCGAAAGGCCCATACTGTACCATCCGCGCGAGCCTCTCCCATGAGGACCTGAAGAAGACCATCAACCATCACCTGTTGAGTTTCCTGGGGCGTGATCCGCAGCGGGCGGGCAACCGGGAGATGTACAAGGCCCTGGCCTATACCGTGCGCGATTTTCTCATCGAGCGGTGGATCAGCACCCAGAAGAGCTTTTACGCCAAACACAGCAAACGGGTCTACTACCTCTCCCTGGAGTTTCTCGTCGGCCGCTCGCTGGGCAACTCGCTCATCAACCTTGGCCTTTACGACGAGGTGGCCGAGGTGATGACCGAGATGGGATACGATCTCGAGGAGATTCGCGAGGAGGAGGAGGACGCGGCGCTGGGCAACGGCGGCCTGGGCCGGCTCGCCGCCTGCTTTCTCGACTCCATGGCCACTCTCGGGGTGCCGGCCTATGGCTACGGCATCCGCTACGAATACGGCCTCTTCTATCAACGGCTGGTCGATGGCTATCAGGTCGAGCATCCGGACAGCTGGCTCCGCTACGGCACGCCGTGGGAGTTCGAGCGGCCATGGAATCTCTATCCGGTGCAGTTCTACGGCCGGGTCCACCGCTACCGCGACGCCCAGGGCGTGCTGCGCAGTGAATGGGTCGACAGCGAAGAGGTGATGGCCATGGCTTGCGACGTGCTGGTGCCGGGTTTCAGCAACGACACCGTCATCAACATGCGGCTGTGGACCGCCCTCGCCTCGCGCGAACTCGACCTGGTCTCCTTCAACCGCGGCGACTACATCGCGGCAGTGCAGACCAAGGTGCAGTCCGAGACCATCTCCAAGGTGCTCTACCCTTCGGACGACATCCGCGAGGGCCAGCAGCTCCGGCTCAAGCAGCAGTATTTCTTCGTGGCCGCCACCTTCCAGGACATCCTGCGCCGCTACAAGAAGAAGCACGAGTCCTTCGAGCAGTTCAGCGATTCGGTGGCGGTGCAGTTGAACGATACCCACCCCAGCATCGCCATCCCGGAACTGATGCGGCTGCTGGTCGACGTGGAAGGGGTGCCTTGGGAAAAGGCCTGGCGACTCTGCGTCAATACCTTCGGCTACACCAACCACACCCTGATGCCCGAGGCCCTGGAGACCTGGCCGGTGGAGCTTCTCGGCCGCATGCTGCCGCGCCATCTGGAGATCATCTACGAGATCAACCACCACTTTTTGCAGGAGGTGGCGGCGCATTTCCCCGACGACGTGGGCAAGCTCCGCGAGATGTCGCTCATCGAGGAGGGGCCGGTCAAAAGGGTGCGCATGGCGCATCTGGCCATTGTCGGCAGCCATTCGGTGAACGGCGTGGCGGCGTTGCACTCCCACCTGATGCGTACCCGCATCTTCCACGACTTCCATCAGCTCTATCCGAGTCGTTTCAACAACAAGACCAACGGCATCACCCAGCGGCGCTGGCTGCTCAAGTGCAATCCCGGTCTGGCCGGTCTGATTACCGACACCGTCGGCGGCACCTGGGTGACCAACCTGGAGGCCCTGCGCCAGCTGGAGCGTCACGCCGGCGTCAAGAAATTCCAGCAGCGCTGGCAGGCGGTAAAGCTGGCCAACAAGGAGCGGCTGGCCCAGCACATCCGGCAGGCCTGCGGGGTGGAGGTCGATCCGGGAAGCCTCTTCGACGTGCATGTCAAGCGCATCCACGAGTACAAGCGGCAGCTGTTGAACATCCTCCACGTCATCATCCTCTACCACCGCATCATCCACGGCCGGGAACAGGGCGCGCCGCCGCGTACCGTGATCTTTGCCGGCAAGGCGGCGCCGTCTTACGCGCGGGCCAAGCTGATCATCAAGCTCATCACCTCGGTGGCCGAGGTGGTGAACAGCGATCCCTTGACCGGCAAGCGGCTGCGGGTGGTCTTCATCCCCAACTACGGGGTGTCGCTGGCGGAAAAGATCATCCCGGCCGCCGATCTTTCCGAGCAGATATCCACCGCCGGCACCGAGGCCTCGGGCACCGGCAACATGAAGCTGGCCTTGAACGGCGCGCTCACCATCGGCACCCTGGATGGCGCCAACATCGAGATCCGTGAAGAGGTGGGAGCGGAGAACATCTTCATCTTCGGGCTGACCGCCGACGAGGTGGCCAGCGAGCGGCAGCGGCCGAGCCGGACACCGGAGCAGGTCTACCGCAACAATGCCGAGGTACGCGCGGCGGTGGACAGCATCCGGAACGGCGCCTTCAGCAGGGGCGACACCTATCTCTTCACCCCCATTGTCGAGGCGCTGCTCACCCCCCGCGACCCCTATCTGCTGCTGCTCGATCTGGAGGATTACTGCCGTTGCCAGCAGGAGGTGGGCCAGCTCTATCTCGACCGTCCGGCCTGGACCAAGCGGTCGATCCTCAACGTGGCCCGCATGGGGAAATTTTCCACCGACCGTACCATCCGTGAGTATGCCGAGGAAATCTGGGGGGTGCGGCTCGACTGAATCGGGCCGCGCCGTGGTCCGGCGCATCGTTCCGTCAGGAAGGAGGTTGTCTTATGAAAGTGGTGGCATTTTCCGGCAGTGCCCGCAAGGGCGGCAATACCGCACAGCTTCTGAATCTGGCCCTGGCCGAGCTCAAGGCTGCCGGCATCGAGACTGAACTGGTGGAGCTGGCCGGCAAGCCGGTGCAGGGCTGCATTGCCTGCTACAAGTGCTTCAAGGAAAAAAACCAGCGCTGCGCGGTAGGGCATGACATCATCAACGACTGCATCGCGAAAATGGAGGCGGCAGACGGCATTCTCCTCGGCTCGCCCACCTATTTCGCCGATGTCTCGGCCAGCATGAAGGCGCTCATCGAGCGGTGCGGCATGGTCTCCCGCGCCAACGGTGACATGTTCCAGCGCAAGGTTGGAGCCGGGGTGGTGGCGGTGCGGCGTGCCGGGGCCTACCACGTTTTCAGTTCGCTCAACGCCTTTTTTCTCATCGGCCAGATGATCGTGGTGGGCTCTTCCTACTGGAATGTCGGTATCGGCCGGGAACCAGGCGAGGTGGCCAACGACGAGGAAGGGGTCAAGACCATGAAGGAGCTGGGCCGGAACATGGCGTGGCTGCTGGAGAAGGTGCGCGGCTAGTTTTCGCTCTCGTCAGAATGGCGAGCAGGAGCGTCCGGCACGATGCGGGGCCGGACGCATTTTTTATGCCGTGAGCGTGGCCAGGAAAAGGGGCCAGGAGTTGATCTCCCGCTGGAGCAGGTGATGGTCATAGCGGCGCAGCAGGGTGAGTGATTCGCGAACCGCATCGGCGGAGAAATGCAGGCGGTCGAGTTTGCTGCCGGCCATGTGCTGGGCCGCATGGAGCAGCTTCGCCGTTTCCAGCGACACCGGCACCTGGCCGTGCTCGGTGTCGCGGTTGCAGGTTTTGCAGATGAGGCCGCTCTTGCTGGTGCTGAAGTGGTAGGGGCGCCGGGCCGGAGTGAGGTCGCCGCAGCGCAGGCAGCCGGAGAGGTTGGGTCGGTAGCCCAGGAGGTCGAGCATGCGGATCTCGAAGAGGATCACGGTGGCAAAGGATGGCTGCCCCTGTTCGAGGCTGGTGAGGGCCCAGCGGAGCAGGGCAAAGAGGTCCGGGTCGGCGTCGTGTTCCCTGGTCCACTGGAGCATCTGCTCACAGAGCAGGGCGGCGGCGGTATAGCGGCCATAGTCGGTGCGCAGGGTGGGAAAGGCGCTGACCAGCTCAGCCTGGTCGAGCCGCATCAGTGAACTGGTGCGGCTTTCGGCATAGGAAAGATCCAGGAGCGAAAAGGGCTCCAGCTTGTTGACGAACCGCTTCTTGCTCCGCTTCGCGCCTTTGGCGATGCCGGAGAGCTTCCCCGTCTCTTTGCTGTAGCAGGTGACGATCTTGTCGGCATCGCCGTGGTCCATGACCTGCAGAACCACGGCGAGGGTCTGGCGGAGGGACATTCAGCGCTGGTCCGGCTGCGGCTGGATCGAGATGCGGGTGGTGTTGCCGGGTTTGCCCAGCGGCGGCAGCTTGGTGTTGTTGAGGGTGAGGTCCACCCCGCCGGCATTGCCGATGAAGAGCTGGATTTTGCTGCTGGCCTGCCAGGAGGCCTTGTCGCCGGCGCGGAAGTACTGGGGTTTGGGTTTCTCGCCGTCCACCTGGATGCGGACCCAGGTGTCCTCGCGGAAAGTGGCTTCGAGGGCGTAAGGCGGCCGCATCGGCTTGATGGCGGCGATCAGCTTTTCGGCGGTATTCGGCTCCCGCTCCGGTTTTTCCGTCTGGGCCGTGGCGGTGGAAACTGCCGGGCCAGTTTTTTCTTTCTTGATCGGTCCCGGCGGGGCCAGTTCCTTCAGCGGCGGCTTGGCTGCGGTGGTTGCCTGCGGCATCGTGGTTGGCGCCGCGGCGGGCGGCTGCGCGGCAACGGGAGCGGTTCTGGCCGGTGCCGCTGCGGTTGCTGCGGGAGGGACTGGCGGGGCGGCGGGGAGAGCGGTCTTTGCCGTGGCGGATGCGGGCGTGGCTGTTTTGGGCAGCGCTGCTGCCTGGGGGGCTGGCTGCGGCGTCTTGACCACGCTCGGCGGAACAGCCGCTGCCGGTGCGGATTGGGGCTGGGGGGCAGCCGGGGTTGCCTGCCGCGGCGGTTGAAGAGCAAGGGTCTGCGGTGCTGCAGCCGGAACAGGCCCCGGCGGCGGGACTGCGGCCGGGGCCTGTTCCGGCGTGGCTGCGGGCAGGGTTTCGGCCGGTGCCGTCTCCATCTGGCCGATTTGTTCCGCCGGCACCATTGCCTCCGGCGCGGGTGAAGGCTGCGGCGGGAACTCGGCGATCCGGGGCGTCTCCGGTACGGCCGGCGGAGGCGGCGGGGCGGTGATCTTGTAGCCCATATAGAGGATCAGGGCGATGAGGACAACCACCGCGATGGTGAAGAGGTGGCGTTCGGCGTGGAAGCTTGGGGGTTCGGCCATGGCCTCGCCGGCCAGCACCTCCTGGGCATTGACCTTTTCGTTGGGGATGGCCGTTTTTTCTCCCCGGTGTTCCAGATACATCCGCAGGGCCTCGTCCGGGTTGAGGCCCAGATATTGGGCGTAGATCTTGATGAAGCCGCGGGTGAAGACCTCGGCGGGCAGCTCGCCGCGGTTGTCCTCCTCCAGTGCCTTCAGGGTGGTGGCATGGATGCGGGTGTCCTTGGCCGCTACCTCCAGCGCCACCCGTTTGCCCTGGCGGGCACGGCGCAACAGGCTGCCGAGGGACTCGGTCGTGGCGGGAACTGCGTCTGCCTGTGGCTCTGGGTTCTCCGGTGTGGTGGTCATGTGGCGGCTGGTCGCGTTGGGGTTGGGAAGGCGGATTACAGCATGGATTTTATGTATGCTGCGTCGCGCAGCTCCTTGACCCACTTGCTGTACTGGGTATCCATGGCCTGCTGGTAGAGCAGGTCGCGGATCTCGTCGCGCACCGCGTCCAGCGGCTGTTGTGCCCGGATGTTGCCCTTGTCCGAGAGCAGCTTGAAAAGCTGGTAGCCGGTCGGCGTTTCTACAATGGGGCTGAGCTGTCCGGGGGCGAGGGAAAACACGTGCTGCTTCAGGGTCGGCGAGAGCTCTTCCTTTTTGAAGACGCCGATATCCCCGCCATCGGAGGCGGATGGCAGGTCGGACATCTTCCTGGCCACCACGCGGAAATCGTCGCCACCGAGCACCAGGCGCCGCGCCTCCTCCGCCCTGGCCAGGGCGGAGGCCTTGGCGGCCGGCGTGCTTTCCTGCCAGGAGAAGCCCATCTGGAGGATGTGGTAGGAGTCTGACGCGACCTTGTCCGTGTAGTTCTTCTCGTAATATTCCTTCACCTTCTCCTCGGTGATGACCACCTTGGAGCGGATTTCCTGGCCGACCAGCTTGGATTGCAGGATCTGGACGCGCAGCGTATTGCGGTACTGCGCTTCGCTGGAACCCATCATCTGGAGGTCATGGAGAAATTTTTCCCGGCTGATGTTGTTGCGGGCAAGAATGCGGCCGATCGCCTCGTCGATTTCGGCGTCGTTCACGGTGATCTCCAGCTTGGCGGCCCGCTGCTCCACGATCAGTTTGTCGATGAGGCCGGAGAGGATTTCCTGGCGGGCCTGGAGCAGGGCGGCATTGATCTGTTCCGGCGGCGCCTGCTGGGTAATGCGCTTGAAAAGCGCGGCGCCCTCGCGGTTCAGTTCGGAGAAGGTGATGACGTCGTCGTTGACCACGGCGACCACCCGGTCGACAATATCGGCGGCAACGAGGGCAGGGGCGGCAAGGAGATGCAGGAAGGCGAGGAGGAGAAGGAGGGGAAGGCAACGCATTTTTGGCATGGCAATCTCGATCGCGGGTGAATAGCTAACTTCGGTAAATTGCGTCTTTATACCATATTCTTCATTAGATAGCACCCTCCGAGAGTGCCCGCAAGATATTTTTGGCCGCGTTGCAGATGGCTTCGGCGGTCTCAAGGCCGGTGGCCGGGACCAGCAGCTTCTGGTCCGGGGTGAAGCGCAGGGCGTCGGGCCGGGCGCTCACCAGGCCGAGGATGCGTTCCGGCGTCACCGGGGTCGAGGCATGGAAGGTGAAGACCAGCGATTTGGGTCCCTGCTCGAATCTGGCGATTTTGAGTCGCCGCAGGTACCGCTTGAGATCGATCACCGCCAGCAGGTTGCGCGCCTCCGCCGGAATGGGACCGTAGCGGTCTTCGAATTCCGCGGCAAGCTCGGCCAGCGCCTCTTCGCTCTCCGCGCTGGTGATTTTCCGGTAGGCGATGTAGCGCTGGTCGGTGTCGCTGATGTAGAAGGCCGGAATGTAGGCGGAAAGACGCAGGCTGATCTCCGGCTCCACCTCCTCCTCGGCCGCCACCTCTTCGCCCTGCCGGGCGCGGCGCTTGAGGTCGAGCACGGTCTTCTGCAGGAGATCGAGGTAGAGGTCGTAGCCCACTGCCGCGATGTTGCCGCTCTGGGATTCGCCGAGGATGTTGCCGCCGCCGCGGATCTGCAGGTCGCTCATGGCCAGCTTGAAGCCGCCGCCCAGGTCGTTGTAGTCCATCAGGGCCCGCAGCCGCTGCTGGGCATCTTTCGAAAGACCGTCCAGCGAGGGGACCAGCAGGTAGGCATAGGCCTGTTCGCTGGAGCGGCCGACCCGGCCGCGCAACTGGTAGATCTCGGCGAGTCCCAACCGGTCGGCCCGGGTGATGATGATGGTGTTGGCGTTGGGGATGTCGAGGCCGGATTCGATGATGGTGGTGCAGACCAGAACGTTCACCTCCTGCCGCACGAAGCGGATCATGATCTCTTCGAGCGGCTTGCTCGCCATCTGGCCGTGGGCCACGGCCACCTTGGCCTCCGGCACCAGCTGGTTCACCTTGCGGGCGATGTCGTGGATGGAGTGCACCCGGTTGTGGACCAGGAAGACCTGGCCGCCGCGGGCGAGTTCCCTGGTCACTGCCTCCTTGATCACCAGGTCGTCGTGGCGGGCGATGAAGGTCTTCACCGTGCGGCGGTGGGCGGGCGGCGAGCTGATCACCGAGAGGTCGCGCACCCCCAGCAGCGAGAGCTGCAGGGTGCGGGGAATCGGGGTGGCGGTGAGGGTGAGCACGTCCACCTGGGTACGGAGCTTCTTGAGTTTTTCCTTGTGGACCACGCCGAAGCGGTGTTCCTCGTCGATGATGAGCAGCCCCAGCTTGCTGAAGACCACGTCCTTGGAAAGCAGGCGGTGGGTGCCGATGACGATGTCCACCCGGCCCGCGGCGAGATCGTTGATGATCTTTTTCTGTTCCGCCGCGGTACGGAAGCGGTTGAGGCTCTCGGTGCGGAGCGGGAAGCCGTGGAGCCGCTCGCGGAAGGTGGCGGTGTGCTGTTCGGCCAGCACGGTGGTCGGCACCAGCACCGCGACCTGGCGGTTGTCCTCCACTGCCTTGAAGGCGGCGCGGATCGCCACCTCGGTCTTGCCGTAGCCCACGTCGCCGCAGACCAGGCGGTCCATGGGGCGTTCGCTGGTGAGGTCGTCCAGCACTTCGTTAATCGCCTTGATCTGGCCCGGCGTTTCGTCGAAGGGGAAGGATTCCTCCAGTTCGTGGAAGAGTTCGTCCGGCCGGGAGAAGGCGTGCCCCTTGGCCAGTTGCCGGCGGGCGTAGAGGTTGAGCAGATCCTGCGCCACCTCCCACACCGCCTTTTTCACCTTCTGCCGGGTGGCCTGCCAGGCCTTGCCGCCCAGCTTGTCCAGGCCCGGTTCGCGGTCGTTGATCCCCTTGTATTTGCTCACTGCGGCGAGCTGGTCCACCGGCACGTAAAGTTTGTCGCCGTCCTTATATTCGATGAGCAGGAAGTCGTTGGCGAGGCTGTTCAGCTCCAGGGTGACGAGCCCTTGATAGACCCCGATGCCGTGGGCGCCGTGGACCACGAAGTCGCCGATGGCCAGTTCGTCAAAGCGGACCACCGCTTCTCCGGTCGGCTGGCGGGCCTGTTTCCTGGCGCCGAGCCGCTGTTCGCCGAAGAGTTCGCTTTCCGAAAGCCAGTGCAGTCTTTCCTCCGGCAGATCAAAGCCGGCGGAGAGAGGGTGGTCGAAAAGGAGGACGCCGGCACCGGGTTGCTGGTCGTGGTGGAACGGCATCGGGGTGAGCGTGGCGCTGATGCCGTACTGACCGAGGAGTTCGGCCATGTGCTCGGCGTGGCGTTTGGTGCGGCAGGCGAAACAGACCTGGTCGCCCTGATCGAGCCAGGTCACGAGCTCCCGCGCCAAGGGGGGCAGCAGCCCCTGCTGGCGGCGGTGCAGCTCCAGTTGCTGCTTCAGGAACAGATGGTTGCCGGTCCGGACCATGACCGCATCCGGCAGACCGGTGGTGTCGGCAATGGCGTGGCAGCGGACGAGGGGGCGGGCGGCCGCGGTGTCCAGCAGGCTGTCGGCGGTCAGAAAGAGCTGCGCCGGCGGCAGGGCCGGCTGGTGGCCGGCCGTTGCCTCGGCATGGTTGGCGTGGATGCGCTCCCAGACCAGGTCGAGGGAGTGCCGGATGGCGATGGGATCGAGGAGAAAAACCAGAGATTTTGCCGGCAGAAAATCAAGCGGCGAGGCCGGGGTCTCGTAAAAGAGCGGCAGCAGGAACTCGCTGCCGGGGAAATCGCGGCCAGCCGCGATCTTTTCCCGGATGGCCGCGGCGGCATCTTCATCCCAGCCGAATTCGGCCGAGGCGTCGTCGAAGCGGTCCAGCAGCCGCTGGTGCTCTTCGTTGCCGGGGGCTGGAAAGAGGATGTCAGAGGCCGGCAGGATCACCGCCTCGGCAAGCTCCCCCACCGAGCGCTGGGTGATGGGGTCGAAGAGGCGCAGGGATTCGAGCAGGTCGCCCAGAAAGTCGAGGCGCAGCGGGTGGTCGAAGCCGGGTGGGAAGATATCCATGATGCCGCCCCGGACACTCATCTCGCCGACGTTCTGCACCAGGGCCACGGACTCGTAACCGGCGATGGACAGGCTTGTTCGCAGGCCTTCCTGGTCGATCTCCTCGCCGCGGATAAGCAGTTCCGCCAGGGTATTGAGCAGATTCTTCGGGATGGTGCGGCGGATCATCGCCTCGGCCGAGGCGATGAAACAGAAGGGGGTCCCGGCGGTAAAGGCCAGGTTCAGGGCGGCCAGGCGGGCCGCGGTGGTGGCCGGGTCGGGAGCGAGGGGGGTATAGGGCGGGATCTCATAGCCGGGGTAGTGAACGACCGGGTGCGGCGAAAAGAGGGCGAGATCCTGCTCCAGGGCCTGCGCCTGCCGCTCGGTGGCGCAGAGGCAGACCAGGGGGCCGGGGTGTACGGCAGCGGCCCGGCCGATGTGCAGGGCCGCGGCGCCGCCGCTGACCCCGACCAGTTCCACCGGGAATTGCCCCCGGGTGAGCGCGGTGACAAGGGACGACATGAGGCCGGTGTCGGGCTGGCTCGCTAGAAGCCGCCGCCGATGCTGAAGTCCCAGACCCCCTGATCCTCACCCGGCGCCGGGTCGATGTTGTAGCCCCATTCCAGCCGCAGCGGCCCCATGGGAGAGAGCCAGCGGAAGCCGACGCCCACCGCCTTCTTGAGGTCGCCCACATCCCAGGTTTCGGAATCGGTGTAGACGTTGCCGGCATCGAAAAAGGCCACGCCCTTCAAGCCGATTTCCTGGGCAATGGAGAATATCCACTCGGCGTTCATGTACCACATTTTTTCGCCGCCGATGCGTTCGCCGGTCACCGGGTCCAGGGGGCTGATCTTGCTGCTGTCGAAGCCGCGCACGGTGTTGAGGCCGCCCAGGTAGAACTTCTCGTAGACCGGCAGCTTGCCCTCCTCATTTTCCACGGCATAGCCGATGGCGCCCTTGAGACGCAGGACCGTGTCGTTGAACCAGGGCCGGTTGATCTCCTTGAGGTAGGGCACGCCGGTCCAGGGGAAGTACCAGTTGGTGGATGCCTCCCATTTGGTGAAGGCGCTGTCGCCGCCGAGCACGCCGCCGGCATGCTTGACCGCGATGTTGTGCACCTCGCCCTTGGAGGGGTCGCTGGGGCGGTTGCGGGTGTCGCGCACCGCCCCGAGCCGGACGTAGCTGGTGGTGTTGATGTTGGCCGAGTCCAGGATAACCTGGGCCGCCGTCGGCTTGAGGTCGGAGAGCTGGGTGTCGTCGAAGCCGTAGGCCCAGAAGAGGTGCCATTTTTCCCAGATGGGGTAGCCGAAGCGCAGGGCGCCGCCGTTGGAGTCCTTGGTGTAGTCGTCGTATTCCCGCATCCAGTTGTAGGCGTCGAAGCCGAAGAGCAGCTTGGAGTCGTCCAGGCGTGGCTCGGTGAAGCTCAGGTTGAAGCGGGTGGAGGCGGAACTCAGGTTGGCGGCCAGGGAAACGCGCTGGCCCTTGCCCATGAAGTTGTTCTGGCTCACCTCGCCCATGAAGGAGAGATGATCCACCGAGCTGTAGCCGGCGCCGACGCTGAAGGTGCCGGTGGGCTTTTCCTTGACGTCGACGATGACGTCCATCAGGTCATCCTGCACCGTGGGTTCGGGATTGATGTTCACCTCCTCAAAGTATTCGAGGCGTTGCAGCTTTTCAGTGCTCTTGCGCATGGCGGTGGCGTCGAAGATGCCGCCTTCCTTGATCTGCATTTCGCGGCGGATGACCTTGTCGCGGGTGCGGGAATTGCCCTTGATGACGATGCGGTTCACATGAACCAGGATGCCCTTTTTCAGGTCGATGACCACGTCCATCCGCTTGAGGTCCGGGTTCTTCTGGAGGCGCGGGTTGACTTCGGCAAAGGCGTAGCCGTGCTCGGCGTAGCGGTCGGTGAGGCGCATCACGTCCTCGCGCAGCACCTGGCGGCTGAAGAATTTTTCCTCGCCGAGCTTGACCTGTCCCAGCAGGTCGTTCTTGTCCTCGATCAGGTCGCCGGCCAGATCGATGGTGCCGACCCGGTAGCGGTCGCCCTCGGAGACGTTGAAGGTGATGAAGAGCCACTCGCCCTCGCGTTTCACCTCCGGCTCGCCGATCTGGGCCTCGATGTAGCCGTGGTTGTGGTAGAAGGCGCCGATGCGCGAGCGGTCCTGGTCGAGGATGTCGCGCTTGAGCCGCCCCGATTCGGTGATCCAGGAGAGCAGCCCCTTCTCCGAGGTGGCCATGACCTTCTTGATCTCCTTTTCGCTGAAGGCGGTGTTGCCGGCGATGCGGATCTCCTTGATGTAGACCTTGACGCCCTCGCTGATGGCGAACTGGATGTTCACCCGTTCCGGCTTGGGATAGTCGAGCTTGGCGGTGACCTCGGTGTTGTAGAAGCCCTTTTCCCGGTAGAGCTTCTTGATGTTCTCCACCGAATTCTGCACCTCCTTGGTGCTGAGGATGGTGTTGGGGTGGACCGAGAGAACGTCCTTGATTTCCTTTTCTTCCATCTCCTTGTTGCCGGCGAGATTCACTTGGCCGATCACTGCCTTTTCGGTGACGACAAAGGTTACCTCCCGGCCCTGCCCCGTATCGGCGACTTCGAGCTGGACATCGTCGAAATAGCCCATCTTGAAGATGTTCTTGAGGTCGTCGCGGAGCGGCCCGGCGGCGTAAACGTCGCCGGCCTGGCTTTTGATCTGCTTCATGATGGCGCCGGAGTCGGTCTTCTGGTTGCCCCGGATCTCGATTTTCGCGATGAGCAGTTCCCGGTCGGTATGGGCCAGCACCTCCCTGACCGCCCGGTCGAGGGCAGAGGACAGGGCGGCAGCCGATTCAGCTCTCTGGAAGACATAGCGGGGCGGTTCCTGGCCGAGCAGGTCGAGCACCACCAGGTCGATGCTCAGCGTCTCGCCGAGCTGGGTCAGGCTGCCGGCGGCCACGTAGTTGGCGTTTTGGGCGGCGGCAAGGGCCACGACCGCATCAACGGCGGGCGGCCAGCTCTTCTGGTAGTTGATCTGCTTTGCCGCTTCGCTGCGGGGAAGCATGGTAATGCCTTTGGGGGCGAGTACCTCCTGCAGGGCCTGGTCAGCCTGGGCGGTCAATGTTTCCGGGGCGGCGGCGGTATTGACCTTGAGCGGCAGAAAGAGGGCGGCGGAACGGGGGGGCGCCGCATCAGCCGAGGCGGCGGCAGCCAGGGAGCAGAGGCTCAGCAGAAGAACGATCAGGACGAAGAGGCCATCGCGGCGCCGGGGGGTGCACGGGCAGGTCCCGGAGGATGTCGAGTCTTTCATGGTCACCTGGGATTGTTCACGCATCGTTCTGACTGGGCGGGTTATCGGAATGGCTCGCCGTGGCCCGGCGAGGCAGCTTCGTTGGGCGCCTGGGCGCCGGCCATGATGACGCTGACTCCACTCTTTACCATGCAGCCGGGCGAAAGAGAAGACGAAATTCGCCTCAGTCGATTCCTTCGCGGAGAAGCCCGTCGGCCAAGGTGAGGCAGCGGTCCATGCGGCGGGCCAGGGTATGGTTGTGGGTGACCATTACCGTGGCGAGCCCCAGGTTCTGGTTGAGTTCCTGCATGAGGGCAAAGACCCTCTCCCCGGTTTTCGGGTCCAGGTTGCCGGTGGGTTCGTCGGCGAGCAGCAGGGCAGGCTTCATGACCAGGGCCCGGGCAATGGCCACCCGCTGCTGTTCGCCGCCGGAGAGTTCGCCCACCTTGTGGCTGGTCCGGTCAGCGAGTCCCACCCGGTCGAGCAGGTTGCGGGCACGGTCGGTCAGTTCTGACCGCGGCTCTTCGGCGATCATCCCCGGCAGCATCACGTTCTCCAGGGCGGTGAATTCGGGCAGCAGATGGTGGAACTGGAAGACAAAGCCGATACGCTGGTTGCGGAAGGAGGAGAGCTGCTGGTCGTCAAGGCCGAAGATGTCGCGCCCCTGATGGAGCAGGGTGCCGCCGCTGGGGCGGTCCAGCGTGCCCAGGATGTGGAGCAGGGTGGTCTTGCCGGTGCCGGAGGTGCCGACCACGGCGGCCATCTCCCCCTGGCGCAGTGTGAGGTCGATGCCGCGCAGTACGGTGAGGCGTTGGGGCGAGAGAAATTCCTTGGTCAGCCCCCGGGCGATGAAAAGCGGCTCGTTATTCATAGCGCAGGGCCACGGCCGGGTCGATTCGGGCCGCCTGACGGGAGGGGTAGAGGGTGGCCAGGAAGGTGATCAGCACCGCGGCCAGCGCGATCAGGGCCACATCCAGCGGCAGCACCTTGACCGGCAGGGTGGAGATGGGATAGACCTCGGGCAGCTTGATGAACTGGTAGCGGCTTAATATCTCGCAGAGGGTGAGTCCGCCCAGGATGCCCAGCAGGGTGCCGGTAAGGCCGATCACCAGCCCTTCGTACATGAAGATGCGCATGATGCTGCCCGAGGTGGCGCCCATGGATTTCAGGATGGCGATGTCCTTGGTCTTTTCCATTACCACCATGATGAGCGTGCTGACGATGTTGAAGGCCGCCACCAGCACCACCAGGGCCATGATCACCGAAAGCGCGGTCTTTTCCAGCTTGAGGGCCGAGAAGATGTTGCGATTCATCCGCATCCAGTCCTTGGCCAGATAGCCCGGCCCCAGAACCTGTTCGATCCGGCCGGCGATCTCCGCCGCCCGGTCGATCTCCGCCACCTTGACCTCGATGCCGTGGACCGCGTCGCCCAGGTCGAAGAATTCCTGCGCCGTGGCAATGCTCGTATAGGCCAGGGAGGAATCGTATTCGTACATGCCGGTGTCGAAGAGACCCACCACCCGGCAGGCCTTGATTTTGGGCAGCACCCCCATGGGGGTGAGCGGCCCGGCGGCGGAGATGAGTTTCACCCGGTCGCCCACAGAGACCTGGAGCTGGTTGGCCAGTTCCCTGCCGAGGATGATGCCCGGCACGCCCTGGTCGGCATCGGCGGCTGTCAGGGCATCGATGCTGCCGGACATCATGTAGCGGCTGATGTCGAGGACACTTGCAGCCGAGACCGGGTCGAGGCCGCGCAGCACAACGCCGGTGCCGCCGGCGCCGCCGGTCAGCATGGCCTGGGCGTAAATGTAGGGGGTCACCCCCACCACGCCCGGCACCTTGCCGATGGAGGCCCCGGTGGTACGGTAATCGGCCAGCGAGCCGCCCAGATCCTGCACCACCACGTGGGAGTTGATGCCGAGAATCTTGTTGCGGAACTCGGCGGTGAAGCCGGTCATCACCGCCAGCACCACGATGAGGGCCATCACGCCGACAGCGACGCCCGCCACTGAGATGAGGGAGATGAGCGAAATGAAGCTCTGTTTCCGCTTGGCCTTCAGGTACCGGAGGCAGACGAACCATTCAAAGCCCATGGCTTCTCCTACTTTTTCTCCGGCCTGAGATGCGGGAAGAGGATGACGTCGCGGATGGAAGGCGAGTCGGTGAGCAGCATGGCCAGGCGGTCGATGCCGATGCCCTGGCCCGCGGCCGGCGGCATTCCGTATTCCAGGGCGCGCAGGAAGTCCTCGTCCACCTCGGGGAAAATCTCTTCGTCGGTGCCGCGTTCGGCGATCTGCTTTTCCAGGCGCAGGCGCTGGTCGATGGGGTCATTCAATTCGCTGAAGGCGTTGGCCATCTCCCGGCCGGTGATGAAGAGCTCGAAGCGGTCGGTGACCTCGGGGTTCTTCTCGTTGCGACGCGCCAAGGGCGAAACCTCGGTGGGATAGGCGGTAATGAAGGTGGGATTCACAAGTTTTTCCTCCACCAGCAGTTCGAAGAGCTCGGTCTTCACCTTGCCGTGGCCGGCCTGGGGCTGGAGCTGGATGCCCTTTGACAGCGCGAACTCGCGGCACTTGGCCTCGTCGGCCAGCAGGGCCTGGTCGAGTTTCGCGACCTTGACCAATGCCTCGTCCAGGGTGTAGCGCTGCCAGGGCGGCGAGAGGTCCACCTCCTGCCCCTGGTAGGTGATGACCATGGTGCCGCACACCTCGGCCGCGATCCAGGAGAGCATCTCCTCGGTGAGGTCCATGAGATCCTCGTAGGTGGCGTAGGCCTGGTAGAACTCCAGCATGGTGAATTCCGGGTTGTGGCGGGTGGAGAGGCCCTCGTTGCGGAAGTTGCGGTTGATCTCGAAGACCCGTTCGAAGCCGCCGACCAGCAAGCGCTTGAGATAGAGTTCCGGCGCAATGCGCAGGTAGAGGTCCATGCCCAGCGCGTTATGGTGGGTCTTGAAGGGGCGGGCCGTGGCGCCGCCGGCGATCGGCTGCATCATCGGGGTTTCCACCTCGAGGAAGCCGCGGTTGGTGAGGAACTCCCGCACCAGCCGGATGATCTCCACCCGCTTCTTGAAGGTGTCGCGCACCTCGGGGTTGACCATGAGGTCCACGTAGCGCTGGCGGTAGCGGGTCTCCACGTCGGTGAGGCCGTGGAATTTTTCCGGCAGGGGCCGCAACGATTTGGTCAGCGGCTTGAGGCTGTTCGCCTGGATGGTGGGCTCCCCCGTCTTGGTGCGGAAGAGGGTGCCGCTAAAACCCACGATGTCGCCGATGTCGAGTTTTTTGAAGAGGTTGTAGAGCGGCTCGCCGATCTCGTCGCGCTTGACGTAGACCTGGATGCGGCCGGTTTCGTCCTGCACCTGGACAAAGGCCGCCTTGCCAAAGCTGCGAATGGCCATGATCCGGCCGGCAATGACCTTGCCCCCCTCGGCCAGGGGGGCATCGCCCGCCGGGTCGTCTTGGGGCAGGATGTCCCGGATGCGGTGCATCGGCTTGAAATCGTTGGCATAGAGGTTGATGCCCTGGCTGCCGAGTTCCTGCGCCTTGTCGCGGCGCTGCTGCAAAATCTGGCTTACGTCTTCCATGTCGTGACTCTTCCGGTGAAACAGGTTGGTTGCGGGTTAGGAGGTCAGGTGCGCGCCGCGCAGGATGGCGGAGACATCGCGGGTCAGTTCCAGCACCTTCATGGCATAGGGCAGCGGCAGCGAGCCGGTGCCGCAGCTCGGGGTGATCAGGGTCTGGCGCAGGAGGCTGGCCTGATTCCAGCGAGCGTTGACGAGCTGGCTGGCCTGTGCCTCCCAGCGGGCAACAAGCGAATCGGTGTTCTCCTGGTCGATCTGTTCCTTTTCCGAGGTGGGCACGATGCCCCAGGCCAGGATGCCGCCCCGGTCGAGGAATCCGTAGAGCTGCTTCTTGCAGACGATGAGCCGGTCGAAGAAGCTGTAGGCGTCGAAGCTCAGGATATCCAGCGGCAGCGAAAGGAGGAATTCCCAGTCGGTATTGGCGCAGACATGGATGCCAGCAAGGCCGCCGCTCTGGTGGATCGCCTCGATCACCTCGGTGAGGTCCTGGCGGATCTCGTCCAGCGACATGGTGATGAAGGAGGAGGAACCGAGGCCCGCCAGGGCCGGCTCATCGATGAAGACAATGGCCGGCTTGCCGTGTTGGGCGAGGAACTGCGCCTGCCAGGCCGCCTTGAGGCTTAGCCCCTTGACCACCACCTCGTGGATTGCTGGTTCGTAATAGCCAAGCCGCTGGTTTTCGTCCATGAGGCCGGTGAGCAGGGTGAAGGGGCCGGTGATCTGGCCCTTCAGCGCCAGGATGGCAGGCTGCTGCCGGGCCATTTCCAGGAGTTCGTAAAGGCCCCGGGCCCGTTCGCGGCTTACCACAAAGGGCGAGGCGTTCAATGCCTCTGGGCCTTCCATGGCGGCCAGGTACTGTTCGAAAAAGGCAAGCTGGTCGGTGGGGAACTGCTCGGTGTGGATATTGAAGTAGGTGCGGTCCCCTTCCTCCACCACGCCGGGGAAGCCCTCGATGAACTGGCTGAGCATCCCTTCTCTGGGGTTCACCGGCAATTGGGGCCAGAGGGGCACCGCCGGGGTGTGGTCGAAGATGATCCGGAGCGCCTCGCGGTGGTCGGCGACCGGCAGGCTGCCGATCAGGGTGGCGAGTCCGTTGGCGATGAAGGGCTGGGGCGTGGTCATGCGTATGCCTGCGGAAGAGGGGGCATTATCGGTTCTTGTCGGCCTTCTTGCTAGCAATAATGGGCTGAAAAGTCAACGAAATTCGCTGGCCTCGCCGTCTGGCGAACGGCCGGGCCGGCATCGGCGGGTCATGCTCGGGTCACGCGATTCGCGACGGTCGCTGGCGCTCTATATTGGCCGGGGGAGGGAACCATGCCGGCGGTGGATCGCGTCATGGAACTTGTTGTTTTCACGTTCCCTCCCGTGCGGTCTGGTGCGCCTGGTTCGTCCATCTTAACTTGACGGGTTTCCTAAATTTGATTATTTTTACCCGGTTGCGCGAGAGTGGCGGAACTGGCAGACGCACTGGACTTAGGATCCAGCGGGCAACCGTAGGGGTTCGACTCCCCTCTCTCGCACCATGCGTCTGCAGTGCAGGCATGCGAAACAATAGGTTGATGCGCAGGTGAGAGCACCCTTTACGCGTTCGAGTGCGAATCACATTTCAGGCCGTTGGGTTTCCCTGTTTTTTCCTGCCGTCAGTACAGAATAACCGGAACACGCAAAGGAAGGATGGATCATGCAGGTGAATGTCGAAGATCTCAGTGCATTGACGAAGCGGATGAGCATCACGCTGCCGCAGGACTACGTGGCCAAGGCGCTTGAAGCGGCCTACGACAAGCTGAAGCACGAGGTGAACCTCAAGGGGTTCCGCAAGGGCAAGGTGCCGCGCCAGGTGCTGGAAAAGAACTACGGCCCCAAGGTGGAATACGACGTGGCCGACAGGATGATCCAGGACACCTACTTCGATGCCCTGGAAAAGGTCAATCTCGATGCCGTGGCCCATCCCGAGATCCGCGACTACAAGTACGAGGCCGACGGCTCCTTTGCCTATCAGGCCGAGGTGGATGTCCGGCCGCAGTTTGAACTGGGCGAATACAGGGGGCTTGAAGTCGAGCAGCCGGAGGTGGCGGTGAGCGACGCCGAGGTGGATCAGGAACTCGAGGCCCTGCGCCGCCAGATGGCGCCATTGAAGAGCGTGGAAGACCGCGGCATTGCCGAGGGCGATATCGCCATCATCGACTTTGCCGGCTTCCACGATGGTGCGGCCATGAAGGAGGTCAGGGGCGAGAACTACTCGGTGGATGTGGGGTCGGGTCGCAACGGCAAGGAGTTCGAGGAAAAGCTCGTCGGCCTCAGAAAGGGGGAGGAGGCGGTGCAGGAAGTGGAATTTCCTGCCGGATTCTCGAACCCGGTGCTGGCGGGCAAGAAGGTGGAGTTCCGCATCACCGTAAAGGATGTCAAGGAGCGGGTGCTGCCGGCCCTGGACGACGATTTTGCCAAGGAGGTGGGCGAGGAGTTCAAGGGCCTCGATGACCTCAGGCAGCAGATCCGGGAACGCCGGACCAAGAAAAAGGAAGAGGCCCAGCGCGGCGATCTCACCGACCGGCTCATGGCCAATTTGTTGGAAAAACATCCCTTCGAGGTGCCGCCGCGCCTGGTGGCCTATGAAATCGAGGGGCTCATCAAGGAACTGGAGAACAACCTTGACCGGCAGGGCATGACCCTGGAGTCCGCCGGCCTGACCAAGGAAAAGCTCGTCGAGCAGTACAGGGAGGCGGCCGAAAAGCGGGTGCGCGGCGATTTCCTGCTCAAGAAGATCGCGGAAAAAGAGGGTATCAAGCTGGAGAACGAAGATATTGAAAAGGGTTTCCAGCGGATTGCCGATCAGTATAATATGCCCATGGACGAGGTGAAGAAATTCTTCCAGAGCCGCAACGAACTGCTGCCCTTCATGAGCGAACTCTTGAGCGAGAAGATCTTAAGCTTCCTCGTTGAACATGCCTCGGTCAAACGCGTGGCCGCCACGGCCTGAAACCTATCCAACCAGCACGAAAAGGTACGGACGCATGAGCCTGATCCCCTTTGTCATCGAACAGACCCCGCGCGGCGAGCGCTCCTACGACATTTATTCCCGGTTGCTCAAGGAGCGCATCATCTTCCTCGGCACCGCGGTGAACGACGAGGTGGCCAACGTGGTCATCGCCCAGATGCTGTTCCTGGAAGCGGAGGACCCGGACAAGGACATCACCTTCTACATCAACTCGCCGGGTGGGGTGGTGACCGCCGGGCTGGCCATCTACGACACCATGCGCTATGTGAAGTGCGACATCGCCACTCTCTGCCTGGGCCAGGCTGCCAGCATGGGCGCGGTGCTGCTTGCTGCCGGCACCAAGGGCAAGCGCTACTCGCTGCCCAACTCGCGCATTCTCATTCACCAGCCCATGGGCGGCTTCCAGGGCCAGGCCACCGACATCGACATCCATGCCCGGGAAATCCTCAAGATCCGCCAGAATCTCAACAAGATACTGGCGGATCACAGCGGCCAGAAACTCAAGAGGATCGAGGCCGACACCGAGCGGGACTATTTTATGAGTGCCGAAGAGGCCAGGGAGTATGGTATAATTGATAAAGTTTTGGTTGAACGGTCGAACCCCAGCGAGGAGTCGTAAGCATGGCCAAGAACCACAACGGCGAGATCGAGGTGACCTGTTCCTTCTGCGGCAAGACGCAGGACGAGGTCAAGAAGCTCATCGCCGGCCCGACGGTCTACATCTGCAACGAGTGCATTGATCTCTGCAACGAGATCGTCAGCGAGGACCGCCAGCAGGAGCTGGAGGCCCAGGCCGAAGCGGTCACCATGAAGCCGGTGGACATCAAGGTGCACCTCGATGGCTATGTGATCGGCCAGGAACAGGCCAAGCGCATCCTTGCCGTGGCGGTGCACAACCATTATAAAAGGATCGAGGCCCAGGGCCGGGGCGACGGCAACGAGGTGGAACTGCAGAAGAGCAACATCCTGCTCATCGGCCCCACCGGCAGCGGCAAGACCCTGCTGGCCCAGACCCTGGCCCGCATCCTGAACGTGCCCTTCACCATCGCCGACGCCACCACCCTCACCGAGGCAGGGTATGTGGGCGAGGACGTGGAGAACATCCTGGTCAGCCTGCTCCAGGCCGCTGACCACGACGTGCAGCGGGCCCAGCGCGGCATCGTCTATATCGACGAAATCGACAAGATCGCCCGCAAGTCCGATTCCGCTTCCATCACCCGCGATGTCTCCGGCGAGGGCGTGCAGCAGGCCCTGCTCAAGATCATCGAGGGCACCATTGCCAACGTGCCGCCCAAGGGCGGCCGCAAGCACCCGCAGCAGGAATACATCAAGATCGACACCTCGAACATCCTCTTCATCTGCGGCGGCGCCTTTGTCGGCCTTGAGAACGTGATCCGCCAGCGGGTCGGCACCAAGTCCATGGGGTTCGGCGCCAAGGTGGTGGGCAAGACCAAGAAGAAGATGGGCGAGATCCTGGCCCAGACCGAGTCCGAGGACCTGCTGCGCTTCGGCCTCATCCCCGAGCTGGTGGGCCGTCTGCCGGTGGTGGCCACCATGGAGGAACTGCAGGAGGAGGATCTGGTCCGCATCCTGCGCGAACCCAGGAATGCACTCACCAAACAGTACGAAAAACTCTTCGAGTACGACGGCATCCGCCTGCGCTTTACCGAAGGGGCACTGAACGCCATCGCCCAGGAGGCGATCCGCCGCAAGTCCGGCGCCCGCGGCCTCAGGGCGGTGATGGAGGAGGCGATGCTCGACGTGATGTACGAACTGCCCTCCAAGTCCAATGTCCGGGAGTGCGTGATCAGCGAACAGGTGATCGTCAACCGCGATTATCCGGTGGTGCTCTACGACAACGAGGAGACCAAGAAGAGCGCCTGATCGACTGCCGGTCGCTTTTCTATCCGTCATGAGTTCCGTTGCTTCCGACGACAAGATCTTTCCCCTGATGCCCCTCAGGGACATCGTGCTCTTCCCGCACATGGTGGCCCCGCTGGTGGTGGGACGGGAACGCTCCATCAAGGCCCTGGAAGAGGCCATGGCCCGGCGTTCCGAGATATTTCTCGCCACCCAGAAGGATGCGGCGGAAGACGACCCTGCGGAAGAGGGCGTTCACGAGGTCGGCACCGTGGCCACGGTCATGCAGCTGCTGCGGCTGCCCGACGGCACCATCAAGGCGCTGGTGGAAGGCAAACGGCGGGCGCGGGTGGTGGGGCATCTGCCCCATGCCGAATTTTTTGTGGTTCGCGTCGAGGAGCATGTCGAGGAGGCGCCCTCATCCCGCGAGGCCACGGCCTATGTTCGCGAATTGCGGGAAGTTTTCCGCGAATACGTCAAGCACAGCAAGAAGGTGCCCAGCGAGGTGATCAAGTCGCTGGCCCGCATCGAAGATCCCGCCAGGTTCGTTGATGTGCTGGCGGCGCACCTGCCGGTGGGAGTGGCGGAAAAACAGCCAATTCTCGCCGCCTTTCCGCTCATCGAACGTCTGGACCTGGTTCTGGGGCTGATCCATAAGGAAATCGAAATCTCCCGCCTGGAAGAGAATATCCGCAGCCGGGTGAAGCAGAAGATGGACAAAACCCAGAAGGAGTATTACCTGGCCGAGCAGCTCCGCGCCATCCAGAAGGAGATGGGCGGGTCCGACGAGGCGGGCTCCGAACTGGCCGAACTGGAAAAGGCGATCAAGCAGAAGAACCTGCCCCAGGCCGCCCGCGACAAGGCGGAGCAGGAGTTCAAGAAGCTGAAGATGATGCCCGCCATGTCGGCCGAGGCCACGGTGGTGCGCAACTACATCGACTGCATTCTCAATCTTCCCTGGCAGGAGAAGAGCGAGGCGGTCATCGACATCGGCGGGGCGGAGCGCATCCTTGAGGCGGACCACTACGGCCTGAGCAAGCCCAAGGAGCGTATCCTGGAGTACCTGGCAGTGCAGGCCCAGGTGGCCAAGATCAAGGGGCCGATCCTCTGTCTGGTCGGCCCGCCGGGCGTGGGCAAGACCTCGCTCTGCAAGTCCATTGCCCGGGCCATGGGGCGCAAGTTCGTGCGTCTTTCCCTTGGCGGGGTGCGGGACGAGGCGGAAATCCGCGGCCACCGCCGCACCTATATCGGCGCCATGCCGGGCAAGATCATCCATTCCATGCAGAAGGCCAAGGTGGTGAACCCGGTGGTCTGCCTCGACGAGGTCGACAAGATGAGCATGGATTTCCGGGGCGATCCCTCGGCCGCGCTGCTGGAGGTGCTCGATCCGGAGCAGAACAGCACTTTCAATGACCACTATCTCGACTTGGATTATGATCTCTCCGACGTCTTCTTCGTGACCACGGCCAACACCCTGATGGGAATTCCGGCGCCGCTTCAGGACCGGATGGAGATCATCAAGCTTAACGGCTACACCGAGGAGGACAAGGTCCGGATTGCCCAGGGGTTTCTGGTGCCCAAGCAGCTGGAGGTCAACGGTTTCCAGCCAGGCGACATTACGGTGGCCGAGGCTGCGGTGCGGGAGATCATCCGCCGTTATACCCGCGAGGCCGGGGTGCGGAACCTTGAGCGCTCCATTGCCGCCATTTGCCGCAAGGTGGCCCGGGAGCGGTTGCAGAAGAAGACGACCAGACGCTTCCGGATCACGCCCGCCTCCATCGCCACCTACCTCGGGGTGCCCAAATACCGTTTCGGGCTCGCCGAGGAGAGCGACCGGGTGGGGCTCGCCACTGGGCTGGCCTGGACCGAGGTGGGCGGCGAACTGCTCCAGATCGAGACCGCGCTCATGCCCGGCAAGGGCAAGCTCACCGTCACCGGCAAGCTGGGCGAGGTGATGCAGGAGTCGGCCCAGGCCGCCCTGACCTACGTGCGGACCCGTGCCCTGCGCCTCGGGTTGCTGCCCGACTTCTACCAGAATCTCGACATCCACATTCATGTGCCCGAGGGTGCCATCCCCAAGGATGGGCCGTCCGCCGGGATTACCATGGTGACCTCCCTGGTCTCGGCCATGCTGAAGATTCCGGTGCGCAAGGAGGTGGCCATGACCGGCGAGGTGACCCTGCGCGGCCGGGTGCTTCCCATTGGGGGGCTCACCGAGAAGCTGCTGGCGGCCAGGCGCGGCAACATCAAGCTGGTGCTCATCCCCAAGGAGAACGAGCGCGATCTCAAGGAAATTCCTGCCAAGATACTGAAGGATATGGAGATCATTCTGGTGGAGCACGTGGATCAGGTGCTGGAAAAGGCCCTGCTTTTCCGGGAAAACGAAATTCTGTTCAAGGGCGCGGCAGACTCCCGGCTCGCCAGCGACCTTGCGTACAGTTCCGGCACCGCTGCGCCCCACTGAGCCGTGGCCGGGCGGCTGGCCCGTTGCGGTGCCTGCTGGCAGCCGGAGATTTTCCGTACCCGCGTCCTGTTTTTTCCTTGACGAAAGCCGGACGGCATGTTTAAAGGGGTCCACATTGGTGCGGGTGAATAGCTCAGCCGGGAGAGCATCGGCCTTACAAGCCGAGGGTCACAGGTTCGATCCCTGTTTCACCCACCATACTTGAGGAGTGGTAGTTCAGTCGGTTAGAACGCCGGCCTGTCACGCCGGAGGTCGCGGGTTCGAGCCCCGTCCACTCCGCCAGCAGAACAGAGAGGGATCAACGGCAGCGTTGATCCCTTTTTTGTTTTCCGCGTCCGGCTCGCTGGCTGCGGGAAATGAGCAGTATGCCGGGCGAGAATCCGCTTGACAAGCGGTAGTGGTCTGTATATCCTGCTTACGTTTTGTTTTGATTGGGTTTTTTTATGGAAATGGCGGGATGGCCCAGGGCGGGTTGCAGCCTGCAGAGTGGAGAGTAATCATACCATGCTGCAACGGATCGAGCGGCTCGGCAACAACACCATCTATTATCTGCAGGACCTGGGCCGGATGGGGCTCTTCCTGCTGCGGGCCGTTGGGGGCATTTTTAAGCGTCCTTTCCGTCTCCAGGCCACCATCCGGCAAGCCCAGCTCATCGGCGCCAATTCCTTTGCCGTCATTTTTTTTACAGCGGCCTTCACCGGTATGGTCCTGGGACTGCAAGGATACTACACCCTGCGCAAGTTCGGCTCCGAAGGGGCGCTCGGTTCGGCGGTGGCCCTCTCGCTCATCCGCGAACTGGGGCCGGTGCTGACGGCGCTCATGGTCACTGGCCGGGCCGGGTCGGCCATGTGCGCCGAGATCGGCATCATGCGCAACTCCGAACAGATCGACGCCCTGGAATGCATGGCGGTGGACCCTTTCCGCTACCTCATTACCCCAAAATTTCTGGCCACCATCATTTCCATCCCGGCTCTCACCCTCATTTTCAACGTGGTCGGCATCTTCGGCGGCTACGTTGCCGGGGTCGAGCTGCTGGGCGTCAACCCCGGGGCCTATTTCAGCGGTATGGAGCAGAGCGTCGTCAACAAGGACATCAACATGGGCATCATCAAGTCTTTTGTCTTTGCCCTGCTGGTGGTCTGGATCTGCACCGGCCGCGGCTACTTCGTCCATGCCATCCGCGGCGCCGGTTTCGGCGCCGAAGGGGTGAGCCGGGTGACCACCCAGGCGGTGGTGCTTTCCTCCATCAGCATCCTGATCTGGGACTACCTCTTGACCGCGATCCTGCTATGAGCGAGCCGATCATCCACTTCGACGCCGTCAGCAAATCCTTTGGCCGCCAGCAGGTGCTGAACCGGGTGAGCTTTGCCATCCCGGCCGGCAAGACCACGGTGATCGCCGGCGGCAGCGGTCAGGGCAAAAGCGTCACCCTGAAGCTCATCCTGGGGCTTTTGAAGCCCGATGCGGGGCAGATTCTGGTCAAGGGCCAGGATGTTGGCCAGATGCGCACCCGCGAACTGAACGAGATCCGAACCCATTTCGGCGTTCTGTTCCAGGGGGCGGCCCTGCTTGATTCCCTTTCGGTTTTCGACAACGTGGCCCTGCCCCTGGAGGAGCGCACCAGATTTTCCCGCGAGGAGATCAGCGCCAAGGTGCTCTCCATGCTCGACCAACTCGGACTTTCCGGTCACGAAGGCAAGTTTCCGGCCCAGCTTTCGGGCGGCATGAAAAAACGGGTGGGGCTGGCCCGGGCGCTCATGCTGCAGCCGGAGATCATGCTTTTTGATGAACCCACCACCGGGTTGGATCCGGAAAAATCCATGGAGATCTATCAGCTTTTTCTCCGGACCCAGCAGCGGTTCGGCTATACCTCCGTCATCGTAAGCCACGATATCCCCAAAATTTTCAATCTGGCCGATCAGGTCATCATCATGGACAAGGGGAGCATCTCCTCGTTCGAAAACCCGGAGGCCATCCAGCACAGTGCTGATCCGGCCATCAGGGACTTTGTCCGTACCACCATGGGCAACATCTATCGAAGCAGGGAAACGGAATAGCGCCATGAAAAAAATCAATGTGGATTTGATCGTCGGACTCTTTGTGGTGGCAGGTTTTCTGGCCTTTGTCTATCTCTCGCTGCAGCTGGGCGAGTTTTCGCCCTTTTCCATGGCGAAAAATTATGAACTCAGAGCGGAATTCACCAACATTTCCGGCCTTAAGCCGGGGGCGGTGGTGGAGATCGCCGGGGTACCCGTGGGCAAGGTGGCGAAAATCGATCTGGGCACTACCGATCGGGCGGTGATCACCCTGTCGATCAACGATCATGTGAAGATCAGCGAGGATGCCATCGCCTCGGTCCGGACCCAGGGGATCATCGGCGACAAGTATGTGCGGATCAGCCAGGGCGGTGCCGATGAGTATCTCAAGGGAGGGGATTCGATCACGGAAACCGAGTCGGTGGTTGACTTGGAAGAACTGGTGAGCAAGTACATCTTCGGCAAGGTGTGATCCGCTAGCGCGGGTCATGATGTCGTTGTTCTCTCCCCGCCGGCGTCGCTTTTTCGTGCTTGCCAGCCAGGGCAAATTGCGCGATGATGACTGCAGGCGTTTTTCAGAGCGCGGTGGGCGCACGGTTCGTCGGGCGCCTGCCCGGCATCAGGAGTGAGGAGTCTGTATGAACAGCGGAAAAGTTGTTGTCGTCTGTCTGCTTATGGCCCTGCTGGGAGGGCGACCAGCCCCGGTCCAGGCGGCTGCGGAGCCCTTCATGGATGATCTTCCCAGCGCCAACGAGGTGAACGGCGCCGTGATCGCCGACCCCCTGGAGCCGCTGAACCGTTTCTTCTTCGAGTTCAACGACCGCCTCTATTTTTGGGTCCTGAAACCGGTGGCCACCGGGTATGCCCACGTGGTGGCGGACGATGTCCGGATGAGCATCCGCGACTTCTTCCACAACCTGCTGGCGCCGGTGCGGATCGTCAACAACCTCCTGCAGGGCAAAATGGAAAATACCGCCATTGAGGTCGGCCGTTTTGTCATCAATTCGACCCTCGGTGTCGCCGGTTTCGGCGATCCGGCCAAGAACGAATTCGGCCTGGAGCGCAAGGAAGAAGACCTGGGCCAGACCTTGGGGGTCTATGGTGCCGGCGAGGGATTCTACATCTGCTGGCCGCTGCTGGGGCCCTCCTCGCTGCGCGACACCATCGGATTTGCTGGCGATTCCTTCCTCAATCCCCTTTCCTATGTCATGGCCTCGGATTTTGGCGCCGGGGCTGCTGCGTACGGCGGGCGGGAGGTGAACAACACCTCGCTCACCTTGGGGGATTACGAGGAGTTCAAGGAGGCCGCCTTTGATCCTTACCTGGCGGTGCGTGATGCCTATCAGCAATATCGGCGGAACCGGGTGAACGATGCCGGCCAGGGCGGCTCCCTTTACAAAGAGAAAACAGGCGGGGAAACGCGGCGCTAACCTCTTTAACCCGGGAAAGGTCGGATGATGCGACCGCAGTGGGGCCCCCGGCGCCCAACCCTTCTGTCCCGCGTGCGAAAAACAGATGTTGCAGCGGTTGGGATATCCCGGTAGAGTTGCCTCCGTCTGCCCCTGCTGGGGCCTTCGCCATACCTGCATGCAATCAGGAACAAAAGAGACTCCTCTGGCGCAGCCGCCCGTAATCTCCCCGGGCCGGCTTCGCCGCGGGACACCAGCGAACTGAGAAAGAGAGAGATTACCCATGCGTTTTCTTTGGAAGATAGCGGCGGCAGGATTGTGTCTGCTCCTTGCGATGGCCATGACCGATCGTTGCGCCGTTGCCGCGCCGGTCGAACCGTTGGCGGTGGTGAGGCAGGGGGTGAACGAAATCATCGCCATCCTGCAGGACAAGAAATTGGCTGGTGCCGCCCAAAAAGAGGAGCGGCGCAAGCGGGCCAGCGTGGTGGTGGGCGGTTATTTCGATTTCGAGGAGATGTCCATGCGCGCCCTTGCCCGGTACTGGAAAGAGCGCACCCCTGACGAGCGCAAGCATTTCGTTGGCCTCTTCCGGCAACTGCTGGAGCGGACCTATATGGACAAGGTCGACAACTACTGCCGGGAACTCGACGCCTCCTGCACCGACAAGGTGGTGCTCTTCAAGCGTCAGGAGCAGCAGGGCGACAAGGCCGTTGTTTATACGGTGTTTCTACGCAACAATGTCGAGACCCCGGTTGAGTACAAACTCAAGAGCGAGTCCGGCAGGTGGCGGGTCTACGATGTGGTGATCGAAGGGGTGAGCCTGGTGCGGAACTATCGTACCCAGTTTGAGAGCATTCTCGCCAAGGAGCCATTCTCAAGCCTCGTCGCCAAGATGGAGGAGAAGATCAGGAAGGGTGAGTCGATGGAGGATGCGAAAAAATGAGTCCTGCGGCGGGATCGAGATGAGCGCCATGCTGCCGCCGTCGCCGGAACTGGCTGGCGCGCTGCCGTTTCTTTCTCCCCAGGAGGTGGAGGAGTTGCGGCCTTACCTGACCATGCGGACCGCGGCGGCAGGAGACGTGCTCGTTCAGCCCGGCGACCCGGGCGATTTCATGGCCTTTTTGTTGTCCGGACGGCTGGCGGTGAAGAAGGAGACCGCGTTTCCGGGAAAATACATTCTGGTGGCGGTGATCGAGCCGGGCGGCATGGTAGGCGAGATCGCCGCGGTGGAGAAAGGGCGGCGCAACGCCATGGTGGTGGCCATGGAGGAATGCCGGCTGCTGGTCCTTTCCGCCGAGGCCATGGCGCGGCTGCTTGCCGAAAACCATCTCCTGGGGATAAAGGTGCTCAAGCGGATCATTCACGTCCTCGGTCAGCGGCTGCGGCAGGCCAGCGAGCGACTCTCCCGGATTCTCTAACAGGATGTTGCAAAAGTCATCCATGACCTTTTTCAACCAGGAACCCGCGGAAGTGGATTGCGCTGGTTCTCACAGTTCCGACGAGTTTGTAACTCGCCGGAACTGGCGCTCCATCCGTGGGGCGGACGCAGGCCGCCGAAAAACAAGTTTTTCAACGGCCTGCTAGCCCTTTCCCGGTTGCTGGCACCGGTGGCTCTTCACGCTGGACTTGCCTGCCGGAACTGGCTGCCCTGGTTGTTTTTTGAGTTTTCCCATGGCTGGACAGGACGAAAAAGAAGGGTGGCGCCGGCGCTGCAGACAGATCGAGCCGGAGAACTGTGCAGATCCCGCGTGGCGCCGACTGCCGTTCCGGCTCGCCGTGCGCAGCGCCCTGGCCTATGGCATTCTGGTCCTGCTGGTGACCGCGTTTTTTATCCACGCCCGCCGCCTGCCTTACGGCTATCTCGGCTGGGCAACGCCGCTGGGCCTGCTCTTTGGTCTGGTCATCGCGGGATTTGACCGTCTCGCCTCGTGGTTGCGCACCTTTCTGGCCAGCCGGTGCAACCGGGCGATCTGCGGTTTTGTGCTTTTTTTCGCCTATATCCTTGGCTATCTGGTCCTTTTTTCCCTGATCGTGACCTATCCCGTGGGCTCCCTCATCGAGCAGGGGGGCGGTTCGGCTGCCATGGCCATGGAATATGGGCTTTCCACCCTCAATGTCATACTTTTTTTTGCGGTGCTGGGCTGGCTGGACTGGGGGCGGACGGCCAAGGGGGTATTGCCCTTTTCCAGGCACCGCAATGAGTCCGGACAGGCGTCTGATGGTGCGAAAACACTTGACAACTAGCAGGAATTGTCTATATTCCAACGTTTTCTTTCCGGCGGACAGGTGAGCCTGTGCAGGTGCGGTTTGACGAAATTCCTGCCGAAGGGCGGGAATTCGACATCACGGATGTCTCCTGGTTTCCCGGGGACGAGCTCCGGGCCGTGGGCCCGGTGCGGGCGCGGATTCTGCTGGAGCGCCGCGGTGCGCGGGTGTTTTTCCAGGGGGGGTTGGCTGGCGTGGTGCGCCTGACCTGCGACCGTTGCCTTGAGGAATATGACTTTGCGCTGGACCACCAGTTCCGGATTGATCTGGAACTGGTGGATGAGAACGAGGCCCTGCAGGCCGCCGAGAGGGAGCACGCCTGCCAGGACTCCGAGATGGATGTGATGTTTCTGGACGCACCACTCATCGACCTCGGCGAGATCCTTGCCCAGCAGGTTTTCCTGATGTTGCCGGCCAAGCGCCTGTGCCGCGAAGATTGCCAGGGGCTCTGTCCGCGTTGCGGGATCAATCGCAACCAGGGTCGGTGCGCCTGTGCCGGCCAGGATGAGGCATCACCCTTTGCGGTGCTGCGGAACCTGAAACACTGATTTTTTGTCGGAGACCCTTCCGCCGGACCCAAAGAGGCTGCCGCGTGGGGCAAGAACCGCAACGGCAGCAGAGAGTTGAGATGAAAGCCCGTCGGGTGCGCATGCCCCGACATCGATTGAATGCCACCGGAGGACGACGAACATGGCATTGCCCAAGAGAAGACATTCCCATTCCCGCACCCGGACGCGCCGCGCCCATGATTTTTTGACCGCGCCCACCGTCTCGACCTGCGAAAAATGCGGCGAGCCCAAGCTGCCGCACCGGCTCTGCCCCAACTGCGGCGCCTACAAGGGGCGTTCGGTTATCAAGCTTGACGAAGAATAGCAGAGCGCTGGGATGGCGTTGCGAATCGCCCTGGATGCCATGGGCGGCGACAAGGGGCCGGAGGAGATGGTCGCCGGCGCCGTCCTGGCGGTTCAGGGAACCGCTCTCTCGGTGACCCTGCTGGGCGACGAGACGCGACTTAGGGCCGCGTTGTCGTCCCACGTCTTTCCTGCCGGCCGGATCGAGGTGGTGCACACCTCCCAGGTCGTGGCCATGGACGAATCCCCCTTTGATGGGATTCGCAAGAAGAAGGACGCCTCCATTGTCCGGGCCTTTGCCCTCCACCGCGAGGGCAAGGTCGATGCCGTGGTGAGCGCCGGCAACTCCGGGGCGACCATGGCGGCGGCCATCAAGTATCTTGGCCGGCTGGAGGGCATCTCCCGCCCCGGCATCGCCGGCATCTACCCGACCCTCAAGGGGCCGGTGGCGATGATGGATGTCGGCGCCAATGTGGACTGCCGGCCCCAGCATCTCTACGAATTCGGCATCATGGCCGCGGCCTTTGCCCGTGAACTCTTCGGCGTGGAACGGCCCCGCGTGGGGCTTCTCAGTATCGGAGAGGAAGGTGGCAAGGGCAATGTTCTGGTCAAGAAGTCCCACGAGCTGTTCAAGAAAAGTTCCCTCAACTACATCGGCAATGTCGAAGGCCGCGACACCTTCCAGGGTGACGTGGACGTCATTGTCTGCGACGGCTTTGTCGGCAACGTCTGCCTCAAGTTGAGCGAGGGGCTCGCCGAGGCGGTGATCTCCATGCTGGGCGACGAGATCCGGAAGAGCACCAAGGCCAAACTGGGGTATCTCCTGGCCAGGGGCGCCTTTGCCTCGTTCCGCAAGCGGGTCGATTACGCCGAGTACGGCGGTGCGCCCCTTCTGGGGATCAAGGGCACCGGAATCGTCTGCCACGGCCGTTCCAACGCCGTAGCCATCAAGAACGCCATCCGGGTAGCCGCCGAGATGGTCTCCCACAAGGTCAACGACCACATCGTCGAACTGCTGGCGGCCGACAACCTTGGCGACCTGCTGGCCGAGGCCGAGGCGGGCGGAGAGAGCCAGTGAGCCGCACGATCATCATCGGCACCGGCTCCGCCCTGCCGGAGCGGGTGCTGACCAATCTCGACCTGGAAAAGCTGGTCGATACAACGGACGAGTGGATCACCACCCGCACCGGCATCAAGACCCGCCGTATCGCGGGCCCGGGCGAAAACACCTCCAATCTGGCCAGCCGGGCCGCAAGAGAAGCGCTGGCCATGGCCAGACTCACCCCGGCCGACCTCGACATGATCATCGTCGGCACCATTACTCCGGACATGACCATGCCCTCCTGCGCCTGCCTGGTGCAGAAGGAACTCGGCGCCTGCAACGCCTTTGCCTTTGACCTCAATGCCGCCTGCTCCGGCTTTCTTTACAGCCTCGATGTGGCGGACAAATATCTCCGCGCCAGCCCCGCCATGAAGATACTGGTGGCCGGCGCCGAGACCCTGTCGAGCCGGGTCAACTGGCAGGATCGCAACACCTGCGTGCTCTTTGGCGACGGCGCCGGCGCCTGCGTGGTGACCGGAGGCGAAACGGAGCGCGGCATCTTGGGCAGCCGCCTCTTTGCCGACGGTTCCCTGTGGGAACTGCTGCACATGGAGGCCGCGCCCAGCCAGAATCCGGAACTGCGCCGTCCGGAGCAGGAAGATGGGTGCATCAGGATGGTGGGCCGCGAGGTCTTCAAAAACGCGGTGCGGGCCATGGCCTCTGCCATCCGGCAGGTGCTGGCCCAGGAGGGGGTCGAGGCAGAGCGCTTGGCGCTCGTGATCCCGCATCAGGCCAACATCCGAATCCTCCAGAGTCTTGCCGACCATTTGGCCCTGCCCATGGAAAAAATCTATGTAAACGTGGACAAATATGGTAATACATCGGCGGCAACCATCCCAATTGCCATCGACGAGGCCAACCGGGCCGGCCGGCTCCGGGACGGGGATCTGCTGCTGCTCTGTTCCTTTGGCGGCGGATTCACCTGGGGCGCGACGCTGATCAGGTGGTAACCCTTTGAAAGGATAAGAGAAAGCGTATCGTAACCGAGAGACAGGGGGAAGCGTGGATTATTTTCTGACTGAAGAACAGCAGATGATCGTGGATGTGGCCCGGCAGATCACCGAGGAGCTGATCATCCCGCAGCGGGCCGAACTGGACGAGACCGAGGAATATCCGCGGGAAATTCTCAAGGCCATGGCCCAGGCCGACCTCTACGGCCTCTATATCCCGGAAGAATACGGCGGCTTCGGCGGCGGCCCCTTTGCCATGGTGCTGGCCCTGGAGCAGATCGCCCGCGGCTGCACCGGCGTGGCCACCGCCTACGCGGCGAGCGCCCTGGGCGCCTACCCGATCCTCATCTCCGGCAGCGACGAGATGAAGCAGAAGTACCTGTCCGACATCGCGGCCGGCAAGCGTCTCGCCGCCTTTGCCCTCACCGAGGCCAACGCCGGCAGCGACGCCTCCGGCATCCAGACCACCGCGGTGCAGGACGGCGACCACTGGGTGTTGAACGGCACCAAACAATGGATCACCAACGCCGGCGAGGCGGACATCTACACGGTCATCGCCATCACCGACCGGAGCAAGGGGCCGCGCGGCGCCACCATGTTCGTGGTGGAGAAGAGCGACCCCGGCTTTTCCGTCGGCCCCAAGGAAAAGAAGATGGGCATCCGCTGCTCCTCCACCTGCGAACTCATCTTCAAGGACTGCCGCATCCCCAAGGATCGCGTCATCGGCCGCGCTGGCGCCGGTTTCATCACCGTCATGAAGACCCTCGACCTCTCCCGTCCGGGCATCGCCTCCCTAGGCGTGGGCCTCGGTCAGGGCGCGCTGGACGAGGCCGCCCGTTACGCCAAGCAGCGGGTGCAGTTTGGCAAACCGATCATCTCCTTCCAGGCCGTGGCCCACATGCTGGCCGACATGGCCATCCAGGTGGAAGCGGCCCGCGCCCTGGTCTATGCCGCGGCCAAGCACGTCTCCGCCCACCCGAACGACGCCTCCAAGGCCGCCTCCATGTGCAAGGTCTTTGCCACCGACACCGCCATGAAGGTGGCGGTGGACGCGGTGCAGGTGCTGGCTGGCTACGGCTTCATGCGCGACTACCCGGTGGAGAAGATGATGCGCGACGCCAAGATCCTCCAGATCTACGAAGGCACCAACCAGATCCAGCGCAATGTCATCGGCCAGGAACTGAACAAGGAGTACACCTGATCCATGAAGATCGTTGTCTGCGTGAAGCAGGTGCCGGACGCCAAGGATGTGCGCCTGGACCCCAACACCAACACCCTGGCGCGCGACGGCGTGCAGTCGATCATGAACCCCTATGACCGCCACGCCCTGGAAGAGGGCGTGCGGCTCAGGGAGCAGCACGGCGGCACGGTGACGGTGTTGAGCATGGGGCCGCCCCAGGCCGGGGAAACCCTGCGCGAGGCCGTGGCCTGCGGGGCGGACGAGGCGGTGCTGGTTTCCGACCGCGCCTTTGCCGGCGCCGACACCTGGGCCACCACCCACACCCTCTCCCAGGCGATCAAGAAGATTGGCGGCGCAGACCTCATCCTCTGCGGCAAGCAGGCCATCGACGGCGATACCGCCCAGGTCGGCCCGGGCATTGCCGAGCGCCTCGACATTCCCTATGCCGCCTACGTGAAGAAGGTGGTCTCCTGCGAGAACGGCACCATCCGCCTCCAGCGCATGATGGACGACGGCTACGACACCGTGGAGATGAATCTGCCGGCCCTGGTCACGGTGGTCAAAGAGATCAACGAGCCGCGGATCGCCTCGCTCAAGGGCAAGATGAAGGCCAAGTCCATCGCCATCACCACCCTCAGCGCCGCCGACATCGAGGCGGACCCGGACCAGATCGGGCTCAAGGGCTCCACCACCCAGGTGGTGCGGGTCTTTACCCCGGAGGTGCGCGGCGAGCGCGCCATGCTGAGCGGCTCGGTGGACGAGGTGGTGGCCCAGCTGGCCGATAAACTGGAATCCCTGCTCTAAGGGGAACGGACACCATGTTACGGATTGATATTGAAGCGTGTATCGGGTGCGGCATCTGCGAGCAGACCTGCACCTTCGGCGCCATCAAGGTGGAAGAAGGCCATGCCGTGGTGGGGGACAACTGCACCCTCTGCGGCAACTGCGTGGACGTCTGCGAGGTAGGTGCGCTCTCCATCGAGCGCGAGGAGCGGGCCACCAAGGGCAATCTCGACGACTGGTCCGGTGTCTGGGTCTATGCCGAACACCGCCACGGCCGCACCGCGCCGGTGGCCTTTGAACTCCTCGGCGCCGGCCGCACGCTTGCCGACCAGCGGGGCGTGACGCTCGCCGCCGTCTTGATCGGTTCGAATCTGGCTGGTCAGGCCGAGGAACTGGTTGCCGCAGGGGCTGATCTGGTCTACCGGGTCGATGACCCGGCGCTTGCTCATTTCACCGACGACGCCTACGGCAACGTGCTCACCGATCTCATCCGCGAGCACAAGCCCGAGATCGTATTGGCCGGCGCCACCGCCATCGGCCGCTCCTTCATCCCCCGGGTGGCGACCTCGCTGGCCACCGGTCTCACCGCCGACTGCACCGATCTGGCCATCCGCGCAGAGGACGGCGCACTGCTCCAGACCCGGCCCGCCTTTGGCGGCAACATCATGGCCACCATCGTTTGCCCCCATACCCGGCCCCAGATCGCCACGGTCCGGCCCATGGTGATGAAGCCGCTCGTCCGCGACGCCGCCCGCCAGGGCGCCATTGTCGATGTGAAACCCGCTGCCGAGCGTCTCAAATCGCGGGTACGGGTGATCGAGAGTATCGTGGAGGAGCAGGACCAGATCAATCTCTGCGAGGCGGATGTGGTGGTGGCCGGCGGTCGCGGCCTCGACGACGCCAAGGGCTTTGCCCAGATCCGCGAACTGGCCGAGGTGCTCGGCGGGGCGGTGGCTGCCTCCCGCGCCGCGGTGGACAGCGGCTGGATCGGTTATCCCCATCAGGTAGGCCAGACCGGCAAGACCGTGGCCCCCAAGCTCTACATCGCCTGCGGCATCTCCGGCGCGATCCAGCATCTGGTGGGCATGCAGTCCTCCGAGACCATCATCGCCATCAACAAGGACCCCAACGCCCCCATCTTCGACGTGGCCACCTACGGCGTGGTCGGCGATCTCTACGAGATCGTGCCCAAACTGACCGAACGCATGCGGGAGAGGAACGCACGATGAGCTTGAACGGCAAAATCGCAGTGGTCACCGGCGGCAGCCGGGGCATCGGCCGGGCCATCTGCCTGCGCCTGGCCGCCATGGGCGCCACGGTGATCGTCAACTACGTGGGCAACCAGGCGGCAGCCGAGGAGACCGCAACGGCCATCCGCCAGCAGGGGGGCACGGCCGAGATCAGCAGGTTCAACGTGGCCGACACCGCCGAGACTGAGGCGTCCTTGAAGAAAATCATGGACGACCATGGCCGCATCGACATCCTGGTCAACAACGCCGGCATCACCCGCGACGGCCTTTTGATGAAGATGAAGGACGAGCAGTGGGACGAGGTATTGAACACCAACCTCAAGGGCGCCTTCACTTGCACCCGCGCGGTTTCCCGCTCCATGATGAAGCAGCGCTGGGGCAGGATCATCAATATCTCCTCGGTCATCGGCTTTGCCGGCAATGCCGGCCAGGTCAACTACGCGGCAGCCAAGGCCGGCATGGCGGGGCTCACCCGTTCGGTGGCGAAAGAGCTGGCCTCGCGCAACATCACGGTCAACGGCGTAGCACCCGGCTACATCGTCACCGACATGACCAAGGACCTGCCCCCGGAAATCACCGAGAAGATCAAGGCGGAGATTCCGCTGGGCACCTTGGGCGAGGCCGACGACATCGCAGCGGCCGTCGCCTATCTGGCCTCCGAGGAGGCACGGTACGTTACCGGTCAGTTCATACATGTCAATGGCGGCATGTTCATGGGATAGTAGTGAGAGACAGGCAACAGAAGCCAACTGTGCAGTCAGGAACCAGCAAGGAGAACAGATCATGTCAGTAGAACAGAAACTCATCGATATCATTGCCGAGCAGCTGAGCGTGGACAAGGCCAAGGTCGTGCCGGGCGCCTCTTTTGTCGACGACCTGGGCGCCGACTCCCTCGACCTGGTCGAGCTGATCATGGCCATGGAAGAGGCCTTTGACACCGAGATCGCCGATGAGGTGGCGGAGAAGATCACCACCGTCCAGCACGCCATCGACCACATCAAGAAGGTTGCCGGCTGAGAGCGGTTTTGCCCCGCCGGGGCATGGAGAATCGGATGATGCAAGAGACCGTCTTGGCAGGTGGTGCACCTGCCAGGACGTTCCTGTCTTAACCATACGGAGAGGCCGAAGGTGAAGAGACGAGTCGTGGTCACGGGTGCAGGGCTGGTGACGCCGCTGGGAACCGGGGTGGCGAAAAGCTGGGAGGCCTTGTGTGCCGGCAAGAGCGGGATCGGTCCCATCACCCGCTTCGACGCCAGCCAGCATGCGGTGCAGATTGCCGCCGAGGTGAAGGATTTCCAGGTCGAGGAGCACATCGACGCCAAGGTGGCCAAACATCTGGAACTCTTTGCCCAGTATGCGGTGGCTGCGGCTGGCGAGGCCATGCGTGACGCCGGCTTTGCCATCACCCCGGAGAATGCCCACCGGGTGGGGAGCATTGTCGGCTGCGGCCTCGGCGGTCTTTCCACCATCGAGAAATACCACAAGGTCTATCTCGAAAAGGGCGAGCGGAGGATCACCCCCTTCTTCATCCCCATGGTCATCCCCAACATGGGCGCCGGCCAGATCTCCATCATCTTCGGCACCAAGGGGCCCAACCTCTCGGTGACCACCGCCTGCGCCGCCGGCACCCACGCCGTGGGTGAGGCCTTCCGTTCCATCGCCAGCGGCGAGTGCGACGTGGCCTTTACCGGCGGCAGCGAGTCGGTGGTCTGCCCGCTGGCCGTGGGCGGCTTCAACGCGATGAAGGCGCTCTCCACCCGCAACGACGCGCCGGAGAAGGCATCGCGCCCCTTCGACAAGGACCGCGACGGCTTCATCATCGGCGAGGGCGGCGGCATCCTGCTTATCGAGGCGCTGGAGCACGCCCAGGCGCGCGGCGCCAGGATCTACGCCGAGATCGTGGGCTACGGTCTTTCCGGTGACGGCTACCACGTGGCCGCACCGCCCGAGGATGGCGACGGCGCGGTGCGCTGCATGCAGATGGCCTTGAACGACGCCGGCATGCAGCCCAGGGACATCGACTACATCAATGCCCATGGCACCTCGACTCCGCTTAATGACCTGGTGGAGAGCCGGGCGACGAAACGGGTCTTTGGCGACCACGCCTACAAGCTGGCCATGAGTTCCACCAAGTCGATGACCGGCCACCTGCTTGGCGGCGCCGGCGGCATCGAGGCGGTCTTCACCGCCCTGGCCGTGAAGAACCAGACCGCGCCGCCCACCATCAACCTGGAGAACCCGGACGCCGAGTGCGATCTTGACTACGTGCCGGGCACCGCGCGGGCCATGAACATCCGGGCCGCCATGTCCAACTCCTTCGGTTTTGGCGGTACCAACGCGGTCATCATCATGAAACGGTTCGAGGGCTAGCATGAAGGTTGTCATTGGTTGCGACCACGGCGGTCTTTTGCTCAAGAACGGGATTGTGGCGGTGCTCACGAACCTCGGCCACCAGATCGAGGATGTCGGCACCTTCACCAGCGACTCGGTGGACTACCCGGAGTTTGCCAAGACGGTCTGCGCCAAGGTGCAGGACGGAAGCTGCCAGCGCGGCATCCTCATCTGCGGCACCGGTATCGGCATGTCCATGGTGGCCAACCGTTTTGAGAACATCCGCGCCGCGCTCTGCCACGAACTTTTCACCGCGCGGATGAGCCGGGAGCACAACGACGCCAATGTGCTCTGCCTTGGCGCCCGGGTCATCGGGCCAGGGCTGGCCGAGGAGATCGTACGGGTCTGGATGACCACCGACTTTGCCGGTGGCCGTCACCTCAAGCGGATCGGGATGTTTTAACCCGCCGGCAAATCGGTGGAACAGAGGCATTGGGAAGACGGCCAGGCTGCTCTGCAACGAGCCCGCGGCTGTGCTTTCGTTTTCAACGCAGCGTAAACTGGCGAGGCATACCGTGTCGTATCTCAAGAACAGCGACCCAGATATCTACCGCTCCATCCGCCACGAGCTGGAGCGCCAGAACAACCAGCTCGAACTCATCGCCTCGGAGAACATCGTCAGCGAGGCGGTGCTGGAGGCGCAGGGCTCGATCTTCACCAACAAGTACGCCGAGGGCTATCCGCATCGCCGCTACTACGGCGGCTGCGAGTATGCCGACGAGGTGGAGGCTCTGGCCATCGAGCGGGCCAAGGCGATCTTCGGCGCCGAGTATGCCAATGTCCAGGCGCACTCCGGCAGCCAGGCCAACATGGCGGTCTATTTCGCCACCCTGACTCCCGGTGACGTGGTGCTCGGCATGGACCTCGCCCATGGCGGTCATCTCACCCACGGCAGCAGCGTCAACTTCTCGGGCCAGCTCTACCATTTCGTCTCCTACGGGGTGGACCGCTCCACCGAGCGGATCGACATGGCCGAGGTGGAACGGATCGCCGTGGAACACAAACCCAAGATGATCGTGGCCGGGGCCAGCGCTTACCCGCGCATCCTCGATTTCGCGGCCTTCCGCGCCATTGCCGACAAGATCGGCGCCCTCTTCATGGTGGACATGGCCCATATCGCCGGGCTGGTGGCCGCCGGCCAGCATCCCTCTCCGGTGCCCCACGCCCATTTCGTCACCACCACCACCCACAAGACCCTGCGCGGCCCGCGCGGCGGCCTGATCCTGGCCAAGGAGGAATACGCCAAGAAGCTCGACAGCAAGATTTTCCCCGGCATCCAGGGCGGGCCGCTGGTGCATGTCATCGCCGCCAAGGCGGTGGCCTTCAGGGAGGCCATGGGCGACGATTTCAAGCGCGACATGGCCCAGGTGGTCAAGAACGCTCAGGTATTGGCCGCAGCCCTGGTCGGCTACGGCTTCCGTCTGGTTTCCGGCGGCACCGACAACCACCTGATGCTGGTTGACCTTTCCAACAAGGGAGTGACCGGCAAGGAGGCCGAGGAGGCCTTGGAGCAGGCCGGGCTCAC
Organism: Thermodesulfobacteriota bacterium; assembly: GCA_040757055.1. Lineage (GTDB taxonomy): Bacteria > Desulfobacterota > Desulfobulbia > Desulfobulbales > Desulfurivibrionaceae > JAJZRJ01. Next base: position 162,721 of record JBFLXY010000001.1, on the reverse strand, counting down.
CGTGAACAAGAACGCGGTGCCCTTCGATACCCAGAGCCGCTTCGTGACCGGCGGCATCCGGATCGGCACTCCGTCGGTCACTACCCGTGGGCTCAAGGAGAGGGAGATGACGCAGATCGCGGCCTGGATCAACCGGGCGGTCGAGAACCGTGGCAACAGCAACGAACTGGGCAGAATCCGGGTCGAGGTGCGGCAGCTCTGCGAGAGGTTCCCGCTCTATCCCGACCGGCTGGCGGCCGACGAGTAACGACATGGCTGCCAGCCGACCCTCGTGGGAAGAATACTTCATGTCGATCACCGCCCTGGTGGCGGAACGCTCCACCTGCCTGCGCCGCAAGGTCGGCGCCATTCTGGTGCGGGACAAACGCATCATCGCCACCGGCTACAATGGCGCGCCGAGCGGCATTCGCCACTGCCTCGATGTCGGGTGCCTCAGGGAGCAGCAGGGCATTCCCTCGGGCGAGCGGCACGAGCTGTGCCGGGGGCTGCACGCCGAGCAGAACGCCATCATTCAGGCGGCCCTGCACGGGGTGGGGGTGGCAGGGGCGACGCTGTTCTGCACCAACATGCCCTGTTCCATCTGCAGCAAGATGCTGATCAATGCCCGCATCGAGAAGATATACTACCGCGAAGGCTACGCTGACACCCTCTCCGCCTCGTTGATGGCGGAGGCCGGCATTCCCCTGATCCAGCTGCAGTTCGGCTGAGGGCGCGGAGTCTCCGCCCGGCCGCTGCGCAAACCGTGAGGCAACCGGCATGAAATGCCCCTATTGCGGTCATCTGGAAAACCGGGTGGTGGATTCCCGGCTGAACAAGGACTACACCATCACCCGACGCCGCCGCATGTGCGACGCCTGCAACCGGCGTTTCACCACCTACGAGCGGCTGGAGGTGACCATGCCCATGCTGGTCAAGAAGGATGGCCGGCGCGAGGCATGGGACCGGCAGAAGGTGGTGGACGGCCTGATGAAGGCCTGCGAGAAGCGGCCGGTGAGCATCGAGCGGATCGACGAGTTCGTCGATACCCTGGAGCGCGAACTGCAGGACATGGGCGAACGCGAGATTCCGGTGCGCCTCATCGGTGAGCGGGTGATGGACGGGCTGCGCCAGATCGACGGCGTGGCCTACGTGCGCTTTGCCTCGGTCTACCGCCAGTTCAAGGACCTCAATGAGTTCATGAACGAATTAAAGGGCATGCTCGGCGGGCCGGAAGGGGCGGCGTGAGTCCCACGGACCTCGATTATATGCGCCTCGCCCTGCGCGAGGCGAAGAAGGGCATTGGCCGCACCTCGCCCAATCCGGCGGTGGGCGCGGTGGTGGTGAAAAACGGCGTTGTGCTGGGCAAAGGCTTTCATCGCAAGGCCGGCACCCCCCATGCCGAGGTGCATGCCCTGAACGCTGCCGGGGCCAAGGCCAAGGGCGCCACGATCTACGTGACCCTGGAGCCCTGCAACCATACCGGCCGCACCCCGCCCTGCACGGCGGCGATCTTGAAAAGCGGCATCCGGCGGGTGGTGATCGGCATGGCCGATCCCAACCCCCGGGTGGCGGGCGGCGGGGCCGAGTATCTGAAGCGTCAGGGGCTCACGGTGGCGAGCGGGGTGCTGGAGGCGGAATGCCGCCGCATCAACCGGCCCTTTGTGAAGCATAGCACCACCGGCCTGCCGTGGGTGATCATGAAGGCGGGCATGAGCCTCGACGGCCGCATCGCCACTGCCACGGGGCACAGCAATTGGATCACCGGCGAAAAGGCCCGGCATCATGTGCACCGCCTGCGCGACCGGGTGGATGCCATCCTCATCGGCAGCGGCACGGCGTTCACCGATGACCCGTCGCTCACCACCCGGCTGCCCGGCGGCCGGGGGCGTGATCCGTTGCGGGTGGTGCTGGACAGCAGCCTTCGGCTGCCGGCCACGGCAAAGATGCTGACCCAGGAATCGCCCAGCCGCACCATGATTTTTTGCGGGCCGCAGCCAGCGGCCAAAAAGGTGGCGGCACTGGAGGCGGCCGGGGCCTTGGTTCGGCCGGTGGCGCTGGCGCGGGACGGCGGCCTCGACCTCAAGCTGGTGCTGCGGCAGATGGGCAGCGAAGGGATCACCAGCGTGCTGGTGGAGGGCGGCGGCACCGTGCATGGCGCCCTGCTCCGCGCCGGCCTAGTGGATGAAGCCAAGCTCTTTGTCGCTCCCATCTTCATCGGCAGCGACGGGCTGCCCGTGGTGGCCGGGCAGGGGGTGACGGTGGTCGGCCAAGCGCCGCGCCTTTCCGAGGTGCGCAGCCGCCGCTTTGGCGACGACGTGCTCATTGAGGGCGTGTTTGCCGGAGCCACCGCGGTGGGTTGACCCCGTGGCAACCAGTGCTTATTGAAACGACCTGAGGACGCACAGCGCGATGTTTACCGGAATCATCCTGGGCAAGGGCACCATCTTCGAGAAGCGGCCGGCAGGCGGCGGCATGCTCTTCGGCATTGGTGCGGACTTCGATCTGCCGGAGCCGGAAGAGGGCGAGTCCATCGCGGTGAATGGCGTCTGCCTTACGGCCAAGGAGATCAAGGGGCGCCGCTTTCTGGTGGATGTCTCGCCGGAGAGCCTCTCCCGCACCAACCTGGGCAACCTCACCGCCGGTTCGGTGGTCAACCTGGAGCGGGCCCTGCGTCTTTCTGACCGCCTGGGCGGCCACATGGTGAGCGGCCACGTGGACGCCGTGAGCGAGGTGCTGGAGCGGAAACCGCTGGGCGATTTCGTGCTCTTCACCTTTGCGGTGCCCCAGGGGTTTGGCCGTTATATCATCGAGAAGGGCTCCATTGCCATCGACGGCATCAGCCTCACGGTGAACCATGTGGATGGCAAGACCTTTTCGGTCTCCATCATCCCCCACACCCTCATGGTGACCACCCTGGGCGCCATCAAGGCGGGGGACCGGGTGAACATCGAGGTGGACCTCATCGGCAAGTATGTGGAAAAATTGCTGGCAGCCAAAGACAGCGATGGCCCTGCCGGCCACGGATCGCGCATCAATCCCGCCTTTCTGGCGGAACACGGATTTCTCAAGTAAGAACGAAGGAAAGGGGTGTCCCCATGCCCATACATCGAATTGAAGAGGCCATTGCCGACATCAAGGCCGGCAAGATGATCATCCTGGTGGATGACGAGGACCGGGAGAATGAAGGCGATCTCTGCATGGCCGCCGAGCTGGTGACCCCGGAGGCGATCAACTTCATGGCCACCCATGGCCGGGGCTTGATCTGCCTCACCCTCACCCCGGAGCAGATCGAACGGCTGCAGCTCCCCATGATGGTGCGGGACAACAAGTCGCCCTTTGAGACCGCCTTCACCGTGAGCATCGAGGCGCGCACCGGGGTGACCACCGGCATCTCCGCCGCTGACCGGGCCCGGACCATCCTGGTGGCGGCCGATCCCAAGGCAGGTTCCGAGGATATCGTCAGCCCAGGCCACATCTTCCCTTTGCGGGCGCGGCGCGGCGGGGTGCTGGTGCGCACCGGCCAGACCGAGGGCTCGGTGGACCTCGCCCGCCTTGCCGGGCTTACCCCGGCCGGCGTCATTTGCGAGATCATGAAGGACGATGGCACCATGGCCCGGATGACCGACCTGCGCAAGTTCGCGGCCAAGCACGATCTCAAGATCGCCAGCATTGCCGACCTCATCGCTTACCGCATCCAGAAGGACCTCCTGGTCCATCGCGCGGCGGAGACCAAGCTGCCCACGCGCTACGGCGAGTTCCGGGCCGTGGTCTACACCAACGACGTCGATAGTCTGGAGCATGTGGCCCTGATCAAGGGCGAGGTCGATTCCGCCAGGGAGGTGATGGTGCGGGTCCACTCCGCCTGTCTCACCGGCGACGTTTTCGGCTCCAAGCGCTGCGACTGCGGCGGCCAGCTCCACAGCGCCATGCGCATGGTGGAGAAGGAAGGCAGCGGCATCATTCTCTACATGCAGCAGGAGGGCCGCGGCATCGGGCTCATCAACAAGCTCAAGGCCTACGCCTTGCAGGATCAGGGGATGGATACCGTGGAGGCCAACCTGGAGCTCGGTTTCAAGCCCGATCTGCGCGACTACGGCATCGGCGCCCAGATCCTGCGCGACCTGGGCGTGCGCCAGATGCGGCTCATCACCAACAATCCCAAGAAGATCGTGGGGCTTGAAGGCTACGGCCTCAAGGTCACCGGCCGCCTGCCCATCGAGGTGGAGCCGGAGCCGGAGAACATCCACTACCTCAAGACCAAGAAGGACAAGATGGGGCACCTGCTCGAACTGTCAACGGGCACCAAGAAGGGCGTCAAGAGGGGCAGCAAGCCGTGAAAATTGCGCCGCCGGGCCGAGATGGCGGCCTGGCCGGCAGAGAGAGATATCTGTGCTCATGATCCGTCGGCAGCGCTGATGCGCGCCGGCCAGCCACCAGGGAGGAAAAGGGGATGGCAAAGTTCTTTGAAGGAAACCTGCAGGCCAAGGGCAAGAAGTTCGGCATCGTGCTCTCCCGATTCAATTCATTCATCGCCGAGCGGCTGCTCGAAGGCGCCATGGACGCCCTGGTGCGTTCCGGCGCCAGCGACAAGGATATCGAGGTGGCCCGGGTGCCCGGCGCCTACGAGATTCCGCTCGTCGCCCAGAAGATGGCGCGTTCCAAGCGCTACGACGCGGTGATCTGCCTTGGCGCGGTGATCCGCGGCGCCACGCCCCATTTTGATTACGTGGCCGGCGAGGTCGCCAAGGGTGTGGCCCAGGTCAGCCTGGAGACCGGCATCCCGGTGCTCTTCGGCGTGCTCACCACCGACACCATTGAGCAGGCCATTGAACGGGCCGGCTCCAAGGCGGGTAACAAGGGTGCCGAGTGCGCCATCGCCGCCATCGAGATGGTCAACCTGCTCGGCGAAATGTAGCGCCGTATGGGTCTGCGTCGCAAGGCCAGGGAGATCGCCCTGCACTGTCTCTACCAGAGCGAGATGACCGCCGCGCCGGCGGTGGAAAGCTTTCCGCTGCTCTGCGCCAATTTCGAGGTCAACCAGAAGGCCGTTCCCTATGCCCGCGAACTGGTGGAAGGGGTGGCCGGCAACTGGGAGGCAATCAATGCCTCCATCCAGGAGAATGCCGCCCACTGGCGGCTGGAGCGGATGTCGTGCATCGACCGCAACATCATGCGCATCGCCATCTTCGAACTCTGCTTCCGCAAGGATGTGCCGGCCAGCGTGGCGATCAACGAAGCGATCGAGGTGGCCAAGCGCTTCAGCACCGACGATGCGCCGCCCTTCATCAACGGCATTCTCGATGCAGTGAAGAAGAATCTCGACCAGGCGCGGGAAAACGCCGTTGATTGAGTTGCACTCCCCGCGCTTTGTGCTACCATAGGGGCATGGCGCGAAACGACAGGAAGCAGGAGCGGCCGCCGCTCGGTCAGGAAATCGCCTCGGTGCTGGGGATCTTCGCCGCCCTCTTCCTGCTGCTCTGTTTTGTCAGTTATTCCCTGCCCCAGCCTGGAATGGTGACCCCGCCCAACTGGGGCGGTGCTTTGGGCGGCTTCATCGGCCGCGTTTTCCTAGGGGCCTTTGGCCTCACCGCCCTCTGGTTTCCGGCCCTGTTGCTCATCCTCGCCCTCCGCGCCTTTTCCCCCCGCTTTTCGTTGGAAGACGTGCCCCCCATGGTGTTGGGCGCCACAGGCATTCTCCTCGCCAGCAGCGGTCTCTTGGGGCTGCTGGCGGCGGATGGCCTCGCTGCGATCGGCAACCGGCTCTACCCGGTGGCCGGCCATCTCGGTCTCCTGATCCACGGTTTTGCCGCCGAATTTTTCGGAACCGCCGGCGCGCTCCTTGCCTATCTGACCCTGCTTCTCGTCTCACTCATGGTGATCCTCGACTTCTCGCCCTATGCACTGTTCCTGCGCTTGCGGGAGGGGAGGGATGAGGTGGCGGTCGAACCCGCCCCGCGTACCGAGGTCAAGGCAGTGGAACCTCCTCCTGACGAGACCGACGAGGAGGCAATTCCCAGTGTCCATGAGCCGGTGCGGCTGCCTCTGCGCACCGAGGAGGAGTTCGAGCCGAGGCCCGTTGCCCGCGGCGCCTATCAGCTCCCGAGCCTGGCCCTGCTCGACAAATCCGAGCAGCACGACCTTGCGGTGGATCGCGACTACTACTACAAGGTGAGCAAGGAACTGGAGGAGAACCTCAAGAACTTCGGAGTGGAGGGTAAGGTGGTGGGCATTTCGCCGGGCCCCATCATCACCACCTACGAATTCGCGCCGGCGCCCGGGGTGAAAATCAACAAGATCGTGGGGCTGGCCGACGACCTCACCTTGGCCCTGAAGGCCGAGAGCGTGCGCATCGTGGGCTCCATCCCCGGCAAGGCGGCGCTGGGCATCGAGATTCCCAACCCCGCGCGCCAGACCGTTTCCTTGCGCGACATCCTGGCCCACGAGAAATTCCAGAAGGCGGAATCGCGTTTGGTCATGGGCCTTGGCATGGACGTGATCGGCAACCCGGTGGTGGCGGATCTGGCCCGCATGCCGCATCTGCTCATTGCCGGCGCCACCGGCTCGGGCAAAAGCGTGGCCGTCAACACCATCATCACCAGCATCCTCTACAAGGCCACCCCCGAGGAGGTGCGCTTCCTGCTGGTGGACCCCAAGCGCATCGAGCTTTCGAGCTACGAGGCGATCCCGCACCTGCTGCACCCGGTGGTGGTGGACCCGAAGATGGCCAGCCGGGCGCTTCTGTGGGCAGTGCGCGAGATGGAGCGGCGCTACCAGATCATGGAGGAGGCGCGGGTCAAGTCGCTTGCCAGCTACAACGCCAGCGCCGAGGTCAAGCTGCCCCTCATCGTCATCATCATCGACGAGCTGGCCGACCTGATGATGGTCTCCTCCCGCGAAGTGGAGGATGCCGTGGCGCGTCTGGCACAGATGGCGCGGGCGGCAGGCATGCACCTCATCCTCGCCACCCAGCGCCCCTCGGTGGACGTATTGACCGGCCTCATCAAGGCCAACTTCCCCACCCGCATGTCGTTCAAGGTCTCCTCCAAGGTGGATTCCCGCACCATCCTCGACACCGTGGGCGCCGAGTATCTGCTGGGGGCCGGCGACATGCTCTTCCTGCCGCCGGGCAGCGCCAAACTCCAGCGCATCCATGGAGCCTACATTTCGGAACAGGAAATCGCGCGGGTGGTGGGCTTTTTGAAGGAACAGGGCGCGGCAGAGTACGACGAGTCGGTGCTGGCCCTGGCAGCGGAGCCCGATGGGAGTGGCGAGGGAGGGGCCGAGGAATTCGACGACCGCTACGACGAAGCAGTGGCCATTGTCACCGAGACCGGCCAAGCCTCCATCTCCATGCTGCAACGCCGCCTGCGGGTGGGCTACAACCGGGCGGCCCGCATGATCGAGACCATGGAGCGGGAAGGCGTGGTGGGGCCGGCCGACGGCGCCAAGCCCCGCGAGGTGCTGGTGCGCAGCCATTCATAGATTTCGCCTTGCCAAGGTGCCGGCAGTGATTATCTGTATGAAAAGAAATGGTCGTGGCCCGGCCAAGTCCCGATTTAACCAGACCCGGCGAGATGCCGATAGAGAAAGTGGGAGGCAACCATGCGCACGATGCCCGGAAAGGCCATTGACATGTCCAAGGTGCAGGCGGTGATCTACCATATGCCCGACGGCCAGGCCCTGGCCATTCCGGTGGAAGGGCTGGAGCAGTTCATCGAGTTCGGCCTCGGCACCATCTGCGACACCTCGGAAGTCAACGGCCTCGTTCATTTCTTCCCCCGCGGCAACGCATAGGGATCAGCCAGAGTTGACGGAACACAGCACGTTTCCGCGGTGCGGAGGCGTGCTTTTTTATGCGCCATGCAGATCGATCTGACCAGCGACGGCCACGTCCACACCAAGTACTGCCACCACGCCCATGGCGAGATGGCCGACTATATCGAGGCCGCCATCGCCGCCGGACTCAAACGGCTCAACTTTCTGGAGCATCTGGAGATCGGGATCAACTACGACGAAGCGACCTGGCCTTCCGAAACGGAGTTCGCCCGGTATCGCGCCGAGGGTGAGGCGCTGCGGGAGCAGTACCAGAGCCGCATCGAGATTGGCCTGGGGGTCGAGGTGGGGTACAATCCGAAGCGCGTCGCGGAGACGCTGGCGTTCCTCAAACAGTACCAATGGGACCGGGTCGGCGTCTCCTTCCATTACTACGAGATCAATGGCCGCCACCACAACGTGGTGAGCCGACGCAAGGCCAACCTGGAGCCCCTGGGCCGCCATGGGGTGGAGCGGGTGATTGCCGACTATTTCGCCATCCTGCTGGAGGCGGTGGAAGCCCTGCCCGGCACCGTGCTCTGCCATGTGGACGCCGTGCTCCGCCACCATCCCGAGGTCCGCTTTATCACGGCGCATCAGCGGCAGATCAGCGCGATTCTCCAGGCCATGGCCAGGAAGGGCATGGCCCTGGAGGTCAACACCTCCGGCTTTTCCCACCGGGGCGAGCAGTACCCGACGCGGGCGATTCTCGAAGAGGCCGCGATGCTCGGCATCCGCCTGGAGGCCGCCTCCGATGCCCATCGGCCCAGCGAGGTGGGGCGGTATTTCGGGCGATTGGCCGGTTGGATGGCCGAGAGGCAGGTGTAACGGGTTCGACGCTAGGCCAAGTGGATGTGGAGCGGTACGGTGTGCAGGGCCTTATTGACCTGCTGGGTGGTGCCGAGGCGCCACTCCTTCGCCGTGGCGTTGCCGCAGAGGGCCGCGATTTCCGCCACCACGCCCTTGAGGTTGATGAGCGGATGGCGGGCGAAGACCTCGGGCAGACCGTAGGTGAGGTTGCAGGCCAGGCATTTGCCGGGTCGCTCGTGCAGCTCCAGGGCAAAGGTCAGGGTCTTGGCCGCGGCGTCGTGGCGGGTGAAGGCCAGCCGGATGTCGTAGGCGCCTTCGCCGGCGTCGCCCAGCAGGGCGTCGAAGAACTGGTCGGCCCGGTCGGCCGGGAAGAGCCGGCTCAGGGTCTCGGGGGTAAAAAGCTGCTCCGGGGCAAGTGTGCTCATGGGACTTCCTCGGGGGAGATGCGGGTTGATCGTGACATCGGTCAGCGGCCCACTCTACCATCGCCTCCCGGCCCGCTTCAACGTTTTTTCTCCGGTGCGCCCCTCTCCTGGCTGTGGTAGAGTGCCCCCCATGCAGCGTTCTCTCTTTCCCCCTGATAAAGCGCCGTCCGTTCCCAGGGCAACGGTTTCGCCGGTCAGCCGCCAGCAACTCAACGAGGCGCAGTACGAGGCCGCCACCACGGTGGACGGTCCGGTGCTGGTCATTGCCGGCGCGGGCAGCGGCAAGACCCGCACCCTGGTCTACCGCCTGGCCCACCTGGTGGAGCAGGGGGTGAGCCCGGAGCAGATCCTGCTGCTCACCTTCACCCGCAAGGCGGCCCAGGAGATGGTGAGCCGCGCGAGCCTGCTCCTGGACGACTCCTGCCGCCGGGTCATGGGCGGCACCTTCCATGCGGTGGCCAACTTGCTGCTGCGGCGCCATGCCCACCACCTCGGCTACGCGTCCAACTTCACCATCCTCGATCAGGACGACGCCGAGGGCATTGTCAACCTCATCAAGTCCTCCCTCAGTCTGGGCGGCGAGGGCAAGCGTTTCCCGTCCAAGCGGCTCATCGTCAGTATCCTCAGCAAGGCGGTGAACAAGGGCATCTCCATTGCCGATCTTTTGGACGACGAGTACGGCCATCTCCACGACTTTCTCGACGACCTCTTGCTGATCCGCGACCACTACCAGAAGTTCAAGGTCGAGCACGGCCTCATGGACTACGACGACCTGCTCGTCAACTGGCAGCGGCTGCTTGCCGAGCACCCGGCGGTGCGCGAGGAACTGGCCGGCAGATTTGCCTACCTGATGGTGGACGAATACCAGGACACCAACCCGATCCAGGCCGAGATCGTGCGGTTGATGGCTGCGCCGAGCAACAACGTCATGGTGGTGGGCGACGACTCCCAGTCGATCTACAGCTTCCGCGGCGCCGACTTCCGCAACATCATGGATTTCCCGCGCCTCTTCCCCGGCACCAGGATCATCCGGCTGGAGGAGAACTACCGCAGCACCCAGCCGATCCTCTGGGTGACCAACGCCATCATCGAGCAGGCCCAGGAGAAGTACACCAAGACCCTCTACAGCAAGATCGAGTCCGGCGAGTCGCCGGTGCTGCACGCGGCCCGCGACGAGGGGGCCCAGGCGCGGTTCGTGGTGGAAAAGATCCTGGCCCTTCAGGCAGAGGGGGTGCCGCTCTCCGAGATCGCCGTGCTCTTCCGCTCCGGCTACCACTCCTTCAAGCTGGAGCTGGAACTGGCCAACCGCCATCTCGACTTCGAGAAGCGGGGCGGCTTGAAACTCACCGAGTCGGCCCACATCAAGGACGTGCTCGCCTACCTGCGGGTGCTCCATAATCCCCAGGACAACCTCTCGTGGAACCGCCTGCTGCTCCAGCTCGACAAGGTGGGGCCCAAGACCGCCCAGAACGTGTTGAGCCGGCTCAAGAGCGCCGATGAGCCGCTGGAAGCGCTTAAGAACTACCCGGCGGGCAAGTCCTGGCAGGCCGGACTCCTGGCCCTGGCCGATCTGCTCACCGAACTCTCGGCGCCGGGGCTCGCGCCAGTGCAGCAGTTCGACCTGCTCATGGCCTATTACCGGCCTGTTTTTGAGCGCCTTTACCACGACGACTACCCGCGCCGCAGCCGCGACCTCGACCAGCTCCGCGCGATCCTCGAAGGGTACACCGAGTTGCAGCCCTTTCTTGACGACACCTCCCTCGACCCGCCGCAGCCCAGCGATCTGCCTGCCGATCTGGCCGTCAGCCGGGAGCGCCTGGTGCTCTCCACCATCCATTCGGCCAAGGGGCTGGAGTGGGACACGGTCTTCATCATCCACCTGGTGGAGGGCAAGTTCCCCTCGGCCCAGGCAGCCCTGCCGGAGCAATACGAGGAGGAGCGCCGCCTGCTGTACGTGGCCGCGACGAGAGCCCGGAAACGCCTCTTTTTCCTCTATCCGCGCGAGGTGATGAGCCCGGACCGCTACCGCACCACCGGCGCCATCTCTCCCTTTCTGGAGGAGCTGCCGCCCAACCTCATGCAGAGCGGCAGGGAGAGTGCGCCTGGCTGGCTCACTGACCCGTGGAAGAGCGAGCCAATGGTCTTGTCCCCTGCCTATCAACCCGCCACCACCGCGCCACCACCGCCACCCGAGGCGGAACTCAAGCCGGGCATGGCGGTGAAGCACCCCTTCTTCGGCCAGGGCAAGGTGGAACGCCAGGCCGGGCCGCGGACCTTCGACATCTACTTCCCGCGCCACGGCCTGAAAACCCTGCACCTCGACTATGCCCGGCTGGAGGTGCTCTCGTGATGGATTATCAAGAAGCGTGGGCGTATCTCGACCAGCTCCAGTTCTTCAAGATCAAGCTGGGGCTCGACAGCATGACGACCTTTCTCGGCCGCGTCGGCCACCCCCAGCGTCAGCTCCAATGCATCCACGTGGCAGGCACCAACGGCAAGGGCTCGGTCTCCTCGGCCCTGCTTGCGGTGTTGAGCCGCGCCGGCTACCGGGTGGGGCTCTACACCTCGCCGCATCTGAGTTCGGTGCGGGAGCGCTTCCGCATCAACGATACCTTCATCCCGGAGCAGGATTTTGCTCGGGTAGCGAGCCAAATCCGCGAGGTATTGGGCGACGAGCAGATCACCTATTTCGAATTCACCACCGCCCTGGCCCTGCTCTGGTTCGCCCAGGAGCAGGTCGATCTCGCCATCCTCGAAGTGGGCATGGGCGGCCGGCTCGATGCCACCAACGTGGTCACCCCGCTCGTCGGCGTCATCACCAACGTGACCATGGACCACGAGGCCTACCTCGGCGACACGTTGGAGGCAGTGGCTCGGGAAAAGGCCGGCATCGTCAAACCCGGCGTGCCGTTGGTCTCGGCGGTGGCGGACGACATCAGCCGGGTGGTGGTGGAAACAACCTGCGCGGAGAAGGGCGCGCCGCTCTTCCTACTGGGCCGGGACTTTGCCATGCAGACCGGATCGGCGGCTGGCTGGGAATACCAAGGCATCGGCGACAACCGACGTTTGGCCGGGTTGCGCTGCAACCTCATCGGCCAGCATCAGGCGGACAACATGGCCGTGGTGCTGGCAATCTGCGACCTGCTCCACGACCGCTATCCAGTGCCCGAAACCGCCATCCGTGAGGGGTTGGCCGCGGTGCGCTGGCCCGGCCGGCTTGAATCCTTCCAGGTGCAGCGGGATGGTGACGAACGCCGTTTCCTGTTGGACGGTGCCCACAACCCGGCTGGGGTGGCGAGCCTGGTGGCGGCGCTGCGCGACGATTTCACCTACCGGAAACTGCTCGTGGTCTGGGGCAGCATGGCGGACAAGGACCTGGCCGCGACCCTGGCCCAGGTGGCGCCGCTGGCCGATACCCTGATCCTCACCCGGCCGGCTGGGGAGCGCTCGGCCACCGCGGCCCAGCTCTTTGGTCAGGTGCCGGAAGCCGATCGGGACAAGGTGGTGCAGACCGCCGATGTCCAAGAGGCACTCGATCGGGCCTGGACATTGGCAGGGCCGGAGGATTTGATCTGCATTGCCGGGTCCCTCTATCTGGTGGGCGCCGTGCGTCAGGAACTGCTCGGCGAGGTGGCGGCATGAAGGACTACGAGGGATTCGCCGGCATCGACGAGGCGGCGGTCCGCCGCGAGCGGGACAAGGCGCGGGAACTGCGGCGCAGCCGGTGGTGGCAGCAGAAATTGGCCCAAGGGCTCTGCTATTACTGCGGCCAGCAGGTGAAGCCCTCGGAACTCACCATGGACCACATCGTGCCCATCGCCCGCGGCGGCCAGAGCAGCAAGGGCAACGTGGTCACCACCTGCAAGGAGTGCAACAACCGGAAAAAGTCCATGCTCCCCATCGAGTGGGAGGAGTACATGGCGGAGTTGGCCCGCCGCAAAGCATAGTGGCCAACGTCTTTGCCGGCGAGGCGTCCACGGTTGTCGTCCACCCGCGTCCACCAACGTCCACTCGCTTCGAACCCGCACCAACCGGCATCAGTCGCCGAAGCAGATGCCGATCTCCCGCGCGGTCATCAGCTTGTCGCTGTCCACCGGCACCTTCTTGCGCGCCTTCACCGCCTCGGCCAGCGGCACCGGCACCATGTCCGGGGTGGAGAGGGCCACCATGTGGTCGAAATTCTCCTGCTCCGCCATCCGTACCGCCGCGCCGCCAAAGCGCAGGGCCAGCAGCCGGTCGAAAGTGGTGGGCGAGCCGCCCCGCTGCAGGTGGCCCAGCACCAGGGAGCGGGTGTCCTTGCCGGTGTACTCCTTGATTTTCTTTGCCACCCATTCACCGATACCGCCAAGCACGACTTCCTGGCGGCCGGCTTCGCCTTTTTCCTTGTGGAGCGCCTCGTTCATCCCCCTCGCCTTGGCACCCTCTGCCACCACAACGATGCCGTAGTGCTTGTCCCGCAGTTCGTTGTCGTTGACCTTGTCGCAGACCTTGTCGATCTCGAAAGGAATCTCCGGGATGAGGATCACGTCCGCCCCGCCGGAGATGCCCGAATTAAGCGCGATCCAGCCCGAATCCCTCCCCATGACCTCCACCACCATGACGCGGTCGTGGGACTTGGCCGTGGAGTGGAGCTTGTCCAGGGCCTCGGTGGCGGTGGAAACCGCAGTGTCGAAGCCGAAGGTGCGCTGGGTGGCCTGCAAATCGTTGTCGATGGTCTTGGGCACGCCGATCACCGGCATGCCTTTTTCCACGGCAAAGCGGTGGGCGATCTCAAGGCTGCCGTCGCCGCCCACGGCGATATGGCAGAAGAAGCCCATGCGCTTGAAGTTCTGCATCACCCGGTCGGAGAGGTCGCGGATCTGCACCTCGCCGGCAAGGTTCTCCACCGGCATGGCAAAGGGGTTGCCCTTGTTGGTGGAGCCCAGAATGGTGCCGCCCAGGGGCATGATGTCCTCGACCTTTTCCGGGGTAAGGCGGATCAGTTCCTCCGGGTCGAGCAGCCCTTTGTAGCCGCTTTTGCTGCCGTAAATCTCCCAGCCCCTGCGGTAGGCGGACTTTACCACGGCATAGATCACGGCATTGAGGCCCGGCGCGTCGCCGCCGCCGGTGGAGATCACGATCTTTTTCATCTGCTTCGCTCCTGGGCAGTCCCGGTTGGTCAATGGCCGCGCGGCCTCTTCTCGTCTTTGTTATAGCGTGTTTGCAGCCGAGGTCAAAACAAAACCTTCTGCTTGACTTCTGGCTGCACATTGCTTAACGTACCACTTAAATTGCGGTGCGCTGTATCCACGATTTCCTGGTTTCAAGTTGCGGCCCGGTGATCCCGGGTCGTTTCGTTTAGACGTGCACAAGGAGGCACCATCATGCTTGAGGTAACGGACCTGGCGGTGGCCAAACTGAAGGGCTACCTGGAAGACAACAAGATCGACTCGCCGGTGCGGGTCGCCCTGATGCAGGGCGGCTGAGCCGGTCCCTCCCTGGGATTGGCTCTGGATGAGCCAAAGGCGAACGACGCAACCTTTGAACACGGCGGGATCAAGTTTCTTATCGACAACAGCCTGAGCAATCAGTGCGGGGTGATCAAGGTCGATTTCATCGATGCCGGACCCCGCTCCGGTTTCGCCATCTCGCCGGCCAAGCCGCTGGGCGGTGGCGGCGGTTGCGGCAGCTCCTGCGGCAGCAGCGGTTCCTGCGGCTGCTGATCCTGGCTGGACAAAAAGCGTGAGCAAGGCCCCTGTCGGCAACGGCAGGGGCCTTTTTTTATGGCTGGCAGGTGAGGTCGGCGAGCAGGGCCGGGTCGCGCTGTGCGTTGCCGAGCCAGGCGAGGTAGGCGATGAGGTCGCCCATTTCCTTTCCCTTGGGGTCGATCTCCTGGCCGCGCAGCCCTACTTCGATGCAGAAGTTCACCACCTCGGCAACTCCTGCCATGGCAATGCCCATTACCTCAAAACGGCTGCGCCGGTCCAGGTCGGGCCGAAGGTCGCGCCCCTGCTCATGGCAGGTGAAGCAGCACTTGCCCGAGGTGCCTCCCCCAAGGGTCGAATCGCGATAGAGGCGTCGGCCATTGGCGAGATCGGCCCCGACGGCGATGGCCGGCAGCAGAACGGCGGCGATGATGATGGCGGCAAGGCGCATGGCGGGCCTGGTTGCGAAGGGTTGCGGGCCGTTGCCCCAAGGGGCAAATCCTGCTACAACATAGTCAAGGCAGCAGGAAAGGTCAAACAGGGAGGGGCGGATGGGCGAAGAGAAAAGTGCGGGACCGATCAGCGAGGCCGAGGGCAAGGCTTTGGTGGCCTTGGCCCGCCAGACCATTGGCGAACGGCTTGGCTTGCCGGTGCCAGCGGTGGGGCGCGAGACCCTTGCGGCCCCGGCCCTCCAGCAGCACCGCGGCACCTTTGTCACTCTCAAATGCTGCGGCCAGTTGCGCGGCTGCATCGGCAGCCTGACCGCCACCACCACCATTGCGGAAGGGGTGCGGGAGAATGCCATCAATGCCGCCTTCTGCGACCCGCGTTTCCCTCCGCTCACTGCCGAAGAGTTGGCGGCAGTGGAGGTGGAGGTGAGCGTGCTCACCGAGCCGCAGCCGCTTGACTATGGCGACGCGGCCGACCTGCTTGCCAAAATCCGTCCCGGCATCGATGGCCTCATCATCCGCCAGGAAGGCTGCTACGCCACCTTCCTGCCCCAGGTCTGGGAACAGTTGCCCGATCCGCGCAATTTTCTCGACCACCTCTGCCTCAAGGCCGGCCTGGCCATGGACGCCTGGCAGCACGGCACCCTCACGGTGATGACCTATCAGGTGCAGTACTTCAGCGAGTCCGGGCATGGATGACCGGGCCGCTGATTTCAGCGGCCGGCGTTGCTTTTTGTCGGACCGTGTGGTACATCCGGCTTGATCATTGTGGCAACCAGAAACCCGCGCCCGGGTGGCGAAACTGGTAGACGCAAGGGACTTAAAATCCCTCGATGCTTCGCATTGTGCGGGTTCGATTCCCGCCCCGGGCACCACTTTCCGGTTTTTGGCAATAAACAGCGATTGACCACAATTGACCGGTACGCTTCACGGCCAGAAGCCGTGGCCTTTTTCCAGCCAGTTCTGGCACTGCACGCAGTCTTCGCAACCGGGCTGGGCCTGGCGCCTGGCTTCCGGGATCGGTTCCCCCCATTTCAGGCAACCAGATCGTGCCGGGTGTTTTTTGGGGCACTTCGCGTGGTGGACTCGTGGGCGACTCGGCTTGTTGCCGGTTGCTGCCGTCATATCGAAAACATTTCAAGGCGCGGCTGGTATTCTGTCGAGTGCATCGCATGAATGGAGCCAACAGGGAGGGACGGGCCAATGAGTCAGCAACAGGGCTGTGATTTTTCGCGCCAGAGCATCGCGGTCCTGGTGCCTTGCTACAACGAGGAACAGACTGTGGCCCAGGTGGTGCATGATTTCCGGGCTGTGTTGCCTCTGGCCACGATCTATGTGTACGACAACAACTCCGAGGACCGGACAAGCCAGCGGGCCACCGAGGCCGGCGCGGTAGTGCGCCTGGAGCGGCTCCAGGGCAAGGGCAACGTGCTACGCCGGATGTTTTCTGACATCGAAGCGGACATCTATATCCTGGTGGACGGCGATTCCACCTACCATGCTCCGAGTGCGCCGAAGATGATCACGAAATTGCTTGAGGAACAGCTCGACATGGTGGTTGGCACCCGGCTCACCCAACACGAGGGCGAAGCCTTTCGTCAGGGTCACCGGTTCGGCAACCGGCTCTTGACCGGCTGCGTGTCATTCCTTTTTGGCCGTACCCTGACCGACATGCTTTCCGGCTACCGGGTGCTCTCCCGCCGCTTCGTCAAATCTTTCCCGGCCCAGGCCAAAGGGTTCGAGACCGAGACCGAACTCGCTGTCCACGCTCTGGAATTGCGCATGCCGGTTGCCGAGGTGGTGACCCCCTATGGTGCGCGGCCAGCCGGTTCGGAGAGCAAGCTCCACACATACCGCGACGGCTACCGTATCTTCGTGACCATCGTGAATCTTTTCAAGGAGGAACGGCCGCTGGCCTTTTTTGCGCTGCTGTTCGCCCTGCTGGCGTCCTTGGCAGTAGGGTTGGCGGTGCCGGTCATTCTGACCTACGCGGCCACCGGTCTGGTGCCGCGCTTTCCCACTGCTATTCTTGCCACCGGCATCATGATCCTTGCCTTCCTGTCTTTGGCCTGCGGGCTGATCCTTGACACCGTTACCCTTGGCCGACGGGAATTGAAGCGGTTGCATTATCTCGCTCTTGCCGCGCCCGGCCATGAGTAAGACGCGGGAGATGGTCAGATTGTCGTGTTCTTTCGTTTCTGCGTGGCGGGCCGGGCGGATTGGGTGGTCGATGCCGGCGGCCCCTGGCAGACAACGGTTGCGTTCGTCGGGTTGAATCCCGACTTCGTCCGACTGGGGCGGCGGAGTTAGTCTTCAGCTTTATGGCTTCGCGCCCTTTGGTCCTTCAGATGCCGGAAGCTGGCAACTCCAGGCTTGACGGGGAGGGCTGGAGGGAGGTAACTGGAGGAACGAAGCAAGAGGGGCGAGGGAATGGCAGAAGAGAAGTGGGCGAGCAGATTGGGAGTGATCATGGCGGTGGCGGGCAGCGCCATCGGCCTGGGGAACTTTCTGCGCTTTCCCGGCCAGGTGGTGCAGAACGGCGGGGGCGCCTTCATGATCCCCTATTTTATCGCGTTGCTCTTCCTTGGCCTGCCGCTCATGTGGATCGAATGGACCATTGGTCGCTTCGGCGGCGGCTTTGGCCACAGCACCGCGCCCGGCATGTTCCACTCCCTGTGGGAGAAAAACCGCTTCATCAAATATTTCGGGGTGATCGGCATCTTCGGCCCCATCGTCATCTTCCTCTACTACCTCTATATCGAGTCGTGGCTTTTGGGCTACAGCCTCTTTGCTCTTACCGGCAAGTACGCCGCCTGCACCGACAGCGAATCGATGCTCGCCTTTCTCCGCGGTTACCAGGGAATTGTGGCCAATGAGCACTTCTCGGGCCTCGGCGTAGCCTATACCTTTTTCCTCATCACCTTTTTGATCAACGGCGTGGTGCTTTACTTCGGCGTGCAGGGCGGTATCGAGCGGGTCTGCAAGATCGGGGTGCCGCTGTTGCTGCTGCTCGCGATTCTCCTGGTGGCGCGGGTCTTCCTGCTCGGCACTCCGGATCCGGCCCAGCCCGAAAACAATGTGGTCAACGGCCTGGGCTACCTCTGGAACCCGGACTGGTCGGCCCTGAAAAATTCCCGGGTCTGGCTGGCCGCCGCCGGGCAGATCTTTTTTACCTTGAGCTGCGGCATCGGCGTCATCCTCACCTACGCGAGCTATCTCAGGAAAAACGACGACGTGGCCCTTTCGGGGCTCACCGCGGCTTCGGCCAACGAATTCGCCGAGGTGGTGCTGGGGGCCAGCCTGGTGATCCCGGCCGCCTTCGCCTTTTTCGGCAGCGAGGCCATGGCCGGCATCGCCAGGGGCGGGGTCTTCAACCTGGGTTTCGTCACCATGCCGCTGGTGCTCCAGAAGCTTGCCTTTGGTCACTTCTTCGGTTTTGCCTGGTTTTTCCTGCTCTTCATCGCCGGCATCACCTCCTCCATCTCGCTGGCCCAGCCGGCGGTGGCCTTTCTGGAGGACGAGTTCAATCTTTCCCGCCGGAAGGCCGTCGCCATCTTCATGGCCGTTACCTTTGTCCTTACCCAGCCGGCCATCTTCTTCCTGGGCCGCGGGGTGGTGGACGAACTCGATTTCTGGGGCGGCTCCTTCTTCCTGGTGCTCTTCGCCACGGTGGAGACCATCCTCTTTGCCTGGGTCTTCGGTATGGACCGCGCCTGGACCGAACTGCACGCCGGCTCCGACATCACCATCCCGAAGTTCTACCGCTTCATCATCAAATACATCACCCCGACTTTTCTCCTGGCCATCCTGGGTTTCTGGCTGGTGCAGGATTGGCTGCCGGTCATGCTGCTCAAGGGCGTGAGCGAGGCGGATCTGCCCTATGTGCTGGGCACGCGGCTGGGGCTTTTCCTGCTCCTGGTGGTGCTGGCGGTGCTGGTGCGGATGAGCTGGCGGCGGCGCAAGGCCAGGGGGGAACACTATGTCGCCTAGCGGCTGGCTGTTCATGGGAGTGAGCTGGGGCGCGATCATCGTGCTGCTCGGCTATTGCCTCTCCCGGACCTTGGGCGGCAAGGATTGAAGGGACTTTTCGGCGGTGGTTTGCCGGGGTGGGCATGATGGCACATGAAGCGATGATCCGGCTTTTGACCTTCTTCAGCATCCTGGCGCTGGTGGCCCTGGGCGAGATGCTGTTTCCCCGGCGGGTGCTGCGCACCGGCAAGAGGGTGCGCTGGCTGAGCAATCTCGGGGTGGTGGCGGTGGGTACCCTCACGGTGCGTCTGCTCTTTCCGGTGCTTGGGGTGGAGGTGGCCGCTGCGGCCCGGGAGCAGGGCTGGGGGCTTTTGAACGTGTTGGTCCTGCCGATCTGGCTGGAGGTGACGCTGGGGATTCTCGCCCTCGACCTGGTGGTCTATCTCCAGCACGCCATGTTCCACACCATGCCCATCCTCTGGCGGCTGCACATGATGCACCACGCCGACCTGGACATCGACGTGACCACCGGCCTCAGGTTCCATCCCATGGAGATCGTCATCAGCATGGTCATCAAGATGACCGTCATCGCTGCCTTGGGGCCTTCGGTCGTGACCGTGATCCTCTTCGAGATCATCCTCAATGGCACCGCCATGTTCAACCACGGCAACGTGAAGCTGCCCCTGGCCCTGGATCGTTATCTGCGATTGCTTGTGGTCACGCCGGACCAGCACCGGGTCCACCATTCGGTGGCCATCCGCGAGACCAACAGCAACTTCGGCTTCAACTTTCCGTGGTGGGACCGCATTTTCGGCACCTACCGCGCCCAGCCGGTGATGGGCCACGAGGGAATGACCATTGGTCTCGCCCAGTTTCGCGACCCGGCCCGGAACAACCTCTGGCACATGCTCATTATGCCCTTCACCGATCCGCCGGGCGCATACGCCATCAATCGCCACGGCATCGATCCGGAACGGCTTCGGAAGTAGACGGATTCGTTGGGCTGTCTGAATTTTTAGTATTTAATAAGATTCTTACTTTTTCCTGTTGCGCGTTCCCGCTTTTCTGTATAGTGGGAGTTACGGAGGCGCTGTGCCGCTGCCTGTTTTGGGTCGGCGGTTTTTCGGAGGTCCAGGAAAATGGGCGTTCACCCCGATAGTGGTCGGCGGTATCGTCCAACAGCCAATGAGGGAAAGGTATGACAAAGCGTTTGGGAGTGCTGGCCCTGGTGGCGGTGATCGGTTTTGCCGCCCCGGCCCGGGCTGAGAGCGTGGACGGCAGTGCGGTGATCGGCGGGGCCATCGGAGCCGCGGCCGGGGCGGCGGTCGGTTCCGCCGTCGGCGGCCGGGAGGGGGCCATTGTCGGGGGTGGCCTGGGCGGCGCGGTTGGGGTTGCGGTCGTCACCGCCGACCGGAAGCCGGAGAAGGTGGTGGTGCGGGAAAAGGTGGTCGTGCTCCGCGACAAAAAGAAGCACCGCCATCACGACAATGGCCGTCACCTTGGCCATTACAGGCAGAAGCACAAGCATGAGGGGAGATATGCCCATGCGGGCCGGGAGCGGCACCGCCATTACGATTGATCTGCAGCGGCTTCAAGCGATGTGAAGACAAACGGCGCCCCCTGGGGCGCCGTTTCTTTTTGTGTCGCGGCCCACACACGGGAGGTTTTCAGATCTTTTTACGAAGGGTTTTTTGCCGGCCAGCAAGACGACAGTCGGCCTGCCGGGGGGAGAGGGGAGATCATGGCCCGGCGGCGTCAATTTTCATAATACATAGGGCGAATCCGGTGCCATGACCGGCAGAACGGTGTCGGCCTCGACGACGAGCTGTTTCGGGGTGTCCGGCAACTCGAGCCGCCGCAAGGTCCCCTCTATCCGTACCCAACTTCCCGCGCTCAATCTGACTGGCGACTGGTGCCAGACCATGACGCCAACCGGCATGGCGTCGGCGGCGCAGCAGTTGATCCGGAAACGGCAACAGTAGAAGGTCTCGCCGGCAGGAGCCTTGTCGTCGGGAAGGAGCATGCCCACGAGGGTCACTTTTTTGTTGATATGGGAGGATGGATTGTTGAGCAGGGATTGAAAATCATCGATGAGGAGTCGGGTCGTCCTGCCGGTCGTCGCTGTGGGCGTTGTTTCCGGGAGGGATGGGGGCATGACGCCGTTTTTCCCTGCGGGCATGGAACGTTTCCGCAGGGCGTCTTCGCCAAAGTGTCCCTGGCCGATATTGAAGAAATAGAGGAGCGGCAGCAACAGGAGCAACATGCCGGACAGGGCCGACATCTGGCGGAAGGGCGTGCTCCGGCCGACGGAGCGGTTGCAGAGCGTGGCCACGGCAAAGAGGGAAACCACGACGGTCCCTGCCGTCACCAGCCACCAGAGGTCCGGGTGCAGAAGCTTTGCCAGGTCGTTTCTCCCCAAGGGCAGCCTGAGCCGGAGAAGAAACCAGGCCCAGGAGATCAGGAGCAGGAGTCTGGCAGAGCGGACGAACTGGCTGCCCACGGCCGGCATGGCGTTACCGGCCTCCTGCCAGATATTCCAAGGCGAGCATGGCGAGCAGCACCGAGGTGAAGGTCAGGAGCGACAGGGTGATGATGGCGCGCTTGCGCAGGAACGAAAGATACATGAGGACAAGTTTGATATCCAGCATGGGGCCGAGCACCATGAAGGCCATCTGTGAACTGAGCGGCAGCACGGTCCGGAAGCTGGCGGCAATGAAGGCGTCCGCTTCGCTGCACAGGTTGAGCAATATGGCCAGCGCCATCATGAGCAGGATGGCCAATCCGGGAGAGGTCATCAGTATCCCGAAGGTTTCCATGCTCACGGTTGAGCGCGTCAAGGCGGCGATAAAGGCGCCGATCACCAGATAGCGGCCCACTTCAAAAAAATCCTCGCAGGCATGGCTGACCGCCTCTCCCATTCGCATCCGGAGGGGACGTTGCGTCTGCTGATGGTCATGGCCGCAACAGGCGCAGGCCTGATGGTGGATGGTCCAGAGCGAGTCCCTGGTTGCCTGCGTTACGGTAAAAAGGCGGTCCATGGTCAGGGCCACCAGGATGGCGATGCCGTAACCGCAGGCAAGACGGGTAAGGACAATGGTCCAATCGAGCCGATAGGCCACGGCAGTGGACCAGGCGACAATCACGTTGACAATGGGGCCGGCGAGCAGAAAAGCGATGGCTCCTCCCAGGGGGACCCCCTTGCGCAGGAGACGGCGGACCACCGGAACAATGGCGCACTCGCATACCGGAGCCAGCAGACCCAGGCCGCCCGCCAGGAACACGGTGGTTGCGCTGCGCCCGGACAGGAAGCGGCCGAATCGTTCCTGCGGGACAAAAACCTCGAGAATTCCTCCGGCCATGGAACCGATGACCATGAAGGGCATCGCCTCGACAATCAGGGCCACGAAGTTGATGGAGAGGTCGCCGACCAGGGGTTGCCAGCCGGGGCGGTTGTGCAGGAGAAAGAGGGCCAGGGCGCAGAGGAAAACCCCCAACTCCAGGCCCAACGTCACCATTTCGCTTCTGGTGACGAGTGTCCGACCGCCGCCCGGAGGCTGGTGACGGTGCAGGCCGCCGTTGGTGCCGGGGAAGGGGAGCCCCTTTTTCATCTGTTTTTTCGGCCGAAGCGCCTGGAGGCCAGCAGCATGAGGTAGGTGAGCCCGGCCAGCACGATGATGGTCGGGCCGCTGGGCAGGTCGTAGGTGTAGCTCACCGCCAGGCCGCTGCCGATGAAGGCCATGGAGCAGAGGGTGGCAAGCACCATCATCTGGCGCAGGTTGCGGGCGAAGTTGCCGGCCACCGCCGCCGGCAGGGTCAAAAGCGCGATGACCATGACGATGCCCACCACCCGCACCAGCAGCACCACGGTGAGGGCGGTGAGGCAGAGCAGCAGCAGGTAGAAAAGGTCGGTGCGGATGCCGCGCAGCCGGGCGTATTCCTCGTCGAAGCAGACCGCCAGCAGCTGGTGGTAGAAGAGCAGCGCGGTGCCGGCCACCAGGGCGTCCAGGGCCAGCACCAGCCAGAGGTCAGCCCGGGAGATGAGCAGGATGTTGCCGAAGAGATAGCTCATCGGCTCGACGTAGCCGGGGGTCTTGGCGATGAACAGCAGTCCCACCGCCATGCCGATGGACCACAGGGCGCCGATGGCGGTATCCTCCCGCTGGTTGGCGTACAGGCTCACCAGACCGATGATGATGGCCGCGGCCAGGGCGGTGACAATGGCGCCGGTGAGCGGGCCGAACCAGGTGACACGCAGCGCATGTTCCAGGTAGAGGCCGGCGCCGATGCCGGCCAGCACGCAGTGGGAGATGGCGCCGGCGATGTAGGTGATGCGGCGCGTCACCACGTAGGTGCCGATGATGCCGAAGGCGAGGCTCGCCAGTATCCCCGAGAAAAAGGCATGGCGCAGGAAGGGGATGGCCGGGTCGGCCAGGGCGTTAAGAAAGTCCATGGGTGCAGTGCCCTTCCTTGGCGCAGCGGTGGTCGTGGCGGATCATGCGGATGTCGCCGCCGTACATGTTGCGGATCAGCTCGCCGGTGAGTTCGCTGGTGGGGTGGATCACCACCTCGCGGTTGACGCAGGCGATGCTTTTGAAAAACTTGGAGGCAAAACCCACGTCGTGGGTGACCAGCATGACGGTGAGCCGCTGGTTGAGCCGCTCCAGAATCTTGAAGAGGTGCTCCTCCGAAGCGGCATCGATGTTGGCGGTGGGCTCGTCGAGGATGAGCAGTTCGCCCGAGGCGGCCAAGGCTCGGGCAATGAGGGTGCGCTGGCGCTGGCCGCCGGAGATCTCGGCAAAGAGGCGGCGTTCCAGGTCGGCAAGCCCCATCTCGGCCAGGGCCTCGCGGGCGGCCTCGCGGTCCTGCCGTGTGTAGCGCCCGACAATCAGGCGATTCAGTCGGCCCATGAGGACCACGTCCAGCACCGTCACCGGAAAGAGCGGATCGTAGCGGGCGTACTGGGGCACATAGCCCACCCGCAGGCGAGCGGCCTCCGGTGTCATGCCCAGCACCCGGATCTCCCCCCGGTTTGGCTTGAGCAGGCCGAGGATCAACTTAAGCAGGGTGGTCTTGCCGCCGCCGTTGGGGCCCACGATGCAGAGGGAGTCAAGGGGCGCGATATCCAGCGTGACGTTTTCCAGGATAAGGGGGCCGGTGGTGTAGGCAAAATCGAGTCCCCGGATGGTGACGACGGCTTCGGCCATGGTCATTTGCCTTTGGTGCCTCCGGGTGCTGGTTGCTGCCGGAAGGCCTGGTCGATGGCGCCGGCAATGGACGACAAGTTGGCCGTGACCTCCCTGGCCAGCGGGTCGATGGGTACCACGGCGCCGCCGATGCCTGCAGCCACCGTGGCAGCGGCCTTGGCGTCGAACTGGGGCTGGACAAAGATCACCTTCACCCCGTCCACCTTGGCCTGGCGGACCAGTGCGGTGAGGCGTTTGGGCGAGGGGGATTTGCCGCCGGTCTCCACTGCCTCCTGGGTGAGGCCATAGGCATTGGCGAAATAGCCAAAGGCCGGGTGGAAGACATAAAAGGTCTTGCCGCGGTGCGGGGCGAGGGAGGCGGCCAGCTGTCTGTCCAGGGCGGCGAGTTCGTCCAGCAGGGCCTGCTGGCTGCGGCGCACCGTTTCCCGGTGTTCCGGCAGGGCCGCGGTCAGGGCGGCGGCCATGTTTTTGGTCATGATGGTCAGGTTGGCGGGGGCCAGCCAGAGATGCGGATCGGGTTCGCCCCGGACATGGCCATGGTGAGCGGCATCTTGGTCGTGATGGTGCTCCTGCATCATCAGCCGCGTGATGCCGATGGTGGAATCGGATACCTTGATGTTGCGATTGTTGGCGGCCGCCTTGGCCACCAACTGCTTTTCAAAGGGCAGACCCACGGTGAAAAACAGATGGGCCCGGCCCAGGGTTGCGGCCTGTCGCGGGCTGGGCTCGAAGGTATGGGGGTCCTGCCCCTTGCCAACCAGGGTGTGCACCTCCACCGCCTCGCCGCCGAGGCGTTCGGCCAGGAAGGCCTGGGGCGCGATGGTGACAAAGACCCGCAGTTTTTCATCGGCCAGCGCCTCAGTTGCGGCAAGGAAGGTGAGGCAGCAGAAAAGGGTTGCGAGCAGCAGGCGCAGGCGGGGCATCGCGTGTTTTCTCCGTCCAGGTGGTGGGTGTTTCAGTGGCGGTGGTCAGGGGTCTCTGACGCGGCCTTGCACACCAGATGCACGGCCTGGCATTTTTGGCATTTCGTCAGCGAATGATGGGCCAGAAACTCGGCCCAGTGCTTCTGTTGTTCCTGGCTGAGGATGCCACTGCCCTGGCAGAGCGGGCAGCCGTTGTCCAGGGCGGTGAGGATGGCACTGCGGATGAATTCGGAGCGGTTGGGAACCGATTGCAGGGCCTCGGCCAGGGTATCGTCGGCCTTGAAGCTGATGATGGTCTGTTTTTTGCGGTTGCTCATGTTTTTCTCCGTTGGGGCCATTGTATTACAAAATATTACCAGGGGCAAGGCGTTTCCGGATGCGGCATGGTGGCGGCGCAGAGGAAAAGATGTTTGCATCACGCCGGATTTGGGGTACATAATGGGGTTCGAAGGGAGTAGTGGCCCACAACGCGAAGCGAGGGGAAGGGATTATGTTTGGACTCGGTATGCCGGAGTTGATGATTATCCTGGTCATCGTGGTGATCATCTTCGGGGCGAGCAAGCTGCCGGAACTCGGTGCCGGCCTCGGCAAGGGCATCAAGAATTTCAAGAAGGCCACCCGCGAGGCGGAGGCGCCGGAGCAACTCGAAAACAAGAAGGATGACGCTGCCTAGGCAATTCTGCCGCGCGGCGGCGCAGGGAGGTAACTATGTTTGGATTGGGAACCCCGGAACTCATGGTGATCTTTGCCATCGCCTTTCTGGTCTTTGGCGGCAAGAAGCTGCCCGAGCTGGGAAGCGGCCTTGGCAAGGCGATCAATTCCTTCAAGAAGGGGATGCGCGACGTGGAGGATTCCGGCAAGGAGCTGATGCAGGAGGTGCCGGGGGTGAAGGAGATCGCCGCGGTGAAGGAGGAAGTGGAGAACGTCAAGACCCTGGGCGGCACGCTCAGCAAGTAACTCGGTTTTCCCCCAGGCCATAAAAAAGGGTGGTGCGGAATCCGCGCCACCCTTTTTGCGTTTCTGGCCAGGGAAGTCAATCGTCGAAGTTGCCGGCCGGGCCCTTGTCGGTGCCCAATGCCGCGGCCCGCTGGGCAATCCTGTCGCCGATCCATTGGGCCGGGTCCTCGATGCGGCTTGCCTTGGGGCCGAGGTCGTGGCTGCCGGCATTCAATATCTCGGCAATTCCCAGCGGCGCCGTATCCTGCGCGTTGAAGACCTCGGTGAGCAGGGTGTGGGCGAAATCCTCCACCCGCTGGATCATCCGTTCCCGCACCGGCTGAGGCTGGCCCAGCAGCCGGTTCTCGAAGGCCAGGTTGAGGCTCTTGTAGTCGCCCTTTTTCCAGCCTTTTTCCTCGGCGTACCTGACCATTTCCTCCCACATGGCCTCGGTCATGCCGGCATTCTTCACCTTCCTGAAGTTGCCGTTGGCATCGAGCTGGGCATTGCCGTAGTCGTTCACCTCAAGGCCCCAGGAGATCATCTGCAGCGCGGTGGCGACATTGGCCTTGGTGGTGCGGGTTCCATCGGCAATGGCGCGGAGGCGCTCGGAACTGTTGCCCGAGGTGCCATGCTGGGCGCCGGAGACCTTGTAGGGCGCGAGCTTGGCGTGGATCTCGGCGGTGAGTTCCACCTGGATGCCGGAATCGCTCGCCTCGATGCCGTGGGTGGTGCCGTTGTTCAAGGCGATCCAGTCCGGGAAGAGATTGTGGGCGTTCAATCCCTGGATGAGGAAGAGGGCCTCGGCCGGGGTGGAGAGGCCTGCCTTGCCTTTGATCTCGCCCACCTCGGTCTCGTAGCCGGCCCAAGGTGGGATGAGCTGGGCCAGGGAGAGGTTGGTGAGCAGGTTCTTGTCGTCGGGCAGATGGGAGGCGTCGATGGCAATGGAGGTGATGCCCGCCTCGAACATGGTGGGGATCTCCACCTTGGCAAAATCGATGTCCGACTCCTTCTTGATCCCGTAGTGATCGGCGTGGATGGCCACCGGCACGGTGATGCCCATTTCGTTCATGGCCTGATCCACCATGATGGCCATGTTCCAATAGTTGATGGGGCAGTATGCCTTGGCCCCGCCCTCGGAACGGGCGATTTCGATGATCAGGCAGGCGTTGGCCTTTTGCGCCGCCCTGAGCGCTCCGCGGATCACAAAGGAGTTGCGGGCGTTGGCGGCCATGGTCATGCACTTGCCCTTGGCCAGCATGGCCCGGTCGATCACCTTGCCGCTGACGATGAGCGCCCGCGAGTTGGGGAAGAGCCTGACGATGTTGGGGGGGCGGCCGATGGCCAGTGCCTTGTCGAAATCTGCCGGGGCGACAGACATGGGTAACCTCCTTGTGCTGGTTCGCTGGTGGTCGGTGGAAATGCAGGGTCTCCAGGAAAAATCTACCTCAAAACAAAAGGGCGCGTCATCAAAAAATCAGTCGGAGCCGGCGAAAGTTTCGTCCTTCTGGTCCGCGATTGCAGGCGTTTCGCGGACGGCGAGCAGCAGCAGGCCGCCGATCAGAAAAAAAGGGATGATGGTGGCGATGCCGGCGCGCTGGCTCTGGAAAAAGGCAGTGGCGGAACCCAGCAGCAGCGGGCCGAGGAAGGCGGTGACCTTGCCGGAGAGGGTGTAAAATCCGTAGAATTGGGCCCGGTGCGGGGCCGGGGTGAGGCGGCCCATGAGGGCGCGGCTCGCCGACTGGTTGGGGCCGACGAAGAGGCCGACGAAGAGGCCGGCCAGCCAGAACCAGAAGCGGTCCGGCGCCAGGGCGGCGGTGAGGGTGGCGAGAGTGAGGCCGGCAAGGGTGAGCAGGATGGTGGGCTTGCCGCCGATGGCGTCCTCCAGATGGCCGAAGAGAAAGGCGCCGATGCCGGCGGCGATGTTGAGGGCAATGCCGAAGAGGACCACCTCGGGGATGGTCATGCCGAAGGTGCCGGCGGCGTAGATGCCGCCAAAGGCGAAGATGGTGACCAGTCCGTCGTTGTAGATGAGATGGGCGAGGAGGAAACGGGAGACCTGCCGGAACCGCCGCAGGGAGCGGAAGGTGTCGGCGAGATCGGCAACGGCCGTGGCCACGGTGGCCGGTTTTCCCTGCAGACGGTCGGGCGGGGCAAGAAGCAGGAAGGGCAGGGTGAAGAGGAGGAACCAGAGGGCGGTGAGCAGGTTGGTGGCCCGGACGTGAAGCCCGGCTTCCCTTGGCAGGGTGAGGAGCGGCTCGCTCCCCACCAGGAGAACGAGTGCCATGGCGAGGCAGAGGATGCCGCCCACATAGCCCAGGCCCCAGCCGTAGCCGGAGATGCGGCCGCTCCGGTCCGCAGAGGCGAATTCCGGCAGATAGGCGTTGTAGAAGACAATGGCGATTTCATAGGCGGTGTTGGCGCCGACAAAGAGCAGCAGGGCCAGAAGGAGGGCCAGAGGCTGGCCGGGGCTCACAAAGGTGAGAGCGGCGGTCAGGATGATGCAGAGGAAGGAGGCGAGACGCAGGCTGCGCCGCCGGTTGCCGCCGCGGTCGGCCAGGGCGCCCAGGAGCGGCGAGGTGATGGCGATCAGGAGGGCGCTTGCCCCCATGGCCCGCGACCAAAGGACCGTGCCCGTTTCGGGGGTTCCGGCGAGGGCCTGGCTGAAATAGGTGGAGTAGATGAAGGTCACCACCAGGGTGGTGAAGGCGGAGTTGCCCCAGTCGTAGAACCACCAGGCGACAAGGCGTTGCCGGTCGGTGGCCATCAGTGGCCTCTTTGACCAAGGCGCCGGGCGTGCAGGCAGGAAGGGATATCCGCCTGCCAGCGCGGCAGCAGCAGGGTGATGATGCATTCGTCCACCGCCGAGAGCGCCAGCAGGAACACCGCCAGCCGGAAGGGCCAGGCCGGCCCGCCCAGCAAGAGGAGCGGGGTGGCTATTCCCAGGGCCACAGCCGCCGCCTTGGCTCCCCAGGTATGGTAGCTGGTCAGTCGCCGGAACTTGACAAAGCCTGCGGCCACCGGCAGGAGAAAGGAGAGGATGGCGGCGGCGACGCAGGGAAGTTCGTGGAGGATCACCTCGGGCCAGAGCCACCAGACTGCCAGCGGGGTGGTGCAGTAGAGGGCGAAGTCGCCCCAGCTGTCGAGCTGGCCGCCTAGGGCGGTTGTCTGGCCAAGGCGGCGGGCGAGGAAGCCGTCCAGGGCGTCGCTGATCAGGGCCGCGACAAAGAGGAGGAGAAAGGGGCCGTGCAGGCCGGACCAGGCCGCCAGCAGCAGGAACGGCGCGGCCACGATGCGGAAGATGCTCAGCAGATCGGGCAGGGTGGGCATGGTCGGCGGAGATGTTGGAAAATGAAATTTGCGGGGTGAAAGCGTACCATGGTTTTGTTATAAATGAGACTTCCCCTTTCGGCTACCCCATTCATCCGGCGACACGAGACGATCATGGCACCACTGAAGGTTCTGGCGGTTGAGGACGAAGAGGTCACGCGGCAGCTCATCCGCGTCGGGTTGAAGGACGAGCAGCGGTTCGAACTGTGCGTGGTCCCCAACGGCGAGGATGCTCTGGTCGAGTACAAGCGGTTCCGGCCCGACATCATCCTGCTCGACATCATGATGCCGCACATGAACGGCTACAAGGTGCTGCAGGAGATCCGCACCACTCTTGCCGACAGCAGAACCACCATCATCATGGTCAGCTCGGTGGCGGCCAGAAACGAGATCGTGGCCTGTGTCCATCTCGGCATCCAGGGCTACATCCTCAAGCCCTTCCACACCAAGTCCCTGGCCGATACGGTGCTCCAGTACCATCGCAAGACAAAGGCCACGGCCCAAGCGCAGAAAGGCCAGTCCGCAGCCGCCTCCGCGGCATAATTCCCTACAGATATATCCAGCCGATCAGGATCAGCAGGGAGCTGAGCGTAACCGGCACGCCGATTCTGGCGTGGTCGCGGAAGCTGATGGCGACCCCGAAGGGCCGCGCCTGCTCGATGACGATCAGATTGGCGATGCTGCCGATCACCAGCAGGTTGCCGGCAAAAGTGCTGGCAACCGCCAGGGTGTACCACGGCACCGGCTGGCCCGGATCGAGGAAGCGGACCAGCAGCATCACCGCCGGCACGTTGCTCACCAGGTTGCTCATCACCGTGGAGATGCCGGTGAGCATGGCCGGATCGGCCAGGTTGATGCCGTGGTTGGACAGGGCGGCGATGACCCGCGCGGGGAGCCCCTGGTCGGTGATGCCGTGGATGACGATGAAGAGGGCGCAGAAGAGGGTGATGAGATGCCAGTCCACCAGCTCCAGGATCCGGCGGGAATGCATGTGGCGGCTGCACAGCAGCACGCCGGCCACGGTGATGGCGGTCAGCTCGCGCGGCAGCGGCGTGAAGAAGAGCACCACCAGCAGGGCCGTGGCCAGAAGACCTTTGCCGGCCTGCCAGCGGTTGAACTCCGGCCACGGTGCGGTGGGGACCTCCGCAGGGGGGAGAAGCGGCGCCTGGAAGATGTCGCGGTAAGCCCAGCGGATCAGGCCGTAGGCGGCGACAAGGGCCAGCAGGCTGGGCGGGCCACACCAGAGAAGGAAGGCGGCGAAGTCGAGACGGCCCACCTGGCCGATCAGCATGTTCTGCGGGTTGCCGATGATGGTGGCGGCGGAGCCGATGTTGCTCGCCATGGCCAGCCCCATGAGATAGGGCAGCGGATTGCGGCCGGCGGCAAGCAGAGTGGCGCAGAGCACCGGGGTGAAGGCGAGGCAGATGATGTCGTTGGCCAGGAGCGCGGAGAGCACAGCGGCGAGCCCCATCACCGCGGCAAGCAGCAGGGCGGGCCGTGCCGTCAGCCTGCTGCTTGAGAGCGCCACCCAGGTGTAGAAGCCGCCCAGCCGGAGCTGGGCCGAAACCACCATCAGGGCATAGAGCAGGATGATGGTGGGCAGGTCGATGGCGCCGACTGCCTCAGGGAGGGGCACCGCGCCGCTCACCACCATGGCGATGGCGCCCAGGAGCGCGATGCCGGTGCGGTCGAGCATCAGGCCGGGAATGCGGCCCAGGGCCACGCCGGCGTAGGTGAGGCAGAAGATAATGACGGTGGTCACGGCATCATCTCTCTTCGCCCAGGTTCGCGAAGTCGCGGCGCAGCCGTTCCAGCCGCTTGCGATAACCTTCCGCATCGCCGTATTCGAGGAATTTCCCGTAGCGGCTGTGGATGGCCGCGATCTTCCGGGCGTGCTTGATGGGGCACCAGTACTGTTCGGTGCGGGCGGCGACCTCCTGCACGTAGGCGATGAGGCCGTTGAAATAGCCGCAATAGGCGCAGTTGATCTTCTCGATGAGGTTGAGATAGCGCAGGGCGTGGCGGTCCACCACGATGTAGTCGCTCCGTCGCACTTTGGGGATGCCGTAGACCGGAAAGCAGATGCCGTGGTAGAGCGTCACCACCAGGTCGAGCAGCAGGGCCGGCAGGAGGCAGGCCCAGATCACCGGCGCGGTCAGCAGGTTGAAGAGGGTGGCGGTGGCGAGATAAGTGGAAAGGCGGCTGGCGTATTGCCGGTGGTGCCGCCTGATTTCCTTTTCAAAGTGTACCTTTTTGCCGCGGATGGTGTAGAAGAACTCCTCCTCCTTCTTCTGGATCTCGCTGGCCAGCTCCTTTTCGAGTTTTTTGATCCGTTCGATGAGTTCTTCGAGTTTTTCCATGGGATTCCTTTGGGGTGCCCGGCGCTCACAGCAGGTGATAGAGCAGGGGGAGGGTGGCGAAGCTGAACAGAATGCCGAGGCCCACCAGGGCGGCGGTGAGCGGCGGCGCAAGCTCCGCCAGGATGGCCAGGGCGCCTGCCGAGACCATGGGCGGCATACCTGCCTCGAAGACCGCCACCCTGGCGGCCTCGCTGTCGAAACCCAGCAGGCGGCAGATGAGGAGCGCCGAAAGCGGGGCGGCGACGAGCTTGATCGTCAGGCCCATGGTCAGCGGGGCCAGGGCCTCACGACTCAGTTTCGGGGTGAGCTGGAAGCCGACGGCGGTCATCACTACCGGCACCAGGGTGGCGGCCAGCGCCTGCAGGAGAGCGGAGAAGACCGGCGGGTAGGAAAAGGGCGAGAGCAGCAGGGCGAGGTTGAGGGCGATGAAGGGCGGAAAGAGCGCGATTTTTTTCACCACCCCGGCCGGGGTGGGCTTTTCCCTGCCGCTGCCGTAAAGGGCGATCACCAGCGATCCGTAGGTGGCGAGCCCGAGAAAGGAGCCCAGCTGGTCGTAAAGCACGGCGTAGGGAATGGCTCCTTCCCCGAAAAAGGCGCGCACCATCGGAATGCCCAGAAAAGAGGTGTTGCCCAGCGGCACCAGCAGCAGCAGGCAGCCGGTGATCGGCCGCGGCCAGTCGAGCAGCCGGGAGAGGCCGAGGATGACCGCGGCCCAGAGGAAGAGCATGGCCCACGGCATCAGCGCCGGAACGAGAAGCTGCCTGGAAAAGGTCAGTTCCGGGATTTTCAGGAGCACCAGGGCGGGCAGCGAAACATAGATGACAAAGAGATTGAGCACGCTGCCGCCCTCGCGGGGGAAGTTGGGCAGCCGCTTGAGGCCCATGCCGATGAGCAGATAGGTAAGGGTGAGGACGAAGTTTTCCATGGCAAGGCGGCGTGCTCAGTCCCGGCGGCAGTGGAGGGCGAGCCAGATGGTTTCCCGTTCCGGATCGGTCCACTCCACCCGGTGGCGGCAATGGGCGGGAAGGTCAAGGCAGTCGCCGGGCTTCAGGATGAGCACCTCCGGCTCGCCCTCGATGCGCAGGCCGGCGCTGCCGGAAAGGAGCAGGACCCATTCGTCGGTCTCCTGATCGTACCACTCACCGGCCGGGGTGGCGTGGCCGTCCGAGACGATGCGTTCGAGGCGCACGCCGGGGCGACGGAAGAGTTCCGCCACGGCCTCCTCCGGCAGGCCCCTGGCGATTCCGTGGAAAATATTGGCAATGTCCATGGACTGGCAATGGGGAATTCCGGCTCGGGACCGCTCCTGCTGCGGCATTGCCGCGGCGCACCCGGTGGCGTGCGGAGGCGCGGCACCCGCCAGCCGGGATGTTATTTCTTTTTCTTTTGCAACCGGGCGATCATCTCCTCTACCTCCTCATACCCCTCCCGGTAGAATTTCTCCTCGTCGGGGTCGAGTTCGCGCAGCAGCCGCAGGAATTCGCCGGCATGTTCCTTTTCCTCGTTGGCGATGTCGATGAGCACCTCCCTGGCCAGGGCGTTGTCGGTGCTTTCGGCGGTCTGCTGGTAGAGCTGGATCGCCTCGTATTCCGCCGCGATCATGAAGCGGATGGTGCGGACCAGTTCCTCTTTCGTGAGCTTGCGGTCGTTTTTCAGGCCGCTGAAGGGGTTGCAGAATTCGGGCATGGCGGGCCTCCTCTTGTTTCTTTGGGGTGGGGCAGGGTTGCTGCCGCTCTCGCATTCCCAATGTAGCGGCCTTCCGTCGTGTTGTCCATTTTTTCCGGCCGCGGCGGCGGGCGTTGCCGCTGATTGCCTTACCGTGTCAAGGAAATCTCCCCGGCGGTGGTGGCTGCCTCTTGGCGGTCCCTGGCGTGGTCGCGGGCCACCAGCATGTAGATCGACGGCACCACGAAGAGGGTGAAGAGGGTGCCGATGGCCATGCCGCCCACCAGCACCAGGCCGATGGAGTTCCGGGCCGCCGCGCCTGCGCCGGTGACCAGGGTGAGGGGGAAATGGCCGGCCACCGTGGCGGTGCTGGTCATGAGGATGGGCCGCAGGCGGGTCATGGCGGCTTCGCGCACCGCGTCGAGCTTGGAACGGCCCTGGAGCTGGAGCTGGTTGGCGAACTCGACGATGAGGATGCCGTTTTTCGCCACCAAACCGACCAGCGTCACCAGTCCCACCTGGGAGTATATGTTGAGCGAGGTGGTCCAGCCCGAGGTCCAGAAGGGCACGTTGGGATCGGGCATCTTGAGGAAGGTGAAGATGAGCGCCCCGAACATGGCCAGCGGCACCGAGCCGCCCAGGATGACGAAGGGGTCGCGGAAGCTGTTGAACTGGGCGGCCAGCACCAGGAAGATCAGGATCACCGCCAGGATGAAGGCGGGCACGAATTTGTTGCCCTCGTGGCGGAGCTGGCGCGACTCGCCGGTGTAGTCGAGCACGTAGCCCTGGGGCAGGATTTTGCCCGCCTCGTCTTCCAGGAAGCGCAGGGCCTCGTCCAGCGGCCGCACCGGCACCCCGCTGAGTTTTACGGCGTTCAATTGCTGGAAGCGATTGAGCGAGCGCGGCACCGTGCTGTTGCGCAGGGTGGCCACGGTGGAAAGCGGCACCAGCCCGCCGTCGGGGCCGGTGACGTAGATGTGGTTGAGCTGGTCGGGGTTGAGCCGGTCGGTGCGCTGCACCTGGGGGATGACCTTGTAGCTGCGGCCGGCGATGTCGAAGCGGTTGACGAAGTTGCCGCCCACCATGGCGGCGAGGTCGGCGCCCACCTGTTCGAGGTTCAGGCCCAGGTCCGCCACCTTGTCGCGGTCGATGACGAACTCGGACTGGGGCTGGTCGATTTTCACGTCGATAACCGGCGGGAAGGCGAACATGCCGCTGGCGGCAGCCTTCTGCTGGAGCTGTTTGGCGAAATCGAGGATCTGCCCGGTTTCCGCGGTGGAGGCGATGATGAACTCCACCGGAAACTGGCCGCCGCCGGGCAGCGAGGGCCTGAAGACCGGCATGATGCGGATGCCGGGAATCCGGGCGAGCTTCTGCTGCACCTCGGGCATGACCTCGAAGATGGTGCGCTCCCGCTGGTCCCACGGTTTGGTCACCATGCCGCTGAAGCCGGAGTTGGGCTGGGTGAGCTGGAAGGTGTAGTTGGTTTCGGGAATGCCCAGGAAGACCTCGGCCACTGCCGCGGCGAAGCGGCTGGTCTGGTCGAGGGTGGCGTCGGCCGGCGCATCGACGATGCCGAAGATGACGCCCTGGTCCTCAGTGGGGGCCAGTTCCTTTGCCGACATGGTGAACATGGGGAAGGCGGCCAGCGAGAGCGCGATCCAGACGGCATAGACCGCCGGGCGATGGGCCAGGGTGACGTCGAGCCAGCGGCCGTAGGTCTCCCGCAGCCGCTTGAAGTCGCGGGCGATGCGGCCGGCCAGCCCCCGCTCCTCGTCGCCCGGCTTGAGCAGCCTGGCCGACATCATCGGGGACAGGGTCAGCGCCACCACGCCGGAGATGGTCACCGCCCCGGCCAGGGTGAAAGCGAATTCCCGGAAGAGCGAGCCGGTGAGGCCGCCCTGGAAGCCGATGGGCATGTAGACCGCCGCCAGGGTGATGGTCATGGCGATGATCGGCCCCACCAGCTCGCGGGCGCCCAGGAGCGCGGCATCGAGCGGCGTCTGGCCCTCGCTCAGGTGGCGTTCGACGTTCTCCACCACCACGATGGCGTCGTCCACCACCAGGCCCACGGAAAGGACGATGGCCAGCAGGGTGAGCAGGTTGATGGAAAAACCGAAGAGCTGCATGAGAAACAGCGCGCCGATGAGCGAGAGCGGGATCGCCACCACCGGGATGAGCACCGAGCGCATGGAACCGAGGAAGAGGAAGATGATGACCACCACGATGAGCAGGGTGTCGCCCAGGGTTCTCGTCACGTCGTGGATGGCGCTGTCGATGTAGGCGGTGGCGTCGTAGCCGACGCGGGCGACCAGGCCGGTGGGCAGGTCCTTTTCGAGCTGCGCCAGTTCGGCCCTGACCCCCCTGACCACGTCCAGCGAGTTGGCGTTGGGCAACGGCCAGATGCCCATGAAGACTGCGGTTTTGCCAGAGAAGCGCACCTCGCTGTCGTAGTCCTCGGCGCCCATCACCACGTCGGCGACGTCGGCGAGGCGCACGATGGCGCCGTTTTCCTCGCGGACCACCAGGCGCCTGAATTCATCCGCCGACCTGAGATCGGTGTTGGCGGTGAGGTTCACCTGGATCAGCGCCCCCTTGGTGCGGCCCACCGCGGCAAGGTAATTGTTGGCGGCCAGCGCCTTGCGCACCTGGGCCGGACTGATGTTGTAGGCCGCGAGGCGTTCGGGCTTGAGCCAGATGCGCATGGCAAAGGTGCGGGCACCGCGGATGTCGGCCCGCTGCACCCCGGCCACGGCGGAAAGACGCGGCTGCACCACGCGGACCAGGTAGTCGGTGATCTCGTTCTGCTTCAAAACGTCGGAGGAGAAGCTGAGATAGGCGGCGGCAAAGCGGCTGTCCGCCGATTCGATGTTGATGATGGGAATCTCCGCCTCCGGCGGCAGGTCGCGCCGCACCTGGTCGACCTTGGAGCTGATCTCGGCCAGGGCCTTGGTGGCGTCGTAGTTGAGCTTGAGGCGCACGGTGATGGTGGAAACACCCTGGCTGCTCTGGGACTCGATGTAGTCGATGCCGTCGGCCGCGGCAATGACCCGTTCCAGCGGGGTGGTAATGAAGCCGCGCACCAGTTCGGCGCTGGCGCCGACGTAGGCGGTGGTGACGGTGACCGCCGCGTCTTCGCTCTTGGGGAACTGGCGGACGATGAGGGAGCGGAAGGCCTGGAGCCCGGCGATGGTGATGAGCAGGCTGATGACGATGGCCAGCACCGGCCGGCGGATGAAGAGATCGGTGAATTTCATGGCGCAGCCGGAGGGATCAGCCTTCGCTGGGTTTGGGTGCCAGTTCGAACGTGGGGGCGAGGGTGTTGTCCACCTTGACCTGCTGCCCGTTCCTGAGCTTGAAAACCCCGGAGCTGACTATGGTTTCGCCTTCCGCAAGGCCGGAGATCACGGCCACGAAATCGCCGCGTCTGGCGCCGAGGCGCACGAACTGCTGGCGTACCACCGTGGCGGGCTTTCCACTCTGCTCCTCTTTTTTCGTCTCGATGACAAAGACCGAATCGCCATAGGGGGCTGCGAGCACTGCGGTGGAAGGGATGGCGAGTACCGTCCCCTGCTCCGGCAGGATCACCCGGACATCGGCGAACATGCCGGGCCGCAATGCCTCGCCGGGATTGGCCACCGTCGCCTGCACCCTGATGGTGCGGGTGGCGCTCTCCACCTCCGGATTGATGGTGGAGATTTTTCCCTCCACGGTTTTGTCGGGCAGGGTGTCGGCGGTGATCTTCACGGTCAGGCCGGTCGTGAGGCGGGAAATGTCCTGCTGGGGGAGCTGGAAGTTGACGAAGATCGGGTCCAGCGACTGGAGGGTCACCACCGGCTCGCCTTCCTTCAAAACCTGGCCGAGGTTCACGAGCCGGATGCCCAGCCGGCCGGCAAAGGGCGCCCGGATGTGTTTCTTGGCGATGGTCGCCCGGATGGCGTCGGCCTGGGCCATGGCCTGCTTGTGCTGGGCCTCGGCGTTGTCGAAGGTGGCCTGGGCGATGCTGTTGGTGGCGAGCAGGCTCCGGTAGCGTTCCAGATTGAGCCGGGCCAGTTCGGCGGCGGCGGCCGCCGCCCGCAGCTGGGCCTCTTCGGCGGCGGTGTCCTGCTGGATGAGAACCGCCCCGGCCTTGACCGCGGCACCCGGGGCGAAGGCGATGCGCACCACCTTGCCGGCGGTTTCGGCGGCCACCGTCACCCCCTGCACCGCCGCGAGGGAGCCCACGGCCTGGAGGGCGTTTTCCCATGTTTCGCTGCGGACCGTGGCGCTGGTCACCACCTCGGGCGGCGGGACAAAGTGTTTCTTTTTTTCCACCATGGCGCGGATCTGCAGGGCCTTGATGCCGGCGAGCACGACGACGAGGCCGAGCAGGACGGCGGCCACCAGCGCCAGGCTGCCTTTTTTCAGGAAGGAGGAAAGAGAAGGTTTCACGGGCGTGTCGATCCGTTCATGCGGTTGGCAGATCAGGTGGGCCGATGCATCGGCATAACCATCATAATGTACACCCATTGGCCAGCGGGAGGTAGCAAATAATGAAAGGCATGGGGCGAGCCGGTGGCCGGCGGATGGCCGGGAGCGGGGTCAGTTGGAGGGGGCGCCCGGATTCTCGGCGGCCACCGCGGCAAGGTATTCCCTGATCCGGCTGAGGGTGGCGACAAAAAGGCGCGAGCCGGCCATGGCGGTGAAAAGATCGTCCGGCACGCCGCAGCAGTACGCGAACTCGCGGCCCACCACCCCGGCCGGGTCGGCGCCGTTGTTCCGCTGCAGGGCGTCGAGGTAGTGAGCGAGCCGTTCGCGCACAGCGGCGAAGTAATCCACCTCCCTGCCGATCATGAGCCCGGTGGTGTGGGAGACATTGGCCGCCAGCTCGTGCACCGCCTGCCAGTAGCGTTCGGCCAGTTCCTGCCGGAGGGAGCCCTCTTCCATGCTGTAGAGAATGGACCAGCCGACAAAGATGATTTTCACGAGTTGCAGCTCATACTCCAGGGTGTTGCGGTCCGCCGCCACCTCGGCCGGCAGGCCGGCCACCAGCCATGTGACATCCTCGCGGTCGATGGCGAAGTTGAAGAGCCCTTCGGTGACGGGATCGAGCGGTGTTTGGGGGATGGCGTTGTCGGCGGGTTCCATGGCGCTCCTCTGCAATGTCGGATGGGCGGAATATCTTCGCTGCGGCGCTTTTTGTCAATCGTCCTTATCTCAGCCGGCCAGCCGCAGGGCCAGATAGGGCCCCAGGTTCAGGAGGAAGATGCCGATCTTGAAGAACGCCATGCCGCTGTAGTGGATGGCGTCAAACCGCTCGGGAGAGAGTTTGAACCAGCGGCCATGGAAACGGTAGATCCAGTCGCGGGCCAGGGTGAAGATGAGGAACCAGTAGAGCAAGATCCCCATATTGATCAGGGTGCACCAGCCCAGCATCGTGCGGCAGGACTCCATGGTCATGGCTCATTCTCCCTTGCCTTGATTTTGCAGGGCCTGGCGGACGGCGGTGGCGAACTCCTGCACGGTGAAGGGCTTCTGGATGAAGTGCACGCCCTGCTCCAGCACGCCGTGGCGGGCAATGATGTCGGCGGTGTAGCCCGACATGTAGAGGCAGGCGATGCCGGGCCGGCAGCCGTTGATCTGTTCGGCCAGGGCGTGGCCGTTCATCTCCGGCATCACCACGTCGGTAATGAGCAGGTGGAGGGGGCCGGGGTGCTCCCGGGCCAGCTGCAGCGCCTCGGCGGTGCTGCGGGTGGCGAGTACCGTGTAGCCGCCCAGTTCCAGGATCGCCTTCCCGAGCCGGAGGATCGCCTCCTCGTCTTCCACCAGCAGCACCGTTTCGCTGCCGCCCTCCGGCGGCTCGGCCACCACGCCACCCAGCCGGATGTTGTCCGGCTCGTCCGTCACCCGCGGCAGATAGATGCGGAAGGTGGTTCCCTGGCCCGGCGAGCTTTCCACGGTGAGCAGGCCGCTGTTCTGCCGGACGATCCCGTAGACCGTGGCCAGCCCGAGGCCGGTGCCCTTGCCCTGCTCCTTGGTGGTGAAGAAGGGCTCGAAGATGTGCGCCAGCGTTTCCCGGTCCATACCGCAGCCATTGTCGCTCACCGTGAGCAGCGCGTATTCCCCGGGGAGGCATTCGGGGAGGCTGGCGCAGTCGTTGCCGTCGAGGCGGACGTTTTCCGTCTCGATGGCCACCTTGCCGTTGCCGGCAATGGCGTCGCGGGCATTGACCACCAGGTTGGCCAGGATCTGGTCGAACTGGGAGGGATCGATCCTGACCCGCCAGAGTTCATGGCCCGGTATCCAGATGAGGTCGATGTTCTCGCCGATGAGGCGCTGGAGCATCTTGAGCATGCCGGCCACGGTGTCGTTGAGGTCGAGCACCCTGGGGGCGGCGGTCTGCTTGCGGGCAAAGGCGAGAAGCTGGCGGGTGAGGTCGGCGGAACGCTGGGCGGCCTTGCGGATTTCCAGCAGGTTTTTCTGGAGCGGATCCTCGGGCGGCAGGTCATTCAGGGTGAGGTCGCAGTAACCGAGGATGGTCTGGAGCATGTTGTTGAAGTCGTGGGCCACGCCGCCGGCAAGGCGCCCCACGGATTCCATCTTCTGCGCCT
Organism: Thermodesulfobacteriota bacterium; assembly: GCA_040757055.1. Classification (GTDB taxonomy): domain Bacteria; phylum Desulfobacterota; class Desulfobulbia; order Desulfobulbales; family Desulfurivibrionaceae; genus JAJZRJ01. Next base: position 122,585 of record JBFLXY010000001.1, on the reverse strand, counting down.
GGAGCAGCTGGGCCTGCAAACGCCCCTTTTCCTCTTCGGCCCGCTTGCGTTCGGTCACGTCCCAGACGGTGGAGATCATCAGTTTCTGGCCGGGTATCGGGGTGTTCCGGGCCGTGATGTAGGTGGTCTCCTGGCCTTTTCTGGTGATCGGCACGTCTTCCCAGTGCATCCGCGCCGGATCGCCGCTGGCGCAGTCGTCCAGTATGCGCCTTCTGAGCCTCTTGCGGAATTCCGGCTCTTCGTAAACCGCATCCCAAAAGGCGCCCGGCGCGGCAAGGGCCTCGCGGGTGGTGCGGTACAGGCGGGGAAAGTGGTCGTTCATGTAGCTGAATTCCACTTCGGGAAGCAGCGAGTTGACGGCGATGCCGATGGGCAGGTTGTCGAGAACAGTGTGGATGAAGATTTCGCTCTGCCGCAGGCTTTCTTCGGCCTGTTTGCGCTCGGTGATGTCGGTGTGGGTGCCGACCATGCGCAGGGGGCGGCCGGCATCGTCGTATTCCACCACCTTGCCCAGCGACAGAATCCACTTCCACTCCCCGGATTTGGTTCGCTGGCGGAATTCCACCCGGTATCGGGGAATTTTGCCGGCGATATAGTCCCGATAGGTGGCGGCCACCGGCTCGTGGTCGTCGGGGTGAAGGCGTTCGATCCATCTGGCGTTGGTCTCGTGGAATTCCGCCGGGTCGTAGCCGAGCATGGTGGCGTATTCCGGGCTTACCTCGGTCTCGCCGGTCTGGACGTTGAGATCGTAAAGGCCCTGGCTGGCGGCGGTCAGCGCCAGCCGCAGCCGTTCCTCGCTCTTGCGCAGCGCCTCTGCCGCCCGGTTGCGTTCGGCAAGATCGATGTCGATGCAGTACATCACCGGTTCGCCGGCATTGTCCCGCTGCATGGCGTGGCTGGAGAAGACAGGGACGGCTCTGCCGCCCTTGCCCTGCAGCACCAGTTCCCCGGCCGGGATCGGCACGCCGTTGTCCATCCAGTCGGTGACCGCGGCGACCACTCCTTCCCGCATGGCCGGCGGAATGATGAGGTCTTCGAGCTGCCGGCCGAGCGCCTCTTCCTTCGAGAAACCATAGAGGTGTTCGCTGGCCGCGTTCCAGAAGACGATGCGGCGCTCTCGGTCATAGCCCTGCACCGCGATGTTGGGCACCTCCTCCAGCAGGGAGCGGAAACGCTGTTCGCTTTGCCAAAGCGCCTTTTCGGCCTGTCTGCGTTTGGTGGTGTCTGCCAGCAGGGCAAGCACGTAGTCCACTGCGCCATCGGCCCGGCGTACGCAGCCAACCGAGAGTTCCGTCCACACCGTTGCGCCATCTTTGCGGATGAAGCGTTTTTCCATGGAATAGTCGTCGATGGCACCGGCCAGCAGGCGCTCGAACTGGTCGAGATCGGCCTTGAGGTCGTCGGGGTGGGTTATTTCTGCCCAGGTGAGGCGGGAAAGCTCTTCCGGCGAATAACCCAGCATCCGGCAGATTTCGTCGTTGACCTGCAGCCAGCCTTTTTGCGGTGAGGTAATGGCCATGCCGACGATCTGGCGCTCAAAAAAGAGCCGCATGCGCTCTTCGCTCTTCTGAAGCTGGTGGGTGATCCCTTCCCGCCGCAGGCGGTTGACCATGAGCAGGCCCAAAAGCGTGGTGGCGGCCGGATAGATGACGAGCACCGGCAGGGTGATGTGGGCAAGCACATTCCTGGCCGTGGGCCATGGCAGGGTGAGCATCAGGAGGAGCATGGCCACATGGATGAGGAGTCCGAAGAGGTAGAGTTCGGACCAGGAAAGCTCCTCCATCCGCCCGCGGCGATGCTGGCGCCAGAGGAGGCCGATGGACCCGGTGGCGAGGATCACCGCCGTTCCGGTCAGGGCGGCGGCGCCGCCCTGGGAGAGGCGGAAGAGGGCGGTCATGGCCATGGCCGCCATCGTGGGGATGGCCCCGAAGAAGAGACCGGAGATGCCGAGCAGCACCGAGCGGGTGTCGAAAACAATGCCCGGCATGTAGGTCCAGGGGGAAAGCATGACGACGATGCCAAGGCCGCCCAGCACCAGGCCCACCGCCAGCTGTACCGGCAATGGCCACGGGCCGAGCCGGTGGCGGCTGGTGAGCACGTCGTAGACAAAGGCCATGGCCAGCAGCAGGGCGGCATTCTGCATGAGGGCGGGGAAGATGGAGGTATCGGCCATGGTCCTTTTCCTGTTGCCTCATTCCCCGATGATCTTCACCAGCACCCGCTTTTTGCGGCCGCCGTCGAACTCGCCGTAGAATATCTGTTCCCATGGACCGAAATCGAGTTTGCCCTCAGTCACCGCCACCACCACCTCGCGGCCCATGACCTGGCGCTTCAGGTGGGCGTCGGCATTGTCTTCGCAGCCGTTGTGGCGATACTGGGAAACCGGTTCGTGGGGGGCGAGACGCTCCAGCCACACCTCGTAGTCGTGGTGCAGCCCGGCTTCGTCGTCGTTGATGAAGACGCGGCGGCCCGGCACGTGGAACCAGAGTTCCTGACGATAGCTCTTCATGGGCTCTCCGAATGGCGGGAACAGAAACCGGATGCAAAAGTGTACCGTGCTTCGCGGCAAAAGGCAACCCGCTGGCAGGAGAGATGGGCGCCGGGGGAGAGACCGCCGGGGCGGCGGGGAAATCAGAGTTCGCGCAGCAGGGTCTTGAGCAGGTTGATGGTGGTGGCGGTGATGGGCTTGGGCAGCACCTTGATGACGCTCGCCCGGTTGCTCAGCTCCATGAGCTTGGCGGCGTCGTTGAAGCTGGTGATCACCACCACCCGGGGTGGGGAGGCGATGAATTTTCTGGCGGCCCACTCCTCGGCCACGTCGAGAAAGACCTCGCCGCCGGCCACCGGCATCAGCAGGTCGAGCAGCACCAGATCCGGCTTGTGCTGCAGCAGACGGAACAGGGCCTCGGCGCCGTTTTCCGCCTCGGCGACCTGCGCGTTCGGCAGGGCGCGGCCCAGGTGCTCCCGGAGCACCGAGCGGGCAGTGACTTCGTCATCGACGATCAGCAGTTTCATGGCGTCCGTTTCCGCGCCGGCACGGGGTAATCCGGCACAATCCCTCTGGGAAAAGGGTAGCGGAGCAGGGCAGGCAAATCAATCAAAATCGATCTCGTAGGAATAGACATCCTCCACCCGGCGGCTTTTCATGCGGAAGCCGCTGTGGTTGAAGATCGCCTGCATGCGCCGGTTGTCGCGCAGCACCTCGGCGGTGAATCCCGAGATGCCGTTGCGCTTGGCGATGGTCACCAGATGGCGGAAGAGGAAGGAGCCGATGCCGCGGTTCTGCCATTCGTCGCGGATGATGAAGGCCACCTCGGCGCGGTTGGTTTTGGCGTCGAGATAGTAGCGGCCCACCGCGATGATGTCCTCGCCGTGGGCCTCGGGCACCGTGCCGACGATGGCGACGTCCTTGCGGTGGTCGATGTAGACGAATTCCTGGATCTGCTTGTGGGCAAAACGCTGGCTGCGGGTCATGAAGCGGTAGTAGAGGGTCTCCTGCGACAGGGCGTAGAGGATGTCGCGCATGCGCGGCTCGTCGGTGGGGTGCACCGGCCGGAAGGAGATCTGGGTGCCGTCATCGAGCAGCATGGTGGTGTTCATTTCCTGGGAAGCCAGCAGGAAGCGGCCCTCAAGGTCCGCCAGCTCGTGCTTGAGATATCTCGCCTCGATGGCCTCGCGGAAGAGCTGGTCGCGAAACCTGGGGTGGGCGATGGAAATGAGCGCCATGGCCCGCTCCTGCACGCTCTTGCCGTGGAGGTAGGCCACCCCGTATTCGGTGACCACGTAGTGGACCTCGCCGCGGGTGGTGACCACGCCGGCGCCGGGGGTGAGCCGGGTCACGATGCGGGAGACCGTGCCGTTTCTGGCGGTGGATTCCATGGCGATGATGGGTTTGCCCGCGATGGAGCGGGCGGCGCCGCGGTTGAAATCCACCTGGCCGCCGATGCCGGAATAGAAGAGGGAGCCCAGCGAGTCGGCGCAGACCTGGCCGGTGAGATCGACCTCCAGCGCCATGTTGATCGCCACCATCTTGTTCTGCATGCCGATGATGTACGGATCGTTCACGTATTCCGTCGGCCGGAAGCTGAAGCGCGGGTTGTTGTGCACGTAGTCGTAGAGCCTTTTGGTGCCCATGCAGAAACTGGCCACCACCTTGCCGCGGTCGGTGGTCTTGCGGCTGCCGGTGATGGCGCCGGATTCCACCAGGTCGATGATGGAGTCGGTGAGCATCTCGGTGTGGATGCCGAGGTCCTTCTTGTCCTTGAGGTATTCCACCAGGGAGTGGGGGATGCGGCCGATGCCGAACTCGATGGTGGAGCCGTCCTCGATGAGGGCCGCGATGTATTCGCCGATGCGGCGGGTATCCTCGGTGGCGGGGGTGGATTCCCGCTCGATCACCGGCCGGTCCACCGGCACCAGGAGGTCGATGTCGTAGATGTCGAGGAAGCTGTCGCCCATGGTGCAGGGCATCTGCGGGTTGACCTGGGCGATGACCAGCGAGGCGTTCTCGGCCGCGGCCTTGACGATGTCCACCGAAACGCCGAGGCTGACCTTGCCGCGCTCGTCGGGCGGGGTCACCTGGATGAGCGCCACGTCCAGCGGCAGCTGGCCCGAGGCAAAGAGGCGGGGGATGTCGGAAAGAAGCGTCGGGGTGTAGTCGCCCAACCCCTGCTGGATGTGCTCGCGGATGGACTGGCCGATGAAGAAGCTGTTCACCGTGAAGCAGTCGATGAGGTGTCTGCTGGCGTACGGGGCGTCGCCCTTGGTGAGGAGCTGGACGATTTCGACGTCGGCCAGTTCGCACGAGCGTTTGGTCAGCGCCTCCACCAGTTCCACCGGCTCGGCGCAGGCGGTGCCGATGAAAATCCTCTGCCCGGGCTTGATGCGGCTGGCCGCCTGTCGGGGGGAGGCGATCATGTCGTGGTACTTCTTCTGCCACTCGGGATCGACGACGAAAAGGGGCTGGGTGGTGGTCATGGGAGGCTCTCCAGCGGCGGTTGGAGGGTCATGCGGGCATCGGCCACCACCGGCTCGCTGCCGATCTCGCCCACGATGTAAGGATTGATGTCCAGTTCGGCGATTTGCGGAAAATCGGTGGTGAGCTGGCTGATGCGCTGCAGGCCGTTGGCGATGGCCGCCAGATCGACGCCGCGCTGGCCGCGCTTGCCCTGCAAAATTTCGTAGGAGCGGGTGGACTTGAGCATCTGGATCGCCTCGGCCTCGCTGATCGGAGCGAGATGGAAGGTGACGTCCTTCATCACCTCGACGAAGATGCCGCCCAGGCCGAACATGAGCATGGGACCGAACTGGGGGTCGCGGTTCATGCCGATGATGACCTCCAGGCCGCGGTTGACCATTTTCTCCACGTAGATGCCCTCCACCCAAGCCTCCGGCGCCCGCTCCCTGATGCGGAGCATCATCAGGTCGAAGGCGTCGCGCACGCCATCGTTGTTGGTGACGTTCAATCGTACCCCGCCCAGGTCCGACTTGTGGATGATGTCCGGCGAAACGATCTTCATCGCCACCGGATAGCCGATGCGTTCGGCGATCTCCACCGCCTCGCCGGCGGCGGTGGCGAGGTAGCCCTCCGGAATCTGGAAGCCGTAGGCCGCGAGGATGCTCTTGGCCTTGACCTCCCCCACCTGAAAGCGCTGGGTGCGGAGGCGGCGGGTGATGATGCGCTCCACCCGGCGGCGGTTGACGCGGAAGCGGGTCACCACCCGGGGCGGGCGGCTGCGCCAGGCCGCGTATTCGTGCATGGCCGCGATGGCCGCCACCGCCCGCTCCGGCGAGGGGTAGTCGGGCAGCCCCGCTGCTACCAGCTCGGCGCGGCCGGGCATCACGTCGGCGCCGCCCATGAAGGCGGCCACCACCGGCTTGTCGCCCCGGAGGCTGCCGGCGATGGCGCGGGCGGTGTCCGCCGGCCGGGTCATGGCCTGAGGAGTCAGGATCACCACCACGGCGTCCACCGCCGGGTCGTCCTGGGCGGCGTTGATGGCCGCGGCGTAGCGTTCCGGTTCGGCATCGCCCAGCACGTCCACCGGATTGCCGATGCTGGCTGCGGCCGGCAGTTTGGCGCGCAGGGCCGCGGCGGTGTTGCGGTCGAGTTCCGTCACTGCGAGTCCGGCCTTTTCCGCGGCATCCGCCGCCATGGTGCCGGGACCGCCGGCGTTGGTGACGATGAGTAGCCGGTTGCCTTGGGGCAGCGGCTGCATGGCCAGCGCGGTGGCGTGATCGAAAAGCTGCTCGAAGGTGTCGGCGCGGATGACGCCGGAACGCTTGAAGGCGGCGCCGTAGGCGATTTCCACCCCGGCCAGCACGCCGGTATGCGACGAGGCGGCCTTCTGCCCCGCCGCCGTGGTGCCGGCCTTGAGGATCACCACCGGCTTGTGGCTGGAGGCCTCGGCTGCGGCCTTGACGAAATCGTCGCCCGAGGCGATGTCTTCGAGATAGGCGATGATCACTTTTGTTTGCTCGTCGGCCGCCAGCGCGAGCAGCAGGTCGGTTTCGGAGAGGTCCGCCTTGTTGCCGATGCTGATGAGCTTGGCCAGGCCGAGATGGCGGCCGGCAGCCATGTCGAGGATGGCGGTGCACAGCGCCCCTGACTGCGAGATCACCGAGATGGAGCCCTTTTCCGGCATGCGGCCGGCAAAGGAGGCGTTCATCGCGTGATCGGTGTTGATGCAACCGAGGCAGTTGGGGCCGAGCAGGCGCGTCTGGCGGCTGGCGCACATCTCGGCGATCTGGCGCTCCAGGGCCGCGCCTTCGGCGCCGGTTTCCTTGAAGCCGGCGGTGACCACGGTGATGGCCCTGGCCCCGGCATCGAGAGAGCTCCGGACCGCATCGGGTACCAGGGCGCGGGGGACGGCGACGAGGCTGAGGTCCACCTTTCCGCCGTATTCCCTGAGGCTCGCCCAGGCCCGGCGGCCGAGGAGTTCCGGGGCCGAGGGGTTGACCGGGACGATCTCGCCGGCGAAGCCGCCGTTGATGAGGTTGGCCAGCAGATCGTGACCCACCTTGCCGGGGGTGCGCGAGGCGCCGACCACGGCCACCACCTGGGGATAGAGGAGAGCGCTCAGATCGACCATGGCGCTACTCCGCGGGCGGGGTGATGGTTGGGATGGCCACCTGGAATCCGGCTTCGCTCAGGGCGGTGCGCACCGCCGAGAGGTTGTAGGTGTTGACCCGCAGGTAGATGGTGGCCTTGTCCCGGGCGTCGTCCTTGTCCTTGCGGATGAGACGGGTGAAGCGGATGCGGTGTTCCTCCAGCACACGGCAGATGCGGGTCAGCGGCTTGGGATTGCCGTCGTCTTCCACCACGATCATCGCCGACCCCCGTTCGCCCAGGCCGAAAAGGGTGCGATAGGCCTTGATCAGGTCGCGGATGGAAAAGATGCCCACCACCTTTCCCGCCCCGTCCAGCACCGGCAGGGCGCCCACCCGTTCGCGGTCGAGCAGGATGAGGGCGTCGTCCAGGGTGGAGTCCGGGGTCACGGTGAAGAAGGTGCGGGTCATGATGGTGCTCACCGGCGTCTTGTCGAGTTCGGCCAGGCAGGTCTTGATGGCGTCGCCCGAAAGCACCGACGAGGGGTAGGCGGACCTGAGGTCGCGGTCGGTGATCATGCCGATCAGCTTGCCGGCTGCATCCACCACCGGCAAATGGCGGAAGTGGCGGGAGAGCAGCAGCTCCCTGGCCGCAGGGATGGTCATCTCCTGCGGGATGGCGAGTGCGGGGGCGGTCATGTAGCGGGCGATGAACATGGGGCAACTCCTTACGTTTCAGAGGTCATGAGACCGGTGAGATAGGCTTCGACGCCGGCGGCAAGGCTTTCAAGGTGATAGCCGCCTTCGAGCAGGGAGAGCACCTTGCCGTTGCAGTACTGCGCGGCCCAGCGGGAGGCGCAGTCGCCGAGGCGGCGGTAGAGCCCGGTGCTGTAGCTGAGGCCCGACATATCGTCGGCCGCATGGCCGTCGAAGCCGGCGCAGATGATGAGGGCTTCCGGGGCGAAGCGGTCGAGGGCCGGCTCCACCTGCCCCGCAATGGCCTGCATCACCGTTGCGTCGTCGCTTCCCGGCGGCAGCGGGATGTTGCAGGTGGCGCCCTTGCCGGGGCCGAGGCCGGTCTCCTCCTTCCAGCCGGTGCCGGGGAAGCTCCAGGTCGGGTGTTCATGGATGGAGAGGTAGAAGACCTCCGGGTCCTCCTCGAAGGCCGCCTGGACGCCGTTGCCGTGGTGGGCGTCCCAGTCGATGATCATCACCCGACGCCGGCCGTGAGCCTGCTGCCAGTAGCGGGCGGCAATGGCGGCGTTGTTGAGGAAGCAGAAGCCCAGGGCCAGGGAGCGTTCGGCATGATGGCCCGGCGGGCGGCCGCAGCAGAAAGCGCGGGTCGTCGTGCCGCTTTCGAGCAGGTCGATGGCAACCAGCCCCGCTCCGGCCGAAGCGAGGGCGGCATCGTAGGATTCGAAGCAGAGCTGATTGTCCGGGTGGTCGAGGTGGCTTTTGCCGGCGAGGGTGGTCTCCTCGAAGCGGTAGAGATACTCCTCGCTGTGCACCGTGGTGAGCCACTGGCGTTCCGCCACCCGGGAGGCGGCGGCGACAAGCTGCGGCGCCAGCGGGCTCTGCCCCAGGCGATCCGCGATGGCGGTGAGGCGGGCCGGCGTCTCGGGGTGGTCGTTGCCGCCGGTGTCGTGCCGGTGGCAGAGGGGGTCGGTGATGACGGTGAGCGGCAGCAGGGTGGGCATCACGGTCTCGCAGCGGAATGGAGGGGCACGGAGGCGCGACGGTTCATTTCTGGTGTATCGCGTTCGCAATCCCTTGTCAATTCCGGCTGCAAAAGAGGATGCGGTCCGGGTCGGCGCCGCTCCCAAATGGGTCATTTGTGGGCATCCGGCGAGAGAAGGGTTGCAAATTCCCCGAAAGAAGGGCATAACAAAAAAGTATTGTCGGATTTTATAGAGAAATTAACGGGTTGCCATGGAGACGGACTACGCCACCGCGCCGGAGCTGCTGCTCCTGCGGGAAGAGCTTGATGCCAGGGAGGCCATGCGCCTTGCGCCGCAGGCGACCTTGAGTCGCGACGGCGTACGCCGCCGGCCCGAGGGGCGCGCCGGCCACCGCCAGAGCTTTGCCACCGATGCCGACCGCATCCTCCACTCCCGCGCCTACACCCGCTACATCGACAAGACCCAGGTTTTCTACATGGTCGCCAACGACCACATCACCCACCGGGTGCTGCACGTGCAGCTGGTGTCGAAGATCGCCCGCACCATCGGCCGCTTCTTGGGCCTCAACGAAGATCTCATCGAGGCCATCGCCCTGGGCCACGACATTGGCCACCCGCCATTCGGCCACGACGGGGAAAAGATGCTCGACGCCCTCTGCCGCGAGCACGGCCTGCCCTCGTTCCAGCACAACCTCCAGAGCATCGAGTTCCTGGAGCGCATCGAGCGGGAGGGAAAGGGCTGGAATCTGACGCTCCAGGCACTCGACGGCATCATGTGCCACGACGGCGAGATCCACAGCCGGAGCCTCCGGCCGGAGCGGGCCAAGACCTTTGCCGAGTTCGACCGGGAATTCGCGGCCAAGGCGGCTGACCCCTCCCGGCCGCTCATGCCGATGACGCTGGAGGGCTGCGTGGTGCGGCTGGCCGACACCATCGCCTACATCGGCCGCGACATCGAGGATGCCATCGAGCTGAAGCTCATCCGGCGCGAGGCGATTCCCGTCGAGTGCCGGGAGGCCTTAGGCGCCACCAACGGCGCCATCGTCTACCGGCTGGTCACCGACCTCATCGCCGGCGGCATCCGGAACGATGCCATCGCCTTCTCCCCGGAGGTGTCGGAACGACTGGCGCAGCTCAAGCGGTTCAACTACGAGCACATTTACCTCAATCCTGCCATCAAGCAGGGGCTGGACCGGATCACCGCCTGCTATCGCGCCCTTTTTCGCCGTTTTGTGGAGGACATCGAGCAAAAGCGGCACGAGTCCACGGTCTTTGCCGATTTCCTTTCCGGCATGGCGGACGATTACCGGCAGGCCACGCCGCCGGCGGCGGTGGTCCGCGATTTCCTTTCCGGCATGACCGACGACTATTTCCTGGCCCAGGCCGCCCGCCTGGGCTGCGAGGTGCCGCAGAAGCGATGACCGACGTGGGCCAGCCCATCAGGCAGTTTTTCCGCAACGAGCAGCTCCGGGTGGTACTCATCGCCACCTTCATCGGGCTCATTGCCGGCGGCGCCAACATCGTCTTCCGTACCGTGGTGGACCTGGTGCACCAGCATATCTTTCTCCGCGGCCACGAGCTGCTGGCCATCGGCCAGGGGGGCTGGCGCCGTCTGCTGCTGCCGCTCCTGCCCATGGCCGGCATGGTGCTGCTCATCCCGCTCTCCCTCCGCTACCCCGGGGAGGTGAACGGCTACGGATTTACCAAATTCCTGCGCCAGGTGAACCTCGAAGGCGGCATCATCCGCTTCCGCACCGTGGTGTTGAAGATTCTTTCCTGCTCGCTCACCATCGGCACCGGAGGCTCGGCCGGGGTGGAGGGGCCCATCGCCCAGGTGGGCGGGGCGCTCGGCTCGACAGTGGGCCAGTTCTTCCGGGTGTCCGGGGTGCGGATGAAGGTCTATATCGCCGCCGGCTGCGCCGGCGGCGTGGCGGCCATGTTCAACGCCCCCATTGCCGGGGTCTTTTTCGCCGCCGAGATCATCCTGCTCGGCACCTACGAGATCGGCTCCTTTGCCGCCCTGGTCATCTCCTCGGCCATGGCCACCGTGGCCTCGCGCGCCTATTACGGCGCCGCGCCCGCCTTCCCGCTGCCGCCCTACCAGCTGGTCAGCCCGCTGCTGGAAATTCCCCTCTACTCGGTATTGGGCGTCATCATGGGGCTCGTCGCCGTGTTGCACATCAAGGTCTTTTACACGGTTCGCGACCGCTTCGCCCTTTTGCCCCTGCATCCGCAGGGCAAGCCCATTCTGGGCGCGCTGCTGGTGGGAACCATCGCCATCTCCTTCCCCCAGGTCATGGGGAACGGCTACGACTACCTCGCCCAGGTGCTCGACGGCCGCGGGCTGGTGCTCACCATGTTCCTGCTCATCTTCCTCAAGATTCTTGCCACCGCCGTCACCCTGGGCTCCGGCGGGGCGGGCGGCGTCTTCGCGCCGTCGCTCTTCATCGGCGGCATGACCGGCGGCACCTTCGGCGCCCTCGTCCACCAACTGCTGCCGGGGCAGACCGCCCATCCCGGCGCCTACGCCGCGGTCGGCATCGGCGCCTTTCTCGCCGCCGCCACCCATGCGCCGCTCACCGCCATTTTCCTGCTCTTCGAGATGACCGGCAACTACCTCATCATCGTCCCCATCATGCTGGCCAGCATCATCGGTACCATGGTGGCGACCCGGCTCAACCGCGACTCCATCGACACCGTGGACTTCCGCCGGGAGGGGATCGACCTCCACGAGGGCCGCGAGACCGCGGTGATGCGATCGATCAAGGTCGGGGCGGTGATCAGCGAGGACGTGGATTTCATCAGCGAGGAGGCCAACGTGGATCAGCTCCTCACCATCTTCAGCATGGCGCAGAGCGGTTTCTACTTCCCGGTGGTGGACGCCTCCGGCCGCATGACCGGCGTGGTCTCCCTGCAGGACGTGAAAAGCATCCTGCACGACGAGGAGCTGCGTCTTTCCGCCACCGTGGGCAACATCTGTTCCCGCAAGGTGGTGGTGCTCACCCCGGACGACACCCTCTTTGAAGCCATGCGCATCTTCGACTCCCGGGGGATCGAGGAGATTCCGGTGGTGGAATCGCGGGAGGACCGCTGGGTGGTGGGCATGCTGAGAAGGCGGGACGCCATCGCCGCCTACAACCGCGAAATCGTCCGCCGCGGCATCGGCGAGAGGCAGAGCGAGGGGGCAGACCACTGAGTGGCAGCTCCCGCCGTGAGTTATGACGTATTTCCCGCGGGATGCGGCCAGCGTTTTTCTTTCTTCCGTTTGCCGGCCCCCCTTTGCTATAATGGCACATGGCTGCCCTCTCTCCTGCCCAGACGCCTCGCCGCACCCACAAGATTCTCATCGTTGACAACAATCCGGTCATCATCGAACTGCTGAGCCACTTTTTCAGCGAGCAGGGCCATGAGGTGCGTTCCGCCGAGGATGGCCTCTCGGCCCTCCACGTGCTCGACGCCTTTGTGCCGGACATCATGTTCGTCGATCTGGTCATGCCCAACATCAGCGGCGACAAGCTCTGCCGCATCGTGCGGGCGACCCCTGCGCTCAGCCACATCTATCTCATCGTCCTTTCGGCCATCGTGGTGGACGAAGAGGTGGACATCCGCTCCTTCGGCGCCAACGCCTGCATCGCCAAGGGGCCGCTGGCCAGGATGCAGCAGCACATCACCTCGGTGCTCGACGAGATCGAAAAGCGGAAGGCCTCGGTGGACAGCCGGATCATCGGCATCGAGGATCTCACCGAGCGGGAGGTCACCAAGGAACTGCTGGCGGTCAACCGCAGCTTCAACGTCATCCTGGAAAACATGGTGGAGGGGGTGCTGCAGCTCACCAGGGGCCGGGAGATCATCTTCGTCAACCGCGCCGCCGCCGCGCTGTTCGCCACAGCGGAGGAAAAACTCCTGTCCGCCGATTTTCTCGACTATTTTTCCGGTGATCTGCGGGCCAGGGTGGCGGGAATCTTCGCCCGCTGGGACGGGACCCCCCGGGAGTTCGGCGAGGAGGAGGTCATCACCATCGGCAGCCGCCGGGTGACCCTGCAGCTGCTGCCGGTGCACCATGAGCAGACCGGCTCCATGCTGGTCATCCTCCATGACGTGAGCGAACGCAAGGCGAGCGAGGCGGAACTGGCCCGCCACCGGGAGCACCTGGAAGGGGAGGTGCGGCAGCGGACCCGGGAGCTGGCGGAGTCCCATCAGCGGCTGCTCACCGTGCTGGACGGCATGGACTGCCTGGTGTACGTGGTGGATCTGAAAAGCTATGAAGTGCTCTTCATGAATCGTTTTGCCCAGAGGCAGTTCGGCGACGGCACCGGCCGCACCTGCTGGACCGTGTTCCAGTACGGGCAGCAGGAGCCCTGCCGAGGATGCAGCACCTTGCAACTGCAGGAGGCGGAAGACGAAACCCTGGAACCGGTGGTCTGGGAGATGCACAACGCCAGAATCGGCCGCTGGGTGGAGAAGCACGACCGCGCCATCCGTTGGTTCGACGGCAGGCTGGTCAAGATGGGCATCGCCTTCGACGTCACCGCCCGCAAGGAGGCTGAGGCCTTGCTGGCCCGTTCCCGTGACGAACTGGAGGTGCGGGTGGCCGAGCGCACCGCGGAGATGGAAAAGCTCTATCAGCAGCTCCTCCATGCGGCCAAGATGAGCGCGGTGGGCAAGCTTGCCGCCTCCATCGCCCACGAGTTCAACAACCCCATCTGCGGCATCCGCAATGTGCTGGATGGCCTGGTGCGGCGGGCGGCTCTCGGCGCCGAGGACCAGCACATGGTGGAACTGGCCATCCGGGAGTGCGACCGGGTGGCCAAGCTGACCAGCGACCTGCAGAGCTTCAACCGCCCCACCTCGGGCAAGCTCTCGGAGGTGGACATCCACGCGGCACTGGAGGACATCCTCCTGTTGAGCAAGAAGGAATTCAAGAACCGCAACATCACCCTGCACAAGGAATATGCGCCTGATCTGCCGACCATCCGGGCGGTGGCCGACCAGATCAAGCAGGTCTTCCTCAATCTGCTCACCAACGCCCGCGAGGCCATCGGCGAGGAAGGGGGCACGGTGACCATCACCACCGAAGAGTGGGGCGAGCAGATCGTGGTCTGTTTCAAGGACACCGGCTGCGGCATCGCACCGGAAGACATCAACCACATCTTCGAGCCCTTCTTCTCCACCAAGCCGGAGGTGAAGGGGACCGGCCTGGGGCTGGCGGTGAGCTACGGCATTGTCCGGCGCCACGGCGGCGACATCAAGGTGGAGAGCCAGCCAGGCGGGGGGACGCAGTTCACCGTCATTTTACCCATCGAGGGAGGTCTCGTATGAGAAGCAAGGTCATCCTGCTGGTCGACGACGAGGAGATCATCCGCGAGACCCTGAGCCGCGACCTCCGGGAAGGCGGCTATGAGGTGATCTCCGCCGGGAGCGGCGAACAGGCGTTGCAGCTCCTGCGGGAACAACACGTTGACCTGGTGGTGACCGACCTGATGATGGAGGGCATGGACGGTATCGAGGTGCTCCGGGCGGCCAAGGAATACGATCCGGAGGTCTGCGTGGTGATCCTGACCGGCTTTGGCGACCTTGCCTCGGCCATCGGTGCGGTGCGCCACGGCGCCGACGACTACCTGCTCAAACCCTATGAGTTCGATGATCTGCAGTTGCGCATCAGCCGCTGTATCGAGAAGCAGGACCTGAAGCGGCGGATCAAGGTGTATGAGGAATTCCTGCCGATCTGTTCGGTCTGCCGCAAAATCCGCGACGACAGCGGCAAGGAGCACGGCACCGGCGACTGGCTGAGCCTGGAGGAGTATTTTTCCCGCCGGGCGGGAGTCAAGCCGTCCCATTCGTATTGCCCGGAGTGCTTCAGGGAGGCGGAGAAGGAGTTGCGGAAAAAGCCGCGCTGAGCCGGGGCCGCCGCGGCAAGGGAATAAAAAAAGCCGCCCGGCGATTGCCGGGGCGGCTTTTTTGATGACAGCGAAGAGGAATCAGCCGATGACGGCGATGTCCACCGATGGCCGCAGGGCCGCGCAGGCAGCAAGAGCCTCGTGGATCTTGTGGTTTTTGAAGGCCCCGATCAGCTTGGCGTCGGAAGGCTGGCCGGCATCGTAGGCGGTGAGCGCCTGCTGGCTCAGGTTGTAGTCGAAGCGCGGCGCCCACTTGCGGGAGCCGAGGCGGGCGGTGGTGGAGCAGTTGTCCACCATGAAGGCCACGCCCTTGTAGTGCATGTAGGGGTTCAGCGAATCCACCGCCTCGATCACCGACTCGTTGGCCACCTCGCTGAGGCAGTGGCCTTTTTCGATCAGGAGGTCGATCTGGGCCATCATGGTGGCGCAGTAGATGCCAGCGGTGAAGGGATTGATTTTCGGGTCGCCCTGGCGCCTGGCGCGGACCTTCTCGCCCACCTGCCACATGCGGGTGCCGTCGATCTTGCCCATGGGGAAGCGGCTGTGGCGGCGGCCGGCCATGATGACGCTGCGGATCTCGTTGCAGCTTGAGACCTCGTCGTACATCTCCAGCAAAATGTCGAAGGCCGGGCCATAGGCGTGGGAGTAGATCTTCTCGAAGACCTTCTGGCCCTCGGCGTCGAGGCCGTCGTAGACCGCCTTGATGCCGTGGTGGGAGATGGTCCGGCTGATGGGGCCGGTGATGTTCTCCACCGAGTCGATGAAGGCCTGCTCCTCGCTCATCCCCTGCTCCATGACGAAGCGGCGGAAGAGGGCCTCGACGATGCCGTGCACCGCGCCGAGCAGGATGCCGCGCTCGCCGAAGATGTCGCTGCGGAACTCCATGCCCATGGTGGTCTTGAAGATGTAGGGGGAACCGACGGCCACCGCCCAGCCCAGGGCGTGCTCGATGGCCTTGCCGTTGACGTCCTGCTCCACCGCGAAGCTGGCGTTGATGCCGGCACCATTCACGGTCTTTCCCTGTTCGTAGAGGCGGCGGACCGAGGGACCCATGCCCTTGGGGCAGACCGCGACCACGTTGACGTTCTTGGGGAAGTACTTGCCGATGCTCTCCAGGTACCCGAGCAGGAAGCCGTGGGAAAGGCCCAGGGTGGCGCCCTCCTTCAGGTTGTCGAAGATCTGCTGGTAGTTCTCGGCCTGGGCCGCGTCGGAGATGAGGACGATGACCATCTCGGACTCGCGGATCACCTGGTACATCTCGCCCAGGGTGCCTTTCTCCTCGGTGAAACCCGCGGCGCGGGCGCTGGCCATGGAGGAGCTGCCGGGCCTGAGGCCGATCTTGACGCGGATATCGGTTCCTTCGAGCGAATCGCGGAGGTTCTGGGCCTGGGCCGGTCCCTGGGAGCCCCAGCCGATGACGCCGATCTGCCTGATGCCGGAGAATGCCTTGGGCAGCAGGGAGAACTTGTCGCGGCCGCCGCGGACGATGGTCTCCTCGGTCTCGGCGAGTTTCAGGGTTTCTGTTGCAAAGACCTGGGATGTGAATGTTAAATTCATTATATGCCTCCTTCAAATACGGTATGTTTGCACGAGCAAACCATCATATATACCCGATGGCGATGGTTCCGTAAACCGGATAATGGTATCGGGAAAAAGAGGCGAAGGGGGGCGGTTTGGGAGAAACAGGGGGGATCGTCGTGGTGGCCGGGATGTGGATGCTCTGGTGCGCCATGCACAGCCTGCTGATCGCGACGCCGGTGGTCAGCCGGGCCAAGACCCGGCTGGGCCGGTGGTTTGCCTGGTACCGGCTTGGCTACGTCCTGCTGAGCACCATCACGCTGCTGCCGCTTTTCTTCTGGACGCTCCGGCTGCCCTCGCGGCTGCTTTTTGCCTGGGATGGCCCCTGGTGGGGAGTGCAGGGGGCGCTGCTCCTCTACGCCCTGGTCATGGCCGTCGGCGGGGCAAGGGAATACGATCTGAGCTCTTTTCTGGGGCTGCGGCAGATCACAAGCCAGCATCGCGGAGAAGCCCAGCCCGAATTTGCCTTTGCCACCAAGGGCATCCTCCGTTATGTCCGCCATCCCTGGTATTCCGGCGGGTTGGCCCTGGTCTGGGCGGCTGGACCGGTGACCACCGTCAGTCTCGCGGTGAAACTCGTGCTGACGGGCTATCTCTTGCTGGGGGCGTATCTCGAGGAGCGCAAGCTGGTGGCGGCGCTCGGCGAAAGGTATCGTGATTACCAGCGCCAGGTGCCGATGCTCTTTCCGGGGCGGCCCTGGCATTGAGTGCGCGGCAGACCGTTTCCTGCCATGCCTCGATCTCTTCGCGGTATTCCCTGGCCGACGATGTGAGCCCGCACGCCGTGCAGACCACCGTGGCGCTGTGTCAGCGGCCGGTAAGTTCGGCCTTCTGACCGCAGGAGAGGCAGTTCAGTTGCAAGTCCAAGGGGGCTGATGGAGGCATGGAGGCTTTACCTTCGTGTTGCCTGCCACTATACTGCCTGGAGGGAATTTGTACAATCCGGCGCGAAACCGCTTGGCGGCGCCGGCCTGGGCACCTAAGATAGGTCCTGCAGACAAACCTGCCAAGGAGAATTCGCATGAGGAAAAAAATAAAAAAAAGTGGCGTGGCGGCATGTGCTCTGCTGACGGGAATCTCGCTTGCTGGCTGTCTTACCGGCGGCGGGGTGTCGGTCGGAGTCCCGGCGGAGCCGGCTGCCAGGGAGGTGCCTCCCGGCCACGGGCCACCGCCCCACGCGCCTGCCCACGGGTATCGGGCCAAGTACGGCTACCGCTATTATCCCAGCGTTTCTGTCTATTTCGACGTGAACCGAAAGCTTTATTTCTATCTGCAGAACGGCGACTGGAAGGTCGGAGTCTCGTTGCCGGACAACCTGAGGCTCAAATTGGGTGACTCGGTCACCATCGAGATGGATTCTGACAAGCCGTATACCGAATTTCAGGCCCACAAGGCGAAATATCCGCCGCCGGGACAGGTTAAGAAGAACAATAAAGATTGGGAAAAAAAGTGAACACGACAGCGCGATTTCTTGTTGTTGCAGGCGGCCTGCTGATGACCTTGCTTGCCGGTTCCGGCTGCACGCCGGTGGTGGTGGGCGGCGGCGCGGCAGGTGGTTATGCCGTGGCCACCGACCAGCGTTCCGCCGGCAGGCAGGTGGATGATGTCACGATTACGACCAGGGTCAAGGCCGGGATGGTGCAGGATGCCACGGTCAAGGCGCGGGATATCGACGTGGACACGGTAAGCGGCGTGGTCTATCTCACCGGCTATGTCGACAGCGCCAGGGAGCGGGAGCGGGCCGAGTCGATTGCCCGGTCGGTATCCGGCGTGGCCGCGGTGCAGAACAACCTTCAGGTCGGCAGCCGCAGCGTGGGCCAAGCCCTGGACGACAAGAACCTCGGGGTGAAAATCAAGGCCAAGCTCATCGGCGAGCCGGGCATCCGCTCCCTCGCCGTGGATGTGGACGTCTACCGCGGGGTGGTCCACCTCACCGGCACGGTGGAGAGCGCGGCCCAGAAAACGAAAATCCTGGAGTTGACCAGGTCCACGCCGGGCACGGTGCGGATCGTGGACAATATCCGGGTCAAGGGCCACTGAGTCCGCAGCGCGGGTCTGCCCTGTCGATGAACCGTACCGCGGTCTGCATCGTGCTGGTTGGGCCGCAGGGCAATCGCAACCTGGGCGCCGTTGCCAGGG
Organism: Thermodesulfobacteriota bacterium; assembly: GCA_040757055.1. Lineage (GTDB taxonomy): Bacteria > Desulfobacterota > Desulfobulbia > Desulfobulbales > Desulfurivibrionaceae > JAJZRJ01. The sequence goes on along the minus strand of JBFLXY010000001.1, from coordinate 104,249 downwards.
TGATGATGAATTTCGGCTTCACCGATCTCCGGCTGGTCGCCCCTGAGGCTGATCCGGCCAGCGAGGAGGCGCGCCACATGGCGGTGAACGCCGCCGACCTGTTGGCCGGAGCCGGATGCTATGCCGATTTGCCCGCGGCCCTGGCCGATTGCCACCTTGCCTACGGCACGACCCGCCGATTCGGCAGGTACCGGGAGGAGTTTGCCCTGCCCGATGAAGCGGCCGCCGTCATCGCGGCCCTGCCCGCAGGCCATCGGGTCGCCATGGTCTTCGGACGGGAGGATTCCGGACTCACCACCGACGAACTGGCCTGTTGTCAGCGTTTTCTCACCATTCCCGCCGACGAGGCGCTCCCCTCCCTGAACCTCGCCCAGGCGGTGGGGGTCTGTCTTTACGAGGCGGCCAAGGCCATCCGCGTCGGGGGAGTACCAATACCCCAGCCCGACGAACCGGCCAGTGGCGCGGAGTATGAGGGGCTTTACGCCCACATGCGCCAGACTCTCCTCGCCATCGGCTTTCTCGACCCGCAAAATCCGGAGCACATCATGCGGGCGCTGCGCCGGATGCTGGGGCGCCAGGGGGTGACCAGCCGCGAAATCCGCATCCTGCGCGGGATGTTCAGCCAGATCGATTGGGCGGAGGCGGAGCGGCGACGGCTTGGAAAGGGCGGTACGGAGTAGGGAGCGGCAACGAAAAAAGGCTGTCCGCAAGGGACAGCCTTTTGATTTTTTGGGGTGAGCGATGGGACTTGAACCCACGACCGCCGAGGCCACAACCCGGTGCTACCACCAGCTGAGCTACGCTCACCGTACACTCAGAAACGGAGAAGGCCCTTTTATAATAGAAAGCCCCTGCTTTGGCAAGGGCAAAGTCGGCCGCCGCGGTTACGCCTCCTTGCCGCAGTGCTTGCAGACCTTTGCCTGGGCCTTGATGAGTTCCGCGCAGTGGGGACATTCCCGCAGATGGAGGCTCTTCAGTAATCCGGCGATGGCGAGATTGACCATCTGCTCCAGTTCGCTGTTGCGGAAGCTGTGGTTGCGGAGCGGATCAATGCAGGCGGTGTCCTTGAGTTCGGTCAGCAGCTCGCAGGCCCGTTTGCGCACCGCCAGATCGGCATGCTCGTCGAGGAGCAGATAGAGCACCGGTTCCAGGTTTTTTTCCGCCACGCAGGTGTCGAGCTGGCCGATGGCGGCCTTTTCTTCGGCAAAACGTTTGTTCTGACGCTGGAGATCCGCGATGTCGATCACCGAGTTCTTGAAGGCATCCTTGCCGCCCACCATCATGGACTCGCCTTCGGTGCAGCCGGGGCAGAGAACATAGCGGCAGGAAGCGGAGTGGCCGTATTGCTCTTCAAAGGTCTGCCAACTGCCGGCAAAGAGCGAACATTCGTCGTTGAGGCAGATGAAGAGCACGTCGGTGCCCCAGCCAAGGCCGTCGCCGATGTGGAAGGGCGACGCCTCGCAGCATGAGAGCTTCTGCTTGCAGTGGGGGCAGTAATGTTCTTCCCTGGCCAGGCGCAGGCAGCGCTCGGTTCTGTCTTCAAACTGCATTGTGGAACCTCCGGAATCCATGTGGAGCAAGGGATGGGCGAACCGGCTCGGCGGATCGGGTCGGCTGTCTTGCTTCTGATTTCCGCTCTCCGTGGGGGATGGCGGGAGTTAATTTTTTCCTAAAATAATGCACCGCGGCCGGTTGTCAATGACGGTGCGAGAAATTGATGAAAATCGGCGGGATAGGGAGGGGGAGGCGTCACCCCTCTCCAGGGCCTGAAAAAAAACGGGCCGCCGCGCCCCAGAGGGCAGCCTGGCTGTCGAGGATGACCCGGACCGGGATGCGTCCGAGCAGGGGAGAGAGGCGGCCTTTGGCCAGAAAGGAGTCCATGAAGGCGCTGCCGGTCAGTATGGGGGCCAGTTTGGGGGCGATGCCGCCGCCGAGGCAGATGCCGCCGGTGGTCAGCCCAACCAGCGCCAGATTGCCGGCCGCGGCGCCGTACAGCGAGGCGAAGAGGTCAAGCGCCTCGGCGCAGATCGGGTCGCGGCCGCTCATGCCGGCCTCGGCAACCGCGGCCCCGTGGTCCTCGCCAGGGTGGTCATCCGGCCAGGCCGGACCGGGCTCTCCCGCTTCCTCGCGCAGGAAGCGGTGGATGGCGGCCAGGCCGGGGCCGGAGACCAGACGCTCCAGGCTGACATGGCCGTGTTGCCGGGCCAGATGCTGCTGGAGGCGGAATTCCCGCTCGTTCTGCGGGGCGAAATCCTGGTGCCCGCCTTCGGAGGGGCACGGGATGTATCCGTTTCCGTGCGGAATCAGCAGCGCCTCGCCGAGGCCGGTGCCGGCGGCGATGAGGCCGATGGCCCCCTTGCCGGGGAAAGCGGCACCGTGCAGCGGCAGGAGCTGGTCCGCCGCCAGCAGCGGCACCGCGCAGGCAGTGGCCAGCAGGTCGTTGACCAGGATAACGCGGGACAGCGCGCAGTGGCGGGCGATTTCCGCCTCGCGCACTGTCCATGGCAGGTTGGTGGCGGTGGCGGCGCCATCCACCACCGGGCCGGCGATGCCGAGGCAGGCACCCGCCAGGGCCGGGCGGCCCGCCGCCGCAAGAAAGCGGTCGATCAACTCCAGCGGCGAGGCGGCCGAGCGGGAGGGGTAGGTGGCGGTTTTTTCCATGGCCATCCCGTCCAGCGGGCCGCGGAAAAGGGCGAGGCTGGTTTTGGTGCCGCCGATGTCACCCGCCAGAACACGGATCATGGGAGGAGTCGCCTAGCAAGTTTTGGTGTTTTTTGGGGGCGTTTCCCCCCGCGTGCTTTTTTCATTCAATACCAAGTCGGCAAAAGAATCAAGCAAGGAGCCGGCAGGCCGCGGGATGCCGAAAAATCGTTGACTTTTGGGGGTGGGGCAATTAAACATGAGGCCACATTCTGTGGCAGTGATTGAGCGTATCGGGGCACTCTCTCCGTTGATAATTTTGCAACATTCACATCTTTTTCCAGGCGAACTATGAGCAAAGGTGAAAAAAGCAGGTACACCGCGGCCGGGGTTGACATCGACAAGGGCAACGCCTTTGTGGAACGGATCAAGCCGGTGGTGGCCGCCACCTTCCGGCCCGGCGTTCTGACCGGTATCGGCGGCTTCGGCGGGCTCTACGCCTTGGGCGGCGGCAAGTACAAGGATCCGGTGCTGGTCTCCTCCACCGACGGGGTCGGCACCAAGCTGATGATCGCCAACCTGTGCAAGAAACACGACACCATCGGCATCGACCTGGTGGCCATGTGCGTCAACGATGTCGTGGTCTGCGGCGCCCATCCGCTCTTCTTCCTCGATTACTTCGCCACCGGCGGCCTGGATATCGACGTGGCCACCGATGTGGTCAAGGGGATCGCCGCCGGCTGCGAGATCGCCAGGTGCGCCCTGATCGGCGGCGAGACCGCCGAGATGCCCGGCATGTACAAGAAGGGCGACTACGACCTCGCCGGCTTCGTGGTCGGCATCTGCGAGCGGGAGAAGATGATCGACGGCTCCGAGGTCAAGGTGGGGGACAAACTCATTGGTCTCGCCTCCAGCGGATTGCACAGCAACGGCTATTCCCTGGTGCGCAAGATCTGCTTCGAGGAGATGAAGCTTTCGGTCAAGGAAAAGATCGACGAGTTCGGCTGCACCCTGGGAGAGGAACTCCTGCGGCCGACCCGCATCTACAGCGAGCCTCTGCTCAATCTCATCAAGAATTACAAGGTCAAGGGGCTGGTCCATATCACCGGCGGCGGCCTGATCGACAATATCCCGCGGGTGCTGCCCAACGGCTGCCGGGCGGTGATCCACAAGAAGAGCTGGGACGTGCTGCCGATCTTCGAGTTCCTGCGCAAGCACGGCAAGGTGACGCCGACCGAGATGTGCCGGACCTTCAACAACGGCGTCGGCATGGTGGTGATCGTGGACGCCAAGGAGGCGGATGACGCCGCGCAGCAGCTTGTGGCCCTAGGCGAGAAGCCGTACATTATCGGCGAGATCGCGTCGGTCTCCGCCAAGAAGAACGAGCCCCTGGTCGAGGTGGACTGCGGCTGATCCATTCGCGGCAGGAGCCGGCCTTTTTGCAAAAGCGGTGCGCCTCGGGCGGCACCGCTTTTTTTGTGGCCATGCGGCCGCCGGAAAAAATGGCCGTCGGTCCCTTTTTGCGTGGTACTCAGGCGCCATTGCTGGTATATTCCGACCACTCACGGCCTCGGCCATTTCTGCGTCAACTCCTCATGGTACAGCAAGCGACAATGAAGCGTTATAAATATCACGTGACCGGCGACCCGCACACCCCGGAGATATGGGTGTGCGAAGCCTGCAAAAAAGCCAATGGCGAGCGGATTCTTCTGGGCAAATGGAAGCTCATCGACCGCCGCGAGCACTACGATGTTCCCTGCGCGCTCTGCGCCGAAAACCTTACGGCGGTGAATGAATAGCCCTGCCGGCTGGTTCGTCTACATCCTGCGTTGCCGGGACGGCACCTTCTACACCGGCATCACCACCGACCTCGTCCGGCGGCTGGCCGAACACAACGGCGGTCGGGCCGGCGCTCGCTACACCAGGGCCCGGAGGCCGGTGGCCATGGCCTACACCGAAGCGGTTGCCTCGCGGAGCGAAGCGGCCCGGCGTGAGTACCAGCTCAGGCGGTTGAGCGCCGAGGCCAAGCGGGCGCTGATTGCCACGGCTTCGGCCTGATTCCTCTGTTTCCTTCCCTTTTTTGATTGGTCTCTTGAAACTGCCTATGGCGTGGCCGGATGCGGTACGCGGCCCCGGTAAAAGGGGGTGCAGGCAGGCTGTTCGCCGCCCAGGGCGGTCATGCCTTTCCGGAAGAACGACACCAGCGGAGCGACGAGGGTTCCGGCGAGCAGGCTCGCCTTCTCGATCTGCGGCTCCTGAAAGCTGCCGTTGACCCTCTGGGTGAAGGTGGCGCAGCCACGCGGGTCCAGGATGCCGACGCGGAAGTCGAGGAAGCGCCCGGCCGGCAGATCGAGCCGTCCCGTGAAGGCCAGTCGGTGCTTCGGAGTGGCCAGGGCCACGTCGGCGGCGCAGGCCATGCCGTTCCGGATGGTCCAGTCCGACACGAGCATGGTGATGCGGCTCTTTCCCCGGCCAACGCCCAGTGCGGCGCCGGAGAGATCGAAAGCCTTGCTCAGCAGGGGGCCGAAAGGCCCGACGATGAAGATGCTGCCCAGGTCAAGAAGGCCGATCTCCTGGCTCTTGGCATACTGGGTCAGGATGGTGTCGAGGTCGATGTTTTCGATGGTCAGATCCGTGCCGTGCATGGCCACGGTGCCGTTGAGGCGGTGGAGCATGGCCTGCCGCTTCGCACCGTCGGTGGTCAGCGTGATGCTCGCATGCAGCCGGCCGGAGACCCGGCCCCTGTGGTTGACCGCGGCGGCGAGTCTGGCAAGATCAAGGCCGTTGATGGTGCCGGTCGCGGCCAGTTGCGGGTTTTCGCCCAGCCCCCGCACCGTGAGGGAGCCTTTCAGCTTGCCGCCGTACACTGCGGCGGCAACGGGCTGAAGGGCCAGGCTTTTGCCGGTGGAGGCAAAGCGCAGGGTTGGATGGTCGAGGGGCATGGTGTTGAGGAAAAGCGTGGTCGCCTTGAGGTTGCCCTCCCAACTGGCGGCGAAAAAATCGCGGCCGCTGGTCATGAGTCTCTTGCCTTGGTCCACCAGGAGAAGCGGCCCGAGGGCGAGGTCCATCCCTTCGGCTGCAGCGGTAAAGCCGCTGGCGGCATCCTCGTAGCGCAGCGCGGCATCGTCGAGAACGATTTCGGCAATGCGCAGGCGGGCCAGGGGCAGCGCCAAAGGCTGTTGGGGTTTGGGCTCCCTGGGCGGCAGCAGGTTCAGGTTGCCCCGCCGGTCGCGGCGGATGGTGCCGGTCAGTCTGGTGATGGTGATGGCGCGAAGTTCCAGCCGGCGGTTCAGGAGCGGCAGCAGGTGGGCCGAAAGGGTGATGCGTTCGGCCTTGAGGATGGGCCGGCCGGAGCGGCTCAAGGCCGGTTGTTCGATCCGCAGGCTCAGAAAGGGCCAGAGGCGTAAGGAGAGTGTGCCCAGGGAGCAGTCGAGTCCGGTGGCTTGGGTGATGGCGGCCTCGACCTCGGGCCGGTAGCGTTCCACGTCGATGAACCGCACCGCCACGGCGGCAAGCATGCCGACCAGCAGCACAATGGCGCTGCCAACAATGGCGATGGTTTTGTGGCGTCTCCTCATCCGGCGAGGCGAAACGAAGCAGCGGTCCTGGTGTTGGCGAAAACCGGGGAGCCCTGGGCGGGCTCCCCGGCGACGTGTTATTCCCCGAGCGCCTTGACGATGGCGTCGCCCATGGCGGCGGTGCCTACGGCCCTGGCCTTGTCCACCGCGATGTCCGCGGTGTGGATGCCCTGGTCGAGCACGCGGCCAACGGCCTGTTCGATGGCCTCCGCCGCCTCGGACATCTGGAAGCTGTAGCGGAGCATCATGGCCGTGGAGAGGATCTGGGCGATGGGGTTGGCGATGCCCTTGCCGGCAATGTCCGGGGCGGAGCCGCCGGCTGGCTCGTAGAGGCCGAAGCCGGCCGTGTTCATCGATGCCGAGGCTAATAAGCCCATGGAACCGGTGAGCATGGCGCACTCGTCGGAGATGATGTCGCCGAACATGTTGTCGCAGAGCATGACGTCGAACTGATGCGGATTCCGCACGAGCTGCATGGTGGCGTTGTCGATGTAGATGTGGTTCAGGCGCACGTCGGGGTACTCTTTCGCGATCTCGATCACCACCTGGCGCCACAGCACCATGGTGGTGAGCACGTTGGCCTTGTCCACCGAGGTGACGAGCTTGTTGCGCAGCCGGGCGGCCTCAAAGGCGCGGCGGGTGATGCGTTCGATTTCGGCGCGGGTGTAGACCAGGGTGTCGTACGCCTTTTCCGTGGGGCCGGAACCCTCGCGGCCCTTGGGCTGGCCAAAGTAGATGCCGCCGGTGAGTTCGCGCACCACCAGGATGTCGAAGCCGTCGCCAACGATGTCGGCCCTGAGCGGGCATGCCGCGGCAAGAGACTTAAAGACCTTGGCCGGCCGCAGGTTGCAGAAGAGTTCGAATTCCTTCCTGAGCGGCAAAAGCGCCGCCCGTTCCGGCTGCTGTTCCGGCGGCAGGCTCTCCCACTTGGGGCCGCCCACCGAGCCGAAGAGGATGGCGTCGCTCTCCTTGCAGGTCGTGAGGGTGGATTGCGGCAAGGCGTGGCCATGGTTGTCGATGGCGCAGCCGCCCACGTCGGCGTGGCTGTATTGGAAGGAAACGCCGAACCGGGCCTGGACCGCGTCCAGCACCTTGATCGCCTCCTGCATCACCTCCGGGCCGATGCCGTCGCCCGGCAGCACCGCGATCTTCTTCATGGCTGACCTCGTCTTCTCTGGTTCCGTTGGTTTGCCGTAGCCGGCTGTCAAATGGCAGACACCTTACAGAACCAGCCTCTATTCTTCAAGGAGAATCTCCGGCGGTCATTCCGGGTAGCGGACCAGGACCAGATTTTTGTCGAGGCGCGCCTCAAACTGTTCGAGGTCGTTTTTGGGCGGCCCATGGAGCACCTTGCCGCGCAGGTCGAAGAGGCCGCCGTGGCCGCTGCCGCACATCAGTTTACCTCTTTCCGGCAGCAGCACCTCGTAGCCGCCGTGGGGGCAGATGGAGGAAAAGGCCGCCACTTCGGTGGGGGAAACCCGCGTCACGATGAGCGGCTTGGGCCGCGCCGGGATTTCGAGTTTCACGCCATCGCCCACCAGGGTGAGGGCCCGGAAACGGGGCTGGGTCAGGTCGAGGATGAGATGGCCATCCTTGAAGCCGACCTCTGCCGGCAATCCGGCCTTGATCGCCGACTCCGACGAGCAGCCGCCGGCGAGCAGGGAGAGGGGCGTCACCATCACCATGAGCGTTGCCGTGCCGGCGAGAAATTCTCTGCGATCCATGCGGTGTTCTGCCATAGCATCCTCCTGTGGTTGGAGTCCCGGAGCCAGATGGGGCGCCAGCGGCCTTTGCCCTTGACAAGTACCCCTCGTCTCCCCTGTAATGAAAACATAACCCCTTGTCGCTCCTGATAAATTGTCAGGCAAGGGGTGAGAGAACCCACCGGATACAGGGGCATTATAGATGATGGAAAAAGCCCATGTCGAACGAATAAAAAAACGGATGGTGAGGCCGTTTGCCATTGCCATGGTCTCCTTGCCGGTGACGGCGCTGGTTTTCCTTGCGCTTTTTTGCCTCCGGCCCGCCGTCTCCTATGCCGCCGACCCGGCAATCTTCATCCTCCATTCCTACCATCAGGAATACCCGTGGACCGGGGGACAGAACAATGCCTTTGTCCAGGCCCTGGAGCGCTCCTCCTCCTTGCAGACTCGCTCGTTTTACACCGAGTACCTCGATACCAAGCGGGCCAAATTCGACAGCCGCTACGAAGTCTTCTTCGTCCGGTATCTGGTGGAGAAATACCGGGGTTTTCAGCCCAGCCTGATCTACTGTACCGACGACAACGCCTTGCAGTTCCTGGTGCGTCATAAAAAGACCATCTTTCCCGGGGCCGGGCCGGTGGTGTTCAGCGGAATCAACAACCTGGGCCTGGCCAAAACCCTCGATCCCGGAGAGTTCGTTGGGGTCTTTGAGAAAAAGGAGATCGTCCCCAACATCTCCTTCATCATCTCGGTGAAGCCCGAGGTCAAAACCGTTCATTTCATCGGCGACGCCTCGTCGACCTATGAGGCCATCAAGATCGAGGCCGAGAAGGAGATGCGCGAGCGGTTTCCCCGCCTGCGCTATGCGTTCCACGCGGAGAACAGGCTGGCCGTGCTGCTGAACACGTTGAAATCCCTCAATGAGGGTGTCGTCCTTCTTACCACCATCGGGGGGCTCTACGACGAGCAGGGCGAACTTGTCCCGCTGCCGCGGGCAATCGCGCAGATCCGCATGGCGCTCACCCTGCCCATCATCAGCATGGAGGATGTCTATGTGCGCAAGGGGATCCTGGGTGGGTATGTGACGAGCAGCCAGGCCCAGGGTGAGGCCGCGGCCGCGATCGCCGGACGCATCTTGGCCGGCACCCCGCCGCAGCGCATAGGCTCCCTGCTGGAGAGTCCGAATATCCATATGTATCATTACGGCGAGCTGAAACGGCTTGGCATCCCCCTTTCCCGTTTGCCGGAAGGCAGCATCCTGCTCGAAAGGCCGCAGACTTTTTTCACCCTGTACAAGAGACAGATTCTCGCGGCACTTTTTTGGGTCGCCCTGCAGACGGTCATCATCATTTTTTTGATGCAGAATATCGTCCGGCGCAGGCAGGCGGAAAAGAATCTTTCCCTGGCCAACGAACACCTCGAGGCCAGTGTTGCTGAGCGTACCGCGGAGATGGTGGTGGCGAATGCCAAGCTGAAAAAAGAGGCCCTCGACCGTGCCCGGGCGGAGGAGCGGCTCGGCACCGTGGTGCGGAATCTGCCAGTTGTGCTTTGGGCCATCGACCGTCAGGGCCTTTTTACGCTTTCCACCGGCAGGGGGTTGGAGCGGTTCGGCCTGAGCGAAGGGCAGCTGGTGGGAAAATCACTTTTTGCCATGTACGCCGGCAACCAGGCCATTGTCGCGGAGGCGAAAAGGGCCCTGGCCGGCGAGACGTTCTCCTCGCTCCTTGAGGAAGGGGGGGTGATCTTTGAGAATCACTACACCCCGTTGTTCGCCGATGGCAACGTCTCCGGGGTGATCGGCATCGCGATTGACGTTACCGAGCGCTTTTCCCTGGAAAAGCGGATCCGCCAGGCACAAAGGATGGAGGCCATCGGCACCCTGGCCGGCGGCATCGCCCACGACTTCAACAACATCCTCGGCGCCATCATCGGCTATGCCGAACTCGCCCTGCTCGATGCCGGCCAGGGCCGGCCGGTGACGGAGCACCTTGCGGAAATCCGGCGGGCCAGCGACCGGGCCAAGGATCTGGTGGCCCACATCCTCACCTTCAGCCGGCAGACCGAAATGCGGCCGCAACCCATGAGCGCGGTGCCGGTGATCAAGGAGGCGCTGAAGCTCCTGCGCTCCTCTCTGCCTGCCGAGATCGAAATCCGGCAGCAGATCAATCAGGAAGCGGGCAAGATCATGGCCGATCCGGTGCAGGTGCATCAGTGTTTCATGAACCTTTGCACCAACGCCGCCCAGGCCATGCGGGAAAAAGGCGGGGTCCTCACGGTGGCCCTGGCGGAGGAGGAACTCCGGGCCGATGCGCTGCCGCCGGAGTACGGGCTGGAGGCGGGCCGGTATCTGGTCCTTTCGGTGGCCGATACCGGGCACGGCATGGATCGGGCGACCATGGGCCGGATCTTTGATCCGTTTTTCTCCACCCGGGAACGGGGAGAGGGCACCGGCCTCGGCCTTTCGGTGGTCCACGGCATTGTGAAAAGTCATGGCGGCGGCATCGTGGTGGAAAGCCAGCCGGGCCAGGGCGCCACTTTCCGCCTCTGTTTCCCGCTGCTGGAGCAGAGTGCGGCGGAGTCCGCCGCCGGCATTGTGAAGGCCCCCCTCCCCTCGGGCGACAGGGAGCGGGTCCTGCTGGTGGATGATGAGGTGCCGCTGGTCGAGATGGGGCAGCGCATCCTCGAGTACCTCGGCTATGTGGTGACGCCGAAGACCAGCAGCAGCGAGGCGCTGCAGCTCTTTGCGGCGCAGCCGGAGGCGTTCGACCTGGTCATCACCGACCAGAGCATGCCGGGGATGACCGGGGTGGAGATGGCCCGCCAGATGCTCTCCCTCAGGCCGGGGCTGCCGGTAATCCTCTGCACCGGATTCAGCGGGGCGGTGGGCAAGGAGCAGGCCAGGGCCATGGGCATCCGGGGCTACGTGATGAAGCCCCTTTCCATCAACGACCTTGCCGCTGCCTGCCAGGAGGCCCTGGCCGGTCGCAAAGAACCATCCGTCACGGCGTGATCGGTCGCCGGATGGTGGCCCCGGTGGCAGGATCATTGTACATCATCTCGCCGGTGATCTGACCGGCCTGCACCGGTTTGTCCAGCGTCATGACCAGGACCGTGGTGCCCGGGCCGCTGCCCGTCACCAGCCATTTGGCCTCGCCCGGTTTCTGGCTGAATTTCTTGACCGGCGGCGAGGTGCTGACCACGGTGACATCCGGCGGCAGGGATTGGGTGATGATGAGCGTGGCTGGGGGCGGTGCGCCGATGCTCACCTCCAGTTCGATGCGGTTGCCGCTGGCGACCAGATAGCGGCAGCTGACTGGTTCCCTGGCCAGGGCCGGCCCGGCGAGCTGCCAGCAGCAGAGGAACGCCAGCGCGGCGAGGAGCGGGGAAGGGCGGCGGGCGGTGCGGTTCATTGCGTCTCCTTCTTGGTGGGAATCACGGGACAACGACCAGTTGGCTGCGGGAGGCATCCCAGCGGTAGCCGTGGCCGGACCAGATATCCTCGATCAGGGATGTCTCCAGGTGGAGTCCGCCGGCGGTACCGAAGGTGTCGTAGACCGCCAGAATCTCCTCGTCATCGATCCTGAAATCCCGGTTGCGGTCGGCCCAGTGGTAGGGTGCGACGGCGATGCCGGCGGCGCCGCCGATGGGGAGCATGGCGCCGCCGCTGCCGCCGTGCAGGGTGATTTCGCCGTGGAACGGGATGCGGGACAGCCCCGGGGCGTGCGGTGTGATGACGGCCAGGTAGAAAAGGGTGGTCCGCCCTTGGGGTTTGGCGATCCATTTGAAGGTGCGGGTGGCGGCATTGGCCGCGGTGAAGGGCGGAGCAGCCTCCAGGGCGGAGCACTGCGGCGCCATGGTTTCGCTGATGATGAGGGGTGTTGCCTCGCCGACGGCAGGGGTCACCGTGATGGCCACCGGAAAGGGGAGACCGATGGGGGCGTGCGGCGGCAGGACGCGGGTCGCGACCACCGGCAACGGCTGCCGGCTGGCGAACCACCATGCCAGGAAGATCGCGCCGATGGTGAGAAGCAGGAGCAGGGCCAGGCCAATGCCGACCTGCCGGCTCCTGGGCGGGGGAGGAGGCGGGGGCAAATCCCTGGGTGGCGCCGGGCTGGGTTGCGGTTCTTCCGGCGCGGGCCCGGTCTGATCGAGAATCTCCGCCAGCGGCACCTCCAGAGCCTCGGCCAGTTTTTTGGCGTTCTCCGGCTTGATCGAGGAATAGCGGCGGTTTTCCCAGCGCGAGATGGTGTCGGTGGTGACTCCGACCACCGTGGCGACATAGAGCTGGGTCAACCCCTTTTCTTCGCGCAGCCGGCGGATGATGTTGCCGTCGATTTTGGGGGCGGCGTTGGGGATGGGGGGGAACTGCGGTTCGTCGGCCATGGCTTCTGCGTCTCGGGCAATGTTTCCCCAATAGTAGCAGATCGGTATTTCGAACAGAAGGGGGATTCCTGGCGGGAAAAAGGTTTTTGTCCGGAAGGGTGCCATGCACCAAGGGTACTGGAAAATGTGCGCCAAAGCAGCCGATGTCGGCCGACATGGGGAAGATATCGGGTCGATATCGGTCGATGTCGGCTGTTTTTTGTCGGCATCGTGCCGTATGGTGGAGTCAGGAGAGCGGCACGGGAGAACCGGCCCGCCAAATCAGGAAACACAAACAGGAGGAATCACGATGCGGAAGAAAATGATGGTCTGGACGCTGGCCCTGGGTTGTTTCATTGTTGCCAACGGTCTGGCGCTGGCTGGCGCAGGCGAGAAGCCGGCCACGGCCGAGGCGACCAAGCCTGCTGTCGCGGAGCCGGCCAAAGCAGCGGTCACCGATCCGGCCAAGCCCGCCGAGCCTGCCACCGCCGCCATCCCGGCTGCTCCGGCCAAGAAACCGGCGGCCAAGAAAAAGATCGAAGGCTGCTGATCCCGTCCCACATCACCAAACAGGGGAAGGGCCGGTGGTTCGCCTCCGGCCCTTTTTTGTCCGCAGACGGCAGGAAGTTCAGATTTCCAGCAGGCGGCGGTTGATTTCGATGGCTGCCTGGCAGCCCTGGCCGGCGGCGATGACCGCCTGGGGGTTGCCCGGCTTGAGCGCGCCCACGGCAAAAAGGTTCCGCACCGAGGTCTCGTGCACATGACTGGTCACGATCTCGGCCCGGTTGCCGTCCCGGGCAATGTCAAGCCCCGCGAGGTAGCCGTCGTTCAGGGCGTAGCCGTAGGAGAGCATGGCGGCCTCGCAGGGCAGCTCCTCCCCGCCCTGGAGCCGGATGCCGGTGAGGAGTGAATCGCCGAGGAATTCCTGCGGGGCGCCGGCGGCGACGGGAATCCCTTCGTCAGCGAGCAGGCCGGCCAGATCAGGCGGCAGGAGTCCACCGGGCACCACCAGGGCAAGGTCCCGGGAGTACATCTGCTTCATGGCCAGGGCCAGGCGGACCCCCTCCAGAGAATCGCTCAGGAGCACCACCTTTTTGCCCAAGGTGCGGTAGCCGTCGCAGTCGATGCAGGTGAAGACGCTGCGGCCGAAGAAGCGGTTCATGCTGGCGATGAAGGGGATTTTTTCCGTTACCCCGCTGGCGGCGATGACAAAGCGGGCCTGATGGCGTCCCTGATCGGTGGCGACGACAAAGCCGTCTGCCGCCATGGTCACCGCCGTGACGTTTTCGCGCCGGAATTCGCCGCCGAACTGCCGGAGCTGGTCGATGCCGATGTCCACCAGCTTTTTGCCGGAGATGGCCGGAATGCCGAGGTAGTTTTCCATGTGCAGGGCATGACGGGTGCGGCCGCCGCCGTGATCGAAAAGCAGGGCGCGCCGATGGTAGCGGCCCAGGTGGATCGCCGCCTGCAGGCCGCCGGGGCTGGCGCCGACAATGATGCAGTCGCAGGGCGCGGTCATGCCCGCGGGCTGTTTTTTTCGCGTTTCAGCCGTTCGATCTCCTCGCGCAGGCCGACCATCTCCTCGTTGGCGAGGCGGAGGCGCTGGGCCACGATCTCGGCAAAGATGCGGTAGAAGATGGAAAAAAAGACCGTCCGTTCGTGGGATTCCTCGGCCCGGTCGAGGAAGGAGGCGTCGATGGCCAGGCAGACCGTTTCCGTTATCGTCTGCACCGAGGCGGAGCGGCGCTGGCCGTCGATCACCGCCAGCTCGCCAAAGGCATCGCCCACATGATCCAGCCGGGCGATCTCCTGTTCCTGTTTGACCACCCGCACCGCACCGGAGAGGATGATGTACACCCAGGAGTCGTAGGTGCCTTCCGGGGTAACGACCTCTCCGGCTTCGTATTTGCGGATCTTGCTGAGCCGGAGGATTTTTTTGAGATATTTGGGATCCAGGCTCTCCAGGAAGGGAAGCCGCTGGAATTTCTCCACCAGGCTTTCGTGGCCTTCCAGGTAAGGGGATTCCTGCATGATTCGCTCCTTGTCTGTCGGTTCGGCGGGGCGGCGGGGAGCCGCTGTGCCATTCTAGCAGATTCCGGCGCCGGTGCGGATTTTTTCGGGAAAAAGGGCCCGATGGCGGGGTTATCGGTTGACATTCCACGGGAAAAACGCGCTAATTGAAAAAGGGGGCAAGAGAAACCGTACCGCGTATCAATCCGCCACAGGTATCCCATGAAGGTCGAGTATCTGAATCCCTTTATTCTCGCCACCAGGAACGTGCTGGAAACCATGGCCCAGACGCCGGTGGAGCCGCAGAAGCCCCATCTGAAGGAGAACAAGGGCTCCTTCGGCGACGTGACCGGCATCATCGGCATGGCCTCCGAAACCGTGGAGGGCAACATGGTGATCAGCTTCACCGCCCCCTGCATCCTGAACATCGTGGCCCGAATGCTGATGGAGCCTCCCAAGCCGGCCATTGATTCGGACGTCATCGACGCGGTGGGCGAGCTGACCAACATGATCTGCGGCGGGGCCAAGGCCAACCTCTCCAAGCTGGGCCTCAACTTCAATCTCGCCACCCCCACCATGATCCACGGTAAGGGGGCGGAGATCCATTACCCCCCCACCTCCCCCATCGTGGTGATCCCCTTCAGGACCGCCAGCGGCGATTTCGTCCTGGAGGCCAGCCTCGCCGACCGTCAGAAGCGCTGAGGTCAGCGGTAGGATTCCATCACCTGCCGGAGGGCCGGGCGGGAGACCTCCTGCCGGGAAAGCGGCCCCTGCCCCAGCATCGCGAAATGTTCCTCAAAAAGCGGCTTTTCATGCCGGTAGAGGATGCCGAGCGGGATGCGTTCGCCGAACTCCGCCGCGGTTTTCCGGGCCAGTTCCTGGTCGGTCGGGTCGTACTCGGCTGGCAGTTCGTAGCAGCGCTCCCGGTACCACTTGAAGGTGTTGACCGGGTTGAAGGAGACGCAGGGCTGGAGAATGTCCACCAGCGCGGTGCCCCGGTGCCGTATGGCCTGGGCGATGAGGCCGGCCAGGTGGTCCGGCATGCCGGCAAAGCCGCGGGCGACAAAGGAGGTGTCCATGGCCACCGCCACTGCCACCGGATTGAACGCGGCGGATGGTGCGCCGTGGGGCTGGGTTTTGGTGACGAACCCCTGATCCGAGGTGGGGCTGGCCTGGCCCTTGGTGAGGCCATAGACCTGGTTGTCGTGCACCAGGATGGTCAGGTCGAGATTGCGGCGGAGGGCGGCGAGGAAATGGTTGCCGCCCTCGCCGTACATGCAGCCGTCGCCGCTTTCGGCGATGACGACCAGTTCCGGGCTGGCGAGCCTGGCACCGGTGGCCACCGGCAGGCTGCGGCCATGGAGGCCGTTGAAGACGTTGGCCTTGAGGTAGTGGGGAGTCTTGGCGGCCTGGCCGATGCCGGAAACCAGGAGCACCTGATGGGGGGCGAGATCGCAGGCTGCCAGCGCCTGCTTCAGTGCCTTGAGGATGGCAAAATTGCCGCATCCCGGGCACCAGGCGGTCTCGAATTCGCCGTACTGTTCGATGGTGGTCATGGTTGTGCTCCTTTCGGCATGAGGTGATCCAGCCGGTCGAGGATATAGCGGGCGGTAAAGGGCAGGCCGTCGTAGCGCAGTACCTGGTGCGGGATGGAAAAGCCGCTCTCCTGCCTGATGAGTCGGGCGAACTGGCCGGTGGCGTTTCCTTCGACGCAGACCACCGTCCCGGCCGTTGCCAGCAGGTCGCGAAACTGTTCCGGAACAAGCGGCCAGATCTGGGTGAAGTGGAGGGTGGCCACCCTGCGGCCCTGATTCGCCAGGATCTCCGCCGCCTCCCGGAGCGGCCCCCTGGTCGACCCCCAGCCGACCAGAAGCAGGTCCGCATCCGCCGGGCCTTCATGGTGCGGCGGCAGTACCTCCTGCCGGAGGCCGGCGAACTTGCGGAGCCGTTTGTCCACCATGGCGATGCGCACCGGTTGTTCCTCGGTGATGTGGCCTTCCTCGTCGTGCTCGTCGCTGTCCGCCACCACCAGGTGTTCCGAAACGCCGGGCAGCAGCCGGGGCGAAATGCCGCTTTCGGTGACGGCGTAGCGGCGGTAGGGTGCCGTCATCGACCCCGGGTCGGCGCCGGCACGGACCGGTGCGATGTTTTCAGGGTCAAAGGGGGCGATGGCGCGGGAGGAATCGGCCAGGAACTGGTCGGTAAGGAGGAAAACCGGGGTCTGGCAGCGTTCCGCCAGGGCAAGGGCCCGCTGGGTCAGGGCATAGCAGGATTCCAGATCGCCAGGGGCGAAGAGCGCCCGCGGGAATTCGCCATGGCCGCTGTGGAGCACGAAACCGAGATCTCCCTGCTCGGTGCGGGTCGGCAATCCGGTGGCGGGCCCAGGCCGCTGGGCGATCACGATCAGCAGCGGGGTCTCGGTCATGCCCGCCAGGCTCACCCCTTCGGTCATCAAGGCAAAACCGCCGCCAGAGGTGGCCACCATGCTGGGCGCTCCGGCAAAGGAGGCGCCGATGGCCATGTTGATGGCGGCGATTTCATCCTCGGCCTGTTCGACCACGCAGCCCATGGCGTCGGCATGGGCAATGAGATTGAGTACGATGGAGGTGGCGGGCGTCATCGGGTAGAAAGCGCAGAACTTGAGGCCGCCGGCCAGGGCGCCGAGGGCGATGGCCTCGTTGCCGTTGAGCATCAGGCGTTCGGCGGCGGCGCGGCTGTCGGCAAGCTTGAAATGGTGGCCTTTGATCCGCTCCGCGGCCCATTGGCAGCTGCGGTCCAGCACCTCCCGGTTTGCCGCGAGGGTTTCCGGGTGTTTGGCGCCGAGCAGCTCTTCGATGGCCTGAAAGAGGAGGTCGGCCGGCAGGCCGAGGATGCTGCCAATAAGACCGAGGGCCGCGGTATTCCAGAATTTTTCCGGCCCCAGCTCGGCAAAGGGCACCGCCACGGCCGCGGCGGCGTCCGGGGCAAAGGCCGCATCGGCGATGATGAGGCCGCCTGCCGCGAGCTCGCTTTGGTGCAGGGCCACGCTCTCTTCGTTCAAGGCCACCAGCAGGTCGATGGCCTGGCGGGGGGCGTGAAAAGGGATCGTGCCGGTGCGGATGGCAAAGGTATTGTGACCGCCGCGGATGCGGGAATGGTAGCTCTGGCTGATGAAAATTTCGCAGCCGGCGCGCACCAGCACCTTGCTGAGCAGCTGGCCGATGGTCACCAGCCCCTGGCCGGCCTCGCCACCGATGACGATGTTGATTTCCTGCGGCATGGTTCGCTCCTCCGGCATGGGTTACGGGCGCAGCAACTCGCACAGGGCCGGTTCCAGTTCCGGATAGCGGAAGGGGAACCGGTGTTTCATCAGGACTGCCGGCACCATCCGGGGGCTTTTGAGCACCACGGCGCTGAGTTCGCCCAGGGCCAGCCGCACCACCCAGCCGGGCACCGGCAGGATCGCGGGGCGGCGCAGCACCCGGCTCAAGGTTCTGGTGAACTCACGGTTGGTGACGGGAGAGGGCGCGCAGCAGTTGACCGGGCCGTTGATTTCCGCATGGTCGAGGCAGAAAGAAAGGATGGCGACCAGGTCGTTGATGTGGATCCACGGAAACCATTGCCGGCCATTGCCGAGCCGGCCCGCCACCCCGAGCCGGAAGGCGGGCAGCATCCTGGTCAGCGCCCCGCCGTCGGCGCCCAGCACGATGCCGATCCGGGCGGTGATTACCCGGGCGCCCTTGTGGCAGGCCTTGAACGCCTCCTTTTCCCAATCCACGCAGACCCTGGCGAGAAAATCGTCGCCGGCCGGGGCATCCTCGCCTTTGTCGGTGCCGTCGTCAAAGCCGAAATAGCCCACGGCGCTGGCGCTGATCAGAACCGGCGCCTGGGAGGATATGTCCGCGGAGATGGCCTCGACGATGTGGCGGGTGGAGCGGATGCGGCTGTCGCGGATCAACGCCCTGTTTTTGGCGGTCCAGCGGGCAAAGATGTTGAAGCCGGCGAGGTTGATGACTGCCCCGGCCTGCCGTACCTCCTCCTGCCAGGGGCCGGGTTGGGAGGGATCGCCTGCCACCGCCGCCACGCCGTCCGGCAGCCGGGCGGCCTTGCGCGGCGAGCGGATCAGGGCCCTGACCTCATGGCCATCGTGGAGGAGGCGGGGCAGGAGGTGGGAACCGATGAAGCCGGTGCCGCCAACGACGAAGATGCGCATGACGTCTTCTCCTTGGGAGGTGGAAGGGAACTTCAGGGGGCGATCCTCTGGGGCAGCAGGGAGCGGACCTTGCTCCACGCCAGGCCCAGATATTCGTGGGTGGCGCTGCCGGTCCTGCCCAGTGAGCCGGCACTGGGAAAGTAATGGCCGGGGCCGGAACGTTCGCCGTGCTTCACCCGGTAATCGGTGGGAGCGGCCGTGGGGGTCAGGCCCTGGCCGCGGAAAAGCGCCATGGCCCGCGGCAGGTGGCTCGCGGAGGTGACCAGCAGAAAAGGGGTGTTGCGGAGCAGCGGGGCCAGTTGCGCCGCCTGCTCCGCCGTGTCGCGGGAAGCGTCCTCGATGACGATGTCACGGGCCGGCACCCCCAGGCCCAGGGCCACGGCCCGCATGGTGACGGCCTCAGCCACCGGATCGAAGACCGGCCCCCCCGAGAGCAGCATCTTGCTGCCGGGATGGAGGCGGTGGAGGCGGATGCCCTCGACCAGCCGGGCCAGGGAGGAGCCGGTAAGCCGGCTGGTGGGGGGCAACCCCTGTTCCGAGACGTGGCCGCCGCCCAGCACGACGATGTATTTCACGCCCGGCTGGCGGGTGAGGATCGGCGGATGGTGGCGCTCCAGCGAGCCGACAAGCCGGTTGGCGACCCAGGGGGAGCTGGCCCCGAGCAGGAGAAAAAGCGCCGCCGCCACCAGTGCCTTGCCGGCGTGCTGGCGGCGGGAGAACCAGAGCAGCGCAAGGCCCGCCAGCCCCAGGATCAGGCAGAGCGGCAGCGGCATGAGCAGCAGGGTGATGATTTTTTTGGCAACAAACATGGCGGAGACCTTGGAGTGGTGGTGTGGGCCTTGGCCTCAGCGGCACGCCGGATAGCCGCCGGCCACCCCGTGCGACGAGAAAACGACCTGCCAGACCTGGTTTTCCCTGGCCCGGAAGGAGCCGGCGCAGGCGAGGAGATAGTACCGCCACATGCGGCGGAAGCGTTCGCCGTATCTTTCCTTGAGCCGTGGCCAGTGGGCGGCGAAGTTGGCATGCCAGGCCATCAGGGTGGGATCGTAATCGGAACCGAAGCTGTGCCAGTCCTCCATGACGAAGAACGCTTCGCTGGCGTTTGTGATCTGGCCGGGAGAAGGAAGCACGGCATTGGGGAAGATGTAACGGTCGATCCACGGGTCGATGGCGCAGGTGGAGGCGTTGCCGCCGATGGTGTGCAGAAGAAAGAGGCCGTCCGGGACAAGAAGGTCCCGGCAGCGCTGCATGAAGGTGCGGTAGTTCTTGTGGCCGACGTGCTCGAACATGCCGACCGAGACGATGCGGTCGAAGATGCCGCTGACGCTGCGGTAGTCCTGGAGCAGGATGGAGACCGGCAGCCCCTCGCAGCGAGCGGCGGCGAATGCGGCCTGCTCGCGGGAAACGGTGACGCCGGTGACGGTGACGCCGTAGCGTTCCGCGGCGAAACGGGCCAGGCCGCCCCAGCCGCAGCCGATGTCCAGGAGGCGCATGCCGGGTTCCAGCCGGAGTTTGCGGCAGATGAGGCCGAGCTTCGCCTCCTGGGCCTCGTCGAGGGATGAGGCATTCCGCCAGTAGGCGCAACTGTAGATCATGCGGCGGTCAAGCATGGCTGCGTAGAGGTCGTTGCCGATGTCGTAGTGGCGGGTGGCGACCTGACGGGCGCGGGAGGCCTTCTGGCGATTGGTGAGCCGGGAGGCAAGGCGCAGAACGGCGCGCCGGAACGGAAAAACGGCGTCGGCAAGGCCGGCCCTGAAGGCCCGGTGGACCATCTCGTCGATGGCAGGGCACTCCCACCAGCCGTCCATGTAGGACTCGCCGAGGCCAAGGGATCCCTGGGCCAGGAGCCGGGGGTAGAACTCCCGGCGTCGGACCTGGACATCCCATGGCCGGTCGCCGTCCAGGCGGATATCGGCCCGGGCAAAGAGACGGGTGACTTGGTGGCAACAGCTGGTTCCGGACATCAGCCCCCTCATCCACGCAGGTTTCCGGTGGAAGCTCTGACATCGTTGCAGCGCTACAGGAAGAGTAGTACTTCAGTTCAGGGAAAACTACAAAACCTTTTTGGCGGAGGCTATGGCTGCTGCGGCTTGGGTGGCGGAGCCCCGCCTTTGGTCTCCTCCGGATAAAGGCGCAGGCTGATCCGGCGGTTGCGCGGGTCGTAGGGGTTTTCCTTGATGACCGGCTGGGTGGCGGCGTAGCCGGAGACGCGGATGAGGCGGGCGGCGTCCAGGCCGTTTTTTTCCAGCGCCACCCGCGCGGCCGAGGCCCGGGCGGTGGAGAGTTCCCAGTTGCCGTATTGGCGGGTGGAGTATGTGACGGCGTCGGTGTGGCCTTCGATCTCCACCTGGTATTTGGTTTCCTTGATGTTTTCGCTGATCAGGGCGATGAGCTTCTTGCCGTCGTCGGTCAGTTCGGTGCTGCCCAGGGCGAACATCGGGGTGCCCACCTTGTCCATGATGTCCACCTTGACCCCGCCCTGGAACAGGGTGATGGTCACCTGATCCTTGAGGCTCTCCATGCGTTCGGAAATCTCCTTTTCGAGCTGCTCCTTGAGATCCTCGGCCTGCTCCGCCGCATCGGACTCCCCGACGGGCGGGATGGGTTCGATGGTGATCTGCGGCGCGCTTTCCTGGGTGCTGATGCCCAGCTGCTGACGGGTGCCCGACCCGTCTTCAAACAGGCTGAAGTGCTTGAAATAGTAGGCGATTTCCTCTTTTTTTTCCTGGGGCACGGAGCTGAGCAGCCACATGAGCAGGAAGAAGGCCATCATGGCGGTGACGAAGTCGGCATAGGCCACCTTCCAGCTGCCGCCGTGATGGCCGCCAGCCCCGCCCTTCTTCTTTTTTTTGATGATGACGGTCAGCTTTTTGTTGCTTTCCATTTCTTGAGCGCCTCTTCAACCTCCAGGAAGGAGGGGCGGTCTTCGCCGGGGATGGCGCGGCGGCCGGATTCGATGGCGAAGTGAATCATGAAGTCGGTGGAATAGGCGGCCATCAGTGAGGTCTTGATGACGTTCATGTAGGCGGCCCGCTCGTTGGCCTTGTGTTCGAGGTTGGTGCCCATGGGGCCGACAAAGCCGTAACAGGCCAGTACGCCAACAAAGGTCCCCACCAGTGCGGCGCCGATGTAATGGCCCAGGACCTCGGGCGGTTCGCTGATCATGCCCATGGTGAGGATGACGCCCAGTACTGCGGCGACGATGCCGAGACCCGGCAGGGCGTCGCCCATCTTGGTGATGCTGTGGGAGGGCACCAGCCGCTCGTGGTTGTTGATCTCAAGGTCGATGTCCATGAGGTTTTCCATCTCATGGGGCGGGTAGTTGGCGGTGATCATCACCCGGATGGTGTCGCAGATGAATTCCGCCACGTCGCGGTCGTTCATGATGTTGCTGTGCTTCTGGAACAGGGCGCTCTTCTCGTAATTTTCCACGTCCGCCTCGATGGCGATCAACCCCTCCTTCTTGATCTTGGCATAGACCGCGTTGAGCAGCAGCAGCAGCTGGATGTAGTGCTCCTTGTTGAGCTTGGAATCGCTGAAGACCTTGCCGATGTCGTGGAGGATGGCCTTGAAGACCTTGCTCGGCGAGGAGAGGATCAGGGAGCCGATGGCGGCGCCGAAGATGATGACGAATTCGGCGGGCTGGAAGAGCACGTGGAAGTTGCCCTTGGCCATGGCAAAGCCGCCGACGACGGAGGAGATGACGACGAGGACGCCGATGATACCGGTCATGTTCGCCTCTGGGATCGGGTTATGGTTGCAATCCGTTTATCCGGGCTCGTTCCCTTGCCCGGGTTACAGGTCCTGGAAACGTTCCGCCCGGAGCAGTTCCTTCTGCTTTTTCAGGGCGTATTTGGTGATGGCGTCTCTGACCGGGTCGGCCATGGGGAGAAAGTTGATGGCCACCTCCCTGTCGCCCTCCGGGGCCACGACCACCCGCACGATGGAGCCGCCGACCACGACCCAGGCCGGCTGGTCGTTGCTGAGCAGCATCCGCACCTCCACCAGATCACCCACCGAAACGTTGCTCATGGTGTTGAGCTTGATGCCGCTGGCACTCAGGCTCACTTCGCCCACCCGGATCGCATCTTCCGGCCGCTCGATGCGCTGGCGGGCGAGGAGCTGGTCGGCTTTGGCGTTGGCCTGATAGAGCAGCTGCCCAAGGGAAATCTGCGGCAGGCGCTTGCCGGCCGGCCGCTCTGCCGGGGCGGTGTCACCGAGAAGCAGGTCCAGCTTGGTATTGATTTCGATGAGCAGCAGGGCGAAGGAGGTGTTGACCTCCTCGCTGGTGGTCAGGAGTTCGGTCGCCCAGTTGGTGGACCTGGTGAGGGTGACCGGGATGACTTTCGCCTCCGGGGGCTTGCTGGCCGGAAGCTTGCGGACCGAGGTCGGGATGATGGTGTCGATGCGGAAACTTTCGCGGCGGTTCAGGTAGTCGGAGCCCATGGCGTCATCGTGCGTCGGAAAAGGATCTTCTGCTACAGGTCTGGATCATTGTAGCGGGGTTTTCGCCGGAGTGATACAGAATTTTTGAAAAAAATCCTCTGGATGGCTCATGTTGCGCGGGTCTTTCGGGGGCGGCCGGATCGGGGAACCGGGCGCCACCGCAAGGCAGCGGCGGACGCTGATGCCTTGCGGTGGCCGGGGTGCCACGGCTGATTACGCGGCAGGCTGGACTTTGCGGCTCTGTTTTTTCAGGCGGTTGATGCGGCGCCGCAGTATCTCGACCCTGCCCTTTTCCTTGCCGGCCTGGGCACCCTCCTTGGCCTTGCGCAGTTCGACGAGCAGGGATTTGATCTCCGGCTTGGTGAGCGTTTTTTTTCCGGCCCCGGGGAGTCCGCTTTTCTGGGCGGCGGGTCTGGCGACCGCCTTGGGGGATGCCGCGGCGCCGCCAGAGAGCAGGGCCACAAGGTCGTCCTTCTTCATGGAATGGATACCTGTCACGCCGGGAAGTTCCTTGGCGAGTTCGCGCAGTTCCTTTACCGTCATGTGCTGGAGTTCTTCCGCAGTATGTACTGCCATGGGTCACCTCGTCGTCTGAAAAGTTGCGGAGCAGAGCCGATGGGCCTGCTCCGGAAGAGGGTTGATGTTTTTGAGTATAGCATACGCCGTTCGGCAAAAGGCAACAGGTTTTGGCTCCCGGTGGTGACCGTCTGGCGAAAAGCGATTGACACGGGAACGGTTCCCCTGTTATGTGAATAAACATTCACATGGCGGCGGCGATGAGAGAGAAAAAAAACACGCATATCCGAAGGGAGGAAATTGTTCGCGCCGCGCTCGACGTCATCGGCGAAAGAGGGGTGCACGGCCTCACCATTGCCGAGATTGCCGGCCGGGCCGGCATGAGCGACGCCAACATCTATCGGCACTTTCGCGGAAAGCAGGAAATACTGGCGGCGCTGGGCAGCTTCATCGGTTCCCAGGTGCTGGGCAGGGCGACCCGCATCGCCGCCGGAAAAAAAACGGCGCTGGCCAGGCTGGGGGCGATTTTCCGCGCCCATGTCGCGCTCCTGGCCGCAACCCCGGGGTTGCCCCGCTTCATTTTTTCCGAGGAACTGCACCTGGGCGACCCGCGGCTGGCAGCCGTCATTGCCGGCACGATGGCCCGCTATATCGAGACCCTGGGCGATATCGTGGCGGACGGTTGCCGGAACGGGGAATTTTCTTCGGATATCTCTCCGCGGGAGACGGCCATTCTCCTGCTGGGCATGATCCAGTTTGCCGCGCTGCGCTGGTCCATCAGCCGCGGCGCCTTTTCGCTGGAGGCCGAAGCGGAACGGCTCTGGGTGAATTTCCGGCGGCTGCTGGTGGCGCGCGCTGCCCGGCGCGGCCTGAAAAATCGAAAGGAAGGCGTATGAACAAACTCGTCCCCATGGTGGTGTTCTTCCTCTCTCTTGCCGGTCCGCTCCTGGCAGCGGAACCGCTCACCCTGGCCGAGGCGCTGGCAACGGCGGGCAGAAACCACCCCCAGATCGAGGAGGCTGCTGCGGCGCTCAGCGCGGCCCAGGCGCGCATTGGTCAGGCGCGGGCCAACTATTGGCCGCAGGTGAATCTGGCCGCCGACTGGAGCAAGGGCGACACCTACCTCACCGCCCTGGGGGCCATCAGGGAGACCGAGTTTTCCTCGACCGCCGTGGTGGTTCGCCAGAACATCTACGATTTCGGGCGCACGGCCGGGTCCGCCGCTGCGGCTCGGGGAGCCAGGGAAGCGGCTGACGAAGGGCTGGCGCTTACCCGGCAGGATGTTGCCTTCCGGCTCAAGGCAGCGTGGTTTCTGGCCCTGGCCGCGGAGCAGCAGGTGGGGGCCAGCCGGCAGACCTTGGCGGCCAGGGAAAAGCTGGCCCGGCAGGCGGCGGAATTTTTTGCCCAGGGCATCCGTTCCAGGGTAGAGGTGGCCCGGACCGAGTCGGCCCTTTTTGCGGGGAAAAGTCTCTTGATCCGGGCGGAAAACAACCGTGAGATCGCCCGTCTTGAGCTGGCGCAGGCCATGGGCATGGAATCCTTGGGCGATCGGCCGCTGGCTGCATCGGAAACCGCGGCGGCAGGCGTGCCGGCAGATGTGGCTGCCCTGCGTGAGGAGGCCCTGGCCGCGCGAAAGGAGCTGAAACGGCTGGCTGCCCTCAAGGAATCGGCGACCGGGTCGCTGCACTCGGCCTGGAGCGGCCATCTTCCCACCCTTTCAGGCATTGCCAGCTATGGCGATGCGGGCCAGAGCGCCCTGCCCGAGGGTGAGGTCTGGACCGTGGGGGTCAGTGTCTCCCTGCCTGTTTTCTCCGGTTTCGCCACCCAGGCCCAGGTGCGGGAGGCCAGTGCCGCCCTGGAGGGCATCAGCGCCCAGCAGCGGAGTCTGCGGATTCAGGTTGTTAAAGAGGTGGAATCGGCCTGGTTGGGGGTGCGCGAGGCCGAGGCCCGGCTGGAGGCCAGCAGCAAGGAGGCCATCGCCGCCCAGGAGAGCCAGCGGCTGGCCATGGAACGGTATCGTGAAGGGGTGGGAACCACCATCGATGCGGTGGATGCCCAGGCCCAGGCCCTCAATGCGGAAA
This sequence comes from Thermodesulfobacteriota bacterium, assembly GCA_040757055.1. Taxonomy (GTDB): domain Bacteria; phylum Desulfobacterota; class Desulfobulbia; order Desulfobulbales; family Desulfurivibrionaceae; genus JAJZRJ01. The sequence continues at coordinate 78,721 of JBFLXY010000001.1, read as the reverse complement.
CCGCCAGGATTCAGGCAGGATACGACCGGGAGATTGCCCTGGCCCGTTTGGACCGCGCTCTGGGCCGCTAAGAGGCGAAAAGGGAGAATGAGAATGCACTTGTCGGCAACGCTGCAAAGCAGAAAGAAACTTTTGATGGTGCTGGCTGGGATTCTGGCGGCATTCGTGCTGCTGCGGCTGGTGGTTTTCGGCCCGCAGCGGGTCCAGGGTGTGCGGCCGGTCAGGCAGGATCTCGTCGCCCAGGTATACGGCAACGGCACGGTGGAGGCCAAGGAGGTGGTCAATGTCGCCAGCAAGATCACGGGCCGAATTGTTGCGGTGGGCGCTGATCAGGGGGACATGGTCACGCGCGGCCAGGTGCTGGCGCGACTCGACACCAGCGAGTTGGAGGCCCAGCACCGGCAGGCCCGGGCGACCCTGGCCCTGGCGGAAAAGAACGCGGCCCGCTTCGCGGCCCTGGCCGCCAAGGAGTTGGTTTCGCGGCAGGAGGCGGAGCAGTATGAAACCTCGCTTCTGCTGGCCAGGGAGGCGGCGATTGCCAGCCAGTCCCGGCTGGCCGATGCCACCATCGTGGCGCCGGCGGATGGCGTCATCATTCGCCGTTTGCTGGAGCCGGGGGCCACGGTGACCGCCGGGGTGCAGATCTTCCTGCTCGCCGATCCCGGGAGCGTCTGGGTCACGGCCCATGTGGACGAATCCCAGCTCAAGGGACTGGCGCCGGGGCAGCAGGCCATCATAAGCCTCCGTTCGGCCTCGGGTGAGAAGATTCCCGGCCTGGTGGCCCGGCTCGGCCGGGAAAGCGACCGGGTCACGGAGGAGCTTGAGGTGGATGTGGCCTTTGTCCGGCCGCGACCGGAGTTCCACCTTGGCGAACAGGCCGAGGTCTGGATTACGGCCGGTAAGAGGCAGGGGGCCATGGCGTTGCCCAGGGCGGCGGTGGTCGTCCGCGATGGGAAGCACGGGGTGTGGTGCATCGAGCAGGGGCGGCTCCGTTTTCGGGAGGTCACCATCGGCATCGAGGACCGGCAGGGGATGGTCGAGGTTGTCGCCGGCCTGGACGACCAGGCGACCGTGGCAATGGCCCCGGCCGAAAAGATGCAGCGCTTCACCGAAGGACAGCGGGTGCGGGTGGGCAGATGAACCTGGCGTTGCGTGACATCCGCCACCACCGGAGCCGTTTCATCCAGACCTGCCTCGGCCTGGGATTGCTTCTGGGCGTGGTCATGAGCATGGGAGGCATCTACCGGGGCCTGTTTGCCGACGCCACCGCGGTATTGCACGCGACACAGGCCGACCTCTGGGTGGTGCAGCAGGACACCGCCGGCCCCTTTGCCGCCATCTCCCGCATCCCGGAGGACGTCAAGTACCGCATCCGGGCCGTGCCCGGCGTGGCGCAGGCCTCGGCGCTCTCCTTCCAGAACATCCAGACGGAGCGGCACGGCAAGCCCTTGCGTTTTTTTCTGGTGGGCTATGAGCTGGGAGGGCTGGGCGGGCCGCCGGTGATCGCAGCAGGCCGGCCCATCCGGCAGAAACACTACGAGATCGTGGTGGACCGCGCCATGAAAATCCCCTTGGGCGAAACGCTGCGGCTGGCGGACGACGACTACACCGTGGTGGGGTACACCGCCAAGATGGTTTCCTCGGCCGGCGATCCGGTGGCCTATGTGACCCTGGCCGATGCCCAGAAGATCCAGTTCCAGGACGACGACAACGCCATCCGCAACAATCGTGCCCGGCTGGCCGCCCAACTCGGCCGCATCTCTTTTCTCGCGCCGCATCAGGCCAGCCAGCTGACCCCGCAGGTGGCGGAAATCCTCGGTTCCACCCACATCGCCAACACCGTGGTGGCCCAGCTCTCTCCCGGCGCGGATCTTGCCCGGGTGCAGGATCGCATCAGCCGCTGGAACCACTTCCGGCCGCTTTCCGTCCAGGACCAGGTGCACATCCTCACCGAGGGCATGATCAAGCAGGCCAAGATGCAGCTTGGCCTCTTCCGTACGCTCCTGCTCATTATTTCCGGGGTCATCATCTCGCTCATCATCTACACCATGACCCTGGACAAGCTGCGGGTCATCGCCACCCTGAAATTGATCGGTACCAGAAACCGCGTGATCGTGGGCCTCATCCTCCAGCAGTCGCTCTTGATGGGGCTCATCGCCTACGGGGTGGGCTATGTGCTCATCAGCCTCACCTACGAGAAGTTCCCCCGTCGGGTGGAGCTGGTGCCGGGTGATCTGGCAGTGCTTTTCGTCATCGTGCTGGTGATCTGCGTTGCCGCGAGCCTGGTGGGCATCCGCAAGGCGCTGCGGGTGGAGCCGGCCGAGGCATTGGGGGGCTGACGATGTTTGCGGTAGAGATCGAAAAACTGACCAAGATTTACGGCAGCGGCGACACCGAGGTGGTGGCCCTGCGCGACGCCACCTTCGACGTGGCGCCCGGTGAGCTGGTGGCGATTCTCGGTCCTTCCGGCTCCGGCAAGACCACGCTGCTCACCACCATCGGCCTCGTTACCGAGCCGACCCGCGGCCGGGTGGTGCTGGACGGCGAGCTGATCGTGGACAACGGCTGGCCAGCCGGGCTCGATCTGAAGCGGGTGCGCCGGGAAAAGCTCGGTTTCATCTTCCAGCACCACAACCTGATCCCCTTCCTCACCACGGTGGAGAATGTGATGATCGCCCTGGAGAACAACGGGGTGGGCGCCACCGAGGCGCGGGAGCGGAGCATCGAACTGCTGCGGAGCCTTGGTCTGGGACACCGCCTCGACCATTACCCGGCGCTTCTTTCCGGCGGTGAATCCCAGCGCACCGCCATTGCCCGGGCCCTGGCCAACCGGCCCCGGGTGATCCTGGCCGACGAACCCACCGCGGCGCTCGACACAGAGAACGGCAAGAACGTCATGCGGCTCTTGAAGAAACTCGCGGTGGAGAACGATTCCGCCATCCTGGTGGTGACCCACGACCGCCGCATGGTGGAGGGGTTCGATCGCATCTTCGAGGTGAGCGACGGCCGCATCGTGAACGAACGGCGCAACGGCAGCAACGCCTAGCGCGGCTCAACGCGACATCTTCGGATTCGGGTCAGGGAAGTGGGGCGGAAAGGAAAATGGCTGGGGGACAGGGATTCGAACCCCGACAGGCAGAGTCAGAGTCTGCAGTCCTACCGTTAGACGATCCCCCAGCAGGGTGGGTCAAGGTGGCCCAAAAATAGTGAACCGGGGCCGATCTGTCAAGCAATTTATCAGCGTTTTCGCCTCACGACACGACAAACCCCGCATAGCCCACCACCTGATCGGTGTCGCCGCTGGTTTCTCCCGAATCCGTATAGCGGACGAGTTCCGCCCTGGTGGCGCCGAGTTCCATGGCCGCGATGAGTGTGATGGTGGTGGGCATGATGCCGCACATGGTGATGTGGTCGCCGAGTACCGTGTTGTAGAGGCCGGCCGGGTCCAGGGCAAGCACCCTCTCGATGGCCTTCCTGTCCTTGGTCGAGGCGGCAACGCGGCTCTCGTAGTGGGTCATGTCGGTGCTCGCCACGATGAGCACCGGTCTGGCGTAGGCGCGGATGGCCCTGGCTATTGCCCGGCCCACCTCCTGGCAGGTGGCAAAGGCGAGATGGGAGATCACCAACGGAGTCAGGTGCAGCCGGGGTTGCAGGTACTGGAGAAAGGGCACCTGCACCTCCAGCGAGTGCTCGAAGCGGTGGGCCGTGGTGTCGGCCTCGATCTGGGCGGACTCGGCCAGCAGGAGTTTGGCCAGTTCGGCGTTGATCGGCACCGTGCCCAGCGGCATCTCCCATTCGCCTTCCGCCATCAGCGCCACCTCGGCCCCCAGGCCGTGGTGGTTCGGCCCCAGGATGATCACATCCTCGGGGACCGCCACCCTGGCCATGGTCTCCCCCGCCACCCTGCCGGAATAGACGTAGCCGGCATGGGGCGAGACCACCGCGATGGCCTGCTGCTTCTGGCCCCCCGCCGGCACGAGTTCACCGAGCATGCGGGTGAGGGTCTTGGCATCTCCGGGGTAGAACTGATGGGCAACCGCAGGGGCCCTTCGCATGGCAGAGACCTCCTTTGGGGTGAGTGTGCGTATGAAAAACCTTTCGACGCAGCCGGCGCAGGGCGCCTCCTTCCTCAATTGGCGGTGGTGATGACCTGGCCGCGGGAGGTGAAGGAGATGCCCTGCTGGGAGGCGGCGCCGATCATCACCGACTCGACAATGGGCGGGTTGACCGCCTGTTCCGCTTTCCACTCCACGATGAAGTTGGCGCCCGAGCCGCCGGCCTTGTCCTGCTGCGCCACTATGTACCGCGTGGATTCGAGGGGTTTGAGGATCACGGGCTGGCTCAGGTATTTCTTGAGCACTCGGCCCTGGGTGTCGTAGTAGTTCACCGCCGTGAGGGTGACCTTGTGCTTGGTGTCCGTGTTGCGCAGGCTCAGGGTCACGGTCAGCAGGAAGGGGCGTTCGCGGTCGCCCACGTAGATGTGGGAATAGGCCGGCACGTAGATGGTCTGACCCGTTGCCAGCAGAATTTCGTCCGCGGCAATGGCCAGCGCTTCTCCCAGCAGGCCAAGGAGCAGGAGCACAAGGACGGCGGTTTTTCGTGGCATGGTTTATCTCCGCGAAAGAGGTTGTCGGGCGTCAGTGCCTTTGCGGTGGTCGTCCGCTCTCGGGCGGGGAGAATTGCGCCTTCGGGGAGAGAGTTCCTCTTGCAAAAAGCATAAACCGCTTTGCGGGCGGAGTAAAACAGTTTCTGTTGTCGGTGGCCCTGCGGCTGCGCCTCTGCCGGGAGCAGTCAAGCGCATGGAGGAATGTGCCCTGGTCTTGGTTGGAAATGGCCAATCCGGGCCCATGAGCAGGATGGCTTGCCCGCTGTTGCCGAAGTGGCAGGCTTTTTTCGTTCGGAGCGGCGGCAAAAGTCTTTCCATGACGCGGCTTTTATGGCAAAATCAATCATTGTTCCGCCAGGTTATGTCAGCCCGACCGGTTGCGGCGCCTTAGCAGACCGTTGAAAAACCTGTTTTTGGGCAGTCTGCGTGCGCCCCAAGGAAGGGGGGCCAATTCCGGCGAGTTTGTCATTCGCCGGAATTGTGAGAACCCGCGGAATTCATTTCCGCGGGTTCGTGGCTGCAAAAGGTCATGGATGGCTTTTTCAGCATCCTGTCAGGGCCGCCAGCGGTGATACGGGAACAAACCGTTGCGCAACGTTCAGGAAGAATCATGGAGCCACAGTCCGTCATAGCCATGTATCCGGTCTCGCTGTCGGTCGCCTTTCTGCTCGGCTTTCTGGCCCGGCAGGCGGGGTTGCCGCCGCTGGTCGGCTTTCTTGCCGCCGGCTTCCTGTTGCAGGCCTTCGGCACAGAGAGCGACAGCGCGGTGGAGACCTTCGCCAACCTGGGCGTCACCCTGCTGCTCTTCACCATCGGCCTCAAGCTGAAGGTGAAGAACCTCATGCGGACGGAAGTCTGGGCCAGCGCCACGGTGCATGCCGTGGTGACCGTGCTGGCCTTTGCCGTGCTTTTTGTGGCGCTGCCCATGGCCGGCGTTTCCGTCTTTGCCGGCACAGGTTTCGCCACCGCCGCGCTCATCGCCTTTGCCCTGAGCTTTTCCAGCACGGTCTTTGCGGTGAAGATCCTGGAGGAAAAGGCGGAGATGCTCTCCCTCCACGGCCGCACCGCCATCGGCATCCTCATCATGCAGGATATCTTCGCGGTCCTCTTCCTGACCGCCTCCAGCGGCAAGCTTCCCTCTCCATGGGCGATTCCCCTGCTGATCGGCATTCTGCTCCTGCGACCGGGGATATACGCCATCCTCAACCGTTGCGGCCATGGTGAACTGCTGCCGCTCTTCGGCCTTTTCTCCGCCCTGGCCCTCGGGGTGGCGAGTTTCGATCTGGTGGGACTCAAGCCCGACCTCGGCGCCCTGGTCCTGGGCATGCTGCTTGCCAACAACAAGCGGGCCTCGGAGATCGCCGACACCCTCTTCAGCCTCAAGGAGCTTTTTCTGGTCGGCTTTTTCCTGCAGATCGGCCTGACCGGCCTGCCCAGCATGGCCGATGTCGGCGTCGCCCTGCTGCTGGTGGCGCTGCTGCCGGTCAAAATGGCGCTCTTCTTTTTGCTGCTCACCTGGCTGCGCCTGCGGGCCCGGTCCGCTTTTCTGGCCTCGCTTTCCCTGGCCAACTACAGCGAGTTCGGCCTGATCATCGCGGCCATCGGGGTGGCCAACGGCTGGCTGCCCGGCTCCTGGATGCTGATCATCGCCATTGCCCTGTCGATCTCCTTTGTCGCCGGCGCGCCGCTCAACCAGGCGGCCCACCGGCTGTACAGCCGCTACCATGCGTGGCTGCAACGCTTCGAAAGCAGGGAGCGACATCCGGACGATCTGCCCATCGATCTCTGCTATGGCGTGGTGGCGATTTTCGGCATGGGCCGCATCGGCACCGGGGCCTACGAATATATCGCCGAGCGGTTTGGTGCCGGGGTGGTGGTGGGGGTCGAAAGCAACATGGACAAAGTGCTTGCCCATCAGGCCAAGGGGCGCAAGGTCATCCAAGGCGATGCCACCGACTCCGATTTCTGGGCCCGGACCACCCACGGCTGCCTGCGCATGGTGCTGCTGGCCATGCCCGAACACCATGCCAACGTGTATGCCCTGAAGCAGCTCAAGGCAGCCGGCTTCAACGGCTACGTGGCGGCTCTGGCCAAATTTCCCGACGAGGCCGAGGCCATGGTGAAGGCCGGCGCCGATACCGCCTTCAATCTTTACGAAGGCGCTGGAGCCGGGTTTGCTGTCCATGTGGAAGGGGTGCTGGACCAGGTGCTTCTCCAGGCCACGGAGCAGAACGAGCCCTGACCTTTTTCCCGCGCTCGTCCGTCGCTGCCCGATTTTCTCGAACCGGCCGTGACGCGCAGCGGTGATGCCCGTCAGGTGAAAGTCAATGCACAAAGGTGGTGTGAATGGTCCAGGGAAACACCTTTTTTGAAATCGCCGCCATCCTGGGACTCGCCACCGTGCTGGGTGTCGTCGGGCAGAAGCTGCGCCAGCCTCTGCTCATCATGTTCCTGGCCACCGGCATCCTGGCCGGGCCCTCGTGTCTCGGCATCATCGCAAGCTACCATGAGATCGAACTGCTGGCGCACATGGGCATCGCCCTTCTGCTCTTCATCGTCGGCCTCAAGCTCGACCTGCACCTCATCCGCACCACCGGTCCGGTCGCCCTGGCCACCGGTCTCGGCCAGATCGTCTTTACCTCGCTCATCGGCTACGCCATCGCCCTTCTTCTGGGGATGTCTCCCCTCAATGCCGCCTATCTGGCGGTGGCGCTGACTTTCTCCAGCACCATCATCATTGTCAAGCTCCTGTCGGACAAGAAGGAGATCGATTCCCTGCACGGCCAGATCGCCATCGGCTTTCTGATCGTGCAGGACATTGCCGCCATTCTCGCCCTGGTCGGGCTGACCACCCTCGGCTCTTCCATGGCCGTGGCGGAGGGCGGTTCGGCCGTGGGGGTGGCGCTGTCCATCGTCTTGAAAGGCGTCGGCCTCCTGGGGCTCATCGCGCTCCTGATGCGGTATCCGCTCCCCGCCCTCACTCGCCGCCTGGCGCACTCCCAGGAGATGCTGATCCTGTTCGCCATTTCCTGGGCGGTTTTTCTCGGGGCGGCCAGCGAGTGGCTGGGCTTCAGCAAGGAGGTGGGGGCGTTCCTGGCCGGCGTCTCGCTTGCCTCCACCGGCTACCGCGATGCCATTGGTGCACGGCTGACCAGCCTGCGCGACTTCCTGCTGCTCTTTTTCTTCATCGATCTCGGCGCCCGCCTGGACTGGTCCACCGTGGGCGCGCAGATGGAGGCCTCGGTGATATTCTCCCTTTTTGTGCTGATCGGCAACCCCCTCATCGTCCTGGCGATCATGGGAGTCATGGGCTACCGCCGCCGCACCGGTTTTCTGGCCGGGCTCACCGTGGCGCAGATCAGCGAATTCTCCCTGATCGTGGCGGCGCTGGGGCTGGGGCTCGGCCACATCACCCAGGAGACCATGGGGCTGATCACCCTCGTCGGGGTGGTGACCATCTTTGTTTCTACGTACATGATCCTCTATTCCAGCCAACTCTACACCCTGCTCTCCGGACCGCTGAAGATATTTGAACGGCGCAATCCTTATCGAGAGGCAGCCATCGACACCCTCAAGGAAGCACCTGCGGTGGACGTCATTCTGGTGGGACTGGGGAATTACGGCAGCGCCCTGGCGGAGTATTTGCTGCGCTGGCGACGGGCGGTCATCGGCGTCGATTTCGACCCAGCCTCCCTCGGCCGCTGGCGTACCCGGGGCATGGCCGTTCTTTACGGCGACATGGGGGATCCGGAGATCCATGAGCACCTGCCGCTGGCCAAGGCGCGGTGGGTGGTCAGCACGGTCCGCTCGGTGGAGCTGAACATGGCGCTGGTGCAGCACCTCAAGAGCAGCGGCTACAGCGGCAAGGTGGCCCTGACCGCGGCGGACCAGGAGGAGGCCGAACTGTTCGAGAAGAACGGCGCCCATGTAGTGTTCCGGCCCTTTGCCGATGCGGCGGAACAGGCCGCCGCCGCCCTGACTCATGCCATGGATTTTCTGCCGGACAACGTCGACTGGCCGATAACTTTTCGGGAGATCCGGGTTCTGCCGGAGGCCCAGGTGGTGGGGCAGGCGATTCGCGACATCCCGCTGCGTTCCCTTGGCGGGGTCTCCATCTTGGCGGTGAGCCGGGCCGGCCGTGTCTATTACGACCCTGGACCGGAATTCCAGATCTATCCGGGCGATCGCCTCGTCATCATGGGGCCGCCGGAGGGACTGAAGGAGGCGGAAAGCCTGCTTGGTCAGCTCGAAAGCCGGGACGATGCTTCCGCAAGCGACGACCGCTTCGAGATCGCCGAGATCCGGGTTGGGGACGAGTCGGGGCGGGCGGGGCAGACCCTGGCGGAACTCCGCTTCCGACAGACATATGGGGTGACGGTGATCGGCATCCGGAGAGGCGATGAGCGGATCATGGCGGTGACTCCGGCCGAGAAGATCCTGGCCGGGGACTGCCTTATCGTCATCGGCGGCAGTTCGCGGCTGCATGCCCTCCGGCAGGATGAGCCGCTGTAACAACGGCGGGAGGGAGCGAGTTCCCGGGCAAGGTCAGGCGGCCCTGACGCTCCAGGTGGTGCCGCTGGCCGAGTCCTTGATCTCGATCTGCTTGGCGAGCAGTTGGTCGCGGATGGCGTCGGCTTTTGTGAAATCTTTTTCCTTGCGCGCCTGGTTGCGGGCGGCTATGAGGGATTCGATCTCCGCCTCGGTGATGGCAAGGCCAGCGAGCAGGGCGCTCTTCCTGGCAGCCATGTAGGCGGCCGGCTCTTCAGTGAGCAGGCCGAGGATGGCGGCGAACTGCCGCAGGGTGGCAGCACTCTCCCGCAACAGGGCGAGGTCTTCTGCGGCCGGCGCAGCCGGCAGTCCCTGGCGCAACTTGTTCATGGTCTTCACCGCCTCGAAGAAATGGGCCAGGGCCTGGGCGGTGTTGAAGTCGTTGTCCATGGCCTGCTGGAAGCGGGACTCCAGGGTGGCGAGCTTCTCGCGGTCTTTGGCGCTGATGGCCGAGGCGGCACCGGCCTTGCCCTCTGCCGGCAAAAGGCTCACCTCGGCCAGGGCGGCGTAGAGGCGTTCCAGGCCGGCGGCGGCATCGTTCATCGCGCTCTCGGAGTAGTCCAGCGGATTGCGGTAGTGGGTGGAGAAGACAAAGAGGCGCAGCACCTCGGCCGGGTATTTCTCCAGCACCTCGCGGATGGTGAGGAAGTTGCCCAGCGACTTGGACATCTTCTCGTCCTTGATGGTAACGAAGCCGTGGTGGATCCATACCTTGACAAAGGGCTTGCCAGAGGCGCCCTCGCTCTGGGCGATCTCGTTCTCGTGGTGGGGGAAGACCAGGTCCTTGCCGCCGCCGTGGATGTCGAAGGAGTCGCCCAGGTATTTCCTGCTCATGGCCGAGCACTCGATGTGCCAGCCAGGCCGTCCCGGTCCCCACGGGCTCTCCCAGGTGGGCTCGCCCGGCTTGCTCCCCTTCCAGAGGGCGAAATCCATGGGATGCGCCTTGCTCTCGTTCACCGAAACCCGGGCCCCGGCCTGCATGTCGTCGAGGCTGCGGCCGGAAAGGGCGCCGTAGCCGGCAAAGTGCTCCACCTTGAAGTAGACGTCGTTGCCCACCTGGTAGGCGAGGCCGCGCTGGATGAGGTCTTCGATGATGCTGATGATCTCGCCTACATGCTCGGTGGCCTTGGGCTCCAGGTCGGGCGGGGTGATGCCGAGGCGGGCCATGTCCTCGTGGAACATGCGGATGAAGCGCTCGGAGAGTTCCTCGCAGGTGGTGTTCTGTTCCTGGGCGCGCTTGATGATTTTGTCGTCGATGTCGGTGAAGTTGCGGACAAAGGTGACCTTGAGTCCGCGGTAGCGCAGGTAGCGGACGATCATGTCGAAGACCAGGGCTGAGCGGGCATGGCCGATGTGGCAGTAATCGTAGGCGGTGATGCCGCAGACGTACATCTTGATGTGGCCCGGCTCGATGGGTTCAAGGGGGGCCTTGCTGCCGGTCCTGGTGTTGTAGACAACGATGGGCATGATGCGTTTCCGTAATTTCAGCGTTCCTTTCCGTCAAAGAAATTGGTATATACCCCGTTCGCACCAACAGGGCAACCATTGTTGCGTGCATATGTCAACTTGGCAGGGGGCGGGTGCACACGGAGCAAGGTGGTGAGTCAAATGGAATTGGTTGAACGCAGGGAACTGGCAAGCGGCATGGTGGTGGCCATCCATGACCTCTCGAAACCGGTGGCTGGCGACCGCTGGCTGGTGAAGATCCGCTGCGAGGCGACGATCCCGGTGCCTCAGGAGTGCATCGACCAACAGGTCGAGGAGGATGGTTCCCTCAAGGCCGCGGTGCTGGCCAGGCTGGGGGAGCAGCTTACCTTCGCCGTCTCCAAGGAGCGCAACTTCGTGGACGACCGCGAGAAGGAGGCGGTGTTGGCCGGGCTGGTCGCCAACGTGCGGGAGAACATCCTCGCCTATCTCGCCAACCCCCTCTTTCCTGCCCGCCTCTTTGCCAGCCACTACGAGGAGACTCGCGCCAACTGCCTGGTGGAGCGTCACTATCAGGCGTTGACGCAGACGGATGAAGAGGATGAGGGTCCGGCCGATTTTTCCGCCCTCTTCCGGAAGGAGTAAGCTGGAATTCTCCTTGACAAACCACGCAGATGGCATCATATTCGCTCATTTCAAGACCGCTTCTGGTACATGACCATGGGGGCTCCCCATGTTTGGCACTGTTTTCCGCCGCTCCGGCGGCCCGTTCCGGGTGAAATCGACTTTTAGGTGAAGAACATGAAGGTATTGGTCAGTGACAACCTGGCCCCCATCGGGGTGAAGATTCTCCAGGACGCGGGGCTTGAGGTGGACGTCAAGACCGGTCTGCCGCCGGAGGAATTGAAGAAGATCATCGGCCAGTACGACGGCCTGGTGATCCGCAGCGCCACCAAGGTGACTGCCGAGATCATCGAGGCAGGCGAGAAACTCCGAGTGGTGGGTCGTGCCGGTATCGGCCTTGACAACGTCGATATCCCCTCGGCCTCGAAACGGGGCATCATCGTCATGAACGCCCCGGACGGCAACGCCACCACTGCGGCCGAGCACGCCATCGCCATGATGATGGCCGCCACCCGCAACATCCCCCAGGCCACCGCCTCCATGAAGGAGGGCAAGTGGGAGAAGAAGAAGTTCCAGGGCCGCGAGGTGACCGGCAAGACCGTGGGCATCATCGGCATCGGCCGCATCGGCCGCATCTTTGCCGACCGCGCCCAGGGGTTGCGCATGAAGGTCATCGCCTTTGACCCCCACATGACCAGGGAGCAGGTGGAAAAGCTCGGCATCGAGCTGGTGAGCCTGAACGAATTGTGCGAGCGGGCCGACTTCATCTCGGTTCACGTACCCTTGACCCCTGAAACCAAACACCTGGTGGGCGCCGAGCAGTTCCAGCGGATGAAGAAGGAGATGATCTTTGTCGACTGCGCCCGCGGTGGCGTGGTGGAGGAGAAGGCCCTGGCCGAGGCATTGAAGAGCGGCCAGATCCGCGGCGCGGCGCTGGATGTTTTCGAGGTGGAGCCCACCACCCACGAGAACTGCCCCATGCTGGCCATGGAGAACTTCGTCTGCACCCCGCACCTGGGCGCCTCCACTGCCGAGGCCCAGGAGAACGTGGCCGTGGCCATTGCCGAGCAGGTGGCCGACTACCTCAACCACGGCACCGTGACCAACGCGGTGAACGTGCCCTCGGTGAGCGCCGAGGTGCTCTCCCAGGTCGGCCCGTACGTCACCCTGGCCGAGATGCTGGGCTCCCTCCACATGCAGATCGCCAAGGGCGGTGTGCAGGAGGTCAACATCGAATACTGCGGCGACCTCGCCGAGATGATCACCACCCCGGTCACCGTGGCCTTCCTGAAGGGTCTCTTCACCCCGATCCTCAAAGACGCGGTCAACTTCGTCAATGCGCCGCTCATTGCCCAGGAGCGCGGCATCCGGGTGATCGAGTCGAAGACCACCCAGTCCGACGACTTCTTGAACCTCCTTTCCATCCGGGTCAAGACCAGCGAGGGCGAAAACGTCCTGGCCGGCACCGTCTTCGGCCGCAAGGAGCCGCGCCTGGTGCGACTCAATACCTTCCGTCTGGAGGCCCTGCCCAGCGGCCCCATGCTCTTTGTCCACAACAACGACGTGCCGGGGGTCATCGGCAAGCTCGGTGTCACCCTGGGCGAGGCCGGGGTCAATATCTCCCGCATGACCGTGGGGCGCGAGCAGGCTTCGGGCCGCAACGTCATCCTGCTCAATACCGACACCCTGGTGACCAGGGAGCAGGTGCAGAAGGTGCGGGCGCTCGATAACATCCACGAGGCAATGGTGCTCGATCTCCCTGATTTCGGGGCGTAACGGGCAGGGGGGAGGGGCGTATGGGCGACGAGAGCGGCAAATGCCACGAGTGTCCGCCGGGGCAGGTCAGGCAGGGTGGCCGTTGCGTGCTGCCCGAACCGACTTTCACCACCTTCATCATGTCCCTCAATACTTCGGCCCTTTTCCACCTCGGCGAGCTGGTCGATCCGGAGTCTGGTCAGAAGGGCACGGATATGGTTCTGGCCAAGCACACCATCGACACCCTGCAGTTGTTGAAGGTGAAGACCGCCGGCAACCTGACCGACAAGGAGAAGGAGCTGCTGGAAAACGTGCTCTACGATCTGCAGATGCGGTATGTGAAGGCGACCCAGTAAGGGGCGCGAGAGGATGAAACGTTTGATGCCCGGCTGCCCAGCGGTCGGGCATTTTCATTTGTGGGCGTGATTGAGGCCAATGGGGAGAGATGGGACAGGAAGTCGCGATCGAGGCGCCGGCCAAGGTCAATCTCCAGCTGCATATCCTGGGACGCCGCCCCGACGGCTACCACGAGCTGGAATCCTTCATGCTGAAGCTCTCCCTGGCCGACCACCTGATTCTGGCGCGCCGGCCGGCGGGAATCACTCTTGTCTGTCCGGGAAGCGATCTGCCCCTTGGTGCCGATAACCTGGTCCACCGGGCGGCCCAGGCATTTTTCGCGCACACCGCCATCGCCCAAGGGGTGGCCATCACCCTCACGAAGCGGATTCCGATTGCCGCTGGGCTTGGCGGCGGCAGCAGCGACGCGGCCGCGACCCTCAAGGGGCTCAACCGCCTCTTTGGTGCCGGGCTTGACGAAGCGACTCTGATGAGGCTGGCAAAGCCGCTGGGAGCGGATGTTCCCTTCTTTGTTCTCGAGGCGCGGGCCGCCTGGGCACGGGGCATTGGCGAACGCCTTAGCGTAGCGGCAGTGCCGGATCTCGGGTGGATTCTCCTCGTCAACCCGGGCTTTGCGGTCTCGACGAAATGGGTCTATGAGAATTTTGCATTGACAAGGGGGGGCAATCCATATATTTTAGGCGCCGGGTTGGCCTCGGCCAACCCGGCCGAGTCACGCGACAAAAGCAGGCTGTTGCCCCTGCACAACGACCTGGAAGCAGTAACGGTGGGCCGGTACCCCGAAGTGGCCGCGCTCAAGGCGGCATTGATCGAGGGGGGCGCCCGGGACGCCTTGATGTCCGGCAGCGGTCCCACGGTCTTTGGTCTTTTCGACGACCAGGAGTCGGCAAACCGCTGCGCTGCCTCGCTTCAACCCCGCTATGGCGACAAGGTGTTTCTCACGCGGCCGTTGCACGACTGAGACGATTTGGGGTTGGGGCGTCGTCAAGCGGTAAGACACAAGACTTTGACTCTTGCATTCGCAGGTTCGAATCCTGCCGCCCCAGCCATTTGCACGTTCCATCAGGCGTTCCGGCATTGCCGAGGGGCCTTTTTTTTGAGCCAACGCCGCAATGCGGCACGGAGATAAGGCGCGTACGCATGTTCAAGGATGAGATGAGAATCTTCGCCGGCAATGCCAACCTGCCGCTGGCGGAAGAGATATGCAGCTATATCGGCATCCCGCGTTCCCGCGCCGAGGTCCGCCGCTTCAGCGACGGCGAGATCTTCGTCGAACTGGGCGAGAACGTGCGCGGCCGCGACATCTACCTCATCCAGCCGACCTGCCCGCCGGTGAACGATCATCTCATGGAGCTGGTGATCATGGTCGATGCCATGCGCCGCGCTTCGGCCCGGCGAATCACCGCGGTGCTGCCCTACTATGGTTATGCCCGCCAGGATCGCAAGGTGGCGCCGCGGGTACCGATCACCGCCAAGGTGGTGGCGGAGATGCTCATGGTGGTCGGCGTACGCCGGGTGCTGACCATGGACCTCCACGCCGGCCAGATCCAGGGATTTTTCAATATCCCGGTGGACAATCTCTACGCGGCGCCGGTGCTGCTCGACTACATCGGCAAGACCTTTCAGAACCACGTGGTCATGGTCTCGCCCGACGCCGGCGGCGTGGAGCGGACCCGGGCCTTTGCCAAGCGGCTCAACGCGGATCTCGCCATCGTGGATAAGCGGCGGGCGCGGGCCAACGAATGCGAGGCGATGAACGTTATCGGCGACGTCAAGGGCAAGATCGCCATCCTGCTCGACGACATGGTCGATACCGCCGGCACCCTCTGTTCGGCAGCGAAGGTGCTCATGGAATCCGGGGCGACCGAGGTGCATGCCTGCTGTTCCCATGGCGTGCTTTCCGGCCCGGCCATCGACCGCCTGGAGAAGTCGCAGATCAGGAGCCTGGTCATCACCAACAGCATTCCGTTGTCGGAGAGGGCCAGGGAGTGCGGGAAGATCAAGGTGCTTTCGGTTTCGCCCCTGCTGGGCGAGGCGATCAAACGGATCCATTCCGAGGATTCCGTCAGCTCCTTGTTTGTTTAGAAACGGAGACAATGCGGACCGGGAGACAATCCGGCCGGGAGATCAGTGAGGAGGTTAGCTATGTTGCAGGTTGATGTGGCCGCACAGGTGCGGACGAAGTTCGGAAAGGGTGCGGCGCGGACGCTGCGCCGGGCCGGTCAGACTCCGGCCGTGGTGTATGGCAAGCAGGAGTCGTTGGCGCTGGAGTTGGACAGCCATTCCTTCACCAAGGCGCTGCTCTCCATTCACCGCAAGAACGCGGTGATCAACCTGAAGGTCACCGACGGCAAGAAAGAGAGCGTGAAGCATGTGCTGCCGAAGGAGATCCAGACCGATCCGCTGCTCAATACGGTGCTCCATGCCGATTTCTACGAGATATCCCTCGACGAGCCCAGAGTCTTCGTGGTGCCTATCCGGTACGTCGGCAAGGCCAAGGGCGTCGACATGGGCGGCGACATGACCATCACCAAGAACAAGCTGACCCTGAGGGGCAAGGCGCTGGAGATTCCGGATGTGGTGGAGGTCAACGTCTCCCCTTTGGGCATCGGAGAGAAGATGAGTTTTGCCGACATCCAGCTGCCGCCCGGACTTACGATGCTCGATGCGCCGGAAACGGTCTGTGTGACGGTGGCCGCTGCCGCCCAGGCCTGAACCCAGGAAGACAGCAAGGTTTTTCAAGCCGGAAAGGGGGTCCTTTCCGGCTTTTTTTATTGGGGATGCGCCGGGCTCAGGCGCCGGGAGGCCGGTGCTTCAGGAGCACGGCGTCGCCGCACTGCGCCGGCCGGCCGGTTTTTTCGCCGAGATAGCGGCTCACCACGGGGCATTTGACGGTGAGCAGGAAGTAGAGGGAGCGGCCGCATTCCGACAGGGTTTCGAAGTTGCCCTGCCCCTTGCTGATGATCAGATCCGCCTCGGCGAAAAGCTTGCGGAACTCGGCGCTCACCCTGGACAGCGGCGTGCCTGGGCAGGCGGTGCCGTTGCTCACCACTCGAGCGATGCGATCGATGCCGCAGGCGACCGCATCGGCGACCTGGGCGTCGTTGATCACCGGTGCCGCCTTTACCGCCACCGTCACCTCCCGTTCGAGCTGTTCGATGAGCAGGCCATCGAAAACCAGCTCCCCGCAGTTGTCCGCCAGATAGAGCACCGTCCGGGCCGCGGCCAGGTCGCGGCGGAATTCCTGATAATCGTTGATGGCCGCTTCCCTGCCCAGGCACGCGGCCAGGGTCTCTTCCGCATCAAAATCGTGATGCGCCCCGTAATCCATGACGTTGCCGGCCATGGCATACTGGATGGCGGCCAGCAGCGGATCGGCTGCGGCGGCAATCCCCTTGCGCGCCTGAGACCGCAGGGTGCCGGCCAGCCGGTTGCTTTCCGCCTTGATCGCCGCATAGGGATCAGTCACGCCGGAGTGTTCGGCAATGAGGCGGTACATGAAGGCGGCGTTCTCCGGCGGGGAAAGGGACGGGTCGAGCCGGTCCAGCAGTGCCGCCACGGCCGCCAGGATGGCCTGCTGCCGTGCCGGGTCGCCGGTCACGCGGCTGATGGTGCTGCCTGCCTGCTTGCGCAGGCAGGGAAAGCAGTCGGGAAAGGTGCGCATGGTCAGCGGGGCTTGAGCAGATAGTCGGTGCGGACATGGCCGAGGGCCGCGAAGATATTGGCCTTGATCCCCGCATCCTGCCGGCCCAGCGAGGCAAGCAGGGTGCGCACGGCTTCGCGTTTCGAATCGCCGGCCAGCGGGCAGGGGTTGGCCACCGGCGTGATACCGAAGAACGCTCCCAGTTCCCGCACCTGCTCCTTGTCGAGATAGGCCAGCGGCCGGATCAGGGCGAGGGCACCCCCGAAAAGTTCCTGGCGCGGTACCATGGTGCTGAGGTTGCCGCTGTAAAGCAGGTTCAGGAAGAAGGTTTCGATGATGTCTTCCTGGTGGTGGCCAAAGGCGAGCTTGGCGCACCGGTGCTCCTGCGCCAGGGCAAAGAGGCGGTTGCGCCGCTGCCGGGCGCAGTGGTGGCAGCCGCTTTTGCCCTGTTCCGCCGCCACCGCGTTTTTCCCGAAATCGGTCTCTTCGCTCAGGTACGGGATGCCGGCCAGGTTGAGCTGGGCAGCCACTGCGCCGGTATCGGCGCCGAACCCCATGTCGAGGTGGACCGCCAGGAGTTCGTAGCGGATGGGCGCCTTGCGCTGCCAGAGCATCAGCACGTGGCACAGCACCAGGCTGTCGATGCCGCCGGAAACGGCGACCATGACCCGGTCGCCGTCGGCCAGCATCCGGTAATCGTGCAATGCCTTGCCGATGAGGCGGTTGCTGTGCGGAGGAAGGGGGGCCACCGCCGCCGGAGTTACTTTTTGAGGGGGGGGCAGTTTGAAAGCCGTTGTTCAAGGCCTTCGCGGGCCAGGGCTTCGGCGGTGATCCATTTGAAGCCGCGCCTGGTGAAGCGGGCGAAATCGAAGATGTTTTCGGACAGCGCCTGCTGGGTCTCGTCGAAAACCCCGGCGCAGAGGGTGCGGCCGCTGCCCGCCTCCAGCAGCTTGTAGTCGAAGGCCACCGAGGCCGGCTGCGCCACCGAATATTCGTTGCCCTGCCGGTCGCGGTAGCGGTAAAGGGTGACCAGCAGCACCGCCTCGCCGCCCACCTGCTGGCAGATGGTAATCGCGGCGCTGGTACGACAGCGGGCATAGGATTTGTCGCCCAGGGCGTCGCGCTCGGCAGCAGACATGAAGCGGACGTTCTCCTTGCCGGCCAGGTATTCGACGAGCAGGCTGTCGAGGCCGATCCGTCCCTTCTCCAGGGCCTCCTGCTCGGCGGCCGGCCGTTTGCGGCCTTCCTCGGCCGGGATGATATCCACCGGCATCACGACGATGGATTTGAGGGCCGGCATATCCTCTGCCGCCCGTGGCGGGGTATTCTCCTGGGCGGCGCAGCCGGCAAAGGCGAGAACGGAGAGGATGGCGAGGCAGCTGAGCAGGTGTTTCACGATGGGCTCCTTCCCCTGCTTACAGGGAACCTTTGGAGGAAAGCGGACCGGCGGCGCGCGGGTTGAGGCTGGTGGCCTGATCGAGGGCCCGGCCCAGGGCCTTGAAGACCGCCTCCAGGATGTGGTGCGTGTTCTCGCCGTGCAGCAGTTCGACGTGCAGGGTGATGCCGCCGTGCAGGGAAAGGGCCCGGAGGAATTCCTTGGCCAGGGCGGTGTCGAACTCGCCGACCTTCTGGTCCGGCACCGTCACGCCGTAGTGGAGGTGGGGCCGGTTGGAACAGTCGAGGGTTACCCGCGCCAGGGCTTCGTCCATGGGCACGCTGGCGCAGCCGTAGCGGGTGATGCCGGCAAAATCGCCCAGCGCCTTCCTGAGGGCCTGTCCGAGGCAGATGCCGACGTCCTCCACGGTGTGATGGGCGTCGATCTCGGTGTCGCCGGTGGCGGTGATGGTGAGGTCGAAATAGCCATGCACGGCAAGCAGGGTGAGCATGTGGTCGAGAAAGGGCACGCCGGTCCGGATCGTGGCCGCGCCCTTGCCGTCGAGGGCAAGGGAGAGGGTGATGTCGGTTTCCCGCGTCTTGCGGTGGATGTCGCCGGTGCGTGCGATGGAGGCCATGGCGTTCCTTGGGTGGTGTTGGTGATGTTTCTGCGATGGCGCAGGGCGGTGCCGTCTGTTATTCTCTATACCAAGGAGCCGGCTGCCGTGGCAAGAGCTGCCTCGGAATTTTTTGCAAAACCGGGCCTGCGCAAAGGGGTTGGCGGTGGTCGCCGATGTTTTTGCCCATGGGGCGGGGGATACGGCGAAAAGACCCGCCGGAAAAAGAGGATTTTTTGTTGACAGCCGGGGAGCCCGCTGTTATATAGAGTGCGTTTTTGGCACAGGCGACTGTATAAGCGGGAATAACTCAGTGGTAGAGTGCAACCTTGCCAAGGTTGAAGTCGCGAGTTCGAATCTCGTTTCCCGCTCCAGCGAAATACGGAAGGTTCGAACCCTGTTTCGAGCCTTTTTCAGTTTAACCGGCGCCCGGTTGCGAGGAAGGCTCGCAGCAGCGGGCGAGCTTGATGTTGCGGCGGGATGCCGGTTGCACGCGAACGGTTCTTGAGGATGAAACGATGAAGACACCAGTGACTCCCACCAGGGAGATTGACCGCAAGTGGTATGTGGTGGACGCCGAGGACATGATCCTGGGCCGACTCGCATCCGAGGTGGCATTCCGCCTGCGCGGCAAGCACAAGCCGAATTTCTGCACCTTTCTCGATACCGGCGATTTCATCGTCGTCGTCAATGCCGACAAGGTGCGGCTGACCGGCAAGAAGTGGGACGAGAAAGTCTATTACCGCCACACAGGCTACATGGGTGGCCTCAAGTCGGAGACCGCCAAGGAACTGCGCGACAAGAAGCCAGAAGAGTTGCTGTACAAGGCGGTGCGCGGCATGCTGCCGAAGAATCCGCTGGGCCGCAAGCAGTTGTTGAAGCTCAAGGTCTATGCCGGACCTGAGCATCCCCATGTGGCGCAGCAACCAGAGAAACTTGCTCTGTAACCGTCAGAAAAGAGTTGGAGTAGGGAATGGCAAAAGGCAATTTTTACGCGACCGGCAAGAGGAAGACCGCTGTGGCCCGGGTATGGATTACCCCCGGCAGCGGCAAGATCGTCGTGAACCAGGTGTCGGTTGACGAGTACTTCGATGGCATCGAGCAGTCCCGTTCCGCCGTGGAGAAGCCCCTCAAGGTGACCGACACAGCGGCCAAGTACGATGTGCAGGCCACCCTGCGCGGCGGCGGCAAATCCGCCCAGGCTGAGGCCCTGCGCCATGGGATTTCCCGTGCCCTGACCGTGGCCGACCCGGAATACCGCCAGGCGTTGAAGCGCGCCGGGTTGCTGACCCGCGACCCCCGCGCCAAGGAGCGGAAAAAATACGGCCAGCGGTCCGCCCGCGCCAGATTCCAGTTCTCCAAGCGTTAACAACCGCCATTGGGCCGGCCTCTGGAACTCGGCTGCCCAATCAGGTTCAGATCGCAAGGGAAGGTGCCTCGGGCTCCTTCCCTTTTTTTATGGCTGATCGGCCATGGCCGCAGTGAAAACATCGCGTGACGCGCACGCATGAGGAGCACTCTATGATTCGGGTAGGCATTATCGGCGCCTCCGGCTACACCGGGGCGGAACTGGTCCGGATTCTGGTGAACCATCCGGAGGTCGAGATCACCCTGGCCACCTCCCGGCAATACGCCGGTAAGCCGCTGGCCCAGGTCTTTCCTCATCTGGCGGGCCGCAGCAGCCTGGTCTGTCAGGACCTGCCGGTGGAGGAGTACGCCGCCATGGCCGATCTCTTCTTCAGCGCCGTGCCGCACCAGACCGCCATGGCCCTGGTGCCCAAGCTGCTGGCCGCCGGCAAGAAGGTGGTGGATCTTTCGGCCGACTTCCGCATTCACGACGCCGCGGTCTATGAGGCGTGGTATCAGCCCCATACCGCGCCGGAGTTGCTGGCTGCCGCGGTCTACGGCCTGCCGGAGCTGTACCGGGCTGCGATCAAGGCGACCTCGCTGGTTGCCAACCCGGGCTGCTACCCGACCAGCGTGATCCTTGGCCTGGCCCCGCTGCTCAAGGCCGGGCTCATCGATCCCGACACCCTGGTGGTGGATTCCAAGTCCGGCACCTCCGGCGCCGGCCGGGGGGCGGCGGTGGGCACCCTCTACTGCGAAGTGACCGACGGCTTCCGGGCTTACAAGGTGGCCGAGCACCGGCATACGCCGGAGATCGAGCAGGAACTCGGCAAGCTGGCGGGCAGGCCGGTGGTCGTCTCCTTCACCCCGCATCTGGTGCCCATGTCCCGCGGCATCCTGAGCACGATCTACGCCAGGGCGGTGAAGGCGCTGGATCAGTCCGCGCTGGATGCCCTCTATCAGGAGCACTACAAGAACGAGCCCTTTGTCCGGGTGCTGCCGCCGGGCAGCCTGCCCGCCACCCAGTACGTGCGGGGCAGCAACTACTGCGATCTGGCCGCGCGCTTCGACAAGCGGACCGGCCGGGTGATCGTGCTCTCCGCCATCGACAATCTGGTGAAAGGCGCGGCCGGCCAAGCGGTGCAGAACATGAACCTCATCTGCGGCCTGCCCGAAGGGATGGGGCTCAACGTGGTGCCGTTCTTTCCGTGATGGCAAGCCGTAACCTCGTGCTGCTGCTGGCCTACGACGGCACGGCCTATGCCGGCTGGCAGCGGCAGAAGGGTGCCCCCACGGTGCAGGGGGCGCTGGAGGAAAAACTGGCCACCATGACCGGCCACCCCGCCATCCTGCATGGCGCCGGCCGCACCGACGCCGGGGTGCACGCCCTGGGCATGGTGGCCAATTTCCACACCGAGAGCACCATCCCTGTTGACGGCCTGCGCCGGGGGCTGAACAGCATGCTGGCCGACGATATCCGCGTGCTGGCGGTGGCGGAGGCGGCCCCAGATTTCCACGCCCGTTTCAGCACCATTGGCAAGGCGTACCGGTACTGCCTGACCTTTGAGGAGACCGTGCTGCCCACTGAGCGCCTCTATCTGGCGCGTTTCCCCGGGCCTGGCGATTTCGACCGCATGGCCGCCTGCATGCCATATCTCCTGGGCGAGCATGATTTTTCGAGCTTCGAGGCCACCGGCTCGCGCGACCTTGAGCTGGAAGGGGGTCGCGGTGCGGTGCGCCGCATCGATGCCGCCACCATTGTCCTTGATGCGGCAAATGGCCTGCGCGGCGAATTTTGCATTGCCGGCAACGGCTTCTTGCGGCACATGGTGCGCAATATCGTCGGCACGCTGGTGGAGGTCGGGCAGGGCAGGCGGAGCCCCGAGGATTTTGCAGCACTTCTTGCCGCCCGCGACCGCACCCAGGCCGGCCCAACGGCTCCGGCCCACGGCCTCTTCCTTGAGGAGGTCTTTTATGGGACCAGCACCCCATTTCCCCACTGAAAAAAATATTGGCGTCTTGACGGCCTCACGGTATAACTCAGCACTCCCGCACGGGAGCAACGATACACTCCCTCAACCTGAACTTCTTGCGCAGGAACGACCATGACCACTTCGACCATTCCTCTGGCGGAACGTGTACGGCAGATCAAGGCCTCTCCCACCCTGGCGGTGGACGCCAAGGCCAAGGCCCTCAAGGCCTCGGGCGCCGATGTCCTGAACTTCAGCGTCGGCGAGCCCGATTTCGATACCCCGGAGCACGTGCGCGCCGCCGGCAAGAAGGCCATCGACGACGGCTTCACCCGCTATACCCCGGTGCCCGGCATTTTGGAGCTGCGCCAGGCGATCTGCCAGCGCTTTCGCGAGGACCATGGCTGGCGCTATGAGCCGGACCAGATCGAGGTCTGCTGCGGCGGCAAGCAGGGCCTCTACAACATGGCCCAAGCCCTCTTCGGACCGGGTGACGAGGTGCTGGTGCCGGCGCCCTACTGGGTTTCCTACCCGCCCATCGTGCAACTGGCCGGTGCCGCGCCGGTGGAGGTGCCCCTCGACGAGGGCCGTGATTTCGACCTCGACCCGGAGGTGCTTGCCCGCTACGTGACTCCCAGGACGCGGGGCATCATCCTGAACAGCCCGTCCAACCCCACCGGCTCGGTCTTTTCCGCCGCCACCCTTGAGGCCATCGGCAGGATGGCCCTGGAGAAGGGCTGGGTGGTGATCAGCGACG
Source organism: Thermodesulfobacteriota bacterium (assembly GCA_040757055.1). Lineage (GTDB taxonomy): Bacteria > Desulfobacterota > Desulfobulbia > Desulfobulbales > Desulfurivibrionaceae > JAJZRJ01. The sequence goes on along the minus strand of JBFLXY010000001.1, from coordinate 55,698 downwards.
ACATCTACGATACCATCGTCTATGGCGACGGCAAACTGCCTCACATCCTCGACGTGGACCCGCGTCTCATCGACCAGACCCTGATCCTGAACGGCGTTTCCAAGTCCTTTGCCATGACCGGCTGGCGCATCGGCTACGTGGCCGGGCCCAAGCACATCATCGGCGCCATGAACAAGATCCAGAGCCAGTCCACTTCGAACCCCTCTTCCGTGGCCCAGAAGGCGGCGCTGGCGGCGGTGACCGGCCCGCAGGATTTTCCCCGCACCATGCGCGACGCCTTTGTGCCGCGCCTGGAGTACATCATGCAGGAACTGGCCTCCATCCCCGGCGTCACCTGCGTGCGGCCCAAGGGCGCCTTCTACGTCTTCCCCAATTTCTCCGCCTACTACGGCAAGGCGGTGGAGGGCAAGGTCATTGGCAACTCGGTGGACATGGCGGACTACCTGCTCGACAAGGCGCTGCTCGCCACCGTGCCGGGCGCGGCCTTTGGCGCCGACCCCTTTGTCCGCTTCTCCTTCGCCACCTCCATGGCCATCATCGAAAAGGGGATGCAGCGGCTCAAGGAGGCGCTGGCCAGGCTCGCGTAAATCATTTTCTGGGGAGGCAATACGGCATCGCGGCCGCAGGTGTCCGGATCCGGACGCGCTGCGGCCGTTTTGTTTTTTTCGGCTGGGAGGCAGGGGCAGCGTGGAGGGAGTCCCCGCGCCGTCGGAGAAGAGGGACCGGGTTACTCGGCGCCGCCGCTCTCGGGGCGGGTGGCCTCGCTCAGGGCCCAGGTCCAGGCATCCAGCGTCCGTTCCTTGGAGAGCGCCTTCATGCCGTTCTTGGTATAGCAGACATAGACCCATTCCGGGCCGCTGATGAATACGCGAATCAAACCCAGGCTGGGATGCGTGTACCAGCCTTCCTTGAACGTGCCGTCCATGGTGAATCTCTCCTGCAACAGGGCGTGCGTGACGCCTCTATCCTACCCTGTTATTTTTATTTATCAAGGCAAAGCGCAATGCATTCCTGGCATTTGTCCGCGGTCTTGCCGTGTTTGCAGTAGCGGGCAAAGCTCTTGATCAGGTCGTTGCCGCCGCGCGGACATTCCTCGATGAAGCGCACGAACTGGGTGAGCCGTTCGATGATCTGGCGCGGGGCCGCATGTTCGATCTTGCAGGCACCCTCCTCGGCAAGCTTTTCGTCCACTGCCAGCACCTTGATAAAGAAATCCTTCAGCGCGTCGTGGCGGTGGATCACGTCCTTGGCCAGCCTCTCGCCTTCGGCGGTGAGGGTGATGACCTCGTAGGGCGCGTAGTTGATCAGCCCTTTCTGGGAGAGAGAGCGGAAGGCCTCGGTTACCGAGGAGCGGCTCACCTTGAGACGGCTGGCGATCTCCTTGGCCCGGGCGACCTGCTTTTCCGCCACGATATGGTAGATGGTCTCCAGGTAGTCTTCGAGGCTGGCGCTCAGGTTTTTGATCTTTTTCACGGAGGTCCCCGGATGAAGGGTGATGCAACTGGTTCTAGGCACAGATTCTGCCCGAAGAGAATTAGGTCATTCAAAAACTATTAAGGTGCGATGGTTTTGTCAAGCAAATCATCGGGCATCCGGTGGCAGGGTGCCGCGGCCGGACAGGGTGGGCAGGGGCTGGGCCTCAGCGCGCCGGCAAGGCGCGGTCAACGGCGTCGATCAGTTTTTCGATGACGGCCCTGCTCCTGGCGTCTTTGCTGAGCGCCAGGGCCTTTTCGTAATAGGCAGTCGCGTACTCGGGCCGCTGCTGGAGGCGGGCCAGATTTCCCAGGCGGAGATAGGTATCGACCCGCTCCGGCAGAATGGCAAGCGAGCGGAGGTAGAGCTGCTCCGCCCTGTCGTATTCCCCTTTTCTGGTGTGGGCCACGGCCAGGTTCAACTGGGCGTTGACGAGATTGGGGTAGCCCTGCAGCGCGTCGTTCAGGGTGCGGATCGCTTCCTCATAGGCTCCAAGCTCAATGTAGGCCGCGCCGACTTCGGAGAGGATTTTTTTGTTGCCGGGCGCCAGGTAGATGGCCTGCAAGCCCTCATAAAGGGTTTGCGACCATTGCTTCTGCGCGAGAAATCGTCGGGCCGCAATGGCGTGGCCGTCGGCAATGATGGCCCGGTAGTGGGAGCCGCCGAGGGCCACGGCGCCGGTCAGCACGACGATGCCGAGGTAAAGAGGGACGCGGCGGGAAGGCAGGGCGAAGGTTTGCGGCGTGTCGCTGGTCAGGACGTGCATGCACCCCATAAGTACGGCCAGATAAAAGGGCGGAGCCGCCATCTGGAAGGGGAAGCCGAAGCAGGAGGAAACAGCGATGCCGACAATGGCGGCATAGGCACCGAGCAGGAGTATCCGCGTTTCGAAGCTGTCATGGCGGGAACTCAGCCGGAAATAATTTTTATCGACCAGCAGGCAAAGCCACAGAAGGAGGGGAAAGCCCACAGTCCCGAGTTCCGCGAGGAACTGGAGAAAGTCGTTGTGGACGTTGATGAGCTGGGACTCCAGGGAAAAGAGGCCGTCTTTCATGACGGCGTGAGTGTACAGGGGATAGTGGACCTTGTGGTTGCCGAGGCCCACGCCGAGCACCGGATGATCCTTGATCATGGCCAGGGTGTTGCGCCAGATGGCGATGCGGTCGATGTTGTGGCTGGTGCTCGCGATGGAGGCGGCCCGCTGGCCGATCTCGTCGAACTGCCAGCGGAGTCCTTTGGCATCCAGGTTGGCCATGACGAGGACAATGGCGAGAGTGGTGAGAAGTGCGGCGCGTTTGCTGCGGCTCCATCGTTCCCGGAGAGTCTTTTTTTCGTTGGCCCTGGCTGCCCAGAGGAGAAGCATCGCCGCCTCGGCAGCCATTGCCACCCACGCAGCCCTGGTGCGGGTATAGAGGAGAAAAACAATCATGAGGCCGCTGGTCAGGGCATAGGCCCATGATGCCTTGGCATCGCGCTGGCGCAGGAACTGTATGGTCGCCAGGGGCAGGGTGATGAGGACAAAGTCCGCGGCGATGTTCTTGTTCACGAAGGTGGCCGCGGGCGGCACGGCCTGGGGAACGCCCTTGAACAGGAGGAGATGCTGGGCGATGCCGAGCAGGACAATGCCGAGTCCAGCCACGATCAGGCTGTCCAGCACCGCGGGCAAGTCCTCCCTGGTCACGGCATGGATGAAGAGAAAAAAGAAAAGGGCGCAGGCCCCGTAATGGAGAAGATGTTTGATGCCTTCAAACTGGTTGACGGCGTAGGAAAGGGAGGCGGCTCCCCAAAGCAGCAGGGCCAGAAAGGGCAAGAGCAGGGTCGGGAATTGGATGCGCGGTTTTTCCTTTTGGGCGAGCACGAGGAGCCAGAGGCCCAGGAGGAGAAGGCTGCCGGTCTGCAGCAGCGCCCGTTTGGGAAATTCCGAAACCTCGCTGATGGTGGGCAGGAAGACGAAGGGCGTTGCGAGGCAGAGGAAAAGGGCGCCATGATACGGCAGGCGGGAAAGCCACGGCTGGCGAAGAAGATTTTTCATGGCATGACGATACCGGAACTTGTTGAAAAAACAAACAAAAAGAAGAAGTTGCATGGCCTGGTTCCGGGGGGTGTCACTTAACGTATTGAGTTTTTTTAAAAAAATTTGCGTAAAGTTGTTGCCAAGGAATGCCGATATCCTTTATCTTCATCATTGTGGGCAGGTGGTTATCTTGCAATTCCGTGTGGAGGGTCCTGTATGATGGAGAACAAGGAGAAGGGTGTGGCAAGAGGGGAGGCGGGTTTCACCCTGGTGGAACTCATTGTGGTGATCGTGATTCTGGGCATCATGGCCGTGGTGGCGATTCCCAAGTACATCGACATCCAGGCTGACGCGAAACGTTCCGCCGCGCAAGGGATCGCCGGAGCCCTGGCCGGAGCCTCGGCCATGAACAAGGCGGTGGAGAAGCTACCAGGTAAGGCAACAACGGTTGCCGACTGTGATGATTTTGGTTCCCTCCTGGAAGGTGGGTTGCCGGCCGGTTATGTGATTGAGCCTTTGGCCCTCACCACAGATGGGGTCCCCTGCATCGTCAAAACAACGGATGGCGCGTATACCGCCTCATTCATGGGCTACAGCGTCACCGCTTCCTGATTTTTTCCGAGTTTGTTTCTGGCAAGGCGGCTCGTCCGGTGGGGCGAGCCGCCTTTTTCATCTGCGCATCACCTGCATCATGTCCCACATGGGCATGAAGATGGCCAGGGCAATGGTGCCGACAATGACGGCCAGGGCCAGGAGCAGGAAGGGCTCGATCAGGGTGGAGAGGTTCTTGATGGTGTAGCTGCTCTCCGCGTCGTAGTAGTCCGCCACCTTGGCCAGCATGGCGTCGAGCTGGCCGGACTGTTCCCCCACCGCCACCATTTCCCGCACCAGCGGCGGCACCACGGGGTGTTTTGTCATGGCGTCGTTGAGGTTCACCCCCTGCTCCACATCGTCCCGGATCGCCTCCATCATCAGAAAGAGTTCCCGGTTTTCCAGGGCCGTGGCCGCCAGCGTCAGGGTGCGGATGATGTCGATGCCGCTGGTGGTGAGCACCGAAAAGACCCGGCAGAAGCGCGACATGTAGATCTTGGTGGCCAGCGGGCCGAAGACCGGCACCTTGAGCGCCAGCCGGTCCCGCGCCAGCACGAATTCGTCGTAGTTCAATGCCAGCCGGTAGGTTGCCACCAGGGCCGCGATGCAGAGCACGATCAGGAAGAAGTGATCGGCAAAGAAGCCGCTCACCGCGACAAGGATGCGGGTGGGCAGGGGCAGGGCCACCTTGGCGCTGGCAAAGAGCTTGACGAACTTGGGCACCACAAAGGTCATCAGGAAGAAGACCGCGCCGAAGATGGCGGTGACCACGATCTTGGGATAGCGGGTGGCGGCCTTGATCCGTTCGGAAACCTCCTTTTCGTTCTCGTAGAGCGTTGCCAGGTATTCGAAGGAACGGTCCAGGGTGCCGGTCTCCTCGCCCACCCGGATGACGTTGTAGAAGAGCGGGTTGAAGATTTTCGGGTAGCGGGCAAAGGCGTCGCTCAGGCTGGCGCCGCTCTCGACACTGCCGATCATGTCGAGGATCGCCTGTTTGAGGATGGGGTTCGCCACCTGCTGGCTCATTACCTTGAGCGACTGGAGGATGGCCACGCCGGCCCCGAGCATGGTGGCGGTCTGGCGGCAGAAGAGGATGAGGTCGTCGATGCGGACGCCGAGCAGACGGTCGCGCAGGGTGAGGGCGCCGGTTCCGGCCGCGGCATCTGTTTTGCTTTCGGCGGTGATCTGGATGGCGATGGGGCTCAGGCCGTTCTTGACCAGCCAGGCCTCCACCTCGGGGATCGCCTCGGCGGTGAAGACGCCGCTGACGATCTTGCCGCCGGCATTGATCGCCTCGTAGCGGAAGGGCGGCACGGCCTACTCCCGCGTATCCAGAGTGACGCGCAGCACCTCGTCCAGCGAGGTGGCGCCGGAGAGCACCTTGGCGATGCCCGCCTGGCGGAGGGACTGCATGCCCTCGGCCTGCGCCTGCCGGAAGATCTCGTGGCTGGTGGCCTTGCCCATGATGAGATCCTCCACGGCCGTCGAGACCGGCAGCGCCTCGTAGATGGCGACCCGCCCCTTGAAGCCGCTGTTGTCGCACTTGGCGCAGCCCCTGGCGCGGTAAATGGTGCGGTTCGGATCAAAGGCGATCCCCATTTCCTGCTGCAACGGTTCGGGGGGGTTGAAGGGCTCGCGGCAGAGCGGGCAGAGCATCCGCACCAACCGCTGGGCCAGCACCAGACCCACCGAAGAGGCGATGAGGAAGGGCGGGATCTCCATGTCGATGAGCCGGGTGATGGCGCCGGCGGCATCGTTGGTGTGCAGGGTCGAGAGCACCAGGTGGCCGGTGAGCGCGGCCTGGATGGCGATCTCGGCGGTTTCCACGTCGCGGATCTCGCCGATCATGATCACGTCCGGGTCCTGGCGCAGGATGGAACGCAGCGAGTTGGCAAAGGTGAGATCGGCCTTGCGGTTGACCTGCACCTGGTTGATGCCCGTGAGTTCGTATTCCACCGGGTCTTCCACGGTGACGATGTTCTTCTCGACGGAATTGATGTGGTTCAGGGCGCCGTAGAGGGTGGTGGTCTTGCCGCTGCCGGTGGGGCCGGTGACCAGGATGATCTCGTGCGGCCGGTGGAGGTGTTCGGCAAAGAGCTTGAGATGGTCGGGTTCGAAGCCGAGGCTGGCGAGGTCGATCCTGACCTGGCTTTTGTCGAGCAGCCGCAGCACCACCTTTTCGCCGCCGCTCAAGGGCAGGATCGAGACGCGCACGTCGAATTCGCGGCCGGAGACCGGAATCTCGAAGCGGCCGTCCTGGGGCTTGCGGCGCTCGCCGATGTCGAGCTGCGACATGATCTTGAGGCGCGAGACCATGCTGGGGTGCATCTCCAGCGGGAACTGGGCCGCGGCGCGGAGCAGGCCGTCCACCCGGTAGCGGACCCGCAGGTTCTCGGCAGTGGGCTCGATGTGGATGTCGCTCGCCCCCTGCCGCACCGCCTGGAGGATGAGGTCGTTCACCACCGACACCGCGGCGGATTCCTCCTCCACCTCGCGTTCCACCTTGGCCGCTGGTTTCTGGCCGGCATAGGCGCGGTCGATGGCGGCCATGATCTGCGACTCGATGCCCACGCAGGTGACCACCTTGTCGGGCACGTAGCGGGCGATGTCGTCGGCGGCAAAGATGTTGAGCGGGTCGGCGAAGGCGACCAGCACTTCGCCCGGCCGCCGGCCGAGGGCGATGACCTTATATTTGCGCGCCACCATCTCCGGCACCAGCCGGGCCACCTCGGGATCGACCACGATCTTGTCGAAATCGACAAAGGGGATCTTGATCTGCTTGGCGATGGTGCGCGCCACCGCCACCTCGTTGACAAAGCCCAGGGCAAGGAGAGCCTCGCCCAGCTTGATGTCCCGCTCCTTGCCGTGGGAGAGGGCCTGCTGGAGCTGGGTGGCGGTGATGAGCCCGCCTTCCACCAGGATGTCGCCGAATTTTTTGCGTCTGCCGGGAGCGTCCATGGGTCGGTGTCGAGTCTCTCCGCCGTGGCCTAGCCGGGGAAGAGAAAGAAGTAGACGGCGGAACCGGCGGTGGCGATGACGCACGCCGCCACGGTGATCCATACCCAGCGGGGCAGCCGTTTTTTATAGGCGCGCGATTCCTCCAGCGAATCGATGGATTCCTGGAGCACGGCGCGGTCGATGTTCTTTTTCTGGTGGGCATAGGCCACCAGCAGCGCCCGGTTGAGCGCCTTGTTGATGAGGCGCGGCACCCCCTGCGAATACTGCCAGAGCAGATCGAGGGTACCGTGGCTGAGCCGGAAGTTGCGGCGGCCGGCGCGGCTCAGGCGGAAGTGGACGTACTGGGAAAGCTCGTCCTTGGGCAGCGGCCGTAGCCGTTCCATGATGGTGACCCGCTGCAGGAGCTGGCGCAGATGGGGCTGTTCCACCCGGGCGTGGAGTTCGGGCTGGCCCACCAGCACGATCTGCAGAAGCTTCTGGGTGTCGGACTCGAAGTTGGAGAGCAGCCGCAGCTGTTCGAGGCTCTCGTCCGGCAGGTTCTGCGCCTCGTCGATGACGATGATGAGCCGCTTTTTTTCCCTGGCGAGCCGGAAGAGGTGCTCGTTGAAGCGGCGCAGCAGGTCGTCCATGCTGGCTTCGCGCGGCGGGGGCTCCAGGCCGAGATCCTGGACGATGGCGAGCATCAGTTCCTTGGGCGCCAGGTGCGGCGAGAGGATGAGGGCGGTGTCGAAGTGGGCCGGCAGTTCCGCCATGAGCAACCGCAACAGCATGGTCTTGCCGGTGCCCACCTCGCCGGTGATGACGATGAATCCCTCCCCCTCGTCGAGCCCGAAGCGCACCACCTCGCGCACCGCGGTGTGGGTGGAGGAGGGGTAATAGAAGTTGCGGTCCGGGGTGAGCCGGAACGGTTCTTCCTGGAGGCCGAAGTAGGTCAGGTGGTTCATTGGGCCGGGCCGGCTGGTGCCGGGGCAGAGGGGGCGACCGGAGCCGGGGCGGGTGCCGCGGCCGGCGCCGGGAGGGCGGACGGAGTGGCCTGCGGTCGATCCTTTTGCCGGCTCATCACCTTTTTCGCATAGCCCGGGGTGGCCTCCTTGTCCGCCACCGCCGACTTCAGGTTGACGATGGTGGGGGTGATGAAGACCACCAGTTCCGCCTTTTCGTCGCTCTTCTGGGTGCTCTTGAAAAGGTTGCCGAAAAGGGGCAGCTCGGCCAGGCCCGGCACCCCGGACTGCCTGTTGTTCTTGTTTTCCTGGAGAATGCCGCCGATCACCGCGGTCACGCCGTTCTGGAGAAAGAGATTGGTGGAGATGCCCTGCTTGTTGATGAGCGGCTCGCCGGTGTTGGAGGAGGTGAGATCAACGGAATCGTTGGTCACCACCAGGGCGAGGTCGATGAATTCCTCCTGGATGATGCGCGGCGTCACCTTGAGGGAGAGGTTCGCCTCGCGGAAGGAGGTGTTGATGAGGTCGCCCGACTGGGTCACGTAGGGCACCTCCTTGCCCTGCTTGATCTCCGCCTCCTTGCCGTTCACCACCATGACCCGCGGGGCCGAGAGGATTTCGAGCTTGTTGTCTTCCTGGAGCGCCTGCAGATCGATGTCCAGGGCCAGATTGCTGCGCAGGAAGCCGAAGGTCAGGTTGGTGGTGGGGGCGGTCACCGAGAGGTCGGAGGTGAACTTCACCGAATCGCGGGTCTTCAGGTTGTCGAATCCCCAGACGATGCCGAGCCGTTTCTTGGCGTCGGTGCTGATGGAGACGATGCGCGCCTCAATGTGCACCTGGGGCATCGGCGTGTCGAGTTCGGAGAGCATTTCCTCGATGCGGGCGATGTTCATGTCGCGGTCGCGGACGATGAGGCAGTTGCCGCGGTTGGCCACCGTCATGGTGCCGCTTCCGGTGAGCAGCGGTTTCAAGGAGTCGAGATAATCGCCGGCGTTGCCGTACTGGGTGCAGAGGCGCACGGTGAGCACGTCCTGCTGGCGGCCGTCCGCTCCGCCGCCCCTGGCCACGAAGATGACGTTGTTCTTCTCGTAGTAATGGAGCTGCCTGGTGTCGATGATGATGTGGAACACCTCGTAGAGGCTGACGTTGTCCACATCGAGGGTGATGGTGTCGTCGATGGTTTCGGCCATGACGATGTTGATCCCGGCCTGCTTGCCGATGCTGCGGAGCAGCAGATCGACCTTGAGGTTTTCGCTGCGGATGGAGGTGGGCTGGCCTTTGAGCTTGTCGAGCTGGCTCTGGCCATTGCCGTTGGCCCACGCTGGCCCGGCGGGCAAGAGCGAGAGCAGGGCGAAAAGAAGGCCCGTTGCCCAGGAACGCAGTGTCATCGCGATTTTTTTCCTCCCGGCGGCTGGATGGGCGCGGCCGAAGGCTGCAACCACAGGGTGTGGTAGACGCCCTCCTGCTCGAATACTACCATATCCTTGAGAATTTCCAAAATGGTGGAACCTTTCACCGTGTCCCCCACCGAGACAACGCGGTCGTTGATGACGGCAAGCGGTTTCTTGCGGTCCCATATGATGCCGCTGAGCGCGAGCCCTGCCGCGCTGCTGCTCCGCACCTGGGGTTCCTGATCCCTGAAGCGGTTGACCTGGTCCCGCGACCAGTTGAAGGGGTCGCGTTCCGGTGCCGCGGCGGCGGCCTCCTGGCGCTGGAGTTTTTCCGGCCGGATGAGCAGCACCTCGGAACGCTCCACCGGCGCGGCAAAGGGGCGCCAGGCCAGAGAGGCCAGCGCACAGGCAAGCAGCAGCGGGCGCAGGGTCATGGCTTTTTCTCCTCGCCGGGAGCGCTGGGCGGGGAGGAAGCAGGGCCTGCCTGGGGCTGCGGCTGTTCTGGCGGCGCGGTAGCCCCGGCGGCGTTTTCCTCGTAGGCCAGCCGACCCATGACCACGCTGAAGCGCACCTTGGCCGGCCTCTGATAGCCCTCCACCGGCAGCCGTTCGATGGCCAGATTCTCGATGACGCTCACTTCGGGCTGTGCCTCCACATAGGTCAGATAGCGGTAGAGTTCCTGGAAGGTAGCCTCGCCGGCCAGGCTGACCGCATAGACGGCAAAGCCGTCCCTGCTCCGTTTTTCGAGCTGGCTCATCTGCCGGATGCTGTTTTCGAGATTCACCGGAGCCCGGGGCAGCAGGGTGAAGATGATCTTGGTGAAGCGCTCGGCATTGCCCCACATCTGCCACTGCTCCCTGAAGAAGCCTTCCTGGAGGGCAAGGATGGCGTTCTGCTCCTCCAGGCTCCGCTGTTCGCTCCGCAGTGCCTGCTGTTCGGCGGTGAGCACCTGGCTGGCCAGGCCGGGGTCTTTGGCCAGCAGCTCGGTACGGCGGGCGTTTTTCTGGGCCAGGGACTTTTCCAGCGGGTTGACCAGGAGGGCGTTGCCGGCATAAAGGATCACCAGGCAGACCGTGAGTCCCAGCAGGAGGTGGCGCAGTTCCTGCCTGGCCTCCGCGTCGCCCTTGATGAGGAAGTACCAGTTCCGCAGGCGGTCGGTCAGTTCTTTGGCGCTGGGGGGCATGGCCTACCTGACCTCGACGGCGATGGTGAAGAGAAAGCGGCCCTCGGCGGCCTGGCTGGTGCGGTCGATGTCCTGCAGCGTCACCCGGGTGAAGAGCGGGCTCTCCTGCAGCCGGCTGACGAATTCCGGCAACTCCCGGTACTGGACGGCGCTGCCGTTGATGAGGCCGGAATGCTCCTTGAAGGTGAGCTTGTCGCACTTGACCGACGACGGCATCGCCTCGCTGATGGTGGCGAGCACCTTGGAAAAGCTGCGTTTGCCCTCGATCTGGCGCGAGAGGGCCGCCACCTGGGTCTGCAGCTCGTTCTGCCGCTGGCGGCGCTGGGCTACCGAATCGGCCAGTTGCCTGAGGTCGGTGGCCAGGGAGGTGGACTGCTGGAGCCGCGTTTCGATCCGGGCAATCTCCGCGTCGAGCTGCCGCAGCCTGGCTGTGAGCCGCAGATGGCTCAAGGAGAGGAAGGCCACGATCAGCAGCAGCAGGAGGGCCAGGGAAAACGGCAGTGCCTTCCTGATTTTCTGCGGCACCGGGGTCTGCGGAACGAGGTTGATTCGCTGCAGCATCTCAGCCTCGCGTTCCGGTGCCGATGGCAATGGCCTGGAGCATGGGCGGGCAATCGGCGGTTTCCGGCAGGGTGGTGAGCGGTTCGAGTTCCAGTTCCAGCGAGGTGCGCCCCCAGCGTTGCAGTGCGGGCCAGAATGCTTCGGCACCGCCGACCACGGCCCGTTTGATGGCGCCACCTTTGACCACCGAGGCATAGTAGTCGCGGGTGCGCATGATTTCGAGACCGATATGCTGGAGGTAGTCGGCCCAAGAAGTGTCCATGGGGGGGGCATCGTCGGGAGCGGCTGGTGAGGGGGCGGCGGTGGCGCCGGAAAGAATGTCGAAGCCGGCGAGCAGGGAATCCTCTTCGCCGGAGTCGAGAGGGTGGCGTGTCGCCGGCGCAGTTGACTCCGTGAGGGGAGCGGGTGGCCGGGAAGGTTCTTCGCCGTGGCCGGGCGTGGGCGCGCCTTGCGGTTTGGTGGCCGAAACGGTGCGCACCAGGGTCAGCAGGTTTTTTTCGTAAACCGCCAGCGAGATGCTGTTGTTCCAGATCAGGGCGCAGAGGGTGGCGGTGTCGGGCCGCAGCCGGTTTTCCCGGGCAAGCAGGGCAAAGGCGGCGAAGACATCGGCCTCCATATATTTGATGGTGAGGTGCTTGCGGGCGAATTCGGCGCGCAGGCTTTGGAATCTGGCCGCAGGAAAGAGGTAGACCGTGACCTGGAGCCGGTCGCGGTGGCGCTCGACGATCTGCCAGTCGTAGATGTAGTCGGAAAGCGGCCGGCTGACGGCCTTGGCGAGATGATAGGGCAGGGCCTTGCCGACGGCGCCGTCGGGCATGGCCGGCAGGGCGATGGCGACGATCTCCAGAAAGTGGAGCGGCACCGCCAGCGAGACCTCGCCGCGCAGGGTGCTGATGGTGGAAAGCAGCCGCGGCGCCGCCACCTCGCTTGTGATCGGGGTATCGGTGCGGGCGTGGATGGTCAGCGCAGGAGTGCCCACGGCGGAACGGGTCACCTCGCCGAAGAAGCAGGCGTTCTCCGAACTGGTGAGGGTGAAGAGGCGTCTGTTGAAAAGGGGCAGGGCCATGGCCTTCACCGTTTCGCCGCGGAGCCTGGCTCGGGGCCGCGGATTTTGGCATGAAGGGCGTCGTCGAGGCGGCCGGCCTCGGCCAGGATGGCGAGATTGCGGCGCAGGGCCGGGTCTTCGGGGTCCCGGGCGTATGCCTCGCGGAACAGCCGGTTGGCCGGACCGTAGAGGCCCAGTTCGCTCAAGACGACGGCCATGTTGATCAGCGGTTCCACTGCCCGGGGATTTTTTTGCCGCGCCTGGTCGAAGTGGTAGAGACTGCGCCAGTGATCGCTGTTGCGGAAGGATTCGATGCCGCTTGCGCTGTGGCGCAGGGCTTCTTCCGCCGCCGAGGCCGGCATCGCAGCCCCCGGCGGAATCGCGCCGGGCAGGGCCGGAGCTGCTGGCTGCGCGGTACGGGAGGAGTCCGGCGCGGGGAGCAGGCGGAGAGAGGTCAGCGCCTGGCGGAAGTGGGTGCCGAGCGGCGCCAGGCTGACCCGGGTCGCCAGCAGGACGGTGTAGAGCACGACCATCGTCAGCATCGCCACCAGCACCCACGAAAGAAGCCGGGGCGGGCCGGAGCGTTCCGCCGGCGAAGGCTTTCGGCCCGCAGAGCGCCGTGTCGGCTCGCTGCTGGTTTCGTGGTGCCGGATCTTTTCCAGGGTGTTGAAGAGTTTGCTCACGGGGGATTACCACTGCGAAGGCCGGCGGTCGGCGGCATCGATGTTGTCCGAGTGGGGCCGGTCGTCGTTGACGTAAAAAAGGGCATCCACTGCCCGGCCGTTGCTATTCCGTTCGTTGCCGGGATAGTAGGCCCAGCCGCTGGCCTCGTCGGCCCGCCGCGGATTGACCAGGATGTCGGCCAGCGTCCGGCCGGTGACGCCGGCGGGCTTGTCCGCCATGCCGGGGGCCAGATCAGGCAGATCGCAGGCGGGCAGCGCTTCGTTGGGGACGGTGGAGTAAAAATCGCCGCGCACCAGCCGGTAGCCCTTGATCGCCTCCGGCCGGGTCGAGAGAAAGAGCTCGTTGCGCTGCACCTCTTCCAGCGTCGGCCAGTCGGGGTTAGTGCCATCCGGCCCGGTATTGACGCCGGAGACGAGGATCTTGGCGTGGGCCAGTTCGATGCCGCCGCGGATGGCGGCGAGCTTGCCCTTGACCGCCGCGATTTTCGCCTCTTTCTGCATGTTGAGGTAGTAGGGGATGGCGGTGGTGGAGATGATGCCGAGGATGATGATGACGATGATCAGTTCGAGCAGGGTGAAGCCCCGGCTGTTGCGGATCGTCATGGTCGGTTTTCCCTCCCCTTGGCGTGTGCACGGCGAAGCGGCTGCTTCAGCTTTCCTGTTTGGTAACAACGTACTGATCTTGCAGAAAAATATCAAGCAGTTAAAGGGGAAAACAGCGGCCGGACGCGGAAAATGCGGGGTTCTCTCGCGTATCTTTTCGATATTACAATATATATTTAGATTCCACTTCCCGGCTGACGCCGGTGGGATCGGTGGCGCGCACCCGGATGGTGGCCGGCGCGCCAGGAAGGGTGAAATTATCGGAGGTGATGGCGGTGGGAATCTGCCCCACGGCGGGCTGCACCAGGGCCGGCTTTGCCGGCAGCGTTCCGCCTTGGTCGTTGCGCAGGATGTTGAGCCGCATGACGGACTCGGCGCTGTAGAGGGACTGGGCCCAGAGGTAATCCTCTCCCGAGGCGATCTGGGTGGTCACGGTGTAGCGGGCGATGAGCAGGCCGAAGAGCGAGAGGACGACCAGGGCGAAAATGGCGGTCACCAGGCCGATGCCGCGCCGGTTCGCAAGGGGGGCAAGGGAATCAGGGCACATTGCGGACCTGGACCTCCTGGTGGAAGGTGACGGTTTCGTTGTTGCGCGAGAGGGCGAAGTGGATGGTCACCACGCTGTTGCGGGTCGAGGAGCCCTGCTCGTAGTTGAAAAAGGGCAGGCCGCCGCTGGCCGCCACATTGCGGGCGAGGATCTGCGGGTTGCCGAATGCTCCAACGGCTCCCGCGGCGCTGACCGGGGCGGTGGCGCGAAAAAGGGTGGCGCCGCTCACCGTGAACCGCACGGCCTGCGGCCGCACCGCGTAGTACCGCTGGTACGGCGAGGCCGGGCCGATGACCCGGTCCAGCGTCATCTGGTTGCCGTTCACGGCGGTCACGCGGTATGTCCGGCTGCCGTTGCTGAAAATGGCCCAGTTGGTGTTGTAGAGGGAAGCCAGGGTGTTGAGCGGCAACGCGGCGGTGCGGTCGGTGATGGCGGTGGTGCCGCTGGGGTGCTCTTCCGTGTACTGGCCGAAGACGCCGGCCATGGCGTTTTCATCGACCACCCCGAAGCTGATGGTGTCGCCGGCCGTTACCCCGGCGGAGACATCCACCGCATTGGGCACGGCAATGCGGATCTCCCGTTCCATTCGCACCAGGGCCGTCTTGCCCTCCTCGTACATCTCCATGCGGACGTCGCTGTCAAAGAAGCCCTGGAAGGCGGTGGTGATGAAGCCGGCCCCCACGGCACCCAGGATGCCGAGCAGCACGATGACGATGATCAATTCCACCAGGGTGAAGCCGCTTTCTTTCATGTTCCCTTCACCCACCTCAGATATTGCAGGCCACGGCCACGAAATTGAAAATTTCGCCGTTTGGCGAGGTGACGGTCACCACCACCAGCTTGGAGTCGGTGGTGGCTGCCGCGGCCGGGGTGTTGCGGTCGATGGCGGCGGTGGTGCTGGCGATGTAGCGCACTGCCACCTGGCGGCTGTAGCCGGCGAGGGCAAAGGTCTTGCCATCCTGGTCGGTGAAGATGCCGTTCTCGTTGAGGCCGTGGTAATCGTCCGCGTCGTCAAGGTCGGTTCGCGCCTCGGCGCCGTCCGGCCCGAAGCTCGCGGCCGGAGTGGCGGCGGTAATACAGGCGTCGATGAGAGCGGGCCTGGTCGTCTGACTGGGGCTCTCTCCGGTGCAGAGCGGTCCGCCGCCCATGGGGGTGTTTTCGTCCCAGCGCTTGGCCATGATTTCGTCCATCATGGCCTGGCCCATGGCGATGGCCCGCTCCCGCGTTACCGGGTCGGGGCTGTGGATGATGGCGCCGAAGAAGGGCAGCAGGATGCCGGCCACCGCACCGAGAATGATGATGGTGACGACGATCTCGACCAGGGTGAAACCCTGGCGTCCGGCCGCGGATCGCGTTGGGAACAGGCGAGGCACCATGGTCACTCCACGTACCCGGTTTGCGGATGGACGGTGACGGTCTGGGCCTCGCTTCCGGCGCCGATGGTGAAGACCAGTGTCGTGGCGAGCGGCGTTCCCGCGCCATCCAGCGGTTCCCCCAGGCCGTTGAAATAGACCGATCCGCCGCTGAGGGGCATCTCGCACGGCGGCGGATCATCGGAGTTGAGGCAGCGGCCCACATAGGCGGCCTCGGCCTGTTCGCTTCCGCCGAGTCTTTCCACCGAGTAGCTGGAATCCGCGTGGAGCGTGATTCCCCATGCCACTGCGCTGGTGGTGAACTGCCGGGTCATGGCCTTGTGCTGGGCATAGCGCACCGCCCGCTTGAATTCTCTTGCCGCCGCGGCCTCCTCCAGGCCCGATGGCCACCGCAGATAGGCGGTCACGGAGAGAATGGCGAGGAGCACGATGACCACCACCATCTCCACCAGGGTGAATCCCTGTTCGCGGAGCGCCGGAAATGGATGGTGTTGGGCAGTCATGGCTCAGCGGACGATTTCCCGCCAGTTGATGATGCGGTCGTTGCCGCGATAGAGGCCGAAGTTGGCCCGTCCGAACGGGTTTTCGTCGAAGTCGTTGCCAGCCCCGTCCCATTCGTAGAGCAACCAGGGCAGGGTGGTGGAAATCAGGGCGGTGACGTCGGTATAGCCGATGTTGCCGGAGCCCGGCGGGCTGAAACGCAGATTGAGCAGGCCGGCGGTCGCGGTGGTGGTGGGGATGGTGAGCGTCGTGGCGGCAGCGCCCTTGATGAGGATGGTGCCATCGGTCTGGTTCGATTCCAGGGCGTTGTCCAGGCGGTAGGTCGCGATGCCCTCCGGATCGGTGCAACTGTCCTGAATGTTGAGGCCAAAGGTGGCGCCACTGTAGTATTCCAGCCGGGCGGTCATCACCACCGTCTCGGTCTCCGGGCCGTAGGCATTGGGCAGCCGCAGGCGGCCGTAGCGCAGCCGCAGGGGGCTGCCGGCAAATTTTTTGTAGGTAAGGGGGCCGCCGGCGGCAGTCGGATTCATGTCGGCGTTGCTGACCTTGGGCGAGGTGGCAACGTCGCTGTCGGACACCGTCACGCCAAGGTCGAGGAGTTCGAAAGGACCCCAGGAGGAGTCCGGAGTGGCGGTGGTGGGCCGTCTGAAGGCAACGCTGGTTTCTGGCAGGGTGAAGGCCCCGTTGATCCAGGTGCCGGAAAAGGACGGGAAGGTGCCGCTGCCATAGAGGACGAAACGATTGGAGAGGTCGGTGCCGTTGTCGCTGTTTTCGGCGCCGAAGCTGACGCTGCCATGGGCATAGGCCCCGGCATAGTTCCGGGTGACGGCCTCGGCGAAGTTTCTCGCCTCCACCACCGAGGCCCCACTGAAAGCAAAGGGCTGGTTCATATAGGTGAAGGCGCCGCTGGCGCAGCTGTTGACCACCGAGGCGGTCACGGTGAAATGGTGGGGGACAAAGCGTCCGAAGGGGCCGGCGGCAAGGGAGCCGAACATGCAGCCGTAGCGGCCGTTGACCGTTGGCCCGTTGTTGAAGTCGGAGGTGCATTCCGGCGCGGGTTTGGTGGAATCCACCGCGGCAAAGCCGTCGTCGTAGACCGCGTACTGCCCAAGGTTGAAGTTGCCCACCTCGGAGTAAGTGAGGGTGGAGGCGGTGGCCACGCCGGTGGCCTTGGTGGCGGCGGAGAAGGTGCCGCCGCCGATGGTGCCCAGATAAGGCAGGGCGGTGGTGACGAGGGAGCCGTTGATTTTGGGGGTTCCGTCATAGCCGGCAAGGGCGGTGGCGGTCAGGGAAAAGTTGTCCTGCCCGGCCCGGAAGACCGGGGTGCCGGTGCTGCCGGTCTGGGTGGCTGTGCTGGCGAGGGTGAAGGATTGCGGCCGGATGGCGAAGTTGTCGGTGGAGCAGGAGTACTGGCTGCTGCCGTAGGTGACACGGATCCGCGCCTCGCGGACGGCGTTGCCATAGGTAAAGCTGAAGGTCTTGCGCTGGTTCGCCGTGAAGGAGGAGGGCAGCGGAGTGCTGGTGTTGGCCAGGGCAACATGGGTGGGGCAGGTGCCGGTGCTGGCATCGACGATGGCCACCTGGCTCACGGTTTGCGAAGTGCCGCTCAGGGAGAGGACATCCAGGGTGAAGGGGGATCCCGCAAGCTTGGTATAGATGGGGGTAAAGGCGGCTTCGCCGCTTTCGATGACGTCGAAAACGCAGGCGCCGAAGGTGAGGGAACAGGTCTCGGCGGGACCGTTGAAGCAGCGGGTGGGGTTGCTGGCCGAGGGCGAGGTGGCGGTGCCCCCCAGGGTGACGGTGCCGGCGATGATGCGGGTGAGGGTGAGGGTGGTCTGGCCGCCGCTCACGGTTACCGGGTCGCTGGACCAGGTGGCGCCGGAGATGTTGGCGAGATCCACGGTGACCGGGTCCAGGTAGAGGGCGGAGCAGGCGGCGTCGGCGCAGGCCTGGACGGTGATCGAGGCGGGGTTGCTGCTGCCGGTGCAGGCCTGGCCGTCGTGGAGCAGGCGGATGTGATGGAGGGCCGGCACGATCTGCCCTTGGGCGGTGCAGACCTCCAGGTTGTCGATTTCGTGGATGTTGGTGGCGGCGCCGCTGGCACCGGTGAGGGAAAAATACCAGTTGGCGGGCACCGGGTCCTGGCTGTAGCCAGGGTCCTTCACGTCGAGGGCGGTGCAGCCGCTGGTCTGGCCCGGTGCGCAGCCGATGAGGGTGGTGTAGCTGGCGCCGCCGCCGCTGACGTCGCGCTCCACGCTCACCCAGGCGTGGACGTTGTCGGTGTGGTCGATGACGATGCGGTAGCGGTGGGGCGGCGAGGCGCTGCCATTGCCATCGACCCCCGGCGACAGGGTGGTGGTACCGGTCAGATAGCGGTAGCCGGACATGCCGGCGCCCGAGCCGCGGATGGAGACGGAATCGGGCACCAGGCCGGCCGAACCGCCCACTCTCCCCTCGGTGCTGGTGGAGAAATTGCCGTACTCATCCAGGGCAATGCCAAGCCAACCGCCGGCAAAGCCGGGGCAACCGCCCTCCAGGGTGCAGTCGGAAACCGGGCTCTCTCCTTTCTGGGCATAGCCCATGGAGCCGCCGAATGCCCCGGCTGCCGGCGGGATGGCCGCGTTGGAGAGGATCACCGCGATGCCGTCAGCGCCGCTGCCGCCATAGGCGTAGTGGTCGAATTCCGCCGTCACCTTGTTGCCGGCGCCGGGAAAGAGGCGTTGCAGGGTGGCCCAGGTGCCGGCGCCGCTGGAGGTGTCAGTGAGACGCAGCCGGCCGCCGACGGTCTGCGGGGTAAAGGAGCCGCCCTGTCTGCCCACCGACCAGTTGCTGCCGAGGCTGCTGCTGAAGGTGTCGGTGTAGCAGAGGCTCGGCGCGGCCCGCAGGGCCAGGGCGTGGGAGGCGCCCTCGTCGCCGTTGTTCGAAGCGGTCGCGATCCTGTCGCCGGTGGCGCCGCTGGTGGCGAGGAGCAGGCGGTTCATTTCCAGCGAGACTCCGGCGGCGCCGGTGGCGGCTGCCGAGTGGATATCGACCATCTCGGTCATGCCGGCAGGCGGCGTCCAGGTGCCGGAACTTTGATATTCGTGGACCGTGACCAGCATGTCGTCGACGCTGGCGCCGATGGAGGGAGCGGTGTGGTTGAGGGCGTTGTTGCCGTTTTCGAGCAGGGCGGCTGAGGCGACGATGGGGTTGGAGGTGTCCACCCCGCTGAAGGCGGCGATGCCGCCGACGGCGCCGGCGTGGCCGGCGGAGAAGGTCCAGGTGTAGCTGGCCGGTTCGCTGCCGCCGGCGACCCGGTACCAGGTGGCCAGATGGCTGCCGGCGTCCTCGCTCTGGATGCTGTTGAGCAGCAGGGTCCAGCCGGCCGGCGGGGTGATGGCCACCGTGTCCGGGGTCACGGCCACCGAGGCGACCAGAACGTCGCCGGCGGTGGTGTCGATCGGTTTGGCCATGGCAAGTCCGTTGGGTGCCGGCCGCACCGCGAAGAGCACCCCGTGATTGGGAGTGCTGCCGGTGCCGGAAAGATCCATGTTGAGGAAGGGACCCTTGCTGCCGGTGGTGGTTTCAAGGCGGTAATTGAGCGAGAACCCCGCATCGTCGCCGCTGTTGTCGGCATCGTCGTAAAGTTGGGCAAAGGAGCCCTCCTGGCTCACGGTGCGGTCATTGGCAACGAAGGTGGCGAGCAGCAGCAGGGAATTGGCCACGCTGACGGTCTGGATGCCGGTGTCCACGTCGCCGGCATTGGCGTACACCCAGTTGCCTCCTGGCAGCGGCTGGGTCTCCAGCGGCTGGCTGGGATCGACGTTGGCAAAGCGGGTGATGCGGGCCATGAACTGGTTGCAGGTGCCGCTCTGGGTCACGGTGTTGGGATCGCTGCCCGTGGCGCTGCGCCAGAAGAGGAAGACCTGGTGGTCGGTCCCGGCGACGTTGTCGGCGAGGAGGGTGTTCCAGCCGGGCATGGTCACAACGGCCGCGTTTCGCCGGGCAATGACCTGGGCGATGAGCAGGTCGCCATTGCTGCCTGCGGGAATGGCCGGGGTAATGTCGCCGCAGGTGGTACGTTCGGCGCGGCCGCCGCTGGTGGCGGTGATGATGGAGCCAGCGGCCCTGGCTTGGGCGGCGGCGCGAAATTCGATGGCAGCGACGGCCGGCTGCGTGCACAGCAGCACCATCGCGCCCAGCAGGAGGGAAAGGAGTGTTCTGCCCATATCAGGCCTGGTCGGGGTTGGCGAGTGGCGGCGCCTCGATGAGGCATGCCAGTTCCTCCATGCTCCTTGTCGCATAAATCGCCCGGCGAATCAAGCTGCCGCTGGGGAGGCCGCGGAAGTACTTGCCCGCGTGGTTTTTGACCGGTGCGAGATGGGTATCGGGATGGTGTTGCCGGATCAGTTCCAGGTGGCGGCGCAGGGCCTGCTGCCGGTAGGCGAGCGAGGGGGAGTCGGGCGCGGTGGGGTTGAATATCCACGGCTCGCCCACGGCAGCTCGGCCGATCATGACACCGTCGCAGCCCGTGGCCTCCATCATGGCGAGCCCCTTGGCGCGGGACCTGATGTCGCCGTTGCCGATCACCGGGATGCGTACCGCCTCCTTCACCCGCCGGATCACCTCCCAGTCCACAAGGCCGCCGAAGCCGTCGCTCCAGGTGCGGGCGTGGATGGTGAGGGCAGCGGCGCCCTGATCCTCGGCCATCCTGGCGAACTCCGGGGCGATGATCTGCTGGTGATTCCAGCCGGAGCGGAATTTCACCGTCACCGGCAAATGCGTGTTTTGCACCACGGCGCTGAGGATCGCCGCGGCCAGTTTTGGCTCCCGCATCAGGGCGCAGCCGGCGCCCTTCCTGGTCACCTTCTTTACCGGACAGCCCATGTTGATGTCGATGGCGTCGATGGGCTGCTCCGAGAGAATCGCCGCGGCCTCGCCCATCACCTCCGACTCAGCGCCGAAGAGTTGCATGACCACCGGCCGCTCCTTGGTGATGGTCGCAGTCATGTCCAGGGTGTTTTTCTGGCGGAAGACGAGGCCGTGGCAGCTGATCATCTCGGAGTAGCAGAGGTCGGCGCCGTATTCGCGGCACAGGAGGCGAAAGGCAAGGTCGGTAAAGCCGGCCAATGGCGCCAGGATGAAGGGTTTGTCGAAGGTGAGGGGGCCTAGGCGCATCTGTTTAATAGTGCTGAGGACTGAGGACTGAGTGCTGAGTGCTGAGGACTGGGAGGTTGCAATTTCACTCAGTCCTCAGTCCTCGTTACTCAGCACTTTGCATTCAGCACTTCTTCCAAGGCTTTGACCACGTTCTCCACGGTGAAGCCGAAGTAGGCGAAGAGCTGTTCGGCCGGCGCGGATTCGCCGAAGCGGTCGAGCCCCACCACCTTGCCTTTCAAACCCACGTACTTGTACCAGCCGTCGCTCACTCCGGCCTCCACCGCCACGCGGGCGGTGACGGAAGCAGGCAGCACCGACTCGCGGTAGGCACCATCCTGGGCGTCGAAGACGTTGGGGCAGGGCATGGAGACAACCCGTACCTTTTTGCCCTTGTCAGCCATGGCCTTGGCGGCGTTTATCGCTAGTTCCACCTCGGAGCCGGTGGCGATGAGGATGGCATCGGGCGACTTACAGCCGCAGTCGTGGAGGATGTAGCCGCCACGGCTGATGTCCCTGAGCTGTTCGTCGGTGCGGGCCATGTGGGGCAGATTCTGGCGGGAAAGGGCCAGGCAGCTCGGGCCATCCTGTTTCTCCACCGCAGCCTTCCAGGCTACCGCTGTCTCCACTCCGTCGCAGGGGCGCCAGGTGTTGCAGTTGGGGATCATGCGCAGGGTTGCCACCTGTTCCACCGGCTGGTGGGTGGGGCCGTCCTCGCCGAGGCCGATGGAGTCGTGGGTGAGCACCTGGATGGTGTGTGCCTTCATCAGGGCCGACATGCGGATGGCGTTGCGGGCGTACTCGGAGAAAATGAGGAAGGTGGCGCCGTAGGGGATGAAGCCGCCGTGCAGGGCCACGCCATTCATGATGGCCGCCATACCGAATTCGCGCACCCCGTAGAAGACGTAGTTGCCGGACGCATCGTTATGGATGCCCTTGCTGCCGGACCAGAGGGTGAGGTTGGAGCCGGCGAGATCCGCTGAGCCGCCGAGGAACTCGGGCAGCAGCGGGCCGTAGCCGTTCAAGCAGTTCTGCGAGGCCTTGCGGGTGGCGACCTTCTCGGCCTTGACGTTGACCGCCGCGATGTAAGCGCCCGCCTTTTCCTGCCAGTCGGCCGGGAGCTTTCCGGAAAGGCGCCGTTCCAGTTCCGCAGCCAGTTCCGGGTGCGCTGTCTTGTAGGCACCAAAGCGCTCGTTCCAGGCTGCCTCCCGTTCAGCCCCTTTTTTCTTCGCATCCCAGCCGGCGTAGATCTCGGCCGGAATCTCGAAGGGCGGATGCTGCCAGCCAAGGGCCTCGCGGGTGAGCTTGATCTCGTCGTCACCGAGCGGTGCGCCGTGGCATACCTCCTTGCCCTGCTTGTTGGGCGAGCCAAAGCCGATGATGGTCTTGCAGCAGATGAGCGAAGGTTTGTCGGTGACCTTTTTCGCCTCGGCCGCCGCCTTCTTGACCGCCTCGGCGTCATGGCCGTCCACTCCTTCGGTCACGTGCCAGCCATAGGCGCGGAAGCGGGCCGGGGTGTTGTCGGTGAACCACCCTTCCACCTCGCCGTCGATGGAGATGCCGTTGTCGTCGTAGAAGACGATGAGCTTGCCGAGCTTCAAGGTGCCGGCCAGGGAGCACGCCTCGTGGGAGATGCCCTCCATCATGCAGCCGTCGCCCATGAAGACGTAGGTGTGGTGGTCGATGATCTCATGTCCCGTCCGGTTGAACTGGCCAGCCAGGGTCTTTTCGGCAATGGCCATGCCCACGGCGTTGGCAATGCCTTGGCCCAGGGGGCCGGTGGTGGTCTCGACGCCCGGAGTGTAGCCGTATTCCGGGTGCCCAGGGGTCTTGGCGTGGAGCTGGCGGAAGTTTTTGATGTCATCCACGGAGAGATCGTAGCCGGTGAGGTGGAGGAGCGAGTAGATGAGCATGGAGCCGTGGCCGTTGCTGAGGACAAAGCGGTCGCGGTTGGCCCACTTGGGGTTGGCCGGGTTGTGGCTCAGAAAATCGTTCCACACCACCTCGGCGATGTCGGCCATGCCCATGGGCGCGCCGGGGTGGCCGGATTTGGCCTTCTGGATGGCGTCCATGCTGAGGGCGCGGATGGCGTTGGCAAGTTCTCTGCGGGTGGGCATAGGTTCCTCCGGGCGATGATGGTCAATATCGTCTGGTTTCGTTTTCTGGTTAGCGGCTGGGGAGCGGGGCCGGGGTCATGGTGGGGGCGGCAGGCGTGGCCGGTGGCGTCTTGGCTGCCCCGCCGCGGCGCTGCTGTTTCATGAGCACCCGGAAGAGGCGGATGTAGAGTTGCTCGCCCAGTTTGTCGGTGAGGGTCTGCAGGGCCTGGCGCTTGTTGGTGTCGGTCTGGGCGTTGCTGGCGCCGAGGTTGTAGGTCTCCTCAAGGCTGTAGCTGCTCATCTGCCAGATGGTGCGGCCGGTGGCCACCTCCTTGATGGTGTAGCTGACCGTGAGCACCGCCTTCAGGGTCTTGGCGGTATCGGTGGCGTCGTAGGAGAGGCCGGGATAGCTCACCGAAACCACGGAGCCGGAGAGCAGGTAGTCCGCCTCGGCCTGGGTGCCCACCAGGGTGATGCGTTTCGATTGCATGAGCCAGTCGCTGATGGCGTTCCTGATGTTCGTTTCCAGGTTCAATTCGTTGGTGGAGTTGGGCCAGACCGGGACGTACAAATTCACCTGCGGCCCCAGTTCCTCGTCGGGCAGCATGTTGGGGTTGTAGTAGCCGCAACCGGCCAGGGTTGCGAACAGGAGCAACAACGGCAACAGCCGCAATGAAAGGAACTTTCGCGCCATGGCTACACCACGATGTTGATCAGTTTGTTGGGAACCACGATGACCTTTTTGGCCGGCTTGCCGTCCATGAATTTCTGCACCTTGTCGTCGGCCAGGGCCAGGGCCTTCAGTTCCTCTTCGCCGGTTTCCGGCGTCACGGTGAGCCGGCTGCGCACCTTGCCGCAGATCTGGACCACGATGGTGAGTTCCTCCTCCCTGGCCGCTTCTTGGTCAAAGCTTGGCCAGGGCAGGGTATCGAGCGATTCCGTGCGGCCGATGCGCTGCCAGAGTTCGGCGGCAAGATGGGGCACCATGGGCGCGAGGAGCACCAGCACCGCCTCCACCGCCTCGCGGACCACGGCCGGCTCCACCGGTTCCTTGGCCTCATCCGCGGTGAGGGTGAAAAGGGTGTTGGTCAGTTCCATTACGGCACTGATGGCGGTGTTGAAGTGGAACTTGCCGTCGAGGTCAGCACTCACCTTGCGGATGGTCTGGTGGGTCTTGCGGTGGAGAGCGCGGCTCGGGTCGTTCAGTTCGGCCGGGATCGTGGTCGGCGCCTGTTGCAGGGCAGCCAATCGGTCGCTGACAAAGCGGTAGATGCGGTTCAGGAAGCGGTAGGCGCCCTCCACGCCTTGGTCGTTCCAGTCGAGGTCGCGTTCCGGCGGCGCGGCAAAGAGGCTGAAAAGGCGGACGGTATCCGCGCCGTAGCGGTCGATCAGCTCGTTGGGGTCCACCACGTTGCCCTTGGACTTGCTCATCTTGGAGCCGTCCTTGATCACCATGCCCTGGGTGAGGAGGTTGGTGAAGGGCTCGTCCACCGTGAGATACCCGAGGTCGCGCAAGACCTTGGTGAAGAAGCGCGAGTAGAGAAGGTGGAGGATGGCGTGTTCCACTCCGCCGATATACTGGTCCACCGGCAGCCAGTAGTCCACCGCCTCTTTCTTGAGCGGCCCGTCGGTGAACTCCGGGCAGGCGTAGCGGGCAAAGTACCAGGAGGACTCGACAAAGGTGTCCATGGTGTCGGTCTCCCGTCGTGCGCCGCCGCCGCATTGGGGGCAGGTGGTGCGGTAGAAGCTCTCCAGCGTATGGAGCGGCGACTTGCCCGACTTGTCGAACTGCACGTCAGTGGGCAGGGTTACCGGCAGGTCACGCTCCGGCACTGGCTGCACCCCGCACTTTTCGCAGTAGAGCATGGGGATGGGCGCGCCCCAGTAACGCTGGCGGGAGATGCCCCAGTCGCGCAGCCGGTAGGTGGTGCGGGCCTCGCCAAAACCCTCCTTGGCGGCGTGGTCGGTGATCGCCTTTTTCGCTGCTGCGGAGTCCAGGCCGGTGAAGGGACCGGAGGCGAGCAAGGTGCCAGGTCCCTCGTGGGCTGCGGCCATGGTGGCCGGATCGAGAACATCGCCCGCAGGCTGGATCACCACCTTGATGGGCAGCGTGTATTTTTTCGCAAATTCGAAGTCGCGCTGGTCGTGGGCCGGCACCGCCATGACCGCGCCGGTGCCGTACTCCATGAGCACGAAATTGGCGGCATAGACCGGCAGTTTCTCGTTGGTAAAGGGGTTGATGCAGTAGCCGCCGGTGAAGACTCCTTCCTTTTCCACTTCCTCGTCCGGCTTGCGGCGCTGCTTCTCCTGCCGGGTGCGCTCGACGAACTCGCGGACCGCGGCTTCCTGCTGGGTGCCCCGGCTCAATTCCGCCACCAGCGGATGTTCCGGGGCCACCGACATGAAGGTGGCGCCGAAGATGGTGTCCGGCCGGGTGGTGAAGATGGTCAGTGTTCCGTTGCCAGAGGCCAGCGGGAAGGTGATCTCGGCGCCCACACTCTTGCCGATCCAGTTGCGCTGCATGGTGAGCACCTTCTCCGGCCAGCCGGTGAGGCGGTCGCAGTCGGCGAGCAATTCGTCGGCATAGGCGGTGATCCTGAAAAACCAGCCGTTCATCTCCCGCGGCATTACGGTCTGGTCGCAGCGCCAGCAGGTGCCGTCGATGACCTGCTCGTTGGCCAGCACGGTCTGGCAGGTCTCGCACCAGTTGACCGTGGTCACCTTCTGGTAGACCAGCCCCTTTTCGTACATCCTGGTGAAGAAGAGCTGCTCCCAGCGGTAGTATTCCGGGGTACAGGTGGCAAGCTCGCGGTCCCAGTCGTAACTGAGCCCCATGCGCTGGAGCTGCCCCTTCATGTAGTCGATGTTCTCGAAGGTCCACTTGGCCGGGTGGGTGTCGTGCTTGATGGCCGCGTTTTCTGCCGGCAGGCCGAAGGCGTCCCAGCCCATGGGGTGGATGACGTTGCAGCCCTGCATCCGCTGGTAACGCGCCACCACGTCGCCGATGGTGTAGTTGCGCACGTGGCCCATGTGGATGCGGCCCGAGGGGTAGGGGAACATCTCCAGCAGATAGTATTTCTTGCGGCCCGGTTCGACCTGGACCTTGAAGCTCTTGTTGGCGAGCCAATGGGTGCGCCATTTTTCTTCAATGGCCTGGAAATCGTAGCGCGTGGTGTCGGGCGTGGTGGTCATGGGATCGTATGCTTATGTCCTTTCATTTCTGGCCATTGGTGCCGGTACGAGGGGGAGCATGTTCTGTCAGCGCACCCTGGTTATTACTTGACCGGCGCTGAAAACACAACCGCCTTCCTCATTGATGCGCTGGGAAATCGTGACGCGCCAGATTCTCGAAGGTGGTGAACTGGTTGAGGAAGGCGAGTTCCACCGTGCCGGTGGGGCCGTTGCGCTGCTTGCCGATGATCAGCTCGGCAATGCCGCGCTTGGGGTTGTCTTCTGCCTTGTTGTAGACCTCGTCCCGGTAGATGAAGCAGATGAGGTCGGCATCCTGCTCGATGGCGCCGGACTCGCGCAAATCCGAGAGCTGCGGCCGCTTGTTGGGCCGGTTTTCCAGGCTGCGGTTGAGCTGCGAGAGCGCGATGACCGGCAGGTGCAGTTCCTTGGCCATGGCCTTGAGCGAGCGTGAGATCTCGCTGATCTCCTGCTCGCGGGAGGGCACGTTGCTGCGGCCGCGCATGAGTTGGAGGTAGTCCACCACCACAAGGCCGATGTTGTGCTCGGTCTTGAGGCGCCGCGCCTTGGCCCGCATCTCGAGCACCGTGAGCGCCGGGGTGTCGTCGATATACATGGGTGCGTCAAGGAGCATGTTGTAGGCGCGGGTCAGCCGGGGCCAATCCTGCTCTTTCAAGAAGCCGGTGCGCAACCGCTGGGCATCCACCCGGCTCACCGAGCAGAGCATGCGGAGTCCCAACTGTTCCTTGGACATTTCCAGGCTGAAGATCCCCACCGGCACCTTGTGGATCATGGCGGCATGCTGCACCATGTTCATGGCCAGGGCGGTCTTGCCCATGCTGGGGCGGCCGGCGAGGATGATGAGGTCCGAGGGCTGCAGCCCCGCGGTCATCTTGTCGAAATCGTGGTATTCGGTGGGCACCCCGGTGATGTGTTCCTTGCGTTCGTAGAGCTTTTCCACGTGCCTGAAGGTGGCGTTGATCACCGTCTTCATCGGGTGGACGGACTGGGCGCTCTTGGAGCGGGAGATGTCGAAGACGGTCTGCTCCACCTCGTCGAGCAGGCTGTCGATGTCGTCCTGCTCCTCGTAGCAGCGGCTGGCGATCTCGGTGCTGGTGTGGATCAGCCGGCGCAGGATCGCCTTCTCGCGGACGATCTTGGCGTAGTAGGCGATGTTGGCCGCCACCGGCACGGTGTCGGAAAGGGCGGCGAGGTAGCCAGGGCCGCCGGCGATGTCGAGTTTGCGGGCGTCTTTTAGGGCGTTGCTGACGGTGATGAGGTCGAGCGGCTCCCCTTTTTCAAAGAGGCCGGCCATGGTGGCAAAGATGACCTTGTGGCCGTCGCGGTAGAAATCGTCTTCGCTGAGGAGTTCGGCGGCCTTGGCCATGGCGCCCGGGTGCAGGAGCACGGAACCGAGCACGCACTGTTCCGCCTCAAGATTCTGGGGCGGCAGGCGGTGGAGAGAGGATGAGAAGGCGGTGTTCCCAGCTTCCATGGTGTCGGTTGCGCTGGGCACGGGGAACAGGCGGGGCGGGAGGGTGCCCGTCCTCCCGCCCGCCGTTGTGGGTGCTCCGTTGATGCGTGGCGGCGTCGCCTGAAGAGGCTGCGCCGTCGACGAGGGTCGGTGCCACGGCGTACGCGGTTTTCGCGTTACCGTGCGCCGGCAGGTAACGCTCCCCGCTGGCCGATCACGCTTCGGCGGTCAGGGCCACCACGTCGACCGTGACATCGGCCTTGACCTGGTAGCCGACCTTGACCGGGACGCTTTTGCTGCCCAAGGTCTTGATCGGCTCGTCGAGCAGGAGCTTCTTTTTGTCGATTTCGATGCCGGCCTCGGCCAGTTTCGCGGCGATGTCGCCGGCGGTCACCGAGCCGAAAAGCTTGCCGTCATCGCCGGTGCGCTGGGCGATGGTGACGGTCACGGCGGCGAGCTTCTTGGCCAGGGACTCGGCGGCGGCGCGCTGTTCCTTCTTGCGGGCCTCGATGGCCGCCTTCTGCTTGGCCAGCACTGCGATGTTGCCCTCGGTGGCGACGGCGGCCAGGTTCTTGGGCAGCAGGTAGTTGCGGGCGTAGCCGTCCTTGACCTTGACGACGTCTCCCTCTTCACCGAGGGTATCAATGGTTTCCTTGAGAATGACTTGCATGGGGTCCTCCACCTTCCTGATGATTGTGAATCCGGGTCGGAGTCGTTGTCCAGATGTTTTTGCTGCGTTCCGGTTTCCCGATGTGTTTCGCGTCGTTATGTGGTGGCTGTCGGCTGCTCCGGTTTGCTCCGCAGCGCCAGCCAGGTGTCCGCCAGGCCGATTATCGCCAGCAGGAGCATGCCGTAAAACTGGATCAGCAGCAGGGCGTACACCATGCCCCGGAAAAAGCGCGGCATCTGCCAGCGGGCCAGAAAATGCGCGACGATCGCCAGCCCCTGCATGAAATACAACAGCCCCAGCACATAGGCGGCGTTGAGGCCGATGGTTGCCAGCGGTTCCCGGTCGCTGACCATGAGTCCGAGGGCGACGATCACCAGCCAGACCAGCGGCTCCGGCAGCCGCCATGTCCTGAACTCCGGCCAGCGGACCAGATCCGGCCGGGTCTTTTTGAGCAGCCAGCATCCCGCCAGCATATTCAGCCAGACCGTGAAGATCACCGCACTGGTGAGTACCGCGGGCAACGCCCTGGCCAAAAAGCGCCGGGTGGCCTCCAGGGCTGCGGTCAACTCCTGCAGCGTCTCGGCCGGTAACCCCGTCTTGGCCTGGTAATAGGCCAGGGTCTGCTGGAAGCCCTGTTCCAGCCCCTGCTGCAGCTCCCGATAGGGGTTGCTCCCAACTCCGAAGCCGTACCAGGCTGCCGCCAGCAGCCAGAGGGAGCCCAGGACGAGAACGGCCTTGAGGCCGGTCAGGCCCGGGGGCTCGTTTTTCCGCGCCCCGTGCGCCAGGAGCAGACCGACCGGCACCAGGGTCATGGCAAAGAACAGGGCGGGCAGCGAACCGGTCCGCAGGGTAATTGCCCCGGCCAGCACCAGCCCGGCTGCCATCAGGGCGCCGCCCTGCTTCCAGCCGAGGGTGGCCAGGTAATACATGACCACCAGCGGCACGATGCCATGCAGCCCGGCCAGGCCCGCACCGCTTGCCGGCAAAGCCAGGCTTGCGGTGATCAGCGCGAGGCCCACCAGGGCGCTGCGTGGCGAAGCGCCCTCACCCTGCGGTTCCACGGCGCTGGTCAATGCCGGCTAGGGATGCGGATTGCCGGAATAGGACAGCAGCGCGATCTGCCGGGCCCGCTTGATGGCCTCGGTGAGCTGGCGCTGGTGCTTGGCGCAGTTGCCGTAGATGCGGCGGGGAATGATCTTGCCGCGCTCGGTCAGGTAGTTGCGCAGGGTCCGGACATCCTTGTAGTCGATGGTCATCCCCTTGTCGGTACAGAAACGGCAGACCTTGCGGCGGCCGAACATTTTTTTCTTCTTGATCATGGTCGTGGGTCCTTCGTTCGTGGTTGGCAACAGCAGGAAGTGTTACGCCTCTTCCTCGACGGTCTCGGCCGCTGCGGTCTCGGCAACCTCTTCCTCGGCGTCGAGCTTGACGGTCAGGTACTTGAGGACCCGATCGTCGATGCGGAGCTGGCGCTCCATCTCGGCGACGCCAGCCGGAGCGCACTCATACGCGTACAAGACGTAGGAGCCCTGCTGTTCCTTCTTGATGACGTAGGCGAGCTTCTTGAGCCCCCACTTGTCGATCTTGGCGACGGTGCCGCCGTGTTCCTTGACGATCCCGGTGAACTTCTCGATGATGCCGTTCAGCTCGTCTTCGCTGCTGGCACCGGGACGCACGATAATGATGGTTTCGTACCTGCGCATGGTTCCTCCCTGTGGGCATAAGGCCACCGGCACGCAGGGCCGGGGGCAAAGAGGGTTGGTAAAATCGCCTTTGGCGACGAAACGCGATACCTACCACAGCACATGGATGCCGTCAACCCTTTTTTCCGTGATCGGAACGGGCTTTCGTCTCTCCCCAGAGGGCGAGCAGGGCGCCTGGGGTGAGGTCGGCGATTGCCTTGCCCTGCCCGGCCACTTCCGCCTCGAAACGGCTGAAGCGGGCAATGAATTTCTCGGTGGCGGACTGCAGCGCATGTTCCGCGTCCAGATGTTTTTTGCGGGCAAAGACCACCAGGGCGAAGAACAGATCGCCCAGCTCCTCGCCGATCTGCTCCTGGTCAGCGGCGTCGATGGCTGTTTGCAGTTCCGCCAATTCCTCCCGGGCCTTGAGAAGGGCGCTTTCGGCATCCGGCCAGTCGAAGCCGGTGCGGGCGGCGCGGTCGGCCACGCGCTGGGCGCGGTGCAGGGCTGGCAGGCTTTTGGGCACTGCGGCCAGCGGGCTCTTGGCCGGGGCGTCCGGTCCTTTCTCCTCCTTTTTGATGGCGTGCCACTGCCGGCGGAGTTCCTGCTCCGAGTTGATGATCCGGTCGCCGAAGACATGGGGGTGGCGGCGGACCATCTTGGCGCTGATGGTGTCGATCACCTCGGCCAGGGTGAAACGGCCTTGCTCGACGTAAAGGTTGTTGAGAAAGATGATCTGGAAGAGGAGATCGCCCAGTTCCTCGCGGATATGGTCTGCGTCGTCGTGGCTGATCGCCTCCAGCAGCTCGTGGGTCTCCTCCAGAAGATAGCCCCTGAAGGTCTGCGGCGTCTGTTTCTGGTCCCAGGGGCAGCCATCCGGCGCCCGCAGGCGGGTGATGATCTCGACCAGGCGGATGAATCTGGCGGCGGTTTCCTGCACGGCGGCTCCTTGTGACGGCGGAAGAACGGCGAATCGATTGTGTTGCCCTTTCTAACAGGTTGGCCGTTCTTTGAGAAGGGTTTTGCGCGACCGGGGATGATGGCGTGCTGCGACAGTGTGGTGCCTGATTTTTTTGTGCAGCATGGAGCCGTGTTGCCGTCGGCGCGGGCATGGAAACTCCGGGCAGGATCAAAAAAACGGTCGTTGCAAAAGACCATTTTTGGTGTACAGTAGCGGTACCTGACCGGTAGACGGGTGGCCGAGGGGGATTTCCACGCAGGCGCAGTGTTGCCCTGCACAATCATACAAAGAGCGGGTGAAACGATGGCAAAAAAAATTCTCGAAAAACACAAGGACGTCGCCCGGATCGACCAGGAGTCCAAACGGACCCATGGCTGGTACGTGCGGGTGCGTTTCATGGGCAAGACCCATTCCAAGTTCTTTTCCGACGGCAAGTACGGCGGTCGCTATTCCAGCCTGCTGGCGGCGCTGGCCTGGCGTGACCAGACCGAGACGAAGATCGGCAAGATCCGCACCGACAAGCACATCGTCACCGTGAGCAACACCAAGACCGGCGTGGTCGGCGTTCGCCTCAACGAGGAGCTGAACCGTTACGAGGTGAGCTGGGTCAACAATGTGGGCCGCCAGGGCAAAACCTCGGTCTCCATCCGCAAACATGGCAAGGAAAAGGCCTTTGAACTGGCCTGCCAGATCCGCAAGGAGAAAGAGGCGGCGCGACTGGGCGTTTCTCCCTCCGTCATCTAAGGCGACGGAAAAAACCGGAGCAGGTCCTGGGGCCGGGCGATCATCGCCCTGGCCCCATTTTTTTTGAGTTCGTCGGCGGTGCGGAATCCCCACAGGGCGCCCACCGCATACATCCCTGCCCGACTGGCGGTGAGCATGTCGGTGTTGGTGTCGCCGAGGTAGAGGACACTGGCCGGGGCGACGTGCAGCTTTTGGGCAATGGCCAGGGCGCCGGCCGGGTCCGGTTTTTTGATGCCGTCTTGCCTGACCCCCTGCACGACGTCGAATCGCCACCTTGCGAGCAGGGCGGCCACCACCTCCCGGGTGAAGTCGTCGGGCTTGTTGGAGAGAATCGCCATGCCAATCCCGCGCCCGGTGAGGCCGTCGAGCAATTCGGGGATGCCGGGGTAGGGCCTGGTCTGCTCGGCCCAGCGGCCGGCGTATTCCTCCCGCATGGCGGCCATGGTCCGCTGCACCGTGGCGTCATCGAGCTGTTCGGGGGGGAGCACCCGGCGGGCCAGGGTTTCCATGCCGTCGCCGACGAAGTAGCGATATGCCGCCTGCGGGTGCCGGGGCAGGCCGAAGCGGGCCAGCACGGTGTTCATGGAATTGGCGAGGTCTGCCAGGCTGTCGAGCAGGGTGCCGTCGAGGTCGAAAAGAACGCTCTGAAACATCGGGAAAGCCGGAGCGGATCAGCCGTGGTCGTTGAGCACTTCGATGATGCGCAGGCCGACGCCGAGTCGGGCACGGAGCAGGGAAGGCTTGGCCGGTTTGGCGAGGTAGTCGTCCGCCCCGCCTTCCAGGGCAAGGATCTGCTCCTCGTCGGACTTGCGGGCGCTGAAAATCAGGGCGTAGACATAGGGCCTGGGGCGTTTGGAGCGCAGGCGCTGGCAGACCTGCATGCCGGTAAGGCCGGGCAGGTTCCAGTCGAGAATGGCGAGACGGATGGTGGGATCGTTTTCGAGAATCTGCCAGGCGTCGTCGCCGTTTTCCGCCTCAACGGGCTGGAAACCCCACTTGCTGACGAAATTGTTCAATCCCTTGCGGACCACGGGGTTGTCCTCGGCGAGAAGCACCTTGACCAGGGGCCTGGCCGGCGAGGCACCTTGTGGCGGCGCGGTTTTGGCCTGGGGTGGAGGCGCGGGCTGGTCAGCGCTGGCGTTGCGGGCAACGGGACTGGCAGCGGTCTTGCTGGCCTGAGGTTTCGAGGGTGGGGCGGCGGCCATGGGTTTTCTCCCTGGTTCTTGGTTGCCAACTGATTCTACTATAGCGGGAAGCATTTGCGGGAGGCAAGTCAAAACCCCGGCGCCGCCGACCCGGGATTTTTTCGTCTTTCTGCTTGACGGAACGGCCCAAGAGCACTATTCTTTGCCACATTTTTAAGGGAGGACATCCCGTTAATCACGGTATGGCACAGAGTTGTCCCCATTTGGCGACAGTTCAGTTACGGCAAAAAGGATTTTTAAAATTTCAAGGGAGGAACGTACTATGTCAGTCTGTGTTGTAGGTCATGCCAATCCGGATACCGATTCCATCGCCGCGGCCATTGCCTATGCCCATTACCTGAAGGCCACCGGCACCGACGCCAAGGCCTGCGCCCAGATCGAGGCCGCCAAGATCAACCCCGAGTCCAAGGTCGTTCTGGCCCGCTACGGCCTGGCTGCCCCGGAGACCATGATGGACGCCGAGGGCAAGGACGTGGCCCTGGTCGACTTCAGCGACATCGCCCAGGCCCCGGCCAACATCATGAAGGCCAACGTGACCGCCATCGTCGATCATCACAAGATCGGCGACATCACCACCGGTTCCCCGATCTTCTTCTACAACAAGCCGGTCGGCTGCACCTGCACCGTGCTCTTCGAGATGTTCAAGAGCAACAAGGTCGATCTGCCGAAGAACGTTGCCGGCGCCATGCTCTGCGCCATCCTGAGCGACACCGTCAACTTCAAGTCGCCGACCTGCACCCCCGAGGACAAGGCCGCTGTGAAGGAACTGCTGGCCATTGCCGGCGAGTCCGACCAGGACGGCCTCTTCATGGAGATGCTCAAGGCCAAGTCCTCCGTTGACGGCGTACCCATCAAGGACCTCATCTTCCGCGACTACAAGGACTTCGACATGGGCGGCAAGAAGGTCGGCATCGGCCAGATCGAACTCGCCACCCTGGACCAGGTGGCCGCCATCCGCAACGACCTCTACAATGCCCTGGCAGACCTCAAGAAGGAGGGCCGCCACACCGTGCTCTTCATGCTCACCGACGTGGTCAAGGAAGGCACCGACCTGATGGTGGTTTCCGACGAGCCGGCCGTGATTGAGGGCGCCTTCGGCACCAAGCTCGCTGGCCAGTCCATGTGGGTCAACGGCATGATGAGCCGCAAGAAGCAGACCGTACCGCCCCTGCAGAAGGCCTTCGGCGCCTAAGTCGCTTCCGTTTTTCGACTGTGTGCCAGAGAGCCCCGGGCAATCGCCCGGGGCTCTTTTTTTATGGCCGGACGCCGGGGCAGTTGAGCCGGAGAAGGTCGCGGGCGTAATCGAAGCTGTCGTCCTGGTCCGGGGTGTGGCAGCCGAGGCAGGTTTGGGCCGGCGGCCGTTTGATCATCGGCTGCTTCGGATCGGCGCTGTGGTCTCTGCCGGGTCCGTGGCAGGATTCGCAGCCCACGGCCTGGAGAGGGGCTGGCAGGGTGGTGGTTGCCGGGCCGGTGACGTGGCAGGGCAGGCACCCCTGGTTGAAATGCTGCTCTCTGGCCCGCAGGGTCTCATAGGCCCGGGCGTGGCGGCTCTGGCGCCAGAAATCCGCCTCGGTACGGTGGCAGTCGGCGCAGCGCTGCCAGCCCACCAGCGGTCCGGGGTCCGCGGTCACCGCTCTGTTCCTTTCCAGTTGGGCCCTGGCCAGTTCCTGGCCCAGCCGGTTCATGTCCCTGGTGGTTTTCTCGACCAGGGCCTGCACCGCCGGGTGATCGGGCAGGTCGGTGGTGAGCGCCAGCAGGCGGTGGTCGGCCAGCGCATCGGAATGGCCCTCTCCTTTGACGATTTCCTGCTGCAGGCGGCGAATCTCCCTGTGCAGCGACTGCTCCTGGGCGACAAATTCCTGGTAGGCCGCCAGCTTGCCCGGGGCGTTCCGGTAAATTTCGGCCGGGTCGCCCTTGCGCTGGTGGCTGCGGATGAACCACTGCACCCGGTCAAGCTCACCCTGTTTGGTGGCCAGCAATCTGGTCCGATCCTCGCCCCATTTTCCCGATGCTCCCCAGCGGATATCGAGCACCCCCATGTATTTGCCCTGCTTCTCCGTCTGGAGAAGCAGGGTGTTGTGGACCTGCCGCGGCGGCTGGCTGGTGGCGCCCTCGTCGCCAGCCTGGACGATGAGGTGGATGCCGGGGTAATGCCGGGCCAGAGCCTCGTTCTCCGCCGCGGGCAGGCCGGAGAGCAGCAGGATGAGGTCGGCGGATTTCCGGAGCGAAGCGAGGAGGGCGGGCACCACCTCCTGCCAGGGCCGGACCATTGCCTGATCGCCGGGCAGCAGCGCAGGCGCAGCCGCCGGGCCGGCCAGGGCAAAGATGCCGATGGTGAGGTTGCCGGTCTTCCTGGTGAGAGAGGCAGGGAAGAGTGGTTTGCCGGTGGCGCGGTCCGTCAGGTCGGCGCTCAGCCAGGGAACCTTGTGCTGCTTGGCGAGCTCCTGCAGGAACGGCAGGCCGGCGGCGAGGTCCTGGGCCGTGATGCCCACCGCATCGTAGCGCATGAGACGGTATGCCTCGGCAAGACCCTGTGCCGCCATCTTCTCCTGCGGGGCCAGATCCGGGGCGACGGTGGCCGCCTTGAAGAGCAGGCCGCCGCCATCCACCAGCAGCAGCGGGCGGCCTGTTTCCCGCAGCTTGTCTATCTGATATGCCCTCTTGGACAGACCGCCCAGTTGCCGGCTTTTTCAGCCGCAGGGCGCCAGCTCTCCGCGAACGTCGTTGCCGTAGATCAGGGTGAAGGGGGAGAACCTGGTCGCCGCCGCCGCCCGCAACCCCGGCAGGAACGAGGCGACAAGGGTGAGGGTGAGAAGGAAGGCCGTGTGTCGTTTCATGGTTTTTTCCGCTCCTTTTCCTCTTTCTGGCGCTGCTTCAGGATCTGCTGCCACTTGGTGAGCCGGTCCTTGACCACGGCCTCGTAGCCCCGGTTGGTGGGGTGGTAGTAGGTGCGGCCGGCGAGTTCCGGCGGCAGGTGCTCCTGGGCAACCAGGGCGTGGCGGTCGTCGTGGGCATACTGGTAGTTTTTGCCGTAGCCCAGTTCCCGCATCAGGCCGGTGGGGGCGTTGCGGATGTGGAGCGGCACCTCAAGGCTGCCGGTCTTCTTGATGTCGGCCAGCACCGCGTTGTAGGCGGCGTAGACCGCGTTGCTCTTGGGCGCGGTGGCGAGATAGACCACGGCCTGGGCCAGGGCCAGTTCGCCCTCCGGGGTGCCCAAGGTATGGTAGCTGTCGCGGGCGGCGATGGCCAGGGGAAGGGCCTGGGGGTCGGCGTTGCCGATATCCTCCGAGGCGAAGCGGATCAGGCGCCGCGCCACATAGAGCGGCTCCTCGCCGGCGGCCAGCATCCGGCAGAGCCAGTAGATGCTGCCGTCCGGGTCGCTGTCGCGCAGGCTCTTGTGCAGGGCGGAGATGAGATTGTAATGTTCCTCGCCGTCCTTGTCGTAGCGCAGACTCTTGCGCTGGATCGCTTCCTCCACCAGGGCCAGGGTGATGCGGCGTTCCCCCGTTGCCTCGACTGGCGCCAGGTTGGCGGCAATCTCCAGGCTGTTGAGCAGGCGACGGGCATCGCCGTCGGCCATGCGTACCAGATGGGTGGCCGCTTCGTCTTCGACGGCGAGATGCATCTCCCCCAACCCCCGTTCGCGGTTTCCCACCGCATGGTTGAGGATGGCGGCCAGGTCCTCCTCGGTGAGCGGATGAAGGACAATGACCCGGCAGCGGGAGAGGAGCGGGGCGATGACGTGGAAGGAGGGGTTTTCGGTGGTGGCGCCGATGAGGGTGAGAAGCCCGCTTTCCACGTGGGGCAGGAAGCCGTCCTGCTGGCCCTTGTTGAAGCGGTGGATCTCGTCGACAAAGAGGACCGTGGCGACGCCGTCCCGCTCCTTGCGCTCCCTGGCCTGGTCCACGATCTGGCGCACCTCCTTCACCCCGGAGAGCACGGCGGAAAAGAAAACGAAGTCGGCGCCGGTGGTCTGGGCAAGGATGCGGGCCAGGGTGGTCTTGCCGCTGCCGGGCGGGCCCCAGAGCAGGAGCGAAGGCAGGTAGTGCTGGCGCACCAGGCGGTCGAGCAGCTTGTCCGGCCCCAGCAGGTGGTGCTGGCCCACGAATTCGGTGAGCGTCTGCGGCCGCATCCGCTCGGCCAGGGGTATGTGGCGGTCCGGGGCGGCCATGGTCAGGGAAGGTTCGCCACCAGGGCGTCGGCCATCCGTTCTGCCGAGAAGACGAGGGATTCCAGGTCGAGGTAGTCGAGCACTTTGCGGTCGAAGAGCACCTTGACCCGGGCGGGAAAGCCATCCTCAGGCTCGGCCTGCCAGTAGAGCAGATAGTGCGGCACCCGCGGCAGCACCGGGATGATGCAGCCCAGGCTGGCCGCTGCCTGGGGCTGGTGGACGCCGCCCAGGCGTTCCGCAGCCGCCATGATGGCCGGAAGCGGCAAGGAAGCGCACTGCCCGGCCAACCGGTTTTCGCAGTAGGTGGCCAGGGTCCGCACCTTGGAGATGGAGTTGGGCAGGCTCTCCAGACCGACCCAGTCGCCGGCCGGGGCAGCGCCGCCGCCGGAGTGGAGATAATTGTAGAGGAGAATCTGGTCGCGGGGGTCTTCCGGTTCGCGGCCGTCCAGGAGGATGCCGGACCTGGCCAGCGTCACCGCCTGGCCGAGGTAGCGGAAGCGGAGGCAGTCCGGTTCCGCCGGCTGCCAGTCGGCCCCCAGAGACGCGGCAATGGCGCCGAAATCGAGGGGGGCGATCTTTGCTTTCAGATGCTCGATGAGCTGGAGGTCCTTTGCCTGGTGGAGTTGCGCCTCCTCCACCATGGTTGGCTGCGGCAGGGAGAGGCCGGCGCGGTCGAGATGGGGGCAGCGTTCCAGACTGGCCACCCCCTTCACTGCCAGGGCGGCAAAGGCAAGGCAGGTGGGATAGCCGCATTCGCCGCAGTTGGTTTTCGGCGTGCGTTTGACCAGTTCCAGCGGGGTGATCATTTGTGCCGCTTGTGGCAGTTTTTGGTCTGCTGGTTGATTTCGGCGACCAGACGGCGGGCTGCGGCAAAATCGTTGGCTGCCGCGGCGTCGAGGCAGCGGCCCACTGCCGTGGCGCACGCCTGCCAGTCATCAGCCCAGGCTGCGGGGGTGTAGAGCCGGTAGTCTGCGGCGAGGCGCCGGAGTTTGGCCATCTCGGCCGCCGCAGGCTGGGTTTCGGCATTGATTCCGGCGGTCACTTCTTTCCAGAGCCGGGCGATCTCCTTTTTCATGATTTTGGCCGCCGGCGGCGCGCCCTCGGGTGGTCGTCGTTGTGTGGTCTGGAGCGGCGGTCTGGTGGTCTTGCCGGCCTTGGCCGCAGCCGGGACGGTCAGGGAAATCTTGCAGGAAAAGGTGAGGTAGGCGCGGTCTTCCTTGATTTTGCGCTTGGTCTTGAGGAAGAGGGGCTCGCCCAACGGGAGGCTGCCCTCCTCCGTTTCCAGGAGCCCTGTGTCGAGCTGGTCGGCCAGATGGCGCAATTCCGCGGCCAGGGTGGGGCGGTCGATGGTGGTAGAGGTGGATTTTTTGGTCATGGCATGCCGTGTCGGGGCAGCCGGCGGAAAAGGGCTGCTTTTCAATAAGAATAGGACATGGGCGTCAAAAGTAAAGGGAAAAGCCGGGAGCTCAGCGCGGGGCAATCACCACGGCGGTGATGTTGTCGCGGCCGCCGGCGATATTGGCGCGTTCCACCAGGGTTGCACAGGCCTCTTCCGGGGAGGCGGCGCCCCTGAGGATGGCGTGGAGTTCCGCATGCGCCACCATGGACCAGAGGCCATCGGAGCAGAGCAGCACCCGCTGGTGCGGTTGCAGGACGAGGCGGTGGTATTCCGGGTCCTGCTGGAAGGCAAAACCGATGGCCATGGTCACCACCGGCCGTGAGCGCGGCTGTTCGGAAGCGCCCGGCGGCTGGTAGGTCATGCCGGTGTGATCGGTGGTGATCTGGGTGAAGGCGGCACTATCCATCACATAGCAGCGGGCATCGCCCACATGGCAGGTATGGAGGGTGGAGTCGTCGAGAAATGCCGCCACCAGGGTGCAGCCCATGCCGCGGCAGGCGGGTTCACGCTCCGCCGCCTCCATCACCACCCGGTTGGCGGCATGGAGGCCGGCTATCATGCTGTGCCGGGTTTCCTCGTCGTGGCCGCGCATCTGGCGGATGCGCGCCGGAGCGAGATACTCGATCAGCGCCTCGATGGCCAGCCGGCTTGCCACCTCGCCGGCGTT
Organism: Thermodesulfobacteriota bacterium; assembly: GCA_040757055.1. Classification (GTDB taxonomy): domain Bacteria; phylum Desulfobacterota; class Desulfobulbia; order Desulfobulbales; family Desulfurivibrionaceae; genus JAJZRJ01. The sequence goes on along the minus strand of JBFLXY010000001.1, from coordinate 16,440 downwards.
GTGGCCGCCCATGCCGTCGGCTACCAGATAGAGGCCGCGGTCGGCGAGGATGGCAAAGCTGTCCTCGTTGTGGTCGCGGACCCTGCCGGTGTCGGTGCGACCGAAGGCGGTGTAGCGGCGGCTCATTTTCCAGCCTCTTTTCAGGAATCCGAACATGGGCTTGCGTTTCCTATTCGAAGGAAAGCCGGTAGACCACCATCCAGAGGATGATGCCGCCGTCCTTGCGCCCGGCCAGAAAGGTGTGCGGGCGCGGTCCCTGGGCCAGGCTGTAGATGCCGTCGCCGCGGCCGTCCAGGGTCAGGAGGTTGTCCCCGCTTTCCGCATCCCAGATCTTGATGATGTCGTCCTCGCAGCCGGAGATGATGGTCTGGTTGTCGGCCAGCGCCAGCACCGAGGTGATCGTCTCCTCGTGGGCCTTGATGGTCTTGAGGCAGCGGCCGGTCTGGCGCTCCCAGATTTTGAGGTGGCGGTCGGGACTGGCTGAAACCAGGATGCGCCCGTCGGGCGAGAGCGAGAGTGAGGTCACCGGCATGGCATGGGCCTCGACAATCCGGGTGCACTCCTTGCCGCCTTCTTCCCAGAAACGGATCTTGCCGTCGTCGCTGCCGGAGATCAGTTCCAGCCCCTTTTCAAGGAAGACGAGGGAGCGGATCGCCCCGCCCTCCAGGACCGAGACGCTGGTTTCCGGGCCGGTGCCGAGCTTGCGCACCTTGAGCATGCCGTCGGTGCCGCCGGAGGCGAGGTGTTTGCCATTGGGGCTGAAGGCGAGGGCCGTCACCGCGCCCTTGTGATTCTGTTCGGTGGAGAGCAGCTTGCCGGAAGAGGGGGTCAGCAGGCGCACCTGGCCGTCGTCGGTGCCCACCGCCAGATGGGTGCCCTTGGGGCAGGAAACCATGGCCTTGACCGGTTTTCCCTGGCCGAAGAAAACCACCTGCTGTTTGCCGCCGAGGTCCCGCAGGATGATCTGGCCATCCTCGCCGGCGGCGACGATGCGGCGGCTCCTGGGGACGTGAGCCAGGGTGGTGGCCGGGCAGCCGAATCCCCTGAGGGAGAGGAAACGTTGGGCGCCGATGACCTTCTCTTTCCGGGCTCCCCACAGCAGCCGTTCGTAGACGTGGTTGTAGAATTTGTCCTTGCGGAAGCCGATGTTGCCCCAGGCGGTAACCAGCACGTCGTGGCAGGCCTTGTAGCGCTTGTTGTCCAGGTGGTCCTGGATGTTGCGCTGCACCGAGACCTGCAGCTGCCCTTCGCGGAAAACCTCCAGGGTGGTTTTGGGCACGCAGAGACGGAATTCCGGGTATTTCTTGAGCTTTCCGCCCTTGACCTCCTGTCTGACCGCAGCCTCCAGCTCGTCGAGGCCGGGCAGGTCAGGAATGCGTTTGCGGGTGGCGTCGATCTGCCGGAGCGTGCGCTCAGGCGTGGCCTTGCCGAAACGCCAGCGGAGGAGCAGGATATTGTAGATCGCCTCGGGCAGCATGTCGTTGATTTCGAGGGTCTGCTGGAGGCACTGGGCCCCCTCCTTCACCTCCCCGAGTTCGATGAGCGAGACCGCCCGGTTGTTGAGGAAGTCGGCGCGCAGATCGATCCTGGGCAGTTCGGCGTAGGGGCAGGGGGTGTTGAAGGCGGCGGCATAGGCCTCGCTGAGGTCGGCGCGCAGTTCGGCGAAGCTCTGGTAGCGTTCCTCCGGCGCAAAGGCCACGCATTTCTTGAGTGCCTTCTTGAGTGCCGGGGGAAAGACCACCTTGGGCGCCACCGGGGTGGGGGCCGGGATCGGTGCTTTGATCCGGTTGTCCTTGTAGGGTTTCTTGCCGCAGAGCATCAGCCAGAGACAGAGGCCGAAGGAGTAGATGTCGGTACGCTGGTCCACGTTGTGGGCATTGCGGAACTGTTCCGGCGAGGCGTAGCCCGGCGTGCCGCGAAAACCCACGGTGGCGTCCTCGGACGCGCCCGGCTGCACCCCGCCCGTTGCCGTCTCGCCCTGGTCGGCGGCGGAAAGCAGGATGCCGAAGTCGGTGATCTTCACCAGCGAGTTCTTGGTGATGAGGATGTTGTGGGGCTTGATGTCCCGGTGGATGATGCCCCTGGCATGGGTGTATTCCATGCCGTGGCAGAACTGGATGGCCAGCGACAGCGCGGTGCGGAGGTTGCGGCAGCGGCCTTCGTCGATCCAGTCGGTGAGGCTGCCGCCGTCGATGTATTCGATGAAGAGGTGGGGCACCTTGTTGAGCGACAGCACGTAATAACAGGTGGCGATGTTGGGATGCATGCCCATGCGGATCCAGCTGTTCGCCTCGGTGAGGATCCGCTTCATCCCTTCGCGGTCGGCCAGGACTTCCGGGCGCGGGGACTTGATGGCCATGGGAATGCCCCAGCCCAGGTGGTCGCAGATGTATATCTTGCCCATGGAGCCGGCCATTACCTGCTCCACCCGGTAGCGGTTCATGATGACGTCGCCGGGCTTCCAGGTGGGAACAGGCGGCAGCGCGAGGGGGGCGGGCTGGCCGGCGACGACCACGGTGGCGTCGTTGCCGGCGCCGCCCGCAGGGAGGCGGCCTTTGCCGCCCCTGAGTCTGTGGAGAAGTCGGTCCAGCATGGCGGCGGTTATTCGAAGCGGATTTTGGTGCGGCGGATGGCGATGATGTCCCCCTTGCGCAGCAGGCGTTCGTTCCCGATGCTGACCTCGTTCAGTTTGGTGGCGGTCCAGGAGGATTGCGGCACGAGGAAGAACTTGTCCTTCCTGCTCACCACGAAGCACTGGGCCCTGGCCACCAGAAAGCCGTCCACGATGAGATCGCAACTTGGGTCCTTGCCGATCTTGATGCTGCTCCTGCCCTTGAGGGAGATTTCCCTGGGCGCCGCTTCGCCTTCCACGACCATGAGTTTGTGATCCGCCTGGCTGGGCTGGCCGGCCTGGTCTGTCTGCTCCCGCGGCTGTTGCCGGACGGCGCTGACAAAGACGGTCTGGTCGTCGATGTCCATGGCGGTACTGTAGGATTTCGAGACCTGTTCTCCGGCCACGTGTTCCGGCACCAGGCGGAACTTGCCGATGGTGATGACATCCTTTTCCGTCACCGGCACCGCGCCCGAGATCCGCTCGCCGTTCACCGTGGTGCCGTTGGTGCTGCCGAGGTCGGTGAGGAAATGGACGCCGCCCTTGAGTTCCAGCGAGGCGTGCAGCCGGGAGATGGCGGTGTTGTCGATGGAGATGTCCGCCTCTTCGCTGCGGCCGATGGTGAGCTTGGTCCCTTCGTGGATGGTGAAATGGGTGATGACACGGTCGTGGAGCATGAGCGTCCAGTCCGCCTTCGCGTAGTCGCCGAGGTTGATGGTCTGTTCCCCGCCCATGGTCGCTGTCCGTCCTCTGGTGATTGGCCGCCGGTTTTGGCGCTTGCGTTTGGGGAAGACGCGATATTATGATGAGGCACGCGACAAGGGCCGGTCAAGATCGCGGTGGCATCGGCAAAAGCCGCTGGTACTGCCGCGAATCTGCCTCTGGAGGCGCTTCCCAACTCAAAGGGTAGCACAACTTTTTTTGCCTGTATAATAAAAAAAGTGCCTGAAAATAGTTTTTTAGTATAAATTTTGTATAATTAACCAGGATCGTTGCCGCGCAGTACACACCCATAGCTTCAAGGCCAGTGTTGATGACCGAGACCGCCAAGCCGGAGAATCGCGCAAAACAGCCCAGCGCCAAGCTCGCCGAAATCTTCGCCAAGATGAACATGAGCGAACTGCCGGCCATGTCGCACAACGTGCAGGAACTCATCTCGCTCACCCACAGCACCCGCAGCGCTGCCTACGAACTGGCCAAGGTCATCCTCAAGGATTACTCCCTCACCAAGAAAGTGCTGCAGGTCGTCAACTCCGCCTACTATTCCCTGGGCCGGCCGGTCAACTCCATCTCCAAGGCGGTGACCATCCTGGGCTTCGACGCGGTGCGGGATCTGGCCACCGCCATCGCCCTGTTTGAGGATTTTATCCGTTCCGGTCTTGAAAAGGAGAGCATCAGCAAGATTCTCACCCGTTCGTTCCTGAGCGCGATCCAGGCCCGGGACCTGGCCTTTGAGAAGGATTTCAAGGTGGCGCCGGAGGAGGCATTCATCTGCGCCCTGCTCCACAATCTGGGCAAGATCATCGTCTGCATCTACCTGCCCGACCGCTACCGCGAGATCGAGGAGAAGATCAGGGGTGGCCTGCCCCAGGCCAGGGCGGCCAAGGCGGTGCTGGACGACCTCACCTTCGAGGAGATCGGCGTCGAGGTGGCGGCCTTCTGGAACCTTTCCGAGCGGGTGATCGCTTCCATGAAGGTGGAGCCGGTACAGCCGCGCGATATCTACGATGCCGTGGGGTATCTCCAGAATCTCTCCAGTTTCTCCAATCAGCTGGTGGACCACATCTGCGAGGAGAAAGACCTGGATGGCCTGATGCGCCTTTATGGCGACCGGCTTTCCATCAACAAGGAAGAGGCCCTGGTGGTGGTGAACCGCAGCGTCGAGGCCTCGGAGGATATCTCCGATTCCATCCGCTACGGTCTTTCAAAGCTCAAGATCCGCAGCCGCCTGCGCTATGCCGAGGACGTGGTGCGCAATCCCGAGCGGGCGAAGAAGCGGAGGATGACGGAGGTCGAGGAGGAGGACGAGGAAACGGACAGCGGGGAGCCGAAGGAGGAGGCGGTGGAGGTGCTTGACGACTTGGCGATCAGCCAGGACAAGTCGATCAACGACTTCATCCACGACATCACCGAGACCCTGATGGGGCCGTTCAACATCAACGACTTCTACATCAACCTGCTGGAAGGGCTCTACCGCGGCGTCGGCTTCGACCGGGTGCTGCTGGCCATCATGAGCATCCAGGCGGACCGGAAGCTGCTGGTCGGCCGGTTCGGCCTGGGCGACATCGACCCGGCCGGCATTGCCAACTTCGAATACAACCTCAACGTGCCGGGGGTCATTCCCCAGGCATTGAAGAGCGGCAAGGACATGGCCATCCCGCCCAACACCGCGGGCGCCTTTCCGGAAAACATGAAGTATCTGGTCAAGGACCGGGTGGTCTACCTCTTCCCCATCTGCCTTGACGGCAAGCCCATCGGCATGATCTACCTCGACCGCAAAAAGGGGCGGCCCAAGCTCGATGCCGCCATGGTCAAGGCCACCAGGCTCTTCCGCGACTTCGCGGTGATGGCCATCCGCAAGCTGCGGGGCGGCAAGAAGTAGGTCCACGCCTCAGGTTCCTGCCCCGCACTTCCCGCCATTCTCCCTACGACATCTTTTCCAGCCGTTCGATGGTGTCGAGCAGTTCCTTGGCCAGGTGCCGGATCTGGCTGCCTTCCGGCTGGTCGCGCATCGCTTCCTTCAGGTGGAAACGCGCGGTCTTCACGGCCCCCTCGTACCAGTGGAAGACCCCGAGGTGATAGTGGCCTGCCGCCTTGTCGCCCTGGGCGGTCTTGATCTGGCCGATGCGGTAATGGAGGCGGGAGTAGTCGGGCTGGCTGGCGAGCAGTTGCTCGAAGATGGCCAGCGCCCTGGCCGTTTTGCCGCCCTGCTGGAGGGCAACGGCCTGGTGGAAGAGGGCATAGGCATTGTTCGGGTCGCGCTTCACCGCCTGATCGAGGGTTTCCAGCGCCCGCTCCTGCTGGCCGGATTCCAGATAGAGCACGCCGAGGTCGGCGAGCAGCATGTCGCGGTCGGGGAAGCGCTGCATCACCCAGGCAAGTTCCTCCTGCGCCCTGACGTAATCCCGATTGGCGCGATAGACCAGGGAAAGTCCGTAGCGGACCATGGCCCCTTCGATGGTGGCGGTGTCCGCGCTTTCCGCCCTGTTCCGCAACAGGGGCAGGAGATCATGCGGTTCTTTGGTCAGGGTGAGGAGGCGGTATTTGATGCGCTGGAAGGCGAAGTCGTCCGCTGGTTTGAAGGCTTTGGGCAGCGGCTCCTGCAGGATGCGGTCCTCGATGTAGCTGTACCGGTTTTCCGGTTCCGGGTGGGTGAGGAGGTAGGGCGGAATCTTTCCCTGGCGATAGCGGGTGATCCGCCGCATCTTCTGGAGCATGCCGAGCATCTCGTTGGGGTCGCGCTGGTTGGCCAGCATCCAGGTGAAGGCCAGCCGGTCCGCCTCCTCTTCGTCCTGCCGGCTGAACTGGAGCTGCATGGTGGTGCCGGCGGCGAGCGAGCCGGTCATCAGGGCCTGGCCGAGCGGGCCGGCACCCATGGCCAGGCCGGCCAGGGCGAGGGCCGCGGTGCCGGCGCTGACCTTTTTCGATTTGCCGAGCCGGTCGGCGTAATGGCGGCTGGCTGCGTGGCCCACCTCGTGCGCCATGACGCTCACCAGTTCGCCCTCGGTGTCGGTAATCTCGATGAGGCCGGAATGGAAGAAGATCAGTCCCGAGGGCGCGGCAAAGGCATTGAATTCCCGGTTGTTGATGACGAAGAAGTGGTAGTCGAAGTACTGGGGGCCGGCGATGGTGAGGATCTCCCGGCCGAGGTCGTTGATGTACTGGGTGATGTCCGGGTCGTCGAGCAGGCGGAACTCGCGGCGCACCAGGGAAAGCAGTTTTTCACCCAGCTCCTTTTCCTCGCCCACGGTAAAGGCGGCGACAGGGTTGGCCGGCGCCACGAGCAAGGCAGCGCTCATCAGCACGCAGACAAACTTGTGGAACCAGGTGCGCAGGCTGGTCATGGTACGGCCCGCTTGCAGCAGTGATTTCGTAGGATTTGTTTGCATTCTTTGTCACTATAATTATGATGGGTGGGAAATGCCACTACTTGTTCGTCCCGCCATTCATCCATGATGCCCTTCGAGCCGCGCCATGCTGCGTGAACTGCGGATCACCAACCTCGCCCTGATCGAGAAGCTTCACCTCTCGCTGGAATCGGGCTTGTCGGTGCTGACCGGCGAGACCGGCGCCGGCAAATCCATCATCCTGCAGGCGATCCATCTCCTGGCCGGCGGCCGGGCCACGGCGGGCTGGGTGCGCACCGGCGCCGAGGCAGCCACCGTGGAGGCGCTCTTCGAACTCTCCGGCCACCACGCCGAACTCCGCGCCCAGCTTGAAGAGATGGGGATCGCGGTGGAGGAAGACCTCGTCATCCGCCGCCAGATCGAGGCCAAGGGCAAAAGCCGCTATTATTTGAACGGTGCCCTGGCCACTGCCAGCGCGGTGGGCGAGGCCATGGAGGGATTGCTCAGCGTGGCGAGCCAGCACGATCATCAGCGGCTGCTGGCGCCCCGTTACCATCTCGATTTCATCGACGCGGTGGGCAATCTCGGCGCGGCCCGACAGGAGATGGCCGCGGCTTACGAGACATGGCTGGCCACCAAGGCCGGGTACGAGGCATTGCGCGATCAGGAGCGGGACAAGGAACAGCGCCGCGAATTCCTCTCCTTCCAGTGTCAGGAGATCGGCGAGGCCGCGCTGGTGCCGGGCGAGGATGAGGAACTGGCGGTGGAGCGCGACCGCCTCAAATCCTCGGACGAGTTGATCCGCCTAGGCCAGACGAGCCATGAGGCCCTGAGTGAGGGGGTGATGGCCCAGCTCGCCATGGTGCGCAAGCATCTGGAACAGATGGCCACCCTCGACCCGACTGTGGCAGCCCTGGCCGACGAGGTGGCAGGTTCGTCCTATCAGCTCGAAGAGAGCCTTTTGGGGCTGAGCCGTTACCTTGACGCCATCCCCAACGACCCGGCGCGGCTCGACGAGGTGATTGCCCGCATCGATTTGCTGCAGCGGCTCAAACGCAAATACGGCCCCACCCTGGATGAGGTGATCGCCTTTGGCGAGCAGGCCCAGCAGGAGCTGGAACGGCTGGACTCCATGGAGGCGGAGCTGGAACTCCTGGGTCGGGAGGTCTCGGCCTGCGAGGCTGTGGTGCAGGAGATTGCCACAAAGCTGGGTGCGGCGCGGCGGGAGGTGGCGGCCGGCCTGGAGGCCAGGGTGCGGGAGGAACTGGCTTCCCTCTGCTTTGAACAGGCGGAATTTGCCGTGCATTTCCATGATACCGCCCACGACCTTGACCACATTGCCAGGATCGGTTGGGACCGGCCCGAATTCGTCTTTTCCGCCAACCCCGGGGAGCCCTTGAAACCGGTGGCCAGGATCGCCTCCGGCGGCGAGCTTTCCCGCCTGCTGCTTGCCTTGAAATGCCTGCTCGCCAAGCAGGATCAGGTGGAGACCGTGATCTTCGACGAGATCGACGCAGGCATCAGCGGCAAGGCCGCCGAGGCGGTAGCCCGCAAGATCAGGGAACTGGCCGGCCACCATCAGGTGCTCTGCATCACCCATCTGCCGCCCATCGCCGCGGCGGCCCACAGCCACTTTCTGGTGGCAAAAACGGTGGCGAACGACCGCACCCAGACCAGCGTCGCCCCGCTCGCCCACGAACAGCGGGTGCAGGAACTGGCCCGCATGATCGCCGGCGACTCGGTCACCGAAAAGACCCTGGCCTTTGTCCAGGAACTCCTCGCCAGGAATCAGTAGCCATGACCACTGCCCTGGCGCTTTTTTCCGGGGGGCTGGACAGCATCCTCGCCTGCCGGGTCGTTGCCGGCCAAGGCATCCGGGTGATCGCGGTGCAGTGCGTCACCCCGTTTTTCGGGTACGACCTGCTGGCTGAGGAAGCGGCCTACCGTGCGAAGATGCGTCAGCTCCATGGCATCGAGCTGGTGCTCCGCGACGTGAGCGAGCCCTATCTCGTCATGCTGCGCCATCCGCCCCACGGCTACGGCAAGAACTTCAACCCCTGCATCGACTGCAAGATCCTGCTCCTGCGGAGCGCGAAGGAGATGATGGCCGAATACGGGGCCGAACTGCTCATCTCCGGCGAGGTGCTGGGCCAGCGGCCCATGTCCCAGCGGCTCGATACCCTGCGGGTCATCGAGCGGGACAGCGGCTGCGAAGGGCTGCTGGTGCGTCCCTTGTGCGCCAAGGGCCTGGCGCCGACCAAGGCGGAACTCGCCGGATTGATCGACCGCGAACAACTCCTCGGCTTTCGCGGCCGGGGCCGGCAGCCGCAGATGGAGTTGGCCGCCCGCTTCGGCATCACCGAGTACCCGAGCCCGGCTGGCGGTTGCGTGCTCACCGACCCGATCCAGGCCCAGCGCATCGCTTCCTTCTACGGGGAACACGATCCTGTCACCGCGGCCGATATCCGGCTGCTCATGGTGGGTCGCCACTTCCGGCTGCCGCACGGCGCTTGGCTGGCCATGGGCCGGCGGGAGGCGGAGAACGAGCGGTTGCTCGACCGCGCCCTGGCCACCGACTGGGTGGTGACGCCGGTGGATGGGCCCGGCCCCACCGGCGTGCTGCGCTTTGCCCACCATGCGGAGGACTTTGCCGCTGCCGCCGGCCTCATGGCGCGCTATGGCAAGAAGGGAGAGGGAAGGGCAGCGGTGCGGGCTGTTTTTTCCCGCGGCGAAGAAATTCGGGAGCTGACGGCCGAGCCGTTGGCCGAGGTCGCCTACGAATCGTGGCGGCGGTAGGGTAATTGGTTACGGTTATTGCAACCCGTACTTGTGCAGCTTGCTGAGTAGGGTCTTGCGGGTGATATTGAGGCGGCGGGCGGCCTCGCTCTTGTTGCCGTTGGTCTCGCTGAGGGTCTTTGCGATCACCTGTTTTTCCGCCTCTTCGAGGGATGAGGGTACCGAGGCCGTGACCCTCGGCCCACCGTCTCCAGCCCGGCGCTGCACCGTGAGCGGCAGGCTCGCCTCGTCGAGATAGTCGCCGCGCATCAGGATCACCCCGCGTTCCATGGCGTTTTCCAGTTCCCGCACATTGCCGGGCCATGGATAGTTGCGCAGCAGATCCATGCACTGGGGGGTGATGCCCGCCACCTCGCGCCGGTTCTTGGCCGCATACTTGGCCACGAAGTGTTCGGCAAGCAGGGGGATGTCCTCGCGCCGATCGCGGAGCGGCGGCACGTGGAGGGTCACCACGTTGAGCCGGTAGTAGAGATCCTCGCGGAAGGTTCCCGCCTTCACTTCCTCTTCCAGCACCCGGTTGCTCGCCGCCAGGACCCGTACATCGATTTTGATCGTCTCCTGGCCGCCGACTCGTTGGATTTCCTGTTCCTGCAACACCCGCAGGAGTTTGGCCTGCATGGCTGGCGAAGTCTCGCCGATCTCGTCGAGGAAGAGGGTGCCGTGGTCGGCCTGGACAAACTTGCCCTCCCGCCTGCGATCCGCCCCGGTGAAGGCCCCTTTTTCGTGGCCGAAGAGCTCCGATTCGAGCAGGGTTTCCACCAGGGCGGCGCCGTTGACTTTGATAAACGGCCCGCTCTTGCGGGCACTGTTGGCGTGGAGGGCCGAGGCGATCAGTTCCTTGCCGGTGCCGGATTCGCCGGCAATGAGCACCGTGGCCTCGGTGGGAGCGACGTAGCCGAGCATCTCCATGAGTTCCAGCATGGGCCGCGACTGGCCGATGATCCCCATGGTATCGAGATGCGGCCGGTCGGTGGGGAGTCTTTTGGCCTTTTCTTCCGCCACCTCGCGGTGGTCCAGGGCCTTGGCCATGGTGAGGCGCAGGCGGTCGAAATCCAGCGGCTTGGTGAGGTAGTCGTGGGCCCCTTTTTTCATCGCCTCCACGGCCGCGTCCACCGAGGAAAAGGCGGTCATGATGATCACCGGGATGGCCGGGTTGTAGGCGTGGATGCGGGTAAGGGCCTCCATGCCGTCCATTTTGGCCATGCGCACGTCCATGAGGATGGCGTCGAAGGGGCGCGTCTCCACCGCGGCCACCGCCGTGGTGCCGTCATCCGCCTCCTCCACCTGCCAGCCCCACTCCCTGAGCATGGCGCGCAGCATGTAGCGGTGGGTGGTGTCGTCGTCAACCACCAGGATGGTGATGGGGTTCTTGCCGGCCATGGCTGTACGATAATATGACCGGCCGCCGCGGGCCAGCGAAATTTTCTGACGCCCGCCCTCGTGCCGTGGCGGATCGGCCGTGCCGTTTTCCCGCTGGCCTTCGCCCGGCAACTTCTATAAAATGGCCGTGTTCACGGATTGCCTTTCCCCCTTTGGCAAGGAGGCGTTATGCGCTATTTCATTGCGTTGCTTGCGGTCTTGGCGGTGTTCTGCCCCTCGCTGGCCCTGGCCGAGCGGATTGCCGTGCGCGAGGGGGTGCTCCGCCAGACCCCCTCGCCCTTCGGCGCCATCAAGAAAAAACTTCTCTACGACACCGAGGTGACGGTGGGCAAGAAGCAGGAGGGCTGGCTCTTCATCACCGCGCCGGAGAGCGGCTGGCTGCATGGCTCCGCCGTTTCGGAAGGCAAGGAGTCGTTGCGCATGGCACCGGGCAAGGCGAGCCGGGCCGGGGCGGTGGCGGAAAAGGAAGTGGCCTTGGCCGGCAAGGGCTTTGACAGGAATGTCGAGGCGGCTTACCGCAAGGAGCACACCCGGTTGCGCTACGACCTCATGGACCAGGTCGAAAAGATCACGGTGCCCGAGGCAGAGGTGAAAAAATTCGCCGAGGCCAACGGCACGGGGAGGGCGCGATGAGCATCCGGACACTCTTCGCCGGGGCGCTGCTCGTTGCCGTTACCGGTTGCGTCGAGGCCCAGGAATTCGGCAAGCAGGTCGGCGCCAATCTGCTGGCCGCCACCGGGGTGGTGACCCATGAGCAGGCCAGCTCCCTGATCGATGCCTCGGTCAAGATCAGCGACGCGGTGCAGGAACTGACCCCGGAGCAGGAACACTATATCGGCCGCACCGTGGGCGCCACCCTCCTGCAGGGCTATCCGTTGCACGAAGACCCGCAGGCGACCCGTTATCTGAATCTTTTGGGCCAGACCCTGGTCAAGGTCTCGGGCGCCAGCGAGACCTTCAGCGGCTACCATTTTGTGGCGCTCGATACGAACGAGATCAACGCCTTTGCCGCGCCCGGCGGCTTCATCTTCGTGACCCGCGGCATGCTGCGGCTCTGCAAGAGTGAGGAGATGGTGGCCGCGGTGCTGGCCCACGAGATTGCCCATGTGGAACTGAAGCATGGCCTGCAGGCGATCAAGACATCCCGCCTCACCTCGGCCACGGCGTTGTTGGCGGTGGAGGGGGCGAAGAGCGCCGGTTCGCCGGAGTTCCGGCAGCTCACCGCTCTTTTTGGTGAAAGCATCCAGGATGCGGTGACCACCTTGGTGGACAAGGGATATTCCCGTGCCACCGAGCTGGAGGCGGACCAGACCGCCGTGAAGATTCTGGAACGGAGCGGGTATGAGGCGGCTCCCCTCCTGGCTCTCCTGGAGTCGATGGAGCGAACCAGTCAGGAGCAGGGCGGTTTCGCCTTCCTGAAGACCCATCCGGCCCCGGCGGACCGGCTGACGGAGTTGCGTGCTGCCAGTCCCGAGATGCCCGTTCCGGCGCCGTCGCCGGAATGGCGGCGCAAGCGTTTCGCTGCCGCGCTTGGGAATGTTTGACGCCAGACTGCGCCGGAATCTGCTGGCCGGGGTGCTGCTGGGCGTGGTCGCGGGGGCGGCGGCCCTCGGCGGTTGGGCGAGCGGGGCACTGCAACCCTTCGAGAATCTGACCTGGTCGTGGCGGGCGCGGTGGCTCGCCGCGCCCGGACCGGCCACGGAACGCATCCGCATCATCACCCTCGATCAGGCGTCCCTGGACTGGGGCCGCACGGAAAACGGCCTGGGCTGGCCCTGGCCGCGGGAGACCTACGCCTACCTGCTCGATTTCCTGGCGCGGGGCAAGCCGCGGACCATTGCCTTCGACGTGCTCTTCAGCGAACCCTCGATCTACGGGGTCGAGGACGATCAGCGGTTGGCCCTCCGGATCAGGGAAAGCGGCAATGTGGTGCTGGTGCGCAAGACCACAGGGGCGGAAGGCGGCCTCATCCCGGAACTGGCCGCCAGCGCCGCGGGTCTGGCCCATGTGGGGGAGACCCCTGACGACGACGGCATCTTCCGCCGGATGGTGCTGCGGCATGGGGATGGCCGCTCCACTCTGGCTCTGGCCACCCTGATGGCGAGACCGGATCAGACCCCGCCTGCGGTGGAGGCGGACCATTCCTACCTGCTCCGCTACCGCGGTCCTGCCGGGACCATCCCCACCTGGTCGCTGGCCGCGATCATCCGGTCGGAACTGCTGCTCCGCGAGGGCAAGAAGCCGACCGTTGATCCGGCCATGTTCCGCGACAGCTATGTGTTTCTTGGATTTTCCGCCCCTGGCCTGCTTGATCTTCGCGCCGCGCCTACCGATGGGGTGATGCCCGGCGTGGAGATCCATGCCACTGCCCTGAGCAACCTCCTGGCCCGCGACTTTCTTGTTGAGGTGGGGTGGGGTGTGGTTGCCCTGGCCACCCTCTTTTTCGGCCTTGCCACCGGCGTGGCCATCGTGCTGGTCAGCCGCCCGCTCCGTTCCCTGGCCCTTTTGGCGGCCTTGGCCCCTTTGCCTCTGCTGGCCGGTTTTGCCGCCTACGCTCTTGGCTCCTGGCTGCCGGTGATGCCGCCCACCGTGGCGATCGTGGTTGCGGCCACCGGCGCCTTTCTCTGGAACCAGGCCACCGAGGGCCGACAGCGCAGCTACCTCAAGAAGATTTTCGGTCAGTACCTCCATCCCTCGGTGATCGAGCAACTGCTGGCCGACCCGCGCCAGCTTTCGTTGGGTGGGCAGAAACGGGAGTTGTCCGTGTTCTTTTCCGATCTGCAGGGCTTTACCTCCATCTCGGAACAACTGACCCCGGAGCAGCTCACCGTCCTTCTGAACGACTATCTTTCCGAGATGAGCGAGATCCTCCTGGCCGAGGAAGGCACCATCGACAAGTACGAGGGCGATGCGATCATTGCCTTTTGGAACGCGCCCCTCGATCAGCCGGACCACGCCAGCCGGGCGGTGCGTTCGGCAATGCGCTGCCAGCAGCGGCTGGCGGAACTGCGGCCGAGGTATCGCGAGCGCTATGGAGTGGACCTTTTCATGCGCATCGGCATCAACACCGGCGAAGCAGTGGTGGGCAACATGGGATCTGCGCGGCGGTTCAACTATACGGTGCTCGGCGATGCGGTGAACCTGGCCGCGCGGCTTGAGGGAATCAACAAGCAGTTTGGGAGTTGGATCCTGCTGACCGCGGCCACGGCCCGGCAGGCAGACCCCGGTATCCCGTTGTGCGAGGTCGCGACGGTGCGGGTAGTGGGCAAAACAACCCCGACGAAGTTGTTCACCCCGTGGGAGGGGGACGCCGCGTCCTGTGCGCAATTCCAGCAGGCCCTGGCCTTTTTCGCTGCCGGCGATTTTGCCGCGGCCCGCGAGGCGTTTTCCTCTCTGGCCGCGGAGAATCCCATTGCCGCCCGCTATGTCGAGCGCTGCGATCAGCTTCTGGCCTCGCCACCGGAGAAGTGGGACGGGGTGGTGACGATCACCGAAAAATAGGAACCCTTTGCCGGAGCGGTCGGCGCCGACAAATCCCTTGCCCTTGCCCAAAAACCCTGCTATATCTGGCCCAAACGCCATACCGGCCACCTTAGCTCAGTTGGTAGAGCAACTGATTCGTAATAGGCTTGTGGCCGTAGTCATTCCGGGCGGTTATCTACCGCTCGTTCGCTTTTTGTCCGCTGTTCAGTAAGTCCACCGGGCCGATCTTCACGCGGTCAACCTCTTCTCGAAGATGATCTTCCCCGATGTGTGCGTAAATTTCCGTTGTCCGGTATTCCGTGTGGCCAAGAAGGTCTTGAAGAGTGCGGAGGTTGCCGCCCGACTCCATGAAGAGACTTGCGAAGGTATGCCGCAGATCATGAAGTCGGAAGTCAGCAAAACCAGCCTCAGTCAACGCGAGTTTCACGTAATGGGAAAGGGTGTCAGGATGCCGCCAGCGCTTGAAGACCTTGCCCGGGCCACGCTCTAGGGAGTTCAGCACCGCAAGAAAGGCTGAATTGATTGGGTAATGCCGGGAAAGATGCGTCTTGCTCTGGCGGACAAGATAGACGTTTCGGTCAAAGTCAACGTCTGCCCAGGTCAAGGAAAGCAATTCCTTTCGCCGCCGTCCCGTTGAAACCAAGGCTACAACCACCCGGCGCAAGTCGAGATCAGCTATAGAGTGCAAGAACCGGGAGAGGTCGTTACGGGAAATGAAACGAGGCGGCTTCTTCTGCTGCGGGAGTTCTTTGGCTTGTCGGAGGGGGTTGATCTTCAAATAGCCCCATGCAACGGCCTTATTCAATACGGTGCGAAGATGGCGAATATAGTTGTTGATGCTGGCTGTTGAGAGGTCGTCGCGCTTCGATTGAGCGACTATGGCGTCAAGGTGTTTGAGAGTGATCTTGTCTAGCGGAATGTCCCCGGCGTGCTGCATGAGCTTGTCCAAGGCGAGGCGGTTTGCGTTGTAGGTCGACTTGGGCTGGACGGTTCCGGCCCACTCTTTGTACTCCTTGGAGAAGGGAAAAAGGGTTGTTGCGCATTCGCCGCGCAGGTCATGGAGTTTCCCTGCCAAATATTGCCGCTTGAGTTCAAGGAAAAGCTCCCTTGCTTCGGCCTTGTCCTTTGTCTTGAGCGCCCGTCGCTGGTTACGCTCAAATTCCACATGGTACCAGCCTTTTCGTTGAAAAAGTCGCATGTGGATTTTCATACTACAAGCTCCCCAAAATTTCCATTGCCCTTTTGCTTGGATTGGGCCTCATGAAAGCCTTGATGCTCTCCAACTCAAAGCGCCAGTGGCCAGAAGGAAGTTGTTTGGCGACAATCCTTCCGGACCGGGAGTATTTCAAGAGCGTTTTCCGGCAAAGGCCGGTTTCCAGCTCTGCTATGTTTGGTTTCACCCAGCACATGTTTCCGGTGAGGCCCTATGGTTATTTTCCTGCTAGAGCATGAGAAGATGCACCATTGTTTGCCACGCACGAAAAGAGAGTCTTCCTTGAAAAGAGCATGGGGCTTTTTGTATATTTTGTCAATGATGCCAGTATGTTGCATTTCTGTAGTGTGTATATGCTATAGAAATTTCAGGGGTAACAATTTGATGTCAAAGGAGAATTTTTTTTGAAAAAAAATGGGGTGGGGAAGGTGGGGAGGGGTGTAGCCGTCTTGAGGTTGGTGCGTTAGGGGGTGGTTTTTTACAAAGGAAGACCTTGCGAGTCAGCGATCACTTTTCTTGACCAAAACCGAAGGTGCCCAGGTAGCTTGCGATCTGATCCAGCCGGCCGGCGGCGTCATAGCCATAGCCGGTGGAAACGCCGTTGGGATATGCAAGGGAGGTTCTGCGGCCCAGCTTGTCGTAGCCAAGATCGAAGGTGCCAAGCTGGCAATCTCCATGAGGCGGTTGGCCTCGTCGTAGCGGTACTGCACCACCTTGCCTTCGGGCGTGGTCATCTTCACCCGGTTGCCGGCTGCATCGTACTGGTTGTTCTGAGATGGTTATAACCTGACAGTCTGCCTTGATTTGAAGAGGTGGTCATGCCTCCCTTGGCTGGGGTAAAGATGGAGTTGCGAAGCTTCATCAACCTCAGAACAGGAGAGCGTCATGAC